>NZ_ANBM01000034.1 GCF_002100115.1 Anaerovibrio sp. JC8 | reverse complement strand
CATTTGTTCCACCGCCGTAAAGGCTGCCATTTACTGTCGCGTTGTTCAACGTGACCATGTTGCCCGTAACATCGCCCGTACCGCTATAAGTATAGCCACCATAAACGTTGTTAGCTGTGGTATTCTCCAACGTAACAGAATTGTTCGTGGCACTGTTTCCCTCCCCACCGTAGACATTACTAACTGTTGAGTTTTTCAGCACGACAGTATTTTTGTCGGCTTGGCCAACTGCGCTAAAAGCACCTCGAATCTCTTTAGTCGGTTTGATATTTATTCCTTCCACAGTATTCCTTGAAGCGATGGCATTATGAGTACTAGTATTGCCGCCTTCCGCCGAAAATGTTCCCTGTACATTGGACAGCTTCAAGGTATAACCACTTACATTATTATTAAACGATAAACCGCCTTTAATATGCCATAAATCATTATTCCAATTTCCGCCAGTGATGGTCAGCGTTTTGCCAGAGTTGGAAATGGTTGCCTCTGTTGGCGGCGTTCCTTCTTGATAAAGCTCGTC
>NZ_ANBM01000033.1 GCF_002100115.1 Anaerovibrio sp. JC8 | reverse complement strand
AGGGGTGATGGTTCCATGCATTATACTGGCGGCGGCCTTTTGGGCAAGTGGACCAGCCCGAAGAAGGATTATATTGAGGGCAGTATCCGTCTGGGCACCATAAAGGATGATGCTTCCAATGTGCTGACAGATGGAGCTGGCAATACTTACGGCTACAATACCAGTACCGGTTATTATGGCTTCCATTTGGGCTATGGCAAAATCTTTGATTATTCCGGCGGACGGAGCCTGGACGTATATGGCAAGTTCTTCTACAACCACCGCAACGGCGTGTCCTTTGATGCTGGTGATCATTATGATCTTGATGCCATTAACAGCCAGATTCTCCGCCTGGGTGCCCGTTATTCCATGCGCACCAGCGACCAGTGGAAATGGTATGGCGGTCTGGCCTACGAGTATGAATTTAACGGGGACGCAACAGGCTCAGTAACGGCGGTTGGTATTACTTCTGCCATCCGTGGCGCATCCACCAAGGGCAGCAGCCTTAGAGCTGAAATCGGCGCCACCATTACCCAGCCGGATTCCCCATGGACCGTGGACCGCCATC
>NZ_ANBM01000032.1 GCF_002100115.1 Anaerovibrio sp. JC8 | reverse complement strand
AGGCCCAAGCATTTGCAATTTACAAGGATTTCACTTGCGACCACGAAGCAAGCACAAATCTTTCAGACATAGCAGTCATCACAATGGGAACTTCTCCCGAAGGGGAATCATTTAATACCGATGGCGTGGGTGACATATTTTATCAGGGAAAGACCGATTTCGGATTCAGATTCCCTACAATCCGTCTCTACACCACTGAAGGCAAACGCTATGCCAAGGCCGGTGATGTGCTTATGAGTGTTAGAGCACCTGTTGGTGATGTTAATTTAGCAAAAGAGGATTGCGCCATAGGGCGAGGTTTAGCATCTATTAGACCTAAAGATGGTTGTTACTCATTCCTATACTACACCATGCAGGAGTTAAACTTTGAACTCAAAAAGTTTAACGATGAAGGCACTGTTTTTGGTTCTATCACCAAGGATGATTTATATGGCCTTAAAATTGTTCCTCTGTGTAGCCAAATGCGAAAGAAGTTTGAGGCCTTGGTAACACCCATTGATGCAGTTATTAGAAACAACGAATTTGAGATATTTCAATTACAAGATATTTGCTCAACAATGCTCTGCAGGTTAACTCGTTAAGCAG
>NZ_ANBM01000031.1 GCF_002100115.1 Anaerovibrio sp. JC8 | reverse complement strand
TTTGGCGTGAACAGCAACAACGTGCAGGCTTCCATTCCGTGGAGTACGGGGACAACCTATTACACATTGCCTAACAGCTATAAATTCGCCTTCGATGGGAACACGGCCATCGACGCCTCAAAGCTGACCTTCACGGGACTGGATCAAACGGCCAAGGCCGGCGATGCCATGACCCTGCTGGCCAATGCAGCGGGCATAACTGGTGACCATATCACGCAGCCAAGCGACATTTCCTATGAATACAGCCCTCTCTCCGGTGTGATGATAAACGGTGCGGTGACAGGCCAAATCGCCGTGGACAGCAGCAACGTCAACTATCAAGTGACAGGCAACAACGCCTCCAAGCTGACTTTCACTAATGTGGAATGGAAGGACAGCGGGGCCCTTATTGCCCATGCGACAGATACAACTAAGAACATCAACTTTAATGGGGCAGCAGTAGATACTTCCAATATTAAATTTACCAATATAGAAGAACTGGCAGCCAACAAGAAGATGACCCTGGTGTCTGATTTTGGCAACAGCGTGGGCACCATCACCGGTACCAAGTACAAGGTGAGCACGGCCCTGGAAGGTGAAGGTGAGGCATCCCTTGACGGAACCAATCTTATTTTCACCGCAAAAACAGGTACAGATGTGAAGTCTGCGGATTGGACCCATAACTCCGTAATGGGTGCAACTGCATCCGTGGCGGCACTGTCTGCCGGTAATGATTTCGTCGGTGCGGCCGTAGATGGCCTCTCCATGGGCTCCAACACCGGCACTGACGGTCTGGCAACCTTCGCCCAGATGGGCGGCGGCACCATGCGGCAGGAGACGGGCAGCCATGTGGACAGCCACACCTGGAATGCCATTCTGGCCCTTGGCCATCAGAATGAAAAGAAATCCGGCACTACGGAATATGGTGCCTTCTTTGAATATGGAACTGGAAACTATTCCACCTTTAATGGG
>NZ_ANBM01000030.1 GCF_002100115.1 Anaerovibrio sp. JC8 | reverse complement strand
CCTAATTTTCCCCACATACTTTCCTTCATATCAGCAAATGCAGTCCGGAACATATTGTAATGCTCCTGGCTGGCGGGGACGGCAATATAATCCCGTGTGGTTCCCCTGGAAAAGGTTATCGCTTGTATCAGGCGTTTATTGATTTTGACATTATCATAAAGCCTATCTTTAATATCATCAAAATACTTCTTCTCCGGCTTTCTGCATCTGTGGTTATAGACCAAGACGCTCTTTCCGGAGTCAATAAAAGCCTTCACTTCCTCGTAGAAAACGTACTTAATGCTTCTGACCGAGCCCTTGCCCACGGACTTGACCAGCAGGCCATTGTCCGGGTCCATAAACACAAGGTCCACATTCTCAAATCTTTTCAAGGCCTTCTGATGCCATTCATGGCGGCCATCAAGGGTGAGGTAATCATCATAATAAATTGCCCCGGGAATTAAATCCGCTTTCTGTATGGCCCCTACAGAGCGGCTTTTACTTTTAGCGATATCCGTAAGTGTATCCGCCAGCTGGGGATCACATTTCCGTATTTGGGGCGGCACAAGATATTTGATATT
>NZ_ANBM01000029.1 GCF_002100115.1 Anaerovibrio sp. JC8 | reverse complement strand
TGTCTGTAGATAGTCGGTTGCGTTGGTCCTTTTTTAATCCAGCTTTTAAAGATTTTTTCATTTTGGAGGATTATAATATAGCATAGAGAAGGATAGATGGTTTCATATTGCGGTGTAAAGGATTAGTTGCATGAAGGATTTTGAAAAAGGATTAGTGGGGCTTTATGATGATTTAATGATTGGCCCCGGCTATACATTTGAAGATTTTAAGAAAAGCAGATATTTCTGCAATCAGGATGGCATACTCATCGTCGATTTAGAGGAAAAGGTTTATATTGACGGCAGATGCTATCTTGCCTGTCTGTTCTTCAGAAATGGTGCCATATACATGCTTTCCTTGATATGCTGCGACAGGAAATTCTCAGAAATTGATGAGCCTAAAAGAAAGGCCTTTCATGATGAAATATTGAAGGGCTACGGCATAGAAGGAAAACAGGAATATTCCTGGGGGAGTATTTCTTCTGACTATGACAGTAGGGGAAATGTAAGCAGCATAAATCTGGTCTACAATTAATAATTTAATAACCAAGTGATGTTTGATGCGCTCTGGGAAAACCGGGGCGCTTTTTATTGCCTTAGCTATGACAAAAAATGTTATAGAAGAAAAGTCAAATGGTCTAAAAATCGACCACTTTGCAAAAATCGACCACTTTTTGCAAAGTCGTTGAATTTTGGAAAAATTCATGCTATTTGCAGAGGTGGGAGCCACCATTACCCAGGCCGATTCCCCATGGACCGTGGACCTTAATCTTACAGCCTTTGCTGGAAAGAAAGAGGGCCTCACCGGCGGTGTGGGATTAAAGTATAATTTCTAAATAATTCATATCACATATCATTTAAAAATCCACTGCTTTGGCGGTGGATTTTTTACTTACGACGTTTGTTTTTTTTCTATTGAATTTTTGCTGTTTTCATGATATTTTGATGGTAGGTGAAAACATGCCTCATGGCATAACGGATATGCATGGAGGGTATGAAAATGAGAACGGAAAAACATAGAAGTCCACTGGAAAAGGACAACAGCACCAGTAAAGCCAATAAGGGCAATGGCTGGAAAGGATTGAAGGGACAGGCGGCTCTGGCACTGGCCGTTTCGCTGTGGATCGCGGGCGGAAGCGTCGAGGCGGCGGTGGAGGATGGTTGGCTTTTCCTCCAAGTTGACAATAAT
>NZ_ANBM01000028.1 GCF_002100115.1 Anaerovibrio sp. JC8 | reverse complement strand
CGTTTGCAGATAGAATAGTTTATGACGCGCTCTGGGAAAACCGGGGCGCTTTTTTATTGCCTTAGCTATGACAAAAATGTTATAGAAGAAAAGTCAAATGGTCTAAAAATCGACCACTTTTTGCAAAAATCGACCACTTTTTGCAAAGTCGTTGAATTTTGGGAAAATTCATGCTATTTTGGTTGGTAGAAAAGTATGCCTTGTGGCATAACATATAAATTGGGAGGATATGAAACGTGGAAACAAGGAAGTATAATAGTCCACTAGGGGGGGACAAAACCTCTACTAAATATCGTTGGATAGGTCCAAAAGTACAGGCTGCTTTGGCACTGGCCGTATCGCTGTGGATAGGGGGAGCCGGGGTGGCGTCGGCTTCGGCTTCGGATTGGCTTTATCTTGATGTTAATGATAACGACGCGCTTAAACATGACGGCACAAGACAGGTAGGCGCGACAGTTTCCAATTCCGGCAAGACGCTGACCATTACCGATGGCACTTCTTTGGATAGTTGGTTTTTTTACGGGGGTGGAGCAAATAATAAATCTGCCGTTGAGGGTTATACCTTGAAGCTGTCCAATGTACAGGGAAAATTTTCGGCGGAAGGCGGCAATACTTCTAATGCCATCGCTTCAAGGAATACTTTGGAAGGAATAAATATCAAAACGACTGAAGAGATTCGAGGTGCTTTAAGCAACGGTGGCCAAGCCGACAAAAATACTGTCGTGCTGAAAAACTCAACAGTTAGTGATGTCTGCGGTGGGGACGGACACAGTGCCACGAACAATTCTGTTACGTTGGAGAATACCACAGCTAACAACGTTTATGGTGGCTATACTTTTAGCGGTACGGGCGATGTTACGGGCAACATGGTCACGTTGAACAACGCGACAGTAAATGGCAGCCTTTACGGCGGTGGAACAAAAGAAGGAACGGGTAATCTCGTTACGGGCAACACACTTAACCTTTCCAGCGCGAACACGGCGGGGGCAGTGCAAAACTTCGCGACAATCAACATTAATAGTGCGACATGGGGCACGCCGGTATTGACGCTGAACGGCGCGGGCATTGTCCAGAATGCGGACGGCAGCACTTACGCGACCATCAATACCCAAAACGTCGCCTTTTCCGGTGCCCCGACAACGGGCACGACAACGCTGATTTCAAGTACGAACGTGCTTCCCGACACGCTTAAAGTGTTCACGGGAACGACTACGAAAGCGACAATCACGACGGCGGGTGTGGTTGTCAAGCAAGAC
>NZ_ANBM01000027.1 GCF_002100115.1 Anaerovibrio sp. JC8 | reverse complement strand
TTGAACTGCACCCCGTTTTTTGGACAGGGTAAACTATGCTGTATTAGAAAATTTAAGCCTATATTGTATGGGACTTAGTCCATTCAATCGCAGCTTAATTCTTTTATTATTATAATAATGGATATATTCGCTAATTGCGTTTACCAGATCCTCTACTGTTTTATATTTTTTACCAAAGTATATCTCTGTCTTGAGTACTCCAAAAAAACTTTCCATTATAGAATTATCAAGACAGTTTCCCTTTCTAGACATGCTTTGAATTATCCCATGTTTTTCCAATAACGCTTTATACTGTTTCATCTGATATTGCCATCCTTGATCAGAATGCAGAATAATCCCCTGTGTATTGGGCACACTTTTAAATGCTTTATCCAACATATCCAGGGTCTGGTTAAAGTTTGGATGTAGAGATATATTGTAACTCACAATTTCACCATTAAACATATCTAAAATCGGAGAAAGATATACTTTCTCTCCTTTTGTCGTTGTAAACTCAGTAACATCTGTTGCCCATTTTTTATTCGGACTAGATGCCACAAAATCCCTTGCTATAATGTTTGGAGCTATTTTCCCAATATTCCCTTTATAGGAATTATATTTATTTCTCTTTCTGGTAACACATTTTAAACCGCATTGACGCATTAGTTTCTGAACTACTTTGTGATTAATTTTATAACCCCGGTTTTTAAGCTCTAAAGTAATTCTACGGTAGCCATAACAGTTCTTATTCTCTTCAAAGATATGAACTATCTCTTCTTTTAACTCATGATAATGATCAGGCTTTTTCATTCGCTTTAATTGATAATAAAATGTGCTTCGGCTCATTCCATCAAAACCAAGGATTAACTTAAGAGGATATTTATGCCTTAGTTCATCTATGACTTTTGCTCTTTCCCATTTTCTTGGAATATTCTCTTCTGAACTAAGGCTTGCAATTTTTTTAGATATTCATTCTCCATTCGAAGGCGAAGAACTTCTTCTTCCAACGATTCTGTTTTCTTCGGAATATCTGCCTTTTTTTCATATTCTTTCATACATGCTCCGTTATGAGCAAATGCAATATAACCCTTGGAGTTGTACTGCTTTTCCCACACCCCAATAAGTTTCCCCTGGGTTATTCCAAAATGCACTGCTGTCTCGAACTGTGATAAATTATGCTGATGCATATATTCTATTACAGCCACCTTAAAAGTACTATCATAATTTGTACGTTTATATTTCAGTGCTTCCGGCCCGTGTGTTAAATATAATTGTTTCCACATTCTAACATTAGATGGTGAAACCCCTAAAATACGGGCGCTGTCTCGGGTTGACATTCCATCATTAATAATTCGAAGTACTGCTTTCAGTTTATCCTCGTAAGAATATTTTATTTTCAAAAAATGCACCTCCATTACATTATTTTTGTCTAAATAATGGGGTGCATATC
>NZ_ANBM01000025.1 GCF_002100115.1 Anaerovibrio sp. JC8 | reverse complement strand
TGTAGAGACCCCCATAAGTTAGACCAAGTAATCTAACTTATGGGGGTCTTTTTATGGCAAAATATAGTGCTGATTTCAAATTGAAGATAGTTCAGGAATATTTGAATGGGAATATTGGATACCTTGCTTTAGCCCATAAATATGGCATACCTTATACAAAATACATTCGACATTGGGTCGGAAAATATCGAGCAATGGGAGCAGAAGGGCTTAAGCGGTCAAGAAAAAATGAAACCTATTCTTTCCAATTCAAGTTACATGCTGTAGAGTTATATTTAAGTACAGAGATGTCTTACCATGAATTAGCACTTCAACTTAAATTAAAATCTGACGGGATTTTAGTTAACTGGGTTCGACGCTATCGTGCTGTTGGTATAGAAGGTCTCAAAACGCAACGGAAAGGCAGGCGGCCAAAGGTGCCAGACAAATCCAGCATTACACCTGAATGTAATATTAATCAAGATGAGAGACTTAAGCAGCTAGAAGAAGAAAATCTCAAGCTACGCATTGAGGTAGCCTATTTAAAAGAACTGAGGAGATTGCGCCTGGAGCAAGAGGCGCAGAAGCGAAAGCAAGGATCGCCCACAGTCTCCGAGGATCATTCAAATTAAAAGATATCCTTGCAGCTATTAAACTTCCAAAAGCCACCTATATGTATTGGCAGAAGCGATTTGACCGGGAAAATCCGGATGCCGAATTAGAGGCAAAAATCAAAGCAATTCGGCAGAGTGACAAGGACTTCGGTTATCGTCGAATTTGTGGCAAGCTCCGCCAAGAGGGCTTTTTAGTCAATCATAAGAAGGTCCAACGCCTTGTTCAGAAATTGGGACTACAGGTAAAATCATTTGCCCACAAAAGCCGCAAATATAATTCTTACAAAGGAACTATTGGGCACGTTGCACCAAATCGGTTACGTCGCCGCTTTGATACATGTATTCCACACCAGAAAATCACCACAGATACCACTGAATTCAAGTATTATGAGATTGACAGCAAAGGGAATATTATCACTTGCAGAGCATATCTAAATCCGTTTCTTGACCTTTATAATCGTGAAATCATTAGTTTTAGTATCACGAAACGACCATCATCACAAGCTATTATGTCTGCTTTAGAGAAAGCAATTGACATTACTAGCGACTGCCCTTATCGTCGGACATTCCATTCAGACCAGGGATGGGCCTATCAAATGGGAAACTATATAGAACGATTAAGAGAAGAAAGAATCTTTCAAAGCATGTCTCGCAAGGGAAACTGTCTAGATAATAGCGTGATGGAAAATTTCTTTGGCCTACTAAAACAGGAAATTTACTATGGACATACCTATCACAGCTTTGACGAACTGGAACGAGCAATACGCAATTACATCACATACTACAATAAACACAGAATCAAATCTAAGCTGGGATGGCTCAGCCCAGTGGATTACCGTTTACGTCATGCCGCAGCATAAAAAACGGTAGTAGCAAATAATTGCTACTACCGTTAAGGTCTAACTTTATGGGGTCACTAC
>NZ_ANBM01000024.1 GCF_002100115.1 Anaerovibrio sp. JC8 | reverse complement strand
CGGCGTGCCTATTGAAGAATGAACCGGCGAGTTATCCATCGTGGCGAGGTTAAGCGGAAGACGCGGAGCCGAAGCGAAAGCGAGTCTTAACAGGGCGCTTAGTCACGGTGGGTAGACCCGAAACCACAGTGATCTATGCATGGCCAGGCTGAAGCTCAGGTAAAAATGAGTGGAGGGCCGAACCCGTGAGTGTTGAAAAACTTTGGGATGAGCTGTGCATAGGGGTGAAATGCCAATCGAACGTGGAGATAGCTGGTTCTCCCCGAAATAGCTTTAGGGCTAGCCTCAGGGAATGAACGCAGACGGTAGAGCTCTGATCGGGCTAGGGGGCGTAAAGCCTACCGACCCCAGTCAAACTGCGAATGGCTGTGTTAGAGGAACCTGGGAGTCAGACTGCGAGTGATAAGACCCGTAGTCAAGAGGGAAACAGCCCAGACCGCCGACTAAGGTCCCAAATGCTGTACTAAGTGGAAAAGGATGTAGGATTTCGAAAACAACCAGGATGTTGGCTCAGAAGCAGCCACCATTCAAAGAGTGCGTAATAGCTCACTGGTCGAGAGGTCCTGCGCCGAAAATGTCCGGGGCTCAAGTACAGAACCGAAGTTGCGGCATGCAAATGCATGGGTAGGGGAGCGTACCATACGGGGTGAAGCTGTACCGGAAGGAGCAGTGGACTGTATGGCAGTGAGAATGCCGGTATGAGTAGCGAAAAGGACGGTGAGAATCCGTCCCACCGAAAGCCTAAGGGTTCCTGAGCAACGCTCGTCGACTCAGGGTAAGTCGGGACCTAAGCCGAGGCAGAAAGCATAGGCGATGGACAACAGGCGAATATTCCTGTACCCGGCGTAATTGTTTGAGCAATGGAGTGACGCAGGAGAAAGTGCGAGCTGGCTGTTGGACGTGCCAGTCGAAGGCTGCAGGCTGTGCGGGAGGCAAATCCCCTGCATAAAGGCTCAGAGCTGATAGATAGACGAGACCTCGGTCGAGTCAAATTCGTACGCATCACACTGCCGAGAAAAGCTTCTAGTTAGATTACGTTGGCCCGTACCAAAACCGACACAGGTAGGCGGGGAGAGTATCCTAAGGTGCGCGGGAAAACCCTCGTTAAGGAACTCGGCAAAATGCATCCGTAACTTCGGGATAAGGATGGCCGGAGCTGGTGTAGTCCTTCGCGGATGAAGCCGGAGCCGGCGGCAGAAGAGAGGCCCAAGCGACTGTTTACCATAAACACAGGTGCCTGCTAAAGAGAAATCTGACGTATAGGTGCTGACACCTGCCCGGTGCTGGAAGGTTAAGAGGAGGGGTCAGGCGCAAGCTGAAGCTCTGAATTGAAGCCCCAGTAAACGGCGGCCGTAACTATAACGGTCCTAAGGTAGCGAAATTCCTTGTCGGGTAAGTTCCGACCCGCACGAAAGGTGTAACGATTTGGGCACTGTCTCAACGAGGGACCCGGTGAAATTGAAATACCTGTGAAGATGCAGGTTACCCGCGACTGGACAGAAAGACCCCATGGAGCTTTACTGCAGCTTGGCATTGATTCTTGGCATGTGATGTACAGGATAGGTGGGAGACTGGGAGGCGAGGACGCAAGTCTTCGCGGAGTCATTGTTGGGATACCACCCTTTACATGCTAGGGATCTAACCCTGATACTACAGGATCGGGGACAGTGCCAGGTGGGCAGTTTGACTGGGGCGGTCGCCTCCGAAAGAGTAACGGAGGCGTCCAAAGGTTCCCTCAGCGCGGACAGAAATCGCGCGAAGAGTATAAAGGCAGAAGGGAGCTTGACTGCGAGACTGACGGGTCGAGCAGGTACGAAAGTAGGGCTTAGTGATCCGGTGGAATGAAAGTGGAATTGCCATCGCTCAACGGATAAAAGCTACCCTGGGGATAACAGGCTAATCTCTCCCAAGAGTCCATATCGACGGGGAGGTTTGGCACCTCGATGTCGGCTCATCACATCCTGGGGCTGAAGCAGGTCCCAAGGGTTGGGCTGTTCGCCCATTAAAGTGGTACGTGAGCTGGGTTCAGAACGTCGTGAGACAGTTCGGTCCATATCCATCGCGGGCGTAAGAGATTTGAAGGGAGCTGCTCCTAGTACGAGAGGACCGGAGTGGACGAACCAACGGTGTACCAGTTATGACGCCAGTTGTACAGCTGGGTAGCTGCGTTCGGAAGGGATAAACGCTGAAAGCATCTAAGCGTGAAACCCGCCTTGAGATGAGATCTCTCACAGAGGGTGG
>NZ_ANBM01000023.1 GCF_002100115.1 Anaerovibrio sp. JC8 | reverse complement strand
TTAACCTTACAGCCTTTGCTGGCAAGAAGCGGGGCCTCACTGGCGGCGTGGGATTAAAGTATAATTTCTAAAAAGTAATAGGGGTGCTCTGTGAAAGCAGGGCACCTTTTTTGTTTGCTGTTTATTTTTGAAGATTTTGCCCAGGATTTACGGTTTATTTTAAAAAAACTAACATTTGTTAAAGAAAAAATAAAAACACTAGACAAAATTTATTAAATCATTATAATAGTATATCGTGTGAAAAATAATCTAGGAGGAATGACCTATAAAAATGGATGATATTGATAAGGCTCTTTATAAGGAACTTTGCATGAATGCCCGGACTACTATCAGTGCGCTGTCGGCCAAGGTGGCTCTTTCCATGCCGGCCGTGAGCGAGCGGGTGCGCCGTTTGGAGAACGAAGGATATATCGGTGGATTTACCGTGACACCGGGGGAGAAATTCAATGAGGCTTATCCTGTGGCCATGCAGTCTATGGTTAAGCTGAAAAAGGCGGACCAGTGGGACAGCTTTCAGGAGTATCTGGACCGGCAGAATTTTGTGACATGGTACGGCACCACTACTGGACATTTTGATTATGTAATCCATATTGTGGCCAAGGATACAAACCATGTGCAGCATATACTTAGGGATATCAATTCCCTGCCATCGGTTCTGGATATGGAGAGCAGCCTTTTGTTAAATCAAAAAAATAAATATTTTGCCAATTTGTTATAAAATAAGGCGCAGCCCAGAGTTTATGCGGCTTTTCGCTTAGAAAATAAACACTATTTTGCCATTCTGTGATAATTGAAACAGAAAAGGGAAAAATGGTTAGGATTATAAATCGTTGGCAATTTGTATTATAATGAGGTTTCTCTTATACTATTATTCGTGGTGTTAGGGACCATTAGCCTATAAAAAGGAGAGGATTTATAGGTGGTCCAGCCAGTAAATAAGAGGGAGGAATTTCATAATGAATTATGGGAAAGTTTTTAAACGCTTTCGCCTGATAAGGGGGAAATCCGTGCAGGATGTTTCCGGGCATTTGGGTGTGGATGAGGATATCTACAACAAGTGGGAGTCAGGAATAATCGAGCCAACCATTGAGCAGGTCATGGGGATGGCCGCATATTATAAATGCTCCATGGATTTATTGCTGGATCAAGATGACTATATCCGCAAGGCACAGTAAAAGGTAGTTTGGGGGAACTACTATAAATGGCGCACTTTTTACGGTGCGCCATTTTTTAATGGTCATTATTGGGGGTTGTGCTGGTATTTGTTTTGTTCCGGAGCTGGGTGGCCTTTTCGGCGGTCTGGATTTCCCTTATGGCCGTTTCGGCAATGAAATTGGTAAGCAGCTGAGTGAAGGCTTCACGGGTGATGGGGATGTCATCCTTCCGGAAAATAGGATGCCCCATCTGGCGGCAGAGAAAGCCCTGACACTGGCTGGTGGTCTGCCATAGGCCGATGCCCAGAAAGAAAATGTATTCCTTGTCCGTTAGTTGGAATTGGCAGCTGAGTCCGCCGTTATCATCCTCTTTTATCTGGAGCCGGGGCTTTTTGATGTCCCGCAGGGTGCTGGAATCGAAAATACCCAGGGGCGTGTTGCCGAGAAAAATGTAACGTGAGTGCTTCCAGCCATTCCGTTCATCGTTCATTTCCCGGCCGTCACCGTGGAGCAGGAAGTCCGTCTTGGTGGCTGCAGCTATGTTGTAGAGGTTGTGAAAATTCACGACATATCTGTTTAAATCCTGCACTTCGTCAAATATCTTGATGTGGCGCATGGCCTCATGATAATCCGCCATCCGGGGCCGGTATAGAACCATGGAAAATCCTCCTTTCTGTGGAAATAAATTCTTGATTATGGAATGTATGTTTTGTATAATAATGATAACAGAATTGTTGTTCGGGTTCAAGACAATAAGAGGCATTTAATACAAAAATTGGACAGCAAATTTTGAAGCGGGTAATGCCGTATGTTATAATTAACTGTATTGTTCTTTTGACAGAACGAGGAGTGAATAAAATGAATTGGAATAACTTCACCTTCATTGACTTATTTGCCGGTATTGGCGGCATAAGATTAGGCTTTGAAAGTGTGGGCGGAAAATGCGTTTTTTCCAGTGAATTTGATGAAGATGCCTGCAAAACTTATGAAGCAAATTTTCATGAACATCCGGCTGGTGACATTACAAAAATTCCTGCATGGACTATTCCTGATTTTGATATATTGCTGGGCGGCTTCCCATGTCAGGCTTTTTCCATAATCGGGAAAAAAGAGGGCTTTGCCAATGAAACCTGTGGGACACTGTTTTTTGATATAGAGCGCATATTGAAGATAAAGCGGCCAAAGGCTTTTATGCTTGAAAATGTGCGTAATCTGGTTTCCCATGACAATGGAAAGACCTTTCATGTTATACGGACACACTTGGAAGCATTGGGTTACCATGTTTATGCACAGGTTCTTAATGCCCTGGATTATGGGGTTCCTCAAAAAAGAGAACGCATTATCATAGTTGGTTTCCTTGATGATGTTAAGTTTGAGTTCCCGGAGCCTGTTGAATTATCTGAAAGAAAAACACTATCTGATATATTGGAAACAGATGTGGATGAGAAATATTATGTTAGGGATGAAATTCGCTTATCACGTTTGGAGAGACTGAAAGACAAGAATTATCCAAAACCATATATATCTCATGAAAATATGTCCGGCTCCAATACGCCGCATCCTTATTCTTCGGCATTGCGTGCGGGTGCTTCGGCTAATTACATCTTGATAAATGATGAACGCAGACCAACGGAACGCGAGCTTTTGCGTATACAGGGGTTCCCTGATACTTACAAAATTGTTGTTCCCTATGGAAAAATCAAAAAGCAGACAGGTAATTCTGTAGCAGTTCCTGTCATAAAAGCTGTTGCGAAGCAGATGATTACATCATTAAAGGAATATAATGCAGCGGAGGAGAAAAAGAATGGAAATGCGGCCAAAATTAAGGGATTCAAAGCGGTTAACAACCCAGACTATATACCCCTTGAATATATTTCCTGATGAATTGGTGAAAAAGATAGGCGGGTATCTGGTCTATTTGATTTACATCGGAAGAAAAGATGTTTCCGGAAATGACTGGGGCGATGCCTTTGCTGATGCTATAGGGGGAACGCATCTTGATTCCCCTGTTGGAATTGCTGATGTTGTGCTGGATAAAAATTGCTGGTCCATGAAAACAGTAAAAGTGAAGGACCCATTTGCCAGCAAAACGGTCCGGCTGATAAGCGGAAGATGCTCCCCGGATTATTCCTATGGCATTACTGACCCACATGAGGATGTTCAAAAAACAGGTGAGGCTGTTTTGAATATATGGAACGAAAGAATAAATATTGCAACAGACCACTATAGCAGACTTAGAACCTCTGTATTGGTCAGAAGTTACGATTTGCTTTCATACCGGTTATTTGAGGAAGAAACCACAAGGTACAGAACCACTGACTACCATTGGATCGTAAACAGCAATGGCAACCTTCTGGGCTTGGACCGTGATGATAAGGTTTGCTTCACATGGCAGCCTCACGGCTCGCAGTTTACCATCCATACAGAGGTGCCGGAAGAAGCCGTCAAATTTACTTTACGCAAACCACCGACACTGCAGAAAGAGGATGTCCTGAAAGCCATAAACTTTTCTGATGAATGGATTGATATTCTCAAATGATAGCAGTATATAAATTGTCCTGGCTTTTAGCCAGGACTTTTTCTTTTTTAGCAGGAAAAAGCTCCATCTGTCTTGAAGATATAAAATATGACATTTTTAAAGAAAGTGGTTTAAATGATGGAAGGTTACACCTACTGTAATGACGCATTGCTGGCCGGGGCCTTTGCCCGCAGCCAGAAAATGATGCGTTTCATTGACAGCAAATATGATACAGACAAAGATAAGTATTATCAGGCGGCCAAGAAAAACAGCCGCTTCAAAAGTCGTTTTGTTACCGGCAACAGGCTTCCCATCCGCATGAATGTCATTAAGGCTCTGGGCATAATTGAGGTGGCCAAGTCGGATGAAGCACTGGACAAGGAAATGTTTGAGGCGGCCAGCCGGGCGTTTAAGTCCATTTACAATATTTTTGAGGACACCAAAAGACTTGAATTTGACCACGGCTTCATGGAAGAAGTCTTTTACACCATGCGTGTGGGCCAGAAAAAATCTGATGACCGCTTGCATGATGCCTATGGGCTGTATATGTATTTCTGTGAAAAGTACGATATGGAGCCTGACGATGATTCGGAGCTTTATGAAAGAGTAGTGCCGGTGGTAGAGGGCAAGGAATATGCCTATATGCGGGACTTTGCCGATATTGGTCGGGATTTTGTGAAGGACTTTGAGCAGGAAAAAAACGTCAAGAAATTGATGGAAAGCACGGCCGGGGTTTGTGGAGGCAAAAGCCTAGAAGATATAGGGGCGCGTCTTAATCCGGAAAGTCCTGAGGCGGGGTTATATACCATGATGTGGGATTTTGCCCAGCTGGATAATGTTCCGGCTTCCATGTATGAAAGTGAAAGGTTTACCAACAAAGAACTCCAGGACATTTTTAATGCCATAACTCTGAACATGGAGAAAGGTGCTTGCCGCCCCGAGGACATCAACCACTATTATGTAGCAGGACTCTATATGCGTAGCTTTGCACGGCTTTACCATGAGGCAGAGGCCATTGTGGATGCCTATGCTGGTATTGTTCGGGAAACTGAACAGCAGAAAAGTCTGGGTCGTGAGCTTTCCAAGGCAAGGCACAGAATTAGTGAGCTGGAGAAGCTGAACGAGGAAAAGCAACAGGCCCTGAATGATATACAGCTGGAGCTGGATCGTGCCAAGAAAAAGACCGCCCAGCATGATGAGGATATGGCCATAATGGCGGAGCGGGTGAAAATTCTCCAGCAGCTCCTTGATGAAGGGGCGGCATCCGACACCAAGGACACTGGGGAAATGGACGAAGCCGCCCGACAGGAAATTCTGGCCAGAGCCAAGAATAAAAAGGCCGTGGTCTTTGGTGGCCACCCGAACTGGCAGGCGGAAGTCAGAAAGGCCGCCCCGGACTTTACCATCATTGACCCGGATAATTACGGCTTTGATGTCAAAATCATAGACAAGGTCGATGTGATAGTCATTAAAACGGACTACATGGCCCATGCCCAGTGGTACAAGATAACCGAGCGGGCCAAGAAGAAAGGCAAGAAAATCATATTCTGCACTAATAGTGTTGATGATATGCTGATGAAAATAGGGGAATAAACATAACGTATAACTCAGCCCCGGTTTTGGTTTAATCACCAGAGCCGGGATTTTTTCTTTTTAAGGAAAATTTAAACTTGTTCTGATATTGTAATTGTAAGTTATGATGTTTCATTGAATATACGCTAATAAAAATAAGGGGATGATTTTATGGAGGATAAGCTGCAGCTGGATGAGGCTCTGTGTGAAGCCCAGACAAAAATGGATATCAACCAATTTGATAAGGCACTGCCGATTCTTGATAAACTGGTGAAAACAGTAGAGAAATCAGAGCCTTATAAGGACGATGAAGATACGGAATACCATTCCTTTAATGAAGATCTCGAGGAGCTTTTGTATAAGAAATTTGAGAAGCCAAAGAAGGATATTTGCAATATTTCTGAGCCAATTTCCAAATTATACCTGGCTTATGGCTCCGCACTGATGGAATTAAAAGACAAGGAAAAAGCAAAAAAGGCCCTGCTTACGGCCTTGCACTGGAATCCTGTTGACCCGGCTATTCATCTGCAGCTGGCTGAATGGGAAAGCCATTATGGGGATAAGGAAGAAGTCCTCAAATGTGCTGAAGAAGCCCTTAAATGGTCTTTCCATCAGAAAAATATTGGTAACTGCTATTACTATTTCGGCTGGTATATGGACCAAATTGAAGTCCATTCTGCAGCCCTTGGATATTACCGTTTATGTTCAGACTGGGGGGATGGTGACAGAAAGTATTTATCCGACAAAGAAACTGCCATGCTGGTATTGAATCAAAATACTGAAGTTCCTACATTGATGGATATGGAGACATATTCAATTAAGTACAATGTTCCACTGTCCTATAACAGCAAAATAGTTGATTTTGTTCTTGAACAGGGGAACAAAGCCGCATCAGATTGTGATAAGGAAACTGCAGTTTATTTCTTTTCCATCCTTTATGAAATGACAGGCTCGGAGAATGTGAAAGATACTCTGGACCAGCTGAAAGAAGAATTGGAAATGGAAACAGAAACAGAAACAGATACAGCTATAAGTGTATAAAAGGAAGCCACCCACAAACATGGCCCCGGCATTCAGACTCCAGCAGCTAAAAGCTGCTTCCGATACCTGAAAGCCGGGGCCTACTTGCACTACTGGGTGCCACTGATGGAAGTGAGCCGTGAAAGAGGGGCGGCTTACCATACGTCCAGCCGCCCCTCTTTCCCGTCTGCCCGGCTCTCAGTGTATCGACCGGATGAAAGCGTATGGCCTCGTTCCGCATTAAATGAGTCCATACCCTTTCACCGTGTAGGGGCTATCGTCTACTACGGGGCCAGTAGGCGGCCGCTATAAATAGCCGCCGCCCCCGGCTCCAAGGTTATCTCCGGATGAACGAGTATGGCCTCTTATGTCCTGAAATGAGTCCATACCCATTCACCGTGTAGGGGCTATCGTCTACTACAGGGCCAGTAGGCGGCCGCTATAAATAGCCGCCGCTCCCTTCGGGGACCAGCTTTGCACCACTGGTGGCGGGCTTTGACGGTGTTGTGGCAGTACTATGGCAGTACAGTGGAAGGTATAGTGGCAGTATGATGGCAGTACGGTGGAAGGTATAGAGCCAGTGTTTTAGCGGTATAGAGCCAGTGTTTTAGCGGTATAGAGCGGTACTATGGCAGTACTGCGGCAATACTGTGGCAGTACACTTTACAAGAATCCAGTATTTATGCGGATTAGGGCGTACTGTGTGGTAAATTGTGACACTCCTATATTTTCTACTATGAGTATGGGCAGGACTTTTGTATTCGCACCCAGCCGTGCTTCGCACTCCCCCTGTCTGCTTTTGTATCCGTCCTACCTCATAAGGCGGGCTGGTGAGCTTCCGATAAGTGTATTACGATTATCGAAAGTAAGCCGTAGTTTACTTCCGATAATCACACTTATCGAAAGCTGACCAGCCACTCGTGGCCACTCTCCCTCACGGGGCTCCCCCGCCCTCCGCCCAGAATAAAAGGAGCTGCCAAAGCAGCCCCTCAATAATCACCTCAATATTCATTTATAACCATATCGTATTTCACATTATCTTTATAATTTGCCCCATACTGATTGAAAACTTTGTGGGCAGCCACAAGTGCTATTGATTCATTTGCACCTTCTCTGGTGCCTTGTAACTGTTCTGGTATAAATTCTTTTACATCATACCCACCCAAAGATACTATATTTTGTTGGCTTCCGTAAAAGCTGGCATTATCATATAAGAACCATGTAAAATTACGGCCTTTATCTATTCCATTGCTCCGGACTGCACGAACTTCGATACAATAATCACTGGCAATAACTTTTTGTATCATCCAAATACTATCATCTAAAGTTTTAAAATCTATTCGTTTCTTAGGTACATAAATACCATTATCCACCTGTCTTTTGGCTTTTTTCGTTTCCAAATAATTGAAGCCGGTTATATTATATTTCTCGTGATCAAAGTCTTTAGGTAAAGGCTGATATTTGGCCTCGTGGGAAGGTCTGGATGAAGAACTGGATTCCTGGGTTTGTTGGGGCACCTCTTTGGAATTATCATTAGATGGCTGATTAGATGCCTGGGAACCACAACCAGTGAATAATAAAGCCAGCACAGAAAGTGCAACCAAAAACCTTGCCAATTTCATGATAATCAACCTCCGTCCAATATGATATTACATATCATTCTATAAAACAGTGGCTAATTCCTGCTATCTTTTTATCTTTACTGAATCCCTCACGGGACCTACCCTTCGGGTACTAGCTTCGCTTCGCTTGCGTCGCCCCCACCAGCCGGATGACGGGGCAGCACACAGCCCTGAAAAGAGAGCGCACCTAAAGGTACTAGCTTCGCGTCGCCACCCCACCACCCGGCATACGACCCACCCATAAAACTGAATGGTATGCACCATCAGCATTATGGTATAATGTGTTAACCAAAGATGAAGTTTGGGTAGTTAGAAGGACTACCAATACGACCCACTGAAATGGAA
>NZ_ANBM01000022.1 GCF_002100115.1 Anaerovibrio sp. JC8 | reverse complement strand
GGAACGGGTAATCTCGTTACGGGCAACACACTTAACCTTTCTGGCGCGAACACGGTGGGGGCAGATGTGCAAAACTTTGCCAGCATTAATATTACTGAAGCCAAATGGGGCTCTCCAACCCTAACAGTAAGTGGTTCCCTCTCCAATGGTGATGGCAAGCCTCTTCCAACTATCAGCACTGAAGGGGTTATTATTGACGTTCCGCTTCCTTGGGAGAAGGCGACTGGCAACTCCACAAATCTGATTGAAACCACCAATGGGATTAACGCCAACTATACTCCAGTGTCTGATATTAAGCAGGAATATGTTGTTAATTCCACCACTGTAAAGAACTTTGTCACGGGAGTAGAAGTGGATGCCGCTATAAATTGCAGCATTGACTTTAGTGCAGATAAAAAGGTACTGGCATATACAATAACTGCCAATCAGGCCAGCAAACTTACCTTTGGGGATGTGGAATGGAAGGACAGCGGGGCACTGCTGAACCATAAGACCACCCTGAGCAATGTATCCTTTGACGGGGCAGCGGTAGATACTTCCAATATTAAATTTACCCATATAGAAGAACTGGCAGCCAACAAGAAAATGACGCTTGTTTCCGACTTCGGAAATTCCGTCGGCACGATTACCGGCACGAAATATAAGGTCGGCTCCACCCTCGAAGGTACGGGCAAAGCGTCACTGGTCGGCAATGACCTGATTTTTACCGCTGATACCGTCACGTCGCAGGAGCAGACACACAATACAGTAATGGGCGCGGAGGTTGGCATGGCTGCGCTTTCGGCGGGCAACGATTTCGTTGGTGCAGCTGTAGATGGTCTTTCCATGGGCTCCAATACCGGCACTGACGGTCTGGCAACCTTCGCCCAGATGGGCGGCGGCACCATGCGTCAGGAGACGGGCAGCCATGTGAACAGCCACACCTGGAATGCCATTCTGGCCCTTGGCCATCAGAACGTGAAGAAGTCCGGCACTACAGAATATGGTGCCTTCTTTGAATATGGAACTGGAAACTATTCAACCTTCAATGGGGATGTTCGTGGTGACGGCTCCATGCACTATACAGGTGGCGGTTTATTGGGCAAGTGGACCAGCCCACGGAAGGACTATATCGAGGGAAGCATCCGCCTTGGCAGCATAAAGGATGATGCCTCCAATGTGCTGACAGATGGCACCAATACTTACGGCTACAATACCAGTGCCGGTTACTATGGCTTCCATTTGGGCTATGGCAAGGTCTTTGATTATTCCGGCGGCCGGAGCCTTGATGTATATGGCAAGTTCTTCTACAACCATCGCAACGGCGTGTCCTTTGACGCTGGCGGCCACTATGATCTGGATGCCATCAACAGCCAGATTCTCCGCCTTGGTGCCCGTTATTCCATGAAGACCAGCGACCAGTGGAAATGGTACGGCGGCCTGGCCTATGAGTACGAATTTGGCGGCGAAGCCACCGGTACTGCTGACGGGATAGCTATCCGTGGCGCCTCAACCAAGGGTGGCAGCCTCCGGGCAGAGGTAGGGGCTACCATTACCCAGGACGATTCCCCATGGACCGTGGACCTTAACCTTACAGCCTTTGCTGGCAAGAAGCGGGGCCTCACCGGCGGTGTGGGATTAAAGTATAATTTCTAAAAAGTATAAAGTGTTATAAATTAAACGGGGCAGTTGCCAAATGGTTGCAACTGTCCCGTTTAGTTGTATACGAATATCCATTTTAGGAAACTGAATATTATATTAATTAATTATCTTATATAATTGACAAAAAAATAAAATAGATATAATTATCTTACGAATAATTATAGGTTACGCAAGAATAATTAAAAAATGATATATACTTCAAACAAATGCTGGTATGGAAGAATTTATCTTCTAAGAAATGTTTAATATGGTATAATGAAAGCGATAGAAATATGGACAGGAAATGGAAACTGGACTCGAATGGTATCCCATTTGAATTTCCCACATTTATGTTAAATAAGGAAGAATATGCAAAGATCGTTAGTGAAATTAATAGTATATATTATGATACATACCTTAATAAGGAGATTGCATTTCACCCTTCTATTGGTTTAGATGGCAATTACTATGTCTATTATTTTGAGAATCATGGTTTTGATGATTACAATATAATAGACAGGTTTAGCATATAATGAAGGAGGATAATTATGGAAGAATTATATAATAGACTAACGGCCTTTCCCGATTCATATTTTGGCTTTATTATAGGTGTAATAACTTATGTGAAACAAAAACCAGGACGTTTGGAACGCGTTATGGATTATCTTAATTCATCCGATAGTCTCACGACTTCTGATGTTGGCAGATTTATTGTTTCTCAGCCAGATTTCCACGAATTTGGTGCCAGCAGACAATCAGGGGAACAGGCAAGTTAATAATAATATTTACTCAGCATCTTGCAAAAAGCAGGGTGCTTTTTCTTTTGCTGCATTATCTATGACAAAAATATTATAGAAGAAAAGTCAATTGGTCTAAAAATCGACCACTTTTTGCAAAAATCGACCACTTTTTGCAAAGTCGTTGAATTTGGGGAATTTTGGTGCTATTTTAATATCCGAGGGATTATGTGTGCCGCAGGGCACAGTATATATACATGGAGGGTATGAATTATGGAAACATGGAAGTATAGAAGTCCACTAGGGAGGGACATCGGCACCAGCAAAGCCACTAAGGGCAGGGGCTGGAAAGGTTTAAAGGGACAGATGGCTCTCGCTCTCGCCGTATCGCTGTGGATGGCGACCGGCGGGGTGGCATCGGCGCAGGAAATAGTCGTTGACGAGGACCTTGGAAATGGCGTATACGGAAACACGGCGTACCCCAATGAGAAAAGCAAGTGGTGTTACTTCAACGAATCTAATCCCAATAACAACATGGTTACGGTAAATAATGGAGTTACGGTAGATGGGTTTATATGTGGAAGCCTTGCTAATAACAATAACGTGACAGGCAACAAGGTCATTGTGAATGGCACGGTAAATTACTATGTCAATGGCGGGGAATCATGCTATGCGAACGCACAAAACAATATCGCCATTATCAATGGTACCGTCCAGAAAAATGTTTACGGAGGATTTACGTCTGACGGCAGTGCAAGCGGGAACAGGGTCACCATAAACGGCACGGTAAACGAAGATGTTTACGGCGGTCATGGCAAGTACGGCGCGACGGGGAATTTTGTCACTGTAAACGGCAAGGTAGATGGAAATGTGTACGGTGGTGGAGTCATTTATGGTAACCCCGCTACTGGTAACATGACGGACAACGATATCACGCTGAACGGCGCGAAAGTTACAGGGAATGTATATGGTGGTTATAACAGCTCGGGCGAGTTGGTAACAGGCAACACGCTGAACCTTTCTGGCGTGAACACGGCGGGCGGCACGGTGGGGAACTTTGCGACCATCAATATTAAGGAAGTGAAATGGGGAACCCCTGTACTGACAGCAAAACAATTCAATAATGTGAACAGAATCAACGTGGACAACCTCGTCCTTACGAATCCAAGCGTCGCCGGCGGCTCGACGAACCTCCTGACCTCCACCAATGGTGGCTTGGACACACCAACGGTGACAGGAACACTGCAACCACAAGCATATACTAATTCTCCTATTGTCGCCGGTGTAATGGCAGACGGCACGCTGAATGGTAAAATTGATACAAGTGCGAATGCCATAACCTATACGACCACATCAAACGTTATTTCAAAGCTCACCTTCACCAATGTGGCATGGAAGGACAGCGGCGCACTGATCAATAACAGTGCGGGGGGATATACCTTCACCGGCGATACGGTTCTGGACGCCTCAAAGCTGACCTTCACGGGACTGGACCAAACGGCAAAGACCGGCGATGCAATGACGTTGCTCTCGAATGCAACGGGAATCACTGGAGACCATATTACACAGCCCACAAAGACCTCCTACGAGTACGAGCTAACTCCTCTCACCGGCTTGATGATAAACGGCGCGGTGACAGGCCAAATCGCCGTGGACAGCAGCAATGTCAACTATCAGGTGACGGGGAATAATGCCAGCAAGCTCACCTTCACCGATGTGGAATGGAAGGACAGCGGGGCCCTGCTGAATCATGCCACCACTTTGAGCAATGTATCCTTTAACGGGGCGGCTGTAGATACCTCCAATATTAACTTTACCAATATAAAAGAATTGGCAGCCAACAAGAAGATGACTCTGGTATCAGATTTTGGTGACAAGGTGGGCACCATCACCGGCACCAAATATAAGGTGGGTTCCACTCTGGAGGGTGAGGGCAAGGCCTCATTGGCGGGCAATGATTTGATTTTCACTGCGGAAACAGGAACTTCCCAGGAGCAGACCCATAATACCGTTATGGGAGCAACCTCTTCCATGGCAGCCCTTTCTGCTGGTAATGATTTCGTAGGCACCGCTACTGAGGGCCTTTCCTTGGGCTCCAACATCGGGGTTGACGGCGTTTCCACCTTTGCCAATATGGGTGGTGGCTCCATGACACAGGAGACGGGTAGCCATGTTACCAGCCACACCTGGAATGCCATTTTGGCCCTTGGCCATCAGAATGAAAAGAAGTCCGGCACTACAGAGTACGGAGCCTTCTTTGAATATGGCAAGGGGAACTATTCCACCTTTAATGGGGATATTAGGGGTGATGGTTCCATGCACTATACTGGCGGCGGCCTTTTGGGCAAGTGGACCAGCCCGAAGAAGGACTACATCGAGGGCAGTATTCGCCTGGGCACTATAAAGGATGATGCTTCCAATGTTCTTACGGATAATATGGGCAACACTTATGGTTATAACACCAGTACTGGTTATTATGGCTTCCATGTGGGTTATGGCAAGGTCTTTGATTATTCCGGCGGCCATAGTCTGGATGTGTATGGCAAGTTCTTCTACAACCACCGCAATGGTGTATCCTTTGATGCTGGTGGTCATTATGACCTTGATTCCATTAACAGCCAGATTCTTCGTGTGGGTGCCCGTTATTCCATGCGCACCAGCGATCAGTGGAAATGGTATGGCGGCCTGGCCTATGAGTATGAGTTTAATGGGGACGCAACAGGTTCAGTAACGGCGGCTGGTATTACTTCTGCCATCCGTGGCGCATCCACCAAGGGCGGCAGCCTCCGTGCAGAAGTGGGAGCTACCATTACCCAGGCCGATTCCCCATGGACCGTGGACCTTAACCTTACAGCCTTTGCTGGCAAGAAGCGGGGCCTCACTGGCGGCGTGGGATTAAAGTATAATTTCTAAATAGTTCATATCACATATCATTAAAAAATCCACTGCTTTGGCGGTGGATTTTTTATTTACTATGCTTGGTTTTTTTCTATTGAATTATTGCTGTTTTCATGATATTTTGATGGTAAGTGAAAACATGCCTCATGGCATAACAAATGTGCATGGAGGGGATAAAAATGAAAGCGGAAAAACATAGAAGTCCACTAACAAAGGACAGCACTTTTAGTAAGAATAATCGCTGGATAGGCCCCAAGGGGCAGGTCGCTCTGGCACTGGCCATATCGCTGTGGATAGCGGGGGGCAGTGTAGTTTCGGCGATAGATTTAGATGATTATATAAACGATATACACCCCAAAACCAATGGTAATGTGTATTGGCCTCATGACGACAAGGATACCATGGAAAATAAAGCTTATAATGGTACGACAAAGACAGATGGGAAAATGCTGACACTCAGTGGCAGTTGGGGGCCGATTCCCTCGGACGACTATTTTTATCATGCTACCGAATTCGCTGCGGGCTTTGTCATGACTGAATTTGTTGACAACGAGTCTGCAAACAATTGGAGTTCGAATGCTACACTGAATATACAGAATGCGACCTTTGATAAATTTGGTAAAAACCTTGAATTTTCTGGAGCATATAATAACAATTGGGACTATACAACTATACAAAACAATGGGGTGGTCATCACTGACAGCAAGTTTGTGGCCAGTGATGGCAAAAAGGTACATATTTATGGTGGGTACCGGAGGGTTGTGGGAACTGCTTCCGGTAATACCGTCACCATTGCGGGTACACTGGACGAAAATAATAAGCCGAAGACCAGTTTTTCCGGCACCACAACTATTTATGGCGGCTACAGGGAGGAAGGGCAAACTATTTTTGATGATAGTTATTTTTCCGATAATGCCATTAATCTTTATGGCTCGATGTCCATGAATAATGTTACTCTCTGGGCATACGACTACGGAGGTCATAGGGGGGATAATCATCATAGCGGTAACGAGCTTCACCTGGGGGGCACGAAAAACGGCCAGACTGCCAATGGTATAGCCTTTTCCGCCTGGCAGGGCTATGATGCGGATGGAACAACAGTCAATAATACCGTGAAGGAAGTTACCAGATTTGATACCATCGTCATGCATAAGGTTAAATGGGATACGACTACCCCAGCCTTGAAATCCACCAATGGCTTTACCAGTTTTGGCCACGGACTGGATATTACCGACATAACTTTTGAAGGGACTCCGGTGGGTATAATAACCCTTTTAAAGTCACCAAATTACGACTTTAATACACTGAATCTGACCTATAATAATGGCACTACCACAACAACAGCAAATCTGGCTAAGGGCTCTTCTGAGTCATGCCGTCAAATTGTAAAGCAGGAGACGGGGGTATCCAGCCAAGAAAATGGTGTGGAATTGACTTATAATACAACTCATGAGGTTTCCATTGCGGACCAAACCAAGGTTGAGTATTCAGTCAACTGTGATGTAACAGACGTTACCTTTGGCAGAATGGCCTGGGGGACTCCTCGTGTTGCCACAGATAAAAGCTATGATTATACTCATGCTAAAATTGACATGTCCAATCTTAAATTTAATAATCCGGAGAGTATCACTGCCGGTGGAACTACGATTCTCCTTAAAGCCAACGATAGACTTAGGCATATAGCGGCAACTGCCCAAAATGTATCCTATGAGATTATCCCGGCGAAGGGCGTAATTGTCAATGGATCGGTTAACGGCAGCTATAAGACAAATGTTCACCATGAAATTGAATACACAGCAACAGCCACCCACTCTCCAAAGCTGATCTTTCGTAATGTGGAGTGGAAGGACAGCGGGGCACTTATCAACCATGCAACGGATGCAACGAAGAACATCGACTTTACAGGGGCAGATGTAGATACCTCCAATATTAGCTTTACCAATGTAAAAAAACTGGCAACCAATAAGCAGATGACCCTGGTGTCTGATTTTGGCACGGCAGTGGGAACCATCAGTGGGACCCAGTTTAGTATTGGCCCTTTGAAGGGCGAAGGGCATGCCTTCTATGAGAACAGCAATCTCCGATACCTGGTAACCAGGGGAATTGACGGGACGGTGGATGTCAGCGGTAAGACAAAGGAAATAACGGGTGGCACAACGGTGATGGGGGATGCTATTGGTGCCGCTACTGTCAGTGGTACAGCGGAAAGCAACAAGGTCAACGTATCCGGCGCAAGTAAGGTACAAGGCAATGTTGTGGGGGCAGTGACAGTTAGCGGATTGGTAAATAAGAATGAGGCCAATATCACCGGCAATAGCCTGATAACTGGCAATGTGGATGCGGCCCATACGGATAGCGGTTCTGCCACCGCCAATACTGTCAATGTGGAAAGCAGTAAGGTTAATGGCAATGCTGTGGGGGCTGTAACGGATAGTGGCGTGGCCATCGGCAATGTGGCCAGTGTCAATGGTGGCCGTGTCGGCGGCGATGTGGCCGGAGCCACCAGCAACAGCGGTACCGTCAGCAACGGCAATACTGCCAAGGTGCAGTCAGCTGAGGTGGGCGGCAATGTATACGGTGGCAAGAGCACCAGCGGTGAGGTAAATACCAGTATTGTCAATGTGTCCGGCGGCACAGTAAAGGGCAGTGTCTATGGTGGCCAGACTGATGGCGACAAGAAGGCTGACGGCAACCAAGTGAAGCTGGAACAAGAGGCCAAAGTACAGAAGGATGTCTACGGCGGCTACAGCCAGCAGGGTATCGCCACCGGAAATAAAGTAACAGTGGATGGAGCCACAGTAGATGGTACTGTCTACGGTGGCAAGAGCAAGGATAAGTCCGACAATAACTCTGTGAGATTAAATGGTGGCACCGTTGGGGCAATTATTGGCGGTGGCTGTGAGGAAGCCAGCGGCAATACCGTAATCATAACCGGCGGTGAGGTGCTGAACGGGGTCTATGGTGCCAAAGCGGGTACTTCCGCCACAAACAACACCATTACCATGACCGGGGGCAAGGTGAATAATGTTCTCTATGGCGGTTATACAGAAAGTATGACGGGAACTGCCATCGGCAACATTGTTAATCTATATGGCATGGCGGATGTATCCAATGCCAGCGTATTTGGTGGCAATAGCAGTGCCATTGCTGGCAATACCCTGAACATCGGGACTATGATAAATAGTGTAAAGAATATCGCCAACTTTGAAACCATGAATTATGTGGCAGTTCCTTGGAGCAAAGAAAAAGCCGCCGTTACTATTTCTGACGGAAAGGCAAGCGACTTGTCTACTACCAAGGTCAGCGCGGCCAAGGTTTTTTTCACCGATACCACATCTCTTGAAGCCGGCGATACCATGACTTTGCTGGATGAGCAGAAGGTAGCGGTAAATGAGCGGGTACAGGCTGGCAATATTACCAAGGAAAGCAAGTATACTGCTGGCAGTTCCCTTAAGGGTACCGGCATATTGTCTTTAGATGACAGTGGTAATGTTGTTTATAAGGTTATTGAAAAGAAGGCCCACGAACAGACACATAACACAGTTATGGGAGCAACGGCTTCCATGGTGGCCCTGTCAGCGGGTAATGATTTCGTCGGTGCGGCTGTGGATGGGTTGTCCTTGTCCTCAAATACCGGCACTGACGGTGTTTCCACCTTTGCCCAGCTGGGTGGGGGCTCTATGCGTCAGGAGACGGGCAGCCATGTGGACAGCCACACCTGGAATGCCATTCTGGCCCTTGGCCATCAGAACGTGAAGAAGTCCGGCACTACGGAATATGGTGCCTTCTTTGAATATGGAACGGGGAACTATTCCACCTTTAATGGGGATATTAGGGGTGACGGTTCCATGCACTATACTGGCGGCGGCCTTTTGGGCAAGTGGACCAGCCCGAAGAAGGACTATATCGAGGGCAGTATCCGCCTGGGCAGCATAAAGGACGATGCTTCCAATGTTCTTACGGATAATATGGGCAATGCCTATGGCTACAATACCAGTACTGGTTATTATGGCTTCCATGTGGGCTATGGCAAGGTCTTTGATTATTCCGGCGGTCGGAGTCTTGATGTATACGGCAAGTTCTTCTACAACCACCGCAATGGTGTGTCCTTTGATGCTGGCGGCCATTATGATCTTGATGCCATCAATAGCAAGATTCTCCGTGTAGGTGCCCGTTATTCCATGCGCACCAGCGACCAGTGGAAATGGTACGGCGGTCTGGCCTACGAATATGAATTTGGCGGGGAAGCCACCGGTACCGTTGCTGGCATAGCCATCCGTGGTGCTTCTGTCAAGGGTGGCAGCCTCAGAGCTGAAATTGGTGCCACCATTACTCAGCCGGATTCCCCATGGACAGTGGACCTTAACCTTACAGCCTTTGCTGGCAAAAAGCGTGGCGTCTCCGGCGGCGTGGGTTTGAAGTATAATTTCTGAGGAGGACACCTCATCCGTCAGCCTATCGGCTGACACCTTCCCCTCAAGGGGAAGGCATATTGAGGGGATGATACCTCGTATACCCGAAGATTTGTAAATAACAGCTGCACGTTCTTGTGCAGCTGTTATTTTTTGCGTTTTTCTGGAAAAAATGCAGTTTAGATGCAACAAAAAACGTCAAAAGGTCTAAAACCATCACTTTTTCGAAAATCCCATCACTTTTTGATTTCCTATTGAATTTTTGGAATTATCATGCTACTTTTTGCACGAGTAGATGCCCTCCCTGGAGGGGAGGGGGGACCGTCCTTGGACGGTGGGTGAGGTGTAACAAGGAGGAAAATGAAAATGGAAACAAGGAAGTATGAAAGTCCACTAGGGAGGGACATCAGCACCCATAAAGCCACTAATGGCAGGGGCTGGAAAAGTTTAAAGGGACAGGCTGCTCTGGCACTGGCCGTATCGCTGTGGATAGCGGTGGGCGGCGTCGAAGCGGCGGATATTACCATCGGAACTGGCGGCGATGTCGCTTCCTGCGACTTTGTATACAACGGGCATACCAGCGGCACCGCCAACGACGATGCAGGCGAGCAATCGAATCACAGCACCACCATCACTGCAGGCGGTACAGTAAACTATAGTGCGTATGGCGGCAATAGCAGCAATAGTAATGCTATAAGCAACAGTGTCACCATGACCGGCGGCAAGGTTAGTGGGCATGTCTATGGTGGTTATAGCAGCAGTGGCGAGGCGAGTCACAATAATGTTTCCTTTTATCCCCTTTTTTAATAATTTTGTATACATGAGCAATTTGAATGGGCTTTTTTATTGCCAGTGAAGAATTGTTTTTTATATCCGAAAAAATATAATTTAAGTAGAGAAATAAGTGGATAAATGATTTAAAATGGGGGTGTAAATCATGACCAAAGAAGAAGGGGTTAAAGCATTTGTTGACCTTGGTATGGATGAGGATGTTGCTATAAAAAGAGTAGATGATTTATACGAACTTGGGCCTGAAGATTTTGAACGTAGCATGGATATTCAATTAAATCTTATTAAAATGTTGCCTGAGAGGGAATTTTACGGAAATGAGAATATGGAGGTGGATTATATTCCAAAAGGCCGTCTCGCTCCGTATCCAAAGAAAAACAAAGAAGATACTATTTAGATTTTCTCCATTTACACAAAATTGTAGGTGATTATATGCAGGACAGATATGCCGGTGATGTAGGGGATTATGGAAAAATCGGATTATTGAAATGCTTGCAGGACCATGGCTTTACCATTGGTGTTAATTGGTATCGTGTTCCCGCTCTGGACAGTGAAAAGAAGGAAGATGGAACATTTAAGCAGCTT
>NZ_ANBM01000021.1 GCF_002100115.1 Anaerovibrio sp. JC8 | reverse complement strand
GTTATTGTCAACTTGGAGGAAAAGCCAACCATCCTCCACCGCCGCCTCGACGCTTCCGCCCGCGATCCACAGCGAAACGGCCAGTGCCAGAGCCGCCTGTCCCTTCAATCCTTTCCAGCCATTGCCCTTATTGGCTTTACTGGTGCTGTTGTCCTTTTCCAGTGGACTTCTATGTTTTTCCGTTCTCATTTTCATACCCTCCATGCATATATACAGTGCCCCGAGGCACACATACTTTCTTGGGATAAAAATAGCACCAAAATTCAAAAAATTCAACCACTTTGCAAAAAGTGGTCGATTTTTAGACCATTTGACTTTTCTTCTATAATATTTTTTGTTATGTCTGAGACCGTAAAAAAGAAAACGCTCTGCGACGGAGCTTTGCTCCTAGTCCCTTAGGGATTTCGCAGAGTACCCGTTAACACCGGATAAAATGGATTTTTCCTATCTTTCATGATATCATTGTGGCAGGGAGTGAATCGTGTATGCAAATTGAAAATGGAAAATTTTTGCATATAGTAGTAAGTGCTGATGATGATTTTTTATATATCATTACTGCCTATTGGCCAGATGAAAATAAATGGACAGCTGATTTCACAAAACGAAAGGAGAAGTAACCATGAAGTGCATGAAATGTGGTGCCGATGCCGTAAAAGGTTTTACTACTGATGTTACAGATTTAGGCAACTGCCTAATAATCGTGCGTAATGTTCCTTGCTATAAATGTGAGGAATGTGCCGAAGTTATCTATACTGGCGATACAATCCGTAAATTAGAAGCAATTATAGAGCAAGCTAAAAAAGCATTAAGCGATATTGCTGTAGTAGATTATGGAAAATATGCGGCATAATTATCTTGTAAACTTTAAAGGGATTCCCAGACGCACAGGGAATCCCTTTTGTATTTGGAAGCAATTTAGAAATTATATTTTAATCCCACGCCGCCGGAGACGCCACGTTTCTTGCCCGCAAAAGCAGTGAGGTTGAGGTCCACGGTCCATGGGGAATTAGGCTGGGTAATGGTGGCACCCAGCTCGGCCCGGAGGCTGCTGCCCTTGGTTTCTGCACCGCGGATGGCTATGCCGTCAGCAGTACCGGTGGCTTCGCCGCCAAATTCATACTCGTAGGCCAGGCCGCCATACCATTTCCACTGGTCGCTGGTCTGCATGGAGTAGCGGGCACCCAGACGGAGAATCTTGCTGTTGATGGCATCCAGATCATAGTGGCCGCCAGCGTCAAAGGACACGCCGTTGCGATGGTTGTAGAAGAACTTGCCATATACATCAAGGCTCCGTCCGCCGGAATAATCAAAGACCTTACCATAGCCTAAATGGAAGCCATAGTAACCGGCACTGGTATTGTAGCCGTAAGCATTGCCCAAATTATCCGTAAGGACATTGGATGCATCATCCTTTATGCTGCCCAGACGGATGCTTCCCTCGATATAGTCCTTCCGTGGGCTGGTCCACTTGCCCAATAAACCGCCGCCAGTATAGTGCATGGAGCCGTCACCACGAACATCCCCATTGAAGGTTGAATAGTTTCCAGTTCCATATTCAAAGAAGGCACCATATTCCGTAGTGCCGGACTTCTTCACGTTCTGATGGCCAAGGGCCAGAATGGCATTCCAGGTGTGGCTGTCCACATGGCTGCCCGTCTCCTGACGCATGGTGCCGCCGCCCATCTGGGCGAAGGTTGCCAGACCGTCAGTGCCGGTGTTGGAGCCCATGGAAAGACCATCTACAGCTGCGCCGACGAAATCATTACCGGCGGACAGAGCTGCCATGGATGCCGCCGCCCCCATAACGGTGTTATGGGGCAGATCGTTGGCACTCTTGTCAGTAACCTTATAGATAACATTACCGCTGTCATCCATTGACAATACACCGGTACCCTTAAGGGTACTGCCAGCGGTATACTCGCTTTCCTTGGTAATATTTCCGTCCTTTACCCGCTTGTCTGCCGACACCTTCTGCTCATCCAGCAGGGTCATGGTGTCGCCGTCCTTCAGTGCTGTGGTATCGGTGAAATGAATCTTGTCTGCACTGACCTTGGTAGCTGACAGGTCCGTAGCCGTGCCATCGGAAATGGTAACGGCTGCTTTATCTTTGCTCCAAGGAACTGCCACATAGTTCATGGTTTCAAAGTTGGCGATATTCTTTACACTCTGACCACCACCAGACCAGCTGTGGGCCACATCGTTTATCATAGTACCGATGTTCAGGACATTGCCGGTAATATCACTGCCGTTGCCACCAAATACGCTGGCATTGGACACATCGGCGGCATCATAGAGCTTAACTGTATTGCCAGTGGTAACACCAGTGGCACTTTCCGTATAACCGCCATAGAGAACATTATTCACCTTGCCCCCGGACATGGTAATGGTGTTGTTGGTGGCGGAGGAACCCGCCTTGGCTCCATAGACCCCGTCCAGAACTTCACCGCCGATGATGATTATGATGTTGCCGCTGGCTTCTTCACAGCCACCGCCAATAATGGACCCTACTGTACCATTATCCAGCTCTACGGAGTTATTGTCGGACTTATCCTTACTCTTACCACCGTAAATGGTGCCATCTACTGTGGCTCCATCCACTGTTACTTCATTTCCGGTGGCGGTACCCTGCTGGCTGTAACCGCCGTAGACATCCTTCTGTACTTTGGCCTCTTGTTCCAGCTTCACTTGGTTGCCGTCAGCCTTCTTGTCGCCATTAGTCTGGCCGCCATAGACACTGCCATTTACTGTACCACCAGATACATTGGCAATATTTGTATTTACCTCACCGCTGGTACTCTTGCCGCCATAAACATTGCCGACTACAGTGGCATTAACTACACTAGCCTGATTTTTTTGGCTGACAGTACCGCTGTCGCTTGTGGCACCGGCTACATCGCCACCGACACTGCCACCGCTGACATTGGTCACATTGCCAGTGGCCAGGCCGCTGTCGGTTACAGCTCCCACTGCACTGCCTGTCACATTACTGTTTTCTACATTGGTAATATTGGCTGTGGCATTGCCGCTTTTCGTTTGGGCCGCCTCTACATTGCCGTTTATCTTGCTTTCGCCGACGACATTGGCCTCGTTCTTATTTACCAGGCCGCTCTCAGTCTCAGCTCCTATAACATTACCCGTTACTGTGCTGCCCCCAGATACATTGGCCTTGTTGCTTTCCGTTGTACCACTGATAGTAGTGGCACCGATAACATCCTCCGTCACCGTTTTGCCACCCGTTATTTCCTCTGTATTGCCGCTGACATCAGCCTTGCCGTCAACTCCCTTGGTCACCAAATACAGGAGATTGTTGTTTTCGAAGAAGGCATGACCTTCACCCTGCAAGATGGAATTTACCTTGTATTTGGAACCAGTAGGCGTGACAACCGCCGTACCAAAATCAGACACCAGAGTCATCCTCTTGTTGGCATCCAGCTTGGAGATATTGGTAAAGTTAATATTGGAAGTATCTACAGCCGCCCCGGCAAAGTTGATGTTCTTTGTTGCATCTGTCGCATGGTTGATAAGTGCACCACTTTCCTTCCATTCCACATTGCCAAAGGTCAGCTTCGTTGCTTGATTCTCCGTCGCAGTGTAGACGATAGTGTTCCCACTATTCGATACGTTGCCGTTGATCGTACCGTCCACCGTCACACCAGAGACTGGGGCAACGGAGTAGGAATATTTCATCTCAACCGGTGGGAACCCGTAAAGAATGTTATTGGCTGAGAAAGTGTCATTGGCTAACAGAAGAGTTGTCGAGGAATTCGCGGCAATCTCTTCGGGTTTCCAGTTCGCAAATTTCAGGTCAGTTAAGGACATATAGGCACTGGAATAATTGTACCCAGCACTGCTTCCGTCTCGACCAATTCCCCACGTCATCTCACCAAAGGAAATCATGTTTACATTAAAATTGCTTCTCTTATAGACCAGCTTTGTGCCACTGTCCGCAGTTGTAACACCCTTGGACTCTGAGCCAATAAGGGTAACGCCGTTTGCTGTATCTGTGCTGGAGGCCTGTGCCTTGTACTTGATGGCCTCCGCAATTTGATTTTCAGCGAAGAACTCATTTGTCGTTGCTGTCAAAATATCCTTTGTTGTACCAGCGGCCACATTCGGTGCAAAGTTCGTTGCCGTAATGGAGTTTGCCCCAAGAGCTGAATTCCAGCCAGTAGGAACAGCGGCCGTTGTACCATTCCAGCCAGTAAGGTTGATACCGTTAAGTGCAGTCCCCGTAGCGGTATAGCCGATTTGTCCTGCAGTTGCTCTGGTCACATTGCCGGAAAGGGTGGCCGACAGCGTGGCACCGTTTATTGTTTTATTAAACGTCTGCGTATGGGCAATGCTGCTATCTCCTGTTGCTAAATTCGTTGCCCCCGTAAGCAAGGTTCCGCTCCCCGTTACTGCGTCAGGATTTGTAAATTTAAGGTTAGCTGCGTTGATATTTGTCACGCCTGCGAAGTCATAGCCGCCTGTCAGCGCGCGTCCTTCTCCCCATGTCATCTCACCAAGGGAAATATTGCTGACGTTGAAATTACTTCTTGCGTAGATAAGGTTCTTGCCATCAGTGGAGGCTTTTACGCCTTTGGACTCGGAGCCGGTCAGGTCTACGCCATTAGCTGTATCCGTGCTGGAGGCCTGTGCCGCATATTTCAATGCCCCAGTAATTTTATCGTCGCTGAAAAAGTTTGCTGTGCTGGTGGTTATAATTTCCTTGGACTGGCCAGCATTAATCGTTGGCGCAGTAAAGCCCGCCGCTTTAACGGAATTTGCCCCAAGATTGGAGGTCCAGCCAGCAGGGACCTCTGTGGTTGTGCCATTCCAGTTGGCAAGGTCTACACTATCAAGGGTGGTGTCTTGGGCAATATAGCCCAAAGTATTCGCAGTTTTGGTAATATTGCCAGTCAATGTGGCATTCAGCTTTATACAATTATTATAATTGGTATAGCTTTGCCTATGGGCAATATTGTCACCAGCAGTTAATCCGGTGGCATTGCTGAGCAGGGTCATGGAGTCCCCAGCACCTAGATACGAAGGTGTATTAAATTCAAAGCTGGATGTATCTATAACAGTAGAGTCATTAAAGGTATAATCCCCTGCCGTCAATGCCCTGGCAGTGCCGTCCTTGCTCCAGGTAATGGTGCCCAAAGTGATTTTGTTGACATTGTTCGCTATAGTATAGTTAACATTTTTATAGCTGTTGGCCGCATCAAGGGACACAGTATGGGTCGGAGTATAGTCCAGGGTGACATTATTGACCTTACTGCTACCACCCACACCAGTCTTGACCACTTGGCTGGTTTTCGTACCATTCAATGTTACCGTGGAGCTGGTCGTACCATTCTTATATGTAAGATTCAAAGTATTAAAATTATTGTCGGTGCCAGAGGAAAGCAGTGTCATGGTGCCTGGTGTTGTCGTGGCATTCAGTTTCGTTGCCGCCGTTATATCCAGTCCACCGTAGTTGGAAAAGCTTCCCGCTGACAGCACAGGATTGGTGGTGTTCCATGCCAGATCCTTGTCCAATGTAATCTTTGCGAATTTAGCCACCGTACCATCCACAGTGCTGGTGCCGGACAGATTAAGAACATTGTCAGTATTGACTTTATTTCCACCAAATAGACCTTGCGTCAAAGTCCCGCCGCCTAAGTTTACTGTATTCCCAGTAGCATTGCTGTGATCGGAATAACCGGCATACACATCCCCATTAACTGTTCCTCCTGTTATGGTGACTATATTCCCCGTGGCAATACCCTGCACACCGTAACCACCATAAACATTAGCAACCGTACCACCGCTGATAGTGACTTTATTCCCCGTGGCTTTATAATTGGAATAACCACCATAAACATTACCACTAACCTTACCGTCGCCGCTAATGGTGACTTTATTGCTGGTAGCATTTCGCTCGCCCCAGCCGCCATAAACATCTCCTTTAACTTCACCATTTGTGATATCGACTGCGTTAGTTGTGGCATCGTAATTTGACGATTTTGCACCATAAACGTTCCCTGGACTAACGTCCCCTACCGTACCGCCACTAATAGTAACCACATTGTCACTGGCCTCTAGTTTGGCCTCAGCACCATAAACATCGTTCAGCACTACACCATCGCTGATTGTGACAATATTCTTCGTGGCCATGCCAGAATAGGATTTACCACCATAAACTGCAGCCTCTCTATTCGTACCTTCAACCGTACCGCCACTGATAGTGACTTTATTATTGCTGACCGCGGCCACATCGCTGCTATTCATATTAAATGAATGACCACCATAAATCGCACTTACAACCTTACCGTCGCCGCTGATGGTGACTTCATTTCCCGTGGCATCTTCATCTGTAGAACAGCCACCATAAACATCCGAATCGACCTGACCATCGCTGATATTAACCACATTGTCACTGGCCCCTCCCCCAGAAAAGGCACCATAAACCTCCACATTAACGTTACCGCCGCTGATAGTGACTGTATTTTTCGTAGCCTTGCCATAAACAGATTGACTACCAAAAACATCTCCCTTCACGTTACCGCCGCTGATGGTGACCACATTGCCGCTGGCGATTTTACCGTTCGCAGTGGTAGAGCCACCATAAACATCTTTTTTCACCGTACCACCTTGGATGTTGACTTCGTTTTCCAGGACATCGCCACCTGTCGATTTAGCACCATAAACGTGGTAGTTCACTTCCCCCCCCTTAATGGTCACAGTATTTTTCTCAGCACCCACTTTGCCATATCCGCCATATATAGATTCTTTAACTTTACCATCTGCAAGCAAGGTTACATGATTGTCTTTGGCAGCACCATAATCCGAGTTCCCTCCCTGTACATAGTCCTTAACCCAACCACTGATAGTTATCTGATTTCCGGTAACTTCACCGAACACGCTATAACCGCCGTTAATTCTGTTCTCAACTATACCCGCCATAGTAATCTGGTTATTATTAACGCCGCCCGTAATACCATCACCACCATAACTATCAGTGACCTCACCGCCGCTTTCCACGGTAATGGTATTGCCACTTTTATTGCTGGTGATATACCCCACCTTGCCATTAGGTCCTTCCACGGTGAAGGTAACACCACTGCCCGCAGTGCCATCACTGTCCTTAGTCAAATTATAACCGTCTCCACTATGGGTGTTGTTCTCAATAGATGTATCAGTATTGACACTGATTTCCTCAGCCCATGCAGCGCCGCCCCCCGCTATCCACAGCGAGATGGCCAGTGCCAAAGCAGCCTGTCCTTTTGGACCTATCCAACGATTATTAGAGGTTTTGTCCCCCCCTAGTGGACTTCTATACTTCCATGTTTCCATAATTCATACCCTCCATGCATATATACAGTGCCCCGAGGCACACATACTTTCTTAGGATAAAAATATCACCAAAATTCCCCAAATTCAACGACTTTGCAAAAAGTGGTCGATTTTTGCAAAAAGTGGTCGATTTTTAGACCATTTGACTTTTCTTCTATAATATTTTTGTCATAGCTAAGGCAATAAAAAAGCGCCCCGGTTTTCCCAGAGCGCATCAAACATCACTTGGTTATTAAATTATTAATTGTAAACTAGATTTATACTGCTTACATTTCCTCTCATATCATAGTCTGAAGAAATACTCCCCCAGGAATATTCTTGTTTCCCCTCTATGCCGTAGCCCTTCAAGATTTCATCATGAAAGGCCTTTCTTTTAGGCTCATCCAGTTCTGAGAATTTCCTGTCGCAGCATATCAAGGAAAGCATGTATATGGCACCATTTCTGAAGAACAGACTGGCCAGATAACATCTGCCGTCAATATAAACCTTTTCCTCCAAATTTATGATGCGTATACCATCCTGATTGCAGAAATATCTGCTTTTCTTAAAATCTTCAAATGTATAGCCGGGGCCAATCATTAAATCATCATAAAGCCCCACTAATCCTTTTTCAAAATCCTTCATGCAACTAATCCTTTACACCGCAATATGAAACCATCTATCCTTCTCTATGCTATATTATAATCCTCCAAAATGAAAAAATCTTTAAAAGCTGGATTAAAAAAGGACCAACGCAACCGACTATCTACAGACACCTAATTTTCCCCACATGCTTTCCTTCATATCAGCAAATGCAGTCCGGAACATATCATAATGCTCCTGGCTGGCGGGGATGGCAATATAATCCCGTGTGGTTCCCTTGGAAAAGGTTATCGCTTGTATCAGGCCTTTATTGATTTTGACATTATCATAAAGCCTATCTTTAATATCATCAAAATACTTCTTTTCCGGCTTTCTACATCTGTGGTTGTAGACCAGAACGCTCTTTCCGGCATCTATATAATCCTTCACTTCTTCATAAAAAACATACTTAATACTTCTGGCCGAGCCTTTGCCCACGGACTTGACCAGCAGGCCATTGTCCGGGTCCATAAATACAAGGTCCACATCCTTAAATCTTTTCAGTGCCTTCTCATGCCATTCATGGCGGCCATCAAGGGTGAGGTAATCATCATAATAAATTGCCCCGGGAATTAAATCCGCTTTCTGTATTTCGGCCACAGAGCGCTTTTTGCTTCGTGCCATATTAGTAAGAATATCCGCCAGCTGGGGATCACATTTCCGTATTTGGGGCGGCACAAGGTATTTGCCATCAAGCTGCTTAAATGTTCCATCTTCCTTCTTTTCGCTGTCCAGAACGGGAACACGGTACCAATTAACGCCGATGGTAAAGCCTTGAGCCTGCAGGCATTTCAATAATCCGATTTTTCCATAATCCCCTACATCGCCAGCATATCTATCCTGCATATAATCACCTACATATTAGTGTAAATGGATAAAATATTAACGGGTGCCTTCTTTTTTCTCTTTTGGATACGGAGCAAGGCGGCCTTTTGGAATATAACTCACCTCCATTTTTTCATTTCCGTAAAATTCCCTCTCAGGCAACATTTTAATAAAGTTTAATTGAATATCCATGCACATTTCAAAACCTTCGGGGCCAAGTTCGTATAAATCATCTACTCTTTTTATAGCAACATCCTCATCCATACCAAGGTCAACAAATGCTTTAACCCCTTCTTCTTTGGTCATGATTTACACCCCCATTTTAAATCATTTATCCACTTATTTCTCTACTTAAATTATATTTTTTCGGATATAAAAAACAATTCTTCACTGGCAATAAAAAAGCCCATTCAAATTGCTCATGTATACAAAATTATTAAAAAAGGGGATAAAAGGAAGCATTGTTGTGACTCGCCTCGCCACTGCTGCTATAACCACCATAGACATGCCCACTAACCTTGCCGCCGGTCATGGTGACACTGTTGCTTATAGCATTACTATTGCTGCTACTGCCGCCATACGCACTATAGTTTACTGTACCGCCTGCAGTGATGGTGGTGCTGTGGTTCGATTGCTCGCCTGCATCGTCGTTGGCGGTGCCGCTGGTATGCCCGTTGTATACAAAGTCGCAGGAAGCGACATCGCCGCCAGTTCCGATGGTAATATCCGCCGCTTCGACGCCGCCCACCGCTATCCACAACGAAACAGCCAGTGCCAGAGCAGCCTGTCCCTTTAAACTTTTCCAGCCCCTGCCATTAGTGGCTTTATGGGTGCTGATATCCCCCTCTGGTGAACTATTATACTTCCTTGTTTCCATTTTCCTCCTTGTTACACCTCACCCACCGTCCAAGGACGGTCCCCCCTCCCCTCCAGGGAGGGCATCTACTCGTGCAAAAAGTAGCATGAAAATTCCAATAATTCAATAGGAAATCAAAAAGTGATGGGATTTTTGAAAAAGTGATGGATTTTTAGACTTTTGACGTTTTTTTGTTGCATCCAAACTGCATTTTTTCCATATAAAACGCAAAAAAAAACAGCTGCACAAAAACGTGCAGCTGCTATTTATAAATCTTCGGGTATATGAGGTATCATCCCCTCAATGTGCCTTCCCCTTGAGGGGAAGGTGTCAGCCGATAGGCTGACGGATGAGGTGTCCTTCTTAGAAATTATACTTTAATCCCACGCCGCCAGTGAGGCCCCGCTTCTTGCCAGCAAAGGCTGTAAGGTTAAGGTCCACGGTCCATGGGGAATCCGGCTGGGTAATGGTGGCACCGATTTCAGCTCTGAGGCTGCTGCCCTTGGTGGATGCACCACGGATGGCAGAAGTAATACCAACCGCCGTTACTGAGCCTGTTGCGTCCCCATTAAATTCATACTCATAGGCCAGGCCGCCATACCACTTCCACTGGTCGCTGGTGCGCATGGAATAACGGGCACCAAGACGGAGAATCTGGCTGTTAATGGCATCAAGATCATAATGATCACCAGCATCAAAGGATACTCCATTGCGATGGTTGTAAAAGAACTTGCCATACACATCAAGGCTACGGCCGCCGGAATAATCAAAGATTTTGCCATAGCCCAAATGGAAGCCATAATAACCGGTACTGGTATTGTAGCCGTAAGTATTGCCAGCTCCATCTGTCAGCACATTGGAAGCATCATCCTTTATGGTGCCAAGACGGATGCTGCCCTCAATATAGTCCTTCCGTGGGCTGGTCCACTTGCCCAAAAGGCCGCCGCCAGTATAATGCATGGAACCATCACCCCTAATATCCCCATTAAAGGTGGAATAGTTCCCAATTCCGTATTCAAAGAAGGCACCATATTCCGTAGTGCCGGATTTCTTTTCATTCTGATGGCCAAGGGCCAGAATAGCATTCCAGGTGTGGCTGTCCACATGGCTTCCTGTCTCCTGACGCATAGAACCGCCACCCATATTGGCAAAGGTGGAAACCCCGTCAGTGCCGGTGTTGGAACCCATGGAGAGGCCATCAGTAGCAGTGCCTACAAAATCATTACCAGCAGAAAGTGCTGCAACGGATGCAGTTGCACCCATTACGGCACTATGGGTCCATTCCGCAGACTTTACATCAGGCTTGCCATCTGTACCAGTTTTTGCAGTGAAAATCAAATCTTTTCCTACCAGTGATGCCGTACCTTCACCTTCCAGTGCCGTGCTCACCTTGTACTTGGTACCGGTGATGGTGCCCACACTGTCGCCAAAGTCTGATACCAGAGTCATCTTCTTGTTGGCGGCCAGCTCTTTTATATTGGTAAAGTTAATATTGGAGGTATCTACAGCTGCCCCGTTAAAGGAAACATTACTCAAAGTGGTGGCATGATTCAGCAGGGCCCCGCTGTCCTTCCACTCCACGTCGGTGAAGGTGAGCTTGCTGGCATTATTCCCCGTCACCTGATAGTTGACGTTGCCGCTGTTCACAGCGATTCGGCCCGTCACCGCGCCGTTTATCATCAAGCCGGTGAGAGGAGTTAGCTCGTACTCGTAGGAGGTCTTTGTGGGCTGTGTAATATGGTCTCCAGTGATTCCCGTTGCATTCGAAAGCAACGTCATGGCATCGCCTGTCTTTGCCGTTTGGTCCAGTCCCGTGAAGGTCAGCTTTGAGGCGTCGATGGCCGTGTTCCCATCGAAGGCGAATTTATAGCTGTTAGGCAATGTGTAATAGGTTGTCCCCGTACTCCACGGAATGGAAGCCTGCACGTTGTTACTGTTCACGCCGAGGTTCAGCTTGGTGACTTTGTTCGACGCAGTGTAGACCAGAGCGTTTTTCTCGGTGGGGATGCTCAGTACACCCTGTAGTGCAGCGTCCACGGTCACGCCCGTAACCGGGGTGAGAGTGTATACATGCGTCGTTGTGGTCGCTGCAAGGTCGGCGGTAATGGTAGCCGAGTTATTGCACTGAATCAGGTTCATGGTTGCCCCGTTTGCTATGGTTTCGGGATTGGCAAAGGTCAATGCCGAGGCGTCGATTTTCGCTTTTCTGCCGTAGCTATTCCGCACGATGCCTTCTCCGTCGCCGCCTGTCAGCGTCAATACAGGCGTGCCCCATGTCGCAGGTACATTTACGAGCGTTCCGTTTTCGTCGAGGCTTTTCCCTATGTTGATCGTCTCGAAGTTTTTGATCGTCTTGCTCACGGTGTTCGCGCCGGAAAGGTGCAGCGCATTGCCCGTGACGTAGGACTCAACATATCCGCCAAAGACCTTCTCTGCCGTGCTGCCCGTCATGGACACGGTATTGTGAATGTTTGTTCTTCCTCCTCCAGTATCATAGAGCACATAGCCTCCAAAAACATTGTTTACATTAACTCCAATCAGCGTGACGCTGTTATAGTTGGCGTTGCCTGTCCGTGCATATCCGCCGTAAACCCCGCTGTTCACCATGCCGCCTTTTTTGATCGTGACAGTATTGTAGTTGGCATCTCCTCCACTGTAGGAATAGCCGCCGTAAGCATCAGCGTACACCTTGCCGCCGTTTTTGATCGTGACAGTATTGTAGTTGGCGTCTCCTCCACTGTAGGAATAGCCGCCGTAAGCATCAATGTTCACCTTGCCGCCGTCGATGATAGTGTTATATCCCGTTTTGTCGCCTTCTGGTTCTGGGACGGAAGGGCTCGTATCTGTTTTCTCCCCGTTATAGACATAGTAGACGGTTTCGCTGCTTCCGACGGTGACGGGATTTTCCTCCGCCAACGCCACACCGCCCCCCGCTATCCACAGCGAAACAGCCAGTGCCAGAGCAGCCTGCCCCTTTAATCCTTTCCAGCCCCTGCCCTTATTAGCTTTGCTGGTGCTGATGTCCCCCTCTGGTGAACTATTATACTTCCTTGTTTCCATTTTCATTTTCCTCCTTGTTACACCTCACCCACCGTCCAAGGACGGTCCCCCCTCCCCTCCAGGGGAGGGCATATACATATTGATGGCAAGGGCCAGATCAAATTGGTCCCCCCTCCAGGGGAGGTCATACACTCACACAAAAAGTAGCATGAAAATTCAAAAAATTCAATAGGAAATCAAAAAGTGATGGGATTTTTGAAAAAGTGATGGATTTTTAGACTTTTTGACGTTTTTTTGTTGCATCCAAACTGCATTTTTTTGCAAAAAAACGCAAAAAATAACAGCTGCACAAAAACGTGCAGCTGCTATTTATAAATCTTCGGGTATATGAGGTGTCCCCTCAATATGCCTTCCCCTTGAGGGGAAGGTGTCAGCCGATAGGCTGACGGATGAGGTGCCCCCCTTAGAAATTATACTTTAATCCCACACCGCCGGTGAGGCCACGCTTCTTGCCCGCAAAGGCAGTGAGGTTGA
>NZ_ANBM01000020.1 GCF_002100115.1 Anaerovibrio sp. JC8 | reverse complement strand
TTTCAATCCAAGATTTACGGTCCAAAAACCTACATATATATTAGTTATTATGCAAAATAAGCATCCCACATAACTTCAGAATGAGTCTTTACAAAATCAAGCCCCTGCTTCTCATACTCAGGCTGGCAATAACAGCGATTAATAACTTCCACGATTGGCAAATAGAACATGTTAACCATGTGCTCTGTGGTAGTCTTCTGTGCACTAGCATGCTGCTTATTTTTAAATAAACCATCGAAGAGTGTTCTAACGATATTTTCAGCTCTGTTGTAGGTCTTATCAATGTGCATCAATCTAATCTGCTCATTACGATACTGCTCCAAAATGAACAGCTTGCGGACACATTTAATGACCTCATCATGAAGTATATTATCAACATGATCCATAATATACTTAACAAAATCTTCCTTGGTGAGATTCTTATACTCCTCATCAGAATAATTAATCATTGGCAGGCTATGATTCAGATAGTTCTCCTCAGCCTGATCAATAATTGTATCAAGAATTTCACGCTTCCCCTTAAAGTGCTTGTACAGTGAAGGCGGGGTCACTTTAACAGCAGCCGCTATCATTTCTACACCCACGGCATTATAGCCAAAAGTTGAAAATAATTTTAGAGACTCCTCTAAAATTCGTTCCTTGGTATTAGTACGTCTCATGATAACCACTTCCCTTACATAAACTCATACATATAAAAACCCAACTAGATTATAACACCATTTATTTATCTATACAAGGTTTTTATATAGGATAATGTATCCATAACAAATTTATATGCTTGTCTACTCAGTAAACTATACAATCGGGTTTTTGTATAGTTGCAGTGTACAACTATTTTTTATTAATATATTCCAGTAATCCATTACAGCCACGGATAACATCATCAAAGGTTGCATCAAAGTTTCCAGTATACCACGGGTCCGCAATACTCCTGTGCTCTCCGGCAAAATCCATCAGCATTGACACCTTGTTTTCCGGGTCTGAGCCAATGATTTTGTTGATATAATGCATATTTTCATCATCCATGCCAAGGATATAATCATATTTTTCATAGTCTTCCCTGGTCATTAACATGGCCCGACGTTTAGTATATGGAATACCCTCTTTATCCAGCTTTTCCTTGGTTCCCCAATAGGTATCTGATCCCAGTTCATCTCTATGGGTGGCCCTGGACTGGATGTAAAACTCCTCCTCCAACCCGGCTTTTTTCACAATATCCTTCATAACAAACTCGGCCATTGTTGAACGGCAAATATTGCCGTGGCACACAAAGCAGATTTTAACCATTTATACCAAACCCCTTCAAAACCTTGATTTTACAAGCTTTTCATCATTTTTACTACCCCATAATTCTATCATAAATCGACATAATTTGGCATATTTTAGGCATGATTTTCCCTTCAAAAGTGGTAAAATTAGTGGTAAATCTTTCAAGTTTACCACTGGACCTTTTTCAGTAATACCAACGCATTGGAGTTTTTCACCCTTACTAAAATGCTCCGACCAAAAGTGGTAAAAACTGACTAAATTATGTCATCTATTTTTTGTTATTTCCCATATATACACTCAAAAAAGCCGGGTTTAAATCCCGGCTAATATGATTGTACCTATTTGATTTGAAATCGGCCTTAAAACGCATCTGAGAGCGTCACAATTTTATCCTTCACTTACATAGCTGCGCTCTGTGGCCGGTATTTTATCCCACTGTATGGCATTAACTTCCATATTATGTGCAAGTCCCCATGCAGCCGCAATACCAGCCGCTTCCCCCATGCTCATGCAGGTTGGTTGGATGCGGAAGGATGCCTGGGCGGCAAAGCTGCCACTGGCACAGCGGCCTACTACCAGCAGATTTGCAATTTCATTTGTCACCAATGCACGATATGGGATTTCATAATATTGTCCTTTTTCCAGCTTTTTAAATAGATCCAGCTTTACATCGTGGATATCAACTGGATAAGCTGTACGACAGACAGCATCGGTGAAATGACGTGCATGCAGATAGTCTTCAACATCCATATAGTATTTGCCACGAATCCGCCAGGACTCACGGACGCCAATCATACTGGCTTCGCGGCTGATATAGGCCTTCTCAAAGCCAGGCAAATTTTGGATAAAGAATGATGCCAAATGGCGCATCATCCGGCGGCCAAAGCTCACTGCCTTACTGGCTGAAACCGCATCTGTTGAACTAAAGGACATCGGGGGCATTTCCGGACAGTTCATTGACATAACAGTTGGCTTGCCTGGAATGGTAAATGCCTGAATATACAGAATGTCATCCTCAGTAAGTTCACCCTTTGCCACGCCTTCCTTGAAGAAATTTTCGCTCTTTTTCCATTTCGCAAATTCGAAGAAAGGTGGACGATTTTCCTTTAAGGCATCATCTATAAGTCCAAAAATATCCTTTCCATAGTCGTCATTTAAATCATTTCTAAAGAAGTGATACACTTTCCCCACATCAATGCCACCCATTTCAAAACGCAGGCTCATGGGCTGATTGCGACCCGTTTTTTCCGAACCCTTTTCCGTCGGAACACCGGCAAATCGAGCCAACAGTGCATCCCCCGTACCATCTATGAAAACCTTGGCCTTGATCTTGGCAAGACCTTCAGCAGTCTGAACAACACATGCAGTGATTTTGCCGTCCTTGGTCACGGTCCCTACCAATGAAGCATTATAAAGTATCTCTACACCGGCCTCCCCACACATTTCGTCATAGATGAGTGTGAGATATTCCGGTACATACTGTCCTTTTCCCCCACCATAATAAGTATTCGTTTCTATACCCAAGTCAAGGGGGGCTCCCTGCTTTTCCATTCGTTTGTTCAAATCAGTAATGTAGGGGGTGTCACTGCCAGCAATAAAGGTTGGCATACATGGGAAAACACAACCCTGGGTCGCCAGACCACCAAGGGAAATCCCCCGCTCAACCAGCACTGTCTTTGCGCCCTTCCGTGCAGCACTTATGGCAGCCGCAGTACCGGCAGCACCGCCTCCTACCACGCAAACATCCGCATTAAAGAATACAGGAAGCTCTGCCTTGTCAAAATCCAAGGAAGGCGTAAGAGACGCAGCAGCATGGACGGCATCAGTACTACTCAGTACTGTTCCTACAGCTGCCATTCCCATCAATTTCATAAAGTTACGACGGGACATAGGAATAGAAAATGATTTTTCCATCAAGAAACATCTCCTTTGTATAAAACACCCGTTGCAATAGCTATTTTCCCACAATGACAATGAAACCATTGATGTTTATTTCAACAGAATAATGCTAATTTCCTGCAAACTAAAATAGGCACCTTACTGGCAAGGTGCCTATTGCCGTGGCATACAAATAATATATTGGTCATTTCTTCAAACCCCTTTAAAACGCATCTGAGTGCTTCACAATACATGCATAACTTACTATAAAAAAGATTTTCATGTTATTTTTTATCTTCTTCTTTCTATCCCACGTTCCTTATAATGCTTTTCTTTTTCGGCATACATATCTGCGTCCGCGATATGTTCAAGGTCATCGATTGAAACGCCCGGATGGTCTTTAAGTGCAGCGTAGCCTACTGACATGGTGAGCTCTTCTGTATAGACGCCGTGCCACTCTTTGGATTTATTCTTTATGTCATTCCGCAGTCCCTCAGGATCACTCGTATAGACTACAACCATGAATTCATCCCCACCGGTCCTGTAAGCTTTTCCTTTCTTTCCGACTGAAAGGGCAATACAGTCGGCAGCACCTTTGATAAGCTCATCCCCGGCCGCATGTCCCTTTGTATCATTTACTGTTTTTAATCCGTTCACATCGATAGAGAAAAGGACAAAGTCCTCTGAAAGAGCTCCGTTCCTATACTCATTCAGATCCTCATCATAGCATCTACGATTGAAGAGCCTTGTCATCTCGTCAGTCATGGAGATCCTGATAAGATGCTCCTCCCGTCTTTTCTCTTCATCCACATTTCTTGTCGTATAAATAACTACATTGGGGATCCCGTCCAATGTAGAGTCAACTGTGATGTATTGTGCCCTGAACCAGCCAAAGACTACATCAATAAAATCTGCACTTATAAGCTTTTTATGAGAAAGACGCGACCTTATTGTTTTGATATTGGTGAAAGCCAGGAATTCATCGATCTGATCCGACATTACCTGATTCACAAGCCTCTGATTCATGATAGTGTGCGTCTGTGCACTTAGATCAATGCCGTGCTTCTTCTGCTCAGAATCCCTTAACGACATCTCAGTGTTATTTATGAAATCAATAAGGTTGACGTTATCGTAGATCTCCGCCATAGAATCCAGGAGGTGTATTTTTTCCTCCATGCTTCTTTCCTGTTCTATTATCAGCCTATACTGGTCAAAGAGGGTTTTGAAATATTCGAGGATCAGTTTCCCGATGATATAACCTGATGCAAACATGATAATGGACTCAATTGTGAATCCGCTCATCATATCCATAAAGTATTCCGAGGCGCTTTCGTATTCCGTCCTCATAGCAGCCTCAAAAGGGGCAGTAAGCCAAGTTGTTATAAACATGAGGATGTAATTTAGGGCAGCCCCATAGAAGTATATGTATTTGTCGCAGAATAGAAGACTCAAGAGTGGAACGAGAAACCATGTAAGATATATATGAACATGTGAATAAGACATATATACCAACAAAAAATCGAGAGCAGTAAGCGCAAATATGCATGTAAATTTTTTGCTGGGATATGCCTTTAACAATAGCAGATGGATTACGGACAAGATGGCAATGATCACTGATATGCCTATACAGGTGGCATATGTAATATCATAAAAAATACCTCCCCGTATTCCCACTGCTATGGCCGGTCCCGTCACAACAAAGAACCACATTACTCTGTTCAGATATTTGTTTACTTTGATGCGATTATTATGCAAAAATTCACTGTATTCAGTTGAGATATCGATTTCCATATTAAACCTCCACAATTTCATACATACGGAGTAATTTTCTATCCATAAACAAGGCTCTATACCGTAACCAATTCTACACTATTTTCTAAAACCCTTTTATTACCGTTAATTTCGTATGCACTAAAACATAGAATAGTTCTTACTACTGACTAGAAACTCCGCCACCATACGCATGACCTCCTCACCACCATTATGTCGTGGTTTGGGCATCTTGTAAGTGGGCAAAATAAAAAGCTGCCCTCACATGAGAGCAGCAATGTATGATTAAAGATTTAATTTGCGTGTATATGAGTGGTAAAAAAGTGGCAAGACCGTACCTATTTGATTTGAAATCGGCCTTAAAACGCATCTGAAAGCGTCACAATATAGGCTGTTTTTTAGACTTTTGTTTTAGGAGTAGGGTTCCTATTCTCCCCAGGTAAAGGTTGCCCATCGATCATTCAATTTAGGTAAAAGCCATGCAAACAATTTCCCGCGAATACTGTATTTCTTCATTTCCTCGTTAAAGCTGTGTTCCTCCACCAGCCTTATTCCATCTGTCAAATCAACTATCTCCTGAGCAGAATCCGTCCCTGACATAAAATGAGCATTTGTGTTTTTTACAGTATCGTGATGCTTTTCGCTTTTCTGCATAAGCTTGCTATTTTGCTCAGCTATAAGAATTCCACTGTAAAAATTACTCTTTAACACATTTAAAAAAGTACTAATCTGTTCCAAAGTAAAATACATGAATAACCCTTCAGCAATAAAGACGGGCTTCCCCTGCCGCCCTGTCAGTTTTTTATTTACAGCCGCGCACCAGCTATCATTCAGGACATCACCAGCAATCATGGTGACACGATCCTGCTCCGGAAAGGCTTTTTTCCGGGCTGCAATGGAGTCTGGTAAATCTATATCAAACCACCAAATCTTGCCATTATCCATCCGTTGGAAGCGGTTGTCAAAGCCTGCACCCAGATTTACCACCACTGTATCAGGATTTTCTTCAATTATTTCTTTTAGTTGCCGGTCAAGCATAATTGTTCTGGCTACTACTCCCTCATGTGACATGAACTTATCATAAGGCTTGGTATCAATATGAAGTGTCCTTATGATTTCCACGGCCATGGGATCTTTTATACGGGGATTGGGGCGCAATGTCTCACTTGCTTTAATTGCCAATGGTATGAGTGCGGTAGTCTGTACATCACCTAATTGTAAATCCATAAACCTATCCTCCTTTTATTGTAATTGATACTTATTATCATTTATCTTGCCACTAAGAGTATCACTCTTTATTACATTTGTCAATCATTAGCCAGTATCACATATCTGGTAATTTCTAATGCGCTAAAAAAGCCGGGGTTAAATCCCGGCTAGTGTGATTCTCTACCAATTTGATAAGTCTATTCCTCGCTATCGCCTCCTGCAAGCATAAAACCTTGTCATACTAATTTCCCCTCCAAATGGTCCAGCTCATGCTGTATGATTTCAGCCTCAAAGCCTGTGAACTTGCGCTTTTCCCTGTTCCAGTTAATATCACGATATTTTACCTCAACCCATTCATGTCGCTCCACCTCACGCTCTCCAGGAATGGAAAGACAGCCCTCTGTGGCTTTGTATGTTCTTGGAGAGTTCTTCACAAGAACAGGGTTAAGTATAGCAGTCAATATTTCACCTTCAGCAATGGCAATAATGGCCTTACGTTCACCGATCATGTTGGCTGCCATTCCTACACAATGCTCTCTATGGGCTGCAAGGGTATCCAGCAAATCCTTTGCTATAGCTATATCTTCTTTTGTTGCTGTTTCAGCCTTATGGCCGAGGAACAACAAGTCCTTCATTATTTCTTTTACCATATATAATCGTCCCCTGTAATGGAGTTTTTTCATAATTATACCACATAAAAAAACTGGCCATACCGAAGTATAGCCAGATATTATAAAGAATGCAGGCCGACGATGGAAAAAATGCTATTTTTTGCAGGATAAAAAGCATAAACATAGAATTTTTCACACAGATAGTTTCTATATTATATTCCTGTTAACAAAGGAGGAATGCGTATCATGAAAGCAGGGAAAAAACTTGCATCTATGCTGCTGGCAGGCAGTATAATCCTTTGGTCAGCATGCTGTTATGCCGAATCTACCCATCAAATTGAGAAGCAGACAACCCCTATTTATTATTCAGATATGGAGCCGGAAAATAAAGGTGAAGTAGATCTGTTTTTTGTTGACGGCGTGAAGGATGTTCCTTATATTACGGTGGAAACCGCCAAGGATATCCTTGTCAGCAATGTGAGAAAGCTTGATGCCCCAGACTACGACCTCACGGTGAAAAAAGATGGGGAAAAGATAACTCTCAGCCGGGAAACATACTATCCTGTAACCTTTGACTGTGAGGCGGATACCATAACCTTCTGGGATTATGATGCATTCATGACTTCAAATCCAAACGCCACGTTGATGGATCTGGTGGCAGTGTCCGGTTTCAACGATAAAGGCGAAGCCGAGCTGTTCCAAAGAACAGATACCTCCTTCCAGCTGTACGGTGAAACCATTACCTTCCGTCCTGGGGATTACGGCATAGATATGTTTTATCAGGATGGTGAATATTATTTACCATTACAGCTCTTCAGCGATATAATACTTTCCCAAAATAACATGAATACACTGTATAATGGTGAAAATGTTTTCCTGCTGCTGGCTGGCAATCTGGAGCCATTTAAAGAGCGTTACTACAATAACCTGCTCCCGACAAGCAGAAGTGAGGCCCTGGCTGATTTCAATTACAATGAGCTTTGCTTCGCTCTTGATTCTCTTTATGGTCTGAAGCAGCAGCACAACATCAAAAACTTTGATACCATGTTCCAGCAGGCGGGAATAAAATACCAGCTGCTAAGTACAGACCCCCAGGAAGCGGGGCAGGCCTTATGGGATCTGACCTTTGTTTATCTCGATGACCTGCACAGTTCCTTTGCCAACCGTTCCTATCGCATGAAGGAAGACCCGGTCCGCAGATATGGGCCCGCATGTATGCAAAGCATTGCTGATATGCAAAGATATGCTGATGCACGGGCAAAACGTTATCCGAATGGTACCCCTGGTTATGAGGAAATTGGCAATACAGCATATATAACTTTTGATCAGTTTGTGGTTGAAGGCGTAGATTATTATGAAGAAAAGGCAGAAGACCATTTGACAGATACCATGGGATTGATGATTTACTCCCTTGGGCAAATCAAGCGGCCAAACAGCCCGATCAAAAACGTGGTACTTGATCTTTCCAATAATGGGGGCGGTACAGCACCTTCTGCTGCCTACACCATAGGAATGTTTTTGGGAGAAGGCTCTATCAGTGTGACCAATCCTTTGACGGGAGCCCTGGTCTGCCAAAACTTCAAGACGGACCTGAATATGGACAGACTGTTTGATGAAAGGGACAATCTACTGGACTATAATTTGTTCTGCCTTACCTCACCAAACAGCTTCTCCTGCGGTAATTTGGTGCCAAGTGCATTGAAAAATTCCCATCGTGTAACAATTCTGGGGCAAACCTCAGGGGGCGGTGCCTGCGTAGTACAGAACATGACCACCGCCGACGGGTGCGTGTTTAATATATCCGGTCCTTATCGCCTGGCCTATACAAAGAACGGTTCCTTCTATGACATAGACCAAGGTGTAACACCGGATTTCGTACTGCCAACCCCGGATCAGTTCTATGACAGAAAACAGCTTACCAAGTATATTAACAGCCTGTTATGGAAATAAGATATAAGTTGTAAGTAAAATATTCTTCAAATAAACATAATTAAAGGACTCAAACATGTAAATGTGAGAGTCCTTTTAAAATTGCACTTCACCACACCCGTCGAAGGGTCAGGGCGCACATTACATCCTTGTCGTGGGAGCCCTTTTGAAGCATGGCATCCCCCGCCAGCCACCAGCCCGGGGCGAACTCAGCCTCGCCGCCAATGGACATGACAAAATGGGTTTTATCCTGCTCATTCTTCATTTCATAACTGGAAGCATTATCGCCAACGTAGCCGAAGGTCAGCCGCGGATCAGCCCCTGCAAATGCGTGCTTTATGCCAAGCCGCAGGCCGTAGCTGCCCTTTGGGAGATAACGTTTGCACTCAATGCCAATGCTTCCCGCGAAATATGTATTCGTTGCATTGGAGACCCGCTGCCCGAAAATGCCCGCCCCATGCTCTGTATATCCGTCCTGCCAAAGCCTGGAAAGCTGCATATTGACATAAGGGCTGAAATGCCAAGGAGTCTGTTGTTTTGCGTTTAGGTCGTATTTGTATTCGCCGCCAAGTTCAAGAATACGGCTGTTATAATCTGCCTTTGGCGTAAGCCCCAAATACGGGATGCTCCGCTCCAGATCGTTTTTCAGCCAGCCGTAATCAAGATAGATGTACCCAGTGTGAGGGCCGCTACGATACCCGCCATATATTCCAAATCGAGTATCCTTTATATCATTATGGGCCCCCGTGTCTGCGAAGGAGGTGGAATCATGGGCGACGAAGGTACCCAACCGCCACCTTTTTCCATATTCTTTATCCCAGCCAAGGGCAAAAGCCGTGCTATTATAATACGCGCCACCTTTAAGGTCACCCCAGCTCTTAGCTGTCTTGAACCAAAAATCGTTGTCCGCAGGAAGGTAAAGCTTCATAGGGACATCAATGCCATCCATTGCCCCGTCCCCAGTCAAGCTCGCAGTTGGTATTTTTACGTTCACTGACTTCTGTGCCAAGGCTTCGGCCAGTCTGGAGGAAATAAGATGTTCTGTGAGCTGGCTCCGCTGTACCGTTGACAGACTTTGGGCCGCCGCAGAGGAAGAAATTGAGGCAAGGGCATCCTTGGCCGCTGCCGCATTAAGATTGAACAGCGGGCGCATCTCCTCACGTCGTGGGGCCCCCACTAGTGCCGTGTCTATTGTGGTCATAGCATCAAAGGTTTCATTGATGGTCTCGTCTGTTGTACTGAGATTGTTGCTGGCTACAGCGGTGACAGTGACAGTGTTTCCGCTGGTTATCCCCGTGGAGCCCAACATACCGGAAACGGCGGCGGGCTCGGAGGTGTTTTTCAGATTACCAGTAATCGAGGCGGATGTTACGATATCCCCACTCTCCCCCGGCAGGGCATTCAGCAGCTTGACAGTGGAACCTTCAATGTTGGCGTTACCAGTTACGACAAATTTTGTGTTGCCGTTTTTTGTCATATTGCTTTCAAGTACGCCAGAAGATACCAGGCTTCCCATCCGCAGGTTACCTGTTCCAGTAGCATCTCCCGCCACAGCCATATTACGATTATAAAGTGTTCCATTAATTGTGCCACGCCCGGCTATAATGCCCTTTTCAACGCTATAAGCATCCCCCGCCACGGAGCCATCGATGGAGAGTGTTCCCCCAGCTGCAACGCTGGCTCCCTGGTAGGTGTTGGCCCCAGTAAGGGAAAGTCGTCCTTTCCCCTCCTTTAAAAGCCCCACATGGAGACCTAAAAGGCCGCTATTTTCAGCACCCTCATTGAACTCTGCAATATAGCTTTCCATAACCTCTCTTGAGCCTTGCACAGAGTTGTCAAGCCAATTAGTCTTGTAGAATTTATAACGTTCCCTAAGGTCTGCCTCGGTGCTGTCTTCCGCCAACAAACCGACACGTACTTCCTTGATGTCATTGGACCAGACAGAGTCGTAGCCCTTTGTGTCCACTCTGTACAGTGCCTGATTTGGGGAAACACCGCTTACAGTGTACGTATTGCTTATATCATTTGAGGTAAGCCGCCGTGCGTTAAGTGCCCCAGGGCCCCCCACAGCCTTGCCCACATCCAGCACCCCCTGTCCCACCAAGGCCTGCATTGGTACTTGATAATAGGCGTTAACGGGGTAACCATAATCAAGAAGAATGGAAAGATACTTTGCCTCATCACTCTCCGGATCCTGTGTAGCGATGTATGCTTCGATATCGGCTTTTTGTTGTTCCGGTGTCTTTGATATTACAGTAGGGTCGGTGTATAAAATATTGATGGCATAATTATAATCCTCAAAGGGGTAAATATTCTCCTGTAGGAGAACCACATATCCATTGGCCACAGAGACATTTGGATTTGCCGTGGAGAGCAGCACATCCCCGATTTGCTTGCCGCCAAGATAGGGGAAGGCCTGTTGGACAAGAGCCGCACCCCCCGCCACGAAAGGTGTGGCCATGGATGTGCCGGACATGACGATATCTCGCTGTCCATCGGCAGCGAAGTTCGCGTTAGATGACAGAATATTACGTCCAGGGGCAGCTATAGTATTGTCTTCCCCATAGGTGGCAAGGCAGCACCTATAGTTCATAAGCTGTGCCCCCGAAATACTGCCGCCCTTTCGGGACAGCATTGTGGCATCGTCCAATGATGCTACAGAAATCAGATTTCTGGACACACTCTTATCCAAAAGCACCGCTGCACCGAAAAGCTGAGGATCAATACACCCTGAATTGCCAGCTGCAAATATCAGTAGCTTGTCCATCGGTACTATATTCTTAATGGAACACATATAGTTATTTATATCGCCAGATGCATTGCAATAGTCGCGAAATTCCGCCAAACTTCCAAAAGCATCAAGGTGTTCATACCTACCCCATGAGTTGTTAATAACTTTCACATCTTCCTTGGAATAATAAGGTGCAAATGGGTTGTAACCTTCGTCTTCCCAGGCAGATCCATTCGCACCAAAATACTGACCAAAGGTTGTTCCCGCCACATCAGCATCGAAGGCCACCCCATGCATCCCCGCACCATCCCGGCTGGCAGCTGCAATTCCCGCCACATGGGTTCCGTGGTTTAATACACTCCAGTCGTAGACCCCGGGCGGCTCAAGGTTCGTATCCATATAGCCACCATAGGTAAACTGCGCAGTGACCAGCATGGATGTGCCCTTCTTCCCCGAAAAATCCGTGTGACTAAAATTTATGGGCTGATCGCAGACGCCCATGGTAATCCCACGCCCTGTATACCCCTGATCGTAGGCCGCTGCCGCATTGACTATGTCTAATCCATTACTGGCCAAATATTCCGGTGTCTCCCAATCCGAGGCATAGGCCACGGGTGCCCAGTGTGCCGCCATAAACCCTGCCGTCATAAATCCTGTAGTCAGCGCCGCCAACAGCCGCTTCGTCAGCCAGTTGTCTTTCTTTTTCCGCTTCATGTCTCAACTTACACCTCCGACATTTTTTCAAAAAAATTTTGCCGACCGTTTTACTGTTGAAACCAGTTTAAAACCTTGATTTTAAAAGCTTTTCGTTAACTTTTATCTCTTATAATTTTATCATAATTTGAAGAATTGAGGCAGAATTTTCCCATAAATATCTTTTATACCCGAAAGGCCCTCAAGTGTAACACAAGACTTTTTTCCCTATAAATAAATCCATTACCTCATGATTCCCACCGGTCAGCCAACTTGCATTTTTATTGTATTTAATACAATCAAAAAATAATAAAAGAGAAGGGCTTCTATCCAGGCTATGACAAGGAAATTTCCGAAGTGTTCTGCTATGATATTAAGAAAAAATAAGCTTTCTTAAAGTCCCCATCGGGACTCCACAGCAATAATTAAGGCCTTCTATGATGTATTTAATCATAGAAGGCCTTTTACTAATCTCAGTTGCTTACATTTAGCAGACAATTTTCTCTCTATATTCTAACTGTTCCTCCATGCGTGAACAACGTCCGGATATTTCACACAAACCAACAATTAAAAGTATCCCCATCAGTACCCCTGCTCCAATGAAAAGACCAGCCAACACCATTAAATCTAATTCAAACATTTTCTTCCCCTCCATTCTGAATATCTTCTTTTCTATACATACGTATAATGTCCATATTTATTACATAAAAAAATTTATAACATTTTTCCCTGTTTATGGATATAAAGGACAGAAAGGAAGCGTAATATATTTAAAACCAAATCGTAAGTAAATACAAAGAAAGAGCACATAAAAGCAATTATGCTTTTCACAAGGAATTGTATAATTACTTCTAGTGCTATAATAACAGGCGGAGGGTGATAGCACCTCCGCCTGTTTCAATTAATAGCTATGTATTTTATTTAAAAAGAATGGAAACCTCAATGCGGCAACCGGCTAATTATATTAATCTATGTTGATATTTGTCCATTTGTGATACAATACTGTTATATTGTTTTACAGAGGTGAGGACTTATTTTTGCTGTTATTGTAAACACATTTGCCATTGTTATCGGTTCCCTTATTGGCTTATTGCTCAGAAAAGGGATACCTGACCGGATGTCAGATGTTATCATGGAGGCTCTGGGTGTATGTACCCTGGTTATTGGTTTTCAGGGGGCCCTTCAGGAAGCCAATATTCTCATAATGATTGTGGCTGTAGTAGTCGGTGTCTTTATAGGTGAAATTTGCGATATTGACGGCCGCATTAACCGGTCCACCGCCAAGCTGACGGCCCGCTTTGCCGGGGAGGGTGAAGCTGCCAAGATAGCCAATGCTTTCGTCACCTCATGTCTGATAATGAATGTGGGCGCCATGGTTATTGTAGGTTCTCTAAATGCCGGTCTCAGAGCAGATTTTGCCATGCTCTATACCAAGTCACTGCTGGATTTTGTGTCCGGTATTATGCTTACCGCCGCCATGGGAGTTGGCGTGATGGGCTCTGCCGCCTTTACCCTGATTTTCCAGGGGGCTATTGTGCTGATGGCTGAATTTATTGCTCCTTATCTTTCCGACGGACTCATTGCAGAGATTTCCTGTACCGGATGCCTTCTCATTATCGCCATTGGTCTTAATATGCTGAACCTGACCAAAATAAAGGTGCTGAATTATTTGCCGGCCTTATTGGTGGCACCTGTTATCTACTATATTATCAATAACATTTAAAATGCCAATATCATTTTAATTCTATAGCATCAAATAATAAAAGGGACTGCTGCAGGATGAATAATCATCAGCTGCAACAGTCCCTTTAAATTGCTTTAATAAATTAAGTAGTCAGTTGATCACTCAACTTCCTCTTTGCCCTTAAGTACCTTTGTGGTAAACAGTATTACGCAAACAATGGCAAAGACTATACCTGCAGGATAGCTTATGGAGGTGCTCAGCTGGAGACCCTCCTTGGCCTGAAGGATATATGTAAAGGTTACTGCCGACATAAAGGTTGCCGGAATCGCTGCCATTAACCATGCCTTGCTGTTCTCTCTGGTTCTGTACAGATAGGTAGCACCAGTCCACAGAACGATCATAGCCAAAGTCTGGTTGGTCCAGGAGAAATATCTCCAGATAATATCAAAGTTTACCTGAGACAAGATGCCACCAATGGCCAGAAGTGGAACTGCGAAGGTCAGACGCTTAACTGCCTTGGACTGGGAAACACCAAACCAGTCAGCCAGAGTCAGACGGGCACTGCGGAATGCAGTATCACCAGAGGTGATAGGACAGGCAATAACACCCAGCATAGCCAGGGTTGCACCGATATAGCCGGTGGTGCTGCCATCACCGCCCATGAAGCCAACGCAAATGTCATATACTACAGTACCGGCACCGCCAGCCTTCATGGCTGCGGCCAGACCGCCAGTGCCATCATAGAAGGTTACACCGGCAGCAGCCCAAATCAGGGCAATAATACCCTCAGATACCATGGCTCCGTAGAATACAGGACGTCCAAGACGTTCAGTCTTAAGACAGCGGGCCATAATTGGAGACTGAGTGGAATGGAAACCGGAAATAGCACCGCAGGCTACAGTGATGAACATCAATGGCCAAATTGGCATTGCATCACCCTGTGGATGCAGGTTTGCCAACTGCATTTCCGGCATGGTGTGGCCGCCTACACCCATGAGCATACCGGCCATAATGCCGAGAGCCATAACGATAAGGCAGGCGCCAAATAATGGATAAAAACGGGCAATAAGTGCATCAATTGGCAGCAAGGTAGCCAGGAAATAATACAGCAGTACGCATGGCAATACGATAGTTACTGCTACACCTGTCAGCTTTGCCAGAAGGCCAGCCGGTCCAGTCATAAATACTGTACCAACCAATACCAGAAGCACAACGGAGAACACACGCATGATGAACAGCATCGTGCCTCCCATGTGGTGACCTACTACCTCAGAAATGCTCTTGCCATCCTCGCGCATAGAAATCATTCCTGACAGGTAATCGTGAACACCACCGGCGAAGATAGTACCTAATACTATCCAGAAGTAAACTGAAGGTCCCCAAAGAGCACCGCCAAGGGCGCCGAATATTGGGCCAAGACCAGCAATATTCAACAGCTGAATCATGAAAACCTTCCAGGTTGGCAATGGAATATAATCCACGCCATCATTGTGAACCACTGCTGGTGTAGGATTATCGGTAGGACCAAAAATATTGTCCACAATCTTGCCGTAAACGACATATCCCAAAATCAGTGTCACCAGCGCACACAAAAAAGTAATCATATACTCTCCCCCTCTTTCCTGATTACTTTTGTACATATATCTTTTTACATATGTACAAGTTTATTATCTCATAAAATTCAGAATATTTAAATAATTTTCTGAATATTTCGTAAAAAAATTTTTCCAAAAGTTAATATAATTTCC
>NZ_ANBM01000019.1 GCF_002100115.1 Anaerovibrio sp. JC8 | reverse complement strand
GATTTCTGTAGGTCATTTTTTGTTGGGAATTGTTATTTTATTTATTGTAGGTACGATACATCTTTATTGGCTCAGGATTGTCGCTGATGCTCCAGACACCGCATGGGCATACACCGGCACAGACACCACAGCCAATGCATTTGTTAGGGTCCGATACATAGGTCCAGGAGCCGTCCTCATTTTCAATACGGCTGATGGCCTTTTCCGGACAGGATTCCAGACACATCTTGCAGTCACGGCAGGTGCCGCAGCTTACACAGCGAACATGGTCATCCGCCGGATCTCCCAGCTGACAGTGATGACACTTTTCAAAATAAGCCTTGGACAGACGCTCTGCCGGAATTTTTTCCTTCTCCGGGAATGGAGCATAATCGAGGCCCATCATGTACTGCTCAGCAAAATAAGCAGCCTTGATACCGTCGCCAATGGCATCGGTCAGACGGCCAGGCTTGATTACATCACCCGCCGCAAAGACTCCCGGCATAATGGATTTATCCTTGTTTGGCACCAGCCAGCTCCCCCGGAACTTCTTAATGGACTCATCCTCCGGCAGGAAATCCAGAATTGGTGCTTCACCAATGGATACAATGACCTCATCGGCAGGGATAAACCGCCCATCATTGGCATATACCCCTTCCTTGGTAATCTTTTCCGTGAAGAACGGCCATACCAGCTTACCGCCCCGTCCTTCCACGTACTCGATTTCATCAGCAAATGCCGCCGGCTTCTGCACATCCACAGCCACCACGGACTCAGCCCCCATATCAAAGGCCGCCCGACAGGTGTCCATACCGGAGTTACCGCAGCCGATGACCACAACCCGCTTGCCAACCTTAGGATTTTCACCCCGATTAACTTTCTTAAGGAAATCCAGGCCCATGGTCAGCAGCTCCTTGCCTTCCCAGTCGAAATAGCGGGACTCATGACCACCGGAAGCCACGATAATGGCATCGTAGGTATCATGGAAATGCTGGAAGCTGTCCTTGTCCACCCGACAATTCGGAATGAACTTTACTCCCAGGCTCTCAATGCGCTTCAGCTCTGCCTCCAGCAGCTCATGGGACAGTCTGCCCCGTGGAATAACCTGCTCCAGCTTACCGCCAATCTTTTCCGCATCGTCAAAGACAAATACCTCATGTCCCTTGCGGGCCAGCTGCCATGCCGCCGATAGACCGGCTACACCGCCGCCGATGATACCCACCTTTTTTCCGGTGGACACTGCCGGCTTCTTCACTGGAGTAAAGGCAGACAGATAACCCAATGGACCAATCTGAATCGACTCATCAATTCCGCCACGGGTACATCCCTCCATACAAGGATTAGGACATACACTGCCGCATACAGAACCCGGGAACGGAGTATACTGCAGCTCCAGCTCAATGGCCTCCTGCAGACGGCCCTGGCGGATCAGATTATATCGGAGCTGGGTAGGAATACCCGTTGGACAGCTGAACTCACATGGAGCCGCATACTTGGCATTATCCCAGCTAGGCACCCGCAGACGGTACAGACCATTGGAAATGGTGTTATGCACCGCAAAATCATCCATGGCTACATCGGAGAAAATGCCCCCCTTGACCCATTCCTGAGTACGGAACTCCTTCATGGACATTTTCTTTGATGGGGTACTGCTCTTTTCCTCAAAGGTTAATGGGCGCAGCTTCTTCCACTGATTCCAGTCAGTCAGCTCAGACTTTAATTCCCGGCGCTCAATTTTGCCCAGAAATTCATCCATGCCGTTGGCAAGAAAATCAATGTCCTCCTGCTCCAGCTCCAGACATTTGATGTCCTTTGGATAGCTGGAAACCGGGCCACGAACGTAGACTACGCCGCCTACCATGCCCACACAGGCACGCTCGCCCAAAACAGACTCAAACTCCTCGGAGTCATAGCCGCAGACCACAGCCCGGCCGCCGCCCATGAACTCGAAGGAGAAGGAGCCGGTATTTTTCAAAATCCAAAGCTCCGGTGCCTCATACAGAGGGTCATGCTTCATAAGTGAACCACTGCGGGTACCGGCCCGGCCGCCGATGAAAATCTTGCCACCGGCGGAGCAGTGGCCAGCCGTATCACCGGCATCCCCCTTGACGGTAATCACACCGCCGGCATTAAGCCAGCCCACATCAGCGGAGGTGGAGTCCTCCACAATAATCTCTGTATTGGGAAGGCACATGGAACCCACACGCTGGCCGGCATTGGTTACGTGGAATACCAGCTTCCTGCCTTCATTGTTCCATAACGGGCCGCCTATATCATGCTGACCGGAGGCCGCAATTTCAAATTCAGTTTCCCCGGACTTTACGGCTGCCTCTATCTTAAGGAGCAGGTCCTGGGTGGACATGCGCTCATGCCCATTCATAGTATCGATCTTAAACATATCTCACTGCCCCCTTCTTAGCATACATACTGAATTCCCAGCTTGTCAGCAATAGCCTTGTCAGTAGAAACAAGGGCATCACTGCGGCCAACTGGCAGGGAGCTGTTGCCAATAGGTGCCATGAGCTTCTTCAGCTCGGCATCAAAGGCCAGAACATAATCCACGATCTTCTGGGCTCCCTTATCCACATCCAGACGCTTTACCAAGCGAGGGTCCTGAGTACAGATACCCATTGGGCACTTGCCCGTATTACAGGAATTGCAACGGCCATGCTCATTGCCTACACAGCCCAAAAGCTGAATGAGCACCTTGCCCACAAATACTCCATTGGCACCAAGACAAATCATCTTAAAGGCATCTGCAGCCGCATTACCCGTAAGACCGATACCGCCGCCACCATACAGCGGAATCTGCCCCTGAAGGCCCTGCTTAACCGCAGCATTGTAGCAGTCACGAATCTTGGATACCACAGGGTGACCAGTGTGATCCAATGATACCTCATTGGCCGCGCCGGTGCCGCCCTGAATGCCATCCAGGAAGAAGCCGCCGCAAATCTTGTATGGGTCACGGAGCAAATTGTTATATACGGATACCGAAGTGGCAGAAGCCGCACACTTAATGGCAACCGGCACTCTGAAGCCAAAGGCCGCATTAAGGGACAGATGCATTTTCTGCACAGATTCTTCTATTGAATATAAGCCCTGATGATTTGGTGGGGAAGACAGGGTTGCCTTTGGTACACCACGGATGGCCTGTACGTGCTCAGCCACCTTGGCTGCCGGCAACAGACCACCGTCGCCAGGCTTTGCACCCTGGCCGATTTTTATAAGCACTCCGGCAGGGTCAGTTACCATATTTGGAATGGCCTTAATAATACGGTTCCAGCCGAAATGTCCGGAAGCAATCTGTAAAATAAAATATTTCAGATAATCCGACTCCATCAGCTTTACAGGCATACCGCCCTCACCGGAGCTCATGCGGACCGGCAGGCCGCACTTTTCATTAAGATAAGCACAGGCCAGGGCCACTGCCTCCCAGGCTCTGGTGGACAGGGCACCGATGGACATATCGGAGAAAATCAACGGATAAATCCAATTTACTGGTGGAGTCTTGTGATCCATAACCATCTTGCCGTTTTCCAGTCTAAATGGCAGCTCCTTTGGAGAAAGCACCCGCCCCAGTGGAGAACGGATATCAAAGGTATGTCGGGCCGAATCCAAAGACGGGTCAGTCATCTGGGAAATACGGCCAACTACAATGCTGTCCAGAGTACGCTGGGCATTAAGGTTGGTACGGCCACCCCGCTTAACAGGACCGGAATCCTTGGAAAGCAGGGTCTGTCTGGTATCCTGATTGCGGACCGGACGAATGGCGTTGTTTGGACATACCTTTTCACACATGCCACAGCCCCGGCAATAATCCGTAAGGCTGGCCTTCTGCTTAATAATCGGACGGGCAACATGACGATGCTCCGGATTTGGCTGGCTGTCCGTAGAAACCACAATGGACTGGGCCTGGGTCTTCACCTCAATGGCCTTGAAGGAACAGGTGGCCACACAGCTGCCGCACATGGTACAGCGGTCAGCATCGTATTCTATTTTCCAAGAAAGGTCATTTACTGACACATCCTGTGTCTTTACTGCTTCCATCTCTGTACCTCCAGTTCATTGTCGATAACGATTACTTCACGCTCATTAGGATAGATATCCTTTTCCTTGTCACGGTTTGGCATGATTTCATTCAGACCGCAGACCTCGGAGGAAATGGCTATCATGTTTTCATCCTGTCCCAGAACCACCGGACGCAGCTTCTTGGAATCACAGCAGGTAATCATGCGGTTATCCGGCAGGGTTGCAATAATGGTGTTTGGACCATTGATTTCCAGATGGGCCAGGGACTGACGAATGGCCTTAAGCACGTCCTTGTCCTCCCGCTCCTCAATTTCCTCAAAAGGCAGCGGGGTAATGACGTGCTTGTAGTAGTTAATAGGCCATTTCAGCTCGTGAAGCACATAATGAAGGGTGTACAGGAAGCACTGGGAATCGGACTCAAAACCGATGTAGCCACGATGCAGTGACTTCTGGAACTCCTTATTTTTAGTATAGAAGGTATTTTCGCCGTTGGCGCACAGGGTATAGCCCTGCAGGAAGAATGGGTGGGCCGCATAGCGGACAATATCATAGTTGGTATTCTGGCGGCACTGTACCACAATATTCTTGGCCATGAGCCCGCCGTGGTCGTCCCACAGATGGAAGTAGGTGGCAATATCCCTTGGATCGCCGATTTCCTTAAGAGTAAGTACATCCGGCCAGAAGGAATAAACATAGCCCTGACCGGACTCCTCCAGCATTTTCCGCAATGCCAGACGGGTATCCAGTAACAGGTTCTGCTTTTCAGTTTCCGACAGCTCGTTGTAATGCTCCGGAAAATCGTAATTTCTAAACACATAGTATGGCATAGCCTGAATGTCCAGATTTGGCTGCTTGTCCGGAATAGGTATCCATTCAGCCAGCTGTACAAAGTTGTGGGCATCCATGTATTCCTCTACCATCTGGTTGCCCTTCTGGGTGCAGGCCATGGAGAGGAGTGGTTTATCTTTATAGTTGGAAAAAGTACCATATAAATCCTGCATTACCATGGCGAAGCCGGAATTATCATGTCCCTCCTGCTGAGGAAGCATCAAATGTAAGGCTTTTGATGGATGAACAGGCACCTTGCTTTTAATTGAACCAATTCTACACATCGTAACACTCCTCCAATACATAAAATGACAACTTATCAGATGGTGTTTTAAACTCCATCTGGATATAGTTGAATTTTACCCAGGCTTTACGGGTACTTAACTCCCATCTAAAAAGAAGGAGTCTTAGTACCCGTTAGCATTGGACAAAATCCATTTTTTACTCAAAGCCAAAGATATGGTTATACCGAGAATCTCTATTCGAGAGACATTTGTATTTGTGTAATATATCTTTTTTGAGTAACAAGTTTAATTATATGTATCTTTATTCTAGGTGTCAATATAATTATGCATAATAAGATATATTTAAGCCCTACAAGTATGTAGTTTTTGAATTGTACCATCATATATTTTTGTATATTTATACTATTTTATCAGTATTATATACACTTTTATGAAAATAATATTGTATACAATCCCAGTAAACCCTTGTCTTTCCTAAATTGACGGAAATTGCACACTATAACTATTTTTGTATGTTTTGTATTGTTTTTCGGTATACAAAAAGCAGACGCAAAATAAAGTCTGAATATTTCCTCTATTTGCGTCTGCCGCCAAATAACATATTATGTTAGAACTTTTAAATTTTAGCTGCTGCCTTCCCCATAAACTTTTCCTTCATAACCGCAAAGCGTTCATGGGTGCCGCAGCCGATTTCCTCTTTATCATCAAATGCCCGAACGTTAAAGGTAATCTTCCGGCCATCCACAGCCGTTACCTCGGCTTCCGCCCTTACACCCAGTCCCAACGGGGTTGCTGCCTTGTGCTGCACATTCAGTGAAATACCCACTGTAGTCCACCCCTCAGCCAACAAAGGCTCCAGGGCTTCCGTGGCCGCCTTTTCCATAAGGCAGGTCATGGCCGGCGTAGCATATACCTCCAGGCTTCCACTCCCCATGGTTCTGGCGGTATTATTCTCCGTCACCTTATCAGTAACGGTATTCTTCAGCCCACACTTAATTTCCTCAACAGTAAAATCCATAATATAAACACCCTCTTTCTGAGGATATTATACAACTTTATTTTTTAAATTTCCTCTGTTTTGTAGGTACTGTAGCCCTCATAAATATAGGAAGCATCCAGGCCCTTCATATATACCTGACGATCATTAATTTTATCTGTAAGAGCATCTCTGAGCAATGACATTATTTCCTTATTTCTAACAGGGCTTCGCTCCATGGCCAAAAGATAATCCTCTTTGTCTATCTGGCTCCAATCAACAACCTGGCCCAACTCTTTTTTTAGAATAGCATCCAGCCAAATTCTGGTGCTTCGTCCATTACCTTCCCTAAAGGGATGGGCCACATTCATCTCCACATATTTTTCCACAATTTCCCCGAAATTACTTTGAGGCATTTTATCAATATTCTTCAGGGCATCCTCCAAATACAATACTGGAGCAAAACGGAAGCTCCCCTTGGCAATATTAACATCACGCAGCTTTCCGGCAAATTCATACACGTCCTGAAACAGATATTGATGAATAGCTTTTAGTCCTTCAAAGGTTCCCACCGGAAAAGTTTCCAGTATATTATTATCATAAAGCTCCAAAGCCCGCTTTTTGGTCAAAAATTCTTCCTTATGGGCCAGATCTATGGTATCTGTTATACCCAATTTATTATCTAAAGCCATATATCCTCCAGTATCAAAAAGCACTAACCGTCCATGTTCTTTGATAAAATATATCCTTTATTATTATACTATATGCCACCCACGACTCAAAGAAAGTTATTTATAGCTCCGGCTGGATTACCTGCCAGAAAAGTATCCCGGCGATGACAATGGATAGGATGTCTGCCACCAGCTGAGATGCAATTACACCTGTATAGCCAAAGTACATTGATAAGGCCGTTATAACTATGCCATATACAACGCCCTGTCGGCACATGGACAGGATAAGGGCTGGCATGCCCTTGCCCATGGACTGGAATGTGCAGATAGTTACCAAGCCCCATCCCATAAGAATCATGCCGGGCAATTGCCAGTACAGCATTTCTATACCTTGAGCTATAAGGCTTTCATCCTGCAGGAACAGGTTTATTAATGGATGAGCAAATACAGCTACTCCGGCGGCCATTACTGCAGCAACGCCCCCTACTATTTTATAGGCATAGGACAACACCTGACGCAGACGCTGACGGTTGCCTGCCCCATATGAATATCCTGTCAGTGGCTGTCCACCAAAGGCCAGGCCCACCAGTATGAGCATAACAATATTTACGATTTTCAGCACAATACCCATAACCGCAATGGAATCACTGCCATATTCCACCAAACTGCGGTTGGTCAAGGTCATACCGATGGTCTGCATAAAATTGGTAACAGATGCCGGCAGCCCCACCGCAAAAATCATTTGCAGCTCCTTGGCACAAATTCCTAAATCATGAGGATCAATGGACAGGGCCTTACAATTTTTATTTATGTAAAACAGGGAATACAGGATTGCACAGCCATAGCCGATAATGGTGGCAATAGCCGCACCGGCAGCACCCATGCCCAGGGCAAAAATAAACACCGGGTCCAATACCATATTCACCACGGCTCCCAAAACAGTCACTGCCATGGAAGCATTGGGCTGGCCCACTGTCCGCAGCAAATTTATGGGTGACAGGATAAAAATAATGAAGGTGCTTCCCAGCACAATATATTCATAATACTGCATGGCGTAGTACATAGTGCTGTCATCAGCCCCCAAAAATTCAAGTACAGGCACCTCACCCCACATCATAATAATAGTGGTTATTATGCCAAAGGCCACAGAACCATACATACAAAAAGCACTGAGCCGCCTGACATCTTCTTCCCTGCCAGCTCCCAACAGACGGGAGATAACCGAGCTGCCACCCAGGGCAAACATATCACCAAAAGCCAGAAACAGAAGAAACAAGGGGGTACATATAGATACCCCGGCTATCAGTTCTGTATTGCCTGTCAGGGCGATGAAATAGGTATCCACCATATTATATACAAGCTGTATCACCATACTCAGCACAACCGGTATGGCCAGCTTCAGATACGCTGTGCTTATCTTTTCCTTCTCAAACAAATCCTTTCCCATATAACCTCCTAAAAAAAAAGACACCCATAATCACGGGATTATGGATGTCCTTACCGTGGCAGGACTGTTAAACAGTCCGCCCTACTATCAGTATTTGATTATCAGTCGTCGTAAGATGAAGAGAAGCTGCTCTGTGGATTCATCTCACTGCGGCCTCTGAAGGTACCGCCCTCTTCAATCTTGAGGGAACCGGCCTTAATATCGCCAACCAGCTGACCAGTGGAATAAATGGACAAGCCATTATCAATGGTAGCATTGCCCTCAACCTGACCGGATACCACCAGCTCGTTTGCAGCAATATCGCCCTTTACGCGGCCATCTTCACCAATAATAATGCTGCCGGAAACAGTAACAGTTCCTTCAACAGTGCCATCAATGCGAAGATTGCTGCTGCCGTTGATTTCACCCTTGATTACGGTGTTGCGGCCAATAATGGTCTCAATATCATTTGCAGCATCATCTATCTTCTTCTTTACACTACCAAACATAGTTTTTCTCCTTATTCCAACATCATCATCTAATATAACCGGAAGGGTTTACCAGCTGGCCATTTACTCTGACCTCGTAATGAACGTGAGGACCGGTACTGAAACCAGTGCTGCCCATGTAGGCAATAACCTGTCCACGCTTTACATGCTCACCGGCACTTACCACAACCTGCTGAGCGTGACCATATCTGGTCATATAGCCGTTACCATGGTCAATATCTACCATATTGCCGTAGCCGCCGGAATTCCAGCCTGCAACAGTAACAATACCATCAGCGGTAGCTACGATTGGGGTACCATAATCATCAGCGATATCAATACCAGGATGGAAATCACTGCCACCCCATCTGAGACCATATGGAGAGCTGATATCACCGGTGGATGGCCAAATGGAAGGAGTAGAGGCATTAATGCTTTCCTGCTCCTGAATCTGTCTGTGCTGCTCGTTCAAAATATCCCGCAGTCTTTCCAGACTTGCCTTACGCTTTTCTACACGCTTCTCTACGTCATCAAGGGCGCTGCTTACGTCCTTAATGTCCAGCTTCTGCTTCAATGGTCCACCCTGACCATTGTGAGTGCCATTACTTTTGTTGCTGTTGGCATCTCCAGAATCATCACCTGCTATGCCAGTAAGCTGGCGCAGCTCCTTTTCAATCTGTCCAAGCTGATCCACTGCATCCTGAAGGTTGTTGGCCTTCTTGGATAATTCCAGGAGCTGTTCCTGCTGGAGTGAATTAGCCTCTTTGAGTTTCTCAATCTGGGATGCTTCATTTCTCAGGGAATAACTGCTATACACGGAGTAACTAAAAGCACCGGCCAGCAGCAAAACAACTGCCAGAACGGAGCCTAATGCATACTTTATCCATTGTATTGGAAGGTGAATACTTCGTACGTCAGAGCCCTGATGCGGAATAATCTTGATGGTGTACTCACGATTATCGACACTTTTTTCTCTTTTTTCCAAAATAATCCTCCAAACTAAAAAAGCTCTAAAAAAATAGACCCTATAGCTGAAACATAATACCATAGAATCTACTTTTTTTCAACACGTAATTTGTATTAACTTTTTTAGTTCTGGGCCATGGCCTGACGGAGAGCATCCTCTTCCTCGCTGGTCATCGGGTAAGTGGATTTTCCTGCAGTAATAGGCTTAACATAGCTGCGGGAATCCTCCCGGGCAAAAATGCTGGACAGCACAACACCGTTATTGTCGGAATCAAGCATGGCTACTGCATAGCTAAGGTCACTGCCCATGTCCTCAAAGGCACGGAAGCGAACCACCGCCACCTTGGTAATGGCCTGCTGCAGCAATGCCTTTATATCCTCAATATTGCGCTTGATTTCCTGATTTTCCTCGGAAACAGCCTTGGCATCATCCACACAGCCGATAATCAGCCGCTCCAGATTGACACCATCCACACCCGTCATCATCTTCTTGTAGCGCTTCTTCATGTAGTTCAGATTGTAGATAACATTTATCATCATGAGATACATGATTATCATCAACACGCCCAGGGCAGCCACCATGTAGCTGAGATTATTGACGACAAATTTCATTATTTCGGTATTTTCCATTTAAACTAGATCTCCTCATTATTATATTACACATTGAATTTTCCGGTGGTGGAAAATTCTCTGAGCTTTTTCAGCTTGTCTGCATTGTTATCTGTCTGCACCCTCTGGGTCAGCAATTCAATGATTCTCTCCAAATCATCCTGGGAGCTGAAATCAATTTCCAGCTTTTTCTTTTTGCCGGTGCCCTTGATGCGAACTGATGTACCAAGAATCATTTTTAGCTTATCCTCGGCATCAAGAATAAACAGCTGGGCCGGATCTGTATCCACGCCCTTAGTATCCATTGGCTTTTCCTCAAAGTAATCAGGATGCTTCAAAATCTGCTTTACCAGCGCCTCTACCTTACGGACAGACAAATCATTGTCTATTATAAAGGCTGCGGCCTTTTCTTGCAAATCCATATCCTCAATGGCCAGCAATGGCTTGGCCTGTCCCATGGAAATCCTGTTTTCCACCAGCATGGTCTGAATCTTGGCAGACAGCTTTAAGAGACGAAGGAAATTGGCAATATGGGAACGGCTGCGTCCCACCTTCTTGGACAGCATATCCTGAGTCAGCCCATAATCAGACAAAAGGTGCTGATATGCATGAGCTTCTTCCACCGGATTCAGGTTTTCCCTCTGAATATTCTCAATAAGGGCAATCTCTGTCATCTGGGCATCGTTGTATTCCTTGATAATGGCAGGAATGGTTTTCTTCCCGGCCAGCTTGGAAGCCCGCAGACGACGCTCACCGGCAATCAGCTCATAGCCCTTGGCAGTCTTTCTCACAATAACCGGCTGAATAACACCGTATTCCTTAATGGACTCCTGCAAGGCATTTAAGGCTTCCTCATCAAACTCTGTACGGGGCTGATTCGGATTTACCTTAATCTGGCTGACAGCAATTTCCTGAGGTGCTGCCACATTATTATGTACACTGTCTGTATTGTCAATATGCTTTGCAGCCTTTGGCTGTACCTTCTTTTCTGTATCCTGCTTGGCAGACTGACCTACTGGGGCACCGCCAAGACCTAAAGCACCAAGGCCGCGGCCCAGGCCACCTTTTTTCTTAACCATGATCAATAACCTCCTGTGCAAGGTCCATATATGCCTGAGCCCCTTTTGAACCAGGGTCATAGGCAAAAATTGGGCAGCCATAGGAAGGTGCCTCACTAAGCCTTACGTTTCGTGGAATAGTAGTATTATATACCTTGTCTCCAATATGATTGCGAACCTCGGCCTCCACCTGCTGGGAGAGATTGGTACGGGAATCATACATGGTCAGTACAACACCCTCAATATAAAGGTTCACATTAATCTTGGATTTTATCATCTCAATGGTATTGAGCAGCTGGGATAATCCCTCCAATGCGTAGAACTCGCACTGCAAAGGAATCAGGACAGAATCCGCTGCTGCCAGGGAATTGAGGGTCAGAAAGCCCAGGGAAGGAGGACAGTCAATGATAATGTAATCATAATTGTCCTTTACCGTGTTAATGGCCTTCTGCAGTCTGTACTCCCTGTTTTCAAGGGAAGCCAATTCTATCTCGGCTCCGGCCAGACCTATCTGAGATGGAGCAATGTCTATCTTATAATCAGTCGGTAATATAATTTCAGACATCTGCCATTCATCAATGATGATGTCATAAATACTGAGCTCCAGCTCCTGCTTATTGATGCCAAAGCCACTGGTGGCATTTCCCTGAGGATCGCAGTCCACCAGCAATACTTTCTTTCCTTTTTCTGCCAGGGCAGAACTCAAGCTGACGGAGGTAGTGGTCTTGCCCACGCCGCCTTTCTGATTTGCAACAGCAATTACCTTGCCCATTTAGTCACCGACCTTACTATACATAATTTAAAATTTCGTACTTTTATATTGTACCATTAATGGGCATTTTTTTCGATATGAAAAATAATTGTTTTTCATTTTTCTTCCACTTATAATCATTCTTGTAAGAACTCAGCATGCTCTATCCAGGTGCAGGTTTAACGCGGAACGCTCGCGCTCTGTATTTTACCTAGTGGTACTAAGCTCACACTTCGTTAATAACTCGTGTTCACTAAGTACCAAGGTAAAAAAGGTCCGCTTGTAAACCTCCACCTGTCTATTCAACTATATTTCTAAAAATAGTACCAGCCTTATGGGCCGGAGGGAAACTATTCACCTGCAAGACCAGAGCATCTGCGCAAGCGAGCCATGGGCAATATATTATTTAATGACTGTATGTGAGAACGGCTTTGCCGCCATGAAAAAAGTGTTTTGATTTATTGCATGGCGATTATGCGACGGGATGAAGCTGAACAGTTTTCCGCAGGTCATGACTCGATGAATAACTTTAGTAAAATGTTTCACGTGGAACATTCTTGAATACGAGGTGATAAAAATGGCCATTTTTAATGCTCCATTTTTTGAAATAGATAAAGAAGAAACAAAACGATATGCCGGTCTCAGAAAATCAGAATTTGATGAAAAACTAATAGATGAAGCCTGTGACCTGGCACGACTCATTATCCACCCTACCGGAAATTGGGAGCTTTATGATTATGATGCCCGTACTCAGACCGTGGCCTCCACTCCCCCATTTATTCTGGAAGGGGAATCCATCAAAAAACATCTTATGGGCTGCAGCAAGGTTGTCATGCTTTCAGCCACTGTGGGTCAGGAAATAGAGGATAAAATCACTTCCTTATTTAAGGAAGGAAAATATGCACTTTCCCTGATTCTGGATGCAGCAGCCACAGCGGCAGTGGAACAAAATGCTGATCTGATGGAAAAGGCCATTTTTGAAAAGGTGTCCCGACAGGGCTATAAAATGAAATGGCGGTTCAGCCCCGGCTATGGTGACTGGCCCATAGAGCAGCAGCCGGAAATGATGCGTACCGCCAAAGCAGATGTAATCAACGTCCACCTTACAGAGTCCATGATGCTGGAGCCACGAAAATCCATTACGGCAATTATAGGTCTATATTTAATAGAAGGAACTTGTCCCGATGAAACAAAAAAACATAATTGTGAGGCCTGCGATAAAACCAACTGCTTAGCTAGGCAAAACACTTGCATGTAAAGTTGTAAACCTATATACTGTCATTATGTACGTAAATGTAAGGTAAGGACTGATTTAATGATTCACATATTTGACGGTGCCATGGGTACCATTTTACAGCAAAAAGGACTTCTTCCTGCCGGCTACTGCCCGGAGCTTCTCAATGTGGACAAGCCGGAGGAAATTACAGCAGTACACCAGCAGTATATAGATGCCGGTTCCACTATTATTGAAACAAATACCTTTGGTGGTTCCCCTTTAAAGCTGGCTCATTATAATCTCAGTGACAGAGCACGGGAAATAAATATTGCCGCCGTTAAGGCTGCCAGAGCAGCCGCCGGAGATAAGGTAAAAATCGCCGGCAGCATGGGCCCAACCGGCAAGTTTATCAAGCCATTGGGCGATCTGGATTTTGAGGATGCCTTCGAAAACTACAAGGTACAGGCTGCAGCCCTGGCTGAAGGCGGTGCCGATTATATCCTCATTGAAACCTCCATTGATATTCAGGAAATGAGGGCCGCACTGCTGGCAGCCAAGGAAGTAACCAGCCTGCCTATTATATGTCAGCTGTCCTACAGCGAGGATGGACGCACCGTAACCGGTACCGACCCGCAGACAGCGGCTATCACCCTTGATGCCATGGGAGCTGATATTATTGGTATTAACTGCTCCCTGGGTCCTGAGCAGCTGGTTCCTATCGTAAAGATTTTATCTGAAAACACGGAGAAGCCTATCAGCGTCCAGCCAAATGCCGGCTTGCCACAGCTGGTAAACGGCAAAACCACCTTCCCGATGGGACCGGAGGATTTTGGCAAGTGGGCACCAAAATTAATTCAGGCCGGTGCCACTTATATAGGTGGCTGCTGCGGTACTTCCCCGGCTCACATTGCTGCCATCAAAGATGCCCTTAAGGACTTTGAAGAACCAAAATTCAAGCCACTGCGCCGCCGTCTTATGGTGGCCAGCCGCAGCAAGACTGTAGTTATAGATAAGGAACTTCCTACGGTACTCATTGGTGAACGCATTAATCCAACAGGCCGCAAGAAGCTGGCTGCTGAGATTAAGGACGGCTCCTTCCTCTCCGTAAAGAAGGAAGCCATGGACCAGGTGAAGGCCGGAGCCAAGCTGCTGGATGTAAATATGGGTGTGGGCGGTATCGACCAGGCCCAGGCCATGAAAAAGGCAATTACAGAAATCTCCCAGCTTACAGATGCTCCGCTGGTAATCGATACCAGTGACCCCGAGGTATTGGAGGCAGGTCTTCGGGCATATCCGGGACGTGCTTTAATTAACTCCGTCAGTGCAGAAAAGGAACGGCTGCGGACCTTTATTCCTCTGGCTATTAAATATGGTGCTGCCATTCTCTGTCTGCCATTAACTGATGATGGTATTCCAAAAACAGCTGAAGAGCGTATCGAAGTAATGAATATCATCATTGATGAAGCAAAGAAAGCCGGCCTGAAGGACGGCGACTTCCTGCTGGACGGTCTGGTTATGACTGTAGCTGCGGACCAGGATGCCTGCAACCACGTACTCAACACTCTCCGCTTGTATAGAGAGAAATACGGCTATCCTGCCACCATGGGCTTAAGCAACATTTCCTTTGGCTTGCCAAACAGACCGCTGATTAACAGCACCTTCTTCTCTATGTGCCTGGCGGCCGGTCTGGATGCTCCTATCATGAATCCTTATGACGAGCAGATGCAAAATGCTCTTATGGCCAGCATGGCTTTGCTGGGCAAGGACCCTAATGGCCGTGATTTCAGTACCAATGAAAAAAATCTGGCTGTACCAAAGAAGGCTGCCGTTGCCAAGCATGAAGAGCTTACCCCAGTTGAGGCCATAAAGCAGGCAGTAATTTCCGGCGATGCAGACTCCATGCCTGAGCTTCTGGAAAGAGCTTTGGCTGAAAATATTGACCCAAATGAGCTGACAGAAAAGGCTCTCACCGCTGCCATGAATGAAATTGGTGTGGATTTTGGAGCTGGCCGGGTATTCCTGCCACAGGTATTGCTATCGGCGGAGGCAATGCGCAGTGCCTTCAACATCCTGAAGGAAAGATTCCCTGCCCAGGAGGGTGAAGGAAAAGGAACTGTAGTCCTGGCCACCGTAAAGGGTGATGTTCATGACCTTGGAAAAAATATTGTCGGCGCATTGCTGGAAAACAGCGGCTTTAACCTTATTGATTTAGGCAAGGATGTACCGGCAGAGGAAATTGTGGCTACTGCCATAAAAAATGACGCTGATATAGTTGGCCTTTGCGCATTAATGACTACCACTATGACAGAAATTGACGAAGTAATTCGCCAGTTAAAGGAAAGTGGAAATACTTCAAAGGTTATCGTGGGTGGTGCTGCACTGACCCAGGATTATGCTGACGAAGCAGGAGCAGACTACTATGCCCAGGATGCAGTAATCGCGTTAAACATTGCAAATGATATAATTTCTAAGTAAAAATTATCTAAGAAAAGGGGCATTGCTTTCAGCAAGGGCTCAGGGCTAAAGCTATTGTTTTGCTTTTAATTAGTCATCAAGAAAAATCCAAACTCGCTTCGCTCAAACAATGGATGTTTTCTTGATGTGTAAGTATGCAAAAAATAGTTTCTTAACGCCCTTCGCCCAAGCGCTTCAAGCAATTGCCCTTTTCTTAATTGTTACTTGCATATAAATAAAATGTTTCACGTGAAACAATTTAAGAATCCGTTGTCCCATGTTAACTATGGGGCAGCGGATTTTTATTTCCTTGAAAAGACGCTATGGATAATATTATTTGCCTGTAGTCAAAGGAAACTATTAGCCGTATAATATAGCTAAAAATAGACTAGATTATATTTTTGCTGCATTTTTTCGTGAAAAACCACAATACGAAAGGAAGCGATTTTCCATGTCCGCATCCCGCATTGTCAAAAAGAAAAAATACGCTTATCTGGTAATCTCACTTCTGTCCTGCCTCGTTCTGATACCCGCAACGGCGGGAGCTACGGAGCCAAATATTGGCCAGAGAGGAGAGGAAGGCTGTAAATATGAATGGTGGGGTATATCCCGTCCTGACCTCAATCCAAACGGAAATTATTCCTATTATGTAAAAAAAGAGACTTATAATCATGATGATCCTGAGCATGATCCTAATATTCCTAAGATCAAGGATGTGATAGGATGGCATAATACGAATAATAATAAACCAGGCTATGATACCTCCGCCAATTCCCACATGGTTACCATCGGGGGAAACGTAAACTTAAGAAACGTCTATGGCGGCTATTCCTCCAATGGCAGTGCCTGCAACAACGTCGCCATCGTCAACAGCGGTATTATCAGCGGAAACGTCGCCGGCGGGTACGCTCATGCGACGGCAACTGCCAACGGCAACAAGGTCTTCATCTATGGCGGACAATTCACGGGCGATGCCGATAAGACGGCCGTCAGCGGCGGACAGGGAAAGATCGCCAATAAGAACATGGTCGTCGTTTACGGCGGGTCCTTCGCCAATGAGATAAGCGGTGGCGTTATCATGAATAGTGGCGGCAGTGCCACGGACAATACAGTGATCATTGCCGGCAATTTTTCCGGAACCCCCGGTCTATATGGCGGTAACGTCGGGGACTCCACCTATACAAACTATGATATTGTCACCGGCAACACCCTTTACCTTTCCGGCGCAAACTCTGCTACCAAGGTACAAAACTTCGAGACCATAAATATTGGCAAAATTCTAAATGACCAAGGAAATCCCGTGAACGTAACTGCGAAATGGGGGACCCCTGTGCTGAAGATGACAGGTACCGGCCTCGAAGAAAATAAAACCACAGTCGAAGCCCTCAAAAAGGCCAAGATCGACGCCTCCGTTCTGACCTTTGAGAATCTCGAAGCCATTGCGAACGGTGACGTGATGAACCTGCTAGAATGTACGAACACGGGCACCATCAATGCCACTCTCCTTGCCACCACCACGGCAAAGCAGGAATACACCGTGACCCCCGTCACGGGCATGACCATCAACGCCGCTTTCCAGGGCCGCCTGGCACTGACGGATACAGCTTTGACCTGCACGGCGGAGAACAAGGCCACAAAGCTGTCCTTCGGGGACGTGGAATGGAAAAACAGCGGTGCACTGCTCAACCATGCCACTACCCTCTCCACTATATCCTTCAGCGAAGCGTCGGTGGATACATCAAATATCAATTTCACTAACATCAATAACCTTGCTGCGGGCAAAAAAATGACGCTGGTAAATGATTTTCTCGCCACCGGGGAAGCCTACACAGGCACGATTACGGGCACGAAATACAAGGTCGGGACAAGTTTGGAAGGCAAGGGAGAAGCATCCCTGACAGACGCTGACGGGGACGGCAAGGCAGATGATTTGGTTTTCACGGCACTGACGCAAACGGCGCAGGCTCAGACCCACAACGCAGTAATGGGTGCCGAGGTCGGCATGGCGGCCCTTTCAATGGGCAACGACTTCATCGGCACGGCCACGGAAGGATTAGCCCTGGCGGCCAATACCGGTTCCGACGGTATTTCCTCCTTCGCGAAGGCTGGCGGCGCTGCCATACAGCAGGAAACCGGCAGCCATGTGAATGTTCACACATGGAATGCCATCCTCGGAATTGGACACCAGAACAAGAAAAAAAGCGGTACCTTTGAATACGGTGCCTTTTTCGAGTACGGCACAGGCAACTATACCACCTACGCGGATAACAATATGCGGGGTGACGGCTCGACACGCTACACCGGCGGCGGACTTCTCGCCAAGTACACCATGAAGAACAACGTCTATGTGGAAGGCAGCCTGAGAGGTGGCAGCATCCACGACGACGCCCGTAATGTAATGAGTGACGGAATGGGCAACCCGTACAGTTATGATACCAACGCCCCTTATTTCGGATTCCATATCGGCGTCGGCAGGGAGTTTGAAATGAATAACGGCCATAGCCTTGATGTCTACGGCAAGTATTTCTTCAACCGCAAGAACGGCGTATCCTTCGAGGCTGGCGGTCATTACGATTTGGATGCAGTTACAAGTAGTATATTGTGCGTTGGTGCACGTTATAAGGTAAAGCACGATAAGTGGAATTTCTACGGCGGCCTGGCCTATGAGCATGAGCTGAATGGTAAGGCTACTGGTACAGCAGACGATATTCCAATCCGTGCTGCGGAGACAAAGGGTGGCAGTATCCGGGCAGAACTCGGTGCCACAATGCTCCCCCACGATGGAAGCCCATGGAAAATCGATTTGAATGTGAGTGGATTTGCAGGCAAAAAGCAAGGGTTCTCCGGCGGCGTGAGCGTAACATGGATGTTCTGATTTTTCAAAATAAATACCCTGCCCATAT
>NZ_ANBM01000018.1 GCF_002100115.1 Anaerovibrio sp. JC8 | reverse complement strand
CAAAGTGGCTTTCTTGTCAAGCAACTTTTTGAATTATTTTTTGTTGTCCTATTTCACATCCATATGAAATACCGCGACAACGTTGACTATGATACTACCATTTCCATGTATTGTCAACATAATATCTTACTTTTTTATTACAGCTTGTGCCCTATTCCTTATATACTCTTGGTACTCTTGGGCTAAGCATACATGGCAGCTCGTAATTGATTGTTCCCAGCCAGCTGGCCGCTTCATCCATGGTAAGACCTTCAGATCCGTATAGTACCACAGTGTCCCCTTCCTTGATACCCTTGATCTCAGTCAGATCCACCATGCACTGGTCCATACAAATCCGGCCGGCAATAGGTGCCCGCTGTCCCTTATATTCTATCTCAGCCTTGCCGCTGAACATTCTGGTGTAACCATCGGCATATCCCACCGGCAGGGTACCAATGAGGCTTTTACGCTCCGCCGTCCAGGTGCAGCCGTAGCTCACCGATTCTCCTGGCTCCAATGTCTTGAGGAAGGACACCTTGGCACAGAGCTTCATCAACGGCTTCAGTTCAATGCTTCTATTAACCTCATCTGATGGCCAGAGACCATACAAAATAATCCCCGCACGAACCATGTCAAAATGGGTTTCCGGCATTTCCAGAATTGCAGCGGAATTGGCAATATGCTTTATCTCAATATTGACACCAGCTTCCTCCACCTTGGCAATGGCCCGCTTAAAATTATCCAGCTGCTTATAGGAGTAGGTTTTGTCTTCATTATCTGCCAGGGCAAAATGGGAGAACATGCCCTCAAGCTTAATGCCAGGAAGCGAGGCTATTCTTCTGGCCATATCCCCTGCTTCTTCCGGCCTTATGCCAATGCGGTGCATACCAGTATCAATTTTTAGATGAATCTTGGCAGTCTTGTTTCTCAATACGGCCTGACGGGAAATCGCCTCGGCCTGCTCAAACTCAAAAACCGCCTGGGTTATATCGTAATCCACCAGCATCCCGGAGGTATCCATAGGAGAAGCTCCAAGTATGATGATCGGTGTAGTAAATCCGGCCTTACGCAGGGCAATAGCCTCACTGAGAACCGCCACTGCCAAATAAGAGGCACCCATTTCCACGCATTTTCTTGCCACGGCCAGAGCGCCATGGCCATAAGCATCAGCCTTCACCACGGCACACCACTTGGCATTATTGTTAATGCAGGATTTGATATTCTTTATATTAGACTCCAGGGCATTTAAATCCACTTCTGCCCACACTGCTCTCATTGGCATATTATATCCCCCTCAAAAAAATATAGCCTACCACCAGTGGCAGGCTATATAATACCGAATTAAATTACAGCTCTTCCTTCTTGATGACCTCTACGCCACCCATGTAAGGAATCAATGCCTTTGGAATGCGGATAGAACCGTCCTCATTCTGATAATTCTCCAAAATAGCCGCGAAGGTGCGTCCTACTGCCAGGCCGGAACCATTCAATGTATGAACGAACTCTGGCTTGCTCTTTGCATCACGACGGAACTTGATATTGGCACGACGGGCCTGGAAATCAAGGCAGTTGGAGCAGGAAGAAATCTCACGGTAGCAGTTCTGACCAGGCATCCAAACCTCAATATCATAGGTTTTGGCAGAGGTAAAGCCCATATCACCGGTGCAAAGGAGTACCACATGGTATGGCAGCTCCAGTACACGCAATACGTCCTCGGCATCATCAGTCATCTTTTCCAGTTCATCCCAGGAATCCTCTGGCTTGCAGAACTTAATGAGCTCTACCTTGTTGAACTGATGCTGTCTGATAAGACCACGGGTGTCACGGCCTGCACTGCCGGCCTCTGCTCTATAGCACGCAGTATATGCGCAATACTTTTCAGTAAGGGTAGCCCCATCGAGAATCTCCTCACGATGGTAGTTGGTGGTTGGTACCTCAGCAGTTGGAACCATGTAATAATCAAGGCCCTCCAGCTTGAACATATCCTCGGCGAACTTTGGCAGCTGGCCGGTACCAATCATGCTGTCGCTGTTAACGATGCATGGTGCCAGCATTTCCTTATAGCCATGCTTGGTAGCATGCAGGTCCATCATGAAATTAATGAGGGCACGCTCCAGACGGGCACCCAGGCCCTTGTAGAAGGTGAAGCGGGCACCGGTTACCTTGGCTGCACGCTCTGCATCAATAATATCCAGGTCAGTACCAAGATCCCAGTGGGCCTTTGGCTCGAAGTCAAACTTGGTTGGCTCCATGAATTTTCTTACCTCTGGATTATCAGTATCATCTACGCCATAAGGAACATCCTCCTTTGGCATATTTGGAATGCTGAGCATAATATCCCTCAGGCTGTTTTCCACAACCTTTAACTGCTCGTCCAGCTTGGCAATTTCATCACCAACGGACTGCATCTCGGCTACAACTGCGTCAGTGTTTTCGCCGGCCTTCTTCATGGCACCGATCTGCTTGGATACAGTGTTACGCTTTGCCTTAAGGGTCTCAACCTCAGCCAGAATTTCACGACGGGTCTTCTCCAGGTCAGTGAACCCATCCAATGATAAACTATTATGTCTCTTATTGAGCATTTCCTTAACAGCATCCAGATTCTCTCTGACAAATTTGATATCTAACACCTTAATGACCTCCATTATATCCAAATATATATAGGGAGCTTGTCCCTTGAATATCCTATCCTTGTAATTTTACTATAAATCTCCTACTTTGTAAAAGAAGTTTAAATCCTTATTTCAAAATGTTTATGGTCATCATCGTCTTTATTCTTGGTGGCTGAATCAGTCGCCTTGGCAGTATATTCCTTGTCCGTTTCCTGCTGTGGGCTGATCTGTTTTTCTTTAATGGGCAGCTCCTGCTTGTTCTTCATAATGTTCAACAGGGTAAAGCCTATAAATGCCGCCACAAATACCAGCACAAAAGGCCAGATGCTTATGCCACCAAAGGTGGAGCTGTTGTTATTTAAGTGCAGTGCCTCATTATCCGGCTGGCGGGCTTCCGTCTGCAGCACCTTATCTGCCGGCATATCCCCCGTAAGCACAGCCTGGGGCTCCGGCAGCTGGTCCCGCTCCTTGGTGATTACTTCCTTCTGGACCTGATTGCCCCCATCTCCAGCGGCATTTTGCTGTGAATTTTGACTCTTCTCCTTTTTGTCATTGGGATTGGAAATATTAATATGGATACCAAATTCCTTATCCCCTGTTTCAGTAGTACCGCCTCCGCCTGTATTTACTTCTGCATTGCTGTTGTCCTGTCCCTTCGGGGAGACAGGTGGTGTAGGCGGTGTTGGTGGTGTAGGAGTTTTAATGGCCATAAATTATCCTTTCAAAATAAAAGAAAAGGCCTTTGACATGAGTATCAAGGGCCTTCTATGACTAGTCTAACTTTTCAGGATGACAACGCTTGCATGGAACATAACCTTCAGCCTTGGCCTGCTTGTTGTTTTCTGCAGCAGTCTTGCCCTCGTTAAAGATAACCGGCTTCAGGATTTTCTTTGCCAGTGGGCAGTCCGGACGATGGTACTGGCCGGTAAACTCCTCACCAACCCGTTCGATTTCAACGGTAGAAATGTTGTTGAAGTCATTTTCCAATGAGTGCGTGTACAGCTTATAAGCACCAGCCATCAATGCAATAATTATGAATAGTGCAATACCCAATTTGGTATATGCCTTTTTCTTATCCATTTATAATTCCTCCTAATAAATACTTGTTTAATTATATCACTAATAACCCATTAAGTATATATTCTATTAGGATTCAAAAAATACCCCTGCCTAAAATAGACAGGGGTACTTCTTGTTTAGATAATTTTTCCTGTTACGGAATTAGCCAAGGAGGCCGAAAGCGCTGCAAACAACATAAGCTGCAACACCACCGCAAAGAGGAGCAACTACTGGAATCCAAGCATAGCCCCAGTTGCCGTCGCCCTTGTCAGGAATAGGAAGAATTGCATGAGCAATTCTTGGACCAAGGTCACGAGCTGCGTTCATTGCATAACCGGTAGGACCACCAAGGGAAAGGCCAAGAGCCCAGATCAGGCAGCCTACGAGGTAAGGACCGAAACCAGGAGCGAAGCCCATGGAACCGGTTACACCCTTGGAGAAGATGCACCAGATACCGAACATCAGGAAGAAAGTTGCGATGAACTCGGTGAGGAAAGCAGTCATCTGGTTACCACAAGCGTTGCCAGTGGAGAATACGCCCAGCTTGCTGCCTTCAGTCTCTGCCCAATGTGGGAGATATGCAAGGTAAACAATGATTGCGCCGAGGATACCGCCAAGAATCTGAACGATAGAAGTAGCTGCAAACTGATCCCAAGTGTAAACACCAGCCAAAGTCTTAGCAATGGTAACAGAAGGGTTGATATCAGCCTGTGGAGCACCAAGAGCAACAGATGCATAAACACCCATTACTACTGCAAAACACCATCCAGTAGTTGTGCAGATCCAGCCGCCGCCACGACCATAGCTCTTAGCCAGGGTCATGTTAGCATTAACACCGCAACCAAATACCATCAGTACCGCAGTACCGACGAACTCGCCTAATAAATTATCCATTTTTACATCCCTCTTTCATTAAAATAAATATGAATGAATACTATAATTCATATCTGGCACCGGCACCCCTTATGAACCGGTGCCAGATATTGAATCCTCACTAAACTCAGCAGTTACGCTGAAACTTCGGAGTAAATATTACTCCTCATCAAGCCAATGCATGGAGTGCTTAACAGCCTTCTGCCAGCCCTTGTAGAGCTTGTCAGCCTCAGCCTTTTCCATTACAGGCTCGAAGCGAACATCAAGCTTCCAAGCGGACTTCAGGTCTTCCTTGTTTGCCCATACGCCTTCAGCAAGACCAGCGAGGTAAGCTGCACCAAGAGCAGTAGTCTCGATGATCTGAGGACGATCAACAGGAACACCAAGGATATCAGCCTGGAACTGCATCATCAGGTTGTTGGCAACAGCGCCGCCGTCAACCTTCAGGGAAGCCAACTTAATGTTGGAATCAGCTTCCATTGCACCCAGAACGTCCTTAGTCTGATAAGCCAGGGACTCGAGAGTTGCACGAACGATATGAGCCTTAGTAGTACCACGGGTAATACCGATGATCATACCACGAGCATTCTGATCCCAATATGGAGCACCAAGACCTACGAATGCAGGTACGAGGTAAACACCAGCGGTGTCACGAACCTTCTTGGCAACCCACTCAGAATCTGGAGCGGAATCAACCATGCGAACGCCATCACGGAGCCACTGAATAGCGGAACCTGCTACGAAGATGGAGCCCTCAAGAGCATACTCAACCTTGCCATCAAGACCCCAAGCGATGGTAGTAACCAGACCGTTCTTGGAATCATAGATATCAGTACCAGTGTTCATGAGCATGAAGCAGCCAGTACCATAGGTGTTCTTAGCCATACCAGGCTCGAAGCAGTTCTGGCCGAACAGTGCGGACTGCTGGTCACCTGCTGCACCGGATACAGGAACGGAAGCACCCAGGATGGATGGCTCGGTGAAGCCATAACGGCAAGAGGAAGGCTTAACCTCAGGCAGCATCTTTGCTGGAACCTTGAGGTAAGACAGGAGCTGCTCATCCCACTTCAGTTCTTTGATGTTGTACATCAGAGTACGGGAAGCGTTGGAATAGTCAGTTACATGTACTTTGCCACCAGTCAACTTCCAAATTAACCAAGTGTCAATAGTACCGAAGAGTAAGTCGCCTGCTTCTGCGCGAGCACGAGTACCCTCTACATGCTCGAGAATCCAAGTGATCTTGGTACCGGAGAAGTAAGCATCGATGGTCAAACCAGTCTTAGTCTTGAACTCCTCAGTCAGGCCCTTCTTCTTCAGATCCTCTGCAATGCTTGCAGTCTGACGGGACTGCCAAACGATTGCATTGTATACAGGACGGCCAGTGTTCTTGTCCCATACAACAGTGGTCTCACGCTGATTAGTGATACCAATGGCAGAAATGTCGTTAGCGGAAAGGCCACTCTCTTCCAGAGCTTCCTTCATAACAGTAGTCATTGTGCTCCAGATCTCATCAGCATCATGCTCAACCCAACCTGGCTGTGGGAAAATCTGAGTGAATTCCTTCTGGGAAACGCCTACAATTTTGGAGTTCTCATCAAAGACGATAGCTCTGTTACTAGTAGTACCTGCGTCTAACGCCATTACATACTTCTTTGCCATTTTAAAAATCCCCCTTAAAAAATAAAACTATTGCTAGAGCCTATGAGGCCTCTCTCAAACCCCATGGTCTAATATATGAAATGATCCAGGCTGGCGGGGGACTCCCAAGGGAATCCCCTATTATTATCTCCCTAAATAATAGCCGCCCAAATCTTTTCACCTAAGTAGTTGCTTACTTCTCGTAAGCCTTTGCCAATACCTGGATTGGATGAGTTGTCTTGGCATCAGTGCCATGTCTGATCTGCTCACGGCAAGTACCGCAGTCGCAGACAACCTTATGAGCACCGCTTGCATTAATCTTGTCAAACAGCTCGGAACCAATCTTCATGGAAGTCTCATAGTTCTCCTTATGGAAACCATAAGAACCGGACATACCGCAGCAGCCTGCATCAGCGCTGTCGATATTTACACCAATCTCCTTCAGGAGGTCAACTGCCGGCATACCCATACCCTGTGCACGCAGATGACATGGTGCATGATACAGGAACTTCTTGTCGGAAGAAACCTGAACCTTCTTGAGCTCGCCCTTGTCAGCGAGGATAGTCAGGAACTCAAATGCATCATAAACGTTCTTTGCAGCCTGAGCCATTTCCTCCTGAGCGAAGAGCTCAGTGTACTCAGCCTTCAGCATCAAGGAGCAGGAAGTGCAGCATGCAATTACAGGAATATTCTTTGCAGCATACTCATTGATAATTGCAACATTGTTGTCTGCATGGCTTCTTGCCTCATCCAGATAACCGCCTACAACCAGTGGGGAACCGCAGCACTTGAAGCGGTCATCCATCAGAACCTTGTAGCCGTTTGCGTTCATAACCTTAACGAATGCAACGCCAACCTCTGGATCGTTAGTATCGATATAGCAGCCAGGGAAGAACAGAACTTCCTTGGTAAGACCCTCAGGCTGCTTGATTTCTTTGTACAGCTCGCGGAAATACTTGGTAGCGAATCTTGGAGACTTACGCTGAGGTGCAATACCCATAGCACCCATCATGCCCATAGCCTCACCGATGGACATACCGAGGTTTGCGCAGCTTCTGCCAAATGGAATGCTCTTGAGCATATCAGCCATCTGGAAGTTGTGGCTCAGCATCTGATCAGCCTGAGTGTGCTTCTCAGGATGAGCCTTGTAATACTTGGCACGCTCCAACATGTTAAGAGTTGCAACAGATACGCCGTTAGGGCAGGTGATGTCGCAGTTCTTACAGTTAGAACATAACTTTAAGGAATCCTCATAATCGCTCTCATCGGAGAAATGCATACGGTTATGAGCAGGACCTACGAGTTTTGGTCCTCTATAGTCTGGATTAGCCTTGGTAACTGGACACACTGCAACACAAGATGTGCAGGCAATACAATTATCGGCTGAATCTCTTGCTCTTTCTTCTAACTCCATAATATAATACCCCTTTCAATCAAGCCTTGGCTGCTTTATAAGCAGAAGCTAAAGCTACACCATTGCCGGAATGCTCAAAGCAGAAATCATAGCCACTGAGGTTACGGCCTGCAACATATACGTTCTCAAGAACTACATTGCCGGACTCATTAACACCGCGGAGAGTTGCATCTACCCTTACGCCAGTCTTGGCGAAGGTCTGTTTCTTGTCGGAGAAGAGCTGCTTGTTAACCCAACGCTCCTCAACACAGTCGCACTCAACAGGGAGACCGAATACAACTTCCTTGGCCTCACCAAAGTCACGCATGGTGATACCGCCGCTGTAGAAACCACCGGTTGCAACGATAAACTTGTCAGCATTGTAAGTCTGGAGACGAACCTCGCCACCGGCCTTAACAGCTACAGCCTTGCTGCCCTCGATAACAGCTTCTTCAGCCTTGGAATTCTCAATAACAGTGATACCCTTCTTCTTCAATGCACTCAGGAGTACATCACGGAGACGGAGACCATTTACAGAAGGTGGCATAGCAGTAGTCTCAACTACTGGACAGCCCAACTCTGCAACGATTTTCTTATATACTACATTGCCCTTCAGACCGAGAATCTGAGGAACAAGGATTACCTTGCCGGAGCCTGCGTTGCCCTTAACCTGGGAAACGAAATCAGCATAACCAGCCTCAGTATCCATCCAAGCAGCAACGTCCTTGGTGGTCAGATCACGAGCACCCTGATAATGAGGATCTACAGTAACAACAGTGTACTTCTTGTCATTACCAAGCTCCTTTGCAAGGTTCTCAGCAACCATGTCTACATAGTAATCCTTCAGGCCCTTGATGCCTACGAGAACGATCTCGGAAGCGTCAAAGCACTTGGAGCCCTGCATGGACTCAGGAATCAGGCAGGATGGCTTCAAGGTACCAACACCAGTAACCAGCCACTGCTGCTCATTGAGGGAACCAACATAAGGGAAGCCCTCAGCTGCAACCACATCCTGGAAGAACTTTACGGACTCTTCCAGAGCCTGGGTGCCAATTTTTTTATATGGATGCTCATCAGCAACTGCGCTAACAGCCTGAGCAGGGTTAGCTACAGCCTTGCCGGAGTCATCATAGCCTAATACGTCGATAACGCCACTGTTAAGAGGGAAAGTACCCGCACCATAGGACAGCAGTGTTACCTTTTTGCCCTGGTCTGCGCTAACAAGAGCGGACATCAGGCCAGCAAAACCATTACCGATAACAACTACATCTGACTTGCTCATTAACGTCTACCCCCATTTACATTGAACAATACTTCATACATGCCTCTGGTCATTTCAGCCTCACGGAGAGTCTTACCTGCCATTACAGGAGTAATACCCTTCCATCTGGCCTGCAGGAAGTTCTTCATATCGCTGAGGGAATCGCTGCAGCCCTCAAGCTTGTTCTTGAACAGCTTGTTTGCAATTGCAGCACTGCGGATTGCGCAGTAGTTACCCTGGCAAGTACCCATGCCAAGACGGGTTCTTCTTCTAACATCTGCTACGCTATGGCTGGTAGGCTCCTGTGCAATGCGCATAACCTCGGCCATAGTAACGTTCTCGCACTCGCAGAGAACTTCACGGGTCTCAGGATGCTCCTTCAGGGTCTTAACAACCTCTGGGAACTTCTCAGTACCAAGACGGGTAGCAGCAAGGTTTACACCGTAGGATGGGAAGTACTGACGGGCAGCCTTCTTGTCAGCAGCGGAAACCTCTGGAACCAGATCCTCTTCTGCAGTGCGGCACTTAGCAGTATTGCCAAGCTTTGGAGCCAGAACATCACAGAACTTCTCAGCCATGAGACGGTAGGTGGTGAACTTACCACCGCAGATGGTCATCATGCCCTTCAGGCCGTCTTCCTTCTCGTGGTCGAGAGTAACGAAGCCACGGGATGCATTACGACCGCCGTCAGCTCCCTTAGGAACGTACAGAGGACGGGAGCCAGCGAATACACGGAGGATACGATAATCGCGCAGATGCTCGAATACGCCCTCACCGGTCTTCATGAGCTCTTCAACCTCATCCCAGGAAGTGGAAGTATCCTCAGGATCTGGAATAGTAATAGAAGAAGTACCAAGAATGGTAATGGAACCATGTGGTACGAAAATATCACCATTGGATGGCTTACGCAGACGGTTTACAACACGGTTGGAAATTCTCTGGTTGAATGCAATCAGAGTACCCTTGGAAGGACTTACGGAGCAGTCCAGACCAGCCATCTGTGCAACCTTGCCAGCCCATGGACCGGCAGCGTTTACCAAAATCTCGCACTCGATGTCATATTCTTCTTTGGTAACATTGTCGCGAACGGTAATGCTCTTTACAGCGCCGCTCTCAACATTAATATTTATCAGTTCAGTATAGGTCTTGTAACGGCCACCATAACGTGCAGCAGACTGAAGATTCTGCCAGGACATACGGAAACCATCGATGGCACCATCTGGAACCTCAAAAGCGCGAACCAACTTGCGGGAAAGGTTTGGCTCCAAACGAAGAGCCTCTTCCTTGCTCAACTCACGGGTCTTGATACCACTTTCAGCACAACCCTTTACCCAAGGATCTACGAAATCCGGATCATCACCCTCAACCTGTACGAACATACCGGTAGTAGCCTCTACACAAGACTTACCAATACGACGCAGGATGGTGTTTTCCTCGATACACTCTTTTGCTGCTTCCTGGTCTCTTACTGCATAGCGGGCACCACTGTGCAGAAGGCCATGATAGCGGGAGCTGGCACCATTAACCATATCAAGTTTCTCAATCAGCAGGGCATCAATGCCACGCATAGAGAGGTCACGCAGGATACCAACGCCTGTAGCTCCGCCGCCAACAACGACAACCGTAGCTTTGTCCTTTACCATAACAATCCCCCATTTTCATTAATACACATATACGATTCGAGCACCCTCGAACCATTGAATTTTTGTACAATTGCACATCGATTCAAGTGTAATAGTCACAAAATTTCAATTACCTCGTACAGTTTATACCATAGTCCTTGATGTTGTCAATAAAAAAAGGACATTATAAGATAGCAATTAATAATAGTTGTATCTTAATTTAAACATTTGTCAGACCAAAAATCCCTAAAAAATAATAATAATCGACAAGGCTACAGATAAATATTAGTTATGCTAAATCAAATTTAAATAAAATACATAAGATTATCCGGTTCTTTCTGCTTTTCTACATTATTTAATATATCTTCCAGGGTAATTGCCTCCAACGAGGATTTTATTGCATCATCAAGCTGTGAAAATACAACCTCCTGCATTGCCTTGTCCAAAAAAGGCTCCTTTTCACCCACGGTTGTATCTGTTTTTTCAATAAGGGAGGTTTCAATGGCTGTCAGTACATCATAAACAGTTATTTCACCAGGAGCATTATTTAAAATATATCCCCCCTGGGACCCCTTAATTGATATTACAAGTCCTGCTCTTTTTAATAAGGAAAAAACCTGCTCCAGATATATTTTTGATATTCCCAGATTTTCTGAAATATGCATCACTGTAGTTGCTGTTCCATTCTGATAGTTTGCCGCCAGATATGACATGGCCGCCAGTCCATAACGTCCCTTTGCTGAAATACGCATAATTAATTCCACATCCTTTCACTTTTCTTCATTAAATATATGCCTTTGCTTTTGCTGTGCAACCCTTTCATAAAATCTTTTCACAGAGGATATTTCATATTAATTATATATGTTTTTCATATTTTTTCAAATACCTATTGAATTAGTGGGTGAAAATAAGTATAATTCATAAATATAAAACATCCATATTTCCCCTATGGACACCAATGAGCAAATGAATTATTATATTTTGCCCGTGCTTTGCAATTACCGTGAAAATAGGTATAATATTTAAATGTATTCTACAATTTACAACTTTACACATGGATGAATTGTAAAGGATGACAGGAAGTGATATGGTGATTGATTTATCTCATATAGAGAAAACCTACGACAGCGCTGCCGGTCCGGTACATGCCTTAAAGGACATAAGCCTTCATATAGATAAAGGCGAAATTTATGGCATTATCGGCCTAAGCGGTGCCGGCAAGTCCACCCTTGTACGTTGCATTAACCTTTTGGAGCGTCCAACCAAGGGTACAGTTACAATAGAAGGAAAAGATATTACTGCCATGAGCGACGCTGAGCTTAGAGAAGCCAGAAAGGGCATTGGCATGATATTTCAGCACTTTAATCTGCTCTCTACCTCCACAGTATTCGATAACATTGCCTTCCCTTTGGAGCTTTCAAATACCCCAAAGGATGAAATAAAGAGCCGTGTTACCGAGCTTTTGGACCTGGTGGGTCTTTCCAACAAGGCAGACCAGTATCCGTCCCAGCTTTCCGGTGGTCAGAAGCAGCGTGTGGGCATTGCCAGGGCTCTGGCCAGCAACCCCCACATTCTCCTGTGTGACGAGGCCACCTCGGCCCTTGATCCACAGACCACAAAATCTATCCTTCAATTAATTAAGGATATAAACAGAAAGCTGAAGCTCACTGTGGTGGTCATTACCCATGAGATGCAGGTTATCAAGGAAATCTGTGACAAGGTTGCCGTAATCGACAGGGGTGTTATTGCGGAAAAGGGTGATGTTCTGGATGTATTCATCAATCCACAGGAGCCTATTACCAAGGAATTCATCAGCGTATTGCTCAGCAATGAGCTGCCGGTGGATTTCCGCAATATTGAAATTGCAGAAGAGCCATTTGAAGACAGCATTCTCCTTATGAGGCTTACCTTTATCGGTGAAACTGCAAATGACCCGATTATTTCTACTTTGGTAAAAAAATACGATGTCAGTGCAGACCTGTTCTTCGGAAGTCTTGATGATATAAAGGGTGCCCCTTTCGGCAGACTTATTATAGGTATGGATGGCAGCCAGCAGGATATTAAGGCCGCCATTGATTACCTGTATGAACAAAAAGTAAAGGTGGAGGTGATTGGCTATGTCAGCAGACATGCTTCCTCTCATCACTAAGGCTTTGGGAGAAACGGTGTACATGGTGGTTGTATCCATGATAATTTCTTCCCTGCTGGGCATTCCTCTGGGAGTAATCCTTCACACCACCTCCAAGGGGCAGATACTGGAGTGCTTACCTCTTAACCGGGTAATCGGCGCCATTGTAAATGCCATCCGCTCCATTCCGTTTATTATTTTAATGGTAGCTATTATTCCACTGACCCGCCTTATTGTGGGCAGTGCTATTGGAACCACTGCCGCCATGGTACCATTGGTACTGGCATCGGTTCCGTTTATCGGCCGTCAGGTGGAAACATCCCTTAGGGAGATTCCTTATGGTATTGTGGAAGCCGCCCAGGCCATGGGTGCTACTCCTCTGCAGATTATCCGCAAGGTTTTCCTGCCGGAGGCCATGCCAAATATTGTGGCTCAGCTCACTACAGTTATCATCAGCCTTATAGGTGAATCAGCCATGGCTGGAGCCATCGGCGGCGGCGGTCTGGGTGACCTGGCTATCCGCTATGGTTATCAGCGTTTCCGTCCGGATATTATGATTGCCACTGTAGTAGTCCTCATTATTATGGTTCAGATAGTACAGTTTGCCGGCAACAAGCTGGCCAAGCATCTGGACAAGCGTTAAACCGGGTGTAGCTCCTCAAAGGAGTAATATATACACTATTTTAAGGAGGTTTTCTAATGAAAAAGGTATTACTGATTTTATCCGCCCTTGTATTTGCTATCGTTGCCCTGGCAGGCTGCGGTGCAGGCAGCAAGCAGGCATCCAACGACAGCAAGACACTGAAGGTTGGTGCTACTTCCGTTCCACATGCTGAAATTCTTGAGCAGATTAAGGATGATCTGGCCAAGGACGGCATCAAGCTGGATATCGTTGAGTACAGTGATTATGTACAGCCAAACCTGAATCTGAATGACAAGGAGCTGGATGCAAACTACTTCCAGCACATTCCTTATCTTGAGGATTTTGTAAAGCAGCATCCTGAGGTTAAGCTGGTAAGTGCCGGCGGCATTCACATCGAGCCAATGGGTGTATACTCCAAGAAGGTAAAGAACCTTAAGGATCTGAAGGACGGTGCTACTGTTTCCATTCCTAATGACCCTACCAACGGTGGCCGTGCATTAGCTCTTCTGGCCAAGGCCGGTCTTATTACTCTGAAGGATGGCGTTGGCGTAACTGCAACCGTTCAGGACGTTACTGCCAATCCAAAGAACATCAAGTTCCAGGAGCTGGAGCCAGCACAGGTTCCTCGTACTCTTGACGATGTTGACGCTGCTGTAATCAACAGCAACTTTGCAATGCAGGTTCAGCTGAACCCAGTTAAGGACAACATCTTCATCGAGGATTCCACTTCTCCATATGTAAACATTGTTGCTGTTCGTACCGGTGACGAGAACCGCCCAGAGATTCAGGCCCTTATGAAGGCTTTGAAGTCTGAGAAGGTTAAGAAGTTCATCAACGAGAAGTACAATGGTGCTGTAGTTCCAGCATTCTAATAGAAAATGTAAGCGAGGCCGCCAGCTCAAGGGGCAATCCCCTAGGGCCAGCGGCCTTTATTTAGGATTGAGGTAACAATGAAGTCTTACTTAATGGTTATTACCGCCATGCTTATATGGGGTTCCAGCGGCGTATTCAGGCGCTATATCCCCGTTCCATCCGATTTTTTGGCCTTTCTTCGGGGCGTTCTGGGAGCCCTGTTCATGCTAAGCCTGATTATATATCAGAAAAGAGGCGGGATGAACCAGCTTCCGGCAAAAATTGTGGCTCTGCTGCTACTGGCGGGAGCCATGTATGGCTTTAACTGGATATTTTTCTTTGAGGCCATAAACTATACCACTGTGCCCATAGCCACCCTGTGCTATTATATGCAGCCTGCCCTGGTTATACTGCTGTCACCCTTGTTTCTGCCGGAAAAGCTGACCCGGGGGAAAATTGTGGTGCTGTGTCTTACCACCACCGGCATGGTATTGGTTTCCGGAATAACAGAAACGGAATCCATGGATATAAACCAGCTAAAGGGCGTAATCTTTGGCTTAAGTGCCGGACTGTTATATGCTCTTAATGCCATTATCAACAAACGGATCAGTCAAATAGATACCTATCATAAAACCTTCATTCAGCTGTCCGGAGCTGTCCTCATACTGATACCATACCTCAGCATCACCGATGGCTGGAGACCGCTGCCTACAGATTTCTATACCATTCTCGCCGTGCTGGTTCTCGGTATAGTTTATACCGGTATTGCCTTCGCCCTCTATTTTTCCAGCATGAAGAATTTATCCGCTCCTTCAGTGGCCCTTTGCGGTTATATTGACCCCATAAGTGCCCTGTTCCTCTCCGCCCTGATTTTAGGGGAATCCTTATCTGTCACCGGAATTCTGGGTGCAGTGCTGATAATCGGTACCGCTATAATCAGCGAGATAAAGAAAGTATAAAGGTATAAAGGATTTTGACATGGCTTTGTCGAATGTGCCCCCCATGAGAGTAATTTAAAAGGAGGGCAAATTTCATGTCAGTAAAATTCCGATTAGCAGGCATTTTCTTTTGTGCAGTAATGCTTATAACCGCCACTGTTTCAGCGGCTCCCATGAAGGTTGAGCATCAAATTGATATTTTGTGTCAGACCGCATGGGACGATAATGGTTGGTTTATTACACCGGACCAGGACAAGGAATGGAACAAGTGGCACTATGCAGTTACGGACCTTAACCATGATGGCAATCTGGAAATCTTGAAGGCCAAGGAAGGCGGATTTGAAGGTGCCCCGCAGTTAAAATGTGAGGAATTGGTGGAGAAAAAATGGACCCGCCACTGGGGAATCTATCTGGTGGGTGGAACGGATTATCCGGACATTTTCTCCCTGCCGGATAAGGCCGCCAAGCCTCAGCTCTATATAAATCCGGAGGAAAATCTGTATTTTTACATTTTTGAAGACCAGCGGATGCATGGAGAATACGATTCCACCATCAAAAAGTATGCTATTTCCATAAATCCGGACCTTATGATTGAGGAACTGGCCATAAGGACCTGGCAGCTTTCCGGCTATGACGGAACCGAAACCGTGCATTATTACACCCCTGGATGGCTGAAGATAGAGGCCGAAAGCAACGTGCCGGAGCCGCCTCCAACCGAAATCAGTGAAAAAGCATTTAATGACATTGCCAAGACCCGCCTGAATGCCGTTGACAGCGGCTATGCCAATATTGGCTGGATGGACACCACAAACCTGTGGGCCCTCCTCCAGCGGGCCAAGGTCTACAATATGCTATGGGATTCCTATAAGATTTTTACTGCCAACTAACAGCAAAATGGTATAAATATTGACACAAAAAAGGGACTGTGCGAAATCAGTCCCTTTTTTGCTTAACCATGGCCCGGTCATTCAATACTTCAAACCCAAACTTTTGATACAGTGTCTGGGCATCTCTTGTGATTAGTACACCTCGCAGACCCTTATATTCCGGCATTGATTCTATATATGACATTAGAGCCGTTCCCAAACCTTTACGACGATACTCTGTATCAATGACCACATCACATAAATAATAAGTTGTCGCATAATCACTGATAACTCTGGCAAAACCTACCAGTGGGACTATATTATCAAGATATAGTCCATAACAGTCAGAATTCTTCATTGATTTCTCAATTAATTCAACTGGACGCTTATCTGCCCAATAGGTCATTTTAAGAAGCCTAATGACATCCTCTATTTTTATATGTTCTGTGCCTTGAACTATTCTGTAATTCATATCAATGACACCCTTCCGAAGCGTTTGGTCATAAATCCTTTTTCATGGCTGTGGCCTTAAAACTCATATCGATGAGTACTTCCAGCATTTTCTTATTGGCCTTCCGCAAATCAAGGCTTATCCAGTGTTTCTTGCTCATGTGGTAGGCAGGATATATACCTTCCTCCCGAAGCAAGTCTTCCCTCATAGATAAAGGCGCCTTCATATTTAGTACCGTAATAACTTGGTCATCATCTATGCCCAGATAACTGGCGGAAATATCCATAAACAGACAAAACCATTTTTTGCTGACCCGATGGCGAAACACAAAAGCATCAGAGTCATCCCAGGGATAATCTTCCTCTACACCGTATGTACTTCGAATATATTCTATAGCCTGTTTCTTGGTCATAAAATCACTGCTTTCTTATTAATCCGGCATCAGTATGGCTCCCAGAGTGCCCAGGAACATAAAGAGAATAAAGCCGATTATCGCGAACATTATTCCGCCACCACCGGCGTCCTTTATTTCCTTGAGAGTATGGAACAACTCGCCAAGGGAAAGTGTTGGCTCACCGTCCACCTTCACCGGTTGGGTACTTCCATCAGGCATCATCCGTTTAAATATCGGAAAATTATAAACCCGTATACGGCCTACCGCCACCCATAGAATTATGGTTATCGGCACAGTGAGGGTCATCCATACAGCATTATATTTGTACTCCGCTATGCCTTCCCAGTCCAACATGAACGCCACAATAGCCGGCAAGCCGTTGAATATTAGCACTCCCAGCAGGGTCATTAATATTCTGCGTGGTGTATAAAAGGACACGGTCACTGGCTCCAGCTGGCCATTTATCGGTTCCATAAACATGGATTTCACAGTAGTATCAACTATGGGCTCTTTTCCCTGGTCCACCGTCAGCTTGGCCTGGAAGCGTTCCAAACGGGCAGAATCTGTTTTAAATATCTTCCTCCGCCACTCGTCCCCACGACCATCGCTAAAGGCCGCAAAGAAAATAATGCCAAACACCAAGGCCATGGAAAGGGCCACGGCTACATCCCAAATGGCAAAGACACCGCCCACCAGCAAAGTAAGCAGGGTTGGCTCCAATAGCCAAGATACATTATGGGTCAGTTTGATTTTGCTAACTGCCACCCGCCCTGTCTGACCATTAACTACAGCCAAAACCGGGCCTATGCTCAGTGTATACACCGGCAATAAAGCTGGCAGTCGCAACAGATTACCGGCCTGCATACTTAAGCTGATTCCAGTGGTCTGCAGAACCTTTTCCGCCTCTGGACGAAAGCTGTCTGCCACTTCATCCAGCACCCGCTGTTCCAGAACATAAGCCTCAACATCAGACAGCTTCACCTTATGTCCAGCCACAAAGGAAAACTCAAAAGGCCGGGCCGCTGTCCATTCAAAGGGCTCCATGGCATCCAATACCAAATTATCCAGCTGCTTGGAGGTGCTGACGGCAATACCGTTTAAAAAGCCGCCCATATGATATTTTCGGTCCGAAAAGGTTTCCAGACGTTCTACTGATGCTGTTACAGGACCACGGATAAGCTCATAGGGCAAGTAATAGCCTTGAAGCTGTTCTGCCCCTGCCAAAACAGCCTGGGCCTCTTTTTTACTGGAATTATCATGGGCCCATTTCAACAGCCGCTCTCTGGCTTCATCAACTGTCAATACAAAAGGTATAATTAGCTCGGGCAGTTCATCGGACTTTACAAAGGCCCGGCGGGAAAATTTGCCGCCGCAAAAATCGCATTTTCCCATAGCCTCTCCCTTTGGGATAATGACCTGGGCAGCACAATTTAGACAGCTATGCACTTCCTCAGCGGCTTTTTCATCCCGCAAAACATTTTTCCTGCGGGCATCCCGCCAATGCTGCAGCTGCACAAGAGGTTCCTTTACCCCTGTGACACCGCCACAATACTGACACAAATATTGCTGCTTTACTATGTCATAATTGGCCGGTGCACCACAGCTGCTGCAATACACCGCCAAGGGATGATTATTTGCCATACCGGAAGACGCCCCCTTTTATTCCTTTTCCACCTTATACGCTGCCGCATACATAGTAGGAAGCACCAGCAGGGTCAATACTGTTGCCACCAAAAGACCGCTGGCAATAGCCACTGCCATTGGCCCCCAGAAGTTGCTGACCATCAATGGTATCATGCCCAAAATAGCTGCAGCTGCTGTGAGCATAATCGGTCTAAACCGCATTACTGCTGAATCCATAATGGCATCCCACGGGGTTTCCCCTTCTTCTATATGCTTTTGTATCTGGTCAATTAGAATTACCGAGTTTCGTATAATCATGCCACTCAGGGCCAAAACACCCAAAATAGCCACAAAGCCCATGGCCTGATTAAACAGCAGCATACCCGCCGTCACACCAATGATTCCCAATGGTGCCGTAAGCACGGTCAGTATCATCTGCTTGATATTATTAAGCTGGAACATGAGCAGGGTCATGATGCAGAATATCATAAACGGAATAGGCTTTACCAGATGAGCCATGGACTGCTGACTGTTTTTCAGGGATCCGGCCGGCTTGATTCTATAGCCTGACGGCAGATTATCAGAAATATCCTGTACTGATTTCAGCGCTTTTTCCGTGGCATCATTGGCAGTACCAGACAGAATATTACCCTGTACTGTTACACATGGGCCTAAGTTTTCCCGGCCAATAACCCCATTTTCCGTCCTGAGGGAAATATCCGCCAGCTGCTCCAATGGAACATAGCCACGGCCTGTAAAAATAGGCAAATCCTTCACCTTTGACAGATCAGTGCGGTCAATTTCTGCCATGTGCAGCACTATATCTACAGTGCGGTCACCATGATAGAACTGGGCTGCCGTGGCCCCGGTAAGCTCAGTGTATACCATCTTTGACACGTTCTGAGCGGTAAGCCCCATGGCGTTGAGCTTGCTCTGGTCGTATTCCAGATGCAGGACCTTGCTCTTCTCATGCCAATTCAAATGCACTTCTGTGGTATTTTTATCCTGGGCTATGCGGTCCGCAACCTGCTCACCGATTTCACGCACCTTTTCCTTGTCAGTACCATATACCTTCAGCATAATAGGATAATCCGCCGGAGGCCCGGTCTGAATGAATTTTATATCGTGACGGACCTCAGGGAACTGATTTTCCAGCTCCTCCCTGATTTTACGGGTCAATTCATCACGCTTACCCGCCTCCTTGGACACCACTACAAACTGGGAATAGTTATTTGATGGTGTTTCCGGGGTTAAGGTCAGCACAAAGCGCGGTGCACCCTGCCCTACATAATAGCTGTAATTTTCAATTTCATCAGCGTGCTGGTCCAGGAACTGGGCAAATCTTTTGGACACATCCTCTGTGTTCTTTAAGGAGGCACCATCATTCAGACGCATGGAAATTATAATTTCCGGTCTGGTGGACGGTGGGAAGAATTCCTCCTTCACCAGCTGCATTCCCAATACCGACAGGGCAAAGATACCTGCTGTAGCCGTCAGCACCAGCTTCCGATGGGTCAAAAACCAGGTCAAAACCTTGCGGAATATATTATAAAACCGGCTCTGATACTGAACCGTCTCGCCATCCTCGTTGCGTTTCACATCCACCTTTATAAGGTGGTAGCCGTATAATGGTGCCACCATAACCGACACTATCCAGGATATGAGCAGTGCCATGGTAATAACCGGGAATAAGGTGCCTGTGAACTCCGCAGCCATGCCGGCGGAAAAGGCCACTGGAATAAAGCCCGCACAGGTAATGAGAGTACCGGTCAGCATAGGCTTGGCCGTAGCCTTAAAGGCATAGCAGGCCGCCTCAAAGCGGTCCAGACCGGCCTCCAGCTTTACACTCATCATTTCCACGGCAATAATGGCATCATCTACCAGCAGACCCAGGGCAATAATCAGGGAACCCAGGGATACCTTCTGAAGGTCAATGCCCAGCATATACATACCGCAGAATACTGCTGCCAGTACCAACGGAATACAAAGGGCTACCACCATGCCGGTTCTGACTCCCAGACTAAGGAAGCTTACGGCCAATACTATAATAATGGCCTCCCGCAGGGTGCTGATAAATTCATCGATGGATTCCTCCACCACCTTTGGCTGATTGGAAACCTGATGGATTTCCAGTCCGGCAGGCAGCTCCGCATTTACAGACTTCATCAGCTGGCTTAATTCCTCACCCAGGGTAATGATATTCTTGCCAGGCTCCATGGATACGGCAATACCCACTGCCGGCTCGCCATTATAAAACATCTTGGGATCAGATGGCTCTGCATAGCGCATTTCCACCTTGGCAATGTCCCCCAGCCGCACTACCCGGCCTCCGGCATTAATTGGGGCATTTTTTATATCATCAATATTTTCAAAATTCCCCGTATAACGTAAATACACATTATCAGTGCTGGTATCTATCATGCCGGATGGGGTCATCTGATTCTGCCCCTTCAAGGCATCAGACAGAGCTGTTGGACTGATTCCCAGCTCAGCCAGCTTGGCATTTTCGATTTCAACGTAAACCTTCTGAGTCTGAACACCAACCAGTTCAACCTTCTGAACATTGTCATTGACCTCCGCCATAATAATGCGGCGAATCTGCTCAGCCTCCTGGCGCATTTCCTCGTATGTATAGCCATCACCGGTTACAGCATACAATGATCCATAAACATCATCGAAGCGGTCATTGAAATAGGGCCCATAAACACCCTCGGGCAAGTCCTTTTCAATATCATGACAGAAATTTCGTACATCACGCCATGTGCTTCTGACATCACCGTCATAATCGTCCTTTAAGTTGACATAAATGACGGTGCTGCCTGCCCTGGTGGTACTCCGTACATAATCAATACCCGGCAGATCATTTATCTTGGATTCCAGCTTGTCGGTGACCTGCTGCTCCATCTGCTCCGCCGAAGCCCCCGGCCAGGCGGCAGTTACTATCATTTCCCTGATGGTAAAATTCGGGTCCTCCATGCGGCCTAATTTTATATAGGAAAAGATTCCCCCAACCACGACCACGATAATGAAATACCACACCAGTGCCCGGTTTTTCAGGGATACTTCTGTGAGATTCATCATATTACTGGTCCTCCATCAGCCTAACCTGTTGGCCCTGGCGCAGCTTATGTACACCGGCGATTACCACAATATCACCGACATTAAGGCCCATTACACGCACGGAGTTATCGCCAATTTTTTCAAATTTAATGTCCTTGAGACTGACTGTGTCCGTGCTCTTATCTACCACCCAAACCTGGGAGGTATCGTTAATCTGATAAATGGCAGACAGTGGCAGTACCAAACCGTCATTGTGGCTGCCGGCGGATTCCTGACATTTTACACTGGCAGTCATGCCCAGCTGCATTCCACTTGGCGGATTTGGTATGGAAATCCGAACCCTGTAGGTACGGGAAACAGGATCAGCCATAGGAGAAATTTCTCTGACAGTACCGCTGACATTTACACCCTTCAGTGCCCAGAAGGAAACCTGAACACTCTTTCCCAGCTGTGCATCCTCAAGGCGATTCTCCGGAACATTGATTTCCACCTCCAGCTCATTGGACTGGACAAGGGTCAGCACTGTCTGACCAGCGCCAACCACCTGGCCCGCCTCAGCTGTTATGGAAGAGATGACTCCGGAAGCAGGGGCCACCAATGCAGTATAGCCCAAAGCATTGTGCCCGGTCTCAGCACCGGCCACCGCCTGATTATATTGGGCCAGAGCCGAATTGTAGGCGGTCTGATACTGATCCAGCACCATGGCAGGAATAGCCTCCTGAGCATAGAGCTGCTGGTAACGGCTGAGATTTGACTGGGCCAAATCCAGCTGTGCCTTGGCAGCTGCCACCTGGGCATCCCCCTGATTGGACTGTTGTACCACATCACGAGGGTCTATGGACATGAGAATATCTCCGGAATTAACACGGTCTCCCACCTGAACATTGCGGTTCATAATACGGCCCCCCACCTGGAAGGACATATTGGTTTCATAGCGGCCACGCACCGTTCCCGTATAGGTGCCCTCCACATTTAAATCCTTTTGTCCCACCTGCTGGGTCTTGACCAGCTGTGGCTTCTGTTCATCCTCCTTGTCCTTGCCGCAGCCGGACATAAGAGAAATAACGGTCATTATTGCCAGCAAAACAGCTACGAGCTTTTTCACTTTGCACCACTTCCTTTTTTGCCAAATACGCTTTCATAGTCAGCTGCTCCCAATCTTGCAGCCAATACATCCAGGCCTTTTACCATGAATGCAGCATCAGCCTCTGAAAAGCCCTCCGCCACATAGTCCATGATTTTTTTGACAATATCCCTGATAGTCGATTCCAGCTCCTTCCCTTTTTCGGTAAGGAACAGCCGCTTCATTCGACGGTCCACCTCATCCTGCTTTCGATACAGCAATTCCTTTTTTTCCAGAATCTTGATGACCCTGGTTACGGCCGCCTTATCTACATGGAGGAAATTAGTCATATCATCCTGACTGCAGCCCTCCTTATCATACAGCACCAGCAGAAGTGAAAATTCTGCATAGGTAAGTCCCAGATCCATACTTGCTTCCACCACCAGGGACTGCACCCTACGCCTGATAATACCAAAATTAATTGATGTGTTGTGATAGTCCATCAACATACCTCCAAAAAAACACACAGAAAGAAGTTGATTAATTCAACATTTATGCCTTCATTCTAGCAAACTTGGTATTTATATTCAATAAGAAGTAGATTAAATCCTACTTATATCCTGCAAAATCGATTGCTTCCAAATTTATTCACATATATTTTTAGACACGAAAAAAGCTGTAAAAACGATAGGCGTTCGTTTTTACAGCCTTTTTCTTCCATTCATTTATATAATGAAAGTGGGTAAATAAAAGAGAGGGGTTTATACGCGACACAGGGGAATGTCGCTTATAAGGGGTATATCAAAGTTCAAGCAGGAGAAAAAGGATTTCATCTGGGGGATGTATCCTTGGCTTTCCCTTTGATGTGTTTATTATATGATTATCTCATGAGTATGTCAAGGGACTTTTTGGATTTTTTTTGATTTTTTTAAAAAATTTTTGGAACAACTCCCAAAATGTGCATGAATCACTTACACATAATATGCCATAACATCCCCAAATAAGCCCTCTCACAGCAGCATGGCAACTGCATAAACCCCTTTATTTATCACAATCTAAGCCTCATTGGTAATATGTTGTACTCATATAACTGTAGGATGAATTCACTGTTATATCTCTTTTCCTGCAAATAAAAAAAGTGGCACCTTTTTGAGTATGTTTGCAAAAAAGTACCACTTATTAACAAGCAATATGGTATTAATACACAGTTTTATGACCTTTTTCCCCTATTTATCCACATATATGAACAGTTATCAACACCAAAAATGTGGATAACTATGGAGAATACTACATATAACAGGCAATTAATATTGGAATAGTCCTCTGATGACATTGCACAGAGCTGTCTGATCTGCCGCCCCCATGGTTTCCCGGGCAGAATGCATGGCCAAAATTGGCACCCCAATATCAACGGTCCGCACCGGAACCAGAGCAGAAGCAATGGAGCCCAGAGTAGCACCACCAGGCATATCGGAGCGGTTCACATACTGCTGACAAGGGATATCCCTCTCCTGGCACAGCCCCTTGACCATGGCCACCGCCTCTGCATCACAGGCGTAACTCTGGGAGGCAGCCTGCTTGATGACAAAGCCCTTGTTCAGCATAGGCCGGTTGGTAGGGTCCGTCTTGTCAGGGTAGTTTGGATGAAGGCCATGGGCCACATCAACTGACAGCATAAAGCCACCATTAATGCCCTGCCACATCTGCTCCCTTGTATAGCCCATGGAAGTATAAATCCGCTCAATAAGCTGCATAAGATTGGCAGATGCCGCCCCCTGCTTGGTGCGACTGCCGATCTCCTCATTATCAAAGAGGGCAATGATATTTAAGCCATCAGTCCCGCTTTCAATTATACCCTGCAGGCATGCCACCACTGAGGTAATATTATCCAGCCTTGGAGAAGAAACCAGCTCCCCGGCGATTCCCAGCTGACAGCCAGGCTCATAAGGATAAATATTAAGCTCGTAGGAGAGAATATCCTCCTTGGCAACCCCTGCCTCCGCAGACAGCAGATCAAGCAGGAAGCTCTTGGTATCCTCCTTGCCAAATACCGCGGCCAAAGGCAGCATATCCTTTTGCTTATTGAAAGCCTTGCCCTCGTTTATCTTCTTGTCCATGTGAATGGCCAAGGAAGGAATGGTCACCAGGGGACGGGCAAAATCCAGCAGCATAGTTTCAGGCGTCAGGGCATCCTTTCCCCTGGCCACCACCTTGCCCGCAATGGACAGAGGACGGTCCAGCCATGAGTAAAGAATAGCCCCGCCATAGCCCTCCGTATTTAACAGGCCATAACCGTCCTTGATAATCCCCGCCTCCGGCTTAATGCGAAAGCCCGGAAAATCCGTATGGGCTGCCGCCAAACGCAGGCTGTTTTTCTCGGTAAGCTGCCCCTTGCCAACAGTAAAGGCAAAGATAGAGGAACCATATATTTTTGTAAAATAGCGTCCTTCCTGCTGAAGCTGCCAGCCATCAGTCCAATCCAGCTCCTGAAAGCCCGCCTCCAGCAGCATATCCGCCGCCGTCTGAACTGTGTGCCATGGAGATGGAGATTTCTTAATAAACTCCAACAAATCTATGATATCGCCGTACATCCTGGTCCCTCCATTTTAAAATATAAATTCCTATTAATTATTCTTCTTATGAGCCGGCATAATATACCATTCACAGGCCACCACTGCCAAAGTGAAGCCAATGAGCATCATTACCGCCATGGGAATGCCGCTGTCAGTACCAAAAATACCTACTACAGGCATCATTACTGCTCCCAGCACCATGGATGAGCAGCCCAGCAACGCCGAAGCACTGCCCGCGTTGCGCCCCTGAGAGGACAGACCCAGTGAAAAGCTGGCGGCACCTACAATGGACAACGGTGCAATCCCCAATACCAGCAATGCTATCACCACCGGCAGGGAAGCACCCATAGCAAAGACACCTATAAGAACCGCCGCCATAACAGCCTGCATGTACAGGGAACACCGCAGCATGGTTTCATCCTTCACCCGGCCGGACAGCTTGGCCGGCATACCGCCGGATACCATGAGTGAAATTCCGATACCGCCAAAAATATAGCTGTAGACCTGGGGAGAAACATCATATATCCCCTGAAAAACAAAGGATGAACAGCCAATATAGGTGAAAAAGGCAGCAAATTCAAACATCTGCACCAGACAATGCCCCATAAAATACTTATTGCGCATTAATATAGGAAAGGTCAATATGGTGCGGTTCAGATTCTTAAGCCGCCGTTCCACAGGCAGACTTTCCTTAAATAATATGGTGGCACCGGCCATAACCAGACCAATAAGCCCCAGCACACCAAATACGTACCGCCAGGTGCCGAAGGCCAGAATCTGGCCACCAAGTACCGGGGCTAAAATCGGTGCCAGACCATTTACCATCATTAAAATAGAAAAGAATCTGGTGAGCTCCGGCCCCTTGCAAAGGTCTCTGGCAATGGCCCGGGATATTACAATTCCACAGGCGCCGGCAAAGCCCTGCACAAAGCGGGCCGCCAAAAACAGCCGAATATCCGTGGCCACGGCACAGGTTGCGGACATGGCCATAAACACCACCATACCCACAAAAAGTGGCATTTTCCGCCCCCGCATATCGCTTATTGGTCCGGCGAAAATCTGGCCGATGGCCATACCCAGCATGGTCATGGTCAAAGTCATCTGGGCCACTGAAGTGCTTATACCATAATCAGACTGCATTACCGGCAGGGCCGGCAAATACATATCTGTAGCCAAAGGTGCCATGGCGGACATAATCCCCAAAAAGATTACCAGCCATACACTGCTTTTCGTTTTACTCATTAAGTTACCTCCAATGTACTAAAGAAAAGGAAGCCAATCTCCGATTAGCTTCCCCCAGAATAATCAACGTATTTAAACGTACTTTTGATGGCAACTATTATATAACAAATATTTTTTTCATGTAAGTAAAACTTTTAAAAATTAAGCCACCTTAATTATCTGATGTAATATACAAAATCCCGCTTGCGGGGAGCTGCCGGCTGGGGTTCAGTGGCAGCATAGCCGATGGCACAGTGGCCAATGCCTTCATATTCGCCGGTAATTCCCAGACGCTTCAGGATTTTCTTGCCAATATCCGACTCAAACTCCTCCTTGGCACGATGTATCCAGATACTGCCCAGCCCCAGGCTTTCCGCCGCATTGAGCATATTGCCCAAAACCAGGGAACCATCATATACATGGGTACGGATACTCTTATCCGCCAGAACAATTAGGATAACCGGTGCCCCATAAAATGGGTCAAAGCCCGGCTCCCAGCCGCCAATTTTCCTGTTCTCCTCCATGAGCTCATCCCGCAGCTCCTTGTTGGTAACTGCAATAATCATGGCCGACTGCTTATTGTTGCCGGAAGGTGCATAGGTGCCCGCCTTGATGATAGCATCAATATCCTCCTGCTTCACCGGATCACCTTTAAAATTTCGGCAGGACCGTCTTTCTTCCATGACACGCAAGGTTTCATTCATAATATAGCCCCCTATATACAACTATTCCACTTTAGTGACGCTCTTACTCTACTTCTGTGTTAATTCTACAATACCACCTGATTTACCTTTAATTTTTCTTGTATATAATTTGCCCGAAGATTCTCACAATTGTGAGAATGATATACTATTGGTATTTTTCTATAATATATCTTGTAATAACTTGTACATTACGGTATAATTATGGTAAACATACTCATAATATTATCAACTCTTAATAATAATGAGTATCCGATGAGTTTATTTTTCATAAGAATACAGGTGAATGAATGAAAATCAATCGTCTCCGTAAAATCCAGGAACTGCTGGAAGAGAAAAAGAGTATTTCTATTAACGACCTCTGCACTACCTTTGATGTATCAAAGAACACCATCCGTCGTGATATTGCTGAGCTGGAAAAGCGCGGCACTATCAGCAAGGTGTACGGTGGTATCGTACTTCAGGAGCAGGAAGCTCCAAAAGCTGCAGCTCCTGTTGTTCCCGAAGACAACACTGACAAAATCCACAAGCAGAATATTGCCCGTATGGCAGCCAGCCTGGTACAGGATGACGATGTTATCTATATTGACTCCGGTACCACCACCATGCACATGATGCCTTACCTTGAGGATAAGCACAATATCACCATTGTGACTGCCAGCATCAATGTCATCAACATTGCGGCAACCTCCCCAAAATTCAACATCATTGCCACCGGCGGCACCATTTACGCCCCTACCAAGGCCTTTGTTGGCCCAAGCGTACTTAACTGCCTGAAGCAGTACAATATTTCCAAGATTTTCATTTCCAGTACCGGTATTTCCATTGAGAACGGCCTGACTACCGCTTCTCCATTGGAATGCGATATCAAGCGTTATCTGGTGGACAAGCAGGGCAAGAAAATCCTCATGGTGGACAGCACCAAGATTGATGCTTCCTCCCTTATTTCCTTCTGCAATCTGGACGAAATTGATTGCATCGTAGTGGATAAGGAGCTGCCGGCCCGTTACAAGGAATTCTTCGCCGAGCACAACGTAGAAGTTATTGTCTGCGAAAACTGATATATAAAAAGCAAAATGACCTA
>NZ_ANBM01000017.1 GCF_002100115.1 Anaerovibrio sp. JC8 | reverse complement strand
CCCTGGCCGGGGATCTGGCCCTGCAAAAGGGCAGCCATGACAAGGATATCATGGCGGCCATTACATTAAGACGGATGTGGTAAGGGGGGAGCGTTGATGAAAAAGATTCGGGCGCAGATATTGTCAGGAAGGAAGCTGGCTATATTAACAACGGCGGTATCCGTTGGTTTATTACTTAGTCCCTCCTACGGTTGGGCCATGACTACGGAAGTGGTCAATTGGGGCGACAAGGAAATGGTGGAGCTGGATATACTGGCTGAGAAAGAAGGCTTTGTATACAATAAGAATACTAAGGAATATTTGGCGGGTCCGGCGGAGTACAACTTGTCTGAGACTTTGAAACAGGCCCTTAAGGATGGTACCTCCTATTGGGCGGATGTCCTGGGACCAGGCTCCAAGAACAAGAACCCATGGCAGATTATTGTCATTACAAAGCTAAAATACGGCAATGCCTTGGCAAGTGCCAAAAATTTTATAGCTGATGACAAGCATATAGTACATGATTCAGAGTCGGTTTTTGTTATGGATCAGCTGCAGGATGGGAAACAGCTTAATGACGTCAGGTTGCTGAATCAGGCTTTGCCGCCGGCAGGTGAATATGGCTTCAGTGTTGTCACTATCGGTGATAATTTGGGGGCCGCCAGGGAAGGGGCCGAGCGGGGATGGTGGATGGATAAGGATACAGTACTGCCTACCAATGAACAGGCCAATGACTATATTGCGACTGTCCGCCATGAGTTGGGGCATGCTCTGGGAATAATTGCCAATATAAATATATTGGATAAAAACGGGAAGATACTGGAAAAAGGTGAGGAGGTACAGAAAGCATATAAGGATGGGGAAGAAGTGTTTATGGCGTTTGAAAAAACGGTAACGGACCCGGACTCCTGGAATCTTCATCTGGTGGACCAAAACGGGAATAAAGCAGCTCCGGGCAAAATAATTATTACTACCCCCCGTTTTAACGAGCTGAAGGCATTAAAACCTTCCATCAAGAAGTCGGATTACTTTATAGTGGATAATGCCATGCTTGACAAATCCCTTACTGGTACTCAGGGCAACGCCTATTTTGTTGGGGAAAATGTAACAGATGCACTGGCCGGTGCCACCTTCCAGGGAATTTCTGGATTGCCGGTGAAGGGCTGGGAAGGACTGCCTATCGGTGCTAACACATATTACTGGCTGGAGGGCTCCCATCTCCAGACTACAGGAATGATGAGCCATCGCGTATATAGCAACTATACTTCTTTTATGGAGGCAGAGTTGGCGGTGATGCAGGATTTGGGATATAAGCTGGACCGCAAGGCCTATTTTGGCCACTCCATATATGGTGATGGGGGAATAATTACCAATACTCAGGGCTTTTTTGCCCGTAATGCCGATGGAACCGCTTATACCACTGACTACAGTCAGGTGCCGCTGGGGATTGGTCTCCATATATATGGCTCAAGAAATACTGTTACCCAGGCGGCGGATATTTTGACCGAGGGGATTGGTGCCACTGGTGTCCGGGTAGACGGTATAGAGAATACCCTGATTATTCCGTCTGAAACCCAAATTCACGCCGATGGCTATCGGGGCAATGGTATATTGGTGGCCTATGGTCGGGGACAAAATGTTACTCAGCAGGGTACAGTAACAGCCGATGGTGAGGGTGGCACCGGAGCCAGATTTGATTTTGGCTCCAGCTCCAACGGAGCCGTGGACGAGTATCGGGGTTCCTATATTCGGTATAAACGCTGGGTGGATGATCGAAATGGCGATATTTATGTTGCCGAAAATTCAGGGCTTACCGAAATGGATAAGTTCACTTACAATGTGTGCAATGATGAACTGAAGGGCGTTCTGGTTGATAACTATAATCTGTCCGGCCGACTCTCCGGTGGGGAGAATGCTATCTATATCGGGAAAAATGCTCTGGTAAAAAACATAAACATTAACGACGGGGCCTCCATCAACGGTGATATAACCTCGGAGTGGAAGCATTTTACTGATGCCTCATATACCACAGAGGGGACTGATAGGGAACCATTAAAGCTTCAATATGATGGTTACGTTATAGAGCTTTCCCGTTATGTTCCTGATTTAGTTACAAATTTGAACTTTAATACCACTCTCAGCTATAGTGGAAATATTTATGGCATTGACAATATGAAAATAAATGTCAACAAGGGAACTCTGTCCTATGGCGGTACTGCTGATGTGGTGAATGTAAATGTGGCTAAGAATGCTTCTCTGTTTGGCGGCACTTTTACTGTAAATGATATGTCTGATAAAATGGCGGATGGCTATTCAGATGATACCACTGGTACCTTTTATAACCATGGTTCCATCGGGGCAAAGGATGTCGACAGTAATATGACTGTTAATGGGGACTTGACGTCTGATGGAGTACTACGTGGCTATGCTGGCGGTTCAAGGGGACAGATAATAGTTAATAACGGAGTAGCCAATGTAGACGGTTCCGTGATATCTGCCACCAATGCATTGCCAAATGAAGAAATGACAGTGCTCCGGGCCAATCTAATTAATGGTACTGTTGGTAATTCGGCGGGCAATCCTTTTGCAGCCACCGGCATGCTGAATACCATTGGAATTATAGATGGCAATGATATCAAGGTACAGACTACAGCTGCCAATAATTTGGGGTCAATGGACGGCAATCAGCAGGAGACCTATGGGGCTATGACTGATATGTATCAGCATCTTTCCAGTACGGGAGATAGTAGGGTCAACGAAATGCGTCCATTGTACAGTCTTGATTCTAACAGTGCAAAAGAGGCCCTTTCATCCCTTTCCTCCAATGCGTCAGCCCAAAGCATGAGTATGGCTCAAACCAATAGTATGAACAGCCATCTCGTATCCTCCCGCCTTACTGAGGCCTTTGCCCGCAAGGATGTGGAGGTGGCCCTGCCGAAAGCCAGTCTGGATACTTTGGAGTCTAAAGAAGCGGACAATAACCTTTCCATGACCATGAAGCTGGCTCAGCCCGTGGACAATGATTTCTGGTTTAAGACCACCCGCAACTGGGGTGACGGAACCGGCAGCAGCTATTATCAGGGGACTACGGTGGCCGGAGGCTGGGACCGGGCTTATGGCAAGCATTGGCGGGCTGGAGCCTTTATCAGTTATGGTCAAATGTCCTTTGCAGATAATTACTCCCATAATGGGGTAAAGGATACCCGTCTGGGCTTATATGGCGGCTTCAGCAAGGGACCACATTCAGGATACGTATATCTTGACTACGGCTGGCTGAAAAATGATTTGACCAGACGTATTACGGGGCTTAATCTGCAGGCTCAGGCTGATTACAACAGCCGAATTTTGGAGCTGGGTGGAGAATATAAGTATGACCTTAATGCAAAGAACATGAATACTTGGCATATAAGCCCTTATGTAAATGTGCAGCTGTCCCAGCTGTGGCAGGATGGTTACAGTGAGAATGGAGCCGGCATTTTTGGCCAGCGGGTGGATAGCATGTCCAATACATATTTTGCCGGTGGCATTGGTCTGGAATTTAGGCGGTATCTTGGTAATGGCAGCTATGCCATGCGTCTTGGCGTCAAGCACGCCTTTGCCGGGGCTGACCCTAAGCTGAGCTACGGCTATATTGGCAATAATACAGCTACCTACCAGATGTATGGTCAGCAGGATAAGACCCATTTCATCATGTCCCTTGGTGGCGAGGCAGAATTCGCCCCAGGCTGGACTCTGGCTGGGGATTTTGCCCTACAAAAAGGCAGCCATGACAAGGATATTATGGCTGCTATCACACTAAGACGGATGTGGTAAATTTTTGTAACTAACCTCTTTACTGTTATTTTTCATCTTATTATGGTATATTATTGGTATAAATGTTAGACAAATACTGGAGGTGCAAGTATGGTCAGTGAAGAAACTATGATGTTCCGTTTTGGTGCAGATGAGAATAAGGCAGAGAATATTATTAAGAGCACCTGCTCATCAATGGAAAAGAAGGGCTATAACCCTATTAATCAGTTAGTGGGTTATCTTTTATCCGGCGACCCTACCTATGTTACCAGCTTTGAGGATGCCCGCAAAAAGATTCGTACCCTGGAGCGGGATGAGATTTTGGAAGAATTAATCAGGTCATATTTGGAGAAGAAATAATGGAAAGAGCTTTAGCCCTTGATGTAGGTGACAGAACTATAGGAATTGCAGTCAGCGACCTTCTGGGCATGACAGCCCAGGGTGTGGAAACCATCCGCAGGACTACCATGGAGAACGATATAAAGCGGTTGCAGGAGCTGGTGGCTGAGTACGAGACCAAAAAAATGGTGGTAGGCTATCCCCGCAATATGAATGGTACCGAGGGTCCACGCTGTGAATTCGTCAAGGAATTCTGTGAGGAAATCAAGAAGGCTATTCCTGATGCCAATATTATTCTCTGGGATGAGCGGCTGTCCACCGTGGCGGCAACCCGTTCTCTCATTGAGGCAGATGTGAGCCGCAAGAAGCGGAAAAAGGTCATTGACAAGATGGCGGCGGTGTTTATTCTGCAGGGCTGGCTGGATAGTAAAATGAGACTTATTTAGTGGGAACTTTAGGTCCCACTGAATTTAGTCGAATAAATCCAGAGCTTTACAGTTACTAAGCTCCCATTTAAGAAAAAGAGCTGTAGTAACTGTTAGCGTGGGGCAACGGTTGACAATGACATGGCTATGGGGTAAAATCCCATTGTTAGTCAGACGAGTTTGTGGCCTTCGGGCCCGATGATTATAAAGGAGATAATTATGGCAGATAACAAGAATGTACCAGAAGAGGATTTCATGGATGATGATATTATTGTAACCTTCCAGGATGATCAGGGAAATGAGCGTTATTTTGCAGAGGAAATGCGTATTCCTCTCAATGGCGCCGAGTATGCCCTGCTGGTGGGCCTCAACGTGGAAGAGGATGAGGACTTCGACGAGGAAGAGAATGTAACCATCGCAAAAATCGTCAAGGATGAAAATGGCGAGGATGAGTACATCGTTGATTTTCCTGAGGAAGAATTCGATGCAGTAGTGGTTGAGTACAATAAGATCATGGATGAGGCAGAGGCTGAATAATAGTCCGGAAATTGGGGACGGTTGCTTTTCAAGCGGCCGTCTTTTTTGTTGGCAAAACTGTCCCTTTCCTTTTGTGCTTTGCCCCTGACTATGTTATTATAGTACTATCTGTAACTATGAATATGAATATGGGGTGAATACATTGGATTTTAAGAATCTGCAGGATTCCTTAAAAGATATTGTAACTGAGTTTATATCGTATGATTCCAAGGCAAGTGCGGAAGAAATAAGCAGGAAAAAAAGAAATATCATCATAGCGGCTTCCAGTGTTATGGTGGTATTTGTTTTGGTATTTTCAGTGGTGTTCTTTTCCTTCATGGCCGGCAGTCCGATGGACGTGGAGGGCAAAAAGGACGTGGTTTACGTTCATGTGGCCAAGGGAATGAGCAGCGGTGATATTGGGAAGGAACTGGAAAAGAAGGGCGTTATCAGCTCCACCACCAGCTTTTGGCTGGCCACCAAGCTCAACGGTGCTGACTCCAAGTTTAAGGTGGGAACCTTTGCCTTGACCAAGAATATGAGTGCGGCAGATGCCCTGTCCATTCTTATAAATGGCAAAACCGTGGCTGTAAGGGTTACAATTCCTGAGGGCTACGGGGTGAAGGAAATTGCCAAGCGTCTTGATGAATACGGTGTCTGTAACGAAAAGGATTTTCTGAAGGCTGCCAAGGATTATGCACCCTATGATTATATGGAAAAGCACAACAACACGGTTTATCGGGTGGAGGGCTTTTTGTTCCCTGATACCTATGATTTCGCCAATGATGCTACCGCTGAGGACGTCATGAAGCGGATGATTGATGAATTTGATAACAAGCTGACTCCTGATATGAGAAAGCAGGCTGCGGCCAGAAATATATCCATTTATGAATTGGTTAATATGGCTTCGCTTATAGAAAAAGAGGCCCGCTATGAGGAGGATATGCCGGTTATTTCCCAGGTGCTGTGGAAGCGGCTGAATATCAGCATGCCACTTCAGAGTGACGCTACTCTTCAGTATGTTATGGCAGAAATCAAGGAGGATGTGTCCATTGCGGATACCAAGATAGATTCTCCTTATAATTCCTATCAGAATTATGGCCTGCCTCCGGGACCTATTGCCAGTCCTGGGCTGAAGGCCCTTCAGGCGGCCCTGGAGCCATCGGCTACTGATTATCTCTATTTTGTGGCAGACCGTGAAGGCAGGAATTACTACAGCAATACTTATGATGAACACCTGGCAAAGGTGGCTGAGGTTCGCTGATGGATAATTTTGCTGCTTTAATAGCAGAAATGGAAGAATATGGCCGGGCCAATCATGTGCCCATCATTAACGAAAAGGGTATGCCGGTGCTGCTGGAGGTAGTGCGTGACAGGAGGCCCCATCGGGTGCTGGAAATCGGTACTGCCATTGGCTATTCCGGGCTGCTTATAGCCAACAATGCTGCTGATGATGTGGAAATTGATACTCTGGAGCTGTCGGAGGAGCGGGCTGCCGTGGCCAGAGCCTATATTGACCGTTCCATGTACAAGGACCGTATTAAAATACACGTGGGGGATGCGGGAGAGAATATCCTTAAGCTCACGGGGAAATACGATTTTGTGTTTATTGATGCGGCCAAGGGGCAATACCCGGATTATTTCCGCAAGATTTATCCGCTGCTGACTGAGGATGCCATGGTGCTGGCGGATAATGTCCTGTTCAGGGGCTATGTCCGGGGGGATGTGGAGTGTCCGCGCCGTTTTAGGACAATAGTAAAAAGACTGCGGGAGTATATAGCTCTCGTCAGTGAAAATAATGAATTTGAAACTGTGATTCGTGAGGACGGTGACGGTCTGGCGGTGAGCCGGCGGTTGCCAAGGGAGAACAATAGATGATAAAAAAACCAGAACTGCTGGCTCCTGCCGGCAATATGGAAAAGCTGAAAATGGCCCTTATATATGGTGCCGATGCGGTGTACCTTGGAGGCAAGGCCTTTGGCCTCAGAGCCTTCGGGGGCAATTTTGATTATGATGAGCTGAAGGAAGCGGTGGAGTTTGCCCATGGCATGGGCCGTAAGGTTTATGTAACGGTGAATATTTTTCCACATAACAGTGATATGGAGAAGCTGCCGGAGTATCTGGCCTATCTCAATGAGATAAGGGTGGATGCCATGCTGGTGGCGGATCTGGGGATTTTCACCCTGGCGAAGAAATACGCTCCGGATACGGATATTCACATCAGTACCCAGGCCAATAATACCAACTGGGTAACGGTAAATGCCTGGGCGGACATGGGGGCAACCCGTGTTGTTCTGGCCCGGGAAATGTCCCTTGGTGAGATTCGTACCATTCGGGAGAAGTGTGACGTGGAGCTGGAAATGTTCGTTCATGGTGCCATGTGCATTTCCTATTCCGGACGCTGTCTGATGAGCAACTATATGACGGGCCGTGATGCCAACCGTGGCAGCTGTGCCCAGGCCTGCCGCTGGAAATATGCACTGGTGGAGGAAAAACGTCCGGGCCAGTATTTCCCTATTGAGGAGGATGACAGAGGTACTTATTTCTTCAATTCCAAGGATATGTGCCTGCTGCCTCATATTGGTGATGTTATTGACAGCGGGGTGGACAGCCTGAAAATCGAGGGCCGCATGAAGAGCGTTCATTATGCCGCCAGCATTGTGAAGGCTTATCGGGCAGCTATTGACAGCTATTGCGAGGACCCGGAGCACTTTCAGCTGCAGCAGGAGTGGATTGATGAGCTGGGGAAGGTGTCCCACCGTCAGTACACCACGGGCTTTTACTATAACAAGCCGACAGAGGATGACCAGATTTATGGCTCCACCTCCTATGAGCAGACCTCGGATTTTGTGGGGCTGGTGCTGTCCTACGATGAGGCCACGGGCTATGCCATGGTGGAGCAGCGGAACAACATGAAAAAGGGTCAGGAAATTGAGGTGTTCCAGCCTAATTTGCCGGGATATCGCATGATTCTTGATGAAATGTATAATGATGAGGGTGAGCTTATTGATGTGGCTCCCCATCCGCAGCAGCTGGTAAAAATGAAGATGGACCAGCCTGTGGAGCCTTATACCATTTTACGACGGGATGTTTAAATTTAATCCATAAGGAGCATGATAATATGGGTAAAGTACTTGTCATTCACGGACCAAATCTTAATCTTTTGGGCACAAGGGAGCCGGAGATTTACGGCTATGAAACTCTGGCGGACATAAATGATATGCTGCAGAAGCAGGCGGCTTCCGACGGTGTGGTGGCGGATTTTTTCCAGTCCAACCATGAGGGGGATATTGTTGATACCATTCAGCAGGCGCCGGCCAAGGGGTATCAGTTTATTATTCTCAATGCCGGGGCATTTACCCATTACAGCATTGCCATTCGTGATGCCATTGCGGCCATCAGCGTTCCTGTAATCGAGGTGCATCTTTCCAATGTCCATACCCGGGAGGAGTTCCGCCACAAGTCAGTAATTGCACCGGTGGTTATGGGACAGATTCTGGGCTTTGGGGTGGACAGCTACTTTGCCGCCATGGCTGTGGTTCTGAGAAAGATAAAGCAAAGATTAAATTAATATAGAAGTATTGAGAATTACGGAAGTGGATTTTGTGATTGCGGACAGAATTAAGGCTTTAAGAGATTATATAAAGGACCGGGGGCTGGATGGTGTTTTGGTCAGCAAGCTGGAAAGCCTTCATTATTTCAGCGGGTTTACCGGTGATGACACCATGCTGGTGGTTTCCGGTGATGATGCGGTTATTGTCACTGATTTTCGCTATGTGGAGCAGGCTCAGCTGGAGTCTCCAGAGTATCGGATTGCCAAGCAGGAAACGGGACTTCTTTTGAGGGTTTCCGAGGTCATCAAGGAGCTGGGAATAAACAATGTTGGCTTTGAAGGAGCTTCACTGGTATTTGACTGGTATGGCAAGCTCAGTGAACTGCTGGGGGATAATATCAGCATGAAATCCATAGAGCTGAACAGCCTTCGCCAGATCAAGGACGAGGAGGAGCTTCAGTGTATAAGAAAGGCTGTGGCCATAAGTGACAGGGCCTTTGAGGATATTATTACCTTCATTAAGCCTGGTATCAGCGAAAATGAGGTGGCGGCCCGTCTGGAGAGTGTGATGCGCACCCTGGGTTCCCAGCGTCCTGCGTTTACCACCATAGTTGCCTCCGGCAAGCGGGGAAGCCTGCCCCATGGAACTGCAACAGAAAAGTTGATTAATGCAGGGGAATTTGTTACAATGGACTATGGTGCTGTGTATAAGGGGTATCACTCTGATATTACACGGACCATCTGCGTTGGTCATGCAGATGACAGGCAGCGTGATGTATATGACGCTGTGCTTCAGGCCCAGCTGTTGGGCTTGTCCAGGGTAGGACCCGGAGCGTCTGGGAAATCCGTGGACGGTGAAGTAAGAAAATATCTTCACGAAAGAGGCTATGGGAAATACTTCGGCCACGGGCTGGGACATAGTCTGGGGCTGGAGATACATGAGGCACCAACCCTTTCCCCACGGAGTACGTGTGAGGCCTTGCAGCCCAATATGCTGATTACCGTGGAGCCGGGAGTGTACATTCCTGACTGGGGTGGAGTCCGCATTGAAGATACAGTGCTGGTTACAGACACATCAAGAGAAGCTCTGACTTCAGTATCGAAGGATTTAATTGAGTTGGACGTTTGATGGGTCTTCCATATATTAAATTTAAAAATTAATTTTGCAATTAAAAATTGGAGGGTTTTTCTAATGATTACAAGTACAGATTTTCGTACAGGTTTGACTATCGAAATCGATGGTGGCGTATGGCAGGTTGTTGAGTTCCAGCATGTAAAGCCAGGCAAGGGTGCAGCATTCGTTCGTACCAAGATCAAGAATATTGAGACTGGTGCTGTTGTTGAGCGTACCTTCAACCCAAATGAGAAGATGCCACAGGCTCGTCTTGATACTGCCCGTATGAACTACCTCTATGAGGCTGACGGTATGTACACCTTCATGGACAACGAGACCTATGAGCAGACTGAGCTCAACAAGGAGCAGCTTGGTGACGCTCTGAACTATCTCCAGGAGAACATGGAGGTTGCTATCCAGTCCTTCAAGGGCCGTGTAATCGGTGTAACTCTCCCTAACTCTGTAGAGCTGAAGGTTACTGAGTGCGAGCCATCCGTAAAGGGCAACACTGCAACTGGTGCTACCAAGATGGCTACTGTAGAGACCGGCTATTCCGTTCGTGTACCTCTCTTCATCAACGAGGGTGACGTACTCCGCATCGATACCCGTACCGGTGCTTACATCGAGCGTGCATAATTTATTGGTTTATACAATGAAACCCGTTGGATTTTCCAACGGGTTTTTATTTTATGCATAATTAATATACAGAATATTCATGATTTCTTGAATATAAACTACATGTTTGGTATAATGATAACCAAGTAAAATTATGTCTAAATTTAGATAGGGGGTATATTTAAATGGCAGAAGAAATGATTACTATTGATGACGGAATGGGCGCTGTACGGATTGCTGATGAGGTCGTAAGCATGATGGCTGGCATAGCTGCCTTGGAAATTCCCGGGATTGCAGGCATGAGCGGTGGCCTGGCAGGCGGTATTGCTGAGCTTCTGGGCAGAAAGAACCTTTCCAAGGGAGTTAAGGTAGAGGTTGGCGAAAAGGAAGCCCGTGTTGATTTATATATCATCGTTAAATACGGTGAGCGTATTCCGGATGTGGCTATTGCCGTTCAGGAGAACGTAAAGAAGCAGATCGAGAGCATGACCGGATTGAGCGTTGTAGAGGTTAATGTTCATGTTCAGGGCGTTGACTTCGGTGAGGAAGAAACCAAGGATGAGACCAGAAAAATCCGCTAGGGGGCTGTTTAATGGGAGTGTTTAATAGATTCCTGCTGTTTTTGTATGCCTTGTTTTTTGGTGTAGTCAGCCTGGGGATTATTCTGTTGGTATTTAATGTGGTGCCTGAAAGGGTGCTGCTTAATGAGTATCAGTTTGCTGTTAATCAGTGGCAGACTGGGGTTATTGCCGGAGTTGTTTTCATTATCAGCATTCATCTGCTGTTTTGTTCCTTTGCCGGCAAGGGAAGCAAGGAGCTGACCTCCGGGGATATTATGCTGGTGCATGGCACTGAGGGTGATGTTAACGTATCCATCAATGCCATAAAGGAAATGATTGAGCGGATATCCAGCGGGGTGCGTGGCGTCCGTGAGGCCAAGGTGAAGGCCTTGGTAAAGCAGGACAAGGAAAAAGGCGATTGTCTGAACCTGGATGTTAAGCTTGAGGTCGGACAGGAGCGGAGTATTGCTAATATTTCTGATGACATAAGGACGCAGTCAAGCAAATACCTGACTGACATAGCATGTATTTCCAACTTTGATGTTGTGGTTTCCGTTCAGAGTATTTCCAGTGGTGTCGTTGTCAAGAAGAGACGACTGAAGTGATGGAGGTGTCTGAATGGATAACGAGATCAGTTTAAAGCAGGCCCTGGTCAATGCAATTCGCCGCCAGTGCGAGAAACGTCCGGGGACACTTTTGGGTATTGCAGGCGGCATTTTAATCGCCCTTGGCATATTGCTCTTTGGCTTTTGGAGTGTCATGTTTGTGGTTATTTGTGGCTTTATTGGCTGCTTTATCGGCAAGAATATTGATAAGGGTGGAAGCCTTATTGATAACATCCGGGACTCAGTTCCCCGTGATATTCACCGGTGGCGCTGATAGCCGATAATATATTATTTATTTTTTGTTAAGAATCGAGGAATTTAAGTATGAGTCGTAGACAAGCTCGTGAGGTAGCGCTTCAGGCTTTGTTTCAGTTGGATATGAATCCGTTAGATGAAGGTGCAGATGCAGCCCAGGCCAGACAGAATGCCATTGATGCAGCAGTTTTTGCCAAGGATGATGATGTTAAGCTGGGCAGCAAGGATATGGATTTTTTGAAGAATCTGGTAAATGGAACCCTTGACAATCAGGAGGCCATAGATGAATTGATTACCAGAAATTCCAAGGACAGATTGCTGCAGCGTATGGCCGGCGTAGACAGAAACATTACCCGTTTGGCTGTTTATGAGCTGAAATTCTGCGATGAAGAGCTGACCACGAATATCATTATTAACGAGGCCGTAGAGCTGGCCAAGAAGTTTGGCACCGATGATTCCGGCCGTTTCGTAAATGGTATTTTGGGCGCGATTGCCCGTGCATAAGATCTAGGGCCGCATTTTCTGGTGCGGCCCGTTTTCTGTGTTTTAGTGTTGTGCATTTTATGGTGAAATATGGCTGTTGTCAGAAGCGTATCAGAGATAACTAAATATATTGCCGGACTTATCAAGAATGATTTGGCCCTGCACAATGTCACGGTGAGAGGGCAGATTTCCAATTTTAAGCAGTATTCCTCCGGACATTGCTATTTTGATCTGAAGGACAAGGATTCCATTCTGAAATGTGTTATCTGGCGCAGCTATGCTGAACGACTGAAATTCAGACCGGAAAACGATATGCAGGTTCTGGCCACTGGCAGTGTGGAGGTCTACGAGCGGGACGGCAAGTATCAGTTTTATGTCAGCCGTATGGCGCCGGACGGTGTTGGTGAGCTGGCCCTGGCCTTTGAACAGCTGAAGGAGCGGCTTTCCAAGGAAGGCCTGTTTGATGCTGAGCATAAAAAGGCTTTGCCTGCTTTTCCCAGGACTATTGGTGTTGTAACCTCTCCTACGGGAGCTGTTCTAAGGGATATTTATACAGTTTCCGGACGGCGTATGCCATCCATCAGACTGGCCCTTTATCCTGTAATGGTGCAGGGGGCAGGCTCAGCGGAGCAGATTGCCCGGGGGATTGAGTTTTTCAACAAAAAATATCCGGTGGATGTGCTTATTGTAGGCCGTGGTGGCGGCTCCATGGAGGACTTGTGTTCCTTTAACGAGGAAGTTGTGGTGCGGGCCATCTTTAATTCTAAAATTCCCGTGATTTCAGCGGTGGGACATGAAACTGACTTTACTCTGGCTGATTTTGTGGCAGACCAGAGAGCAGCCACTCCATCCCAGGCGGCGGAGCTGGCTGTCCCGGACGTGTCAGAGGTAATACAACGGATAAGGGCAGCACAGGAAAGAATACAGCTGGCTGCCATGTCCAGTATTAAGGACCGGCGTCGCAGTCTGGAATCACTGATGAACAGCTATGTTTTTACTCAGCCCTTACGGATGCTGGAGACAGGCAGTATGAGGCTGGAAAATCTTCGGACAAGATTGAACAAGATAACAGGCCAGCTGATTAAGGAAAAGAAAAATCGGCTGCTTCATGATATGGACAAGCTGGAGCTGATTAATCCCATGGGGGTTATCAGACGGGGCTATGGCATGGTGCAGGATGCAAAGGGAAATGTTATCAGCCATGTCAATAATGTAAAAATTAACGATTTAGTGAAAATAAAGCTCAACGGGGGCCAGCTTGAGGCCCAGGTCAGGGCAATAAAGGAGGAATAGTTCTATGCCACGGAAAAAGGAAGCGTCCTTTGAGGAAAATCTGGCCAATCTGGAAATGATTGTAGATAAATTGGAGAGCGGTGAGGCCAGCTTAAAGGATGTAATTGATAATTATACCTTGGGCATGGAGCTGTCCAAAAAGTGTCTGGCTGAATTGCAGGCTGTGGAGGATAAGATGAATGTTATCCTCAGAGAAGAGAATGGTCAAGTGGTAGAAATGCCTTTGGAGCTTGAGGGAGGACAATAAAAGTGGATAAGACGCAATGGAACGAAAGGATAAAACTTATAGAGGGTGCTCTTGTGGAGGAACTGCAGGAGGATAAGGCATTATCCCCAATTCTTTGTGAGGCCATGAAGTACAGCCTTACTGCAGGAGGAAAGCGACTGCGTCCAATTTTGCTGATGGCGGCGGCTGATGCCATTGGTGCCAAGGGTACGGATTATATTCATATAGCCTGTGCCATTGAGATGATACATACATATTCATTGATTCACGATGACTTGCCGGCAATGGACAACGATGATTATCGTCGGGGCAAGCTGACCAACCATAAGGTTTATGGTGACGGCATGGCCATTTTGGCCGGTGATGCATTGCTTACCCAGGCCTTTGAGGTGATGCTCCGCCAGGATAATCTGCCGGCAGATGTATTGCTGAAGGTGGTTCGGGAAATGGCCATAGGTGCCGGTCCTAACGGTATGGGCGGTGGCCAGGCCATTGATCTGGAGGCTGAAGGCAAGCAGAAATCTTTGAGCCTTGATGAATTGAAGAAAATGCATGACGGCAAGACTGGTGCGCTGTTCAGAGCTGCTATCAGAAGTGGTGCCATTGTAGCCGGGGCTTCCGAGGAGGAGCTGGCTGCTCTGACCAAGTATGCTAACTGCTTTGGCCTTGCCTTCCAGATTACCGATGATATTCTTGATGTTATTGGTGACGAGGCGGTTATTGGCAAGCCTGTGGGCAGTGATGAACGCAATGACAAGTCAACCTACGTTTCACTGACGTCTTTGGAGGAGGCCCAGAAGCTGGCGGCTGATACTGTGGCCGAGGCAGTAGCTGCCTTGGAGATGTTTGGTGATAAGGCCACTTTCCTTCGTGAACTGGTGGAATATTTATTGAAAAGAAATAAGTAATTAAGGAGCCACACCATGCCTGAGAATATATTAGACAATATAAATTGCGCTTCAGATGTGGCGAAGTGCAGCCTGACAGAGCTGAAAGGCCTGGCGGGGGAAATCAGAAGGAAGATAATTGATACTTGTGCCGCCAATGGCGGTCATTTGGCCCCAAGCCTTGGTACTGTTGACCTTACCCTGGCACTATATAGCGTATTTGACCCTGAAAAGGATAAGATTATCTGGGATGTTGGCCATCAGGCATATTCCCACAAGATTATTACGGGTCGAAGGGACAGATTTAGTACCCTGCGGACCAAAGGAGGCATTACGGGCTTTCCAAAACGGTCTGAATCCAGCAGTGATGCCTTTGGTGTGGGCCATGCCAGTACCTCCATTTCTGCGGCGGTGGGAATGGCCATTGAGCGGGATATCCGCAAGCAGAATTACAGCGTGGTTGCTGTAATCGGTGATGGTGCCTTTACCGGCGGTGAGGCCTATGAGGGGCTTAACTATGCCGGCACTACCGGCAAGAACATGATAGTTATCCTCAATGACAATGAAATGTCCATTGATAAAAATGTGGGAGCCATGTCCGAGTATCTGAGCCATATTCGTATTACTCCCCAATATCATAAGGCCAAGAAGGAATTGCAGGAGTTTTTGAAGGGATTCCCGACCATAGGCGAAACTGTATGGAATGCTGCGGGTTCCGTAAAGGATGGTATTTATGCACTGCTGACACCAGGCAGTCTTTTTGAGTCTCTGGGCTATACATATATTGGACCTATTGATGGCCACAATATTGAGTATATGCAGGAGGTCTTTGAAAAGGTTAAGGGAATTGAGGGTCCGGTGCTTATTCATGTACGGACCACCAAGGGCAAGGGCTATTCCTTTGCGGAAAATCAGCCTCACAAGTTCCACGGTGTAGGCCGTTTTAACTGCGATACAGGTGAAATGATTAAAAAGGAGGGGGCACCCCCTTCCTATACTGATATTTTCAGCAAGGCCCTTATAGAGCTGGCGGGCCAGTATGACAATATAACGGCTATTACGGCGGCAATGCCATCTGGTACTGGCTTAAAGCAGTTTTCTGCAGTATATCCGGAGCGGTTCTTTGACGTGGGTATTGCCGAGGAGCATGCCATGACCATGGCGGCGGGTATGGCGGCAACAGGTGGCAAGCCATTTGTTGCTCTTTATTCCACCTTTGCCCAGCGGGCTTATGACCAGATTGTTCACGATGTTTGCCTGCAGAACTTGCCGGTAACTATTTGTCTGGACAGAGGCGGTCTTGTGGGGGCTGACGGCCCAACCCATCACGGGGTTTTTGATTATTCCTATTTGCGTCATGTGCCTAATATGGTGGTTATGGCACCAAAGGATGAAAATGAGCTTCGTAATATGCTCTATACGGCGGCCAACTATAATGGCCCGATCAGTGTCCGTTATCCCCGTGGTTCTGCTACCGGGGTTCCAGTAAAGCCGGGCTTTGAGCAGCTGGCTATCGGCAAGGGCGAGGTGCTGTCACGGGACAGCAAGGCCATTGTGCTGTTTGCTGTGGGCAGTATGGTCAAGCAGGCAATTAAGGCCGCGGAGCTGCTGAAGGAGCAGGATATTTATACAACCGTTGTAAACATGCGCTTTATAAAGCCATTGGATACTGGACTTATAGATGAACTGGCCAAGGAGGCCCGCTTAGTGGTTACGCTGGAAGAAAATGCCCTGGCCGGCGGCTTTGGCTCCGGGGTATTGGAGTATCTGGCTGATGCTGGTATTAACACGGCCAAGGTATTGCGCTTTGGTATTGAGGATAAATTTATTGAACAGGGCTCCTGCCCTGAGCTTTTGGAGCTGTGCGGACTTCTGCCACATCAGATAGCGGAACGCATTGCGAAAAAGTACGGTGAATTGTAATTATGGCTGATAGTGTTGAAAAAGTAAAAAAAGAACGTCTGGATGTGCTGCTGGTCAAGAAAAATCTGGTGCAGAGCCGTGAACGGGCCAAGACCACCATTATGGCGGGTCTGGTTATAGTTGATGGCAATAAAATCGACAAGGCCGGCACCATGGTGAAGGAAACAGCGGATATCCGGGTTTTGGGAAATCAGATTCCGTATGTAAGCCGTGGCGGACTGAAGCTGGAAAAGGCCATCAAGGAATTTGGCGTGGAGCTTAAGGGGAAGGTTACGGCTGATATTGGTGCCTCCACCGGCGGCTTTACTGACTGCATGCTGCAGAATGGTGCAGTGAAGGTTTTCGCCATTGATGTGGGCTATGGCCAGCTGGCCTGGAGCCTTCGCACTGATGAACGGGTAGTGAACATGGAGCGGACCAATGTCCGCAATGTAACTCCCGAGGATATTGGGCAGCTGATAGATTTGGCCTCCATTGATGTGGCCTTTATCTCCCTTGAGAAGGTTTTGCCGGCTGTTAAAGGCATGCTGAAGGCCAATGGCGAGGTGGTGGCCCTTATTAAACCACAGTTTGAGGCCGGCAAGGAAAAGGTCGGCAAGAAGGGCGTTGTCCGTGATCCAAAGGTACATTTGGAGGTAATCCATAATGTAATTGATACGGCCAGAGCCATGGAATTTGTCACCAAGGAGCTGACCTTCTCCCCAGTAAAGGGTCCTGAGGGCAATATAGAGTATCTTGTATGGCTTACCAGGGACAAGGAGGCCGAGGACCATGTAACCGACGAGGTAATGGCCGAGACTGTTGAATTGGCCCACAGCAATCTGGACAAGTGATGCAGATAAATTAAGAGGACGTCTTTATGAAGACAATTGCTATTTATCCAAATATAAATAAGGGTGAAGCCGGGCAGGTTATGGAACGTATCCGGGGATATTTCGCAGACAAGCAGGACAGGGTTCGTATTGTAATGTCCCGCAGTGTGGCGGAAATGTTTAACTGTCCGGAGTATGGCGTTGATGATTTGGACAAGGAGTCCATTGACTTAGGCCTGACCATCGGCGGTGATGGCACCCTTCTTGGGGTTTGCCGTAAGCTGTATACCCGAAAGATTCCCGCCTGCGGCATCAATATAGGAAGGATAGGCTTTTTGACTGATATTGAGCTGACGGAGCTGGAAAACCGGCTGGATAATTTACTGAATGGTGAGTATCAGGTGGTGGAGCGCACAGTTATTTCCGGCTCAGTCCTCAGTCAGGGGAATCGGCGGATGCTGGGCCACGCCATCAACGATGTGGTTATCGGCAAGGGGGGACTTTCCCGTATGCTGAGCCTTAGTATGCGCATTGATGATACTCTGATTAATGATTACAAGGCCGACGGGGTCATTGTTTCTACGGCCACCGGTTCTACGGCTTATTCTTTATCGGCCGGGGGACCAATAGTAAATCCACGGGTTCCGGCATTGCTTATAACCCCGATTTGTCCCCATACCCTGGATGCCCGTCCTATGATTATTCCCGATGATGAGGAAGTGCAGATTTATATTGCGGCAGTCCATCAGGATATTCAGATGACCTTTGATGGTCAGGAAAGTTTTCAGTTATTGCCCGGGGACGTGGTTTATATCCGCAAGGGTAAGAATCCGGCCCGTATAATAAAGTTTGGCGACAAGAATTATTATGATACTTTAAAAAGTAAGTTATGGGGGAATTCTAAATGAAGGCTCATAGACAATCAAAGATAAAGCAGATCATTGAAAATCAGATAATTGAGACTCAGGAGGATTTGGCTGCGGCTCTCAGAGCAAGGGATATTGAGGTTACCCAGGCCACTGTTTCCCGTGATATAAAGGATATGCAGCTGGTAAAGATTCCATGTGGCAACGGCAAGTATCGTTATGCCTATCCGATGGATACCCAGTCAATGCACTCCGAGGACCGCATGCAACGGCTTTTTAAGGAGCTGGTTAAGAAAATCGACTACAGTGAGAATATTATTGTGGTAAAGACCATGCCGGGGGCTGCAAATTCCATTTGTGCTGCCCTGGATAATGCCCGCTGGCCGGAGATTATCGGCACCGTTGCCGGTGATGATACCATTCTGGCGGTGGTCAAGGCATCCAGTATGGCAGAGGAAATAGCCCTAAAGCTGGAAGCCATGAGCATGGGAATTAAGTGAGTTATTGTTTGTTTGGGTACGTAGGAGATTTTCGCAATGCTCAATACGCTTACAATCTGGAATTTCGCTCTTTTGGAGCAGGTTCAGATAGATTTTGACAAGGGATTAAATATTCTTACTGGTGAAACCGGTGCCGGAAAATCAATTCTTATTGATGCTTTGGGTGCAATGCTGGGAAACCGCCTGTCTACGGATTTTATCCGCACGGGGACTGACTGGCTGCGGGTGGAAGCAATTTTTTCTCTTGAGAATCAGCAAAATGTTATAGATTATCTGGCTGAAAATGCCATTGATGCCTCGGAAGGTGAGCTGATTATTACCCGTCAGATTACCAGCAACGGCCGTGGCACTATTTTGATTAATGGCTGCCATACAACGGTAGCGGTGCTGAAGAAGCTGGGAACATTACTGGTAGACATTCATGGCCAGAATGAAAATCTGGCCCTTCTTAATGCCACAAATCAGTACAAGCTGGTGGACGGTTCCGATGACCGCATCAAGGTGGCCCTGAGGGATTATCAGGTGGCCTATAAGACCCTGAAGGAAAAGGAACAGCAGCTGGCAGACAAGGAAAAGAATTCTGCGGATAATGCCCAAAAGCTGGATATGCTGAAATGGCAGGTGCAGGAAATCGAGGCGGCCCAGCTTCAGGACAATGAGGATGAGGAGCTGGAGCGGGAGATTAAGAAGTTGTCCAATGCGGAAAAAATCTCCAATTATATCGGGGAGGCCTGCCAGAATCTCTATGGCGGTGGCAACAGCGGTATTGGCATTGTCAGCGGTCTGGAGGAAGTGGTGGAGAACTTAAAGGATCTGTCCCGCTACGATGAGTCCTTGGAGGAGGTAACCAACACCATCAAGGAGGCCTATATCCAGATAAAGGAGGCTGCCTATGAGGTGCGGGATTACGGCGATGAACTGGAATTCAATCCACAGCTTTTGGACAAGCTCCAGAGCCGGATGGATGTAATAGATAAGCTGCAGAAAAAATATGGTGCTACCATTGAGGACATTTTGGCCTTTAAGGACAAGGCACAGAAGCAGCTGGAGGATATTGAAAATTTCGACGGGGATATTGCTGCCATAAAGCAGGAAATTGAAAAGGCAAAGAAGGATGCCTTGGCACTGGCCCAGCGTCTTACGGAGCTTAGAAAGCAGGCCGGGGACCGGCTGTCCATGGCCATTGAGGAGCATCTCCACGAATTGGGGATGCCGGATGCCCGGCTGGAAATTGCCGTCAATGAGGCAGAGCAGCTTTCCAATTTGGGGGCTGATGAGCTGGAAATCCTCTTTTCTGCCAATCCGGGCCAGGAGCCACGGCCTATCCAGAAGGTGGCCTCCGGCGGTGAGCTGTCCCGTATTGCTCTCTCCATCAAGGCAGTAACTGCTTTTAGGGATGATTCCCCGGCCAGCATGATTTTCGATGAAATTGACACCGGTATCGGTGGCAGAACCGCCCAGATGGTGGCGGAGCGTATTGCCATGGTGGCGGCGGACAAGCAGGTGCTGTGCATAACCCATTTGCCGCAGATTGCCTGCATGGCGGATGTGCATCTGTATATCAACAAGCAGGTTAACAACGGCATGACCTATACCTCTGTCAAGGCTCTGACCGAGGGGGAGAGGGTCAACGAAATTGCCCGCATGGCCTCTGGTGTGGATGTGTCTGCAGCTTCTTTGGATAATGCCAGAGAAATGCTGACCAATGCCGGGTTAAAGAAGCAGCAGTATTCCCGAAAATTAGGCTAATAATGAATATAACGAGGTAAAGATAAAGATGTCTCCCACCTCGTTGAAACGCTAATTGGAAGATTTTTCCTAACGGAAAAATTTGAACAATGGCGTTATAGACTAATGCAGAGATTTATTATAAAATTATTTTTTGGAGGCTCCTAATGTACGAAGATTTGATTGAGATAAAGGAATCCAGTGAAGATATATTTGATGGAAAGCTGCTCCATGTAAAGAAGGACAAGGTTAAGCTGCCCAATGGGGGCACTGCTTATCGGGAATGGATAAAGCACCCGGGAGCGGCAGCAGTTATTCCTGTTACTGATGATGGCCAGGTGATTCTGGTTCGTCAGTATCGTTATCCTATTGATGAGGTAACCCTGGAAATTCCGGCGGGAAAGCTGGATATGGTGGGTGAGGATCCACTGGAATGTGCCAAGCGGGAGCTCAGCGAGGAAACCGGCTATACTGCCAAGGAGTATAAGTTCCTTACCAAGCTGGCCACCTGTGTGGGCTTCTGCAATGAGGTTATTTACACCTATGCGGCCAGGGGTCTGGAGTCCGGCAAGCAGCATACGGATGAGGATGAATTCATCAATGTGGTAAAAATGCCTCTCAGTAAAGCGGTGGGCATGGTGCAGGACGGACGTATCAATGATGCCAAGTCCGTTACGGCAATTCTCATGCTGGACCGTTTGATGAACGAGTAATATTGGAGGATTTATGTTTGATTTTAATTTAATGAGTTTTATAGCCGGATTGCCGGGTCTGCTGTTGGCATTGGTTCTCCATGAATATGCCCATGCCCGGGTGGCTGTGGCCATGGGGGATTTTACTCCAAGGCTTACGGGCCGTCTGACCTTGAATCCATTGGCACATATTGATATTATCGGTTTTATTATGCTGATGATAGCCCACTTTGGTTGGGCCAAGCCGGTTATGGTCAATCCCCGGAATTTTAAGGATATGAAAAAGGGAAATATACTGGTGGCCTTGGCAGGTCCGGCGGCAAACTTTATTGTTGCCTTTGTGGCCCTTGCAATAATGATGGTTCTGTTTAAGCTTGGCATGCTTACATCTGTAGGTGCCAAGACAGTACTTTCCATGATTGTGCTTTTTAATATCAATTTTGGTATTTTTAATCTCATTCCTTTGCCACCGCTGGATGGCTCCAAGATTGTGATGGAGTTCCTGCCAGGGGAGCTGGCCTATAAATACATGGGTCTGGAAAGATATGGCTTTATTATTCTTATTGTAATAATGATGACGCCTGTGCTTCACTATATTCTGATTCCATTGTCCAGTTTGATTTTGGGCACTTATGAAGCGATACTGACGGCACTTATTCTGTAATTATTCAATTTTGAGAGGGGTTTATATAAAAATGGAAAAGATTATTTTAACTGGTGACAGACCAACCGGGAGACTGCACATTGGCCACTATGTGGGCTCTTTGAAGCGTCGTGTGGAGCTGCAGAATTCCGGGGAGTTTGACAAGATTTATATCATGATTGCCGATGTACAGGCATTGACTGATAATTTTGAGAATCCGGAGAAGGTTCGCCAGAATATTCTGGAGGTAGCCCTGGACTATCTGTCTGTAGGTCTTGACCCGGCTAAATCCACTCTGTTCATTCAGTCCCAGGTGCCTCAGCTTACTGAGCTGACCACCTACTACATGAATCTGGTTTCTGTCAGCCGTGTGGAGAGAAATCCTACGGTTAAGGCTGAGATTCAGCAGAAGAACTTTGAAAAGAGCATTCCGGTGGGCTTCTTTACCTATCCTATCAGCCAGGCTTCTGATATTACAGCCTTTAAGGCTACCTTGGTACCGGTTGGTGAGGACCAGCTGCCAATGCTGGAGCAGACCAAGGAAATCGTTCGCCGCTTTAACATGATTTATGGCGGTGAGGCTTTGGTTGAGCCTGAGATTATGCTGCCTGAGAATGAGACCTGCCGCCGCCTGCCTGGTACTGATGGCAAGGCCAAGATGTCCAAGTCCATTGGCAACTGCATTTATCTGTCCGATGATGCGGAAACCGTTCGCAAGAAGGTTATGGATATGTACACTGACCCTACCCATATCAAGGTATCTGACCCTGGCCATGTGGAGGGCAATGCAGTATTTACTTATCTTGATGCCTTCAGCAAGCCGGAGCATTTTGAGAAGTATCTCCCAGAGTACAAGAGCCTTGACGAGCTGAAGGATCACTATACCCGTGGCGGTCTTGGTGACGTAAAGATCAAGAAGTTCCTGAACAGCATTCTTCAGGAGGAGCTGGAGCCAATTCGTGCCCGCCGCAAGGAGTACGAAAAGGACATTGCCGGTGTATATGAGATTCTGAAGGCCGGCAGCGCCGAGGCAAGACGTGTGGCAGAAAACACCCTGCAGGATGTGAAGAATGCCATGAAGATAAACTACTTCGCTGATGAAGAGCTTATCAAGGCCCAGACAGAAAAGTACAAGGGATAATATTAAATTATGAAGGCACCCGTTATGGGTGCCTTTTTTGTTTACAGGGATACATTGTAAACAAATGGGGTTTAATGAACATATCATTGTAGCAGGATAAAGCCCCATGAATGAAGAATAATTTTAAAGTAGTCTATTGTTTGGTGTTTAACGTGAGGTGTGATATATATGAAGAAAGCAGGAAGATTATCTCATAAACGTTTATGTGCTTTAACAGCATCAGTTTTACTGGGGATTTTATCAATGTCCGTAGCCAGTGCAGGTGATGAAATTAACAGTGGCAATAAAGAGGTTTTTGTCGTAAATATTATTGATGATACGGATGTTACCCGGGAACAGATAAAAAACTATATTTTTTTCGATGGCATAATAGGCAAGAACCCTATGACCATAAGTGATGATAATAAGAACGGCATTATAAAGGGAATACAGTATTGGGCTGATATTTTGGCTCCAAATACTACAATAACTCACCCGGCCCAGTTTTTTGTGGCTGGTATAGCCAAGGAAAAAAATGCCTATGCTGGTTTTTATGCCTTCGATAAGGGCAGCTTTACCATTCAGCCATATTTTGAAGAGTATCTTCAGGGGCTACGGGATTTAAATGATGTAAATATATTAAAATTTGAAACTGGTGCGGATAAAAAAATCTATGAAAATGGTCAGCTGGTGGATAATGGGGCCTATGGCACTATCATGCTTGGACAGTATATGGGAGCAAAGCGGGAGGGCTCCACAGATGGCTGGTGGATGAAGGGAAATGCCATATTGCCGGATAATGAGCAGGCTGCTGATGGTGTAGCCATGATACGTCATGAAGTAGGCCATTCCTTGGGAATTATTTCCCAAGTAAATGTAGAGACGGATAAGGATGGCAATCCGGTGGTAGATAAGGATGGTACTACTGTATATTATTTTCCGGTAAGATTAGGCAAGAATAATACGTATGCGGATCATGTCTATGATCAGAATCTTAACCGGTCCCAACCAAATCAGCTGATAATAACGTCAAAGGAGTTTGAACGTCGTCAGGCTGCTGACCCTACTCTTAAGCCATCAGATTTTTTCATTTTGGATAATAAATTGGACGATAAGTTTAAATCGGATAATCCACGGTCAGGCAACGCGTATTTTATAGGTGATAATGTATCCAAGGTATTAAATGGACGGACCTTTGATGGGGTTGACGGTCTGCCATTGAGAACCTGGGAAACAAATACAGATGAAAAGGTAGTATTGGATTTGGGGCATTTTGGGCTAAACAGCCTTATGAGCCATAATGAGTACCGCAATATGACAATATTTAATGAGGTGGAGCTGGCCGCGTTGCAGGATATAGGCTATAACTTTGATCGGCGGGCTCATTTTGGTTATTCCATCTATAATGACAATCTGACCTTTACCAATACCAATGGTTATTCAGCTCGTAATAGTGCTGGTTCAGACTATATCAACGAATACAGCACCATTCCTTTTGGGGTAGGTCTTCATATTTATGGCACCAATAATGATATTACCCAGGCGGCTAATGTTTTTACCATGGGCAATGGGGCAGTTGGTATTTGGGTAAGTGGAACGGATAATAAACTGACTCTGGCCCAGGGGTATGAAATTCATGCCGATGGTGAGGATGGCGTAGGCGTATTGGTATCCTATGGTGGCAATCAGGTCTTTAACCAACAGGGAACCGTTACTGCCAATGGCCAGAAGGGCAGTGGTGTACGCTTTGATTTTGGCTCCAATATGCTGGGGGCTGACGAAATCTATTGTGGCTCCTATATTTACTATGACAGGGATGTAGAAGACCAAGGCACCATAACCACTGCTAAGAATGTAAAATACAATGATAAAAAGGATATGGATAATTATGCACCGGAGCTGGGAGCCCCATTGATAAGTGAATATAATTTATCAGGGAGCTTGTCCGGTGGCGCTAATGCCATTTATATTGGCAAAAATGCTTTTGTACATAATATCAATGTAAATTCCGGTGCCCATATAACTGGCAATATAACCTCTGATTGGAAGCATTTTGGAGCTTCTGTCTATGAAGGAGCCTATTACCGTAGTGGTGCTAAACGTGATTTGCTGCGTATTCAGTATAATGGCAAAATGGAAAAAAATGGCTATGAATACTATAAGTATATACCTGATTTGGTGACGAACCTGAATGTCAATACAGATCTGAAATATGATGAAGATATAAATGGTGCTGACAACATGAAGCTGAATGTTAATGCCGGTACCATGATTTATGGGGGAACTGCCAATGTGGTAAATGTCAATGTAGCTAAGGAGGCTGCATTACTTGGGGGCAGCTTCACCGTAAATGATATGACCTCCAGTATGGCAGAGGGCTTTAGCGATGGCACCACTGGCCAGTTCATTAATCATGGTATCATTGGGGCCAACAGTGCAACAAGTGACATGACCATAAAAGGTACTCTGGTGTCCGATGGAGTACTGCGTGGCTATGGTGGAGGCTCCAATGGCCAACTTGTGATTGATGGTAACGCAAATGTGAATGGATCCATAGCATCTGCCACAAATGCCCTGCCAAATGAAGAATTTACCGTTTTACGGGCCAATGCAATAAACGGTACGCTTGAAAATTCCACAACACCATATACTGCCACGGGTATGCTGAATACCATCGGCAAAGTGACAGGCAATGAAATAAAAGTACAAACCACTGCAGCCAATAATCTTGGTCCTATAGATAACACTCAACAGCAGGCATACGATGCCATGACGGATATGCAGATGTATCTGTCAGCCAAGGGTGATAGCCGGGTCAATGAAATGCGCCCACTGTATAGTATGGATAGCAATGAGGCAAAGGAAGCCCTTACGGCTATTGCCTCCAGCCCGGTGCCAAATACCATGAATCTCATTCAGAGAAATACCATGAACAGCCACATTATCACTTCACGGCTTAGTGAGGCCTTTGCCAGGAAGGATGTGGAGGTTGCTGTTCCTACGGCAGGACTTGATGGGGATGACAACAGCAAGAATCCTACCATGAAGATGAAGCTGGATCAGCCGGTGGACAATGATTTTTGGTTCAAGGTAGCCCGTAATTGGGGCGATGGCACCGGCAGCAGCTACTATCAGGGAACCACTTTAGCCGGAGGCTGGGACCGGGCCTATGGCAAAAACTGGCGAGCAGGTGCCTTCATCAGCTATGGTCAATTCTCTTTTGCAGACAATTTATCCCACGACGATGTAAAGGACACCCGCCTTGGTCTATATGGAGGCTACAGCAATGGACCTCATAACGGTTATGTTTATCTGGATTATGGGTGGATAAAAAATGACCTCACCCGTCAGCTAACTGGTCTTGCCTTACAGGCCAAGGCTAATTATAACAGCCGTATTTTGGAGCTGGGTGGAGAATATAAATACGATTTGAATGCCAAAAATATGAAGGTATGGCATATCAGCCCTTATGCCAATATGCAGTTATCCCAGTTATGGCAGGATGGCTACACTGAGGGTGGAGCCGGCATTTTCGGGCAAAGGGTTGACAGCAAGTCCAATACCTATTTTGCCGGTGGCCTTGGTATTGAATTCAAGCGCTATCTGAGCAATGGCAGCTATGGCATGAGGCTGGGAGTAAAGCACGCCTTTGCGGGCAGTGACCCTAAACTCACCTACGGTTATGTTGGTGATACTACCCACAGCTACGAGCTTCGTGGCCAGAATGACAAGACCCATTTTGTTATGTCCCTGGGTGGCGAAGCTGAATTTGCCCCGGGCTGGACCCTGGCCGGAGATTTGGCTTTCCAAAAGGGCAGCCATGACAAGGATATTATGGCAGCAGTTACCTTAAGAAGAATGTGGTAATTTTGTACGAAAATGATATAGGGCCGTGCACTTTGAGAATGTACCTCAACTGGCATAGAGGTGAATATAATGAAGAAATTAAAGAAGAACAAATTATCAAAGAAAAGGGAAGCCCTTTTGACAGCCCTCATTTTCACGGGCTGTATGGTTGTATCTCCTATTTCTATGGCTGAGGAATCGCCTTATACGAATGTAATTGATGTGAAATATGACACGAACCCATTTGCTCAGTTGGCTATTATGCGGCAGGGCTGTGGTATTGGCACACCTGGTAAGACTGGTAAGGAATGGCTGGTAGAACCATCAAAATACAATTTGGCTGAACAGCTGGTTAATGCTACAGAAAAAAGCACCTCCTATTGGTCGGAAATGCTGGGCCCGGGGGCAAAAAATACCCAGCCATGGCAGATATTTGTTAATGGAGATTATGACCAAAATGCGTATGCCGCCAGCATTTCCTTTAACTCTGATGGGAAAAAACTTTATAACAAGCCTGAACAATTATATATAAAATCACTGATAGTAGATAATTATGGATTGGAGGCCCTGACCTACGAAAACGCCAAAACTGGTGTAACCCCGGCTGGAAATTACGGATATAGTAATATAAATGTGGGTGCATATACTGGGGCCAATCGTAAGGGCAGTGTAAACGGCTGGTGGGTTGATGCAGATACAGTATTGCCTACCAACGAGCAGTCCACTGATTATGTGGGAACCTTTCGCCACGAATTGGCCCACGCCTTGGGATTTTTTGCAGCCAGAGATTTTAAGGGAAAGGATGTATATTTTGTTAAGAACATTACAGATCAAACATCCTGGACAATGCATCTGTACGATCAAAACGGCAACCCGGCCAAGGGCGGTATGCAAATAGTCACAACCCAAATGTTTAACGAGTTAAAAAAGAAAAAACCGGATTTACAGCCGGAGGACTTCTTTATAGTAGATGATACAGTGGACACGGCTGGCTATGGGTATGCCTATTTTAGTGGCGAGCATGTGCTTGAAGCCCTGGATGGTGCCAAATTCTTTGGGGTAAGTGGCTTGCCGGTTAATGGCTGGGAAAGTACTGGATTCGATGGCAGCCACCTGCAAACAGCCGGTATGATGAGTCATCGGCTATACAGCAACTATACGTCCTTAATGGAGGTGGAGATAGCCGTAATGCAGGATTTGGGCTACAAAATAGACCGCAAGGCATATTTTGGACGTTCTATTTACACCAGAGGTGAAAATATTATTAATACACAGGGATATTTTGCCCGTAATAAGGATGGTACTGCTTATCTGGATAATACCTATAGTGATGTTAATTTAGGAATTGGCTTGCACATCCATGGCTCAAATAATACCGTAACCCAGGCGGCCAATATTCTTACAAAAGGTATTGGTGCAACCGGCATTCGGGTGGACGGTGCCGATACTGAGCTGACTATTCCGGCAAATACTGAAATTCATGCTGATGGTTATAGGGGAAATGGAGTTCTTATTGCCTATGGAAGTGGGCAGAATGTGGAGCAGGCCGGTACGGTAACTGCTACTGGTGATGGTGGTACAGCCATGAGGTTTGATTTTGGGTCCAGCTCCAATGGTGCTCTGGATGAATATCGTGGTTCCTATATCCGCTATAAGCGGGCAGTGGCAGGCTATAATACACTGGACCCGAGCATATCCGGCACAATAGTTAAGGCCGACAATCTGCCACTGACTAAAATGAATGCCGACCTATATAATTCAAACTCTCAGGAATTAAATGGTGCACTGGTGGAAAACTATAATCTGTCCGGCACCCTGGTGGGTAAGGAAAATGCCATTTATATTGGAAAAAATGCCTTTGTGAAGAATATTAATATAAACAGTGGGGCCAGCATTCAGGGCAATATAACCTCTAATTGGAAGCATTTTGGAGATGAAGCCTTTGAGGGGGCTTATGACGGAGATGACAAGAATCGGGATGTTCTTCGTATACAATACAATAACAAGTTTGAAAAAAATGGTTATGAGTACAGCAAGTATATTCCGGATTTAGTAACCAATCTGAATTTTAACAGCAATATAAGCTATAATGGCAATATTACCGGTAAAGACAACATGAAGCTGAATGTTAATGCCGGAACCCTGAATTATGGGGGAACAGCCAATGTGGTAAATGTGAATGTGGCAAAGGGGGCTCAGCTTTATGGCGGCACCTATACAGTTAATGATATGACCTCCAGTATGGCAGATGGCTTTAGCGATAAAACCACAGGCCAGTTTATCAATCATGGAGTCATTGGGGCGTCCAGTTCAGATAAGGATATGATAATTAACGGTAATCTGGTATCTGATGGAACATTGTCGGGATATGCCGGCGGTGAAAAGGGCAATATCGCAGTAACTGGTACGGCTAATGTGAATGGTTCCATGATATCCGTATCCAATGCCTTGCCGGATGAAGAAATGACGGTGCTGACTGCTACGGCAATAAACGGCACCATTGGCAATGCCACAACACCTTATGCGGCATCAGGTATGCTAAATACCACCGGTACAATGAAAGGCAATGAAATAAAAGTACAAACCACTGCAGCCAATAATCTTGGTCCTATAGATAACACTCAACAGCAGGCATACGATGCCATGACGGATATGCAGATGTATCTGTCAGCCAAGGGTGATAGCCGGGTCAATGAAATGCGCCCACTGTATAGTATGGATAGCAATGAGGCAAAGGAAGCCCTTACGGCTATTGCCTCCAGCCCGGTGCCAAATACCATGAATCTCATTCAGAGAAATACCATGAACAGCCACATTATCACTTCACGGCTTAGTGAGGCCTTTGCCAAGAAGGATGTGGAGGTTGCTGTTCCTACGGCAGGACTTGATGGGGATGACAACAGCAAGAATCCTACCATGAAGATGAAGCTGGATCAGCCGGTGGACAATGATTTTTGGTTCAAGGTAGCCCGTAATTGGGGCGATGGCACCGGCAGCAGCTACTATCAGGGAACCACTTTAGCCGGAGGCTGGGACCGGGCCTATGGCAAAAACTGGCGAGCAGGTGCCTTCATCAGCTATAGTCAATTCTCTTTTGCAGACAATTTATCCCACGACAATGTAAAGGACACCCGCCTTGGTCTATATGGAGGCTACAGCAATGGACCTCATAACGGTTATGTTTATCTGGATTATGGGTGGATAAAAAATGACCTCACCCGTCAGCTAACTGGTCTTGGCTTACAGGCCAAGGCTAATTATAACAGCCGTATTTTGGAGCTGGGTGGAGAATATAAATACGATTTGAATGCCAAAAATATGAAGGTATGGCATATCAGCCCTTATGCCAATATGCAGTTATCCCAGTTATGGCAGGATGGCTACACTGAGGGTGGAGCCGGCATTTTCGGGCAAAGGGTTGACAGCAAGTCCAATACCTATTTTGCCGGTGGCATCGGCGTGGAGTTCAAGCGGTATTTGAGCAATGGCAGCTACGCTCTGCGTCTGGGGGTTAAGCATGCTTTCGCCGGCAGTGACCCTAAATTCACCTATGGTTATATTGGTGATGATAATAACCGCTATGAAATGCAGGGACAGAATGATAAAACTCATTTCCTTATGTCCCTTGGTGGGGAGGCAGAATTTGCCCCGGGCTGGACCCTGGCAGGAGATTTGGCTCTCCAAAAGGGCAGCCATGACAAAGACATTATGGCGGCGATAACCTTAAGAAGAATGTGGTAATTTTTACATAACACTTTTCCTTATTTAGGGATATAAAGGACAAGAGAAAAATAAAAAAGTCTCACCGCTAATCCGATGTAACAGTGAAAGGAAGTGTTTATCATGACAATGGAATTAATGCATAAGGTAATGGACGATATGGAGCTTGATGCAGTTGTTGGTGGCGCAGGTTATGCCTACATCAGAAAACGGGCCGATGGAAAATATGACATTTTGTCATCAAGCATTAAATTAAAGAAGGAACAGGCCATGGGCCTTCTGGAAGGGAAAAATCCGGCCAGCCTTGGAATCACCAAGAGCTTCAAGTTTCATCCTCATGTAGGATTGCAGGCTGATAAGCTGCCAGCCGTAAAGAAGGCACTGAACAAATTGTATAAGGGCTGTACCTTCACGAATATTTAATCACACGAATTTTTTAATAAAATTTATTCAGATGGAGCCTTAAACTCCATCTGAATTTGATTGCTTCACTCAAATAGTTGTAATAAAATAGGCTATCAATCGTATGTATATTAAGGGATAATAGCGTCAAATCTATTTTGTGTAAGGAGTGGTTATATGAAAAAGTGGCGAAAGACAATGGGTAAAAAATATTACAGTTCCTTGGTATCAGCGGTACTTATTGGACTGATGTCCATCACTCCTTATGCTGAAGCGGAGGATACGGATTATCTGGCAACAAGAGATATTGAATATAATGGAAGATATATTGCTGAAATCAATTTTTTGAAATCGGGACAAGGCATTGGAAATTCGTCCTATTGGATAATTGATCCATCACTGTACAATATGTCAGATGAGCTCATAGAGGGCACGGTACAGAGCAGCCGTTATTGGACAGATATGCTTCAAAAAGGAGCTAAAAATACTGATCCATGGCAAATTTTTGTACATACAAACTATGCTCAAAATGCTTCGGCCGTTTCCCCAAATATTAAATCCGATGGAGTTTATAATAGTTACTACAATGCAGAATCCTTTGTTCGACACCAGCTTCAGTATGATGAGAAGCTGGAAGAGCTGACTATTGAAGATGCCGAGACTGGGGTTCTGCCAGCCGGAAACTATGGTTTTAGTGAAATAACCGTCGGGTATGCCTTTGGTGCCTTCCGTAAGGGCGCCATAGATGGTTGGTGGGTGGATGCAGAGACGGTTCTGCCTACAAATGAGCAGGCAGCTGACTATGTGGGGACCTTCCGTCACGAGCTGGGACATGCCCTGGGAATAACTGAGGTGAAGCGCATAATAAATGGAAAAACCTATTTTCATCCTGGCCTAACAGATAAAACTAGCTGGTCGCTGCAGTTAATGGACCAGAATGGCAACAAGGGCAAGGCTGGTATGCGGATTTTAACATCGGAGGAATTTGCCAAAATTCAGGCAGCAAATCCCGATATACCTGCCAATAGGTACTTCATTGTTGACAAGGAGGTTACAGCTGACGGCAAGGGATACGCTTATTTTTCCGGTCCAAATGTAGTGGATGCACTGGGAGGGGCCAAATTTTTCGGCCGCAGTGCTCTGCCGGTTAATGGTTGGGAAAGCAAGGGCTTTGATGGAGGCCATATTCAGACTGCCGGCATGATGAGCCATCGCGACTATACCAACTATACCAGCTTTTTGGAAGTAGAATTGGCTGCAATACAGGATTTGGGATATAAATTGGACCGCAAGGCGTATTTCGGCCGTTCCATCTATGGTAACGGAGGAATTATCAACAATACTCAGGGGTATTTTGCCCGTAATAATACAGGTACTGCTTATTTGGAAAATACTTATAGTGAGGTGCCGCTGGGCATTGGTTTGCATATTTATGGTTATGGTAACAAGGTTACGCAATCAGCCGATATTCTGACCCGTGGCACAGGAGGCACTGGCATTCGGGTGGATGGTATGACAAACACACTGATAATACCTAAGGATACGGAAATTCATGCTGATGGTGAGAGGGGCAATGGTGTCCTGATTGCCTATGGGCGCAACCAGACAGTGGAGCAGGCTGGCACGGTTACAGCCAAGGGCGATGGTGGTGTGGGTATACGGTTTGATTTTGGCTCTAGCAGTAATGGTGCCGCCGATGAATATCGTGGTTCATACATCAGGTATGAACGTAGCGTGAATGGCTATGATAGTGGGAAAGATGCTGGTACAATTTCGTCAGCTAAAAATATTAATTTAACTTCTATAGGTATAAGAAATTATAGTGCCAGCAACGATGAGCTGGATGGTCCGCTGGTGGACAATTATAATCTGTCTGGCCGACTGGCGGGCGACGATGCGGCCATTTATATCGGGAAAAATGCTTTTGTAAAAAATATTAACATTAATTCCGGAGCCAGCATTCATGGAGATATTATTTCTGACTGGAAGCAGTTTGATGTAGATGAATGTGAAGGTGTCTATGATAGTGATGGTGATGAACGGGATGTATTGCGCATTCAGTACAATGGAAAAACTGGCAAAAATGGCTACGATTATTTCAACTATATCCCAGACCTGGTGACCAATCTAAATTTTAATAACGACAATATGACTTACAATGGAAATATTACCGGTGAAGACAATATGAAGATGAATGTAGCTGGGGGTATTCTTAATTACAGCGGTGAGGCCAATGTTGTAAATGTAACGGTGGCCAAAGGTGCGGAGCTATATGGTGGCTCTTATCAAGTTAATGATATGTCCAAGAGAATGGCCACGGGATATACAGATGACACCACAGGAAAGTTCATCAATCATGGCACCATTGGGGCAGAAAATGGTGATACCACTATGAATATTGATGGTTATTTGGATTCTGATGGGTATCTGCAGGCCTATGACGGGGGCACAAAAGGACAGATTCTTGTAGACGGTGACGCCAATATTGAGGGCTCCACGGTTTTGGCAGAGGCTTCACTTCCAGGTGAGGAAAACGTTGTTCTTGAAACAACTGGCTCCATATCTGGCAGCATTACTAACGACAAGTATAACCCTTATGCTTTTTCCGCTATGCTAAATACGACTGGTGCAGTGGAAGGGAATAAGCTGATTGTTTATGCATATGCCAACAATAATCTGGTAGGGGCTGATCCCCAGCAGATGGAAGCCTATTATGCCATGAGTAACATGTTTGACCACCTTTATCACAATGGTGATAAACGGACGGAAGAAATGCGCACCCTATATAGTATGGACAACAAGGAGGCAAAGGAAGCCCTTACTGCCATTTCCTCCAGCCCTGTTCCAAATACCATGAATCTCATTCAGAGAAATACCATGAACAGCCATATTATTTCCTCACGGCTTAATGAAGCCTTTGCCAAGAAGGATGTGGAGGTTCCTGTTCCATCAGCTGGTCTTGATTCAAATGATACCAGCAAGAATCCTACTATGAAGATGAAGCTGGATCAGCCGGTGGACAATGATTTTTGGTTTAAAACAGCCCGTAATTGGGGTGAAGGCACTGGCAGCAGCTATTATCAGGGAACTACTATTGCCGGTGGATGGGACCGTGCTTATGGCAAGAACTGGCGTGCTGGTATCTTTGTCAGCCATGGCAGCTTCTCCTTTGCCGATAATTTATCCCATGACGATGTAAAGGATACTCGCCTTGGTGTATATGGTGGCTATAGCAATGGTCCTCATAATGCTCATGTTTATCTGGATTATGGCTGGCAGAATAATGATCTGACCCGTCGTTTAACTGGTCTTGGCTTACAGGCCCAGGCCGATTATAACAGCCGTATTTTGGAGCTGGGGGGCGAATATAAATACGATTTGAATGCCAAGAACATGAAGGTATGGCATATCAGCCCTTATGCCAATGTACAGCTTTCCCAGCTGTGGCAGGATGGCTACACGGAGAAGGGGGCCGGCATTTTCGGACATAGGGTGGACGGCCAGTCCAATACTTATTTCGCCGGGGGACTCGGCCTTGAATTTAAGCGCTATCTGAGCAATGGCAGCTATGGAATGAGGCTGGGAGTAAAGCACGCCTTTGCGGGCAGTGACCCTAAACTCACCTATGGTTATGTTGGCGATACTGCCAACAGCTACGAGCTTCGTGGCCAGAATGACAAGACCCATTTTGTTATGTCCCTTGGTGGCGAGGCTGAATTTGCCCCGGGCTGGACCCTTGCCGGGGATTTGGCCCTGCAGAAGGGCAGCCATGACAAAGACATTATGGCGGCGATAACCTTAAGAAGGATGTGGTAATTAAAACCACAACATTGTAAAAAAGTATTATTTGTGGTATAAATTTGTATGTGATTAAATACATTTAAAAGGAACAAATGCTTTATGGAAAAGTATTCAATAAGGCTGGAGAGCTTCGAAGGTCCAATGGAGCTTCTGATGCACCTTATTGATAAAAACAAAATCGATATATATGATATTCCAATAGCAGAACTCACGGAACAGTACATTGATTATCTGGATCAGTTCCGTGAGTTTAATTTGGAAATTGCCAGTGAGTTTCTCCTGATGGCGGCTACCCTGCTGCAAATCAAGTCAAGGATGATGCTGCCAAAGCCGCCAAAGACCAAGGAGACGGAGGAGGGGGAGGATATTGACCCTCGTCAGGAGCTCATTGACCGGATTTTGGAGTATCGGCGGTACAAGGAAGTCAGCACGGTGCTGCTGGACATGCAGGATATGCAGGAGAAGTATGTTACCAGAGCTCCCATGGAGCTGCCGGTTCATCATCTGCCACCGGATAATATGTCCATGCAGGATTTGGTCCGGGCCTTCAGCAATGTTCTGGCCATGCATAAGGAATTGAGAATTCCCGATGCTCTGGTGGAACCGGAGGAATTTACCATTTCCGACAAGATGGAGCTGCTGTTGTCCCTGCTGAATAAAAGTGGGGGCAGGATATCCTTTGAGGATGCCTTCCATACAGGAAACCGGTCCGAGCTGATTACCACCTTTTTGGCCCTTCTGGAGCTGATAAAGCTGAAAAGCATACGGGTTTATCAGGTGGACAGATTTTCGGAGATTGTTATTCAAGTTAGAGTTGGTGAAAATTAATGTTTATGGGTGAACTGACAGGTGCCCTGGAGGCTGTACTGTTTGCCAGTGGGGACCCGGTGTCCGCACAGCAGTTAATGGAAATATTTGGCATTGATATGGAGAATCTGGACGAGCTGGTGGAGTCCCTGTCCAAATCCCTGGAGGAGCGGGGAAGTGGCCTTATGGTTCAGCACGTGGCCGGCGGCTGGCAGCTGGTAACCCGTCGGGAGCTGTTCTCCTATGTGGAGAAGCTGACGGAAACCAAGGAAAAGAAGCTGTCTGCGGCTGCCATGGAAACCCTGTCCATCATTGCCTTTAAGCAGCCTATCACCAAGCAGGAAATTGAGCATATCCGCGGGGTTCATATTGAGAAGGTACTGGCCAAGCTAATTGAACTGGAGCTGGTGCGGGAGCTGGGCCGCAAGGAGGTTTTGGGCCGTCCGATTCTCTACGGCACAACCGAGAATTTCCTCAAATGCTTTGGCCTGAATGAGCTCACTGATTTGCCGGATTTGCCTACAGTGGAAATGGATGACCGGGAAATAGAGCAGCTTACCCTGCTTGAGGAAGCACAGTAGTATAATCATAATCAATGAAGCAATAAAAGAAGGACTGCCCTTTGGTGGCAGTCCTTTTGTGTTGCATGAAATTTTTATTTAATGGCCCAGCGCAGCTTTGTGGAGTGGGCACGGCTGTTGTTATAGCATTCTTCCTTGCTTGGTCTGATAACCTCCGTGGCAATTTCACTGTATACACCGGCCCGCTTTAAGGCCTGAAAGGCCTTCTTTACGATGCGGTCCTCACCGGAATGGAAGGTAAGAATTGCTGCCCGGCCACCGTCACGGAGAGCATCGGGGAGCTTTTCCATAAACTCATAAAGCACTTCAAATTCACGGTTTACATCAATGCGAAGGGCCTGAAAAACTCTGGCACTGGACTTTTTGATGGCCATTTCCCTATCTTCCTTGGCCAGCTTTACCTTTTGCAGGGCTTTTATGATTTCCTCGTGAAGGGCCACTGTGGTCTCGATTTTGATACCACGCTTAAGGTCATTGCAGATCTGTCGGGCTATTTCCTCAGCATAGGGCTCATCGGAGTTTTCCATCAGCATGCCGGCCAGCTCATCACGGTCAACTTCCTTCAGACGCTGGGCAGCTGAAATGCCGGATTTGGAATCAAGGCGCAGGTCAAGGGGACCATCTGCCTTGTAGGTAAAGCCCCGTTCCGGATTGTCAATCTGCATGGAGGATACACCCAAATCCGCCAGTACAAAGTCAAAGCCGCCCACCTCCTGGGCCAGCTTGTCTATTTCGCAGAAATTCATAAGCCTTGGAGTCCAAATATCCTCACCAAAGCCAGCCTTGCGGAGCCGGGCTTCTGTCTTGGCTTCTTCAATGCTGTCTATATCACCACTGTAGAGGTGACCCTGCCCCTGCAGCTGCTCCAGCATGGCCCTGGTATGTCCGCCATAGCCCAGGGTACCATCAAAGCCCTGTTCCCCCGGCTTAATTTTCAGCACATCCAGGATTTCCTTAACCATAATGGGAATATGCATGCCCGCAGGAGTATTGCCCTTGGCCATAATGTGCTTTATCTGGTCACCGTATTTTTCCGGATTCAGCTCCTTGTATTTCTCGCTGAACTTTTTGGGATATTTGCCACTGTAGCGTACCCGCCGCTTGTGCTGGGTCTGTGGTTCAGCCTGTGGAATATCATTATTATCATTAATTTTCATTTGAAGCTCCTTGAAATTGTCGCAATTATTTAAAAATTAAGTATTTTTTCCTTTATATTATAGGTACGAATAAATTATAATATAATTAATTATTTTTGTGTAGTGTAAGGAGGTTCGCTATGAATTATTCAGAGGTTATTTCCAAGGCCAAGGAGTGCATCGGGGATAAGTGCCGTGCCTGTCCTGTCTGCAATGGCCGGGCCTGTAGAAATGTTATGCCTGGGCCGGGTTCCAAGGGTGTAGGTGATACAGCTATCCGCAACTATGATAAATGGCAGGAAATCCGTGTAAATATGGATACCCTATGTGAAGGAAGGCCGGTGGATACCAGCCTTAGCCTGTTTGGCAAGACCTTCAAGGCACCGTTCTTTGCCGGTCCTGTAGGTGCTGTTACGCTTCATTACAGCGATAAATATAATGATGTAAGCTACAATGAGGTGCTGGTAAAGGCCTGTGCGGAAAATGGCATTGCTGCCTTTACCGGTGACGGCGTGGATGCCGGGGTAATGCAGGCTGCCACCAAGGCAATTGCCGCCAACAATGGTCTGGCAGTGCCAACGGTTAAGCCATGGAATATTGATACCATCAAGGAAAAAATGGCCCTGGTGAAGGAGTCCAATGCCTTTGCCGTGGCAATGGATGTGGACGCTGCGGGGCTGCCGTTCCTCAAGGGTATGAATCCGCCGGCAGGCTCCAAGAGTGTTGCTGAGTTAAAGGCCATCGTGGAGGCAGCAGGACGCCCATTTATCGTGAAGGGTATCATGACAGTTAAGGGGGCCCTGAAGGCCAAGGAGGCCGGAGCGGACGGTATTGTAGTATCCAACCATGGTGGCCGTGTACTTGACCAGTGTCCTGCCACAGCCGAGGTATTGCCGGAAATCGTGGCAGCCCTTAAGGGCTCCGGAGTGAAAATACTGGTGGATGGTGGTATCCGTACTGGTACTGATGTATTTAAGGCATTGGCCATGGGCGCTGATGCTGTTATCATTGCCCGTCCATTTGTTACTGCTGTTTATGGTGGCGGTGAGGAAGGCGTGGCAGCATACGTTAACAAGATAAAGGGCGAGCTGGAGGATACCATGAGCATGTGCGGTGCCTTCTCCCTGGCTGAAATTGATGCAGACATGGTTAGAATGCCATAATAATCGGACAAAATTATATTATTGAAAAAAGGAAACGCACTGGCGGCTGAATCAGCTGTCAGTGCGTTTAATTATTATAGGATATACATATTTAAAGGTCTTATTTCAATAATTCTTCCTTGATACGGCGATACTGTCTGGTAAAGTATACGCCGTTCTGGGCTTCACGATGGTCAAAGCCATAGGCCCGGCGGCTGACGGCCACAATTGGTGGGGCCTGAATACGCTTGGCTACTGCCATGCCGGTGAACTGCGTCCACCAGCGCTCCAAATCTTCAATGAATTCTTTGTGGGTAGGGAAGATTTTCTTTACAATACCCTTTTCACAGCCAATTTTTTCCTCCAGCATGCCATCACGATACCAGCGGAGAATATCAGCCGGAGTGGCCTTTTCCCACCGCTCAATGAAGCTGCGGAACAGATAATCATGGTAAGGATATTTAATAGGATCTCCCTTGCCCTCATCTACATTTTGGGCAGTGGACAGCTCGGCACTTGGCACAATATCAATGGTGGCCTGAGGCACAACCTCGCGGCCATATACTTCCTTATTCATGTAGCGGGCCAGCTCATAAATCTGGAATTTCCACAGGTCAGCCAGGGCACATAAGAAGCCGGACTGGTCACCGTACAAGGTGGAGTAGCCCACGGTAGTTTCTGCCTTGTTGGCATTGCAGGTGAAGCCACCGCCGAAGGCTGCAGCGATGCCGGCCAAAATTCTGGCACTTCTGTCCCGGGCCTGAATATTTTCTGCCACAAAGGAGCTAACCTGCAGGGTCTGGGTGGATTTATCCTTCATAAAGGTAACCGGAATGGTTTCAAGCTGTTTAATGGTGTGATCCACGGAATCCTGAATTGGCATTATCATATAATGACAGCCCAGATTTTCCGCCAGCTGTTGGGCCAGTCCCTTGGTGGTTTCGGAGTTATATACGCTAGGCATATTGACCAGCAGCACATTTTCCGGGCCTAAAATATTGGTATAAAGGGCAGCTGCTACTGCCGAATCGATACCGCCTGATACGCCGATAACCACCTTTTTCATATGGATATCATCCAGGAAGGACTTAACTGCATAGGAAAGGGAACCAAAAATATTGGCAATTTCCGGTTTTGGTTCTTTTTTGATTTCCGGCATGGTGTCAATATTTTCCAGCTCAACATAATGAATACCTTCGACATATTTGTCCATACGATCCACTGCATAACCTTTGCTGCTGTATATCGTACTGGAACCGTCGAAGGTATAGACTGTCTTGCCGTTATTCTGAGTGCCGGTGTTATTGACATAGATCAGTGGGGCACCATTTTCCTTGGCCTGCTGTCCAAAGATGGCATGGCGTTTTCTGTTTTTGCCAAGAGTGTAAGGTGAGGAAGAAATGTTCACAAAAAAATCTACGCCCTTTTCCTCAAGAAAATCAATAGGGGCGTAGTTGTAATTGTCACTCCAGCCGTCCTCGCAGAGGAAGCCGCCAATGGAATACATCTTACCATTTATCTCCAGGCGAACAGGAGAGATAAGATCATTTACATTAACATTCTTTTCTTCTGCCAGCTGCTTCAGACTGTAGAAATGGCGGGTGTCATCAAATTCCCGATAGTTTGGCATCAGGGTTTTGATAACAAACGGATATGGCATATTGTCCGGTGCCACCAGCTTGCCGTGATGGGCAGTAAAGAGAGCATTGAATTTTCTTGGACGGCCATCAGTGTTCTTCTTGTTCCAATCCACAGCAACATTTCCGAAAATGATGGCGATGTCCTTGGAGGCTTCGATAATATCCTGGCCACATTCCTCACAATCCTTGATGAAAGCGGTCTGCTCCCAGGTATCTCCCAGCAGATAGCCCGGGATGGACATTTCAGGGAATACAATAAGGTGGGCAGAATTTTTCTTGGCATCCCGAATCATTTCCAGCATTTTCTTGGTGTTCTCGTCAGGATGACCAGGAATCACACGAAGCTGCGCTACAGCAATTTTCATTAAAACCTCACACTCCTTTATATAAATTTATTTTATACTCCGATAATCTTATTATAGTAGATAAATTGTTATATAAAAAGCAGGAATTTTCAGATTTTGAGCAAATATTTCATATATATACCTAATTTTGTAGTTCCATTTAAGAAAATATTAAAGTGTGTTACAATATATTTAGCTAATGGTGGGAAAGCAAAGGATTTGCTTTTCATATTATCACTATTAATGGATTGGAAGAAGTGGTGGATATATGAATTATAAGGGTGCCTTAATTATTGGCATATTTTTGGAGATATTACTGGCAGGCGCTGCAGCAGCGTTTTATTTCCTGTATTATGTTCATACACCTGCATATTCAATGAATGCATTGCAGTCAGCTGTGCATAATCACAATGCTGAGGAGTTTCAGAAATACGTGGATTTGGATGCTCTTTTGAACAAGGGCGCCAACGACCTCAGCAATTTGATTGAGATGGACAGCCCGGACAAGCAGATGATTTTGGATGGCAGCCTGGTGCAGCAAACCAAGGAGGATATTCTTTATTTTGTGACCAATGAAAAGTGGCCAAAGGAAGAGGATGTTTCCCAGGCTACCGCATTCCAGGACAAGATTGGCCTGCGTACCATGTTTGTCAGAAAGGTGGAGTATGTTTCCAAGGATCCTGTTATTGAACTGGAAGAAGGGGACGAGGAAGCAGAACCGGCCGGCCCTCCAACTGCCACGGTGGCGGTCAGGGTATTTGAGCCAAATTATGGTGACAGCTTTGTATTGAAATTCAAGATGCGGCAGATGGAGGATGAAACCTGGCAGATTTATGATATTTTAAATTATGCCGAGTTTGTGGATGCCCTGATAAAGCAGAATGAGCGTGACATGAAGCGCTATGTGGACAAGGTCCGCACCAACCTTAAGAATACTGAGGATAAATTTGCCGAGCTTAAGAAGAAGATGCCGGAAATCAACAAGGACTGGATTATTGAGGCTGAGAAGATAATGAAGGAATCCTGTGAGGGCCTTGACGAGCTTAAGGTTCCGGTGGCAGGCAAGCATCTGGAAAGCCTCCTTGACCAGCGCAAGTCCATTTTCTATGATATGATGGATGACTATTATGCCAGTGTAAATCATCAGGAAAAGGTGGAAGACTACAAGAAGCTTCAGGAAGAGCTGATGAAGCGTGATGAGGAACGGAAAAAGCAGGGTATCAAGGTCAAGAAGCGCCGTGAGCCGAACTTTGAGGCCATGGCCACCAGAATAAATGAGCAGGTGTCCGAGTCCAACAAGCGTTGGGAGGAAAATAAGGCCGAGATTGCCAAGATTATTGGGCCTTCCGAGGAGGTCAGGGCCCGTGGCGTAAGAGCAATGCGGAATAATGACGATGCCGCTGTAAGGGCTGCAAATTATCCTGGTGCTGATGCTGAGGTGGGAATGGATTTCAGTCCTGTCAGGGCGGAAAATCTGCCGGAGGTATCAGTTTATAACGAGGAGAAGACGTCCCCACCTCGTTGAAACGCTAATTGGAATATTTTTCCTTGCGGAAAAATTTGAACAATGGCGTTATAAGCAGGAAGGAAAACTAATGGCAATTAGTGCATAAATCGTTAAGATTTGGCAATAAAAGTCTGTATGTACAATACAAATGTCTTGTGATATACTTATGAAGTGTTTCGAGATATTATGGGACAGGAGTATTCAGTTATGAAAATTAAAAAGACAAATGCAGCACGCATATTGGATAATCTGAAGATACCTTATGATATAAAGACTTATGAGGTGGATTTGGATGACTTGAGTGCGATTCATGTTGCAGCCTCCACAGGTATGGATGTAAAGATGGTGTTCAAGACACTGGTTTGTCGTGGTGACAAAAATGGTGTCCTGATGGCCTGCATACCTGGGGATGGTGAACTGGATTTTAAAGCCCTAGCCAAAGCCTCAGGCAACAAAAGTGTTGAAATGGTTGCCCTGAAGGAAGTGCTGGGGCTTACTGGTTATATACGGGGTGGTTGCTCTCCTCTGGGAGCCAAGAAAAATTATCCGGTTTATCTGGATGATTCCTCGGGGAACTTTGATACAATTGCCATCAGTGCCGGAATCAGGGGGCAGCAGCTGCTGCTGTCACCGGATGACTTGATAAAGGCGGTCAATGCCACTGTGGCAAAATTAATCAGATAATATTTTACAGGGGTGAAAGTGATGAAATATATCAGTACAAGAGGAAATCAGCAGAATTTGACCTCCGCAGAGGCTATTATTAAGGGCCTGGCCGATGATGGCGGCCTGTTTGTGCCGGATTCCATGCCAAAGGTGGATATGGCTTTTATTGAGGGGCTACGGAGCCTTTCCTATCAGGAAAGAGCCGTAAAGGTATTGAGTCAGTTTTTGACAGACTATACACAGGAGGAAATTGAGGGCTGCGTAAACCGGGCTTATGGCAACGGCAAATTCGATGATGAAGCCATTGCTCCTTTAAATCTCCTGAAGGATGTGTCAGTGCTGGAGCTTTGGCATGGTCCAACCAGTGCCTTTAAGGATATGGCTTTACAGCTTTTGCCTCAGCTGCTGTCCACTGCCTTGAAGAAAACCGGGGAGAAGAATGAGGTTCTTATATTGGTAGCCACCTCCGGTGACACCGGTAAAGCTGCCTTGGAGGGCTTTAAGGACGTAGATCAGACCAAGATTATGGTTTTTTATCCTGATAATGGTGTCAGCCGTATTCAGCGCCTGCAGATGGTGACCCAGGAGGGAGGCAATGTGGCTGTTACTGCTGTAAAGGGTAATTTCGATGATGCCCAGAGCGGTGTAAAGGCCATTTTCAGCGACAAGGCCTTTAATGAAGAGCTTAAGGAAAAGAATGTGTCCCTGTCCTCAGCCAACTCCATTAACTGGGGCCGCCTGGTACCACAGATAGTTTATTACTTCAGTGCCTATGCAGATATGCTGAAGGCAGGCCGCATCAAGGCTGGTGATGAGGTGAGCTTCATCGTTCCAACCGGTAATTTCGGCAATATTCTGGCGGGCTTCTATGCCAAATCCATGGGTCTGCCAGTGAAGAAGCTGATTTGTGCTTCCAATACCAATAATGTATTGACAGATTTCCTTAATACCGGCGTTTACGACCGAAACCGTGAATTCTACAAGACCATCAGCCCATCCATGGATATATTGATTTCCAGCAATTTGGAGCGTCTGCTGTACCATGTAACCGGGGATACAAGCAAGGTAGCCGGCTGGATGAAGGAGCTGGCTGAAACCGGAAGATATGATGTGGGAGCAGAGGTTCTCAATAAAATTAAGGCAATATTCAGTGCAGATTGGTCAGATGATACAGCTACAAAAGGTATGATATCTAAGGAATATAATAGTGAGAAATATATCCCGGATCCACATACTGCGGTGGCCTGGAATGCCTTCTGCAAGCAGGCTGACCAAAAGAATACAATAGTAGTATCTACCGCCAGTCCATATAAATTTAACGAGAGTGTACTGACTGCCCTTGGTAAGGATATTGAGGGCAAGGATGAGTTCCAATTACTTGATGAACTGGCAGAAATAAACAGCTTTGCCATCCCTAATGGATTGGCTAAGTTAAAAACAGCTATAGTTTCCCACAAAAATGTGGTAGAGAAGGATAAAATGCCTAAAAGTGTATCAGAATTTGCCTTAAATAAGATAAAGTAATAAGGACTATAACTGATTTTTATCATAAAATAATAATTAACAATTTTTGACAAATTGCCCTAAAACGTATAAAATACAAAAAGGATTTTCCACTAAGTGGAAAGTGGTTATTTAATCATAAATGCCATAAATGATTTGATTTGAGTCCTGGGCCTTTTGGTTCAGAGGAGTAGCAGGTCGTTGTGGCAGAATAGTAAAAGAAAGAGGTAGATAGCAAAATGGCAACTGTTGACTTGACTAAGTATGGTATCACTGGTACTACTGAAATTGTTCACAATCCATCCTATGAGGTACTGTTTGAAGAGGAGACTAAGGCTGGTCTTGAGGGTTACGATGTAGGTCAGGAAACTGAGCTCGGTGCTGTAAACGTTATGACCGGTGTTTACACTGGCCGTTCTCCTAAGGATAAGTACATCGTTATGGACGCTAATTCCAAGGATAACGTATGGTGGACTTCTGACGAGTACAAGAATGATAACCATCCTATGTCTGAGGACGTATGGGCGACTGTTAAGGACATCGCTAAGAAAGAGCTCTGCAACAAGAAGCTCTATGTTGTTGATGCTTTCTGCGGTGCAAATAAAGATACCCGTATGGCAGTTCGTTTCATCGTTGAGGTTGCATGGCAGGCTCACTTTGTAACCAACATGTTTATCCAGCCTACTGCCGAGGAGCTGGAGAACTTTGAGCCAGACTTCGTAGTATACAATGCTTCCAAGGCTAAGGTTACCAACTACAAGGAGCTCGGCCTGAACTCCGAGACCTGCGTAGCTTTCAACACCACTTCCAAGGAGCAGGTTATCATCAACACTTGGTACGGCGGCGAGATGAAGAAGGGTATGTTCTCCATGATGAACTACTTCCTCCCTCTGAAGGGTATCGCTTCCATGCATTGTTCCGCTAACTGCGACATGAACGGCGAGAACACTGCAATCTTCTTCGGTCTCTCTGGTACTGGTAAGACCACCCTGTCCACCGACCCTAAGCGTAAGCTCATCGGTGATGACGAGCATGGTTGGGACGACAACGGCGTATTCAACTTCGAGGGCGGCTGCTATGCAAAGGTTATCAACCTCGACCCAGAGTCCGAGCCTGATATCTATGGCGCTATCAAGAGAAACGCTCTCCTTGAGAACGTAACTGTTGATGCTAACGGCAAGATCGACTTCGCTGATAAGAGCGTTACCGAGAACACTCGCGTATCTTATCCTATCAACCACATTAAGAATATTAAGGAAGGTTCTACTGCTCCTGCAGCTAAGAACGTTATCTTCCTCTCCGCTGATGCATTCGGCGTTCTGCCTCCAGTTTCCATCCTGACTCCAGAGCAGACTCAGTACTACTTCCTCTCTGGCTTCACTGCTAAGCTGGCAGGTACCGAGCGTGGCATCACTGAGCCAACTCCTACCTTCTCCGCTTGCTTCGGTCAGGCATTCCTCGAGCTGCACCCTACCAAGTACGGTGAGGAACTCGTTAAGAAGATGAATGCTAACGATGCAAAGGCTTACCTCGTAAACACTGGCTGGAACGGTACTGGCAAGCGTATCACCATTAAGGATACCCGTGGTATCATCGATGCTATCCTCAATGGCGACATCAAGACTGCTCCTACCAAGAAGATTCCTATGTTCAACCTCGAGGTACCTACTGAGCTTCCTGGCGTAGATCCTAAGATCCTTGATCCTCGCGATACTTACGCTGATGCTTCCGAGTGGGAGACCAAGGCTAAGGATTTGGCTGGCCGCTTCATTAAGAACTTTGGCAAGTACACTGGCAACGCTGCTGGTAAGGCTCTTGTTGCTGCTGGTCCTCAGCTGTAATATTGGCTTATTGCCCGGTTCTACAGGTTTAAAAAATGAGAGAGTCCCATTTTGTGGGACTCTCTTTTTTGTTGTATAATATAAGGGATGGGATATATAACGAGCTTTAAGATGTCCCCCACCTCTTTAGGTGGGGGAAAACAAACTGCAACAGCTGGCGAGCATATCTCCCAGCTCGTTGAAACGCTAATTGGAAGATTTTTCTTCTGAAAGAAGAAAAATTTGAACAATGGCGTTATAAATTTTAGGGGTGGTTGGTTATGGATATTGCTATTATAGATGATGATGATTTGGATCGGGAAATAGTCCTGAATTATTGTCAGAATTTTATTCACCAGCACTATCCTCAGGAGGAGCCGCATATCAATATTGTAACCTTGTCCAGTGGTGAGGAGCTGCTGGAAAAGTATGATAAGGGTGCCTTTGATTTAGTTATTTTGGACATTTATATGACGGGAATAACCGGCCTGGAAACCGCCAAGAGGATTCGTGAGTATGACAGCGAGGTCAGCATCATATTTTTGACCTCCAGTGATGAATATATTCTTGAGGGGTATCGGGTGTTTGCTGTAGGCTATTTTATAAAGCCATTGGCAGAGCATGAGGAAGAGTTTGCCAATACCTTTGACTTTATTTTTCCTAAATTGCTGCAGAAGCAGGGCGGTATATCTTTAAAGGTCAACGGAGCTCCTGTAGATATTTCCTATAGTGATATAATTTACATTGATGTATTTGATTCCCATAACATTAATTTTCATTTGGTCAATGGTGTTCTGGTATCATCCATGTCCTATGGGGAGATATGTGATATTCTGATGAAGGATGAGCGTTTTTTGGAATGCCACCATCGGATGATTCTCAATATGGACTATGTGGAGGATATGGAATCGGAGGCATTCCGCATGACGGATGGTTCCCAGCTGCCCATAAGCCGCCGGAAACGCCAGGATGTAAAGGTGGCATATATGAACCATATAATAAGCAAGTGAAAAAAAAGACCTTATTTGTCAG
>NZ_ANBM01000016.1 GCF_002100115.1 Anaerovibrio sp. JC8 | reverse complement strand
TTAGTCTTGAAAGTACATATAAAATTGTATTTTCTGAATTGTATATCCGGTGACGTTAGCTATGTGGTCCCACCTGTTCCCATTCCGAACACAGTAGTTAAGCACATAAACGCCGAAAGTACTTGGCTGGAGACGGCCTGGGAGGATAGGAAGTTGCCGGTTTACATGGCGGTCGTGGTGAAGTGGTTAACACACTGGATTGTGGCTCCAGCATGCGTGGGTTCGATCCCCACCGATCGCCCCATATTACAGGGGTATAGCTCAATTGGTAGAGCAACGGTCTCCAAAACCGTAGGTTGTGAGTTCGATTCTTACTGCCCCTGCCATTTTTGTTCTTAATATGATTTGGAGCAGTACTCAAGAGGCTGAAGAGGACGGTTTGCTAAATCGTTAGGGTCGCAAGGCTGCGGAGGTTCGAATCCTCTCTGCTCCGCCATTGAAATAATGAACTTTTAGAGCAATCTAAGAGTTCTTTTTTTTTATGTTTTCTTCCTTAATATAATTGCACTCAGAAAAATGCAAAAATAATCATGTGACATATAGCTTTTTAGGTATGCCTTAGGGTATAATATATATGTTTTTTTTATATTAATTTAGGAGGATTAGAAATGAGTGAAACTCTCGAGAAGCTGTTTCATCTGAAGGAGCATGGTACCACAGTCCGCACTGAGCTGGTTGCTGGTCTTACCACCTTCATGACAATGGCTTACATCTTAGCAGTTAACCCTGGTATTCTTTCCACTACCGGTATGGATGCCGGAGCCGTGTTTGTGGCAACAGCACTTGGTTCTGCTATCGGTACTATCTTTATGGCATTGTTTGCCAACTATCCTTTTGCACTGGCTCCTGGTATGGGTCTGAATGCTTTCTTTGCTTTTACTGTATGCGGTGCCATGGGTTATTCCTGGCAGGTTGCTTTGGCAGCAGTATTCATTGAAGGTATTATTTTCCTTGTATTATCCCTTACCAAGGTCAGAGAGGCGATTTTCAACTGCGTGCCTACATCTCTTAAGATGGGTGTTACCGCTGGTATCGGCCTCTTTATCGCCTTCATCGGTATGCAGAGTGCAAAGCTGGTAGTTGATAGTGCTACTCTGGTTACTATTTATCCTTTCAAGTCTTCTTTGGCTGATGGCTCCTTCTACAGCACTGGTATGGGTGCCGTATTGGCTTTGGTTGGTATTCTGATTATTGCAGTACTCATTCACAAGAAGGTTCCGGGAGATATCCTTTGGGGTATTCTCTTCACCTGGATTCTTGGCATGATTTGTGAGGTTACTGGTCTTTATATTCCTAACCCTGAAATGGGAATGTTCTCTACAATTCCTAATTTTTCCAATGGCATCAGCATTCCAAGCCTTGCACCAACCCTTATGCAGGTTGATTTCTCCGGAATCTGGACCTTTAATTTCTTCACTGTTATTTTGGCCTTCATGTTTGTAGACCTTTTCGATACTCTTGGAACTCTCATCGGTGTGGCTTCCAAGGCTGATATGCTGGATGAGCAGGGCCGCCTTCCTAATATCAAGGGTGCGCTCCTTGCAGATTCCCTGGCAACCTCTATCGGTGCTGTGCTGGGAACTTCCACTGTATCCACCTATGTGGAAAGCTCCGCTGGTGTAAGTGCCGGCGGCCGTACTGGTCTCACTGCCTGGACTGTGGCTGCGCTCTTTATTCTCAGCCTGTTCCTGGCACCACTGTTCCTGACCATTCCGGCATTTGCCACTGCTCCTGCCCTGATTGTGGTAGGCTTCCTCATGGTAAGCTCCCTTACCAAGATCGACTTTACTGATCTGACTGAGGCATTCCCGGCTTACATTGCTACCGTAACCATGGTATTTATGTACTCCATCTCCGAGGGTATTGCTATGGGCTTTATCTCTTACGTAGTAATCAATGTGCTTTCCGGTGAATTCACCAAGAAGTCCATTAGCCCGGTTATGTATATTCTGGCAATTATCTTTGTTTTGAAGTATATTTTCGTATAATTTAACTATAAAATAGCATGGAAATTTTAAGGATTTTCATGCTATTTTTCTGTTGACGAAGTATTGTATTTATGATAGTATATTTAAACGTAAGCGCAATAGGTATGCGCTTTCCCAAACCGCACAGTGAGGTTCATGTAAACAGCTTAGGCTGTACCGTAATTGGCGAGTAAATTATAGGGAGGTGTAAATGAATGTACGCAATTATCAAGACTGGTGGCAAGCAGTATAAGGTTGCTGAAGGCGATGTTATCACTGTTGAGAAGATTGAGGCTGCTGAGGGCGAGGCTGTTACCTTTGATCAGGTTCTGACTGTTGTAAAGGATAACGAGGTTGTTGTAGGCAAGCCAGTTGTTGAAGGTGCGAAGGTTACTGCTAAGGTAGAAGCTCAGGGCAAGGACAAGAAGATCCTGGTATTCAAGTACAAGGCTAAGTCCAACTACCGCAAGCGTCAGGGCCATCGTCAGCCATTCACCAAGGTTGTTATCGAGAAGATCGAGGCTTAATCGTAAGCAATGACTTTTAGTTCTGTTGGTCGTTGTATGGTATTTATTGTTGTTGGTATTTCCTATGAGACGTGACAGACAGCAGGTAAATGGTGGCATCGACATCACCATTTATCGTAATAAAGAGGGAAGAATTTTTGGCTACACAGTGGCTGGCCATCATGGTCAGCGGGGTAGCAGCATAGTATGTGCCGGTGTTTCGGTGTTGGCACAGACTACGCTAAAGGGCTTGGGTGAGCACCTCATGCGGCTTCATAATCTTTCTGAGAGCGATCCGGAGAGGTTATCTACTTATATAAAGTATAAGGTTGCGCCAGGTGACTTACAGGTAAGGCTTACAACTGACCTCGATGATATAACTGATGCACTATTAGAGACAATGCTTATTGGACTTTATGACATCTATGATGAACGAATCCGAGAGAATGATCTCGACGGGGTGCACATTTTTGAGATTCAACAAGATCAGGAGGTGTAATGTTAATGTTCACTTTTGATTTACAGCTTTTCGCACATAAGAAAGGTGTGTCCAGCACCCGTAATGGCCGTGACTCCGAGGCAAAGCGCCTTGGTGTTAAGGAGCAGGCTGGCACTGTAGTTACCGCAGGCAGCATTTTGGTTCGTCAGCGTGGAACTCATTTCCATCCTGGTACCAACGTTGGTATTGGTAAAGACGATACTCTGTTCGCTAAGATTGATGGCCGTGTAGCTTTCGAGCGCAAGGGTCGTTATAACCGTCAGGTTAGCGTTTATGCAGTTGAAGAAGCTGCTATGTAATTAGTAGAAAATACCTGCGTCTTTACATAGGCGCAGGTATCTTTTATTATTTGATGCAATAAATTGAGTAATGTATAAAAAGCTGGCATTGGGACACAATACCAGCTTTTTATACATCACTTTGGGTCACTTTATATGAGGAGAGGCTTATGCAGTTTATAGACAGAACTACAATTAAGGTTTGTGCCGGCAACGGCGGTAACGGCAAGTCTGCCTTCCGCCGTGAGAAGTTCGTTGCCAAGGGCGGTCCGTCCGGTGGCGATGGCGGCCGTGGCGCAGATGTTGTCTTTGTTGTTGATAATAATATGAATACCCTGCTGGATTTTCGCTATCACAGAAAATTCCAGGGCAAGAACGGTGAAAACGGTGATATCAAGAACCAGTATGGCCATAATGCACCTCCATGTATTGTAAAGGTGCCACAGGGTACTCTGGTAAAGGATGCTGATACCGGCGAGATTTTGGCTGATTTGACTGAAATCGGCCAGGAGGCAGTTATTGCCAAGGGTGGCCGCGGTGGTCGCGGCAACGCCAAGTTTGCCAACAGTGCCAACCGTGCCCCTACATTTGCTGAGTTAGGGGAGCCGGGCGAGAGCCGCAACCTTATTTTGGAGCTGAAGCTGCTGGCTGATGTTGGCCTGGTGGGCTATCCAAGTGTAGGCAAGTCCAGCCTGGTGGCAGCTGTATCCGCTGCCCGTCCGGAAATTGCGGAGTATCACTTTACTACAATTACCCCGGTTCTGGGCGTAGTAAGCGTGGGTGATATTGATGATGAGCGGACCTTCGTTATGGCTGATATTCCTGGCCTTATTGACGGTGCTTCCGAGGGCGTAGGCCTTGGTCACGACTTCCTGCGTCATGTGGAGCGTACCAAGGTTATCGTTCATATCGTGGATGCCTCCGGCGTGGAAGGCCGTGATCCTGTAGAGGATTATTACAAGATTAATAAAGAGCTGAAGATTTACAGCGAGAAAATTGCCCGCCGTCCACAGATTTTGGCAGCCAATAAGATGGATTTGCCGGGTGCCCAGGAGAACTATGAGCGCCTTAAGGAGCTGGCGGAGAAGGAAGGCATTGAAATCTTCCCTATTTCTGCGGCAACCCATCAGGGCACCAAGGAGCTTATCCAGCGGGTGGCCCAGGTTCTGGACGAGTATGTGGAGGAGCCTGATACTGAAGAGGGCGTCAAGGTTTATGACGCCAAGGAAGAGGATCCGGACAAGGTTACCATTACCCGTAATGATGCCGGTGACTTTATTGTAAGCAGCAAATCCCTTAATAAGCTGGTAGCCATGACCAACTTCGGCAACGATGAGGCCATCAGACGCTTCCAGTATATCTGGCGCATCAAGGGCATTGACAAGAAGCTCATTGAGCGTGGTATCAAGGAAGGCAATACAGTACGAATCGGCGAAATGGAATTCGAGTATCGGGATTAAGGAGTATATTATATATGATAAAAAATACATTGACTGGGAAGCAGAAGCGTTTTCTGCGCTCCATGGGCATGACCATGGACCCGGTGGTTATGATTGGCAAGGAAGGGGTAAGCCCTACCGTGGTTCAGTCAGCGGCCGAGGCCATCAAGAAGCGTGAGCTGGTAAAGGTTCGCGTGCTGCAGAACTGCATGGATGACCCGGAGTCAGCCATTACCATGCTGGCAGAGCGGACCAATTCTGATTTGGTGCAGATTATTGGTCATAACGGTCTTTTGTTCAAGCGTAATTTTGACTCACCAAAGATTGAACTGCCAAAATAATCATTAAACGGAAAACAGAGCTTTTATAGTTGTAAGTGAGGTTTGATTTATGGGAACTCGTGAGCATATAAAGAGCGCCAGCCGTATTGTCGTGAAGGTGGGGACCAGTACCCTGCTGTACGATAACGGCAAGCTGAATCTGTATAGAATTGAGCAGCTGGTCCGTGAGCTGGCGGATTTGTCCAGCCAGGGCAAGGATGTCATTCTGGTATCCTCCGGAGCCATTGGAGCCGGTGTGGTCCGCATGGGGCTGAAGCAGCGTCCCAGCGGGGTAAAGGAAAAACAGGCCTTGGCGGCAGTAGGCCAGGGTATGCTCATGCACATCTATGACAAGCTCTTTGCTGAGTATGGCCAGGTGGCGGGGCAGGTTCTCCTGACCCGTGACAATTATGTTCAGCACAAGCAGTACAACAATTCCCGCAATACCCTGCTTACCATGCTGAAAATGGGCGTAGTGCCTATTATCAACGAAAACGATGCGGTAGCGGTAGATGAAGTGAAAATCGGGGACAATGACAATCTTTCCGCCATGGTGGCAGCCCTGGTGGATGCGGATCTGCTCATAATCCTGTCGGATATTGATGGGGTGTATACCAGCAATCCGGCCAAGGACCCCAATGCTACCCTTATTCATGAAATCGCAGAAATCACCCCCCAGATAGAGCAGATAGCCGGGGGAGCCGGGACCTCCATGGGCACCGGCGGTATGTCCACCAAGATAGAGGCAGCCAAGATTGCCACGGCTTCCGGGGTGACCATGTGCATAGCCTCCGGCTCTGAAAAGGGCATAATCCGCAGAATTATTGACGGTGAGCAGGTGGGAACCGTATTTCCACCGAAGGAGGCCCATCTGAAGGCCCGCAAGAGCTGGCTGGCCTTTGGCAAGCGCATCAGCGGGGATCTGGTGGTGGATGCCGGCTGCGTAACAGCCCTGAAAAATGGTTCCAGCCTTTTGGCAGCAGGGATTAAGCATTCCGAGGGCGAATATACCATGGGGGATACGGTGCGGGTACTGACTGAGGATTATCAGGAGATTGCCCGGGGCGTTATCAATTTTGACAAGGATGAGCTGGAAAAAATCAAGGGCCTGAAAACCGGGGAGTTCAAGAAGCTTATTCCGGACACAGAGCACGATGAGGTCATTCACCGTGACAACATGGTTTTGATGATTTAAGTTTTACCACCAATAGGCGGGGAGGTAATGGCATTGAATTTGCAGGAAATAATGGTTAGCAAGGCAAAGGCGGCCGTGAAGGCAGCCGATGCTATGACTCTGGTTTCGACGGATACGAAGAACAAGGCACTGTTGGCTATGGCTGATATGCTGGAGAAGCATGAGGATGTTATTATTGAAGCCAACAAGAAGGATATGGTTCTGGCAGAGGAAAAGGGCGTAAGGAAATCATATCTGGACAGACTGCTTCTTACCCATGGCCGCATTGCGGGCATGGCAGACGGTCTGCGTCAGGCTGCGGCCCTGCCGGATCCTGTGGGTGAGGGAGATTATTCCACTGTTCGCCCTAACGGCCTTGAAATCCGCCGGGTACGGGTTCCCCTCGGTGTAGTGGGGATGATTTATGAGGCCCGTCCAAATGTAACCTCCGATGCCGCCGGACTTTGCCTGAAATCCGGCAATGCCGTTATTCTCCGTGGCGGTTCCGAGGCTATCAATTCCAATATTGCCATTATTGAGCTTTTGCAGAAGGCAGCCTATGGTGCCGGGATTCCGGAGGGAGCCATTCAGTTCGTGGATGTGGTTGAGCGTGAGGCAGTAAATATCATGCTGAAGCTCAATAAGTATCTGGATGTCATAATCCCAAGAGGCGGCGCCGGCCTTATCAAGACAGTGGTGGAGAACAGTACGGTTCCGGTTATTGAAACCGGCACCGGAGTGTGTCATACTTATGTGGACAAGAGTGCTGATCTGGACATGGCACTGCGGATTGCGGTCAATGCCAAAACCAGCCGTCCTTCTGTATGCAACGCCATGGAGACCCTGCTGGTACACAAGGATATCGCAGGAGAATTCCTGCCTATGGTGGCCAAGGCCATGAAGGAAAAGAACACTGAGCTTAGGGGCTGCAAGGCTTCTATGGCCATTGTTCCAGAAATGGTACCAGCCACGGAGGAGGATTGGAGCACTGAATATGGCGATCTGATTCTGTCCGTCAAGGTGGTGGCGGATGTGGATGAGGCCATTGCCCACATCAACAAGTACAACACAGGTCATTCTGAGACCATTGTTACTGAGAATTTGACCAATTCCCGCCTGTTCCAGAGACGGGTAAATGCTTCCTCTGTATATGTCAATGCTTCTACCCGCTTCACTGACGGCTGTGAATTCGGGTTCGGAGCTGAAATCGGCATCAGCACCCAGAAGCTTCATGCCCGTGGTCCAATGGGGCTGGTGGCTCTTACCAGCACCAAGTATCTTATTAATGGAGATGGACAAATCCGTTGATTAAATTGATACGAGGTTATTTAAAAACAATAGGACAGTATTACGATACAGAAAAGGGCAGGCATGATATATTGGATTATGCCCGGGGAATTGCTATAATAATTTTTGTTTGTATCGTGGCGGTTTTTCTGTTAAGTTTATTATAGGAGCGTATTATGGGCAGTAAGAAAAAACGCGTGGGCATCATGGGAGGCACATTTGATCCTATTCATGTAGGTCATCTTATGACAGCCGAAGCAGTACGTGATGAGTATAATCTTGATAGGGTTATTTTTATTCCGGCTGCCATGCCACCGCATAAACAGCAGCAGAATGTTACCATGGCCAAGCACAGATATGTAATGACAGTGCTGGCAACCTGCTCAAATCCTAATTTTGAGGTATCTGATATAGAGATGAACCGGCCAGGTCCTTCCTATACCATTGATACCATTTCCCAGCTCATAACCCAGTATGGCAAAAATACGGAGTTTTATTTTATCACCGGTGCGGATACCATTCAGGAGATTCACACCTGGGACCGTATTGATGAGCTGCTGACCCTGTGCCACTTCATTGGGGCTTCCCGTCAGGGCTGTCTGCCGGACGTAAACCAGATTAAGGAGTCCTTTGGGGAGCTGGGAAAGCGGAAGATTCACCGGCTGGAAACACCGGAGCTGGAAATATCCTCTACGGATATCCGCAATCGCATTAAAAAAGGCTATTCCATCAAATATATTGTGCCATCCTGTGTGGAGCAGTACATTTATAAGGAAGGCCTCTATAAAGATTAAAGACCATAAAATGGGGATATCGTCTTACGGTGTCCTCTTTGTGGTATGAACAGGTATAGACAGATGACTTATGAAGAAATGAAGGAAAAGCTGGAGTCCAGGCTTAAGCCCACCAGATTTGTCCATTCCGTGGGAGTGGCTGAGTCGGCGGTGTATCTGGCCCAGCGCTTCGGAGTAGATGTGGAGAAGGCGAGAATTGCCGGCCTGCTCCATGACTGTGCCCGTCAGTACCCCAATGAGCAGCTGCTTCAGGAGGCGGACAAGCGCCATATAGTGTATGGCGAGGTGGAAAAATCCATGCCGCTTTTGGTACATGGCTATGTGGGGGCACAGCTTGTCAGTGAGGAATATGGGGTTCAGGATGAGGAAATAGCCCAGGCCATATACCGTCACACGGTGGGCGGGGCTGATATGACCGACTTGGACAAGATTATTTATTTTGCTGATATGATTGAACCGTCCCGAAATTATCCGGCGGTAGAACAGCTCAGAGAGCTTTCCCGGACTGCGGGCCTTGACGAAATGGTTTTGGCAGGGCTTACCCGGTCCATTGAGTTTGTTCTCCAGAAGGGGCATCTGATTCACCCGGATACGGTGATTGCCCGTAATGAACTGTTGTTAAAGGTCCGTGAGAAAAAATAAGCTATGAAAAAGAAGCCTTATAGTGAAACCAGGGAAAGAATTAAACATAAGCAGGCTGAACGGCGCCGGAAAAGAAATCTCAAAATCACGAGAATATTTTTCGCCATTTTTTTGTGTACGGTTTTACTGGTAGGTGTTGGCTGGGGCTCCATGCAGCTGTATCAGTGGGGCAACCAACGTCTGTCGGTGTACATGGGCATATATGACGACTACAAGCAGCGGCGGGAGCTGCGGGCTGCCAGCTTTGATCCGCGTTTTGACGGCTATACCAATATCCTGCTTTTGGGTCTGGACCCGGGCAAGGAGGATGCTGGACAGTCAGCGGACTCCGTTATTTTTCTGAGCTTCAAGCATGATACCGGCCAGCTGCGGTTTATGACCATTCCCCGTTATACCATGGTGAATATTCAGGGCCGCAATGCTCCTGAACCATTGAACAACGCCTATTATTATGGCGGCATACCCCTTATGGAGCAGACAGTGTCCAAAAATTTTGGGGTGACCATTCACCATTATGTGGCCATTGACACGGAGGCTTTGGCGGAAATTGTGGACGCCATTGGCGGTATTGATATTTATGTAGATAATAATCTGGATTATGATGACCCTGAGGGTGAGCTGTATATCCATATTCCAAAGGGAGCACAGCACATGGAAGGGGATATGGCCCAGAAGTATCTCCGTTTTGCCAGTGATGATCTGGGGGCATACGGCCGCGGCATGCGTCAGCAAAAATTCCTCAAGGCCTTTTTCAACAAGATGATGGAGCCTGACAGCCTGTCCAAGCTGCCGGCCATTGTGGAAATTTGCGACAAGCGGGTGAAGTCCAGTATTGAGGCCTTTGATTCCGGACATTTTGCCAGCCTGCTGACCAATATGCAGGGAACCAAGCCTTTGGTGACTATTTTGCCTGGAGAATTGCAGCATGATGGAAGCTGGATATACAATCCGGCCAAAACCACTGAATTAATAGATGAACTCTTTCCATTGGAACAACCAGAGAAAGATAATTAACCAACACAAGGAGGAATTGATTTGTACAAAACTTCGTTAGAATTAGCCAATGCTATTGCAAAGGCCGCAGATGACAAGAAGGCCCGTGATGTGGTGCTGATGAACATGACCGAGCTGAGCCCGGCCACTGATTACTTTGTAGTATGTTCAGCCAACAGCACTACCCAGGTAAAGGCTATTTCTGATAATATTGAAGAACAGCTCCAGGAGGCAGGCCATACCATGCTGCACCGTGAGGGCTATCGGGAGGCTGAATGGGTTCTCCTGGATTATGGTGATTGCGTAGCTCACATTTTCCTGCAGGAAAGCCGTGAGTATTATTCTCTGGAAAGCCTTTGGGGCGATGCAGAGCTGACAGTTTATGAGGAATAATATGGAACGGGAAAAACCACGGAAGAAATACGGACCTAGTACGGTTGTTACCCTTAAGGCCGTCCGTGAATCAGAAATGGGCGTGTTTCTGGATGCGGAAACCGGCAATACCAATGATGATATCCTCCTTCACAAGACCCAGCAGACTGCCGAGGTCAAGGTGGGGGATGAGGTAAAGGTATTCCTGTATCTGGACCCTAAGCGACGTCTCACCGCCAGTATGCGGGTGCCGAAGATGCGGGAGGGGCAGATTGCCCGATTGAAGGTAATTAACGTGTCCAAGGACGGTGCCTTTTTGGATGTGGGTGCTGAGCGCGGCATCTTTATGCCCTTTGCCGGCATGCGGGGCAACCTCCAGGTTGGTGAGGTGGTATGGGCCAAGCTCTACACCGATAAATCAGGCCGTCTGGCGGTTACCATGAAGGTGGAGGACGAAATCCGCCGGGCTTCTGTAAAGGCAGACAGAAGCGTCCACAAGGGACAGGAAATTACCGGTTCCATATACAATATTACCGACAGCGGCATCTTTATGCTGACCAAGGAGCGTTATATTGCGTTTATTTCCCATCAGGAGGCACCTTACCGCCCACGGGTAGGTGAGGAAATTACCGCCAGGGTAATTTATATCCGTCAGGATGGCCGTCTGAATGCTTCCCTTAGGGAGGCCAAGGAGAAGGCAATGAATTCCGATTCTGACAAGCTGTTGATGTTTCTTCAGAATCACGACGGAAAAATGCCATACTCCGATGAGAGCTCGCCGGAGCTTATCAAGGGGAAATTTAACATAAGCAAGGCTGCCTTTAAGCGGGCTTTGGGACATCTGATGAAGGATGGCCTTGTGGAAGAGCGGGATGGATGGACTTTTTTGAAATAAAAAAGTTTTTCTATTCTTTAGCAGGAATTAATTCATAAATAACGAATAATACAGTATATAGTAAGTCTGTGTATTTATAGCTTATTTCTTAGGCATTGAAAGTGATTGTTTTTCGCAGGCATTCTGTGAAAAAAAGAGATATTATGGGGGCGATTGAATGGCAACTGAAGAAAAGAAGGGTATTCTTTTAGAGACTGGTACTAATGAGTTTGAGATTGTTGAGTTTAATATTGGTGAAGTAAACTATGGTATTAACGTAGCAAAGGTCCGCGAGGTTATTACCCGTACCCCTGTTACTGAAATGCCTCAGGCCCATCCTTATGTAGATGGTCTGTTTACCCTGCGCGGTAAGGCTATACCATTGGTAAACCTCCCAAGATGCCTCAATGTTCAGACTCCGGAGGAGCCAAAGAACATAATTGTTACCGAAATTAACAATTATAACATCGGCTTTTTGGTAGACAGCGTGTCCCGTATTCATCGTATTTCCTGGAAGAATATGGAACCATCTCCAGAAGTTGGCGATCAGTCCCGGGTAGTTGGTATCATCAAGATGGAGGGAAAGATTATCCTGCTCCTGGACTTTGAGACCATTATTGCTGAGATTAATCCTGAGATTAACCAGAAGCTGACTACCTTTGAGGATGCAAGCGTTGATGTTAAGGCACGGAGAAACAATGTACACGTTGTATGTGCAGAGGATTCCCCACTGCTGCGTGAGCTGCTGGTATCCACTCTCCATGAGTCCGGCTACAGATATGTTCGTGACTTCAACAATGGTGCCGACGCCTGGAAGTATCTCTCCGAGGGTATCGACAAGGATGCTCCAATAGAGGATCAGGTTCGTGTTATCATCTCCGATATTGAGATGCCACAGATGGATGGTCATCGCCTGCTGAAGCTGGTGCGTGAGGATCAGCGCTATGCCAACATTCCGTTCATCCTGTTCTCCTCCCTCATTAGTGAGGAAATGCGCCGCAAGGGCGAGCAGCTGGGTGCCAACGGACAGATCAGCAAGCCTGAGATTAATCAGCTCATTGGTCTTATTGATGAGCTCATCTTCAAGATTAAGAAGACAGAAGAATAAGATTTTAAGGACTCCCGCTTTTTGCGGGAGTTTTTTATTTTTGTGTTGACAAAATTCCTTTATAATCCTAAACTGAAGGTGTCGTTATTGGTGGCGAATCGTAGGGGAGCGCCTTCGGTTCATGTAACAGACAGATGTATAGCGAGGGAGCCTGTGTTTCAGGTTGAGAGGAAGCTAGTGAGCTTCGACCGACTGCCTCGGCAGAATTTAGCTGTATGCCTGTCTATTTGCGTCCAAAAATATTCACTTCACTGGCTGCGGCTGAGTTCCCGGGGAATTTAGCTAAAGGAGTGAAGTTTTTTTATGTCAAATCACCAGAAAATCCTGAGAATGGTCTTTATGGCCATGATGATCGGTATCGGAGTTGTTATTTCTCCCATACTGCGAATTGAGGGCATGTGCCCTATGGCGCATCTTATCAACATAGTGTGTGCTGTGCTGCTGGGGCCTTTGGAAGCCTTTGCCTGTGCCTTTATCATTGGCATTATCAGAATGGTAGTCATGGGCATTCCGCCGCTGGCCCTAACTGGTGCGATTTTTGGTGCCACCCTGTCAGGTCTGTTATATCGAATGTCCAAGGGAAAGCTCATTGGGGCCGTCATTGGAGAAGTCATCGGTACGGGCATCATTGGTGCCATTGTATCCTATCCGGTGATGACCTTCCTGGTGGGACGCACCGGTCTCACCTGGATGTTCTACGTGCCATCCTTCATTATGGGCACGCTCATAGGCGGGTCTATTGCCTTTGTATTCCTGACTGCCCTTAAACGAAACAACACCTTAACGGAAATTCAAAAGAAGCTGGGGGCCAGAACTTATGATGAACCACAAATTTGCCACGGAGTTACTGAAGGTCAGACAGACCATTAAGGAGTCCAGACCACTCATTCACTGCATAACCAACCCCATATCCATAAATGACTGTGCCAATATGGTTTTGGCGGCAGGCAGCCGTCCTATCATGGCGGAGCACCCGGAGGAAGTGGCGGAAATCACTGCCATAGCCCAGACACTGTGCCTGAATCTAGGTTCCATCACCAGGGACCGTTTGGCGGCCATGGAAATATCTGCAGCCACTGCCAAGGAGCATAATATTTCCATGGTGGTGGATCTGGTGGGGGCGGCCTGCAGCAGCTTGCGGGAAAAATTTCTGGCGGATTTTATTCCCAAGTATGGTCCGGCAGTTATCAAGGGCAATATCACTGAAATTTTAAACACCTGCGGCATAGACTGCCACAGCTCCGGCGTGGAAGCCAACAGTGAGCAGCTGATAACCAGGGAAAATGCGGCAGAAATGGCGGAGCTGCTGGGGAAATGGGCCAAGGCACATGAAACGGTCCTGCTGGTCAGCGGCCCAAGGGATTTCATTACCGATGGTGAAGAAAGCTACCTTTTATCCAATGGCGTTCCCATGCTGGGGAATATCACCGGCACCGGCTGTATGCTCAATGCACTGACAGCCTCCTATCTGCCGGCGGGCAGCCCCCTAAAGGCGGCCCTTCTGGCTGCCCTTGTACTGGGGATAGCCGGGGAGAAGGCCGCGGGGAAAAGCCAGGGGCCGGGCACCTTCCATGTGAACCTCTTTGACGAGGTATTTAATTTGCTGGATGGGGACATAATAGCCAGGGCGAAAATCGCAAAACTTTAAAAAAGTAGTTGAAATGTGCTCCCATTTTAGTGTATTATATTCGGGCATAAGCTATTTTATTCACAAAAACCTGTGGATAACGACGCAGGCGTTTTCTGCAACATCTTATCGTGTTGGCAAGAAAATGCTTGACTTCCTATGGCAAATTGATTAAAATAGTTCAAGTGAGGCTTTGTAGAGCCGCTTCCATTAGCCCCGGAGGCCGACTACACTTCACAACCCAAATTTAAAAATAATAATATTAAACTTAATGGGAGGGATATATCGCATGAAGACAACGTTTATGGCAAATGCTCAGAACGTAGAGCGTAAATGGTATGTTGTAGACGCTGAAGGTCAGACTGTAGGTAGATTAGCTGCTGAAGTTGCAAAAGTTCTTCGCGGTAAACATAAACCAACCTTCACCCCACATGTAGATTGTGGTGATTTCGTTATCGTAATCAATGCAGAGAAGGTTGTATTCACTGGTAAGAAATTAACTGATAAGATTTATTTCCGTCATTCCGGTTACACTGGTGGAACTACTTTCACTCCAGCTGGTCAGATGATGGAGAAGTTCCCAACCCGCGTTGTTGAGAAGGCCATCCGTGGCATGCTTCCACACAACCGTCTTGGTGAGCAGATGTATAGAAAGCTGAATGTATACGCTGGTTCCGAGCATCCTCATGCTGCACAGCAGCCAGAAGAGCTCAAGCTGAACATTCGCTAATACTTGGAAGGAGGAACATTTAAAATGGCATTAGCTAGCTACTACGGCACAGGCCGCAGAAAGTCTTCCATTGCAAGAGTTCGTCTTGTTCCAGGTGAAGGCAAGGTGACCATCAACGGTCGCGCAATGGATGAGTATTTTGGTCTCAAGACTCTTGAGCTGATCGTAAGACAGCCACTGGAGCTGACTGAGACTGTTGATAAGTATGATGTAATCGCTGATGTAAAGGGCGGCGGTGCTTCCGGTCAGGCAGGCGCTATCCGTCACGGCATCACCCGTGCACTCATGGTTCTCGATGGCGATCTTCGTCCAGCACTGAAGAAGGCTGGTTTCGTAACTCGTGACCCTAGAGAGAAAGAGCGTCGTAAGTACGGTCTCAAGAAGGCCCGTAAGGCGTCCCAGTTCTCCAAGAGATAATTTCATATTATCGATTATTACCCTGCAGAGAAATCTGCAGGGTTTTCTTTTGACAAAAATTCTCATTGGGGTATAATTATTTGAGGGTGTGTTTGGGGGTTGAGCAAATACATCCTTTAGTATTTAGGCAATGTAAATGGAGGTTATAGCTATGACTAAAATTAATATATTCTCCGGCTTTTTGGGAGCCGGTAAGACTACCTTGATTCAGAAGCTTATTAATGAAGGCTTTAATGACAAAATCTGCCTCATTGAGAATGAGTTTGGCGAGATTGCCATTGATGGCGGCTTTATGAAGGATGCCGGGGTAGAGGTAAAGGAAATCAATTCCGGCTGTATCTGCTGCTCCTTGGTAGGTGACTTTGAGGAGTCCTTAAAGCAGGTAATGGAAACCTATAATCCTGACCGTATTATCATTGAGCCATCCGGCGTAGGCAAGCTGTCCGATGTGAAGGTGGCCGTTTCCAAGGTCTGCAATGATGATGTGGTTATTGAGGGCAGCATTGCCGTGGTTCATGCCAAGAAGTGCAAGATGTATGCCCGCAACTACGGCGAGTTCTTCATTGACCAGATTGCCCATGCTGACTGCATCGTACTGAGCCGCAGCCAGGATGTAAACGAGAAGAAGCTTCAGGAAACCATTGGCATCATCCGTGAGCATAATCCAAAGGCTCCTATTGTTACTACCCCATGGGATAACATTTCCGGCCAGCAGATTCTGGATGCCCTCCATCACAGCGAGCTCTTGAATGTTGATGAAGTAGCCGAGGAGCATCATCATCACCACCACGACCATGATCATGACCATGAACATCATCATCATGACCATGAGTGTGATGACCCTGAGTGCGGCTGCCACGACCACGATCATGACCATGACCATGACCATGACCATCATCACCATCACCATGATGAGCATGACCATGAGCACCATCATCACGGGCATCATCATGACCACGACCATGAGCATCATCATGACCACGATCATGACCATGACCACGAGTGCCACGATCCGAACTGCGGCTGTCACGACCACGACCATGAGCACCATCATCACCATGCAGATGATGTCTTTGGCAGCTGGGGTCAGGAAACCACCAGGAAGTTCACTGCCGACGAGCTCAAGGACATTATGGCCGAGCTGGTTAATGCCGACGAATATGGCGTTATTCTCCGGGCCAAGGGCATTGTTATGTCCGCCAATGAGGGTGAGTGGCTTCACTTCAACTATGTACCGGGTGAGAGCAGCGTAGTAACCGGTGCGGCAGACTACACCGGCCGTTTCTGCGTTATTGGCAGCAAGCTGCAGGAAAGCAGCCTGAAGGAGCTTTTCCTGGGAGAATAATCACTGGATAACTGGGAGATATATACATGAGTAAAGAAAAACCAAATGTTCCTGTGTATTACTTCATGGGTCTGCTGGAAAGCGGCAAGACCAGCGTAATCAAGGACTTTTTGCAGAATAATCAATTTGCCAAGGCTGAGTGTAACCTCATTATTTTAGGTGAGGAGGGCGAGGAGGAAATCGAGGAGGAGCTTCTGGAGCAGAGCCATTCCAAGATTATTACCGTAGAGGACGTGGAGGAGCTTTCCACCGAGTTCTATCAGGACCTCCAGAAAAAGTACAACCCTTCCAGCGTGCTTATTGAGGCCAATGGCATGTGGAATGCCGGGGATTTTATGAACATCCCGTTGCCTGAGGAATGGTTTGATTTCCAGAATATCGGCATGGTTAATGCGGAAACCTTTGAGGTTTATCAGAAGAACATGAAGGACCGCTTTGTGGACCTGTTCCGTTACTGCGAGCTGATTATTTTCAACCGCTGTGACCATGAAACCCGCCAGCAGGATATCCGCCGCAATGTCCGGGTGGTAAACCGCCGGGCCCAGGTTATCTTTGAGTCTGATCTGGAGGACTTTGTGGAGGAGGAGCCGGAGCTGCCATTCTCCATTGACAAGGATGAAATTACCCTGGATCTGGATGACTACGGTGCCTGGTTCGTGGATATGCAGGACCACCCTGACCACTACGACAAGAAGCGGATTATCTTTGACGGCTATCTCTGCTCTGCCCAGAAGGATGGTGTCATCCATTATGGCGTAGGCCGTGTAGGCATGGCCTGCTGTGCCGATGACATGATGTTTTTGGGGATTTCCGGCACCGGTGCACCATTTAAGCAGCTGAATCACAGAAAGAACGAGCGCAAGTGGGGCAAGGTAACCGGCGTGGTTCATGTGAAGTACGACAGCAGCGGTGATGTGGAGAACCTCAAGATGAAGGTGGAGGCCTTCACCGAGGAAAAGAAGCCGGAAGACACCATCGTATACTTTAATTAATTGAGGTTTTATTATGAAGCCGGAAATTTTGGAAAAGATACAGCAGGAAACAGCGGACTGGGCTTACCTTGATGAGCTGCCGGCGGAGATGTACGGACTTGCCCTCAGCAAACGCTATAAAGAGGTGGGGGACACCTTTGAGCTGTTTTCCTATACCAATGAGGCAAAGCATTTGGCCCTGGTGACGTACTATCATCAGGAAACCAAGGAATACAAGCTGAAAATCCGCCGGGGACTTACGGAGTTTTGCCTGATGGAGTTTATAACCGCTTCCTTTGGGGAGTACGAGCAGCACCTCAGAAAAAATCTGGAATCGGCAGTACACGACCTGGCAATATACAACCCCGATGCCATAAGCTATGTGACCAAGGCCATGAAAATTCCGGAATGGGATTACAAGGGTATTCTGCCGGAGGAGCTGGAGGGCTATAAGCTCTTCATAAACCCCACCCAGATGGTGCGGGTGCTCAATGGCTCCTACATAGTTTTTGACTACTCGGATTTTGAAATTGAGAGCAATTTTATCATCTATTACAATGAGTTCCGCAGCGAATTCTTTGGTGAGGCCCGTATCAGAAACATTCCGGAAATGAATTACACCTTTGATTCCAAAAGTCTGTTGGAACTGGAGGACAAGCTGAAGGCCCACCTGGTGGACAGGCTCCGCGAGGTCCGTCAGCGTGCTTCCCAATAAAGTACCTTATACGAATAAAGCGAATCCTGAGAGGCAATTTTCTCCCTCGGGGTTCGTTTTTGTTTTGGGAAAAGCAGGATAACAATTATTCTTTGTCGAACTACATCAGTAATAAGTATGGCTTTGTTTTGTAAGTTTGAGGTGATACTTAATTATGAACAGATTTGGCAGAAGGATAACCCGCCTATTGGCAGCTTTAATGAGCTTTATCTATATCCTTGTTCTTGCTTTTCCACTGACAGTCTATGCCGCCGGTGAGGTGCGCACCAAGGTGGTCCGGGTGGGCTGGTTCGACAGCTACGGCTTTCAGGAAGTGGATGAAGACGGGGTACGGAGCGGCTATTGCTACGAATATCTGCATCGGGTGGCCAATTACACCAACTGGGAATATGAATATGTCAATGGCCAGTGGGCAGAGCTACTGGAAATGCTGAAAAAGGGCGAAATTGATGTTATGGCCGGTGTGTCCGTCACTGATGAGCGGCGGGCGTATATGCTGTTTCCGGAATATGCCATGGGCACTGACAACTATTGGCTGTTCCAGCATGACAACAACAAGAAAATGAACCCTCAGGACTTATCCACCCTGAACGGCAAAAAAATAGGCGGCATCAAGAATAACCGCATGACCTACTATTTGGAGCAGTGGGCTGCCAGAAACAATGTGGATCTGGATATTTTTTATTATGACGGCTTTGATGCAAGAGACAGGGATTTTGCCGCTGACCTAATTGATGGCGTGGTGGCCACTGACAATAACATCAAGGTTGATTCCGGTTATTCACCTGTAGTGAAGGTGGGCTCGGAGCCCTTCTATCTTGCAGTGACCAACAGGAAGCCGGAGCTGCTCTATGAATTGAATTACGCCCTGGCTGATATTGACAAGGCAGACCCGTTTTTTATCAGAAAGCTGCAGTACAATAACTACGGTGCAACCCTGATTAACAGCAGTCTGTCCGAGGATGAGGAAAAGTGGCTGGATGAGCATAGGGTATGGCGGGTTGGCTATTTTAAGGATTATATGCCGTTTTGTGCCCAGGACAGTGACGGCAACCCGAAGGGAATCATTACCGCTATTTTCCGGATGATACTTACCAATCTGCGCATAGCTGACCGGGTTACCATTGAATATGTGCCTTATGACGGCGTTGATGACATGCTCAAGGGCTTTGAAAACCATGAGATTGATGTATCCTTCCCGTCCTTTGGGGATGTCCGTTATCGTGAGGACAACAATTTTGGGTATACATCGGAAATCATCAATGTTCCTATGTATGTGGCCTATAAGGGCGAATATTCAGATAAAACCTTTACCTCCATTGGGTTGTATCACAACCCGATAAAAAAGGTGATGAAGCCTTACAAGGACAGTGAGATTAAGCGTTATGACAGTGTAGAGGCCTGCTTGGAAGCTATATCGCGGGGAGAGGCCACCTGTACTATAATGTCTTCCTATCACCTGCAGTCCCAGCTTAATAATTCAGGTTTCCGTAATATAAAAACCATGCCACTGGGAGTAAGCCTGTCCTATTGTATCTGTGTACCGCGAAACCAGACAGAGCTGTTTTCGATTCTTAACAGAGGTATTGCACTTATTGACAGAACGGTTCTGTCGGATTATATATTTGAATGCCTGCAGTCCGAAGCCAAATATACCTTGGGAGATTTCATCCGGGACAACAGTGTGCCGGTTATAGTTGTTGGCAGCGGCATCTTCATCCTTATTTTGGCTGGTCTGTACATGTATATGACCGGGCTGAAAAGGGCCAAGGAAGAAGTGGATGTGCAGCTGAAGCGCAATCAGGAGCTGGTGAAGGAAGGGAAAAAACAGCATCGGGAGCTGGAGTGGGCCCTGAAGAAAGCAGAGAAGGCCAGCAAGGCAAAATCCGAGTTCCTGTCCCGCATGTCCCATGATATACGGACGCCTCTCAACGGCATCATCGGCCTTATGGAAATTGCCGACAGGCATCAGGATGATGTGGAGCTGCTGCAGAGCAACCGGATAAAGGCCAGGGTAGCTGCCAACCATCTCTTAAGTCTCATAAATGATGTGCTGGATATGAGCAAGCTGGAAAGTGACAATGTGGAGCTGGCAGAGGACCCGTTCAACATTGAGGACCTTCTGGCAGAGGTAATCGACATCTGCAGCATACGGGCCAGGGAAAATGCCATAAGCATCAGCTTTGATGCCAAGGATGGACTGAAATATCCGGATGTAATCGGCAGTCCTCTGCATTTCAAGCAGATATTGATGAACCTTATAAATAATGCCATCAAATACAACAAACCGGATGGCACCATCAAGGTTTCTGCCCAGCTGGGCTATGAGGATGATGAAACCGTAGCCTATGACTTCTTTATTGAAGATACTGGTATTGGTATAAGTGAGGAATTTTTGCGGCATATCTTCGAGCCTTTCACCCAGGAAAAGAACGATGCCCGCAGCCGCTATCAGGGAACTGGTATGGGCATGGCCATTGTCAAGGCCCTGGTGGACAAGATGCAGGGCAAGATTGCCGTAGACAGCAAGGTTGGTGAGGGTACCACCTTTGCAGTAACCCTGCCATTCAAGATTAATCACAATGTGGAGCAGAAAAAGCAGGAGAACGGGGAAGCCGGCAAGTCCGTTGAGGGTATGCGGCTCCTGGTGGTAGAGGACAATGAGCTTAATATGGAAATTGTCCGCATGATTCTTGAGGACGCCGGTGCCATCCTTACAGAAGCGGAAAATGGCCGTGTGGCCTATGATATTTTCATGGAAAAGCCATCAGGCTCCTTTGATGCGATTTTGATGGACATTATGATGCCGGAGTGGAACGGCTACGAGGCAACTGTCCAGATAAGAAAGTCCAACAAGGCCGATGCCCAGAGCATACCGATTATTGCCATGACGGCCAACACCTTTGCGGAGGACATCCAGAAATCCAAGGAAGCCGGCATGAACGCCCATATCGGCAAGCCGATAAATGTGGAGATATTGATGTCCACCCTGGAGCGGTTCAGAAGCAATTAGTGTACTGGCTGGTTGCGTGAAAATCTCCATCGTGATAAAATAATATAGCTATTTTGATGCTGCTGTGAAATACAGCAGCTTCTTTTTTGAGGTGACATTATGGTAGTAATTGACAAAGCTATTCTCCATATTTTAGATGTAAGTGCATCCAATGAGGTGTTTTCCGACGCCCTGCTGGAAATGAATGAAACCACGGCGGAATTTCTTATAAAGCATGTGGAAAAGACCATTGCCAGCCAGGATGCCAAGAAGGGCCAGTTCTATGAAAACAGCGAATTCAAGGTAATGCTGGATGGCTATCTTAAGGAGGAAATGGATTTTGTGGCCTTTTCCCGTCAGGTGACCGGGGCCCTTTACAAGGTGCTGACCACTGCCGAGGCGGCAGCCTCCACGGATTTGCTGATCTGTGATGCCCTTGTGGATGAAGTCCGCTATCTGGTTATTTTCAAGTGCAACAACCATCAGGGCTATGTCCATCAGATAAATGTGGACGAAAACGGCAGGGTTGCCACTGAGCTGGTGAACAACTACGCCATACTTCCGGGTCTGACCCAGAAAATCGATGAGTTCGTGTTCATCAACTGCGAAACCATGGAAATCCTTTCCAAGTCCCGTAAGTACAATGTGGACGGCAACAGCATCTACCTTATTCCGGAGCTGTTTTTGGAGTGTGCCCAGGCTCCGTCCCCGGCAGAGACCATCAAGGAAATCAACAAGGTGGTAAAGAAGGTTACTGAGGCCTACTGTCAGGATGAAGTGGCGGCCGTGACGGCGGTAAAGAACTTTATTGCCGAGAACATGGAAAAGGACGCAGTGCTGGACCCTATGGCTGTTGGCCGTGAGGTTTTTCAGGACAATCCATCCATGGCTGCAGACTATAATCACGCCATGGAAACTGCGGGCTTTGCCGAGCCGGTGGAGGTAAATCAGGAAGCCACCCTGAAAAAGATGAAGAAGCACAAGCTCAGCACCGATACGGGCATTGAGATTACCATTCCAACGGATTATTTTGAAAATACCGAGTTTGTGGAATTTTTCCGGGAGGATGATGGCTCCATGTCCATTACCCTGAAGAATATCCAGAATATCATCAACAGATGATGGATTCATGTGTAATATACGATTTTAGGTGAGTTATGGTTGTAAATGGAAAATTGGACAACATAAAGGCCGGGGTTATCCAGGAGCTGGAGGCCCTGTATGAGCTGGAAATTCCCCAGGGTCAGATAATAACCCGGGAGGCAGCGGAAAAGATGCTGGAGCTTACGGACATTTTGGGCCGTGAGGTGGCAGTATACATCAACCGCAAGGGCACGGTGGTGCAGGTGTCAGTGGGGGATGATGCCACGGTGGAGCTGCCGGACATAAAGCAGCGGAGCACCATCCGCCTGTCCGGAGTCCGTTGCGTCCATACCCATCCCAGTGCAGATACCCGCCTTTCGGCCCCGGATTTGTCCTCCCTCAGAAGCATGCGGTTTGACTGCATGGTGGCCATTGGCCGTAAAAAGGACGGGAAAATCCATGGCAGTCTGGCCTTCCTCAACGGTGAAATGACGGAGGAGGGGGGCTATGTGGTCAGCGGAACCAAGGAGCTGCCCTTAAAGGAGCTGAACAACATTGATCTGGTTCAGCTTATTGTGCTGGTCAATAACGCCTTGGGCAAGAACCGCCTGAAGGACACGGAGGAGCAGATCGAAAAGGCAATTCTGGCCGGTGTGGCCTTTTCCAGCCGCAGGGATGACTGGCAGGTGGAGGATTCCCTGGCAGAGCTGCGGGGACTGGTGGAAACCGCCGGAGCAGAAATAGTGGGTGAGGTTATCCAGAACAAGGATAAGCCGGACAATGCCTATTTTCTGGGCAAGGGCAAGGTGGAGGAAATCGCCATGCTGGCCCAGAATGTGGAAGCGGATTTGCTGGTTATTGACGATGAAATATCCCCTTCCCAGCAGCGCAATCTGGAGCTCAGCACCGGCCTGCGTGTGGTAGACCGCACGGCCCTTATTTTGGACATATTTGCCCAGCGGGCCCGTTCCAGTGCAGGAAAGCTGCAGGTGGAGCTGGCGCAGCTGAAATATAATCTGCCCCGTTTGGGGGGCCAGGGTCTGGTAATGTCCAGGCTGGGGGGCGGCATCGGTACCCGTGGTCCCGGCGAAACCAAGCTGGAAATGGACCGCCGTCGCATTCACGGCCGTATACACGATTTGGAGGAGCAGCTGAAAAAGCTGAAAAATCAGCGGAAGCTGCACCGTAATCAGCGGAAGCAGTCCCGTCTGGCCTCGGCGGCCCTTGTGGGCTATACCAATGCCGGAAAATCCACTATACTGAACGCCCTGTCTGATTCGGATGTTTTGGCAGAGGATAAGCTCTTTGCCACCCTTGACCCTACCACCCGGCTGGTGGATTTGGACGAAAAGCAGCAGATTTTGCTGACGGATACAGTTGGCTTTATCCAGAAGCTGCCCCATACCCTGGTCAGTGCCTTTCAGGCTACACTGGAGGAAACCACCGAGGCAGATTTGCTGGTTCATGTGGTGGATGCCAGCGACCCCAATTATGAGCTGCAGATAAAGGCAGTTATAAAGGTGCTGGAGGAAATCGGGGCCAAGGAAAAGCCGGCGATTTTTGTGTTTAACAAGGCCGACAGGCTTATGGAGCAGGGGGGCAACGGCTTTGATGCCCAGCGTATGCTTCAGGGCCGGGACGGCGTGGTTATTTCTGCCCGTAAGCCGGAGGATTTGCAGACCCTTCGGGAAAAGCTGTCCAGCTTCTTTAATCAGGGCAAGGTGGTGCTGAAGCTGTGCATCCCGTATACGGAGGGCAGCCAGATAACCCGTCTGCATGAGCTGGGGACAGTCCTCAGTACAGATTATAACGAACAGGGCACGGTGCTGGAGGTAGAGCTGCCGGTTACCGATGCTGAACCATATATGCAATATGAAATCAAGGAGTAAATTTATCTAATGGCATTTTCAGAAAAATTAATAGAATTGAAGAAGCAGGTTCTGGCCGGAAGCCAGCCTATGTTTGAGCGCATTGACGCCATTGCCGAGGCCAACACCCTGAAGGTGCTGGATGCCATGCGGGAGTGTCAGGTGGGAGAGAGCCATTTCAATACCACCTCCGGCTATGCCTACAGTGATGTGGGCCGTGTCAAGGCGGATGAGCTCTTTGCCAAGGTCTTTGGGGCAGAGCGGGCCCTGGTCCGCACCCAGTTTGTATCCGGCACCCATACTCTGGCCACGGTTCTTTTTGGTATCCTTCGTCCCGGCGACAAGCTGCTGTCCATTACAGGGGCTCCTTATGACACCATGCAGACTGTTATCGGCTATGCCTCTGAAAGCAAGGGCTCTTTGAAGGAATTTGGCATTAAATATGATGAGCTGGATATGGTAGACGGCAAGGTGGATATGGCCGGTATCGCCGGCAAGCTGACCCCGGATACCAAAATGGTACTGATTCAGCGCTCCCGGGGCTATTCCATGCGGGACCCGTTGAGCATTGAGGATATTGAGGCCATCTGTGCCGAGGTTCATCGTATCAAGCCGGACTGCGTATGCTTCGTGGACAACTGCTACGGCGAGTTTGTGGACACCCGTGAGCCGGTGCAGGTGGGAGCGGACATTATGGCCGGTTCCCTCATCAAAAATCCGGGGGGCGGCATTGCCCTTACCGGCGGCTATATCTGCGGCAAGGATGAGCTGGTGGAGCTGGCCTCCTACAGACTCACTTCCCCGGGCATGGGTGATGAGCTGGGAGCATCTCTGGCCAACAACCGCATGATTTTCCAGGGCTTCTTCCTGGCCCCTCATGTGGTGGCCCAGGCCATCAAGGGGGCAGTCTTTGCTGCCGGCATGTTCAGCAAGCTGGGCTACAAGACCCTGCCATTGCCAACGGATGTCCGTGGTGATATTATTCAGGCAGTGCAGCTGGATACTCCGGAAAACCTCATTGCCTTCTGCGGCGGCATTCAGAAGTATTCACCGGTGGATTCCTTTGCGGCACCGGAGCCATGGGATATGCCGGGCTATGAGGACCAGATTATTATGGCTGCCGGCACCTTCGTTCAGGGTGCCTCCATCGAGCTCAGCGCCGATGGTCCGATGCGTGCTCCATACAATGTTTATCTGCAGGGTGGCGTCACCTTCGAGCATGCCGTTATCGGCATAATGGGTGCAGCCCAGGCCATCGAGGATTTAAAGAAATAAGCAAAAAAATAGAGCAGTGGATAATGAATCATTCATAATCCAACTGCTCTTTTTCTATATGCTGCTAAATTACATCTGACGGTATACGCCGATTACCTTGCCGAGAATGGTTACGTTCTTCTCGTAGAATGGCTCCATGGAATCATTTTCCGGCTGGAGACGGATGCAGTCCTTTTCCTTGAAGAAGCGCTTTACAGTGGCAGCCTCGCCATTCACCAGTGCCACTACAATGTCGCTGTTGTTGGCGGTGTTCTGCTGCTTGACCATGATGTAGTCGCCGTCGTAGATGCCGGCATTGATCATGCTCTCGCCGTCCACCTTCAGCATAAAGGTTTCACTGGTGGTACCTAACAGGTTCTGAGGGAAGGCAAATACCTCCTCCACATTTTCCTGGGCAAGAATAGGGGTACCGGCAGTCACTGCCCCAATAAGAGGCACATTGACAGTACGCTCCCAAGGCTTGTCCTCCAGCAGGTCGATGGCACGGGGCTTGGTAGGGTCACGGCGGATAAGTCCCGCATCCTCCAGCTGGTTAAGATAGCCATGCACGGTGGAGCTGGATTTCAGTCCAACAGCCTTGCCTATCTCACGTACAGATGGTGGATAGCCTTTTTCCAAAAGAAATTCCTTAATCACACGGTAAATCTGATCCATGCGCTCATCGGCACAGCGTTTGCGTCCCATTAGTCACACTCCTCACAATTTTTATTCTGTACATATAGTATAGCATATATATGTTCGATTGCAAGTGTTCTGCAAACAAAAGTGCTGATTATTTTATAATTAAAGCACCTTACAACATGAAACGTTAAGTTAATTATTCTAAAAAATATTTTCTCGCAGTGGTCTGTTTAGTTATGGTATAATTGCATCAATAGGGCTATAGTCTAATTATTGGGGTGAACTTTATGAAGCACATTCCTTATTTATGTCACGATTTAAAGTCATTTTTCAATAGAGTAGATGAATTTGCCGGTCAGCTGGCGGATATGGAATCATATTCCGACGTACTGGTCACTATTTTTTTGGATATACATCTAAAGGATGAGGCTCCAAAGCTGATCAGCAAGGTTCGGAAAACCCTGCCCGATGCAAAAATTGTGGGAGGCACCGCCTCTGCAAATATTACGGCGGGGGTTATTAACCTGTATGGTATATCCCTGACCTTTTCCGTTTTCAATGAAGCCAAGGTTGAGGTGTTCCCGATAATGTGGGAGGATGCCCGAAGCCATGAAATCGGTGACAGAACACGGGAAAGACTTGAGGGTATGGAGCAGCTTAAGGCTGTGGAAATGCTTACCTCCGGCTATGCCGTCAATACCATGCCGTTTTTCCGTGAGCTTTCACAGATGTCCCCTGAGGTGGTTTTCTTTGGGGGTGTTGTGGATGATGGCACCACTCCGGCAGGCCAGGGCTTTGTATTTACCGGCGATGATGTGGTTTACCGCGGCCATGTAATGGTGGCCTTCAGGGGCAGCGATTTAAATGTCTGTGTGGGTTATGGCAGTGGCTGGCGTCCTCTTGGGAAGATAATGACAGTAACCAGACTCAGCAATTCCCATACAATATGTGAGATAGACGATGTGCCGGTGCGGACTATTTACGAAAAGTACCTTGGCATCAACAGCTGGAATGAGGACTTCTTAAATGAATCCGTAGTGTTCCCGTTTTCCATTATCAGAAATGGAACCTCCCTGTCGAGGCTCCCAAGATATCTTGATGAGGATGGCAGTGCCAGCTATGGTGCGGATTTCGAGGTGGGGGACAAGGTCCGCCTTTGCTATGGTGATCCCGCCATTATCATTCAGGAAGCCCGTAACCTTCAGATGGGTATGCTTCATTTTAACCCGGAGGGCATTTTTGCCGTCAGCTGCTGGGCCCGGAAGGTGCTTCTCCAAAAGGACGTCAATCAGGAGCTGGAGGCCTGCCGCAGGGGGGCTCCGTCCACGGGTATTTATGCCCTGGGTGAGTACATGAGAACCAGCTACGGCGATATATACCTAAATAATATGTGCCTTTCCATTATTGGAATAAGGGAAGGCGGCAATGTGCTGGAGCACCGTGAGGAAGATTACACGCGGCCAATACGGCTGGAGCGTCAAAACAGCGTACTGAGCCACATGATGCACTTTGTCCAGGCCGTGTCCGACGAGCTGGAGGAGAGCAATATGCGGCTGCAGGATATTGCCAAAATTGATTTCCTTACCAATCTCCTTAACCGTGGTCAGCTGGAAACGGAAATGTCCAATTCCCTTTCTGACAGCCAGCTCAGCAACAAGCACATGTCAGTTATGATGCTGGACCTTGATAACTTCAAGCATATCAATGATTCCCTGGGCCATGATACCGGCGATGAGGTCTTAAAGAGTGTGGCGGAGCTCATCAGACAGAATATCAGGGCCACTGACAGGGCCGGCCGCTGGGGCGGTGACGAGTTTATTATCGTATTTAACAATTCTGATGTAACCGTTGCCAGAAATGTGGCTGAGCGCATACGCAGTAAGATTATGGGCTTGTCCACCATCTACAAGCTGGACAAGGTAACAGTGAGCATCGGCATTACTGCCGCCACCAAGGACGACACCCTGCTTTCCCTGTTCCAGAGGGTGGATACCGCCATGTACAAGTCCAAGAATCAGGCGGGGAAGAATTGCGTAACAGTTATTTAAAATATTATTTTAAGGCATAACAAAGGCTCTGACGGGAGCGAAAGCTTCCGCCAGAGCCTGTTTTTTTGCAGCAAATTATTCAGCTTGCCGGGAATTACTTGATAATCTTGGTCAAGACATCATCCAGGGCGTTGAGGACGCTGTTCACATCCTCCTCAGTGATAACAAGTGGTGGCTGGAAGGCCATCACATTGCGCTCGATACCGTTCTTGCCGATGATAAAGCCGCGGTTCTTCATTTCCTCCAGAACCATGTCCAGCTCCTCAGGGGCCGGGCTCTTGTCAGCATGGACAAACTCAGCTCCCCGCATGAGGCCCAGACCGCGAATATCACCGATAATAGGGTGCTTCTTCTGGAGCTCTGTCAGACCATCATATAACTGCTGGCCCCGCTCCTGGGCATTCCTTATGAGGTCATGCTTCTGAATGTAGTTGATAACACTCAGGCCGGCAATGGAGGATACAGGGTTGCCACCAAGGGTGGAGGCACCCGGCTTGGTGTAGGTATCCGCGATTTTGGCAGAAGCCGTAAAGGCGGAAATAGGAGCACCATTGCCCAGAGCCTTGGCCATGGTCATAATATCCGGCACCACATCGAAATTCTCAATGGCAAACATCTTGCCGGTGCGGCCAAAGCCGGTCTGCACCTCATCAATAATCAGCAGGGCATTGTACTTCTCCAGAATCTCCTTCACCCGCTTGAAGTAGCCCTTTGGCGGTGTTACGATACCGGCATTGCCCTGAATTGGCTCAGCTATAAGGGCTGCCGGACGGCCACTGGTGGAATACTTGATAAGGTCCTCCACAGCATTGGCACAGGCCAGATCACACTCAGGATACTTCTTGCCCAGTGGGCAGCGGTAGCAGTAAGCATTTGGAGCAAAGTGAATACCGCCGCAAGGATGGGGGTCAGTACGCCACATCTGAATACCGGTTACGCTCATGGTGAGCTTGGTGCGGCCGTGGAGACCGTTTCTCAGGCTGATAAACTCGTCACTGCCGGTGTAGATGGAGGCCAAAAGCAGGGCACCCTCATTGGCCTCGGTGCCGGTGGAGCAGAAGAAGGTCTTCTGCAGATCCCCTGGGGTCACCTCAGCCAGCTTTTCGGCCAGATTGACAAAATTCTCTGTCAGATAAATATTGCAGACATGCTGGAGAGACTGAACCTGCTTCACCACGTTTTCCATGATTTCCGGGTTGCAGTGGCCACAGTTCATAACGGACACACCGGCAAACATATCCAGATATTTGCGGCCCTCGCTGTCATAGAGGAACTGCATATCGCCCTTGACGAACTGGCGTGGTTCCTTGTAGAAATGGGCCAGACAAGGCATGATGTACTTTTTCTTCTTCTCCAGAATGGCCTCGGGGCCAATAGGCTTTTCTAATGACATTATCAATACCTCCCAAACAGTAGTATATTTACAAGCGATTTTTTTAGTTAGCTTAAAATGATTGCCAATAAATCTTGCCTTCCCCTTGAGGGGAAGGTGGTCACGCAGTGACCGGATGAGGTGTCAAAGGAACAATTACTTAGAGGGAATCCTGGGACTGGCGGAAGCGGTATACACCGATACCAAGCTTGCGTGGCCCAGCCTCCTGCAGCATCCTGAAGGTTTCCTCATCAAAGGCTGGCTTGCCTTCATCCAGATTATCCAGGGCAGTGCGGTAAGCCTTGGTCAGCTCGCCCACCAGCTCCGGCTCATAATCCTTGGCCTCAATGCGGTAAGCTCCCACACCGTTGAACTTTTCCAGATATGGATAGTAGCACAGATCCTTGGTAAAGAGGATGTGGTTGCGGCCAAACTGGTCCATACGCAGTGGATGAACTCCCCCCACAGTGTCCTTCAGGGCATAGTGACGGTTCACAAACTCCGGATTATCCAGATGCTTGTATGGGAGAATCATTGCCGCAAAATTATGGTCGCAGATCATGGACTCGTAGGAGCCATGAACAATAATTTCAATTGGCAGCTCGGACTGCTCCACCAGATTGCGGACCTGGGCAAAGGACAGCTCCAGAGAAGCAGTACCCATGGCAATGCCATTCTTCTTCATGAAGCTGGCGGCCTTGTGGTTAAAGAGATTAAAGGAGAAGTCCGCCTGTACCGGCAGGTCGGTGCACTCCTGGGCCAGCTTAAGGGAGCCCAGATTGCTTACCAGCACACCGGCTGGCTTCAGCCCGTTGACAGCCTTAAGATACTGCTCCAGCTCGCCGCACTCCCGGCGCATGGTGGTCCGTGGGGTACCAATAACGATTTTTGCGTTGTATTTCTGGCCGATTTCAATGGCCTTGGCAACATTCTTTACGGACCAAGGCTTCTTTGGCTTGTAGGCTTCGCCGGAGAGATACACAATATCTGCCCCGTTGGCGCAGGCAGCTTCCACGGAAGCCAGATCAGCCACCTGTACGGACAGCTGGCGCTTGCCCTTGTTTTCCTTATTAATAGCCGGCTCAGCCTTTAAGATTTCATCCTGGAAGCCCGCCTCTTCCACGGCATCACTGAAGAAACGCGGCTCACGGGTACCATCAAAGCCAATATCGCTGGCATCAGGCTGCCCCAGGGCAAAGGTGGTGGTGAAGTCTCTGGCCCGGTTCTTGTACAAATCCTGCCAGCCCTCTTCGTCCACCTGATATCCGTAAGGGTCCTCAATATAGGCATCAATAGCCTTGCGGTAGGTGGCCACAATGCGGCGGACAAAATCAGCCGGACGCATACGGCCCTCAATCTTGAAGGAGAACACACCGGCCTGAATCAGCTCCGGAATGTTGCGGTACATGCACATATCCTTCAGGGCCAGCTTGTAGTCATGCTGGTCGTCCTTGTCCAGAATCTCCCCGGTTTCCTCATCAATGAGCTTGTAGGCCCAGCGGCAAGGCTTCAGACAACGGCCACGGTTGCCGCTCTGACCAAAGAGCACGCCGGAGTGAATGCACTGGCCGCTTTCTGCAATACACATATCACCGTGCATGAAATACTCGATTTCCAGACCAGTTCTTTCCTTAAATAAAGACATCTCAGAAAGGGTCATTTCACGGCCCACCACAATACGGGTAATGCCATATTCCTTCAGCTTCTTGATGGCATGCTCGTTGTGGGTGTTCATCATTACGGAGGTATGGAAAGGAATGGTGATGCCCATTTCCTTGGCAATTTCCAGTACGGCAAAATCCTGTACCAAAATGGCATCAGGACGGATTTCGTTGAGATAAGCCAGATATTCCTTCAGTGGCTCAATTTCATCATCACTGATAAGGTTGTTCAGGGTGATGTAGAGGCACACATCATGGGCATGGGTGTACTCAATGGCCTTTTTCAGCATCTCATCGTCAAAATTGGTTTCCTTGTTGCGGTGCATACGCATATTGAAATGCTTGCCACCCAGATAAACAGCATCAGCACCTGCCTCCACGGCAGCCACCAGGGCCTCCCAGTTGCCGGCCGGGGCCAAAAGTTCCACTGATTTACGGTTTAAAATCATCTTATGTTGCTCCTTTATATTGAAATGTTCCTATTTATTATGGAAATTTTGCACACTAACTCTAAGTATAACAATTTTTGGGCAAATAATAAAGGCTTCATGGAAATCATTCCCAGTTCCAATAAATGTAAAAAACTCATTTTATGTATAAAATAAATGTCAAAAGGTCTAAAAAACCATCACTTTTTCGAAAATCCCATCACTTTTTGATTTCCTATTGAATTATTGGAATTTTCATGCTACTTTTTGCACGAGTAGATGCCCTCCCTGGAGGGGGGACCAATTTGATCCGGCTCTTGCCATCAATATGTATGTGCCCTCCCCAGGAGGGGAGGGGGGACCGTCCTTGGACGGTGGGTGAGGTGTAACAAGGAGGAAAATGAAAATGGAAACAAGAAAGTATGGTAGTCCACTAGGGGAGAACATCAGCAGCCGTAAAGGCGTATGGAAAGGCAAAAAAGCCCAGATGGCATTGGCACTGGCCGTATCACTGTGGATAGGGGGAATGGGCAGTGTTGAAGTAGCTCATGCTGATGCTGATGAGTTTGGGATTTATCTTGATGATGAAATGGCGGGGGCACCTTTAACTGTATTGAATGCATCTAATGATGAGGAGCAGTATATCAGAAATGATGCAGCAGTGACTCAGGCGAAAACTGGTACTGGGGCAGAGCTGATTGAAAAATCAGGCAAGGCCCTGACCATTGCCGGGGGAAATTGGCGCGATTATAGTGGGATTATGGGGGGAGTACGAAGCACCACTGCTGGTGACATAACCGGTTATACCCTGAACCTCTCCAACCTTAAATTTGAGGGAAACTTCGGTTTATACCAGGGAGAAATTGTTGGTGCGTATGCGCTTGAAGATGGAGATGTTTACAAGAATACGGTTATTTTGGATGGAGTTACCGTCAAGGATAGTCCTGTGGCGCTTTATGGTGGACATGTTGATTCTGATGCAGATACCGGCAATGCCCATCATAACACAGTTTCTATAAAGAATAGCAATCTGTGGAGCGCGGTTGCAGGGGGATATACGGCGGCAAATGATGACAATGGCATTGGCACTGGCAGTGCCAATGATAATGAAGTAACTATTGAAAACAGTAACGTGCAAACCATGGTTCTTGAAATTGGTGGTGTCTGTGGTGGAGCTATAGATTCTGATGATGGAAAGACGGCCATAAATAATACGGTTAATCTAAAAAATGCCCTTATTGGCGGACCGGTTTGGGGTGGTATGAACCTACAAATAGATGGCTCAAGTGTAGATCTCGTTACTGGCAATACCCTGAATCTGGCTGGGGCTAACAAGATTGGAGAGTTTGATTATCAATTATATATAGATAATGCTAAAAATAGCGATGACCCAGAAGTTGCAGCAATTGCGGCAATGACACCGGCGCAAATTAAGGAAGTGATAGAGTCATGGTCGCCTGAAATGAGTATGATTACCGAAGGCCGGGTGCAAAACTTTGAAAAGATCAATCTCCTCGAAGGCACATGGGGGACACCTGTGCTGACCTTATCTGGTGCCAATGGCATCATGAAAAATATGGATGGCACCAAGGCAGTAATTGATGCCTCCAAACTTAAGTTTACCAACCCGGAAGATGTTCAGAACGGGGCCACCATGAATCTTATTCACTGTGAGGATGAGGCCTCACTGACGGCTACCTTGGACAACACAGCCATGGATGAGCAGAAATACAATGTTAATCCTTTGGCGGGAATAGCCGTTGATGCGGCTGTAAAGGGCAGCTTTGCCCTTACGGAGAAAAACCTGACTTATACAGCATCCAATCAGGCCAACAAGCTGACCTTCACCGACGTGGAGTGGAAGGACAGCGGGGCACTGCTGAACCATAAGACCACCCTGAGCAATGTATCCTTTGACGGGGCAGCTGTAGATACTTCCAATATTAAATTTACCAATATAGAAGAACTGGCAGCCAACAAGAAGATGACCCTGGTGTCTGATTTTGGCAACAGCGTGGGCACCATCACCGGCACTAAATACAAGGTTGGTTCGACTCTGGAGGGTGATGGCAAGGCCTCACTGGTGGGCAAGGATTTGATTTTTACTGCGGAAACGGGAACTGCCCAGCCACAGACCCATAATACCGTTATGGGAGCCACCGCATCCATGGCAGCCTTGTCTGCCGGTAATGATTTTGTCGGTACCGCTACGGATGGCCTCTCCATGGGCTCCAATACCGGCACTGATGGCCTGGCTACCTTTGCCAATATGGGTGGCGGCTCCATTACCCAGGAAACCGGCAGCCATGTGACCAGCCACACCTGGAATGCCATTCTGGCCCTTGGCCATCAGAACGTGAAGAAGTCTGGCACTACGGAATATGGTGCCTTCTTTGAATACGGCACTGGAAACTATTCCACCTTCGACGGGGATGTTCGGGGTGATGGTTCCATGCATTATACCGGTGGCGGCCTTTTGGGCAAGTGGACCAGCCCACGGAAGGACTATATTGAGGGCAGCATCCGCCTTGGCAGCATAAAGGATGATGCCTCCAATGTGCTGACAGATGGTACCAATACTTACGGCTACAATACCAGTGCCGGTTACTATGGCTTCCATTTGGGCTATGGCAAACTCTTTGATTATTCCGGCGGACGGAGCCTTGACGTTTATGGCAAATTCTTCTACAACCACCGCAACGGCGTCTCCTTTGATGCCGGCGGCCATTATGACCTTGATGCCATCAACAGCCAGATTCTCCGCCTGGGTACCCGCTACTCCATGCAGACCAGCGACCAGTGGAAATGGTATGGCGGCCTGGCCTACGAGTATGAATTTGGCGGCAGAGCCACCGGTACTGCTGATGGTGTGGCCATCCGCGGTGCAGAAACCAAGGGCAGCAGCCTCCGTGCCGAGCTGGGGGCCACCATTACCCAGCCTAATTCCCCATGGACCGTGGACCTCAACCTCACTGCCTTTGCGGGCAAGAAGCGTGGCGTCTCCGGCGGCGTGGGATTAAAGTATAATTTCTGAGGAGGACACCTCATCCGTCAGCCTATCGGCTGACACCTTCCCCTCAAGGGGAAGGCACATTGAGGGGGGACACCTCATATACCCGAATATTTGTAAATAACAGTTGCACGTTCTTGTGCAGCTGTTATTTTTTGCGTTTTTTGCAAAAAAATGCAGTTTGGATGCAACAAAAAAACGTCAAAAAGTCTAAAAATCCATCACTTTTTCAAAAATCCCATCACTTTTTGATTTCCTATTGAATTTTTTGAATTTTCATGCTACTTTTGGTATGAGTGTATGCCCTCCCCTGGAGGGGGGACCAATTTGATCTGGCCCTTGCCATCACTATGTATATGCCCTCCCCTGGAGGGGAGGGGGGACCGTCCTTGGACGGTGGGTGAGGTGTAACAAGGAGGAAAATGGAAAATGGAAACAAGGAAGTATAATAGTTCACCAGAGGGGGACATCGGCACCAGCAAAGCCACTAAGGGCAGGGGCTGGAAAAGTTTAAAGGGACAGGCAGCCCTGGCACTGGCCGTATCACTGTGGATAGGGTGCGGCGGAATTGCGTCTGCTGCGGGTTCGGCCTGTATTAATGCCGATACCAACAAAGTAGTAGTTAATAATATTGCTAGTGACGCCACTGTTACACCGGGCAATGACGAAACGGCATCGGACAAGACATTGACCGTCACAGGCAATTGGGCTGATGTGCATGGTGCATTTGCTTCGGCAAGCTCAACTATTGAAGGGATTAAAGGCTATCAGCTGAATGTTGATAACGCAAAGACAGGGAGTGTATATGGTGCTCACTCCATACAGTCTAGTAATAATGTTGCAAAGGACAACTTTCTTAAGATAAGCAATAGTAAAGTAAGTTATGCTTATGGTGGCTTCTCAAATAATGGATCGGCGATAAATAATACGGTGGAGCTGATAAAAAGTACAGTAATTAATAGACTTTATGGTGGTAAAGCTATTCGAGATGCTACAGGCAATAGTATATATATGACGGACAGTACGGTTGAGGAAGATGTTTATGGAGGAATTAACGGCAATGATCAAACTACAGGCAATACGTTATGCCTCTCCGGTGACAACACTGTTGAAGGCCGGGTGCAAAATTTTGAAATTGTATACATAGGTAAACAACTAGGTGAAAACAGAAAGCCCGTCAATGTGGCTGTGAAATGGGGCACGCCTGTATTGAGATTGACTGGCACGAGCTGGATGAATCATGGATACGGCATATTAGCGAATGAGGGCGGCAGTAAAGCAACAATCAACGCCTCGGAACTGACCTTCGCCAACCCCGAAACTGTGGTGAACGGGGCAACCATGAACCTGATAGAATGTTCGAATACGGCAACCATCACCGCCGACCTTGCTGCCACCACCACGGCATTGCAGAAATACAGCCTTAAGCCCGTCACAGGGGTGAGCATCGACGCCACTCTGAAGGGCAGCCTTGCGTTCAAGACCAATGCAAATGACAAGAACATTGCCCTGGTCTGCACCGCGTCAAATGTGGGGAACAAGCTGACCTTGGGTGCTAACATTCCATGGAACACCACAGCCCCATATTACGACTTGTCGGGCAAGGGCTATGGCTTCGTCCTTGACGGAAACTTCGCCATTGACGCCTCGAAGCTGACTTTTACAGGACTGGACCAAGCCAAGGCCGGCGATGCCATGACACTGCTGGCCAATGCAGCGGGCATAACTGGTGACCATATCACGCAGCCAAGCGACATTTCCTATGAATACAGCCCTCTCTCCGGTGTGATGATAAACGGCGCGGTGACAGGCCAAATCGCCGTGGACAGCAGCAATGTCAACTATCAGGTGACGGGGAATAATGCCAGCAAGCTCACCTTCACCGATGTGGAATGGAAGGACAGCGGGGCACTGCTGAACCATAAGACCACCCTGAGCAATGTATCCTTTGACGGGGCAGCGGTAGATACTTCCAATATTAAATTTACCAATATAGAAGAACTGGCAGCCAACAAGAAGATGACCCTGGTGTCTGATTTTGGCAACAGCGTGGGCACCATCACCGGTACCAAGTACAAGGTGAGCACGGCCCTGGAAGGTGAAGGTGAGGCATCCCTTGACGGAACCAATCTTATTTTCACCGCAAAAACAGGTACAGATGTGAAGTCTGCGGATTGGACCCATAACTCCGTAATGGGTGCAACTGCATCCGTGGCGGCGCTGTCTGCCGGTAATGATTTCGTCGGTGCGGCCGTAGATGGCCTCTCCATGGGCTCCAACACCGGCACTGACGGTCTGGCAACCTTCGCCCAGATGGGCGGCGGCACCATGCGGCAGGAGACGGGCAGCCATGTGGACAGCCACACCTGGAATGCCATTCTGGCCCTTGGCCATCAGAATGAAAAGAAATCCGGCACTACGGAATATGGTGCCTTCTTTGAATATGGAACTGGAAACTATTCCACCTTTAATGGGGATACT
>NZ_ANBM01000015.1 GCF_002100115.1 Anaerovibrio sp. JC8 | reverse complement strand
CTAAATTATCATTTTACTTCATTTGGTAATGGTGACAGCCACTTAATAGAAAGCCTATGAAATTCGTTCTCTAATTATGATTGGAGGGCGAATGATGAAAGAGAAACTTATAGCGGATATTGAACAGCAAATGTTAAAAGTAATTGATAACAGTCAGTTGCAGGTGTTACATAGTACATTATGCGTTTGCTTAGGTAATTACGATGTTCAGGAAAGTGGACAACTTCAGGATGATGAAATAGAGTATGTTGATTGTTTTCTTGCAGCCAAGCGTATCGAAGGTTGCTCACCCAAATCCCTTTCATATTATGAGAATACAATACGAAAGATGCTTGAAATGCTTGAGAAAAGTGTAAAACATATTACTACTGATGACCTGCGGGGGTATTTGTCAGATTATCAGAGCAGACACAATTCCAGCAAGGTTACTATTGATAATATTAGGCGTATATTATCGTCTTTTTTTAGCTGGCTGGAAGATGAGGATTATATAATAAAAAGCCCAGTGCGGCGTATTCATAAGGTCAAGACGGCTAAAACTGTAAAGGAAACCTATTCTGACGAGGATTTGGAATGTATGAGGGATGGGTGCAGAGAAATACGGGATTTGGCTATGATAGATATGCTCGCCTCAACTGGTATGCGTGTGGGAGAAATGGTAAATCTAAATCGTGATGATGTAGATTTTAACGAACGTGAGTGTATTGTTTTGGGTAAAGGCGATAAGGAACGAGTGGTGTACTTTGACGCTCGCACAAAAATGCATCTTCAGAAATATCTTGATAGTAGAGTTGATGATAATGTGGCATTGTTTGTCAGCCTTAATGCTCCATACAATCGTATGAATATAGGCGGAATTGAGGTGAGATTGCGAAATTTAGGGAAGAATTTGGGAGTGGATAAGGTTCATCCACATAAATTTAGACGAACACTAGCCACTATGGCTATAGATAAGGGGATGCCCATTGAGCAACTCCAGAAGCTTCTTGGGCATCAGAGAATAGATACTACCTTACAATATGCAATGGTTAAGCAAAGTAATGTTAAACTGGCACATAGAAAATATATATCATGAGGTGTTACGATGATTTATAAATTGGGAGACTTGACAGAACAACGAAGAGAAAAATATTCAGGTGGGGAATTACCAATATGTGGTGTCTCCAAGGATGGAATAATACCTCCCAAACAGCAGGAAGCAGATATTTCAATATACAATGTCCTGTATCATAACGATTTTATTTTTAATCCCGCCAGAATGGAGCTTAATTCAATAGCATTAAATGATAATTATGATAAAGCTATTTGTTCGTCACTTTATGAAATTTTTTATGTGAAAGAGAGCAGCTTGGTTTTACCGGATTATCTTCAAATGATTGTAAAAACTGATAACTTTAGACGTTTTTGCGCTTTTGTTGGGTCGGGGTCAGTGCGGGAGTATTGTAGGTATGCTAATATTGCTGAATACCCTATAGATTTACCTTCAATGGAACGGCAAAAAGAGTTGGTGAGATATAGTCGTATAATAGATGACCGAATTAAGCTTAAACAAAAGATAAATGATAATTTAGCGGTTTAATGATGACAAAATAAATTCGGACATATGGTGTAATTCTTCTAACTCCATATTATTTTGTTGTATATTTTTACGAATCATCGAACTTTGTTTAGCGTAGCTTTTAAGTTTGTCAAAAATTGGTACCAAAACTTTTATATCAGAAAGTGCTGCTATGGTTAATGCTGTTTGTGTAGAACCTATGCTAATTGCTTCAAGAGAAGATTGAAATAAACTAGATTGCATAAAGTCATATATAAAAAACCTATATTCATATTTGGAGAAGTCTTTGAGCCAAATGATATTTCCATCCTTAAAATAAAAATTCTCACGATCAACAAGATAACTATTTCCTATTGTTCCAACAGCAGTTATCAAAATATCATCTTTAATTGGTGCTCCATATTTTTCTTTAAGTTCTTTAAAATGAGCATCTGATATAAATAAAGGATCATTAACAGGCTGCCCTTTTTGTTTTAGCGTTATTTCGCCTCCACGATAAAATGGAATACCATTATCAACATAATCATCAGCAAAAACCCGCTTACTTGAACACAAGGTACATAAATCTGATAACTGGCACTGGATATGACAGTTTCTCATGTAAAATTCCGTAAATATTGCTTGTATTGTAGCTTCTAAATTATCATTTAATATACCCTCATGTTTCAGATACAATTGAAAAGGAGTGTGAGCGTATGAAATTCAATGAACAAGCCTTGGAAAATTCTATAATAGAACTTTTTAAAGAAGAAAATTATACCTATTTACCTGGTACGGATATACATAGGGATAAGTCTGTCGTTTTACTGGAAGATGATATTAGGCAATACTTGGCAACTAGGTACAGTTCTGATGGTTTAACTAACGGAGAGATTGAAGCTATAATCCATAAAATAAATGCTATTTCTGGTTCTTTATATGAAGCCAATAAGGCGTTCATTAGGCTTTTGATGGACGGATTTATATTTACTCGTAATGACCGTAGTCAAAAAGATATTTATGTCAGTCTGATAAACTATGAGGAGCCAGATAGCAATATTTTTAAAATAGTGAACCAGGTGGAGATACAAGGCTATGAGCAGACTCGCATTCCTGACGCAATTGTATATGTAAATGGATTACCATTGGTGGTGCTTGAATTTAAGACGGCGTCAAATGAAAATACTACCATTATGGACGCATATACCCAGCTTACAGTTCGTTACAAAAGGGATATTCCAAACTTGTTCATTTACAATGCGTTCGTAGTTATTAGTGATGGAGTAAACAATAAATATGGTTCCCTGTTTAGTCCGTATGATTTTTTCTATGCATGGCGAAAGGTAGAGCCTACAGACAATGACTTGGACGGTATTGATTCTTTAGTTACAATGGTTCAGGGGTTATTCCGCAAGGATCGACTGCTATCTGTAGTGAAGAATTTTATTTATTTCCCTGACCAGTCACACAAGGAATTAAAAATAGTGTGTCGTTACCCTCAATTTTTTGCTGCAACTAAGCTATTGGATAATATAAAACTTCATATGCAGCCAGTTGGAGATGGTAAGGGTGGTACTTATTTTGGTGCTACGGGTTGCGGCAAGAGTTATACAATGCTATTTCTTGTCCGTATGATTATGAAGGATTCACATTTTCATAGCCCTACTATCATAATCATCACTGACAGGACTGATCTGGATGACCAGCTTTCTGGGCAATTTACAGCTTCTAAAATTTTTATTGGTGACGAAAAGGTGGTTAGCATTAGTTCCAGGGATGCATTGCGTAATGAACTGAATGGCCGGACGAGTGGCGGTGTTTTCCTTACAACTATACAGAAATTTTCTGAGGATATTTCTTTGCTTTCCGAACGTAGCAATATTATCTGCATTTCTGATGAGGCACATCGCTCTCAGGTCAATTTGGACCAAAAAGTTGTAGTCACAAAAACAGGCGTACAGAAAAAGTATGGCTTTGCTAAGCATCTGCATGATTCTTTACCGAATGCAACTTATGTGGGATTCACTGGAACCCCTATCGATGCCACAATCAATGTATTTGGTGAGGTGGTAGATTCTTATACTATGACTGAGGCCGTTAAAGACGGCATAACAGTTAATTTGGTATATGAGGGACGTGCGGCTAAGGTTATCTTGGACAGCTCCAAGGTAAAGGAGATTGAGGAATACTATTCTCGTTGTGCAGAAGAAGGTGCCAATGAATACCAAATAGAAGAAAGTAAAAAGGCAGTTGCTCATTTAGAGGCAATATTGGGGGATCCTGATAGACTAAATGCCGTTGCCAAGGATTTTATTGAACATTATGAAAAACGAGTTGAGGAAGGTGCAACTGTAGCTGGCAAGGCTATGTTTGTATGTGCAAATCGTAAAATTGCTTTCCAGTTGTACCAGATTTTATTGGATTTTCGTCCTGAATGGGGAAAGAAGGCACTTGCCCCTGATGGTATTAAACTTTCCGAAAAAGAAGCTAAGGAGTTAAAACCTATAGAAAAAGTGTGTATGGTAATGACACGCAATAAGGACGATGAACCCGACCTATTTAATAAGCTGGGAAAAAAGGAAGATAGGAAGGAACTGGATAGGCAGTTTAAAAATATCAAGTCGAATTTTAAAATAGCTATTGTTGTCGATATGTGGCTAACTGGTTTTGATGTACCTTTCCTTGATGCTATTTATATTGATAAGCCTATCCAACAGCATACTCTTATACAGACCATTTCTCGTGTTAACCGGGTTTATGCCGGAAAGGACAAGGGGCTTATTGTTGATTATATTGGTATAAGGAAAAACATGAATAATGCTTTGGCTAAGTATACCAATTTCCAAGGAGGTTCCTTTGAGGGGATAGAGCAGTCTGTAACTATTGTTAAGGATCAACTGGATGTACTTAACAAAATGTTCTACTCTTTTAATGCGAGTGACTATTTCAAAGGATCACCTAAAGAACAGCTATACTGTCTTAATAGAGCCGTAGAGTATGTTCAAATGACTGAAGATTTGGAACTTCGGTTTATGGCAGCGGTCAAAAGACTAAAGCAGGCGTTTAGCCTTTGCACCTCCAGTGAAGATATAACAGATGATGAGCGGGATAAGATTCATTTTTATATAGCCATTCGCTCTATTTTGTTTAAGTTGACCAAGGGTGATGCCCCGGATATCTCCCAAATGAATGCTCATGTTCAGAAAATGGTGGAAGAAGCTATCTTATCAGATGGAATAGAGGAATTGTTCTCAGCCGGGAAAAATGTGTCCATTGACCTGTTCTCTGATGAATACATGGACAGAATTTCGCATATTAAATTCCCTAATACTAAGATTAAGCTACTGCAAAAGCTATTGTCTCAGGCTATTGAGGAATTTAAAAAGGTAAACAAGATTAAAGGCGTTGAGTTTTCAGAGCGTTTGCAGCAGGTCGTTAACAGTTATAATGACCGTAGCGGAGATGAGGCATTTGCCAATGAAGTACTTGGAGATGTGGCTGACCAATTGGCTGATTTGTTACAGCAACTGAAAGCAGAGAAAAACTCATACGAAAATATGGGGATAAATTTCGAGGAAAAGGCATTTTATGATATTTTGGATGCTGTGGCCAAGAAGTTCGGATTCGAATATCCGCATGATAAAATGATTTTCTTGGCCCAGGAAATCAAGAAGATTGTTGATGATAAATCCAAGTATGCCGATTGTTTCACCCGTGATGATATAAAGGCAGAACTCCAGGCCGACCTCATTATAGTTCTTGATGACAACGGGTACCCACCTGTTGCAATTGATGAAGCATATAAAGAGGTGCTGGAGCAAGCTGAGAATTTCAAGAAGTATAGAGATTGATTGTATCAAGAGATATACCTATAGAGGTATTAAAGCAGCCTTCGGGCTGCTTTTTATTTTTGGACAAAAAAATTTACGTATATGCAAATATGAAAAATAGATGAAAAAATATTTGTAAAATGCAAAAAACAAAATGTCAAATAAAATTTTTGCATATATTGACAAATGATTATAAAAAATGTACTATTATTGCATAATGATACGAGGGGATGACTGCTATGGATTTAGAAGAGATGGAAAGTGATATTGAATTCGCGGAGTTTTTTGATTACACCAAAGAGGAATTAATCGACCGGCTTGAAGAACTTGAGAAAGAGGAAACTAGAATAAATGATGAAATAGACCTCGATGCTGCTATAACTTCTGGTGAACAGGATGATGATGTATCAGCTAAGAAGCTCAATAAGGTACGTCAGCTTATTTCTTCCTTGAAAAAACTACTTGAGGATTATAAGAATTTCGACAAAAAAGTTTGTTTCTCAAATATTCGTGAGCTTATCAGTAAGAATAACGATGTTAAGATTGGCCAAATTGAACGTGAAGCAGGTGTCCGTCTAGGGTATATGTCGCGATTAGAAAAAGAGGGAAACACTGCCGAACCAAGTGTGGAGTTTGTTGTTTCCGCTGCAAAATTGCTTCATGTAAGTATTGACACTTTGATTTCTGTCGATCTTACTGATTTAACTCCAACAGAACAATATATTGCTAAATTTTTTGATAAGTTGAAAGAGGATACACTTGCAGATAAGCTGGATTGGGTTAGAGAAACTGTAGATGATCTTAATCACATTGATGTAGATCGTGATGGTGACATAGAACATCCATTGTTTAGTTTTGAAACCTTCCGTGAGGAGAATGGCTCTGCTTATCCTAACGAAGTAACTCGTATTGTTTTTAATTCAAAATCGTTTGGCCGTGAAACATCTATTGCTGGTGATTGTTTTAATCTTAGGCTTAAGAACGGTACAAGACTTTATTTAATGGATATTGAGGCATGTGGAAGTGGTAACGACTTTTCTGCCCCATATGCAAAAGAAGCATGGATTTCTATTCCGTTTAATGGACGGCAATTCTTGTTTACTTCTCAAGATGATACTCCTCTGGCACCTCTTTTGGAGACGCTTTTTGCAACCGTAAAGGACCGAATGAAGCATCCAAAATTAAATAAGGATGTTATGTATGCGATTGATGCCTTTATGAATGGAGACCTGGAGGACGATGTTGTTGGTGTTGTTTCCGATGATGAAATTCCGTTTTAAATATTTTTCATAATGAAACAACATGAAACAAAACGAGACAAAATGAAACAATGTGAAAAATATTAAGTATTACAAAAGATATTGCATATTACATTAAATAAAAACTGCTTGTAACTTTATTAATAAAGTGTTATATTAAAAGAGTGGTAACTAATCCTAACTAAAAATACCTGGGGGAGGAAAATAGATGAAAAATATAAACTCAGTAGTTTGTCCAGTTTGCAAGAGAGGGAGATTGTTTGATGCGGGCTCTCAAGAGATTAAGAAATCAATGCTCATTTGGCCGCATCATGACGGAATGGTTGCAAAGTATGATATACAACAGCCTTGCCCAAAATGTAAGAAAATGCTTGACATAAAAATAAACAAATCCGCTTAGCACGGAGCACGATGCAACATACCGACATACGAGCCCGGCAAGTAAGGTACTTTATAGTACTTTATTTGCCGGGTTTTTGTTTTTGGCAAATAGAAAAAAAGTAGTCCAAATTGGACCACTTTTTGGGTTGGAGGTTCCAAATTCAACATTTTTTTATGTGAAAAAGCAAAAGTTTTAATTTTTTGGAACCGACCAAGCCTAAAAATGGTTCATAATCACAATTAGCAACTATGGAGTGACAACTGTCGTTTCTCCAATCTCATTTAAACTCTGACTTTTAGTTGAGAACATATAGTGCATTCAGCTAAGTGTCAGAAACATAAAAAAATATTTCCCAGCCTGATTAGCTATAGGGCGCGGGGATACTGATATCGGCATTACCTACAGAAAGCTCTGTGGGGATGTGATAGAAGTACCCTTTATTTCCTATGCCCAAATCAGGCACTACAGGCCGGTACTTCTATAAGCACCGGCCCATATTATATCTCTTCGTCCTTCTGCTGCAATCGGGCAGAAAGGACAAGACAATGCTAAAACAAGACAAGAATGGTTTGTATCAGCGCAGTGAAAATGGGGGGAAAAAGTGCAGAGTATATATGGATGACATATACCTTGGTGTAATAACTAAGGATGAGATGTACAGATTGGCTGACAGTAGCGGTAAGAAAATCGTATACCTTGATGGAGATGAGAAGACTGGTATAAATGGGTGCTATTGTATCGTTTCTGAAGATGTCTACCGTGCAATTAAGCAGGATGATTGGCGCGAGGCAAAGAGAAAAGAACGTAATAAAAAAGCAATAGAGGAATCCTTTGATAAATCCACATCTCATAAGGAATTCCGGAGAATAGCGGTGATGCCTGTAGGTGATTACCACGACAGTATGCAGTATGAGTACGGTCAGGCAGAAGATCCAGAAAACATAATTTGTAATAAGGAATTGCTGGCTGAATTGCGTGTGGCATTGGACTCACTGTTAGCTAGGGATAAGAAAATAATGAAGCTATTTTCCAATGAATTTAAGGATGCCGTTATAGGTGAGTTGGTAGGCATGAGTCAGCGGGGGGTGAACAAGAGAAAACCAGTGCTGCTAGCAAAGCTCAGAAAAATTTTAGAAAAAATGATTTGAGCGGTTCTAAAGTAGCGTGCTCCTGTCCTTGTACTTATGAAAAGGATAAGAGATGTCCTTTGGAAAGGAGGTACCTAGTTATGGAGGCAACCATTGACCGGGAACTGCGTGATGTGCTCATTGCCATCAGCGTGGTATCCAGAATGTTGGCAGACAAAGTTGAAAACAAAGAAGGTGAAAAAACAAATGGCAAAAGAGAAGAACGTAATGTCAATTGTCCGGGAACTGAAGCGGTGTGGTGAAGTATTGATTGCTTTGGCAGAGGCTTTATCTGTGCCGGAAGTAGAATTAAGGCAAGAAGAAAAAAACAAAGTATCTGAGGAGAAGCAAATTTCCATGGAAGAAGTTCGGGCTGTTCTGGCACAAAAGGCGGCTTCTGGTTTATCAGATGAGGTTAAAGCCCTTCTTGATAAACATGGTGCCAAGAAGCTCTCAGATATCAACCCTGAGAACTACAACCAGCTTATTAAAGAAGCGGAGGGAATCGGAAATGCCAGTTAAAGGACACGCATTATTATCCGCTTCATCTGCTCCAAGGTGGCTTCACTGTCCGCCATCAGCCAGGCTGGGAGAGTCCTATCAAGACCAGCCAAGTGAATATGCAGCAGAGGGTACAGAAGCACATGCCCTTGGCGAATACAAGGTGCTTAAAGCACTTAAGCGTAAAGCAACCAACCCTACCAAGAAGCTGAAATACTTCAACGAGGAAATGGAAAATTGTACTGATGGTTACCGGGACCTTGTCATGGAACTGGTCAGAATGGCGAAGGAGAAATGCCAGGACCCATTAATCATGGTGGAGCAGAGAGTAGATTTTTCTAATTGGGTACCGGAGGGATTCGGTACAGCTGATGCCCTGATAGTTGCAGATGGTGTACTTACCATTATTGACCTTAAATTTGGGAAAAATTTAGTTGTATCGGCTACCGATAATCCCCAGCTTAAATGCTATGCATTGGGAGCTTTGGCAATGTTTGACAGTATCTATGATATTGATACTGTCCACCTGGTTATCTACCAGCCACGCAGAGAAAATATCTCAGAGTTTGATATAAGCAAGGATGCTCTATACCAATGGGCTGAAGAGGAACTCCACCCACGAGCTGAGCTTGCATATAAAGGCGAGGGGGATTATTCCTGCGGTCAGTGGTGCAGGTTCTGTAAGGCAAAGCAGGAGTGCCGGGCGAGAGCCGAGGCTAATCTGCTCCTTGCACAATACGATTTCCAGATGCCACCTACCCTGAGTGATTCGGAGATTGCAGTTATATTAGGTAAAGTCGATGAGTTGGTATCTTGGGCAAATGATATCAAGGCCTATGCTCTGCAGATGGCCATAGCCGGAAAGGAATGGCAGGGCTGGAAATTGGTGGAAGGACGTTCCAACCGTAAGATTTCCAATGAAGAAGCGGTCATTGAAGCAGTAACTGCTCTGGGGAAAGACCCATTTGAAAAGAAACTCCTGGGCGTTACGGCCCTTGAGAAACTGCTCGGTAAGACCAAGTTCAATGAGCTTATTGGGCAGTATGTAGCTAAGCCACCAGGTAAACCTACCCTGGTACCGGAAAGTGACAAAAGAGAAGCAATGAACAGTGATTTTAAGGAGGAAAAATAATCATGGCAAAAGTTAACAATCCAATGAAGGTAATTACTGGTGAGCGTACTCGTTGGAGCTACGCAAATGTGTGGGAGCCTAAGTCAATCAATGGCAGTGCTCCTAAGTGTTCCGTAAGTCTTATTATCCCAAAGGATGATACCGAGACAGTTGAGAAAATCGAAAAGGCTATTCAGGCAGCTTATACCGAAGGTGCTGGTAAGCTCAAGGGCAATGGCCGTACTGTTCCGGCTCTTTCTGCAATAAAAACACCACTTCGTGATGGAGATACTGAGCGTCCTGATGATGCGGCCTATGCCAACAGCTACTTTGTTAATGCTAACAGCCCAAATCCACCAGGGATTGTAGATGCGTCTTGCCAGCCTATTATCGACCGCAGCGAAGTTTACAGTGGTGTTTATGGCCGTGCCAGCATCAACTTCTACGCTTATAACAAGAACGGCAATAAGGGGATTGCTTGCGGACTTAACAACCTGCAGAAGATTAAGGATGGCGAGCCTCTTGGTGGTCGTAGTAGTGCTGAGGACGATTTTGCGACTGAGTCTAATGAAGATTTCCTGAATTAAGGCATCCAATATGGAATATAAATGATTATATGAAGGCGGCGGTAGAGGATTATCCTTTACCGCTTTGCTTTATATGGAGGAGCTATATGAATACAATCAGTATCGATTTGGAAACGTATTCTGATGTAGATATTGGAAAATGTGGTGTCTACAAGTATGCGGAGTCCCCCAATTTTGAAATCTTGCTGTTTGCTTACTCAGTAGATAACTCTGATGTGACCGTCATTGATATCACCAAAGGGGAGAAAATCCCGGATGAGATAATCAGTGCCTTATCTGACCCGAGTATTACTAAGTGGGCGTTTAATAGCCAGTTTGAACGTATCTGTCTTTCCGAGTACCTTCACAGACATTATTCGCTTGCTACACACTATCTGAGCCCTGTATCGTGGAAGTGCTCCATGACATGGTGTGCTTATATGGGACTTCCCATGTCTCTTGCAGGTGCCGGGGCGGTGCTGGGATTAGAGCAGCAGAAAATAACCGAGGGTAAGGAGCTTATAAGGTATTTTTGTGTCCCATGCAAGCCTACTAAGGCCAATGGGGGCCGCACCCGGAATCTGCCGATGCATGATAAGGATAAGTGGGATAGGTTCAAGAAATACAATATCCGTGATGTAGAGGTCGAGATGGCCATACAGGACAGGCTTCAAAAGTTCCCGGTACCAGATTCTGTGTGGGAGGAGTTTTGGCTTGATCAGCAGATAAACGACAGGGGTATCGCTGTGGATATGGAATTTGCAAAAAATGCAATATCCTTTGATGCCAAGTCCCGTGAATCTTTGATGAACGAGATTAAGGAAATAACCTGCCTCGAGAATCCAAACAGCGTTATGCAGTTAAAAGACTGGCTTATTGAGCAGGGGATGGAGGTTACCAGCCTGGATAAAAAGGCTGTAAGTGCAATGCTCCCGACAGCACCGCCCAATGTACAGAAGGTATTGGGAATAAGGAAGAAGCTGGCAAAGTCCTCTGTAAAGAAGTATCAGGCTATGGAAAATGCAGTATGCAGTGATGGCAGAGCCAGGGGAATGTTCAGGTTTTATGGGGCAAACAGGACTGGCCGTTTTGCGGGGCGGCTGATTCAATTGCAGAATCTTCCCCAGAACCATATCAGCGACCTTGCAGAAGCAAGGCAGCTTGTAAAAGCCGCCCCGTTTGAAGTAATGGAGCTTTTATACGATGACATCCCGGATACGCTCTCACAGCTCATCCGCACAGCCTTTGTTCCCCAGGCAGGGTATAAGTTTATAGTGGCTGACTTTAGTGCCATAGAGGCAAGAGTGCTGGCTTATCTTGCTGGAGAACAATGGGTGCTGGATACCTTTGCTCGTGGGGAAGATATCTATTGTGCTACGGCTTCAAGAATGTTTCATTGTACGGTCGTAAAAAATGGCAAGAACGGAGAACTCAGGCAGAAAGGGAAACAGGCAACTTTGAGCTGCGGATATGGCGGGTCTGTAGGTGCTCTTATAGCTATGGGAGCCTTGGAGTCAGGTATGAAGGAAGAAGAACTCCAGCCTTTGGTGGATGCGTGGAGAAAGGCAAATCCAAATATAGTAAATTTCTGGTGGGCCGTTGATAGGGCCGTAAAAGAAGCTGTCCTCCAGCATACCACAACAAGCACACATGGAATTAAGTTTATTTGCAAGAGCGGTATGCTCTTTATTGAACTTCCAAGCGGAAGAAGGCTGTCTTATGTGAAGCCTAAAATGGGAGTCAACAAATTTGGCAGTGAGTCTGTTACCTATGAAGGTTCAAATGGTACCACAAAGAAGTGGGAGCGGCTTGAAAGCTATGGCCCTAAGTTTGTAGAGAACATAGTGCAGGGCATGAGCAGGGATATTCTGATGTATGCCATGGCGGCATTTGAGGAATACCGCATTGTAGCTCATGTGCATGATGAAATTATAGTGGAGTGCCCTGAGGAGGTAAGTGTTGAGAGTATTTGTCAGCTGATGAGCAAGACCCCACCTTGGGCGGCTGGTCTCCAACTTAAGGCTGAAGGATACGAAGGAAAATTTTATAAAAAGTAATGCTCAAATCAGGCATTTTTCTCCAGTGGTAATTAGGGAGAAAAATGCCTTTTTAGTTCTAAAAAGCAGGGTATCTGTCCTTTTACTACTGGAAGGCAATTTTTAACAGGCACAAAGTGCCAGAAAGCGAGGTAGACATGTTCTATGTAAAAGAAAAAGTCAGTGACACGATGGCAGTAAGCATTGAGATCAACTATTTGAATGTTTTCTGCAAATGCCCTGAATGTGGCGGAGAAACAAATGTGGACCTTGAGGCACTGTCACATACCGATGAAGGCCTGGACCTTTTTGGGAGTGCAGTGCTCTGCGAGGAATGTTCAAGGAAACTCTATAGGAGGAATCATCGTGACTAAGGTTTATGTAGCAAGTCCCCTTCGTGGGAACATCAAGGCCAATATTTCAAAGGCCCAGTGGTATGCAAGGTTTGTGATGGAGGTTGGCTATCTTCCAATTGCACCGCATATCTATTTCACACAGTTTTTAAGGGATTATATCCCGGAAGAGCGGGATAAGGCTCTGGAGATGAACAGGGAGCTTCTTGCTTGGTGCGACCAGCTCTGGGTGTTTGGCAGTTTTATCTCAGAAGGAATGCGGCAGGAGATTAATTTTGCCAAGGAAGCTGGCATGACAATTCGTTATTTCACAGAAGAGCTGGAGGAGAAGCATGATATTTAACAGAGCGGGCGTAAAATACGCACAGAAAAACTGCAGATACCCATACAGTGTTGAGGTCAATGACATTGAGGGGATGAAAGAGGTAATTGCCTTTGACCATGTGTGTGCCAACTACACAAATAATTATCGCAGCAAGGATAATTTCATCGAGGCTGATGTCATTCCCATGGATATTGATAACAGTGGTTCAGATAATCCCGTCATGTGGATGACCCAGGAGCGCATTATTGAAACCTTCAAAGAATACGAGTTCATACTGGTCCCCAGCCGCAATCACATGAAGGAAAAGGACGGGAAGTCAGCCCGTCCAAAGTGGCATATCTATTTTAGGATTACCAAGACCAGTTCAGCTGATACCTATGAATCTTTAAAGAAGAGACTTCAGAAGATGTACCCTTTCTTTGACCCAGAAGCTCTGGGAGCTGCGAGGTTCATCTATGCAACGGAATCTGAGGACATTTATTGGAATAAAGGCAGCATGACCATTGACCAGATATTCAATGATGCCGACTTTGACTCGGTGCGTGAGGGTTCCCGTAACAGCTCACTTTCCAGGAAGGCCGCCAGTCTCCTTAAACGCTATGGTGACACAGACGAGGCGAGGGATTTATTCCTTAAGGCAAATGACGAGTGTGTTCCTCCATTAGAGAAAGAGGAGCTCAGGACTATATGGAGAAGTGCCATCAAGTTTTATAACGAGAAGGTACTGACAGACCCTGCCTATGTTCCCCCGGAGAAATACGGTGATAACGAGTGGGATGACCCTATTCCTTTTGAGGAATATATTATGCCACCATTTCCGGTTGATGCACTGCCAAAGCCAATAGCAGATTATGTGCTGGCGGTATCTGAAAGTACGCAGACACCTCTTGATATGGCAGGTGTTCTGGCACTTCCCGCAATCGCTGTGTGCATACAGGGAAAATACTCGATTGCAGGCAAATCTGACTGGATTGAACCACTTAACATTTATGCACTTGAGGTAGCACAGCCGTCAGAGCGAAAGTCGGCAGTTATAAAACTCATGTGTAACGCCATCTGTCTTTATGAGATTGAGTACAACAGGGTTCATGCAGCCACTGTGGAAAAGAACAAGTCCCGTTTGAGAATGTTGCAGAAACAGCAGAAATCCATAGAGGACAGAATTGCCATGGGCAAAGCTACCATGGATGAACTGGAGAATGTAACCGAGGAGATTGCCAGCTTCAAGGAAATCAATCCTCTGCAGCTTTATGTAGATGATGTTACGACTGAAAAGCTGGTATCCATTCTGGCCAAAAACGATGGCCATGCAGCCATCATCTCAAGTGAGGGTGGCATTTTTGACACCTTGGCTGGTATTTATACAAAGACCGTAAATATTGATGTCATGCTGAAAGCATACTCCGGGGACACAATCAAGGTTGACCGCGTGGGCAGGGACAGTGAGTATGTCCTCAACCCGGCTCTTACGGTGATGCTGATGGCACAGCCAAGTGTGGCATCGCAGGTGTTAGGCAATAAGAATTTCCAGGGGCGTGGTCTTACCGCAAGATTTCTCTACTGCATTCCAAGTTCAAGGCTGGGTGAGAGAAACATCAACAGTAAGGCTGTCCCAGAGGATGTTAAAGCAAGATACGAGACACTCATTACCAATATGCTTGATGACCCTTACGGCAATAAAATCATCACACTTTCTGATGCTGCCAGGGAGTTATTCTATCAGTTTTCCATGAACCTCGAAGCTGACCTTCTTAAGGAATACACCGAGTTTTCTGCATGGGTAGGTAAGCTGGGCGGTACGACCTTGAGAATAGCTGGTCTCCTTTGCAGGGCAGAGAAGTATGTATGCCATGACTTTTGTGAGCAGTATGAGGGTGATCAGGTAGATGAGGATGTGCCATTGGTGGTAAGCAAAGCTACCATGAGCAGAGCCATCAGGTTGGCTAACTATTTTCTGGTACACGCAAGGGTGGCTTTTTCGGCAATGCCTGAGGAACAGATTAGGGAACAGGCAAAAGTAATATTGGACAAGATTCGTGAAAAGAAGTTGGAACGTTTTACCCGTAGGGATATGATGCGGTACTGTTCCAGATTTAAGCGTACAGAGGTCATCCAGCCAATTTTGAACTTCCTCGATGATTACGGATATATTCGGCAGGAACCAGTCACAGTCAAGTATTACGGGCGTCCACCATTGCCGTCTTATTTAGTCAACCCTAAGGTGTGACAATGGGCTTGTGTCAGTTTTTGTCTGGCTTGTGCAAGACATGATTTTGACACTTCATACCGCATCAATTCTATGATGTCTGATTATTGTCATTTTGTCGCTTATAGAGAATATAAAAACCCTTTTTTAAATATATATATATTTACTAATTTTCTAGATATTAGGATATCGGAAAATTTATATATTCGCAGGACTATGGGTGCCAAAATGACTAAATCAGGCTTTAAAACACTGATGTCGGAGCTTAAGGCCACTTTTTTGAAAACAAGACAGCCTTTGACAGAAGCCTGTTTTTTCGTGACAAAACTATAAATTGAGGTGATTTAGGTGCTTGAAAAGCAGATTGAACGAAAACTTTGTGATGAAGTTAAGAATAAAAATGGTATGTGCTTAAAGCAGACTGGACTGGCTGGTATTCCCGACAGACTGGTGCTTCTCCCAAATGGCAAGTGTGCCTTTGTGGAGCTTAAGGCTCCCGGGGAAAAACCAAGAAAACTGCAACAGATAAGAATGAAACAGCTTAAGAAGCTGGGCTTTAAGTGTTATGTGATTGATGGAGCAGAGCAGATTAAGCCGATGCTGGAGGTGATAGCCGATGGAGTTTAAACCGCATGGCTATCAGCAATATGCCATCGACTTTGTTGAAAACAATGAAATATCCTGCCTGCTGCTTGATATGGGCTTGGGCAAGACAGCAATAACCCTCACGGCATTAAAGGATATGCTGGATAAAGGAGTGGTGAAGCGTGTTCTTGTAATAGCACCACTGAGAGTTGCACGAGATACATGGCCAGCAGAGATAAAGAAGTGGGATCATATACGTGGGCTCCGACACACTGTTGCAGTTGGCAGCACCAAGGAGAGACTGGCAGCCATTAATGACAGCTCTGCCCAGATAGTTATCATCAACAGGGAAAATGTGGATTGGTTGGTAAAAAACTGCGATTGGAACTTTGATATGGTGGTCATAGATGAGCTGAGTTCATTTAAGAACCATAGAAGCAAGCGGTTCAAGGCAATGTGCAGGATGCGGCCGTTTGTTAAAAGGATTGTAGGTCTTACTGGTACACCTTCTAGTAACGGACTGATGGACCTTTGGGCGCAGTTCAAGATATTGGATTATGGAAAGAGATTGGGGCGGTTCATCGGAAACTACCGTGAGTGGTATTTCCGCCCGGACAAGATGAACGGATATATAGTGTATTCTTACAAGCCACTTCCATTTGCTGAAAAGGAAATCTATGAGAAAATCTCGGACATTACAATATCAATGTCAGCCATTGACCACCTTGATATGCCTGAACTCATCACAAATGAGATTGAGGTTGAGATGAGTCCAAAGGAACGAGCCAAATATGATGAACTCAAAGATGAGATGGTTATGGAACTCCCGGATGGAGCTATTACTGCCGCCAATGCTGCAAGTCTTACCAACAAGCTGTGTCAGATGTCCAATGGCAGGATCTATGATGAGAGTAAGAATGTGGTGAAAATACACGACCGTAAGCTGGATGCCCTTGAAGACATCATCGAGTCATCCAACGGCCAGCCCCTGCTAATTGCATATTGGTTTAAGCATGACCTTGAAGCAATCAGCAGTCGGTTCAAGGTACGAGAGATAAAGACCAGTGCGGATATTACTGACTGGAATGAAGGTAAAATCCCTGTGGCTGTCATCCACCCAGCTTCAGCTGGTCACGGCCTGAACCTTCAGGCAGGAGGAAACACACTGGTCTGGTTCGGTCTTACCTGGTCTTTGGAACTTTACCAGCAGACCAACGCAAGACTCTGGCGGCAGGGACAGTCAGCAGGTACTGTTGTTATCCAGCACATCATCTGCAAGGACACAGTTGATGGCAGAATCCTCAAGGCCCTTAAGGATAAGGACACAACACAGTCAGCACTCATTGATGCTGTTAAGGCGGTGATATAAATGTGTGAGAGTGGTGTTCTTAACCTCGTGCAGGCTATCGTAAAACAGGCAGCCAAGGATTACAGAGACATCAGATACGAGAAGGAATCATACGAAAAGGATAAGCTGGAGGAGTTTTTCCTTTCCAAATGGTTCAGTGACCTCACTGGGCTTGATGGTGAGATGGTTCTTGGTAGACTTAAGGCAGGTGACTAATTTGACAGCGATAGAGTATTTTAATCAGGCAAGGCTGCTTGATGTTGAAATTAATACTTTGATAGAGGAAGCTCAGTCCATTCGCGACATGGCAACAAAGGTCACTTCAGTTATGACAGATATGCCTGGTTCTCCATTGAAGAACAACGATGGGTATGAGGAAACATTGGTAAAACTGGCAGACTACAACAGAGAAATCAACAGCAAAATTGACAACTTGGTAGACTTGAAGCATAGCATGATTGAGATAATTAATCAGTTACCCAAAATGGAGCACCGCATTGTACTTGTTAAGAGATATCTGTTCAACAAGTGCTGGGAGCAGATAGCGGTTGACATGGGGTATGAAAAACGGCAGGTGCAACGGTTTCATGACAATGCAATTAGAATTATTAATAAAACATGTCACACCATGTCATAGAATGTCATGTCAAGTTTTTGATATAGTTAGAGTGGACAAAGTAAGATAAGACAAGCCATCAGGGAGCAATCCTTGGTGGCTTTTCTATTGGAGTGATTAATGTGCCAAGGAAACCAATGAAGCCTTGCAAGCACCCTGGTTGTCCTAAGCTGACTGATGGGAACTACTGCAAGGCTCATGAAGCCATGCATCAGAAAGACTACGAGCGAACTCCCGAGGAGCGTAAACGTTACGGCTATCAATGGAAGAAGGCTCGTAAGAGATATGTAGCTGCACACCCTGTCTGTGAGATGTGTCTGTTAAATAAGCGGATAACACCTGTCGAGGAAGTGCATCATATCCTGCCACTGGATCACGGTGGTAATCATAATCCACTGAACCTCATGAGTCTGTGTAAGGCTTGTCACAGTCGTATTACAGCACTCATGGGCGATAGGTGGAACAAGAAGAAGGAATACACATATTGAGGGGGAGGGGGGCCAAAAATCTCTGTGGAGCGGACGCTTGTCCAGCGGTCAGCCCCCTCGCGCAGAAAAAGTGCGATTTCAGAAGGGTAAAAGGAAGGAGTGTTCGGTTTGCCGACAAAATCAAATAATATTGGAGGCCGTGGCGGTGCCAGGGCGGGTGCCGGGAGAAAGAAAAAGGCACTGGCAGACAAGGTGGCCACAGGCAATCCAGGCGGCAGACCGTTAGTAGTGCTGGATATCCCGGATATGCCTGAGCCGGTGGAACTGGAAGGCGCGGATATGCCAGAGCCAAGAGAGTTCCTATCTGCTCAGCAGCGTGATGGAAGTGAACTCGAGGCCAAGGAAATTTATACAGAAACATGGAACTGGCTGAAACGTCTCGGTATGCATACCAAGATTAGTAAACAGCTCCTGGAGCGTTATGCCATGTGCTCTGCTCGTTGGATTCAGTGCGAGGAACTGACAAGCCGTATGGGTATGCTCAGTAAGCACCCGACTTCCGGCAAGCCAATAACCTCACCGTTTATAAACATCGGCATTAACTACATGAATCAGGCCAACAGGCTGTGGAATGAGATATTCCAAATCGTAAAAGAGAACTGCGTTACTGGCTACGAAGGAGACACACCATCTGATGATTTGATGGAGCGTCTCCTCAGGGCAAGGGAACGGAAATGATGTGGAGGAAAAATAATGGGAGAACTGAAATACGAGCTGGTCGATGTTGACCAGCTTATTCCTTATGTGAACAATGCCAGAACACACTCGCCTGAACAGGTGACCAAGCTGGCAAGTGCTATCAAAGAGTTTGGGTTTATTAATCCAGTAATTACTGACGGAGCACATGGCATTTTGGCAGGACATGGCAGAATTGCCGCTGCAAAGCAACTGGGTTTGAAACAGGTACCATGTGTCTCCGCTGCTTATCTTACTGAAGCACAGAAGAAAGCTTATATCCTGGCAGACAACAGATTGTCTTTGGATGCTGGCTGGGATGATGAGCTTTTAAAGATTGAGATTGAGTCCCTTGAAAGTGAGGGCTTCGATATTGGCCTTACAGGCTTTGATGAAAAGGAACTGGCCGATCTTTTTGGCACAGATGATAAAGACACCGAGGACGATGACTTTGATGTAAATGCTGCCCTTGATGCAGCAGCCTTTGTTAAATCTGGTGACCTTTGGCTCTTGGGGGAACACCGTCTTTTGTGTGGTGATTCCACCAATCCAAAAGATGTAGCTACACTTATGAACGGCCAGAAGGCAAATGTGTGTATTACCGACCCGCCTTATAACTGTGCTTATAAAGGAGGTACCGGAATGACCATCATGAATGATAAATGGAGCGATGGAGAAGCCTTCTATCACTTCCTTTTGGACGCATTCAAGAATGCCTATAACAGCCTGGTTGATGGCGGTGCATTTTACGCATTCCATTCGGATGCAGAAAAATGTAACTTCTTCAATGCTTCTGTGGATGCCGGGTTCCATTATTCCACGACCTGTATTTGGGTAAAGAATGCTCTGGTTATTGGGAGAATGGATTATCAGATGCGGCATGAGCCAGTGCTTTATGCTTTTAAGGACACAGCCAAGCATAAATTCTATGGTGACCGTAAGCAGACCACGGTCTGGGAATTTGATAAGCCAACGAAATCAAAGCTTCATCCGACACAGAAACCATTGCCATTGATAGCTTATCCGATGCAGAACTCCTGCCAGGAGAACGGCATAGTGCTTGACCTGTTTGGTGGCAGCGGTTCCACCATGATGGCAGCTGCACAGCTGAACAGAAAAGCCTACCTCATGGAACTCGATCCCAAATATGCATCTGCCATTGTCAGAAGATTTGTTGCAAGCTACGGAACAGATGATGTGCGGGTAATCAGGGATGGTGAGGAGCTTCCTTGCAACGATGTGTATATCCCGACAGACGAGGAACTTGAATTCAAGGAATCCTCAGTAACAGATAAACAGAAAGGTAAAAAATAATGTCTTGCATGGTTGCAGGGCATTTTTTATTTGGAGGTGTTCAGCTTTGCTTAAAGTAGGCAGTCTGTTTTCTGGAAGTGGTGGATTTGAACTTGGGGCCTGCCTTGCTGATATTGAGCCAAGGTGGGCATCAGAAATTGAACCTTTTCCAATTATGGTTACTACAAAGAGATTTCCCAACATGAAGCATTTGGGAAATATACAGGAAATAAATGGCGGGGAGATTGAGCCGGTGGATATCATAACAGGGGGCAGCCCTTGCCAGGACCTGTCTGTGGCCGGGAAAAGAGCCGGGCTTATCAAGGGCGAGCGGTCAAATCTCTTCTTTGAGTATATGCGTGTTGTAAAGGAAATGAGGGAAGCTACAAATGGCAAATATCCAAGATTCATCGTCTGGGAAAACGTCTTCGGGGCTTTCTCCAGTAACAAGGGAGAAGACTTCAAGGCAGTCCTTGACTCAATCATTAAAATCAAAAATCCGCAGGCTCCCGAGGTGCCTATGCCTGATCAAGGCAGATGGCCCTACGCAGACATTCTCATGGGTGACGGATGGAGCATTGCGTACCGAACTGTTGACGCACAGTATTGGGGAGTTCCCCAAAGACGCCGTAGAATCTACCTTGTCGCAGATTTTGGAGGTCGATGTGCAGGAAAAATATTATTTGAGTCAGAGGGCTTGCCAGGGAATTCTCAGACGGGCAGCTGCCAGAGGGAAGGAACTGCCACAGGTGCTGAAGCTGGCACTGGAGCGTCAGGCATTGGCATAGATGGATATAATGGCTCCATGGCTGAAACTGCCGCGACTCTTGGTATTAATTGTGGTATATCTACCGGAAGAAACGGTGTGATGTGTCTTAATGACCAAGGCGGCCAGCGCATGGATGTAAGTGATAACCAGACCAACACACTCAGGGCTCAGGCCAATCATCCGCCTCTTGTATTTGAAAACAGAATGTCTGCTGCAAGATACACAGGGCCAAACAAAACAACACAGACCATTGAAGCAAAGTGGGGAACTGGAGGCAATAACCAAGGACTGGTAGTAGAACCGCCCCGCACCCTGAAAATAAGAAGCGGGTGTGAAGGCGGTGGCAAGGGAGCACTTATTCAGGTGGATAAATCTGCAACCCTTGGATGCAACAATGACCAGACTCTGTTTGTGCAGAAAACAAGTGCAGCCATGACAGATAAAACAGCATGTCTTTCTGCCCAGGAAGGCCCCAAGGGACCATCAAGTCAGGCACTGGGAAATCCAGAAGAAAACTTTGTTCTTGAGGTTAAGACTTATGGAATCAGTTCCTATGACAGCAATTCCATGAAATCGGATAACCCAAAGGCTGGGATATACGAAGCCAAAACAGCCAGAACCCTTGATGCCAACGGTGGTAACCCGGGATGCAACCAAGGTGGCATAGCGGTTATCGAGGGGAACAGTACAGTTGCCTACGGTCTTGACAGGGCTTCTTTTAATCAGGGGAAAAATGCCAAGTATGATTTTGCCATTGAGAAAGAACTTGAACCGACAATCCTTTCGAGTGGGCCGGGGGCAGTGGCGGTTGGAAGTTTCTATCCGATGATGAAAGCTGAAAGCCAGTGCTACCGCAACGATGGAACCTGCAAAACACTTGTTAATGGAACAAATCCCGGCTATCAGAATGCAGTGACTTATGCAATGACAGCCGGAAGTTTTACTCAGGTTGAGAAGGAAAAGAGTCCGACCCTTGAGGCAAGGGATTATAAGGACCCCAATATAATAAATGACCGCCCCGGGAACGAGTACATTGTCCGCAGACTTACACCGAAGGAATGTGCCAGACTGCAGGGATTTCCTGATTGGTGGTGCAGCGGTCTTGGGACGGATAATCCGACAAAGGATGAAATTGAAAAGTGGCGAGGGATTTTCCTCGAGTACAACAGGATAATGGGAAAGTCAGCAAAGCCAAAAAGTGATGCACAGATTAAGAAGTGGCTGAAAAATCCTCACAGCGATTCAGCTGAATACAAGCTGTGGGGCAATGGTGTGGCTCTGCCATGCGTTCGGCTGGTGATGAACGGCATTGCCCATTATGCTTCAGACTGACTAGGCCCAGATACTTTAGTATGGCAAACTTGGGAAGTCTAAAAGTATGCGTATACTGTATATTCCCATAAGACAAGGAAAGGCCCCCTTCCGGGGGCGGGGGGCGGCTTTTCAGCCGCGTGTGAAAATGAAGGCTGGCTTTTGTGCGTATTCTTCGCCTGGCCAAGCCTTGTGGGTGTTCACCAAGGTCATTCCTTCCAGCTTCCAGCCTGCTTTGTAAAATTCAAAGGCTGTTTCGTTGGAGCTGCTCCAAGTCGAGCTGAAGGTAAATTCCTTGATGCCCGCATCCTCAAGGCCCTTTAAAAGCATCGGGATGTCTTTTTCCCAAATGCAGTTCTCGCCAATGTCGAGGAGGTTGTTTTCCCTTTCCTGGCTTGTTTCGTAAAGGCTGAACACCCAGGCGAAGCCTTCGCCGCGTTCCTTGATTCTTGCATCAAGGTTTTTGTAATCGTCTTTGAGCTGGTTCTTTTCTTCCTCGGTGGTTGCCTCGTTGAAGCGGTTTCTCAGGTCCTTGAGTTCGTTGTAAAAATCCTTAATCATGCTGTTTTCCTCCTTCAAAGGTGTGCTTTTCTTTCGGTACTGTATATATCACTCTAAAGCACATAAATAGCAAGTGATATGTGCAAAATAAATAATTATTATTTATTAAAAAACAGCTTGCTATAAATGTCATTTAGAGTAATCATACACATACCAAAATAAACACCACTAAAAAGGAGGAAACAAAAAATGAAGATTCATTACAACAGAACAGGCGCACAGCGCAAGGAGCTGGTTAAGGCAATCAGCAATATTACCGGGGAAAAAGCAAAGTACCTTGGAATGCCAAGTTGCGCCTACCAGATTGGCCCATTCCACTTGGACAAGAGCGGTACTGTAGAATATGACGAGAATGAAGTACCGCAGATTGGTCAGATTATATTGGAGCTTATGGCGGCTGGCTTTAACGGGGAGATGGAGGATATGACGTCTGAAGGAACAGTCAAAATTCCGCAACAGGAGCCCCAGGAGGCCCACAGCGAAGAGGAAAAGGAGAATGCAATGGAACTTACCATTTCGATTCCATATGAGGGATTTGATGAGATCTCCCTTCAGAATTTGGATAACCTTGTAAAAGCAAAGGGGAGTCTGATAAAGAAGGCCCTTGGGGTTGATGAACTTCCAATAAAAGTACAAGGCGAGGAGATAAAATTCCCTTGGTTTAAAACCACATTGGATAATGATGAAACGGTAATTTATACCACCTTTATTTCAAAACTGGCGGAAATGGCAAAAAACCAGAAGCGCATAAACGCCAAAGAAAAAGAGGTAACAAATGAGAAATACGCTTTCAGATGTTTCCTTCTGAGACTTGGATTAATAGGCAACGGTTACAAACCGCACAGAAAACTCCTCCTGAGCAAACTGGAAGGTTCCAGCGCATTCAAGGCTGGTAAACCAGAGTAAAAATCAAGGGCTGCCCTTCGGGGCGGCCTTATGTATACTTTCAAAATTGCTTGATAATAATGTGCTTTAGAGTGATGTATGTAAATGCCAAAAGGCAATACAACATTTAAGGAGGATTCGGAAAATGAGTATGCCAAACAGGGAACTGATTGCAAAAATGCGGAGGGTTTACACCAAAGGGAGCCGGGTGGAGCTGGACTCCATGGATGACCCACAGGCTCCGCCACGGGGCACCAGGGGGACGGTGCTGGGGGTTGATGACATCGGCAGCATCATGGTTGCCTGGGACAACGGCAGCGGCCTTCATGTGGTCTACGGCGAAGACAGCTGCCATTTGGTAGAGGAGGACTGAGCATGACCGAGGAAATCAAAAGCCAGATACTGGCCATCAGGCAGACCGGGGCAACAAACATGTTCGACATCGTAAAGGTGAAGGAAATCGCGGAACTTATGGAATTTACCGAGCTGGCGGAGTTCCTTCCTGAAAACAAGGCCGAGTATGTGAATTTCATTCTTACCGGCAAATAAAAACAGCCCGCTTCGGCGGGCATTTCCTCTCGAAAAGCCAGCAATACCAAGGCTTTAAGTATACAAAAATAAACACATAATCTTTCTGTAAATAACTTGCTATTAGAACACATGTATGGCAATATACACACAACAAAAGCAAAGCAAGGCAAAAAGCAGAAAGGATGACAAAACATGATGGATTTAAGAGCACAGACCTTCGGGGTAGAAATTGAGATGACAGGGATTACGAGAAGCAAGGCAGCAAAGACAATCGCAGCCTACTTCGGAAAAGAAAGCATCCACTACGGCGGGACTTACGACACCTACCAGGCCGGGGACAGCAAGGGCAGAACTTGGAAGGCCATGAGCGACTCAAGCATCAAGGCAGAAAAGAAAAACGGCGGGCGGGCAAGCGACCTTTACAAAACAGAGGTTGTAACCCCAATCCTCAGATACGAGGACATTGAAGACCTGCAGGAAGTTTTGAGAAGGCTCAGAAAGGCAGGGGCCATTGTAAACGAAAGCACAGGAATTCACATCCACATCGGAGCCGAGAATTTCACCCCAGCCACCCTTTGCAACCTTTTGAAGAACATCAGAAGCAAGGAGGACATCCTTTACAAAGCCATCCAGGTAAAGAATTCCAGAGTATACTATTGCAAGAAAACAAACCAAGCCCTGATTGAAATGATTGAAAAGCACCGCCCAACAACAAGGGAAAAGCTGGCAGACCTTTGGTACCAAGAAGCACCTTACGGAAGGGACCGCCATTACAACGAGAGCAGATACCACGGCCTTAACCTTCACGCCTACTTCACCAAGGGAACGGTCGAGTTCAGGCTTTTCAACAGCACCCTCCACGCAGGGGAGCTTAAAGCCTACATACAGTTTTGCCTGGCGGTTACCGCAAAGGCAATAAACACCTCCAAGGCATCCAGCAAGCCAAGCGTAAGCGACAACGAAAAATACACCTTCAGATGCTGGCTCCTCCGCCTTGGCCTTAACGGTGACGAGTTCAAGACTTGCCGCCACCACCTTTTGAAGAACCTTGAAGGAAACTCAGCATGGAGACGCCTTTCCTAAAGGAAACCACAAACCGGCCCCTTCGGGGGCCTTGGGGTGGTAGAAGCCGATAGTGATTTCTTTTAGGAAGGGAGTTTCAGATTATGAAAAAATCAATTTATTTAGCCTACGGAAGTAACATGAGCCTTCAGCAGATGTACCACCGCTGCCCTGATGCCGAGCCAGTCGGCAAGGGGATTATAAAAGGATGGCGGCTGATGTTCAAGGGTTCCCAAAGCGGGAACTATGCCACAATCGAAAAAGAGGAAGGCTGCACAGTTCCGGTGGTAGTTTGGGCAATCAGCGAAAAGGACGAGGAACGCCTCGACCGCTACGAAGGCTGGCCACACTTTTATGTCAAGGAAACCGTGGAGTTCGATTACATCAGTGACCGCCCAGGAAGAAGGGTAAAAGGCGAAGGAATGGTGTATATTATGCCCCCGGACGAGTCAACCCTCGGACTTCCAAGCCAAAGGTACTTTGATGTTTTGGTGGAAGGCTACCATCGCTTTGGGCTGGACCTAAAAATCCTTTATGAAGCCTTGGATTACAGCAAATAATAAAACAGAATAAATGTACTAAATAACTTGCTATTCCTCCGCACCAGAGCTAATATACACACAACCAAAGGAAAAGGAGGAACAAGAAAATGACAAGGTTTCAAAAAGACAAGCAGGAGATTTTGGCAGGCAACAGCCGCGAGGTGATGGCTGGGAGAAAAGAGGAACTCAGAAAGCTGGAGAAGCAGCTCAGGGAATGCCGTAACGGATTTAGAGCCCAGTGCCTTCAGCAGGAAATTGAACGCAGACGGAGAGAATACAACGAGCTGGACGAGATGATTTGAAGGGAGGAAACAGTAATGTGGGACAATGGCACACTTGAAATCGATGGAACCAAGGTAGAGTATTGGGTAAAGCATTATGAGGAAGGCTCCGAATTCGGAATCGATGAGGGCAGGATTTCCAAGCTGGACTGCCGGGCAGACGGGGAGATTATTCTCCATTACGAGCGGGGTTGGGACATTGAGCCACAGACGGAACTCGCCTGCAAAGCCCTGGAAATTCTCAAAAGCAGATTTAATTGAAACCACACGAAAAGTATACAAAAACAAATGTACTAAATAACTTGCTATACCTCCGGACCAGAGCTAATATGTACACAACCAAAGGGGAACAGCCCCAAAAACAAAGGAGGAACAAGAAAATGGAAAAGCAGGAAATTTTGGAAGAAATCAAACTGGCAACCGAGGAGATAGCATTGATCCTTTGGGACGGACCACGGCTCAGCAACCAAAAAGCGGTGTTGGAAGAGATTGATAAAGCCTTGATGAAGGGCTGGGACACGATACCGCCTAAAGACCTGCAGCTCGCCTTGGCACAGGGGTTGATGGCAGCCGCCACAATCCTGACCAGCATGGAAAACAGCGAGGATTAAAACAAAAAAGCCGGAAGGCCCTCTTCGGAGGCCTTTTGGTCGTAGCGAAAATTATTACCATACAATAAGAATACCATTTGTTATGGTATGGTAATAACTTTCGCCCGATGACGACTGAGCACAGTATACTCTGTGTGTTGGATTTGAAAGTTTTACTATACTAAAGTATCGGCCCCGATTGGGGCTTATTTTATTGGGGGAATTTGATGGAAGGTTATAAACCTACAAAATTCAAACTGGATACATCCCACTACGACAAAGGGCAGGCTGACTTTGTGGTAGGCTTTATTGAGTGCCTTTGCCACACAAAGGGCAGATGGGCTGGTAAGCCCTTTAAGTTACTGCCGTGGCAGGAGCAGATTATAAGGGACATATTCGGAACCTTAAAGGAAGATGGGCACAGGCAGTTTACCACGGCCTATATTGAAATCCCAAAGAAGAATGGTAAGAGTGAGCTTGCAGCCGCTGTTGCCTTATATCTTTTGTTTGCCGATGGGGAGGCAGCCCCGGAGGTTTATGGAGCGGCAGCTGACCGCCAGCAGGCAGCCATTGTATTTGATGTGGCCAATCAGATGGTGAAACTGACCCCGGCACTTTCCAAACGCTCCAAGAGCCTTGGGGCAAATAAGCGTATTGTGTCTCATCTGAATAATGGATTTTATCAGGTGCTTTCTGCAGAAGTAGGGACCAAGCATGGCCTGAATGTTTCAGGGCTGGTGCTGGATGAGGTTCATACCCAGCCAAACAGAAAGCTCTACGATGTTCTTACAAAGGGTTCCGGCGATGCAAGAGAACAGCCTCTGTACTTTTTGATTACCACAGCTGGGAACGATACCAACTCCATTTGTTATGAGCTTCACCAGAAGGCATTGGATATTATTGAGGGGCGGAAGTTTGACCCAACATTTTATCCAGTTATCTACGGTGCTGCAGAATCCGAGGACTGGACGAGCCCAGAAGTGTGGAAGAAGGCCAATCCTTCCCTTGGTGAAACAATCACAATAGATAAGGTGGTGGCGGCCTGTGAGTCAGCCAAGCAGAACCCGGCAGAGGAGAACTCCTTCAGGCAGCTTCGCTTAAACCAATGGGTAAAGCAGGCTGTCAGATGGATGCCAATGGACAAGTGGGATAAATGTGCTTTTGCCGTAAATGAGGATGAGCTCAAAGGGCGGGTATGCTATGGAGGACTTGACCTTTCCAGCACCACAGATATTACTGCCTTTGTGCTTGTGTTCCCACCTTTGGATGATGAGGATAAATACTACATTCTTCCTTATTTCTGGATTCCGGAGGACAATGTTGACCTCAGGGTAAGGCGAGATCATGTGCCTTACGATGTGTGGGAGAAGCAGGGAACACTTCTTACAACCGAGGGCAATGTGGTCCATTACGGCTACATTGAGCAGTTTATTGAAAAGCTGAATGAAAGGTTCAATATCCGGGAAATTGCCTATGACCGCTGGGGTGCTGTGCAGATGGTGCAGAACCTTGAAGGTATGGGCTTTACTGTGGTTCCATTTGGCCAGGGCTTCAAGGATATGAACCCACCAACCAAGGAGCTGATGAAGTTGACTCTGGAGCAGAAATTGGCTCATGGCGGCCATCCGGTTCTTAGATGGATGATGGATAACATCTTCATAAAGACGGATCCAGCCGGAAACATAAAGCCGGACAAAGAAAAATCCACAGAGAAGATTGACGGTGTTGTGGCCACGATAATGGCTCTTGACCGGGCAATCCGCTGTGGATTGGATAACGGTGAAAGTGTGTACGATGAGCGAGGTGTATTGTTTATTTGAAGTATACACAGATATAACTTGCTATATATCCTCTTTAGAGCGAATATACACATACCGAAAGGGAACAAACATACTAAGGAGGAAAAGAAAATGACTAGACAGGAAATTAACAACATTATCAAGGAAAAGGCAGAGACTTATGGGTTTGAAGCAGATACGAATAGCAGGGTTTACGGAATACGTCAAAGGAATTACATCAGCATCCAGTTTTTTGAAACCTCTGATTTGGAGAAAACAGATTGGGAAAACAAAATCGGCTGGATGAACATTGAGGTAAAAGCCAGCATTTGTCGGATGGGGGGAGAAACCACACCAGAGGAACTTTTGGCAGCCGCTGAGGAGATTGAGCGGGGAGCCAAATTGGCAAGAGAACTGCAGGAACTGCACCTTTCCTACAGCGAGAAATTCTAAAAAGGAAAACAGCACCGCTCGTAAGGGCGGTGTTTTCGATTGTAATATAAAAGGAGGCATCAGCCTATGAATCTATTTTCTAAATTGTTCCGTTCAAGGGATAAGCCAAAGGACTATCTTTCAGTTCATTGGCCTTTTTTATTTGGCAGTACTACCGCAGGGAGAAATGTCAATGAACGGACATCCATGCAGGTTACGGCAGTTTATGCCTGCGTCAGAATTCTCTCCGAGGCAATAGCAAGTCTGCCGCTTAATGTGTACCAGTACGGGGCGGAGGGCAGCAAGGAAAAGCTCTACACCCATCCGCTTTACCACCTTCTGCATGATGAGCCGAACCCTGAGATGACCAGCTTTATCTTTAGGGAGACTATGATGAGCCATTTGCTTCTCTGGGGAAATGCTTATGCCCAGATTATAAGGAATGGCAAAGGCGAGGTTATTGGCCTTTATCCGCTTCTTCCAAACAAGATGGATGTAAGCCGTAACAAGGCTGGGCGGCTTATATACACCTATAGGCGCAATTCTGATGAGGCTGGTTCGAAGAAGGATGAAGAGGTCGTTCTCAAACGAGAGGATGTACTTCATATCCCGGGACTTGGCTTTGATGGCCTTATAGGATACAGCCCTATTGCCATGGCCAAGAATGCCATAGGTATGGCAATAGCCACAGAGGAATACGGGGCTACTTTCTTTGCCAATGGTGCCACACCGGGAGGAATTCTTGAACATCCGGGAGTTGTAAAAGACCCTGAGAAACTCCGCCAGAGCTGGAAGTCGCAGTTTACTGGGAAAAACAGCCATAGCGTTGCTGTGCTGGAGGAAGGCATGACCTTCAAACAGATGGCCATACCGCCTAATGAAGCACAGTTCCTTGAAACAAGAAAATTTCAAATCAATGAGATAGCTCGAATTTTCAGAGTACCACCACACATGGTAGGGGACCTTGAAAAGTCGAGCTTTTCTAATATTGAGCAGCAGTCCTTGGATTTCGTGATGTACACCCTTAATCCTTGGATAGTTCGCTGGGAACAGGCAATGCAACAGGCACTGTTGCTGCCATCGGAAAAGAGCCAGCTGTTCTTTAGGTTCAATGTTGATGGCTTTCTTCGTGGGGACTATCAGAGCCGTATGAATGGTTATGCGGTGGCAAGGCAGAATGGCTGGATGTCAGCAAACGACATACGGGAGCTGGAGAACATGAATCCAATCCCTGATGAGGAGGGAGGTAATCTGTACCTTATCAACGGAAATCTTACAAAGTTAAAAGACGCGGGCCTTTTTGCCAAGCCTGCTGAAAGGAATGATTTAGATGAGTCGTAAATTTTGGAATTGGGTGAGGAATGATAATGATGAAAGAATACTTATGCTCAATGGTGAAATCTCTGACCAGACTTGGTTCGGGGATGAAGTCACACCTCAGGAATTTAGAAACGAGCTTAACAGTTGCCAGGGTAAAGTCACTGTTTGGATTAATTCTCCTGGCGGGGATTGTTTTGCTGCTGCACAGATATATAACATGCTCATGGAATACCCAGGATGCGTTGATGTTCACATTGATGGCATTGCTGCTTCAGCAGCTTCGGTAATCGCCATGGCTGGAAGTCATGTAGCCATATCCCCAGTTGGCATGATGATGATTCATAATCCTGCAACCGTCTCCATTGGGGATGAGCGGGAAATGAAGAAAGCCATAGAGATGCTTTCCGAGGTAAAGGAGTCCATCATCAATGCCTACGAGTTAAAGACCGGGCTTCCAAGAAAGCAGCTGTCCAACATGATGAATGCCGAGTCTTGGTTCAATGCCAAAAAGGCTGTGGAGCTTGGATTTGCTGACAGCATTCTTTATGACACCGATGAGGATGATGAGCCGGAGGCCATGATTTTTTCAAGGGCTGCGGTGACCAATTCATTCTTGGATAAATTTAAGGCTGCCAAAAAGGTAGCAGATAATCGTATTGACGCTTCTGAACTTCAGAAGCGTTTAGCTATTTTAGGAGGAATGTAAAATGGATAAGATTAATGAACTGATTGAAAAACGTGCAAAGCTCTGGGCCGAGGCCAAGGATTTCCTCGATACCCACACCGATGAGGATGGCAAGCTCTCTGCCGAGGATGCCGCCACCTATGAGAAGATGGAGGCTGATGTGGTGGATATGAAAAAGTCTATTGACCGTCTGCAGCGTCAGGCTGTCATTGATAATGAGCTAAATAAGCCTACCAGCAAGCCTATCACCAATGAGCCTACCGCAGGCAAGCCTGTAAACATTCGTGCAACTGATGAATATGCCAAGGATATGCTGACTGCAATGCGTACCCGTTTCCGTACCATCAGCAATGTGCTCCAGGAGGGTAATGATCAGCAGGGCGGTTATCTGGTACCGGAAGAGTACGACAAGCGTCTCATTGATGTGCTGACCGAGGAAAACATCATGCGTGGCCTTGCTACCAAGATTACCACTTCCGGCGAGCATAAGATTAACATTGCTGCCACCAAGCCAGCGGCTGCGTGGATTGAAGAAGGCGAGGCACTTACCTTTGGTGAGGCAACCTTCGACCAGATTATGATGGATGCCTATAAGCTCCATGTTGCCATCAAGATTACCGAGGAGCTTCTCTACGACAATGCTTTCAATCTCGAAAGCTACATCATTGAGCAGTTCGGTAAGGCACTGGCCAATGCCGAGGAGGACGCATTTCTTAATGGTGATGGCAAGGGCAAGCCAGCTGGTATCTTTGATACTGAAAAGGGCGGTCAGGTAAATACCACGACTTCCGGCAACACCATCAGCGCAGATGATATCATCACCCTTATTTACAACCTCAAGCGTCCATATCGTAAGAATGCAGCATTTATCACCAATGACAAGACCCTGGCTTCTATTCGTAAGCTGAAGGACAACAATGGTGTGTATATGTGGCAGCCAGCACTTACTGCAGGTGAGCCTGACCGCCTTATGGGTTATGCAGTACACACTTCCGAGTTTGCACCTGAGTCTGCAACTGGAAAGCCTGTCATGGCCTTCGGTGATTTCTCCTACTACAACATCGGTGACCGTGGCTCCCGTTCCATGCAGGAACTCAAGGAGCTCTTTGCTGGTAACGGTATGGTAGGTTATGTGATGAAGGAGCGTGTTGACGGTCGGCTGATTCTCCCAGAGGCTGTTCAGATTATGAAGATGAAGGGTACTGCCAGCGCCGGGAACTGATAGGGGTGAGGCAGATGCTGGTAACTCTTGAGGAAACAAAACAATATCTCAGAATTGATGGCGATTATGATGATGAGCTTATTAAAGGGCTTATGGCCACAGCGAATGATTTATGCATAGCAATTCTGCGACAGGACGAGTCGGAATTGGACGGGGAAAATCCCCGGCTGAAGACGGCTATTTTTTATGCGGTGACTTATCTCTATGAGCACCGTGATGAAGCAGATCACAGAGGGTTAGCATTAACCCTCCGTGACCTTTTGACTGGGCTTCGCCGGGAGGGATTCTGATGAAGGTAGGAAAAATGCGGTATCGTATAACACTCCAAAAACCTTCAGAGGAAACGGATATGTATGCCAATCCCAAGGATGAATGGACAGATTTTAAGGAAGTCTGGGCGGATATAGTTCCTGTAAGCGGCAGAGAATACTTTGCCGCTGAGCAGGCTATGTCAGAAACACAGTTTAAAATCTATATCCGGTATCTTGATGGCGTTACTCCAAAGATGCGTGTGCTAAATGGAAATGTGGCATACGAAATACTGACGGTTCTTGGAGATAAAAGAAGCGGAATGCTTACTCTTATGGTGAAGGTGATAGTATGAGTTCTTTATCTGATGTGTTTCAGGACATTGGCGAGAAAGCTACCAGGGCTGCCAAGGACGCACTCAGTCACGGGGCGGATATGGTAGTGAATGATGCAAAATCAAGGTGTCCAGTAAGAACTGGGGCTCTCAAGGAATCCATACATAAAGTGGTTTTGCGGGGCGGAACTAAAATAAAAGTTGTAGCTGATGCCACCAATGCTAATGGTGTTCCCTATGGCAGATTTGTTGAGTTTTCCCCGATGATTAATGAGCCATTTTTGTACCCGGCCATGGATGCACTTAGAAACACCATAAGGGAAAACATAGCCAAAGCTGTGCAGGACAGCCTAAAGAGGTGATGGCATGATTGAAAAAATGATTGAGGCTCTGAGGAGAGATATCCTTCCATGCGTGAGGGGGATTTATCATCAGCTCAGCCCTCATGGATGTAAATATCCAAATATCGTCTATAAGGTAATATCCGATGTCCCCGCACTTCATGGAGACGATAGGGAGCTTCAGTCCAGAGTGACTGTGAGAGTACATATTGTCACAAAGGACGGAAACGACAGCGATATTTATAGGCGGCTTAACAGGACAATGATTGACCTGGGTTTTATGAGAGCCCAGACCATAGATATGATGGAAGATGGCCTTAAAATTAAGGTTACAGATTACAGAATAGGAGTTGATTCGTAATGACAGCACCACGGACCGGACTTACAAATTCCCCTTTTATTGGACTTAAGGGATTTCATGTAGCAAAGCTCATCGATGACCCAAAGGACGGTACACCAACCTATGAGGATATTATTTCCATTCCTCATATCAGGCAGGTGGCGATTAAGCCACAAAATTCTTCTGCAACCCTTTATGCAGATAACCAGGCAGTGGACACCGCCAGCACAACCAGTGAATATGAACTGACCGTGGATATTGCCACACTTCCTCTGGAGTACAAGGCATACCTCCTTGGCCATGAGCTTAAGGATGGTGTTATGACCGCCAGCAAAGACGATGTGTCCCCATACTTTGCGGTGATGTTTGAGTCCACCAAGAAGAATGGGAAGAAGCGCTTCTGCAAGTTCTTCAAGGTTCAGTTCAATGAGCCGGATGAGAACCCACAGACCAAGGCAGAGAATATCAGCTATAATACACCAACTCTCGGTGCCAAGGCTATTTATCGTACTGCCGATGGCCTTTCCTATCGTCAGGCTGATGAGGAAGCTACTGGCTTTACTGCCGAAGCTGCCGCTGCATGGTATGCGGAGGTGTAAACTATGGAGACACCTTTTATCATAATTGACGGAGAAAAAATCGAACCCGCCGCACCTAAAATGAAGGTGTGGCGGGCTTTTTTGAAGTCTGCGGACAGGGACAGAAGCAAGGAACAGCTGGATGATTTTTTGAAAGAGCAGATTGACCTTATTGTACTTGCCTTTGGTAAGCCTGATGTGGTCAATGAAAGCACCATTGATGAAAATCTGGAAATCGCTGATGTGGTACCGATGGTAAGAAAACTCTTCAAGTGGATTCAGATTATGACCTTCACGAAGCTGGCAAGCTCCCCAAATGGGGAAACGGAGGAGGCGTAGAGCTTTCTCCGTATGAACACATATTGAATTACTATGAACGGCTCCAGTCAGCCTACGGGTGGACCATAAGCGAAATTGACGAGTCCGACCTTGAGGTTTTGCTGGATCAGATGGTTATTCTTTCCAAGAGGAATCATAAACAAACTTACATTGAGGATGTGATGGGATAATGGCCAAGGGGCAGGAAATTGAGGAACTTTATATCAGTCTTGGGCTTAATATTAATGACCTGAAACTTGGCTTTGATACTGCCGGGAAAACAGTCAATCAGGCCATCATCAAGCTCAATAATGAGAACAAGAAAATACAGCTTAAGACGGATGTGGACCTTTCCAAACTGGAAGGTGTCGGAAGTGAGCTGGATAAAATCCGAGTAAAGTATGAAGCAATTAATCGTCAGTTGGATATCCAAAGACAGAAGGAGGCGATTCTTCAGGCCCAGTACCAGAGGTCTGTAAAAGACCATGGTGTTGGTCATGGAATCACACAAAGGGCTGAGATGAATCTTCTCTATCAGCAGAAGAATATCGCTGGCCTTGAGGCACAGCTCAGAACCCTTGGTAATTCCTTAAATGCCATACCGCCAAAGTCCAATAGAGCTTTTAGCTCCATATCCAAAGGGGCTGGAATGGCAAGAGCAGGAATTGGTAAGCTGACCGAAGGCTACACCCTTCTTAATGCAAAGCTGGCAGCATTTATGGCGGTAGCTGCTTCTGGTGCTGGTCTTTTTAATATTACCAAGGATGCCATGATGGCTGGTAATAACTTATACAAGCTGCAGACACGTCTTAATATGACAACTGGTGAAGCAGCAGAGCTGAGCAGGGCTTTTTCGCTGGCTGGATCAGATATTAATTCCCTTACACCTTTTATTGCAAGGATAGATAAGCAGTTGTTATCTGCCGGTGCATCCGGGAATGCCACATCAAAGGCACTACAGAAATTTGGTGTCACTATTACTGATGAAAACGGCAATCTCCTTCAGATTAATGAACAGTTGGAGCAGTTAGCCAAGGGATACAGAAATGCTGCCGAGGCTGGGGAAACTGAAGCATTTACTGCTGAAATCCTTGGTGCCAGAGGGGCGGCTCTCATTCCTGTCCTTGAATCCTACAATGATTTGATGGCAATATCCAAAAGCATAAAGACTACAGGACTCCTGAACCCGGCAGAAGCGCATGAAACTTATCTTGAATGGCAGAAAATGGAGATGGAGGTAGGTCAGCTTAAACTTGCCTTGGGGGCGGCACTTCTTCCGGTAACCAGAGAGCTTCTTCCAGAGATAACAGAAATGTTCGTGTCCTGGATAAAGCTGATTTCAGATAACAAGGAAGAAATAAGGCTCATGGGGGAAATCCTCATTGATGTAATGCATGAGGCTGGAAAAGCTATTGACCTGGTGGCCAGCGGCTTGGATGCCATTGGTGTAAATGCTAAAAATGTAGGTGAGATATTACGGGATATAAAGGCTGAGTTTGATGCAGGTTATGGCATGGCTGTTATGGCAGCAATGGGTTCTCCTGCTAATTTTCCTCTTATAGGTGCATTGAGCTTAAAGGGTGATGTTAAAGAGCAACGTTCCAGGAATGACGATGCTGAAAAATCCAGCAAGGCTGAGAAGGAATATTGGGCGGATATTGAAAAGCGAACCAAGGCCCGGCAAAAAGAAGTGGCTCAGATAAAGGCATCTGAGCAGGCTGAGAAAAGTCGTCTTGAGAGTATAGCCAAGGCAAGCCAGGAAATGCAGGAGAGCATTTATGGTCTCACGCATACGGAACTTGAAACACAGCTTCATTCCATCGATGTGGCCATGCAAAAATACAAGGATGCTGGTGTATCAGAGGTCGAGATTGCAAGGGCTACCGAGACTCAAAAAGCCAAGGTTATTAAGCAATTCAATGATGATGTGGCAAGAAGCATAGATTCTATATGGAAATCAGCCTTCCAGAATAGAATGGATGAAATTGACCGTGAAAAAGAAGCATGGAAGCAAAAGGGCTTGGATGAGGTCAAGGCAACGAAATGGGCGGAGGAACAGAAAAGGCAACTCCAACAGGAAACCGCCCTTCATATGTTCAAGGAAAACTATAAATATCTCAAGCTTTATCGTAGAGCTATGGCCGGGGGCGGAAGTATGGAGGAAAAGCAGGCCAATGCCATGCAGGCCATTGTTGCTCAGCTTAGAAAAGACGCCAACCTTCCTGCTGATGCCTGGACCTCAAGAGAGGAAATAGCTGGCTTTGAACAGATATTGAAGAACGCCAAGGAAAACATTGTCCCTATCTATGACAAGATGCCTACCAGATGGATTCAGAAGGGGATGGATATGATTCCTATGTTTCCACCTGATTATAACGAAGGAGTTATGAGCAAGCTGGGGAATACCTCGGCACCTGCTCCTGCAACGGCTCCCATGGAGGATATAAACTACAACCTTAATGTTGAGGTTCATGGCCTTGAGGATGTGTCCCATGAGGTGGCCAATACGGCTGCCAAGAAGATACTGGATATGTTGCCACAAAACAACAATGTAAATATCAGCTATGGAGGAGGATAAGCAGATGAAAATCAGGATAGGTGATGCAGTCTCTTTGACTACTCCAACAGATTTTAAGTTCCATCCAGATGATCGCCAAACTTTGGTACAGACTGATGGCGGAAATGTGGTGCAAGATTTTGGAAGTGTAGCCAGCGGGGACAAGATAACACTAAATGCTGTGTTTATAAGGGATGAGTTCCTGAAAGTCTGGACCTATTACCAGAGCCGGGAGCTGGTAGATTTTACTGATAGTTCCGGTGTGGTGTGGCCCCAGATGAGGGTGAGGATTCTTGCCTATGGCTACAAGGAACGATTTGAGAATTACATTAATTGTGAGATTGAGTTATGGAGGATATGACTATGATTAATCTATATTGTAATAACCCGACCGCTGGGAAAAAGGACGGTACAGCCATTTCTCAGGATAACACACAGACTGCACCTTTAGCGGTAACATTGAAATTACAGGAGCAAAAAGCTGTAAAATGTGCAATCCGTACTGATACTGGCTATAAAACCGTAGATGGCGTGAATATTTCCTTTGCATATTATGATGGTGCAGAATACCAGACTACTGGTGGAAATATTGGTAACTGGTATGTATGCATGGATAATAATTATTCCACAGCTGAGGATGCTCTTAGTAAGGGGAAATGGGGCCACAGTGCAGATATTACGGCAGATGTAACAGATACAAATGTTATTCTGTGGGTAAAGTATGACGCCACCAATGAAACCACGCCGATAAATGACACTAGCACCGCCGTATGTTTAAAAACCACTGTTGAAGCTGTGTAAGGGGTGGTTATAAGTGAAATACATAAATTCCAAGTACAGTTTGTTTGACGACCATGATTTAAGTTTTTACAATGATTCAAACGGCGGCGGGTATTTTTATAATGGTCGTGCAAAAAATCACAATTCCAGCTGAAACTACAAAGTTATATGTTAGCTTGGAATTGTATCCGAAAAACATTAGCTCCGCATGGGTAATACAGGTCTATATGAGCGACGGAGCATATAACAGTAGCAAAAATTCAACCGCACAAATTTATTATAATTACAATAATTCAGGAAATTATGGCATTTTATATTTGAGAACAAATGATACCACTCGCTTACAAACTCCAATAACCAAAGAAAAATGGAATAAAATCTATTTAGCTATAGATTCAGAAGCTGGCACAATAGATTTTTACCTTAATGGCGATAAGGTAGGCACTTATACTGGCTATGTAAAAACAGGCGTCAAAGCCATATCTGCAAAAATTGATTGTGATAAACAAAGCGGCAGCTCATACCAAACACGAATGAGAAATATAATAATTTCCGACCATTATTTTCCGATGAATGAGTCGATTATTATGGTACCCGCAACAGTAAAGGCTGAAGGTTTTGACTTTAATAGTTCAAATAATCTGTACTCTACAGAAACAGAAAACAGCACCTTGCAAGTAACTACCGATTTGTCTGTATTGAATGGTTATAAAGTAACGGCAGTAAATGTTGGTATGGGTTCGACTGTATTAGGTGACACAATAAAAAATGTAAAATTGGATATGGGAGCTTATTCTAAAACAAAAGAAATACCCGCAACAGGCAATGGGATGTACTTTGACGGACTGCCAACTACAAATATTAATAAAATAACTGTGACAACTACAAAATAAAGGGGGTGGCTTAAATGTCAACAAGTGGAATAAGCACCCCACGAATATTAACGACAGCAGTTGTAAAAAATTCTGCCATAAGTACTCCGCGAATACTGGCAACGGGTATTATAAATAAATCTAGTATTACCACGCCTCGAATACTTGTAACAGTTGTACCGTCCACGGCTGAAAGCTATTACTTTGATGCTACTGTAAATGCCAGTGCAGACATAGCACAACATCATAATACTGCTTTAATTGTGCAGCAGGATGTAAATATTAATGCTGATACTGGTATTAATTTACAGGCTGATACAAAACATAACTATGATACAGATATAACTATAAAAAAAGACGTAAATCAGTGTTATGATACAGCGTTGGAAATTGAACCTAAAGATCTGAAGTCTTATTGCTTTGATACTTATGCCAATATTCAGCAGGCTCTGGAAAAAAATTATGATACCAATATCAACTTAAAAGCCGGTATAGAGCATTATTATGATATATACACGGGTATTAAAAGTGACTTTATAAATTATCATGATACCGTTGTTGATGTTGTAGTTCCTCAGAAGGTAACAAGACATTATGACATCCTTATCGGCACATTGGCTGATAGTAGGCTGTACTTCGATACCTGTATCAGCATTCCACGTGGCACAACAATTCCAATGGATACAATTATCAGTAATCCGTTTCGGCCTGTAGTGCAAAAGGAAAAGTCTGGCATGGTATCCATATCTTTGAATCTTCAAGAATTAACCCTGGCAGATACCTTCACTCTTGAGACAACGGATGATATAAGTATCCTTGATTATGTCAGTGGTAAGATACTGGATTTTCCTTATCTCTATCGGGTAGGGGAAACCATGCAACAGGACAGGATTATTACGGCCAAGGGGATGTATGATGTGGATGAAATTCTGTATCGTAGCATCAACTATGGATTTGGTCAGCAAACTCACAAGCTGTCTGAACACGCATCGCGTATAGCCGGAGCATTGGGAAAGAAGCTGGTTTATCGCTGTGATGATTTCGTTCATTCTGGAACATGGATTGGTGATGGCCAGACCTATGAAAATATTATATCCAGTCTGTTTGGGTGGTCTAGTGTTATTCCTCACAAAGCTATAAATGTGTTCATGAGGACCAATGATAACTCCTTAAATGTTATCCAGAGGGGACATGAGAGCAGAACCATTGACATCACTGATACAGCACACACCCGCCCAGTTATTAATCGTACTCTGGAAAGAAGCATGATTAATTACTCCAGTAACAGCATAGATAGCGGTAATGATCCTGGCTGGGGACTTTATGTTGAGCCACTTCCGTTTTGGGGAACATTAAAATTTGGCGATGCCACCTGTTCTTACGAATCAGGGTATTTACGCAGTGAGGAAAACAATGGAGAGATAACCACATATGATTATACCGGGGACGGGTTTGGAATAAGCAAGTATCTATCAAGGAAAAGTACCCAGCATACTGATGGTAGCAAAACTGTTACAACCTATGATTATTCCAATAGTAAAAGCGGTGTCCTAGTCCTGGGGCAGGAAGTAGAAATTACTACTGACAAGGATGGCAAAGAGAGTGTCAGAAAGACAGTTCATGCTCCTCTGGGTGGTGGATTTTACGGCACATCAGTCTATGTTGACGGGGAATTTGCTGGTAGCTCCATAGGAACTGGATCCCCAGCTGCAGCTGCATCCAGATATCTTCATAACCAGGAATCCATAACATTGGGTGGCGCAAACTATGGTGACAAAGACAATCCACTGGGTAAAGGGAACAGGCTGAAGGAATCTGTGGAAGTACCAACCTCTGACACGGATAAATTGGAGGCTTATCTCAGTGAGCTAAAATGGCTTAATAGGAAGGTCAAGGAAACAGTCACCATGGATATCTATAACTATGGTCATGTGATTGATTTTTCTGAAAGAGTCAGATTCCGGAAGCATGAGTATTATCTGGTAAGCAATACTGTTAGCCAGACAACAAGAGAGCTGAAGCAGAGTATTCAGCTTGTGAGGTGGTATTGATGTATCAAACGACAATTTCATCCGTAAATGGAAACATGGCGGCCGATGTTAACGGCCGCTCTTTCTATGTTGCTGGCAGTGGTGTTATAGTACCGGGGCAGCAGGTATGGACTGATGGCAAAATCCTTTATGGAAATTCATATACAGGCAGTCAAAGTTATATTCCAATCATCACGGGTGGTATCCCTTATCTGACTGATAGTGAAAAGGGGATTATTCGCATATACAATAGAAAATTCAAAAATTATAAAACCATTGAGTGTAGTGGAGTAGAGAACATTGTTAATAATGACAAATATGTCTATGTCTGTAAAGATAAGCATTGGTACGGTGAGAAGACTGTAGAATATGCAGGCGATAATTGGTACACACTTGATGCTTGCGTTAATGACAAAGGTGATTTGCTTGAGCTCGGCTTTGATACTCGTGACAATCTCCAGATGGGTTCGATGCCTTTTCTCGATTCATATAATGACCACAAAAATCCTGCACCCGTTTATATTCGGAAGAATGGTGAGATTATAGGTGAAGTAGATTGGAAAGGGTTTTATGACAAATATGGCAGTGAAGCCAAAAACTTGTCATCTATAGGCCTATCAATGCTGCAAGGTAACCCATACTATGAAAAGACAAGAGTTACAAGGCAAAGAGACGAAATACGCACCGACCTAATTAGCGGCAATGTTCACCCTGACGGCTCGTGGAATGTTTGGATAACAACGAAATCAAATCACAGGCTGTTATCAGTAGTTTCTGAGTATGACATCATTCATGACCGTGTAAGTGACGAAGGGGAAAATGACAGCAAAATGTATGAAGTCTTTCCTGATTTTAACGACTTAGACGCTCAGGGTAATCCAAAACGCAAAATACGCGATGCTGGGGTTATTGTCGACCAGGTTGAAGGAATAGCTGGGGCAAGCATAGTCTTTGACTCGCAAAATAACACCCAAATTTTTCTGCATAATAAGCAAACACTATTAAAGGCAACAGCCTCTAACAATAATGTAAACATTTATTTTCAACCTTTTGCTGGCAGTAAAACATATTCAAAATTTTATCAACCTTATACTGCTCAACCTCAACCTTACTCAGAAGCACGACAGTCAGTAATGTGGAATTTAGACGAATACAATGCAACGATAACAAATAACAATAGTATGCGTCTTAGTGAAGGTTTGGCTTCTGATTCTTATATTTTGGCATCTGATTATTATTCTGTAAGTGATAATTCGGGTTTGTTCTTACACAACTATCGGGGGTTCTACCGTTGGTTACCTAATCATGATGTTTATACCATCGAAAAGGGTGAAATTAAATGGTTGGAAGGTAATTGTAGGAATTACAGACTTAAATATTTGAAGAACATCAATAAACTTAAGGATTTGCTAAAAGAGGTGTAGGCTATGGATAATATTCAAAAACTCCAGACCACCGTTAAAGCCATATTGGATGCTGCAAATAAGAAGCCTACCAATATTGGTGCCTTGCGAGGAACCATGGTATCCAGAGATACTGTCCTAATTGAGGGAAAGACATACCATGCCATTGAAGGAACTCAGGTAAATATGTATCCGGGGGCAATGGTATGGTGTCAGCTTACATCAAATTCACAAGCAGTAATTATAGGAGCGTGATTAAATGACATCAGAGCAGATTCTCATTATGCTGGCTACGGCAGTGCTTAGTTTCTTTTCCGGTCGTGCCCAGAGCATGGCCAATAAGCATGATGAGGCAGTGGCAAAGAAAGAACAGCTATTTATGGAAATGATGGAAAATCAGAAGAAGTTTATAGCCTGGCAGGAAGAAATCAACAATCAGAATGCTGAGATGAAAAAGGAGATAAGGGCTCTCCAGCTAGGAGTAGACCGCATCTGTAAGGGCGGTCTTGTCTTACTTAGGGATAGGATTATCCAGTCCTGTCGTGCCTTTATTGAGCGGGGAAGTATAACCATCACAGCAAGGAACAACATCCGTGATATGTACAAATGCTACCATGATGAATTCAAAGGTAACGGAGATGGCGAGTATTTTTATGAGGAAATGATGAACCTCCCAGTGGATCAGGATGTTCCTATTGTTTCCCATTTTGACGTCGGAGGTGGGCATAGTGATAGAAAGAATTAATGTTACTGATTTGGTCGTGGTGCTGGCATTATCTGCAGCTCTCATCATAGCCATTTACTCAAATCTCAATGAGCTCAGCATGAGTATAGCAAGCGGCCTGTTAGGTTATATTGGTGGTGCCGGAAAGCACCATATAGAAAAGAAGGGGGAGAAGTGATATGAAGGTATTTATTAATCCGGGTCATGCACCCAATGGAGTACCAGACCCGGGGGCTTGCAACAGTGCCACGGGACTCAGGGAGTGTGATGTTGCGCTAAACGTAGGTAAGCTGGTGGAGCATTACTTAAATGCCGTGGGGATTGAAACTGTGTTGTTACAGAGTGATGATTTATATGAGGTCTGCAGTGAGGCTAATAACCTTGATGCGGACCTTTTTATTTCCATTCATTGCAACAGCGTGGAGTCCCCATATGCAGAGGGAACTGAAACATGGTATTGTTATGGCTCCTGGTATGGAAAACAGCTGGCTGACTGCATCCAGTCCCAGATTGTAGATCACCTTGGAACCGTAAACAGAGGTGTGAAGATGGCCACACCTCATAAGAACGGTCTTTATGTCCTCACAAACACAGATATGCCGGCAATCCTTGTGGAGCTGGCCTTTATCTCCAATGAGGATGATGAGAAGCTTTTACGGTTTAATCAGGATGAGTTTGCGAGAGCCATTGCTCGCGGTGTAACGGACTATATGTGATGGAGGGCTTATGAATGTTAAAAAGATACTGGTGGTTGTTGTTATTGGTTTTATTATCGGTGCCGCAGTTGTCCTTTGCTTCAGAAGCGACATACCAGATAACGGAGTCAGAGCTGACGAGGTTAGAGAACAACTTGACGGAGCTATCCGAACTCAACGGCAGACAATCAGAGATGTTGAATCAGCAGCAGATACAACTGCAGGAGTCCGAGGAGAAATTGAGTCGGGCAGAGCAGGAGTCCGAGAAGCTACAAAATCAAATCTACAGCTTAAGGAAGGAAATGATAGAGCAGGAGAACTCATTAGAGACTGCCAGAGCATCCTTAGAACGGTTCGAGAAAGAGGAGCAAGCCAAACTGAATAGAGCCAAGCAAGAGAAAACAGCAGCCTGGATTATCGCCGGACTGCTGTTGTGCTTTTGCATAGGTAAATGAATTGTGGCCCCGTTGGAGATTTCTCTGATGGGGCTTTTTTTATTTTTGTCTTTCTAAAAATATTAGCATGTATACTTTTTACTTTTGCAATATAACAAAAATGTTATATAAGAAAAGTCAAAAGGTCTAAAAATCGACCACTTTTTGCAAAAATCGATCATTTTTTGCAAAGTCGTTGAATTTTGGGAATTTTCGTGCTATTTTTTATTCTAAGAAAGTATGTGTGCCTCGTGGCACTGTATATATGCATGGAGGGAATGAAAAATGGATACAAGGAAGTATGAAAGTCCCCTAGGGGGGGGACATCAGCACCCATAAAGTCCCATGGAAAAGCAAAAAAGCCCGGATGGCCTTGGCATTGGCTGTATCCCTGTGGATAGGGAGCAGCGGGGGCGCGTCGGCTTCGGATTGGCTTTATCTTGATGTTGATAATAACGACGCGCTTCGACATAACGGCACAAGACAGGTAGGCGCGACAGTTTCCTATTCCGGCAAGACGCTGACCATTACCGAGGGCACTTCTTTGGATAGTTGGTTTTTTTGGGGGGGTGGAGCAAATAATAAATCTGCCGTTGAGGGTTATACCTTGAAGCTGTCCAATGTACAGGGAACATTTTCGGCGGAAGGCGGCAATACTTCTAATGCCATCGCTTCAAGGAATACTTTGGAAGGAATAAATATCAAAACGACTAAAGCGATTCGAGGTGCTTACAGCTCAAATGGCCAAGCCGACAAAAATACTGTCGTGCTGAAAAACTCAACAGTTAGTGATGTCTACGGTGGGGAAGGACACACTGCCACGAACAATTCTGTTACGTTGGAGAATACCACAGCTAACAACGTTTATGGTGGCTATACTTATAGCGGTACGGGCGATGTTACGGGCAACATGGTCACGTTGAACAACGCGACAGTAAATGGCAGCCTTTACGGCGGTGGAACAAATGAAGGAACGGGTAATCTCGTTACGGGCAACACCCTGAAGCTTTCTGGCGAGAACACGGCGGGGGCAGTGCAAAACTTCGCGACCATCAACATAGTGAAAGCGACTTGGGGCACGCCTGTCCTGACATTGACGGGCGACGGCATTGTCCAGAATGTGGACGGCAGCACTTACGCGACCATCAATACCCAAAACGTCGCCTTTTCTGGTGCCCCGACAACGGGCACGACAACGCTGATTTCAAGTACGAACGCGCTTCCCGACACGCTTAAAGTGTTTACGGGAGCGACTGCGAAAGCGACAATCACGACGGCTGGTGTGGTTGTCAAGCAAGAT
>NZ_ANBM01000014.1 GCF_002100115.1 Anaerovibrio sp. JC8 | reverse complement strand
AGCTTGTTTCTGTATAGTTTTGTGGGTACATACTCACAACTGAATATCTGGTGACGTTGGCTATGTGGTCCCACCTGTTCCCATTCCGAACACAGTAGTTAAGCACATAAACGCCGAAAGTACTTGGCTGGAGACGGCCTGGGAGGATAGGAAGTTGCCAGTTAAAAAAGAGCTATCTCTTATGAGATGGCTCTTTTTTTATTGTCTTCTCAGTCCGTTTCGGCGTTTATGTGCTTCATAGTTTGTCCGCCGAAAGTACTTGGCTGGGGGTGAATATGCCGGTGGCATATTCACCGGAACAAGACAAGCGCCTGCTTGTGTTGTTCCGCGGCGTTTAAGCCCGGTGGCATATTCACCGGAACAAGACGGGTGCCATCCCGTCTTGCTCCGCGGTCGGCCTGGGACAGTGGCATGGCTTCGATATAAGAAATCAAGTACGGGGCCTGTCATGGGGTGTTTCATTCATAAGCGCCGCTAGTGTCACATCAAGTCAGGGTAGTACTTCGTCATTGTATTGACGGGCTACGCAGCCGTCAGCCACTTCATATCGGTTCAAATATATTTCTTCAGATGTGACAATTCACGCTCTGCTTATTCATGAAATCACCCGCATGCCACCCGCATCTTTAATATGCTCAATACAGTATCTTCTTTCCCGCATGCCGCCCGCAAATTTTTCTGTCTTTTTTTATTCCAGTTGCAGGTATCATTCAATCTATGTCGAATATTAGAATTTAGACACAGTTATCGTTGGATTAATCATGAATATTTTTAGGGAGGATATTTGATATGGCAATAGATAATGAAGCTCAGAGCACCTTGATTAAGGATATCGCCAGCTATGCAGATGCTGCTTTTGATGAAACTACTTCTCTTGGAAAGAGTGCAGCCAAGTTTAATGATGTTGGTCAGGAATCTGTTCAGCAGGCAAAGCTGCTGGCAGAGAAAAATGCTGAGACCATTAAGGCACTTGGTATTATTGCTGAGATCGCAGAGGAGACCAACCTTCTTTCCCTTAATGCTTCCATCGAGGCTGCCCGTGCAGGCGAGCAGGGCCGTGGCTTTGCGGTTGTAGCAGAGGAGGTTCGTAAGCTGGCTGAGCAGTCCCGTAACGCTACTGAGAGCATTAAGAAGACCTTGAACGAAATGAACAAGGCAGTTACAGATATTACTGCATCCATCAATGCCATTGAGGCCATGGGCCGTGAGCAGGCTGGTGCTGCTGAGCGTATCAATGCAAGCCTTAACAAGGTTGTGGAGGCTTCCAAGGAGCTTAAGGCAGCCCTGGATTAATTGGATAGAGGCGTATTTGTATTTTTCAGGCTCAATAAAAAATATTGGGCCTGTTTTTGTTGACAATTTTTTTCCTTTCATGTATAATAACTCATGTTGTGAGCAGGATATGTTTCCTGCGGTTATGGGCGCTTAGCTCAGCTGGGAGAGCGTCTGCCTTACAAGCAGAATGTCAGCGGTTCGATCCCGTTAGCGCCCACCATAACAATTCCACGAGTTTATCTCGTGTTTTTTTACTGATAACGGCCCGGTAGTTTAGTTGGTTAGAATGCCGCCCTGTCACGGCGGAGGTCAGGGGTTCAAGTCCCCTTCGGGTCGCCATTTTTGCCTCGGTAGCTCAGTTGGTAGAGCAGGGGACTGAAAATCCCCGTGTCAGTGGTTCGATTCCGCTCTGAGGCACCATATAGTTTTGATGAGTCCGATGTGGGGCTCTTTTTTTGTATTTTGTATATAACTGAAAGGATGTTACAATGTCACAATTTGCTGATGTTTTTTTGGGCTTCATTGACCAGTGGGGGTATCTTGCAGTAGCAGTACTTATGGGCTTGGAGAATGCCTGTATTCCAATTCCAAGTGAGTTGATTCTGGGCTTTGCCGGCTATTTGATCTATATAGACCGCATGACCTTCTTTATGGCCACTGTTGCCGGTATGATAGGCGGTATGGTTGGTTCCATTCTTACCTATTATGTAGGTCATCTGGGTGGCCGTCCCTTCGTTGACAAGTACGGCAAGTACTTCTTTATGAAGAAATCCCATGTGGATATTGCCCAGGACTGGTTTGATAAGTATGGTGTAAAGGCGGTATTTTTCAGCCGCATGCTTCCTGTGGTCCGGACCTTTATTTCCCTGCCTGCCGGTTTTGCCCATGTGGATATGAAGAAGTTCATCTTCTACACCTTTGTGGGTTCCCTGCCTTGGACCATGCTGATTCTGGGAATCGGTATGATGCTGGGTGAAGGCTGGAAGGTAATGATGGAGGTTGGCCACGAAATCAGTATTGCTTTCTGTGTAATCCTCGTATTGGTGGTAGCGGTTACCTATTACAAGTACAGCAAAAAGAAAAAGGCCAAGAAAGAGTTTTAATTTTTGACATTGAAAAACCCGTAGTGAGTTCATTTGAATCACTACGGGTTATTTTTATGGAAATACTTATGGTAAATACTTATGGAAGATATGGAGCAGCTATTGTGGCAACTCCGTCAGGATTGAGGGAAATCCATTCATTGTAGGAAAGACCGGTGTAGGCAACGGCAGTACCCAGATCTATCAGGAATTGTGGAATATCCTTTTCAAACAGGAGCCCCAGCTCCTGGCCGAATACTTCCCTTCCTTCCACAGCCTGTCCATTAATAGTGAGCAAAAATGCACTTTGCTTATCTCGGATGGCACCTCTGAAGCCTATAGCCACCAGCTGTGGGGTGGAACAGGACCCTGGGCAGCCACAGATATGAATTGGTGGTAAGGCTCCGTCCGGAAGGCCTGCCTGACGTACAGCTTCCACACACTTATGAATAAGAGCCTGGGAATCCCTTACTCCCGACTGGCATATTGCTGCACCAATGCAGGCAGAGGCCATTTCAAAGGTGGTGGTAGCAGTATCGTGGGCCGTAAGCTTAATGATTTTTCTGGCCTCAATACCGGTAAGATTAACAATATAGGCTGTTTCATCAGGGCTGAGGCGAATTTCTGCCTGGTTTATCATGGCTACAGCCTCAGCCAGCTTCAGGAAGGTCTGAGGATCAGGAGTACCACCGATAGGGTGGTAAACCACGCTGTAGAGCCCCTTTTGCTTTTGTGGCAGGGCCCTTGGATGATTTATAACGGATTTGCCGGTTTTCCTTATTTTTGGCGTTTCCACCGTAAAGGCAAATTCCGTGCTGCCGTTCTTACGTTCAGCTTCCACTTCCTTTAGCTTGTCTTTAAAGGCCTTGCGGTATTTGGCCGCTCCACCCAGAGCTTCCGGGATATAACGGGAGCGGGCCTTGGCACGGTTTTGGAAATTGCCGTATTCCTTGAAGACATTAACCATGGCCTTCACATAGAGGAAGATATCTGTAGGCTTAACCCCTTCTCCAACCTTGATGCCAACCTTGGGATTTGGGCCAACACCGCCGGCACTGTATACATCAAAATTGCCATCTGGTCTGGCCACAAACCCCAGGTCACGGATAGTGGCATGGGAGATATTCTTTGGGGAGCTGGAAAAGCCAATTTTCAGCTTTCGGGGCAGCAGGCCGGCCTTGATAAAATTCATGGCGTATTGGCCCACAGCCTCGGCATAGGGCTGTACATCGAAATATTCATAGCGGTCCAGTCCGGATAATGGAGAGCAGGTTACATTGCGGGGATTATCACCACCGCCACCAATGGTAATGATACCGACCCCCAGAGCACCTTCCATAATATCAAGCAGCGGAGCCAGGGCCAGGTTATGCAGCTGTACCGTTTGGCAGGTGGTAAACTTTATCTTGTTTACCTTATGTTTTTTTATTGCATCAGCAATAAAGGCCAGCTTCGGCCTGGTAATACGACCGGCAGTCATCCGCAGGCGAATCATGCTCTGCTTTTTCTCATCACCGGCCTGGGCATAGCTGCCAAAGATTCCGGAAATGCCCTTGTATTCATTTCTTTTCAGCTCTCCGGCGTAAAATTTCTCTGCGGCTGGTTTAAACTCATTGCGAATTTTTTGCCGCCAGATTTCTGGGTCAGTAACATTCATGGGCAACTCTCCTCTAAATTTACTTTAAGTACTGGTCAACATTAGCCGCCTTAATGTAATCGCGGTTTACATATTTGGCGATATCATATTCTTCCTTCAGTCGGCCAATATTTACCAGGAACTTGATGGTGTCGTTCAGGCCTGCAATATCCTTGTCGTCAATCAATACAGTATAATTGAACTTCTTGATTACCTTCTTGACCTGTTCAGGCTTTAAGGACAAATAAGCTGCAATCTTATTGAGGGTATCATTATCAAGATTAGCCAGCTCCTTTACGCCACGGGCGTAATTTTTAATGATGATGGAAACAACCTCAGGATTAGCCTTGGCAAATTCAGCTCTGGCCACCAGACCGTTTACACCCAGAAGACCAACCTTGCTGCCGTCACTTATAATGCGGCCAGTGCCATTTTCTTCCAGACGGGTTACGTTTGGCTCCCAAATGGCTACAGCATCGGCTTCACCATTTACAAGCACTGCCTCAGCATCACCGGCGGAAATATTGACCAGCTTAACATCATTGATGGACAAGCCGCCGGAGGTCAGGAATTTCTGTGTAAGGTTATGGCCTGTGGAGCCTACAACAGTGGCTATGGTCTTGCCCTTGAACTCAGCCGGACTGGACAGCTGATTGTTTTTGCCGGCCAATACTGCATAGGACAGCGGTGCCTGGCAGGTAATGGCCACCAGTTCGTTCTTCTGGCCAGCGGCAATGCCGGACACGATTGGCACATCACCAATAACGCCCAGATCAGAGCTGCCGGAAGCCAGGGACTCATTCATTGGAGGGCCGGACTCAAAATTATTCCAGTTAACCTTTACGCCCTTGTCCTTTAAGTCCTCTTCTATCCAGCCTTTTTCTTTGGCTACAAACAAAGGAATGAAGGCTGCAGATGGCTGAATGGCAATATTTACCTCCTTGGCCTGCTTGCCTTTGGCTGCCTGCTCCGAGCCGCAGCCTCCCAACAGACCACCTACTACGGTCAGTGAAGCCACCAGGGCTACTGATACCAGCTTATTTACTCTTTTTTTAACACCTAATAACATATTACTCGCTTCCTTTCTCCGTGTATATAATGTTTTCATTTTATATGCTGTAATCCTCAGGAAGTTTTTCATCCTGGAAAAACTCTTCATAAATACGCTTCTTCACCTGCAGGAACTCGTAGCTGTTGCGGTTACGGGGCACAGGCAGATCCACATGAAGCTCCAGCTTTATGCGGCCAGGCTTGGAATCCAGTACAATGATATGGTCTGCCAAGAATACTGCTTCTTCAATGTCATGGGTAACCATTACCATGGTGGTTCCGGCTTTTCGCTGAATTCGCTTTAATTCCTTTTGCAGGGCTATTTTTGTAAAGGCATCCAAGGCACCAAAGGGCTCATCCAGGAGCAATACTTCTGGTTTATTGACCAGAGCCCGGGCGATGCCGGCTCTTTGGGACATACCGCCGGATAACTCCTTGGGATAGGCTTTCTCAAAGCCCTTGAGTCCCACCAGTTCGATATAGGTCTGAACCAGCTGCTTTTTTTCTTCCTTGTCAATGACTGTCAGGGCATAGCCTACGTTCTGTTCAACTGTAAGCCAGGGAAATAAACGATGCTCCTGAAAGACGATGCCTCTGGTTTTGGAAGGAGCAACTACCTCCTTGCCGTCAATTATGATTTGTCCCCCATGGTTGCTGTCCAGTCCGGAAATGGCCCGAAGCAGAGTGCTCTTGCCGCAGCCGCTGGCCCCGACTATACATAGGATTTCTCCCTTGGCCATGGAAAAATTAATATCATCAAGAACATTGAGACGTTGCTTTTTCTGCACGAAATATTTATTTACGTGGTCAATTACCAAATATGGCTCCTGCTTAAGCAGGGCAGTTTCTGCATTTTTTCCCATAATTTGTACCTCCCCTTAAATCCATCGGAGTGTTTTCTTTTCCACAAATCTGAGTAACGAATCCATCAGCTTGCCAACAATACCTATGGTCAGCATACCAACGATTACTATGTCAGTCTGGCCAAATTGCCGGGCGTCCATAATAAGGTACCCAAGGCCGGTAGTGGATGATACCAGCTCTGCGGCCACAACGCACATCCAGCAGGAGCTGAGGCCGGTCCGCAGCCCGGTGAAAATATTAGGGGCGGCACCTGGAATAACCATGAGGGCTATATGCTTCCAGAATGGGGTTTCCATGGAGCGGGACACCTCCACCAGCTTCGGGTCTGTCTGATGAATGCCATCAACGACGTTAATAAGAATGGTGAAGAAACCTCCCAGGAAAATAAGGAAAACCTTACCGGATTCACCAATACCAAACCAGAGAATAACCAGTGGAATCCAGGCAATTGGGGGTATAGGCTTTATCATTTGAATAATAAGTTCAGTTATGCGGTCCAGATGCTTGGACAGACCGATTAAAATGCCTAAGGAAATACCCAACAGAGCAGCCAGAAAATAGCCCTGCAGCACTCTGGATACGCTGATAAACATGTTGGTAAACAAGGCACCATCAGCTACCAGATCAATAATTGTTTCCAAAATGGAATTAGGAGCCGGGAGAATAATGGTATTCAGGTGTCCCTGCCGGGCCATAACGGTCCACACTGACAATATTGACAGTAAAAGGGCAAGATATTCAATAAAATAGCCTGTACTGCGAAAAGCACGATTAACCATAAACAACACCTCACTTTTAGATAATTGACTTAAATAAGGAATCGGCTAAGCGGTGTAATTCTTCGAATTTATCCTGGGGCAATTCCACCTCGCCCATAGGATAGGGGCGATGGAGGGAAGCATATTTTGGCAGCCCCAGCCGATGATATTTCAATAACTCCCATTCCAGCTTTCTCCGTTTTTCAAAGGGCTTCAGATAATCAGCGATAGCTTTAATAGCAGTTGGATTATCATTTACCCCGGGAATAACAGGGGTTCTGATGCGAAAATGAATATGGGGAAATTCCTGAATTAATCTTTTTATATTACTTAGTATTTTTTGATTGGGCAGGCCGGTCCATTCTTTATGTACATCACTGTCCATAACCTTAATGTCCGTCATGTAATAATCAATGTGCCGGGCAATATTGGCCACCGTATCCCATGCGGCATAGCTGGTGGTTTCAATGGCGGTTTTTATGCCATTGGCCTGTGCCTGCTCCAGCAGGGACAAGGCGAAATGTGGCTGGGCCAAGGGTTCACCACCGCTGATAGTCAGCCCTCCTGTTTCATCAAAAAATGGCTTTTGTTCCAGCAATATTTTTATAAGCTCATCTACGGTGTATTTTTTACCGATCAGATGCAGTGCCTTGGTGGGACATGCCAGCTCCAGGTCTTTGTAAGAGGGCAGCTTCCTGGAGCTGCTTCCGCTGTCCCATGATATCTCCTCATTTTTTATGGAGATATTATATTTCTTAAGCTGCTTTACACAGCTGCCACATTTAAGACAGGCACCGGCACTCCAGCCAAGCTCAGGCTGGAATTGCTGGGTTTCCGGGTTGGCACACCATTTACAGCGAAAGGGGCAGCCCTTAAAGAAAACCACTGTCCTGATGCCCGGCCCATCCTCAGTGGAAAAATGCTGAATGTTGGTTATAATTCCTTCTTCCATCCAAGCACCTCCTTGTCGGGGGAATTTTATGCAGTGAGTTCATGCTCTGTCCGCTGAATGATGTCCTCCTGAAGGTCAGGTGACAGCTCAACGAAATATGCACTGTAGCCGGCTACTCTTACCAGCAGGCTGCGGTACAGCTCTGGGGTCTGCTGGGCCTTCAGCAAGGTTTCCCGATTAATGATATTAAACTGCAGGTGCCACAGCTTCAGCTTGCACCAGGCCCTTATCATGGCAATAATCTTTTCATTGCCGTCCTGCCCGGCTACAGTGGATGGACTGAGTTTAATGTTCAGGAGGCGGGAGGCCCGGTTAATATAATTGGTGTTCTTGGTATTGAAGTTGGATAACAATACTGCTGTTGGTCCATTAATATCGGCCCCCTGGGAAGCAGAGGAACCGTCTGACAGGGCAGTACCGGCCTTACGGCCATTTGGCAATGCACCCACCACCTTGCCGAAAGGCACATTGGCGGATTGGGAAACATATCTGAGGTCGATATTTACACCCAGATAGCGGGCATTTTCCTTGGCGAACTGTACCCCCACCCGGTCAATAGTCTTGGCAATTTCATCCACATAAGAGTCATTGTTGCCATAAGCCGGTGAATGGAGCAGACGCTGGCGGATATCCTCAAAGCCTTCAAAATCTGCTTCTATTGCAGCCAACAGCTGCTGCCAGTTTAAGGTTTTGTTTTCATATATATTCTTTTTAATGGCGGCCAGACTGTCTGCCACGGAGGCCAGGCCGATAAAATCAAAGTAGCCCAAGTCTACGCCACCTGGAATATGCTCACTGTGAAGGTCCAGCCCATGCTCCATGCACAGGGCATGAAGGGCAGAGCCAAGGGGAGAAGCAAAATGCTTCGGTCTGGTACGGTTGGCAATATACTGCTGGCGGAAGGTCTGGCGCAAAATGAACCGTTCCTGGGCAATAAAGGCCTGTTCAAAGTCTTCATAGGAGGCAAAATCCTCCGGCTGGCCGGTTTCCACTGTCAGCAGCTCATTGCCGTACTTGGCCATGCGCCCGTTTCTAAGGGTCAGCTCCAGTACGGCCCCCAGATTAATGAAGGCACATGGAGTGGTAAAGGTGTCCAGATTTGGCATCCGTACCTCGGTGCAGCCGGATACGGCATAATCCCTGGCGGAAGCTATATCAGCTCCCTTGGCCACCAGCAGGGGAATGATTTCTTCATCATTAAGGAGCTTCGGAAAGCCGGCACCGTCACGGATGGTGGTGGCCACCTGATCCAGATATTCCCTGGTGGAACCGGTGTGAATTCTGGCTGCCAAATCCGGATAATTCAGCGGAAATTCCCGTTTGTTTTCCAGAAGGATATAGGTCAGATCGTTTACGGCATCATTGCCTTCCTGATCTACGCCGCCTACAGTAACAGCCTCCCAATGAGCATAGCCTTCGTTGAACTTAACACCGGCAGGGCTTACATACAGGTCCTGATACTGAGCCATGCCCAGCCACATGCACTGGAACAGCTCCTTGACAAAGTCCTTGGTGATTTTGCCCGCATCCATATCCTTCTTATAATATGGATACAAATACTGGTCCATGCGGCCGTTGGAAATGGTGGCACCGGTCTTTTGCTCCAGGCGGGAGAAAAGCTGGATAAACCACTGGGACTGTACTGCTTCATAGAAGCTGTCTGCCGGGTAACGGGGAACCTTGGCCGCTATGCGGGAAATCTCCAGAAGCTCCTGACGGCGCTTGTCATCAGTGACAGCACCGGCCAGCCGCTTTGCCTCATCGCTGTAGCGCTGGGCCCAAAGGATGATGGCATCAGATACTATGATAATGGCCTGATAGAATTCTGCCTTATCGATGCTGTCATGGGGGTCAAAGGGATTAAGCCGGTCCAGCTTGTCCTTTGCCTCTGCCTTGATGGCTTCAAAGCCCTGATCAATTCCCTTGCCAAAATCATGAACCCATTGCAGGGCAGACCTCATGGAGGAGGTCTCGTTGGCAATAAAGCGTGAAGTGAAAGTATCCACCGGGTCGTAGGTTATTTTCAGCACATCCTCCGGCAGGGAACGGGCCAAATCCTCATAATAGGTTTTGCCATCCCAATAAGGGGCTATTTCCTCCTGAATGATGCGCAGGTCCTCATCGGATATTTCAAAAGGTGATTCCACCCGGTTGGCTGCCTGCTGGGCAAAGCTCTGCAAAAAGCAGCCGTCCAGCTCCGGATAGATCAGGCCATATTTGCCCTGGCCACCCACCCGGCCTACCAGCAGCTCGTCATCATTGATGATTACATCGATGTTTTCTGCCACATGGTAGAGGGCCTTGGCCCAGCGCAGTACCAGGGACTGTCCCTCAGTGGTTTTAAAGGATTCAGTAAAGTACTTGGCCCGCTGCACGTCTACGCTGGAGCGGGAGCCCTGAAAGCTGTCATACAGACGCTGTATACGGCTATTTTTGGAAAAAACCACCTGCCCCCTGTTATCTTCAATCCTCTTTTCCTGAGGAGATAAAATCTTGTTTGCCATTTTCCATTCCTCCCATTGGTAGTTCATTAACCTACCTAAAAAGTATGTTTAATCAGTTTTTGAAAGTATACAATATTTATTTTCACATTGCAACAATTTTTTATAAAAACATATATTTTTTGTATGTTTTGCAAAAATCTATTTCCAAAAATAAAACAGGCAATAAAAAAAGAGCTATAACAAAATGCTGTCGCAATCTGTTATAGCTCCCGTTATCATCTTATGGAATGGTGGAGGTCTTGCCGCTGCTGATGGCGGTATTCTTCACCACATCATCAATGCGGTAATCAATATCCATGGCATCCTTTTGGAAGGACTTGCTCATATTATATTCATCCGGTGAATCAGTTTCCAGGGCCTCGATAAAGTGTCTCCAGGCTTCTGCAGTCAGTCTGGAGGATTCCTTTCTCTGTGTTGCCAAATACTGGCCACCGTCGTTTACTGGTATGTTATCCAGCTCCTGCTGACGCTTTTCCAGGGCCGGAATAATGTCTGAGCGAATGTAGGCAACCATCTTGCTGCGCATGGAGGCCGTCAGCACCCCGTCAGAGGATTTGTCCAGCCTCTTGAAGTGTGTCTGCTGGCTGTCGAGAATATCATTGTATTTTTCAATTATATCCGAGGTAGCCTGAATATAATTTTTAAGGCCATTTTCCTGAATTGGGCTCAGGAAATCCAGATAGTCCCGATAGTTTTTGATTTCGCATACCTTCCATTCACCATCACGCTCCACCATAAGAACATGGAGAGTAAAAAGGGTGCCGGTGTAGGTGTCCCTCACCGCAATTTTGGCAATGGCTTCATGGCTGCCGGTTTTCTTTACACTGTCAATCTTTATGAACTCCGTATTGCGGAGCTGGGAACGCTCCACCAGATATTCATAATCTATGCCCAGCTGGCGTCCCTTTAAAATGTTGTTCCCCGTAGGAACAGCCCACTGGCCCGAAGGGATAAAGTCCAAAATCAGGGCATTGGTCTCGCTGACCACCTGCGGCTTTATCTTCATATAGAAGGTCTCAAACATAACCTTGGTTTCGTCAGTGAGGTGGCTGTCATGGGCAAACATATCCCGGGTAAGGTCATCATAGGCTCTCCCCGTGATGCTTTCCATGTCACAGTACTTTTCAATTGTGGCCAAGTCCTTTGCCTTAAAGGCCTGCTGCAGCTTATTTAATGCATATTCCGGTGTTGAGGCATAAAAGAAATACCAGAACACATATCCCAAAATGGCAGCAAGACTGATAATACCCACAATCCGCTGTATTTTGGTTCTTCTACGACCTTGGACAAGCATTTCCTGCCAGTCGACGTGTTTCATTATTAAAAAATCCTCCCCTTGGAGTTAAGTCTCATACACACTATTATAACTCAATTGGTTATTTTTTTCCTTCAAAAAAATAAAAAAATCCTCCATGAAAATTTTATTTTCAGCTTAATATTTCTATAGAAAATGTCGATAATATGACACAAGGATAATTATGTCATATAGTATCACGGATGATACGTCAGTAATCGGCAAGGAGGTAATATATATGGCTACCATCGGTTCATATGCACAGCAGCTTGCACTCCTTAACACGCTGAATATGAATTACAGCAAGGCATTAAAGAGTGCCAATCAGGTTGCTACGGGCAATAAAATTAACTCAGCCAAGGATGATGCTTCATACTGGGCTATTGGCAAGCGTATGGATGTGGAAATTGGTGCCCTGGGACAGGCATCTTCCAATGTTCAGACCGGCAACAGTATGCTTAATGTGGCCAGCGGTGCCATGGATAATACCCTGGAAATTCTGACCACCATGAAGGAAAAGGCCATTGCAGCTGCTAATTCCACAGCAAAGGACAGCGACCGGGCTACCATCCAAAAGGAGCTTAATCAGTATATCGACCAGATCAACGATAATGCTCTGGTAACCTATAACGGCAAGTATCTGCTGAATGGTTCCAATAAGGGGGCAACCCTGGAGACCAGTCAGGCCTATACCAATAATAGTCTGGGCCTTGATACCACAGGCGCGACCAAGCTCACTGACCTTACCCGCCGTCAGGGGGACAGCCTCAATATTGATGCCACGGATACAGTAAATGTTTCCTTCGTAAAGGATGGCAAGACCTATTCCACATCCTTTACTGCCGGGGATTATACCCTGGAGGATGTTTTCAAGAAGGCCAATGAGGCCGGGGCAGGAGATGTATTCGATACCTCCTCCATGGCTACGGCCACCTCAGTGATTGGCACTGATTCCAGCGGCAAGGAGGTTCATACTGTGGACGACCAGAATGCTGTCACCGTCAAGGCAGCCCAGGCCGGAACAGCAGGCGCCATTGCCGGCTTTACCATTTCCATTACGGATGCGGAGGGCAATGTAAAGAAGGCTACCAATTCCGATTTGGACAGCTTCACTGAATCCATTGGCGCAGCAGATACCAGAGGGGATAATTCCCTGGTGCTGCATACAGGCTCTGCCGCTACCCAGGATATGCACATGGCATTGGGTGATGCCAGCGCACGGGCTTTGGGACTTCAGGGCTCCGATGGTTCCTATCTCAGTGTGGGCACCCAGGAGGATGCCAATGCGGCCATCAATGTTATTGATAATGCCATTAACCGCCTTCTGGATCAGCAGACCAGCGTAGGTGCCATGCAGTCACGGCTGGATTACACCCATACCAATCTGGTGACCCAGCAGACCAATGTTACCGATTCAATGACCACCATTATCGGTGCGGATATGGCCAAGGCCATTACACAGTATACCAGCTACAATATTCAGATGCAGGCCGCCCAGGCCATGCTTGCTCAGTCCATGAGCAATTCCTCATGGTTCCTGAGTCTGCTCCAATAACACTAAAACATTAAAAGGGACTGGCAATTCAGTCCCTTTTTTTAGTACAATAGGAGTTAAGGAAAAGGGAGCGTTTTCCCCTTAGTTTTTAGCTGTAAAAAAGAAAGGCACTTTACTGATGAAAGCACCAATCACAAATTTGCAAAAGCAGAAGCAAAGATATTTAAGGCTGCTGGCAGAGAAGTATCCTACCAAGGAATCTGTTTATTCCAACCTTATTCACCTTCAGGCCAGCCTCAGCCTGCCAAAGGGCGTTGAGCACTTTTTAAGTGACCTCCATGGCGAGTATGAGCTGTTTTATCACATTTTCAACAACTGCTCCGGCGTTATCAAGGAGAAGGTTGACTATGTATTCGGGGCCCGGCTGACGGATGAGGAAAAGGCAGAGTTCTGCACCCTTATCTATTATCCAAAGGAAAAGATTGAGCAGATGAAGGACAAGCGCCGGAATAATCCTGAGTGGTACCGGGAAAGCCTGGCCAGACTTCTTGAGGTTGTAAAGCTCATGAGCTACAAGTATCCTTTGGACAAGGTGAACAGCTTTGTGCCGAAGCGCTACCGCAGCGTTATTATGGAGCTTTTGAATACCCATCCTGAGGCAGACCATGCCCAGTTTATTTACCATAAGCGGCTTTTGAATATGATTGTCCAGGTGGATGGGGCATCAGACTTTATTATAGCCTTTACCATATTGATCAAGCGTCTGGCAGTTGACCACATGCATATAGTGGGTGACTTCTTCGACAGAGGCAACCGTCCTGACGCCATTATGGAAATGGTAATGAACTATCCTTCCATAGATATTCAGTGGGGCAATCACGATGTTATGTGGATGGGGGCGGCCTGCGGCAGTGATGTGTGTATTGCCGGCGTAGTAAGAAACAGCCTCAGATACAATAATACCGACGTACTGGAAAAGGGCTATGCCATCAGTCTGCGTCCGCTGTCTCTCTTTGCCCACAGGATTTATCCTGATGAGAGTCCTTTGAAGGCTTCGGAAAAGGCCATGTCCATGATTATGTTCAAGCTGGAGGGACAGCTCATCAAGCGTAATCCTGATTTCCAGATGGACAGCCGCCTGCTGCTGGAGCACGTGGACTATAAGACCTCCTGCTTTAAGAAGGATGGCAAGAAATATGAATTGTCCTCTGCCTACTTCCCGACCATTGATCCGAATAATCCATACGAGCTGACCAAGGAAGAGGCAGCCATTATGGATCATCTCAAGTCCTTCTTTATTGAAAGTGAGCCACTGCGCCGTCATGTGGATTACCTCTACAAGCATGGCAGCGTGTACACATGCTTCAATGGTAATCTGCTGTTCCATGGCTGTGTGCCGCTCAATAATGATGGCTCCTTCAAGGAAATTACCTTTGACGGCAAGAAGTACAAGGGGCGGGCTTACCTTGATTTCGTGGACCAGCTGGCCAGAAAGGCCCAATCCGGCAAGGACCAGCGGGCTCTGGACTTCATGTGGTTCCTGTGGAGCGGCCTTCTTTCACCTATCAGCGGCCGGGAGTTCCGCACCTTTGAGCGCATGTTCCTGGTGGATGAGTCCACCTGGAAGGAGCCGGCGGATCCGTATTATAAGCTGATAAACAAGGAAGAGGTCTGCGAAAAGATTCTTGAGGAATTCGGCCTGGACCCTGAGGAAGGACATATTATCAATGGTCATGTTCCGGTTAAGGTTAAGAAGGGTGAAACCCCGGTAAAGGCCAACGGCAAGGCCATCGTTATTGACGGTGGTTTCTGCAGGGCATACCATAATAAGACGGGTATTTCCGGCTATACACTGATTTCCAATTCCCGTGGTCTCAGACTGCTGGAGCATCAGACCGTGGCGGATGTAAAGGAAGCCCTGAAGAACAACAAGGATATTGAATCCGTATCCGAGACCCTGGAACTGCAGGCAAAGAACACCAGCGTGGGGGATACGGACGAGGGCAGGATTATTCAGGAGCAGATTACTGACCTTTATAATCTGTTGACAGCCTATCAGAATGGTACATTAAAACCAAAAGATTAATTTAAACTATATTCATAAAAAAATCCTCTGGCACAATGCCAGAGGATTTTTGGTTTATTCTGATATCAGATATTACTGTTCAGGAACAGCGTCCCAGCCCACCTGAAGAGCCTTCATGTTCTGCTCTACAGTGTGTGGTGGTACCCGGTTGGCAACGGCCTTTTTGATGGATTCAAAATCAACCAGACCGGTTATGCGAACCAGTGCACCTAAAGCAACAATGTTGGCAAAGAGGGATTTTCCGATTTCCTCCACTGCCAGCTTGGTAATAGGAATACGAATAATATTCTTGAATTTAGGTGGTTCCGGTACCAGATCTGTATCCAATACAAGAACACCCTCAGGGTTAAGGTCGGCATAATACTTGTCTGCGGCCTTCTGGGTCATGGCCAGTACCAGATCAGGCACTTCTACATGAGGATGGAAAATAGGCTGGTCATCAATAATAACCTCAGACTTGGAAGCACCGCCACGGGCCTCTGGACCGTAGGACTGGGACTGTACAGCCTCCTTGCCCTCGGCAACAGCTGCCTCGGCGAAAATAATGGCGGCGGTAATTACACCCTGGCCACCGGACCCGGATAATCTAAGCTGCTTTCTCATTTATCAGCACCTCCTGCAATCTGAATAACCTCGTTGTATGCAGTTGCATAATCTGTTTCGCTTTCATTGTAGAAGAGGCCGATAGGGAATTTTTCCTCAGTCTTCTTATCCTCTGGAAGCTTGTCCCAGGCTGCTTTCATAACAGCATTGTCACGCATCCACATCATCATCTTGGCCGGATCAGCCATCTTGTTCTTGCGTCCATAGGAAGTAGGACACTGGCAGATAGCCTCCACGAAGGAGAAGCCCTTGTTGTCCAGACCGCCGGCGATCATATCAGTAAGATGCTGAACATGGAAGGCGGTGGAGCGGGCTACATAGGTGGCACCGGCTGCCTCAGCCAGACGGCAGGCATCAAAGTTGCGGTCAATGGCACCATAAGGGGCGGTAGTAGCCTTCTTGTGGGTAGGTGTCATAGGAGAAGCCTGACCACCGGTCATGCCATAGATGCTGTTGTTGAAGAGTACAACTGTCAGATCCACATTGCGGCGGCAGCCGTGAATGAAGTGATTGCCACCGATGGCGGTGCAGTCACCATCACCGGTGATAACAATAACATTCAGCTCAGGATTTGCCAGCTTGATACCGGTGGCAAACGGAATAGCACGGCCATGTGCTGTATGGAGAGTATCAAAATCCATATAGCCGGAAGCTCGGGAGGAGCAGCCGATACCGGATACGATTACGGTTTTATCCTGGTCCAGACCCTTCTTTTCAATGGCCTGAACAATAGCCTTCATAACAATGCCGTTACCACAGCCTGGACACCAGAGGTGTGGCAGGCGATTCTGACGAAAATATTTTTCAAAAGATCTTTCCATTATGCCTTACCTCCTGCTACAAGCTCATCAATACCAGCTTCAATTTCAGCCGGCTCAAATATAGTCATGTCATATTTAGCACAGAGCTCTACAGGGCACTTGCCAGCCACAACACGTTCAACCTCGCCTACCAGCTGGCCATAATTCAGCTCAGCCACCAGGATACCCTTAACCTTCTCGGCGATTTTCTTTATGGCTTTGTCAGCGAAAGGCCAGATGGTAATGGGACGAACAAGGCCAATCTTGATACCCTTCTTGCGGGCATTGGCAACAGCCTCATAAGCAGTACGGGCAGTACCGCCAAAGGCAACAACGGCATATTCGGCATCATCCATGAAGTATTCCTCTACATGGGTGATTTCATCCCGTGCAATATCAATTTTCTCGTGGAGGCGCTTGGTAACCTCACGGGTAATCTTAGGGCTGCCAATAGGGAAGCCGGTGTCATCATGGATAAGGCCAGTTACATGAATATGGTAGCCTTCACCGAAGTTGGCGGTATTAGGCACCAGATCCTTGTCAGGAGTAAATGGCTCGTAGCCCTCTGCACGGCTACAGGATGGCTTGCGGCGTGGATAGATTTCGATGGCCGATGCTTCAGGAAGCTCCACCTTTTCCCGTAAGTGACCGACGATTTCATCCATCAGGAGAATAACAGGAGTACGGAAGCGTTCGGAATAATTTACGGCCATAACGGCAGTATCGAAGGCCTCACGGACACTCCAAGGAGACAGGGCAATCATTGGATGATCACCATGGGTACCCCAGCGGGCCTGCATAACATCACCCTGGGAAGGGGCTGTAGGCTGACCGGTGGACGGACCCACACGCTGAACATTTACAATTACAACCGGAATTTCAGCGGCAGCAGCATAACCGATAAGCTCCTGCTTCAAGGAAATACCAGGACCGGAGGAAGCAGTAACTGCCTTTTTGCCGGCCAGGGATGCTCCCAATACAACACCCATGCTGGCAATTTCATCCTCCATCTGTACAAACTTACCGCCAACAGTTGGCAGCAGCTTGGCCATACCTTCTGCAACCTCTGTAGAAGGTGTAATTGGATAACCGCCAAAGAAGCGTACGCCTGCCGCTAACGCGCCTTCTACGCAGGCTTCATTACCTTGCATTAATCTCGCTTTACTCATGCCTTCACCTTCTTATCTACAAAAATTGCATAATCTGGGCAACGAAGTTCGCACTGACCACAGGCGATACAGGCATCGGCATTTACTACCATTACCTTTCCCAGCTCGTCCACGGCAAGAACCTGTTTAGGGCAAAAAGCCACACAGATACCGCACCCCTTACACCGTGGCAGCTTGATAGTAATTTCGGAATTCATTTTCTCCCCTCCAATTACTCAAATAATACACTTGGCAATCCATCAGAATAATCCAATGACGGACTCTTAACTAGATTATAACAGAATTTTTATAATATTTAATAAATTTATCAAACATTTTTGACAATATAAACAATTTTAATGGATACTATATCAGAAAAGTTATATCAAAATATAGCAATGTGAAAAACATATGTCAATATATTGTACGTAAAGATGTAACATTATTGCGTAAAATTGGCAATAATTATATAATAATTCTAAAATGTTACAATAATTTTATTATGTTTTTATTGTATAGATGGGTGGTTTGTAAGTGGAAAAATTAGGTTATTTGGGTCCCGTTGGCACTCACAGTGAGGCGGCGGCATTATATCTGAATGAACAGCTTCCGGAACGGTGTGAGCTGGTACCGTTGAACAATATTTATACGGCTATTCATGCAGTGGAGACAGGGGCAGTGGATACCTGTCTGGTGCCCGTGGAAAATTCCATTGAGGGCTCCATAAATATCACTCTTGATACCCTGGCCAACAGCGACGGGCTGAAGGTTATCCGTGAGCTGATCTGGGGGGTTCACAATCACCTCATGGCAAAAAGCACTGATACGAAAATAACCAAAATTTTGTCCCATGCCCAGCCTCTGGCCCAGTGCCGGGAATATCTGATGAATCACTATCCTGAAGCGGAGCAGGAGGCCGTGGTAAGCAGTGCTGCTGCCGCCACCCATGTAGGCAACATGCCGGCCGACAGTGGCTGGGCGGCTATCTGTACGGAGAGAGCCGGAGAGATGAACGGTCTGGTGGCCTTGGCTCACAACATAGAGGACCGGCAGAATAATTCCACCCGGTTTTATCAGCTGGCCCGCAAGGATTACAGGGCAGAGCTGCCAGAGGAAAAGACCCTTATTATCTGCCAGATTGACGGCAAGGATGCAGGCCGACTTTGCGAGGTGTTGCTGGAAATGGCCACCAGAGACGTAAATATGACCAGAATCGAGTCCCGTCCGGCCAGAACAGGTCTGGGAGAGTACATTTTCTTTTTTGATGTGGATGTTCCGAAGCGGTTCGTTAATCTGGATGCGGCCATGCAGGGCATCCGCCGTAAGAGTGTATGGCTGAAAAATCCGGGCCGTTTCCCTGTTATTTATGCAGATAACAGGACGGATGGGGTATGTAAGTGATATAATAGTAAACTAAGAGAGGTATTTGATGGTTATTATTATGCGTTCCGGTGCTGATGAAAAAAGCATTCAGGATGTTATCAGGGCAATTGAATACAACGGGCTGTCCGCCAAGATTATGGAGGGAGAGTTCCAGACAATAATAGGTGTTATAGGTGACCGTGAAAAGATGTGCTGTCTTAACGTGGAGTCACTTGAAGGTGTAGAAAAAGCAGTGAGTATTTCCAAGAGTTATAAGCTGGTCAGCCGTGAGTATCATCCACAGCCTACTGTCATTGATGTGGATGGAATCAAAATCGGTGATGGCAATCTGATAGCCATAGCCGGTCCTTGTGCCGTAGAATCCAAGGAACAGATAATGGCGGCTGCCGACATTGTAAAATCAGGTGGTGCCCAGTTTTTAAGGGGCGGTGCCTACAAGCCAAGAACCTCGCCATATTCCTTCCAGGGCTTGGAGGAGCTGGGGCTAAAATATCTGGCCGAGGCCAGGGAACGTACCGGGCTTAGAATAGTGTCAGAGGTTACAGAGGTTGAGAACGTAAAAAAGGTTGCCGAGTATGTGGATGTACTGCAGGTGGGAGCAAGGAACATGCAGAATTTCCGCCTCCTGAAGGAAGTGGGGCGGCAGGAGAAGCCTGTTCTGCTGAAGCGTGGTATATCAGCCACCATAGATGAGTGGCTGAATGCAGCCGAGTATATTATGAGCGAGGGCAACGAGCAGGTTATTCTGTGTGAACGTGGTATAAGAAGCTATGAGGAATATACCCGGAACACCCTGGATTTGAGTGCGGTAGCAGCAGTCAAGCATTTGTCACACTTGCCTATCATTGTGGATCCAAGTCATGGCACCGGTAAATGGCGCATGGTGAAGCCGATGGCCTTTGCGGCAGTGGCTGCCGGCGCGGACGGGCTTATGATGGAGATGCACCCGGATCCTGCCAAGGCCCTTTCGGATGGTCCTCAGTCCCTAACCCCGGAGCATTACAGGGATATAATGAGTGGCGTCAACAGGCTGGCGGCTTTTTTGCAGGAGTCAGGCCTGGCAATACGTGATATTGGATAATCATATTTTAAAACTGTTTGTGAAAGCAATTTTAAATAGGTGGGAATGTTTATATGAGCGAAAACAATGTAAAGGAAAAAGAAACTAATAGTGGAATGGCCGGAGCTGATATGGAGAGCCTGGTTGTTGAACGGGCCATCCACGATAATGCGGATTTTATCGGTTACATTGATGTTAATTCCGGCAAAATGCGTATCGTAAGACATAATTGTTCCTTTTTTGATGACGATGGGGAGCTGGTTTTTGATTACGATGAGAAAATCGGTGAGCTTATTGATGAGCATATGCCGGAGGAGGACAGGAGCATTTGCCACAGAATGCTGCAGCTTTCCAATATTGTTGAGACGGTTAACATGTTTGGTGAATTTACCGGCACCTTCAAGATGTACCGTGATATTCGCAGTCCACTGCAGTACAAGAAGCTGACCCTTCGCTATCTGGACAGGAAGGAAAAGAGCACTCTGGTGGCGGTTCAGACGGATATTACCGAGATTACCACTGAAAACCGTCAGATGCAGGATGCCCTGCGGGGGGCTTTGAAGCATGCGGAAACTGTCAGCAAGGCCAAGTCACAGCTGCTGTTCCAGATGAGCCGGGAGATACGGACTCCACTGAATACCATTGTGGGTATGACGGGGCTGGGTAAGGACCGCTCCGATCAGAAGGACTATGTTAAGTATTGCCTTGACAAGATAGAGGATTCTTCCAAGATACTGCTGGACATGATTGAAAATGTGCTGGCCCTGTCCCATGTGGAGCAGAACAGTATTCAGCTCAACAGTGACGTAGTTCTTTTCCAGCCGTTTATAGATACGGTGGCAGAGAAGGCCAGGGCTGATGCCTATGCCAAGAAGATAAATTTCCAGCTGGAGCTGGACCCTAATGTGGCCAAGTGCTTCCGCTTTGATGCTGACAGAATGCGTCAGGTCCTTAAGAATGTCCTTAACAATGCCATTAAATTTACCCAGCGCTTTGGCAGTGTCACCCTTGGTGTTAAGTGCCTTGCCGAGAAATATGGCCGCCAGTCCCTGGAGTTTTCCGTAAAGGATACAGGGGTGGGAATAGAGGATGAATTTAAGCCGAAGGTGTTTGAGGCATTTTCCCAGGAGTATACAGGCAACAGCAATATTTATGGCGGTTCCGGGTTGGGGCTGGCCATCTGTAACCATATCGTCAAGAAAATGGGTGGCATTATAGACTTTGACAGTGCCAAGGGTGTGGGAACCACCTTCCGCATAAATGTGGATCTGGATGTGGCTACCTCTACATATAAGCCTAAGGACGATGAGGAAGATATCTGCCGTGGCCGGAGAGTGCTGCTGGCTGAGGATAATGAGATAAATCTGGAGATTGGCAAGCAGCTGCTGCTGGCCAGGGGCATGGTGGTTGATACGGCAGAAAATGGCCAGGAGGCCTTGAGTCAGTACATGTCCAATGCACCGGGTACCTATGACCTCATATTGATGGACGTAAGGATGCCGTACATGGATGGCCTGATTGCCACCAAGAAAATAAGAACCTCCGGAAAATCCGACAGTAAAAAGGTGCCAATTTTGGCACTGACGGCCAATGCCCGGGATGAGGACATACGCCAATCCTTCGAGCATGGCATGAATGCCCATCTTACGAAGCCTATTAATGTGGAAGAGCTGTACAGAAGCATTGAAAAGGCCCTTCGGGGTGAGCTGGTCCGTCATTCGGAAAGCTGATATTTTAAACAATAAAAAAGAAGTTCAGTCTTTGACCACGATGTTTGGTCATGACTGAGCTTCTTTTATTTATTATCAGATTTTTTCAATGGTAGGCTCCGCACCATTGTTTATGCAGTCTGCAGTAATGGTAACCCTGCGGTTGTCATCGGAGCGGGGGATGTCAAACATTACATCCAGCATGGTGTCTTCGATGATGCCCTTCAGGGAACGGGCGCCGGTCTTGCGTTCAATGGCTTTCTTGGCTACAGCCCGCAGGGCGTCCTCATCAAATTCCAGCTGTACATTGTCCATTTCCATGAGCTTCTGATACTGCTTTACAGGAGCATTCTTTGGCTCAGTGAGGATCCGCAACAGAGCATCCTCATCAAGATTTTCCAGGGTACAGATAATTGGCAGTCGGCCAATTATTTCCGGAATAATGCCGAATTTCATCAGGTCCTCCGGCGTAGTCTGGTGAATCAGCTCATCAAACTTTGGCTTGTCGTTCTTGCCCTCTACCTTGGAGTTGAAGCCCATATTGGCATCATTCTTTCTCAGGCGCTTGGCAATAATCTTGTCGATACCCACAAAGGCACCGCCTACAATAAAGAGAATGTTCTTGGTATCCACCTTGATGGTTGGGGCCTCAGGATGCTTGCGCTGGCCACGGGCAGTGAATTCCACCACGTTGCCTTCCAGCATTTTCAGCAGGGCCTGCTGAACGCCTTCATGGCCCGGGTCCGCGGTGATGGTGTTGTTTTCACCGGATTTGCGGGCGATTTTATCAAATTCGTCAAGATAAATAATGCCGTGCTCACAGCGGCTGATGTCCTTGTCGGCGGCGTAATAAAGGTTGCGGACAGCTACCTCCACGTCGGCACCTACGAAGCCGGCCTCAGTAAGGCTGGAGGCATCAGTTACGGCAAATGGAATGTCCAGCATGCGGGCCAGATGGGAGAGAAGGGCGGTTTTACCGCAGCCGGATGGCCCCAGGATAATTACGTTGGATTTTTCGATATCGTCACCGTCGTCCTCCGGATGCTGGAAGCCGTATTTCATCCGCTTGTAGTGGTTGTAGATGGCCACGGAAAGCACCTTTTTGGCCTGATCCTGGTTGATGATAAACTGATCCAGATACTCCTTTACCAGATGAGGCCTGATACGGTTCAGCTCTTCGTTGATGGCTTTTTCCGTTTCAATGTGCTGCTGGGCTTCTTCCTCCTCCTTGTGGTCCTCAATAAGGTGATATATATCCTTTATGCAGTTGGCACAAAGAGAAAAGCCTGAACGTGGGTCGTAAATTGGCACGTCGTACTGGGTTTTGGCCACTACCTTTCGCTTGCAGATGCTGCAGGTAATTGTAGGGTCGTTGCTGTTCATAAAGTGTCTACCTCGTACCTTTCTATATACAAATACTTAATATTGCTTCAAAAAAGTCTACTACATATTATGGTAGAAAAGCAGTTTTTTTTCAAGAATTTTTTCTGCAGAAAATGTTGCATGGGTATAGTCGGTGTGTTATAATATCACAAGTTAGGCGCAGTGCGTCTAAAAAGTTGATTTTTTCGGCTTTGCCCCTATTTGGGAAGCAACGTCGGACCAAGTCTTCGCAGAGAGGACTTGTAATTCTCCCAATTATGGGGAAAAGCGAGGTGTATAGAATGAAGGCAGGTATTCATCCAGAATTCCATGAGGCAAAGGTTATTTGCGGTTGCGGCAACACCTTTACTACCGGTTCCACCAAGGAGGAGCTGAGAGTTGATGTTTGCTCCAAGTGCCATCCTTTCTTCACTGGTCGTCAGCGCGATATCGCAGCTGGTGGTCGTATTGAGAAGTTCAACAAGCGTTACGCAAAGTAATAACTCAATTATCAATGAGCAGGGCAGAAATGCTCTGCTCATTTGTATATGTGGAAATATTTTTGAAAAGTTCTTTCTGCCCATTGGCAGAAAATGATATAGATTTATGAGGAAAGTAATATGAGCGAGAAAAAAATCAGTGTAGGCGGCCAGGCCGTCATTGAGGGTGTCATGATGCGTGGGCCGGAAAAGGTTGCCACGGCAGTCCGTACACCGGATAAAAAAATCGAAGTGGAAGTCAAGCCAATCAATTCCATCAGCGAGCGGTTTCCGATTTTGAAAAAGCCAATGCTGAGGGGCTGTGTTTCCTTGGGGGAGTCCCTGGTACTGGGCCTGCGTTCCTTATCCTATTCTGCCCAGATGGCAGGGGAAGAGGATGAGCAGCTGACGGACAGGGAGCTGGCGGGAACCATTGCTTTTGCCTTTGTGCTGGCGGCGGTTTTGTTTGTGGCCATTCCTACTGGGGCGGCCAAGCTGTTTCACTTTATTACCGATGATCCTGTTTTTCTGAATTTGATGGAAGGGGCCCTGCGGCTGCTGATTTTTATTGGCTATATAGGGGGAATTTCCATGATGAAGGACATCCAGCGGGTTTTTCAGTATCATGGGGCTGAGCATAAGACCATTGCCTGCTTTGAGGCAGGAGAGGCCCTTACTGTTGAAAACGTGAGAAAGCATACCAGACTGCATAAGCGGTGCGGTACCTCATTTTTGCTCATCGTTATGCTGGTAAGTATTTTTGTCTTTGCTTTTTTGGGCTGGCCGGATTTGTGGCTGCGCATTCTCAGCCGTGTGGTACTGCTGCCGGTGGTGGCGGGTATCTCCTATGAGATTATCAAGCTGTCCGCCAACTCCGATAACTGCGTGCTGGGCTGGGCCATTAAGCCGGGCCTGTGGCTCCAGCATATGACCACCAGGGAGCCTGATGATGACATGATAGAGGTGGCCATTGAGTCTGTAAAGGCAGTGCTGCCGGAGGATAAAATTCCGGCCGGTACCGGCAATTATATACTGGAAGCATAGAAACAATGTCTTTCACACGGTCTCATAGCTGAAACTTTTTCTTGCATTTATATAGTGTAAAAATCATAACTCGCTACGCTCAGACAAATGATTTTTCCACTAATACAGAAGTATGGCAACAAAAAGTTTTGTAACGCTATTCAACCTATTGTTCAAGACATTTGTTTCTTCGTTGATAGTTCATTTTATATATACAAGCGGTAAAGAGGAAAATATACATGAATATTATGGATAAACTGCAGGCGGTGGAGAACAAGTTTCTGGAGCTGGAATCCCTTATCAGCGATCCGTCTGTGCTGGAGGATATGAATAGGTGGCAGCGATATAATCGGGAGCATTCTTCATTGCAGCCCATTATTGAGGCCTACCGTGAATACAAGACTGTCTGCCAGGGCATTGAGGACAACAAGGAAATGCTCAGTGAGGGCATTGATGATGACGAGTTCCGCCACATGGTGGAGGACGAGCTGGCAGATTTCAGAAAGCGGAAGGAGGAGTTGGACCAGGAGCTGCCTATAATGCTGTTGCCCAAGGACCCTAACGATGACAAGAATGTTATTGTGGAAATCCGCGGCGGCGTTGGCGGCGAAGAGGCAGCTCTCTTTGCGGGGGATTTGTTCCGCATGTATTCCCGCTACGCCGAAAACCAGGGCTGGAAGATTAACATTATGGATGCCAATGCCACGGAAATCGGCGGCTTTAAGGAGGTATCCTTTGCTGTTGAGGGCTATGGTGCCTACAGCAAGCTGAAATATGAGAGCGGTACCCATAGGGTACAGCGGGTGCCAGTTACTGAGTCCGGCGGCCGTATTCATACTTCGGCGGTAACGGTGGCAGTGCTGCCGGAGGCCGATGAGGTGGACGTGGACATCCGCAACGAGGATCTGCGCATTGATACCTATCGTGCAGGCGGTGCCGGCGGCCAGTATGTAAACAAGACTGAATCGGCTATCCGTATCACCCATCTGCCAACGGGAATTGTGGTGCAGTGTCAGGACGAAAAATCCCAGCTGAAAAACAAGGAAAAGGCAATGCGTGTGTTAAGGGCCCGGGTATTGGAGCAGGCCCAGCAAGAGCAGGCGGATACCATTGCCGCAGACCGCAAGAGTCAGGTGGGCTCCGGAGACCGAAGTGAGCGCATAAGAACCTATAACTTCCCGCAGGGGCGGGTGACGGACCACCGTATTGGTCTGACTCTCCATAAGCTGGATTCCGTTATGGATGGCCAGTTGGATGAGATTTTAAATGGACTCATTACAGCGGACCAGGCGGAACGCATGAAACAGGTAGATTAATTTTTTGTAGATATTTGAGGAACGTATGGCGGACGAAATTTGGACAATAGGAAAATTGCTGAAATGGACTGAGGAGTACTTTGCCAAGGCGGGGCTGGATACCCCCAGATTAGATGGTGAGGTGCTGCTCTGCCATGTTTTGCAGAAGGAGCGTATCCATCTTTACGTTCATTTTGACCAGCCTCTGACGAAGGAGGAGCTGGCTCAATTTAAGGTATTCATAAAGGAACGGGTACAGCATAAGCCGGTGGCCTATATTGTGGGACACAAGGATTTTATGGGACTGGACTTCAAGGTTACGGAAGCTACCCTGATTCCCCGCCCAGATACGGAGATTTTGGTGGAAGCCGTGATTTCCCGCCTGAAAATCGGCCGGGATGATTTGGGAACCATTGCAGATATTGGCACCGGAACCGGGGCTATTTGCCTTTCCTTGCTAAATTATCTGCCAGAGCTAAAGGCCGTGACCGTGGATATTTCCCCCGGAGCCATTGAAGTGGCCAGGGAAAATGCTGAGTGTCTGGGGCTGTCTGACCGCATCGAATTTTACCAGGGGGATCTGCTGGAGCCAATAAAAGACAGGAAATTTACGGCTATAGTATCCAATCCTCCGTATATTCCGGAGGGGGATATGGCGGGCTTGGATTCCAATGTTAAGGATTATGAGCCCTTGTCTGCCCTGGCAGCCGGCGTTGACGGGCTGGACTGTTACCGCCGCCTTGTGGCTGAGGCTGGTGAACTGATAGAGGATGACGGCTTTTTGGCCTTGGAAATTGGCATAAATCAGGCGGATTCCCTTAGGAAGCTGGGGGAGGAGCATGGCTGGGGCCGTTGTGAAGTCCTCAAGGATTTGGCGGGAATTGACAGGGTAGTGATTTTATGGAAACAAAAATAATTTCTATAAATAATGTGGCGGAGCAGCAGGAGGCCATTAAAGAGGCGGCAGCCATGCTGCGTCAGGGTCAGCTGGTGGCAATTCCCACAGAAACTGTTTACGGCCTGGCGGCCAACGGTCTTGACGAGGTGGCAGTAAAAGCCTTATACGATGCCAAGGAGCGGCCTTATTACAAGGCTTTTTCTTTGCAGGTGGCGGATGTGGACATGGTGCAGGACATAGCGGCCCGGGTGCCGGATATGGCATTGAAGCTGTTTGAGAGGTTCTGTCCAGGCCCCATTACCATTGTATTGCCCCGTAAAAGCACCATTCCAAAGCGGGTGACCGGTGGCAAGAATACTGTTGGTATCAGAATTCCGGATAATGAGGTGGCTTTGGCGGTGCTTAAGGAGGCCGGTGTGCCTCTGGCAGTGCCCAGTGCCAATATATCTGCCCATCCAAGTCCTACCACGGCACAGATGGTATACGACGATATGAAGGGGCTCATTCCGCTTATTTTGGATGGGGGCCCGTGTAATCTGGGCATTGAATCCACCATTGTGGACTGCACCGGGGATGAGCCGGTGATTATCCGCCACGGGGCCATCAGTGAAAAAGAAATTATGGCCTGTGCAGATGCCTAAAAATTAATATGTTTTATCATTTAACTATGATACAATGGCGTTGTGTGAAAAATAAAGTTTGATAAGGAGTAATTCAGATAATGAAAATCGTAGTTGGCTGTGACCATGGTGCGGTGGAGCTTAAGGCAGAGGTCCTTAAGGTTCTGGCCGAGTTTAAGGATATTGAAACAGAGGATGTGGGCACCTATAATGCTGAGTCCGTGGATTATCCTGAAATAGCAGAAAAGGTATGTGGCAAGGTGGTCAGCGGTGAGGCTGACCGCGGTATCGTATTGTGCGGTACCGGCATTGGCATTTCCATGGCGGCCAATAAGATAAAGGGCATCCGTGCGGCTCTTTGCGGCGATGTTTTTTCTGCCCGCATGTCCAGAGAGCACAATGATGCCAACGTACTGGCCCTGGGTGGCCGGGTGACCGGCTATGGCCCGGCAGGGGAAATTGTACGGGTTTGGGTTACTACCGAGTTCTCTCATGGTGAGCGCCATATTCGCCGCATCAACAAGATGATGGCGTTGGAAAATAAATAATACCTACCATATTTTGAGGAGGAATCTGTCATGAGCTTAATGGATGATTTGAAAGTTGTGGACCCGGAGATTGCTGAGGTTATTGATGCGGAATTAAGCCGCCAGCGCAATAAGCTGGAGCTTATCGCTTCTGAAAATATAGTCAGTGCAGCTGTTATGGCAGCTCAGGGCAGTGTTCTTACCAATAAATATGCAGAGGGTTATCCTGGCAAGCGTTATTATGGCGGCTGTGAGCATGTGGATGTGATTGAGCAGCTGGCCATTGATCGGGCCAAGAAGCTGTTTGGGGCTGAATATGCCAATGTACAGCCACATTCCGGTGCCCAGGCCAACATGGCAGTATTCTTTGCACTTTTGGAGCCAGGTGATACTGTAATGGGCCTGAGCCTGACCGATGGTGGTCATCTTACCCATGGCAGCCCTGTTAATATGTCCGGAAAGTATTTCAAGATTGTTCCTTACGGTGTAAGCGAGGATACAGAGCAGCTGGATTATGACGAAATCCAGAAAATTGCCAACGAGTGCAAGCCTAAGCTGATTGTGGCCGGTGCTTCCGCCTATGCCCGTGTCCTTGATTTCCCACGTTTGGCTGAAATAGCTCATTCTGTAGGGGCTTATCTCATGGTGGATATTGCCCATATCGCCGGTCTGGTTGCAGCAGGCCTGCATCCATCTCCAATTCCTTATGCAGATGTAGTAACCACTACCACCCACAAGACTCTCCGTGGTCCACGGGGCGGCCTGATTCTCTGCAAGGATGAGGAGTTTGGCAAGAAGTTCAACAAGGCAATTTTCCCTGGAATTCAGGGTGGTCCTCTCATGCACGTTATTGCCGCAAAGGCTGTGGCCTTTAAGGAGGCTCTTTCTCCGGAATTCAAGGAATACGCCCAGCAGATTATCAGGAATGCCAGTGCTCTGGCCAAGACCCTTACAGAAAAGGGCTTCAGAATTGTATCCGGCGGCACCGACAACCACTTGATGCTGGTAGATTTGACCAATAAGAACATCACCGGCAAGATAGCCCAGAATGTTCTCGATGAAGTGGGCATCACTGCCAACAAGAATACCATTCCATTTGAGAAGCTTAGTCCGTTCGTAACCAGCGGTATCCGCCTTGGTTCTCCGGCCCTTACCACCCGTGGGTTCAAGGAAGAGGATATGGTGGAAGTGGGCAATATCATTGCCCTGGCCCTGGACAATCCTGAGGATGAGGCAGCAAAGGCCCAGGCCAGAGACAGGGTTGCGGCTCTTTGCAGGAAATATCCATTATATGAGTAATTTTAATTGAAATATGTTATAATTAATGTACTCTGATAATTACATTAAACTTAGTCTCTAGGAGGAGAAATATGTCTGATATTAAAGCAACAGTAGTAGATCATCCATTAATCCAGCACAAGCTTACCATTATGCGCAAGAAGGAAACCCCATCCAAGGATTTCCGCCAGCTGCTGGAAGAGATTGCTATGCTTATGACCTATGAGGTAACCCGGGATTTCCCACTGGAGGAGATTGAAATTGAAACTCCGGTGGCCAAGTGCAAGGCCAAGGTTCTGGCCGGCAAGAAGGTAGGCGTTGTGCCAATTCTGCGTGCTGGCTTGGGCCTGTTAAATGGTGTTGTAAATATGATTCCATCTGCCCGTGTTGGTCACATTGGTATGTACCGCGATCCGGCAACCCTGAAGCCTGTAGAGTACTACTGCAAGCTGCCAGGTGATGTGGCTGAGCGTACTCTTATTGTTGTAGATCCTATGCTGGCTACCGGCGGTTCTTCCGCAGCAGCTCTTACCCAGTTGAAGAATAAGGGGGCAAAGCACATGATTCTCATGTGTCTGGTAGCAGCTCCTGAGGGTATCAAGGTTATCAATGAGGAGCATCCGGATGTTCCTGTATACGTTGCGGCTATTGATGAGCGCCTCAACGAAAAGGGTTATATCGTTCCAGGCCTTGGTGATGCCGGCGATAGAATTTTCGGTACTCTGTAATTTTAATATCGGCTGATATTTTTCTGCCGGCTGGTGCATTGTCTGTGCCGGTCGGCAGTTTTTTATATGAGGGGGGATTTTATGCAGAATTTTGAGTTTTATTGTCCAACGGAAATTGTCTTCGGTAAGGGGGCTGAGGACAAGCTGGCAGACAAAATCAAGCAGTACGGTGGCACAAAGGTATTTTTGCTTTATGGGGGCGGCAGTATCGAAAAAAGCGGTCTCCTGAAGAGGATTGAGGATAATCTTAATGAGGCAGATATCGAATTTGAGGCCATGGGGGGTGTTCAACCAAATCCGATTCTGTCCTTTGCCAAAGAGGCAACTGCTGAAGCCATCGACTTTGATGCAGATATGATTCTGGCAGTGGGCGGTGGCAGCGTCATTGATACCGCCAAGGCCGTGGCTGTTGGCGTGGCAAATCCTGATGTGGATATTGCGGAATATTGGGAAAAGGGCCGCAGTATAGAAAGCAGTGCGCCTATTGGTGTAGTGCTGACCATATCGGCAGCTGGCAGCGAAACCAGTGATTCGGCAGTGCTTACCATTGATGGTACCGGCAAAAAGGGCGGTGCCCACAGTGACATCATTCGCCCGGATTTTGCCATTATGAATCCTGAGCTTACCTTTACCCTGCCACCATTCCAGATTGCCTGCGGCGTGGCGGATATTCTTATGCATACCCTGGAGAGATACATAACCCATACGGAGGGCAATCTTTTCACTGATCTGGTTGCCGAGGCCCTCATGAAGAATGTTATTCAGCAGGGCCGTATTGCCGTGGCCCATCGCAAGAATTATGAGGCCATGAGTGAAATAATGTGGTGCGGCAGCGTTTCCCATAACGGCTTTACGGGTCTTGGAAGAGAAAAGGAGTTTTCTGCCCACAAGCTGGGTCATGTGTTAAGCGGTCTGTATAATGTAACCCACGGTGCCTCCCTGACGGTAATGTGGCCGGCATGGGCCAAATACGTCTATGAGGATAATCCGGAGCGCTTTGCCCAGTACGCAGAACGGGTTTGGGGCGTTAATGCCGGAACCGTGTATGAACGGTCCCGAGCCGGTATCCGACTGACCATGGAATTCTTTGAGCAGATTGGTCTGCCAACCAGCTTTACCAAGCTGGGAATCGGTGTGAAGGATGCTGATGAAATCGAAAAGCTTGCCAATATCTGTACCTCCGATGGTACCAAAAAGGCCGGTGTTTTCCACCCGATGGACAAACAGGATGTTATGAAAATCTACGAAAGCGTAAATAAATAAAGTATGAAATGGGACTGCTTAGGCGGTCCCGTTTTTTATTTTTCCCAGCCCGTGTTTTATAAGGGAAAAGGGTATTTTTCCTACTTGCATGCGCCTTATATCCGTGTTATGATTAAGTGTGCTATGTTCAAGAACTATGCCTATTTTAGGAGGATTTACATAAATGGAAAAATTGATTATAAATGGTGGCAAGCGTCTTAAGGGACGGGTGAAAATCAGCGGTGCCAAGAATGCGGTACTGCCTATTATTGCTGCGACCCTGCTGGGCCAGGATTCCCCAAGCCGCTTGGAGGAGGTTCCGGCTCTTGACGATGTTCATACCCTTGCTGAGGTTTTAAAGCAGCTGGGGGTTAAGGCTGAGTTTGATGCGGATAAGAATACCCTTATGGTGGACAGCTCCGAGATTACAAGCTGTGAAGCACCGTATGATCTGGTACGGAAAATGCGTGCTTCTTTCCTTATAATTGGTCCGTTGCTGGCCCGCTGCGGCAAGGCGAAAATCTCCATGCCGGGTGGCTGTGCCATCGGTACCCGTCCAATCGACCTTCATCTGAAGGGCTTTGAGGCTCTTGGTGCAGAGATCAATATTGGTCATGGCTTCATTGAGGCCCAGGCGCCAAATGGCCTGAAGGGTGCCCGTATTTATCTTGATTTCCCTAGTGTTGGTGCTACTGAAAATATTATTATGGCGGCTTCAATGGCAGAGGGACAGACCATTATTGAGAATCCTGCCCAGGAGCCTGAAATCATTGATTTGGCAAATTATCTCAACGTAATGGGTGCCAAAATCCGCGGTGCCGGCACCAATGTCATTAAAATTGATGGTGTGAAAAAGCTCACCGGCAAGAATTACACTATTATTCCTGACCGCATTGAGGCAGGCACCTATATGGTGGCTGCGGCCATGACCAGGGGTGATGTGTTTATTGAAAATGCTATTTCCGAGCATTTAAAGCCTGTTATTGCCAAGCTGAAGGAGGCTGGCGTAACCATCGAGGAACATATTGACGGCATTCGGGTGACCTGCGATCAGGTGACCAAGGCAGTGGATATCAAGACCATGCCATATCCGGGCTTTCCTACGGATATGCAGGCCCAGTTTATGGCTATGCTGACAGTTTCTGAAGGCACCGGCATGGTTACTGAGACTGTATTTGAAAACCGTTTCATGCATGTTGAAGAGCTGAAGCTCATGGGTGCCAATATCAAGGTGGATGGCAGAACCTCCACAGTGGAGGGGGTATCCTCCCTTACGGGCTGTCAGGTTAAGGCAACGGACCTTCGGGCTGGTGCTGCAATGGTATTGGCCGGCCTGGTGGCTGAGGGTGAGACGGCTGTTGGCTATATCCATCATATTGACCGTGGCTACGATAATCTGGTGTCCAAGCTCATTGGACTGGGTGCTGACATTCGCCGTGTGGATGTCTGATTTATATAAAAGGAGTACTTAATGGATAATACAAAACTGGACCTGTCTATTATTGGAATTGTAGGCCTGGTGTTATATTTGTTGGGGAACTGGGCCATTGCGGTAACTGACCCGGTGGAGTCCAATTACACACTTACTGCATTGGAAATGCTGCGTTCCGGGGATTATATATCTCCACGGATTTATGGCAACTACTGGTATGATAAGCCGGCTTTCTTCTATTGGGAGCTGATTGCTGCCTATAAGATATTTGGGGTAAATGAGTTTGCGGCCAGATTTTCCCCAAGCCTGTTTGGTGCCCTGGGACTTATGCTGACTTATTTGTTTGCCAAAACCATCTATGACAGAAAAACTGGTCTGATTGCTGCCGGTATTTTGGGAACCTGCTTTGAATATTGGCTTTTGTCCAAGACCATCATTACTGATTTGACCTTGTTTGTCTTTTTCAACGGTGTATTGATGGCCTTTTATATGGGCTACAGCACGGGAAAGAGAAACTGGTATTATTTATGCTATATTCTGGCCGGTCTGGCTACTCTGGACAAGGGGCCTATCGGTTTATTGCTTCCTGGTTTTATAATTATTGTTTATCTCTGTATCAGGAGAGATTTCCGGGAAATATTGCGGATAAAGTGGATTTCCGGTCTGCTGTTGTACATTCTTACAGCCGGCAGCTGGTATTATGCCATGTATGTCATTCATGGCATGGATTTTATCAATAACTTCCTGGGGGTTCACAATTTCCTGCGGGCCACCCAGTCTGAGCATGAGCAGTGGAATGTATGGTGGTATTACATCATGATTTTCTTTGCGGGCTGTCTGCCTTGGTGCTGGACTCTGCCGGCGGTTATTGTGAAATACTTCAGACGCCAGCAGCTTCCTCAGCTGGATATGCCGGCGGGCTTTCTGCTGACCTGGGCTCTGGTAGTAAATATTTTCTATCAGTGCATGGCCACCAAGTATACCACCTATACCTTGCCGGGCTTACTGCCAATTGCCATTCTTATGGCCTGCTATCTTTATGACAGGGAAACACTGGTGAAGCGTACTGTAGCTGTTATGCTGGTGGTATATGCGGTGCTGACCTTTGCGGTGGCAGCTCCCGTATGTAATACCAAGGGCTATTCCTACAAGGAGGTAGCGGCCGTATATAAGGACCAGATCAAGGATGATGATGTGCTGACACTCTATGGCGACTATAAAACCTCGGCTGTGTTCTACGGAGACAAGATAGCATATAACTTGAGTCATGCCGCGGATATTCCGGGACAGCTGCCGGACGGCAAGAGCTGGAACGCCAAGAATGTAATGCCTTTCATGGCCCTGGAAGAAATTCCTGAGGACAAGGATGTGTACTTGATTCTTCATGAGAAGAAGTACAATGTCTTTGAGAAGGATTTTAAGACAGAGGAATGGCAGCTGCTGAAGGATGTGGACTATGCCAGAGTCTATGTCAGAAAAGCCAAAAAATAAATTTTGTATTTAATCCCCTGATGTGAGTCAGGGGATTTTTATTATTTTTGTGAAATTTTGGTAAAATATAATTATTTCTCTTGCATTTTTGGTTATATAGGTGTAAATTTTATGTCAGTGTATTTATAACTGTCATGACACCTGTATGAGGAGATGTAATGTATGATTTTAGACAGACTGGAAAGGATGCCTGTGGGCTCCTTTCACTATAAGTTATTGTTGGTAACCGGCCTGGGGTGGCTCTTTGATAGTATGGACACCGGCCTTATTGCCTTTGTTCTGCCGGTTTTGGCCAAGGAGTGGGGCCTTGCCCCTGAGCAGATGGGCTGGATCGGAAGTATCGGTCTCATTGGTATGGCCCTGGGTGCTGTTATTTCCGGAACTCTGGCTGACCGTATTGGCCGCAAGCAGGTATTTACCATTACAGTATTGATGTATGCCCTGGCCACGGGGATGTGCGCCCTGGCATGGAGCTACGAGTCCCTGCTGTTCTTCAGATTTTTGGTGGGCTTCGGCCTGGGCGGTGAGCTGCCGGTGGCTGCAACCCTCATGTCTGAGTATGCACCAACCAAGCTGCGGGGACGGTTTATCGTACTGCTGGAGAGCTTCTGGGGCATCGGCTGGCTGGTAGCTGCCTGCATTTCCTATTTGATTATTCCACAGTTTGGTTGGAAGATTGCCTTTGTCATTGGTACTCTCCCTGCCCTGTATGTGTTCCTTATCAGACTCCACATGCCGGAGTCCGTCCGTTATCTTATTTCCAAGAATAAGATTGATGAGGCCAAGAAGATTATTCTGGATCTGGAGAAAAAGCTCCATGTGGAAAGCAAGCCATTTGATGCGGAGCTGACAGCTGCAGAAATGGGCAGCAGTACCGAAAAGACTCCTGGCCTTCTGGGACTGTTCGGCACCAGCTATGTGAAGCGTACCATTATGCTGTGGCTGGCCTGGTTCGGTATTGTGTACAGCTACTATGGTATCTTCATGTGGCTGCCATCCATCGTATTCCAGCAGGGCTTTGCGGTGGTAAAGACCTTTGAGTATGTGCTTATTATGACCATTGCCCAGCTGCCGGGTTATTACTGTGCGGCATGGCTGGTGGATGTAATTGGGCGCAAGTACACCCTTTCCATCTTCCTGCTTATGAGTGGTGTAGCCAGCTATTTCTTTGGCAATGCCACCTCTCCTGACACCCTGCTGGTATGGGGTGCCACCATGTCCTTCTTTAATCTTGGTGCCTGGGGTGTTATTTATACCTATACTCCGGAGCTGTATCCAACCTCCATGCGTGCCCTGGGCAGCGGCTGGGCCGCCGGCTTTGGCCGTATCGGTGGCATGATTGCCCCTGCTCTGGTTGGTATTATGCTGGCAAATCAGCTGGGCATTGGCAACGTATTCATGATGTTTGCCGGGGTGCTTATCGTGGTTTCACTGGTGGTATTGACCCTTGGTGTTGAGACAAGACAGAGACAGCTGGAGGACATCAACTTTACGGCAGACTTATTTCAAATTGACAAGAAGAATATAGAAAGTGTACAATAACACTGTTGCGGATGTAGCTCAGATGGATAGAGCATCTGCCTCCTAAGCAGAGGGCCGTGGGTTCGACTCCCGCCATTCGCACCAGATGAAAATAACCTCGAAGCTAGTATTTACACTGGTTTCGAGGTTTTTATGTTTTTGATAATTATCATGGTTTACCAGGTAAATATGCTCTGGTACATCAATAGGTACATCATTAAACTATGTACAATATGTACTCTGTGGACGGTATCGACAAAAAAAATCTAGGATGCTATAGTGTTTTTGCAAGTGCGTTTCAGTATTAAGTGGTACGTTATCAGAAAATCATGCTTATTAAATTTGAGAATATAAGACGGTCACAAGTTGTGACTGAATTTGACTTTGTACCGTTGTCACAAAAATTATATAATAGTTGTGGTAACAATTATTGAAAGGAGGGCTTATATGAAAATAACTTTAATGTGCAAAGATATTCCTGTTTGCAGTTTTAATATAGATACCGTTTCTGGTTGGATTCAAGACAAGATTGCCACAATTAATGTGGAATATTTGCCATTATCCGTTCAGTACAGTCATGATAGCACCTCTGCATTGAAAAACTGGATTGATAACCGCAGTGTTTCGGTAAATCGCAAGGATTTGGCTGCTATGCTGAATGCCTATGGTGTAGAAACACCTGCAGCAATTTCATTTAAAAACCTTGGCCTTAATCTTTCAGACCAGTACTGGTTCAAGCCTGAAGGCTTTGAGCTGGACTGGGAAGATGTGAACCTGTTTGAAAACGATTTCAAAAAGCAGAGTTTCAAATCAATAAAATTTGGGGAATCAAGTTATTCACCAGACAGCAGTTCAAACGGTGAACTGCCTAAGTTTTGGTGCATTGAAGATAACAAGCGTATTCTGTATAAAGAGGGGACTGCGCCATACGACCAGCAGCCCTATAACGAGGTATTTGCTTCAAAGCTGCTGACAGAACTTGGGTTGCCTCATGTAGACTATAAATTGGTTTATGATGATGAGGCAGAGCAGGCTTATTGCACCTGTGAGACTTTTATAACTACGGATACTGAATATGTACCGGCATTGGAAGTAAGAAGTGTCTTACCAAAACTTAACCATGAGGACTCTTATCAGCATTTTCTGAGGTGCATGGAAAAACTGGAGATAGTGGTGGAGCCAAAAGAAATTGATAATATGTTTGCTTTTGATTATCTAATTCATAATTCAGACCGTCACTATGGTAATTTTGGTTTTATTAGGGATGTAAATACTCAGAAATTCCTGGGTATGGCTCCAATATTTGATAATGGAAACAGCCTGTGGTATCAGAAAATCAATAAACAGATGAAATTCCGTAAGCAGCCTTCAAAGCCATTTAAGGAAACACAGGAGGAGCAGTTAAAACTCATAAAGACCGCAAACCTCGAACTGGATAAACTTTCTCCTGATAAGGTGGATGCCCTGATAGATGAAGTATTTACAGCCAATCCACTCTTTGATTTGGATAGATTAGAGCAGTTGAAATATAATCTAAGGTACACAAGAAATAAAATTATAGAACGGCTTATTATCTAAGCAACTCTGATTTAGAGGATTATGTCATCTGATGTCGAAAAAAGTAAAAGAAACGGAAAGATATTTTAGTTTTCTAAGGGATGTGAATTCATGGTACCTAAGGATATAGCTATAAATTTTGGATAGTAAATGCTGATAACTGCGCTAATCGTATAAATATTGAGGTCCGCAATACTTGGTACAGTCATTTTATACCAAGTTTATACCTTAAATTTTATTAAAGAAAATTGTATTGGATATCTACTTTCAAAATTTTTATTTTTAATATTTGGATTTTCAAATGACTCCCAGCTTCGGCTGGGAGCTTTTTTAAGAAACCCCGCCTTTATTCCGATAAAATGATAACTTATTCAGATGGAGTTTTGACTCCAACTGAATTTAGTTGAATTTTACCCAGGGCGTTACTGGTGCTTAACTCCCACCTAAGAAGAAGGAGTCTTAGCACCAGTTAGCATCGGATAATTATGTATAATAGTTATTAACTTTGCAGGATTTTTGTTTTCAATGTCGAAGATGTACAAAAATAAGTGTATTTTAAAATTACCCGAAGGGAGTGACAGGGCATGAAAGCGCAGAAGCTATTGACAACCAACGTGCAGGGCGGTTTTTTTGTGCCTGAGTCTGTCCTCGCGGGGGGGGTAACTGTTCAACTCCAGTAGACACTTATCAACAAGTATATAACTATGTAAATAAGCCTTCTCTCAGGAGGCTGGTGAGCCCTTGCGGCTTGCCGGCGGCCTGAGGGGAGGCTTTTTGTGTTTTTGAGCGGTAAATAGCCCAGGGAGGGGAGTAATATGAAAAGCAAGAAAAGCAAGCAGGAATTGACCCGTCTTATCATGGCGGCACTTATATTGGGCGGCGGGAGCCTTTTTGGGCCTGTGGCCGAGGCAGATCCTACAGAGAAAGAAATAGGTCCTTTACAGGGCCCGAGCGATTTTACTTCGGATACATGGTGTAACACTGGAACGTATACTCATAATACGATTGAGCATTATATTTTTTATGCGGTTAGTGATGCATATAAAATAAAGTATAACTCTAGTATGATAGCCTGGAATAGCTATGAGCTTGCTGGTGGATTCTCCAATAACCCGTCTGAGGGTGTTTCCAATCGGCAAATTTGGATTGCCGGCGGCAACGCCAAAGTGTATATGGTTTATGGAGGACTTGCAAGAGGATTATATTCAAATGTCACCAAAAATAGTCTTTCCATGACAGCCGGCACAGCGGATTATGTTTTTGGTGGCTATAGTTTATATGGTATTGCTGGTGATGAGAATAATTCGAATAATGGAAACACCGTGTCCATCACCGGCGGTAAAGTAAACTTCGATGTATATGGTGGCTGCGGTTATACATCAAGTGCTTTCAATAACAAAATTACAATTTCAGGAAGCTCTGCTCAAATTAATGGTAAAATCTATGGTGGATTTGGTCAAGTCGATGCTAAGAAAAATAGAGTGACAATATCGAATGGTACTATTAAGCCGGCTTCGTCTGGATCGTTTCAGTATATATATGGTGGATATGCTGAGACAGGAGATGCTACTGGCAATGAGGTAATATTATCAGGTGGTACATTTGATACGGATTACACTGAAGTTATTGCTGGGAACGCTCAGACTAATGGTAAGACAGCTACAGGCAATAGTGTAACCCTTAACGGAACAATAAATATTGCCCAGATTTTTGGAGGCAGGGTTGGTGGTACACAAACAATTTACACCAACAATACTCTTAATTTAGGGAAAAATGCCCAAAATAATGTTGTAAAATATAATGTTGCCGGTTTTGACAAGATTGCCACTGCCAGCGATTTTGCCTTTTCAAAGGACAGAACAGTACTCACAGCTGGTACAATAGGTGGTGGAGATAAGGTTACACTGGATATTCACGGTTCATCTAATCTTCTTGGTGATACTGACATTTCCCATTATGGTACCATGACACTGCTTTCGGCTACAAATGGTGGTCTGGGAAGTATAAAGCTAAATTACAACAATACGGCTGCTGATATCAAAGCATATACCTCAAAAGATGTTAAATCCACTAATATCACCAATGATACGGCGTCAACTACTGTCAGATTAGATGGCACCCGTACACATACCGTAGCGAATAGCGGAACTGCAATCACGTACACTATTGCCAATAACATTTCTAAGGTGACTTTTGGTAATGTTACGTGGGGAACAACCCCGAGGACATTGACTGCCAATCAATACAAATTTGGTTCAGGTACTACCATAGATAAAACCAATCTTGCCTTCACCAATCCAGAGGATGTCAGCGGCAGCATGACGCTGTTGGCTAATGCTACGGGCATGACAGCTTTGGACCCTATCAGCCATACACAATATTTTACAAAGACTGTTAATGGAGCAACTCTCAGTGCAATCCTTAGTGGTAATATTACGCGGTCGGCCGATACAATTGGCTATACTGCCACTGGTAAGTCAATTAATAGTATAAATCTTGCAGCTTGGGAAGGCACGGCGGGTACTCCTACTCTTACTGGCTGGACGAAAAAAGCAGATGGTACATCAGTAGAGGGGGCTTTTACTAAACCTCAACTAGATCCGGGTGATTCCATAGATATTCTTACTGCAAATACAGACCTGTTCAGTAATGCTAACATTGACGCTTCAATCAAATATACAAATGCTGGCACCTTCGATGATACGGTCAATGGGGTTACTCTGAGCGGCAACAGAGCTGGCGGTGTAAAGGCCGAGGACAGCGGCAAAAAGCTGACTTATTATGCTGAAAAGTTTGATGTGAATACTGTTTCCTTGGGAGATATGAAATGGGATACCCCACGGGAAGCCACCTCAGCCTATGACTTCGCTGGAGTAACAAATATCAACGCTTCTGGTCTGACCCTTACGGGGACAGCAACAGCACCTGATGCGTCTACTAATCTTATTACTGGTGCCAAGAATCTTTCTGGTACAGTGGGGATAACCCAGCCAACCAATGCCAGCGTGGCGGCGGAATTTACCGACACCAATGGTGTTGCCTATAAAGGTACTGGTACGGGTACAGTAGGGGTATCTGGCACTGATGTAAAATGTACCATTACTGGCGGTACCATTAGCAGCATGAACCTTAATGGCTGGACGGGTACGCAAAATATGAACCTTCCTACCAGCTGGACAGGCACCAACATAGCGGTGGAGACAGGGAATTTTGCTTCTCTGGCGGAAGATAAAACCCTCTTTAACAACTTGGGGGCAAACACTTTCGGCACCGTATCCGGGTCCAAGGCTTACAAAAGCGGTGAGCGGATTACTGACGATACCCAAAATGGCGTGACTCTGGCAGGAAATAAAACTGGCGGTATTAAGACGGAAGACAGCGGCGCAACCTTGAAATACTATGCCGAGTCCATGTCCGTAGATGCCATCACCCTGGGTGAAATGAAATGGGGCACTGGCCGCAACATTACAGGCACAGGCTATACATTCAATAATGTCGGAAACAATGGCGTAGATGCCTCGGGGCTGACATTCACCTTTACAGGGGATAAGGTAAATACCATTAATGTTAATGATGCTGAGGCTACTTGGGAATTGCTCACCGGTGCCAATGGACTGCAGGAGGGTCTTACAGTAAAGGGCTCCCAAGTAAGCCAGAAGGTTAGCTATGGCATAGATAAAGCAGCTACTCTCTCCGGTACTTTGACCGGTACAGTAAGCACATTAGGCAATGCAGTTCAATATAAACTAAACAAAAAGACACTGGACAGCGTGGATATCTCCAAGTGGGACGGTTCCACCACTACTGGTGCCGTGGATGCCAGCTGGTCGAAACTGGACGGTGGCATTACCGTTACTGGCAGCGGCTTTAATACTCCTATAGAGATAAATGATTATAACATCCTGACCGCTGGTTCAGACTTCTTTAGTGATGCCAAAATTGACAGCTCTATTGCTTATCAGCCAAGCGGCACTTACAGCGAAACTGAGAAAAATATCACCATATCCGGCAAGCAGGCCAAGGGCGTGAAGGCCAGCAGTGACGGTACGGCTCTCCAGTATAGCGTAGGAGCGGCCTACATAGACACTATCGGGCTGGGCAAGGTCACCTATAACAAGGGTGCAGTGCTGGTGGATAAGCACGAGGCCATGTACAACTTCTCCAATGTAAAGACTCTGGATAAATCCGGCTTTGGTGTAACCATGACCGATGACCAGAAAAAGACGGCAGCTGCCAATGATTCCATGACACTGGTGAAGGCCAATAATACTTTGAATAATATTGGGGCCCAGGATACCGGCAAGCTGAATTACACCTACACAGCCAATCCGGGTCTGACTGTCAAGGGCGCAGTGACGGGCAATGTGTCTGCCACTGGCGGCAATGTACTCTACACAGTATCCTCCAACAAGGCCTCTGACCTTAACGTTGGCAAGCTGGGCTGGAACAGCACCTATGCCCGTCCAAATACAGAAATCGCTTATAGTGATGCCTTTGTAAATGCAGAAAATGTATTCTTTACAGGGGTAAGCACTCTCAACAAGGGTGATACCATGAAGCTGGTATCCAACTTTGGTGACAGCGTCAACAAGACCCGTGCGGGCATCTTTACCCTGGACAACGGCAAGACCGGCAAGGGCCATGCTTATTGGGACAGTGCTACGAAGAGCCTGATGTATGTGGTTGACCGCGGCGTTGATGAGCAGGTGGCACCTGTGGAGGCCGTGAAGGTTGAGACCACAATAGACGGCGAAAATCCTCATAAGGGCGATGTTCCGGGCGGCAAGGCCGAAGGTGACGGCGAGGCCAAGGATAATGAAACCAAGGTTAAAAACTCCCATATCCAGAAGAACGATGACGGCACCGGCGGTGATGCCAACGGTGGTACCAGTGAGAACGGCAATGCCAACAAGAACAAGCTGAATGTGGAAGACAGTGAAATAGACGGTGATGCCAACGGTGGCCAGAGCGATACCGGCAACACCGAGGAAAACGAGGTCATTATCAAGAGAGGTACAATCCACGGCACCGTAACCGGTGGTGAAACCCTCGGTGGCCATGGCGGCTCCAAGGGCAACACGACCACGCTGGAAGACAGCACAGTGGATGGTGATGTGAACGGCGGCAAGACTGGTGGCAGCGGCAATACCGAAGAAAACCACGTGATCCTGACTGGCAGTAAGATCGGCGGCGATGTGAACGGTGGCCACTCCGGTGGCAGCGGCGGCTCCAAGGGCAATGAGACCACGTTGGATGGCACTGAAGTCGGCGGCGATGTAAACGGCGGCAAGACTGATGGCGGCGGCAATACCGAAGAAAACCACGTGATCCTGACTGGCAGTAAGATCGGCGGCGATGTGAACGGTGGCCACTCCGGTGGCAGCGGCGGCTCCAAGGGCAATGAGACCACGTTGGATGGCACTGAAGTCGGCGGCGATGTAAACGGCGGCAAGACCGATGGCGACGGTGAAACCAAGGAAAACAAGGTTGACATCAAGAACGGCAGCAAGATTGGTGGTAACGTAACTGGCGGCCGTTCCGGCGGCAACGGCGACTCCACAGACAATGAAACCACTGTAGAAGGCAAGAGCCAGGTAGATGGTGACGTAACCGGCGGCCAGAGTGAAAAGGGCAATGCCAACAAGAACGAAACCACCGTTACTGAAGGCAGCAAGGTGGGCGGTGATGTTACCGGTGGTAAGTCCAACGGTGACGGCACTTCCAACGAAAACAAGACTACTGTATCCGGCGGCAGCGAGATAGGCGGCAACGTAGTTGGCGGCCATAGCAAGAATGGCGATACCAACCAGAATGAAACCACTGTAACTGGCGGCAGCAAGGTAGAGAAGGATGTAATCGGCGGCTGGAACGAGGGCAAGGGCACTTCCAATGAAAACAAGGCAACTGTTGATGGAAGTACTGTAGGCGGTTCCGTGGTCGGCGGCCAGAGTGAAAGCGGTACTTCTGTACAGAATACTGTTAATGTTACCAACAGCAATGTTGGTGGCAGCGTAATGGGTGGTTACAGCAAGGAAGGTGCTGTTTCCACCAATGAGGCAACTGTATCCGGCGGCAGTGTAGGCGGCAGCGTATACGGCGGCAAGACCGATGGCACCGGTGTGGCAGCCTCCAACAATGTAACCCTTGACGGCAATGTGGCAGTGAAGGGTGCGGTTTATGGCGGCTACAGTGAGAACGGCACTGCTGACGGCAATATTGTTACCGTAAAGAAAGCAGCCATTGATGACTATGTATACGGCGGCAAGAGCAAGATCCGCTCCTCCAATGACCTGGTATACTTCCATGAAGGTACTGTTCTTGGTATTATCGGCGGTGGCTGTGACGAGGCATTAAACAACAGCGTTTCCCTCTTGAAGGGTGACGTAACTGAGCACGTTATCGGCGGCTTTGCCACCACCACGGCTACTGGCAATACGGTAACCTTGACCGGTGGTACGGTAAATGGCAGCGTTATTGGCGGCTATGGCGGAACCTCTACAGCCAACAACAACACCGTAAATCTTGGCGGTGGCACCGTAAAGGGTAATACCATTACTTCTGCAACCCTGGGCGTTACCATTGATGGCGGCGTATATGGTGGTTACAGCGTAAGCGGCACTACCCAGAACAATACAGTTAATCTCTTTGGTACCGCAGATGTTTCCGCCACTGGCCTTTTAGGCGGCAATCTGCAGTACAACGGCAATACACTGAATATTGGTTATAACAATACCCCATGGACCGGCGGCGACCAGCTGGTAAAGAATATCTCCAACTTTGAGGCCATGGACTTCTCCGTGGTTCCTTGGAGCAAGAGCAAGTCTGCGGTTACCATTACTGATGGTACTGCCAGCGACCTGTCAAATACCACTGTAAGCGCCAACAAGGTGACCTTCACCGGGGTCAAGGTAGTGGCCAAGGATGATACCATGACCCTTCTTGATCAGACCACAGTGACCAACAAGGCAACCAAGGTCAATGAGGATTCCGACTTTACCATTGGTATAGCAGTAGAGGGAACCGGTAAGGTGGCCCTTGATGAAAAGGGCAATGTGGTTTACAACGTAAAAGACGTAAGGGCCACTGAGCAGACCCATAACGTTCTGATGGGTGCAGAGGCTACCATGACGGTTCTCAATGTTGGTAATGACTACATCGGCGCAGCTACTGACGGGCTGGCATTGCCTGTTAATACCGGCACTGACGGCGTGGCTTCCTTTGCCAAGCTGGGTGGCGGCAAGCTGACCCAGGAAACCGGCAGCCATATTGATGTAAGTACCTGGAATGCAATTCTGGCAGTGGGCCACAAGAACGTGAAGAAGCAGTCCTCCTTTGAGTATGGTGCCTTCTTCGAGTATGGAAACGGCAACTATACTACCTTCAATGATGCTACTCAGCCTGGCGACGGCAGCACCCGCTATACCGGCGGTGGCCTCCTGGCCAAGTGGTATACTCCTAAGGGCCTCTATGTGGAGGGCAGCCTCCGTGCCGGTACAGTTCATGAGGATGCCCACAATCTCCTGCGGGATAACATGAACAATGCCTACAGCTACAACACCGACACTAACTATTTCGGCTTCCATGTTGGTGTGGGCAGGGAGCTGAAGCTGGATAAGAACAGCTCTTTGGATGTTTATGCCAAGTATTTCTACAACCGCAGAAATGGTACAGACTTTACGGTGGCTGGTGCTGATTACAGCCTTGATGCCGTTACCAGCAGTCTGGTACGGATAGGGACACGCTACACCGAGAGGAATGACCGGTGGAACTTCTACGGCGGTCTGGCTTATGAGTATGAGATGGACGGTAAGGCCACTGGCCGTGTAAACGGTCTCAGCATTCGTGGTGCTGATATTGGCGGCGGCAGAGTCCGCGGTGAAATCGGAACCTTTATGCGTCCGAGTGCTGACAACCCATGGGGAGTAGACCTCAATCTCACCTGCTTCGTCGGCAAGAAGCAGGGGGTAATGGGCAGCGTTAGTGTAGCCTATACCTTCTAAAAGTTCATCTAATATTAAAGTAAGTAAAAGAATAGTACAAATAGTAAGAAAATCCGCTTGTCGGTCTAAAAAATTGACAGGCGGATTTCTTACGGGGAAGGAGTTTTTTATGAATACCAAAGCAAAAGTTTTTAAAAAGTATCTGAAGGAGAAGGAGGTTACGGTATTTCAGGTGGAGGAAGTACCTGATGACGAGCAGAATACGGTGACCTTCCAATCCCACATTCAGGTGGAGGGACAGCAGCTTCCTCTCATGGTTATATTGGATGACTCGGCATTTACCGTGATAAGGGTTTTGATTCTTAACAACGCTCTGAAACAGGATAAGGATGTACAGCTTCTTTATATGACCAATACCCAGAACATGAACTACAAGCCCTTCAAGCTGTTTTATGATCGCAACGGCGCATTGATTATGGATGTGTGCATGACGACCATCGGCGACAAGGAGAAGGATTTTGCAACTCTGGGTGATGAAATTTACGGAATGTTTAATTTAATCATAAAGTTTTTGGAAGCAAACTACAGACAATGGATGAAGGAAATCTGGTGATTTCTAAAGCTGCTGCATAGCTGTATGCGGCAGTTTTTTTATTCCCAATTCGGGACCTTTCACCCACTCCTATAACTCCTAATCCACGACATAATGAGGTTGTAAGATGAAGTGCAGCTTCAATGTCGAATATCAATTATGTTAGGAGGAATATAAGATGGAGCCGGTCTATAACATTCAGCAGCTTTATATGGAAGTAGTGGATGAAATGTTTGGCGGAAGCTACGGTGGAATTGAATTTGTGGAATGGACACCAAAACCTTGTAAAGGATATTTTGGGGTTTATCACAGCGGGGGCAGGATATTCATAAATTCACTGCTAAATTCCCCAAGTGTTCCAAGAGAAGTAGTAAAATTCATCATCTATCATGAGCTGTTGCATCGTGATAATCTATACCATAAGCAGAGGGCCGTGGGTTCGACTCCCGCCATTCGCACCAGATGAAAGCAAGCCCCATGCGACTTCGCGAGATGTCGCATGGGGCTTTTTGTGTGCAGAATATCATTTGAATCATATTTGGACCCATATTTTGCTCCCTATGTAAAGTAACTTGCTTATTAATGTTTGAAGTTATATTTGTCTTAAATAGGAGATGATTCCTATTATGCAAAAATTGACAGAATTTTTTGCAAAATCTCTTGCAATTTGCATAATAAGGTGCTATTCTCAAATCAAGGAGTTTTGTATACAAAATACAAAAACGCGAACGACAAAAAACAAAGTAAAAGGGAGAGAAGAAAATGAGAAAAGAACACGACTTCTTAGGCGAATTGGAAGTTCCAGATGACGTATACTATGGTGTACAGACCTTACGTGCCATTGAGAATTTTAAGATTACTGGGCAGCGGGTAGACAGTGATTTTGTTCAGTCCATGGCAAAGGTTAAGAAGGCTACTGTACTGGCTAATCTGTCCACTGGCCGTATGCCGGAGAAGATTGGTAAGGCTCTTATTGCCGCTGCTGACGAGATTATCGCAGGAAAGCTGTTGGATCAGTTCCCTGTAGATCCTATTCAGGGCGGTGCAGGTACTTCCTTTAACATGAACATGAACGAGGTTCTTTGTAACCGTGCCTTGGAGATGACCGGCGAAGCCAAGGGCCGCTATGACATCATTTCTCCAAACAATCATGGTAATATGGCACAGTCCACCAATGATACATTCCCAACTGCAATTAAGGTTTGCCTCAACCATAAGGGCAAGACTTTGATTAAGTCTCTGAACCGTCTGGTTGATGAGCTGGAGAAGAAGGGTGAGGAGTACAAGGACATTGTAAAGATGGGCCGTACTCACCTGCAGGATGCTGTTCCAATTACCCTTGGCCAGGAAATGTATTCCTATGCATCTTCCATCCGTCGTGGTATTGACCGCATTCAGCATGCCCTTGATACCATTCACTATGTAAACATGGGTGGTACTGCTGTTGGTACCGGTCTGAACGCAGAGCCTCAGTACATTATTAATGTTGCCAAGTCTCTTAGTGAGGTTACCGGCGAGACCTACAAGACTGCTGAGAACATGATTGATGCCACCAACAACACTGATGGCTTCGCAGATGTTTCCTCTGCACTGAAGAACACTGCGCTTGTTATCATCAAGATGTGTAACGATTTCCGTATGATGGCTTCTGGCCCTCGCTGCGGTTACTATGAGCTGAAGCTGCCAATGCGTCAGCCTGGTTCTTCCATTATGCCTGGTAAGGTAAACCCTGTTATTGCCGAGGTTCTGAACCAGACCTGCTATCAGGTTATCGGCAATGATTTGGCTGTTACCTTCGGTGTAGAGAATGGCCAGTTTGAGCTGAATGTTATGGAGCCGGTTATGGCCTTCAATATGTTCAATTCCATGAACTATCTGACCAATGCTATTGATGGCTTCGTTGATAAGCTCCTGTTGAAGCTGGAGCCAAACAAGGAGCAGTGCCAGATGTGGATTGACAGAAGTGTTGGTATCGTAACTGCATTGCTGCCTCATATCGGTTATGAAAATTCCGCTATGCTGGCCAAGGAAGCATACACTACCGGCCGTCCTATCAGAGAAGTAATTTTGGAAAAGGGTATGCTCACCAAGGAGCAGGTAGAAAAGATTTTGGCACCTGCTGCCATGACTACTCCTGGTATTGCCGGCAAGGACTAAGCAGAACATTAACTTTCAATAAACACAATTCCTTTTTAAGGGCAGCTCTCCAATCGGGGAGCTGTCTTTGCGTTGGAAAAATAAATGATAAAAATTGACTTATTTTATAAGGAATTCAGCAGGAATATTTCTTAAAACATAGAATTTTATAAAATGACTTAAACTAATCAATTATGGTATAATCTACATATATGGGAAAGGGAGGTGGCATAATTGGCTGATAAGTTAAAAATCCTTATTACTGATGATTCCAAACTGCTTAGAAAGAAGCTTCGCGCAGAGCTGGAACAGCTGGGATGTGAGGTTATTGAGGCAGAGAATGGTAAGGAAGCCATTATGAAGGATCTTCAGGAGCAGCCCGATGGTGTTATCCTTGACATCGTTATGCCTGAGGTTGGAGGTATTGAGGCCCTCCAGGTTATAAAAGAGGTAAATCCTGACATTCCTATTATCATGCTTTCTTCTGCTGGAACATCCCAGAAGCTGAAGGAAACTCTGGAACTGGGAGCCTTGGATTTCATTCAGAAGCCGTATACTTCAGATCAGATTAAACAGGCTGTTGAGAGAATCCGCAGAAAGGTTGAGGAGAATGGGAAATAGATACTTTTCGCAGTATTTGTTAAATGCCGGTGTTTTGGAATCCAGCAATATCGGTCATGTAATGCCCAAATCAGCCAACGCTATTCCTCAGCTGCATGTTTTGGCTGTCCAAAAGGGTCTGTTGACAGAGGCACAGGTGGATGAATTGGCGGGTGAAGAAGATGCTGCCAAGGCATTGACGGACAAGGGCTTTTTGTCAGAGGACCAGATAGTATCCTTAAAAATTGAGAATCCAGATCAGGCGGCCAATATCGCCCAGGTCCTGCTGGATGAAAAGCTGGCGGATATAAAAACTATTAATCGGTGTTTCAGGGAATGCGATTCGGATGACGTTCATCCTGTGGTTGATGCCGTAAAGAAAATTGTCAGCTCCTATGAGGATCTGAATCCTGTAGGTGAGGTTTACGGCAAATATGCAGAGATGTTTGTTGGTGCCTTGCAGCGCTTCATGGATACCGATGCAGTTGTGCTTACGGATCCGGCTGAACCGGTTATAGAGGATTCTATCATTGTTTCTCAAACTATGGGCGGTGCGCTTTCAGTGTCTGCTGCCATTTTGTGCAACGACAAGGCCTTCCTGGAAATGGCAAGGCGTTACAGTAATGAAAGCTTTACCGCGATTGATGAGATGGCGGAGGATAGCCTGGCAGAGTTTGCAAATGTTATAAATGGTCTGTATATCGTGGAACAGTCCGGGCAGGATGTGGACATGGATCTGGATATGCCGAAGATCGGTCGTAATGTTTGTCCTGCAGCAAGCAGTCTGGTGGCTATGCGTATTGTCACAGAATTTGGTTCCTTTGTGCTGTATTTGGCAGAGGATGAATTCATGTATTAAGGTGAAAATTATAGGAGAGAGTAAGGGCTTTTCTATATGTAAAAGTCCCTTACTTTTTTTGCAAAAAAATGTTGACAAGAGAGTTTTTGTTTGTTAAACTATGTCTTGTCGTGATGAGCCGACAGCAACTGAATAGTTTTTTTACTTATTCAAACAAGTGGAGAGTTGTCCGAGTGGTTGAAGGAGCACGCCTGGAAAGCGTGTGTACGGGTTACTGTACCGAGAGTTCGAATCTCTCACTCTCCGCCATTTTTATACCTTGAAATAGCGGTCTTTCTAAGATTGGACCGCAGTGTCTTGGTCTCGCGCAAGGCAGCCTCATGAACCTCGTCAGGTCCGGAAGGAAGCAGCGATAAGTGAATCGTTGTCTGTGCCGTGAGGTAGCCTGGGTACTGTGGCCCAATGTTGGAAAGACTTTACCTTACCTTTTGGTAGGGCTTTTTTTATGCCTAAAAATAGGCAAGTATCCGATGCTAACGGTTGCTAAGGCTCTTTCCTTTTAGGCGGGAGCTAAGCAACCGTAAAGCCCTGGGTAAAATTCAACTAAATTCAGGTGGAGCTAAACCTCCATCTGAATAAGTTAGCATTTTATGGTATAATGTTTCTGTATGTGTAGGAGGTGCAGGGATATGGCTTATATGGCCTTGTATAGAAAATGGCGTCCTGATAATTTCGCCAATCTGGTGGGACAGGACCACGTGAGCCGGACTTTGGCAAATGCCATAACCAGCGGCAGGATAGGACATGCATATTTGTTCACCGGCCCGCGGGGCACCGGCAAAACAAGTACGGCAAAGATTCTGGCCAAGGCACTTAACTGTGAGCAGGGGCCTACTATTAATCCCTGTAATCAGTGTGAGGCCTGCCGGCGGATAAATTCCGGCAATTCCATGGATGTGTTTGAAATTGATGCTGCTTCAAATCGCGGTATTGAGGACATTCGGGATTTACGGGAAAATGTAAAATTTGCACCGGTTAACGGCCGGTATAAGGTATATATTATCGATGAGGTCCACATGCTGACCCAGGATGCTTTTAATGCATTGCTGAAGACCTTGGAGGAGCCGCCTGAGCATGTGGTATTCATAATGGCCACCACTGAGGTCCACAAGGTGCTGCCCACAATTCAGTCTCGCTGTCAACGCTATGACTTTAAGCGCATTACAGTGGATGATATATTTAATCGTCTGAAGACGGTTGTGGCTGATATGGATATTGAGGCGGAGGATGAGGCCCTGCGGATGATTGCTGTCAAGGCTGATGGTGGCATGCGTGATGCCTTAAGTATTCTTGATCAGTGCATTGCCCTGTCGGAGAAAAGCCTTACTATAGACCGGGTACAGCAGCTTCTTGGGCTGGTGGGCAAGGAATGGTTGGACAAGCTGGTGACAGGCCTGCAATCAAGAGATGCAGCCCAGGTTCTCACCATGGTGGATGAAATCATAAGGGCCGGAAAGGATCTGCAGCAGGTTCTTGGAGAGCTGGGCATGCATTTTCGAGGACTGATGATATTCAAGGCTGCTGGTCTGGTGGATGGCGTGGATTATTACAGCCAGGAAAATGACCAGATTAAAAAGCAGGCGGCGGGATTTACCCAGGAGGAAATTGTCTGGATGATTCGCCGCATTCATGAGGCGGCCAACGAGGTTAAGTGGTCACCACAGCCGCGGATTGCCGTAGAGGCGGCCTTGCTGGAGCTTTGCCAGCGGGATGTATTGATGAAGGCTGCAGCTTCCGGTGAGACAGTGGTCAGCCATCAGCCGGTGGAGGACAGCCGCATTGCCCAGCTGGAGGCTAAACTGGCCCATGTGATGGGACTTCTGAAAAACGGTGTTCCGGCGGCGGGGGGCAACGGGGCAACTGCAAGCCCGGATGCTGGTCCTGCTGTTGCAAAGACGGCCGCAGTACAGGCCAAGCCGATACAGGTGGCGGCCAATATCACCGGCGATGGTATGGAGCTTTGGCAGAAGACTTTGGAGCACTTGCGGGTTACTGGCAAGGATCAGGTTCTGGCCTGCATTCAGAATTGTACCTTTATGGGGATAAACAGCTCCCAGTTTGTTCTGGGTACACCTAAAGGAGTAATTAAGGGCTTGTTGGAGCGGCTTTATCGGAAAAATATCGAGGAGGCCTTCAATACGGTCAGCGGTATGAATCTCAGCCTGTTTTGTCAGGAGGTGGCCAACGTGCCGGAGCCTGACCCTGGGGCAGGGGATATTCAGGAGGATGTGCCTCCGCCAACGGATGATGACTTTGGCATCAGCGAGCTGGAGGATGAGGCCAAGGAACGGCTGGACAAGGCGGTAGATGTCTTCGGTGACGGCTTTGTACATCCGGAGGAGCTGGAGTAGATTTTGAATTTGACGCATAATCTATATTTTGATAGCATTAGCGTATGATATTTACAAATTAAATTTCGATTTTTTAAGGAGGAAATAGATAATGTTTGGTGGTATGGGTGGCATGAACAACATGAACGGCATGATGAAGAAGGTGCAGAAGCTCCAGAAGCAGATGGCCGAAATGCAGGAGCAGCTGAAGCAGAAGACCATAGATGTTACTGCTGGTGGCGGTGCCGTAAAGGTTACCATGAACGGTGAAAAGGTAGTAAAGGGTATTGTAATTGACCCGGCAGCAGTTGATCCTGAGGATGTAGAGATGCTTCAGGACCTGTTGGCAGCAGCATTCAACGAGGCTTCCAAGAAGGTTGACGATATGATGGCCAGCGAGATGGGCAAGCTCACTGGTGGTCTTGGTCTGCCTCCGGGAATGTTTTAATCCATGCAGTATATAGCACCCTTGGCTGAATTAATAGAGCATTTCCGTGCCCTGCCGGGCATTGGAAACAAGACAGCCGTGCGCCTGGCGTACCATGTTCTTGACATGGATATGGAAAAGGCAAAAGGTTTGGCTGGAGCTATTATGCGGGCCAAGGAAAAAATCGGTTATTGCAAGGTCTGTTTTAATTTAAGCGATGAGGATCCGTGCCGTATATGTAAATCCGAATCCAGGGACCATTCGGTTATCTGTGTGGTGGAGCAGCCTCAGGATGTGGCGGCTATGGAAAGGATGCGGGATTTCAAGGGAGTTTATCACGTACTTCATGGGGCGTTATCGCCACTGGAGGGAGTTGGCCCCGAGAATATCAGAATCAAGGAGCTCATAAATAGACTGCAGGACGACCGGGTGAAGGAAATAATCATGGCGACAAATCCAAATGTGGAGGGAGAGGCTACGGCTATGTACATAGCCAAGCTCCTGAAGCCAATTGGGGTCAAGGTGACCCGGATTGCTCACGGCTTGCCGGTGGGCGGCGATTTGGAATACGCCGATGAGGTTACTCTTTCCAGAGCAATGGAAAACAGAATTGAATTGTAATTTTTGATTGCAGGCTGGCGGATGTCAGCCTGCAACGTGTTATTAAGGAGCAAAAATATGCTGACATTTATTGGATTTGTTGCATTGGCAATATGTGTATATATCATTGGCAAGCTCATTGCGTTGCCCTTTAAGATTATCAAGAACATTGTGATAGGCCTTATTGTTGGCTCCGCTGCAATTTGGGTGGTTAATCTCTTTGGAATGGGCATAGAAATGAATGTGGTTAATGCCCTGATTGCCAGTGTGGTAGTTTACATAATTTCATCAATTATTTAATTTTTTGCAAATATTTGTTGACATCAGAATAAAAAGCGTGTAATATAGGACAAGTCGTCACCAGTAACGCAGAGATGGACAGTGAAGGTAACGACCCCATGTATAACTTAATACATAAGGCTGAATTAGAGCTTTGAAAATAAAAATAAAAGTTCTTGACATCACCTTGTGAAAAAGATATACTAAACGAGTCGCCTCACGAAGCCAAGGCTTCTGATGCGAGAGTGTTCTTTGAAAACTAAACAATGCAATAAGGAATCATGCACACATGATTCAAGCCAGATGATGGTACTACTTTTTATAGA
>NZ_ANBM01000013.1 GCF_002100115.1 Anaerovibrio sp. JC8 | reverse complement strand
TTTTACCAAAAACAAATAAAAAAGCACCAGACTAATTAAAGCCCAGTGCTTAAACAAATCAATGTCTGATTGTATGCTTGGAAGCCTTCCGCTGCAAATCAAAAATGAAATTAACAATCTTATCCTGAATCTTTGGGTTAAGACGGGTAAACTTGGCACCAATATGATACCCGATGTTTCCATTGTCCTCAAATTCTGCATATCTGACAACTGATGCTGTGGATCTGAATAATCCTATCCCCGGGATATCATCCAATTCAACAGAAATCTGTTTGCCCACCTCAAGCGGCTTGTCAAGAAGGAAGCATATTCCGCCACCACTTAAATCCACGGTGGTCGTGAACAGCATGGATTCCTTGGTATCCTCCTCATCCACAAGGTGGACAACCAGTGGCTGTTCAATCTTCATACGTACAAATTCCCTGTGCTGAATTTTCTGCACCTTTAACGGCTTATCAGTATGCCATACAGGTATAACCTCATTTGCCCGACGCTCCAGATTTACCACAAACTTATAATAACTGTTCCCATCAAAGAAATTACAGGTCAGGTTTGTTCCCGGAGAAATAATCAGCGGGCATCTGTCCTCATCATAGGGTACTGACAAAACCAGACTGCAATCAAAAATGTCTTCAATTTTAGTGACGAAAGTCCTATCGTCATCCGGCAATGAAATGTTCATTTTCTGTCCCAGCTTCAGGATACTATCCGATCTGACAAAAATCTCCTGTGATGTATTTTTCATATATTCAACGCACCCCTTCTATCTCTGCATATAGTTTTCCCCAACAACAATATGCCATATTTTGAGATTTTTTTCAATAGTTTGACAATTACAGAACAAAATTCCATGATTTTTTATGAGGAATTAGTACTAGTTTATCAAGTATTAATCTAATTTTAATATTTCACCTTAAGATGAATGGTAAAATAATCCTATTTTATTACTCCATAAATATTATTTTTTAAAAACATATACATATTGTCCTATTTTTTACTCTCCAGAAGGAATTTGGAAGGCTATATTGAATACTTTACACCGTGAGGTGATGTTTTATATACAGGGGAAGATATATGGAGCATCACAATATTTACTTTTTTATTAGTTTGGAGGGGTTTTACAATGAAAAAGAAAGCATTAACCGCAGCAGTGTTAGGACTGGCATTGAGTGTGTCAGCAACAGCCATGGCAGCCACCGGCATGTCCGGACTGTCACCTTTGGAGGGCCGTCCTGAGACCAATGCCAAGCAGATGCTGCCAAAGGCTACCTACACGTTGGAGTCTGTACATCAGGTTGAAGGCCGTCAGGGTGTTGCTTCCGAGGGTGATTTCTTCTGGGTTTCCGGTTCCAAGACTCTTGCAAAATATGACAAAAACTGGAATCTGATTGAGATTAACAAGAATCCATTTGAGGGCTACAGCATTCCATCAAATCATATTGGTGATATTGATGTTTACAACAATGAAATCTATGTGGGCGCAGAGAACTTTATGGATGGTGTTGGCAAGGACATTCAGATTGCCATTCATGATGCTGATACCCTGAAGCTGAAGAGAACCTTCTCCTTTGAGCCTGCATCCGGGCAGGAGGAATGCTCCGGCATAGCTGTAAATCCAGATACCCAGACCGTGTGGATGTGCTCCTGGGTAGGTGAGGAATCCGGACGCTATCTCTATGAATATGATTTAAAGACCGGCAAATATCTCCGCAAGGTTCATCTCCAGTGTCCTCCACAGTGGGTACAGGGTATGGCATACTATAATGGTTCCTTCTACCTTACTGCTGATGATGGTACTGCTGACGAGGTTGAGCCGGATCATGTTTATCGTGTAGACATTCAGCCAGGTGTGTCCAATGCCACCGTTGTTCTTGAGAGAACCTTGGATGACGTTATCTTCCAGGGCGAAATTGAGGGCATTACCTTCAACAAGGCCAAGAAGCAGATGCTGGTTCACTACAACCGTGGTTCCCGTATCGTACTCGGTATGGTAAAGGGCTTCTATCCAGGCTACGACAAGGAAATTTCCGAAGTATTCTGCTATGACATCAAGAAAAAATAAGCACTAAAAAAACTATGGGAGTCGCATGGCGGCTCCCATTTTTATTGGCATTATGAATTTGTTATCCCTTATACAGCAATTTTGGCTTCACCTATCACTTCACCCCTGCCATCCTTTATGATGCCGTCCATCTGATAGGTGCGAATGATTTTATCATCAGTGGTGACCAATATCTTGTCACCATTGGCATTTTCCCGTATACGGGCCATGAGCTTGCCGTTGCTGTCCACTATGGTGCCGGTCATATTATTAAAAATCAGCTCCGTACCGTTTTCCAGCAGAATCCGTTCAGTATCGCTGTCAGCATCGTAGTAGATTTCAGAGATATTTTCTCCCATTTCGTTGGTAATAACCGTATGCTCCTCTTCCTCTTTGGTAATGGTCTGCACTCCACCCTTAAACAAGGTCTGGAAGCCTGTCTGGCCATCAAACCGCTCAGCACCGGCATATACGCCCCGTACCGCCACCGTAGCTATTGATGACTCGATGGCCGGGGATAAGCCGGCAGCATTTTCCACAAACCATCCGGATACATCCAAATTGGCTGCGTCAAATACTGTAGTTACCTGACTTGGCAGCTCTACTGTAGGAACATTAATGGTGTTATTTACCCCGTCAATTCCGGCAACGCCGTCTGTCCCGTCTGCCAAAGAACCGGCAAACAGGGTATCTCCCGCCAAATCGATTTTCAGGAATGGCAGCAGCATGGCCATAATTACCAATGGTGTCAGGCCAATAACATAAAAGGCCTTGTCCGTAGTATAGCCGTGGTCATAGAGCCACCCAAGAAGCCTATGGAAGAAGAAGGCCAAAAACAGCGGCAATACATAGGAGCCAACATGAAGGGCCTCCTTGACGAAGCCTGTGGTGGCATTTACGGCGTCCACACCCTGCTGGCCAAAGGTTTCTACTGCGGTTTCCCCACCGGCATTGAAGAATTCCACGACTCTGAGGGTGGCCTGCACTACAACTGTTTCATAAAAGAAGGAGTTAAATATTACCACCAAAAGATATATGCCGTAGGCGTACAGGCCCACTGCAATGGCCCGCCAATTATCAATGACAAAGGTTATTCGCAGCAGGAAAAATATCAGGGCCAAAAAGGCCACGGCCAGTCCCAGTGGCGGAAAAATGGCTGTCAGTATAAATACCGCCAGCATGATAAGAATGGATTTTTTCAATACATTCATGGCTGTCAGGGCAAAGAACACAAAGCTGAGTACCAGGCCCAAAAGGGCTGAATTGGTATCCAGGGTAAAGCCCAGGGAAAGCCACCATACCAGCAAAAATAAATAATGCTTGAGAGTAAAGGTTCCGGATTGTTTTGCACTATCCTCCATTTAAGTCACCTCACATAAAGTTGTTTGGATTATTCTTAAATTATAATATTAGGCAATTACCGGACTTTTTCCTTCTTTTCAAACAAAAAGACCGGTACAACGTGACCATTGTACCAGCCTTTAATAATTATTAAGTTAGTCAAAATAAAAAATCCAAAATTGATGCAGATGCTCACGCAAAAAATTCAAGCCCTTTTTTTCATAGGTAGGATCACAGTAACACTTGTTGATAACATTGGTAGCAGGGTGTGTTAAAACATTCGTCATGTAATCAATATCCACGTCTCTTTTTGGATTTCTCAGTTTAACAAGACGTTCCACCAGATGACGGGTGTGCTGCTCCGGTATCTCATAGCATTTTTCAAGATACATGAGGCGCATACGCTCGTTGCGGAACTGTTCAATGGTAAGCAGCTTCTTGATACTCTTTAAAGTCTTGTCGTGAAGCACATTCTCCACAAAAGGCATCAGATAATTGACAAAGGCATCCTCGTCCATTTGTTCAATATCTATATCATCCAATTCAGCGACAGAAAGGCTATGCTCCTCGTAGAGCTCCTCAACCATATCGCTGATAGCCTCAACAATTTCCTTCTTGCCGGAAAAATGTTTATATAAAGAAGGCGGCGTTACCTTGACTGCCGCAGCAATCATTTCCACACCAACTGCTTCATAGCCGAATTCCGAAAATAGCTTTAAAGATTCATTTAATATTCTTTGTTTTGTATCCGTGCGTCTTATGATAATCAAACCCTTTCATAAATTAATCACAAAAAACAAACAAAATTTAACAAATTATTACTATTAAATTATACTTTAGTAAATTAAATAACACAAGGAAAATAACAAAAAATATTTATTAAAGGTAAAGGGTTTAACTATTAATTTTAAATTATTTTGTAAAATCGATAATTATCATATTTTCAGAAGGTACTTTAGTACGGCAACATACATTATATTTATAGTTGTCATCCAGCTCCGGATGAGAAAAAATAAAACCAGGAATAACAGAAGCACTGCCATAAAATAGACTCTCCATATCAGATTGGGTAGCTTTGGCATAGCTTTCCAGTCTTGTCCACATATCGGCAGTCATATTATATTCATCAAGATACTCAGCCAGCTCCTTGGTGTTTTCCTCCACGTCACAGCCTATTTCAGCCCCCAGTGGACCATCTGCCACAGCCAGGGCACACATCGCCCTGTCCCCGGAATAAGCCAGACTAAAATCCAGCTCCGGATGCTTTGCAAAAAAAGGCTTGCCGTTATTATTAAACTGCAAATCCAATTCAGATTCTTTATAGCCAGCCTCTGTTAAAGCTCTGCTTAACAGGGCACCGGCTGCCAATACAGCCTGCTTTTCCCGCTTCTCTTCCGCCTTGTCTACCTTCTCTCTGCGGTAATTGGTGGCGGTATCATATAAACGCTGAAACAAAGCCGCATCACTGAGCTTGGAGCTATCCGCAATATATACCTTTACATTAAGATTATGAACCATATCTGACATTATCAAATCCCCCGCTTAATTTAGTTACCTCAACATTAAGTATTCTACCACATTATAATACGCCTGGGCAAAAGCCCAGGCGCATCAATATACTTAAAATCTTAAAGTTTAAACTTGGTAACGTAATTCTGCAGGGACTGGGAAAGCTCAGCCAGGGATGTACTTGCTCTGGCAATTTCATCCATCATGGCTGCCTGCTCCTCGGTGGAAGCACTTACACCCTGTGCTTCATCAGCGGAACGGTTACCCAGCTGAACCACATTTTCCATTATACCCTGAATATCGTTGCAGACAACACCAGTCTTTTCAATAGCCTTCAGGGAAACATCAATCTGATTGTTCATATCGTTAATCAAATCAGAAATCTGATCAAAGGCTTCGCCGGCCTCGGATACAATCTTTGTACCCTCCTGAACACCCTCGTTGTTTTCCTTCATGGCCTGAACTGCCTTGATGGTATCAGCCTGAATGGTGGTAATCATTTCAGAGATACTCTGAGCGGCAATCTCAGACTGTTCAGCCAGCTTTCTAACCTCCTCGGCTACTACGGCAAAGCCACGACCGGCCTCACCGGCACGGGCAGCCTCGATAGCAGCGTTGAGAGCCAGCAGATTGGTCTGGCTGGCAATATTGGAAATGGTTTCAATAACCTGCACAATGCTGGCAGAACGCTCACCCAGGGCTTCCACAATAACGGAGGAAGCATCTATCTGCTGGGACATATTGTGCATGGTATCAATAGCTTTACGAACGGTTACCTGACCATTGGAAACACCCTTAAGACTGTTATTGGCTGCAGTCTTCATCTCATTGGAGCAGTGGGTCAGTTCGCCCATATCGTTGTTCATATCGCTGACCTTGGTATGAGTGTTTTCCAGCTCCATAACCTGACTCTGATTATTTTCTGCCATCTTAACAGCACTGTTTGCAACTGCACGGATACTGTCACCGGTCTGGTTGGCAGTGGCAGTCAGCTCCTCACTGGCTGCAGCCACCTGCTCAGCCGATTGGGCAATGTTGGACATCAGGGTCCTGATGGCATTCTTCATGCCATTTGTATCATGGGCCAAAAGCGCAATCTCATCAGAACCATCAATCTCCAGATCAGGAATACTGAGGTCACCGTTTGCTACATGCTCCAGTGCACTCTGAACCTGCTTGAGTGGTCTCAAGGTACGACGTACAGCAAGGGTCACTACAATACCCATTATTATGATAAGGATAACGGTAGCCACAGCCTGATAAGAGATAAATATGCCGGCCATAGCCTCCAGCTCTGTAGCCGGAACACCTACGAACAGCATACCAATAACGGAGCCGCTGGCATCCTTGATTGGCTTATAGCAAACAAAATAAGGCTTGCCCAATACCTGGGTCTGCATATTAACCTGCTCACCCTTGTTAAGAACCTTATCAGCTACCTCAGGAGTAGACTTGGTGCCTACAGCACGGTTGCCATCATCCTTTTTCAGCGTGGTGGTAATACGGGTATCTCCCTGGAATATGGTAATGGCATCTCCGGTCTTTTCACCCAGCATATCGATGGTAGTAGTCTTGCCATTGATAAGTGTATCGCCCTTGTAGAGCTGGTCATTCTTGATATGCCAGTCCCCTGGATATCTGTTGGCCAAAACCTCTTCCAAATAGCAGGCATCACCTTGAACCTGATCGGTCAAGGCATTACTGAAGCCAGATACAGCATTCCTGTAACCGATAAAGCCCATAGCCACACAGACAACTATCAGACAGATACTGAAAAATAAAATTGCCTTTTTTTGCATGTTCATAAATTACCACTCCCTTTAATCTATTCTCCTCCTCAACATGCCTAAGAAAAAGTCAGATTGCAATTTGCTTAAAATTCCTTTGCTTTACAACTTATTCTAATTCAAGTTAAGTTTTCTACACAAATAATAAAAATCCTTTTTTTTACCCTAAGAAAATTATATTTTTAATAAACGACCGCCATTTATATTTTTATCGACAAAAAAAGACTGCCAAAACAGTCTTTTTTCTTATTTCCAATATGATTTTAATTTTTCCATGCACTCCTGCATATCCGCCGGCATAGGTGCATTAACCTCCACCATTTGCCCGGTAACAGGATGCTGGAACTGTATGCCGCTGGCGTGAAGGGCCTGACGGGTAATTAATCTTGATGGAGTGCCATACATCTTGTCCCCCAGTACAGGGTGTCCCACATAATCCATGTGAACCCTTATCTGATGGGTGCGTCCTGTTTCCAGCCATAACTCCAGCAACGTATTGGGACCCATTTCCTCCACCAGCTTAAAATGAGTCACCGCCGGCTGTCCCTTGGTATCCACCCGCCGCCTGTTGGCCATGCCTGGCACCTTGCCAATATTTTCCCGAATACAGCCATCAGGATATACCTCCATAATTCCGGTCCCCATAACAATAGCCTGATAAAACCGATGCATGGTATTGGCCTTTAGCTGGGCCTCCAGCCTGGTCTGATACTCCGGCTTTTTGGCAAACAGCACACAGCCTGTGGTATCACGGTCAAGACGATGCAGGGGGCGGATAGTAATTGTCTGCCCCTTCTCCTGAAAATATCCCGCCAAAAAATTGGCCAGGGTAAAGCTGTCTGTCTGACCCGCCGGATGTACCAGCATACCCGCTGGCTTGTTCAGCACTATAACTGCATCATCCTCATACAGCACATCCACCGGTCCAATCTGTGGCTTTACCCCATAGGTATCATCGGCAAACTGGCGAATAGCCACCATGTCACCACCCTTGATCCGTTGCTTGGAATGAACCGGACGGCCGTTTACAAAGACATTCTTGGAGCGAAAAAGGCGCTGACGGTTGCGGCTGGACACCTTCATCACAGACTTTAAATAGTCCTCTGCAGACATATCACCATATTTGTCAGCCACTATATATTTTTTTAGACTGTTTTGATTTTTCTTCATTAAATTACTGTCCTATCATTTTCAGGAACTCTGCCTCATCAATAACGGTTATGCCCAGCTCCTGGGCCTTGGTCAGCTTGCTGCCGGCGGCTTCTCCTGCCAAAACATAATCAGTTTTCTTGGACACACTGCCTGCGGCCTTGCCACCGTTGGCTTCAATAAGATTTTTGGCATCGTTGCGGCTGAGGGTTGGCAGGGTACCGGTAACCACCACTGTTTTGCCCGCAAGAATATCACTGGTTATGCCCGTATCCTCCAGCACCATATTTACGCCCTGTGCTTTCAGACGTTCCATAATACCAATATTTACTTCGTCAGCAAAATAATCACAGATAGCCCGGGCACTTATATCACCAATGTCCCGTACTTCCTTTACTGCCTCAAAATCAGCTGCAGCCAGCTCATCTATACTGCCAAAGTGCAGCATAAGCTCACGGGCAGCCGCCTTGCCGATACCGGAAATGCCAAAGCCTGTCAGCAGGCGCTGTGGCTCATTGTTTTTGGCCTCATTAATGGCAGCCAGCACCTTGTCGGTGTTCTTCTCCTTACCAATAAGCCCCTTTTCAATAAGCTCATCACGATACTGTTTCAAAGCGAAAATATCGGCAATATCCTTGATATAACCAGCTTCAATAAGGGCCTTGATATTCTGCTCACCGATGCCCTTTATGTTCATGGCATCACGGCTTACAAAGTTAATGATGTGATTTTCCAGCTGTGCCGGGCAGGAAGGATTAATGCACTTGATATCGGAGGTATTTTCCTCGCGAATTGCCCTGGAACCGCAGGCCGGACATATATTGCCTATGGCAAATCTGGTAGCCCCGGCAGGACGCTTGGACTTCACTACCTCACGGACCTTCGGGATAATCTCCCCGGATTTAAATACCTTGATAGTATCACCAATGCAGATATCCAGATCATCAATATAATCCTGATTATGAAGGGTAGCCCGCTCCACTTTGGTACCGCAAAGCTGCACCGGCTCAAAGATGGCTGTTGGGGTGATACGGCCAGTACGGCCTACGGACAGCTCAATTTCCTTCAGGACAGTTTCCTTTTCCTCCGGTGGATATTTATAGGCCACGGCCCACCGTGGAACCTTGGAGGTTGCGCCCAGCTGTTCACGCTGTGCCAGGCTGTTGAGCTTTACCACTGCGCCATCAATATCATATTCCAGCTCTCCCCGGGACTCACCAATGGCATCAATGGCGGCAATAACCTCTTCTTCAGTATGACACACCCGATAATTGTGAATGACCTTGATGCCCTGCTTCTTCATAAAGTCGTAGGCTTCTGTATGGGTGGCGAACTCAATTCCCTCGGCAGTCTGCAAATTAAAGACAAACATGGAAAGGTCCCGCTCCTTGGTAATACGGCTGTCCAGCTGTCTAAGGGTGCCGGCCGCACAATTCCGGGGATTGGCAAAGGTCTTCATGCCCAGCAGCTCCTGCCGTTCATTGACCTTTTCAAAGGCAGAGCGGCTCATATAAACCTCGCCCCGCACCTCAAAATATGGAATTGGCTCCTTTAATTTCTGCTTTATATCCTTAATCACACGGGCATTTTCAGTTACGTCCTCACCCTGCACCACACCATCACCTCTGGTAATGGCCTGGGTAAGCTCTCCTTCACGGTAGCGAAGGGCAAGGGAAAGTCCGTCTATCTTTTCCTCCACCACAAACTCAGGATTATCCAGCTGCTCCTGCAGGGAGGTCACAAAGGATGTAACCTCTTCCTTGGAAAATACATCCTGCAAGGACAGCATTGGCACATCATGGGCCACCAGCACACCAGCCTCACGCTTGGCCATACCGCCTACCATCTGGGTTGGTGATGTCTTGGTAATAAGCTCCGGATATTCAGCCTCAATTTTTTTGAGCTTCAGCATGAGCTGGTCAAATTCATAGTCGGAGATTTCCGGCGCATCGTTATTATAATAAAGGTTGCTGTGATATTTAATTTCTTTTCTGAGAGCGGCCAGCTCTTTTTTTATTTCCTTAATATCCATAAATCAACCCTTCTTTAGTGGAGCGTATTTCAGCGCAAGGCTCTTTACCCCTTTATTTGGAAATGCGATTTTTAGCTGGGTGTCATCACCGCTGCCGGTAACCGCCACTACGGTGCCTGTACCAAACATGCTGTGTACTGCCTTGTCACCGGCCTTCCAGCTGATGCTGGTATCCGGCATAATAACCCCACTGGATCTATTTGTAGCGGCTGAAGCGGTGGAATTGGTTACAATGCGGGCTGGACCAGTGGTTCCCCGCACAGTTTTAATCGCGTCCATGGCTGACATAGCCTGTCCCTGACGGCCACTTTGACTGCTGCCCTGGGAGAAGCGCGGCATATAAGTACTGCCTGGCCCCCGTTCACTGCTATAACTGCCACCATAACTGCCCGTATAGCTGCCAACCCCGAAGGTCCGTCTGGCAGACAGCTCCTCTTTATATTGGGCCGGTATTTCCTCCAGGAAACGGGATGGGTCGTAGGCTCTGGTCTGACCATAGATAGTACGCATAATTGCATAGGTCAAAAACAGCTTTCGCTCTGCCCGGGTAATGCCCACATAGCAGGTGCGGCGTTCTTCCTCCAGCTCCTCCTGACTTTCCAAGGTACGGGAATGAGGGAACATGCCCTCCTCCATGCCAGCGATAAATACCACCGGGAACTCCAGTCCCTTGGCGGCGTGCAGGGTCATCAAGGTAACCCGGTCAGTGGCCTCAATGGTCTTGTCCAAATCCGTAATCAGCGAAATATGCTCCAAAAAGTTTTGCAGACTAGGTTCTCTTTCCGTTTTTTCAAAATCCTTGGCCACACCCACAAATTCCCGTAAATTCTCTATGCGGGAGGTATTGTCCTCCCCTTTCTTTTTATCTGCCTTTAAGGCCTCAATATAACCAGTTTGGTCTATAATGGCCTCCATCAGCTCCGATACAGACATAGAATCCTGCTGATTCATAAGATTTAACAGCAGCGTTGAAAAGGCACCCAAGGGATTCTTGGTCCGGGCCGTAAGCCCCGGGATTTCGTTAAGAATATCCGGGCTGCCAATGACCTCAAACAGACTTATTTCCCGTTCATTGGCATAAGATGACAGCTTATTGACTGACGTATCACCAATACCACGGCGGGGCACATTGATAATACGGGAAAGGCTGACCGAATCAAATGGATTGGACAGCACCCGCAAATAGGCAATAATATCCTTTACTTCCATGCGTTCATAGAATTTTAGCCCTCCCACGATGGTATAGGGCATGCCCTGACGCATAAAAGCCTCCTCCAAAATACGGGACTGGGCATTGGTACGGTACAGTACCGCCATATCACCATACGGAGTATTAAAGATGGTCTTTTGCTTGACGATGTTATCCAAAATAAAGCGGGCCTCATCCCGTTCGTCGGAAGCCAGATAGGTGGTGATAGGGTCTCCCTCGGTATTATCCGTCCACAGCACCTTTTTCTTGCGGTTGGCATTGTGCTCAATAACCGCATTGGCCGCTGCCAGAATCTTCTTGGTGGAGCGGTAATTCTGCTCCAGCATAATGGTTCTGGCCTCAGGATAGTCGCTTTCAAAGTTCAGGATATTCCGCATATCAGCCCCACGCCAGCCATAAATGGACTGGTCTGCGTCACCTACTACGCATAAGTTGTGATGGCCCCCGGCCAGCAGCCTGGTCAGCTGATACTGGGCTCCATTGGTATCCTGATACTCGTCCACCATGATATAACGGAACCGACGCTGATAGCGGGTGCGTACTTCCTCATTTTCCTCCAAAATGGACACCGCCACCAGCAGAAGATCATCAAAATCCAGGGCATTGTTGTCCCGCAGCTTTTTCTGATACAGAGTATAAATCTCAGAAACCTTCTGATCGTAGAAGGTGCCATTGGCCCGCACATGCTGGGCAAAAGCCTGGGGCCCCATCATCTGGTTTTTGGCACTGGAAATCGCCCCCAGCACCCCGCCGGGAGTATATTGCTTATCATCCAGATTCATTTCCTTCAGACACTTTTTAATTACGGACTGGGTATCACTGGTATCATAAATAACAAAGTTTTTCTGATATATTCCCGATGCCTCAATTTCCCGGCGTAAAATACGGGCACAGAAGCTATGGAAGGTGCTGAGCCAAATATCCCTTGAGCCCTCACCAATCATTCTGTCCACACGGTCCCGCATCTCTGCAGCCGCCTTGTTGGTAAAGGTAATGGCCAAAATGCTGTATGGCGATACACCATGAGCCAGGAGATTTGCTATGCGATGGGTCAAAACTCTGGTTTTTCCGGAACCGGCTCCCGCCATTATCAGAAGCGGCCCCTCAAGGCACTCCACGGCGTCACGTTGGGCCGGATTTAATCCACTGAATATATCCAAGGTTATCCTCCTAATTATTCCTTAAAAGAAATAACCCCTCCAGCGCCCCAAAAGGGCAATATAAACGTGCTGAAGGGGTAAAAATCACTTAGAACTTTGCAGCGGCCTCAGTAAGTGGAGGTACAATCTGCTTTTTGCGGGACATTACACCTGGCAGATGGATGCAGTCACCGGAAGCATCCTGCTTGAAGGCATCAGCAATGAGCTTCTTTGGCTCACCGTAGAATACCAGGTCAGTAGACTCCTCGATAATATCGGTAACCATGAGCATAATCAGGTTATAGCCTTCCTTGTCGCAGATATCCTTCATAGCTGCGGTAATGTCAGCCTTCATATCCAAAACTTCAGCAGTATCCATTACGGAAATCTGGCTTACAAGAGCCTTGTAGTTGCCGAAGCTGAATGGCTTGGAATCAGTCTTGGCAATCTCTTCAGGAGTCTTGTCACCAACACCGGCACCAGCCTTGAGCATAGCCATAGCATATTCATGAAGATCAACCTCAGCCAGCTCAGCCAGCTTCTCAGCTGCATCATGATCCTTGTCAGTGCAGGTTGGAGACTTGTAAAGAACGGTATCGGACATAATGGCAGACAACAGCAGGCCTGCAATATCCTTAGGAATAGTGATGTTGTTGTTCCAGAACATATTGGCAATAATGGTGGAAGTACAGCCAACCGGCTCAGTGTGAACGAAAATAGGGCCGGCAGTGTTCAGGCCACCAAAACGGTGATGGTCAACAATTTCAATAAGCTCTGCATCAGCAAGGCCATCGATAGCCTGGCCTACCTCGTTGTGGTCAACCTGGATAACCTTCTGGCCAGCCTCAACCTTGGTAGCCAGAATAGGTGCTGCCACATCAAAATAATCCAAAGCGTACTGGGTTTCCTTATTAATCTCACCACAACGGATAGCAGTTGCATCCTCGCCCATAGCCTGCTTGAATGCTGCATAGCTGATAGCAGCGCAGATGGAATCGGTGTCCGGATTTTTGTGTCCTACAACATAAATACTCATTTAATATAATCCTCCTAAAATATATGAATTGTGTCAGCTCCGTGGGCCTGGTCCAATTTGCTGAAGATTTACATAATCTAGCTGACGCATGGCCTCATAGGCTACAATGGCCACTGCATTGGACAGATTCAGGGAACGGGCACCATCTATCATTGGAATACGAATACACTTTTCCCAGTTGGCCTTTAAAATAGGCTCCGGGATACCAGCAGTTTCCTTGCCAAAGACCAGCATGTCATCCAGCCCGAACTGAGCCTCCGAATGAGCCCTTGGTGCCTTGGTGGAACAATAATGGAAATTATTGTCCGGATATTTATCCAGAACCTCCTGGAAATTTTCATGGACATGAACCTTGACCAAATGCCAATAATCAAGGCCAGCCCTTTTTAAGTGCTTGTCATCAATGGAAAAGCCCAAGGGCTTTACCAAATGAAGCTCAATACCGGTTGCCGCACATAACCGTGCGATATTTCCGGTGTTGCCGGGAATTTCCGGCTCAATAAGAACAATATGCATTACAAAACCTCAAAATTTAATCAGCTGTTACCACTGCACCCTTTGAAGCAGAGGTTGTCAGCTTGGCGTAGCGGGCCAGATAGCCATGCTTAATCTTTGGCTCCGGCTTAACCCATGCAGCCTTACGCTTGGCAAGGGTTTCCTCATCTACACGCAGCTCCAGCTTACGGTTTGGAATATCAATATCAATAATATCCCCGTCCTCAATAAAGGCAATCGGACCACCGGCCATGGCCTCCGGGGATACGTGACCGATGCAGGCACCACGGCTGGCTCCTGAGAAGCGGCCATCGGTAATAAGACCAACCTTCAGGCCACGGCCCACAATAGCTGCGGTAGGATTCAGCATTTCCTGCATACCAGGACCACCCTTAGGGCCCTCGTAGCGGATAACCACTACATCACCATCGTGGATGTCACCATCCATAATGGCATTTACAGCATCCTCCTCAGAGCTGTAGCACTTGGCCTTGCCGGAATATACCAGCATGTCCTCAGCCACTGCAGAAGCCTTGACAACTGCATTTTCCGGACAGAGATTGCCGGAAAGAATAGCCAGACCACCCTCCGGACGATATGGCTCCTCAACAGTCTTGATAACATCAGGACGAAGGATCTTGGCCTTGGCAATGCGTTCTTCCACTGTGCCGCAAACAGTCAATGCATCAGTATGGATAATGCCCTTCTTGGCCAACTCCTTCATAACAGCGGAAATACCGCCAGCCTCATTCAAGTCCACAATATGGTGATGGCCGGCCGGACTCAGGCAGGCAATATATGGAGTGTTGTGGCTGATTTCATCAAACTTCTGGGCTGGCAGCTCAATGCCTGCTTCATGGGCAATGGCAGTAAGATGCAGAACTGTATTGGAGGAACCGCCAATACCCATATCAACGGTAATGGCATTCTCAAAGGCCTTCTGGGTCAAAATATCCCGTGGCTTAATATCCTGCTTTACCAGCTCCAGAATACGCTCACCGGCCCTCTTTGCCAAAAGCTTACGGGCACCGGTATATGCAGCTGGAATTGTACCATTGCCAGGAAGGCCCATGCCCAGTGCCTCAGTGAGGCAGTTCATGGTATTGGCAGTAAACAGGCCCGCACAGGAACCACAGCCAGGACAGGCTGCTGCTTCAATATCAGTCATATCCTCTTCACTGATTTTGCCGGCAGCAAACTCACCGGCCGCCTCAAAGGACTGGCTTACGCTGATGTCCTGCCCCTTATAACGGCCCGGCAGCATAGCGCCACCGCTTACCACGATACAAGGAATATTAAGACGGGCGGCGGCCATAATCATGCCTGGAACAATCTTGTCACAGTTAGGAATCAGCACCAGACCGTCAAAACCGGTGGCTGTAGCCACTGCCTCAATGGAGTCAGCTATCAGCTCACGGCTGGCAAGTGAATATTTCATGCCGGTGTGACCCATGGCAATACCATCACATACACCAATAGCCGGAAACTCCATTGGAGTACCGCCGGCAGCGGCAACGCCCAGCTTGGCAGCCTCAGCGATTTCCCGCAGGTGAATGTGACCCGGAATTACCTCATTGAAGGAATTGCAGATACCAATCAATGGCTTCTTCAAATCCTCTGGGCCAAAACCCATGGCATTAAACAGTGATCTGTGGGCACAACGGGTTGCGCCTTTTTTTACAACATCTGATCTCATAATATACACCTACCTAAATATATTTCCTTAATCGGATATTTACACAGTTACACGCATTTAATTTTACCGCAAATCGAATAAATATACAACAAACATTCGATTTAGACAGTATTAAAATTCAATTCCTTTTTGAGCCTTTATCCCCTGCTGATATGGATGCTTTATTAGGGTCATTTCCGTCACCAGATCCGCCATGTCAATAACTTCCCGGGCTGCCTCCCGGCCGGTCATTACCACATGCAAATCCTTGGGACGGTGGGCCAGCAGCTCCTTAACCTCGTCAACAGTAATAAGACCGAATTTAACGGCATAATTTATTTCATCCAAGATAATTAAATCGTAATTATTGGACTCCATGGCTGCTGCGGCCTCCTTTAAAGCCTCATGACAGGCCTCAATATGCTCCGTCTTATCCTCTGCACCACGCTGAAAGCCCTTGCCCAGCCTGCGAAGCTCCATCCGTCCGTCTATTTCATTTAACTTATTAAGTGCAGTTATTTCACCATACTTCCACTGCCCCTTAATGAATTGCAGTATTAGTACCCGCAGGCCATCACCCCAGGCCCGGATTGCCAGCCCAAGGGCAGCAGTTGTCTTCCCCTTGCCATTTCCAGTATGGACAATGATTAAGCCATTCTTTTCTTCCATAGTATTTTTTTCTCCACCCGGTTAAATACATAGATATACAACCCGACTATTACAAACACGGTAACGCTCCAGCTGATCGGATAAACCGCCATCAGCACCTCAAAGGTTGGATACTCCGCAAAGATGGTATAAACATAAAATACTCTAAATACACAAACACCCAGCATACAGGCAATGGCCGGAACCAGAGAATAGCCCACGCCACGCATGGCACCGCTGAGGGTTTCTATAAATATGTTGATTACCTCGAAGGTAAGGATATATCGAATACGGATAGCGGCATATTCCAGCACCTCCGGGTCCACCGTAAAGATTTCCGCCAATGGGTAGGCAAAAATGGCAAAGGCAATACTAATAGAACCGGTTACCAGGGTGCTTATACCAAGGGTTACCTTGATAACCCTACGGCAACGGGCAATATTCTTGGCCCCGTAATTCTGTCCCACAAAGGTGGTTGCCGCCTGGGAAAAGGCCTGCAATATAAAGAAGCCCGCAAATTCAAAATTAAGGGCGACAGCCGTGGCCGCCACCACCTCTGCCCCCAAATTATTCAAGGCAACCTGAATTACTACGTTGGAAAAGGAGAATACCATACCCTGAAAGCCTGTAGGCAGACCCACCTTGCAGATGTGAATCAGTACGGATTTATCCACCCACAGCTTGTCGAAACGCAGCTGCATAGGCCCCTTTTCATTGTGAAGCCAATAAACCATCAGGCTGGCACTGGCACAGCTGGCCATTACAGTAGCAATGGCTACACCCTCTACTGCCATCCCCAGCTGGGTAACAAAAAACAGGTTCAGCAGCACATTGATGGTGCCGGCACAAAGCATGGCATACAGTGGCCGCTTGGTATCACCCTTACTGCGCAACAATGACGCGCCGAAATTATACACCAGCATAATCGGCACGCCACCCATGAGTATACGCAGATACAATACCGCACTGTCCATAATATGCTCCGGCGTATCCACCATTTTCAATATATCAGGGGCAAAAATCACCCCGAAAACAGCCAGAATAATGCCACTGCCAACAGCCAGCACAATGGATGTATGCACGGTCTTTTTTATCCGCAGATAATCCTTGGAGCCGATACGCATGGCACATACAACATTGGCACCAATGGACAGACCAATAACCAGATTCAGCATCAGATTAATGACAATGGCATTGGCACCAACGGCGGCCAGGGCGTCCTTACCAACGAACTGGCCAACAACAGCAACATCAGTGGCATTGAACAGCTGCTGCATAATACTGGTGCAGGCGAGAGGAATAGCAAATTTCAGTATCTTATCCCAAATGCTGCCCTCCAGCATATTTATACTTCCTAAAGCCAAATTACTTCTCTTCCTTTAAATGCTCTTCTAACTTATCCATAATTTCAAAGGCCTGATCCTCTGTTACAAGGATTTCCCGCGGCTTGCTGCCCTGTGGTGGGCCCACAATCTTTAACTGCTCCATGGTATCAAGGAGTCGTCCCGCACGGGTAAAGCCTATATGATAACGGCGCTGGAAGCTGGATGCAGAGGCATTGCCGGTCTGCATAACCAGCTCCACAGCCTGACGAAGCAGCTCATCTACGCTGCTTTTAACCTTGGAATCATCATCACCGGCCTCAGCATCCTGCTCGGCCTTGTTGGTAAAGTCAATAATTTCCTGATTAATCTCAAGCTTATGTCCCTGCTGCTTAATGCGCTCCACCAGCAGCTCCACATCAGCATCACTGACAAAGGCCCCCTGAACACGGGTAGCCTTTGGCTCCGTCTGTGGCTTAAAGAGCATATCGCCCTTGCCCAGCAGCTTCTCGGCCCCCGCAGAATCCAAAATAGTTCTGGAGTCTATCTGGGAGGTTACGGCGAAGGAGATACGGGACGGAATATTGGCCTTGATTACACCAGTAATAACATTTACAGATGGACGCTGAGTAGCCAATACCAGATAAATACCGGCAGCACGGGCCTTCTGGGCCAGACGGCAGATGGCATCCTCCACATCGTGAGGTGCAACCATCATCAGATCTGCCAGCTCGTCAATAATAATCACCACTGAGGACATCTGCTTGTCCTTTTCCTCAGCGTAATACTTGTTATAGGTTTCAATGTTCTTGACACCGGCCTGGGCAATGAGTCCATAGCGTTTTTCCATTTCCTGGACAGCCCAATTAAGCACCGAGGCAGCCTTTCGGGCATCGGTTACCACCGGAACCATCAAATGTGGAATATCATTGTAAACTGACAGCTCCACCATCTTCGGGTCAATCATAATGAACTTAACCTCATCCGGCTTTGCCTTAAAGAGAATACTGGTAACAATTGTATTGATACATACGGATTTACCGGAACCGGTGGCACCGGCCACCAGCAAGTGAGGCATATCAGCCAGATTACCGAAAATAGCCTTGCCACTGATATCCTTGCCGAAGCCTACGGTAAGTCGTGATTTTGCTTCCTCAAAGGCAGGATTTTCCAGTACCTCCCGCAGTGGCACACTTTCCAGCTTGCGGTTTGGAACCTCAATACCAATGGTGGAACGGTTTGGAATCTGTTCAATACGGACTGAGGTTGCCGCCATGCTGAGAGCAATATCATCAGCCAGGCCGGTTAGCTTGTTGACCTTGACACCGGGAGCCAGCTTAACCTCGTAGCGGGTTACTGCCGGGCCGTGGGTGGCCCCTAAAATAGTTGCATTAACCTTAAAATCCTTCAGTGTCTGGGCAAGGACCTTGGCCTTGGACTGGATTTCAGACTCCAGCTTGTCGTCCTTTTCCTTGACAACCTCCTTCAGCACATCCTTTACATCAGGAACCTCATAAGGTGGCAACTCTTCCTTTTCCTCCTGGGCCTGGGCACTTAATGCTGCTGCCTGGGCCAGCTTGTCAACCTCTGCCGCTGCTGCAGCTGCTCCGGCAGCCTTTGCAGCTTCTGTATTAACGGCACTATCAATAGCTGCAGCCACAATGTCATCCTCGTCCTCCGGCAGACTTTGGGTAAAGGAGGACTCACCCTTATGGTCAGAGCTGAAATCAATCTTAAAGTCACTGTCTACACTGTCATCAGAAGCCTCAGCCTCTTCCGCAGCTTCCACAGTGTCAGAGTCTTCACTGCTGTCATTATCCTTAAAGCTGAAGGTTTCAGCTGTAGCATCATCCTCATCAACGGACTCATTCTCTTCATAGAGCAGCTCATCAATGGAAGCGACTACCATAGGCTCGTCCTCATCCACGTTTTCTTCCGCTGCTTCCAGAACAGTATCGGTCTTTTCCGGCTCCTCGGTGGAGGCCTTAACATTTTCCCTCTGCTCCATGAGGAAATCAAGATCTTCCTCAGATTCAGGGGCATCAGCTACTGGCAGAATTTCCTCTTCCCCGTCATCGTCAAAATCTGCTTCCAGATTGCCCTTAAGCCGCCAATTATCAAAGGTCTTTGGACCGATTTTATTGGTCTTGATATTCACATAGCCGGAGGTATCCAGCTTCTTCAGATTTCTGTCCAGCTTGCCCGCCGCCTGATAAGCAAACTCACTGATGTATTTCTCGCCATTGGCAGATGTAATAGTCGTTGCAGCTGTACTTGAGGCTGCTGCCCCACTGCCCTTCATATCAGGCCCGTCAAAGGTGGACTCATAGAGACCTGTACCATTGCTGTTTATCTCAACATTTACTGGCTCGTTATAGACAGGTGCGTTATTGCCCTTATCATTGAAATCAGGCCCATCAAAAGGCTGCTGATTATTCTTTGGAGATGGGGCCTGCCAGGTAGGAGCATTATCCCCCTTATTCAGCTGAATAATCGGCTCGATTTCGTCCACAGAAGCAAAGGAAGTCGCCTGAGACTGACCATAGCTGTTCCCCTCCATATCCGGACCATCCATAAAGGAATCATCTCTTGTCTGATCGTAGAAGGAATTGCGATTTTTGAATTTCTGCACCTGCTCCCCTACGTGCTCCTGAACCTTATTGGTCACCCTGCTGCCCACGGTTTTGGCATTGTCATAAACCACTTCCGCCATATCCATGGCCACATCAGCGCCCTTTTCAGATACTGCCTTGGTGGTAAGAATACCCTGGGCCAGAGACCATGGGGTTGCCAACAAAACAGAACCAATGATGGCCGCAATAAACACAATAACCGTACCCGCATTGCCCAGTGGCTTATGTAAAATAAAGGCCAAAACACCACCAAGCAGTCCGCCACCTTCGGCCAGACTGGTTGGAAGTATCTCAGAGCCCACCGGAATAACCATGTGATGGTATAACCCCAAAAGGGAAATAAGAAGCAGTGCAACACCAATGGAGGTCTTGTTAAAGCCCACCCGCTTATGCTTCATGATATTATAGCCACCCATTACCACAAACAGCAGGGCGGTTACAGCCGAACCAATACCAAAGAAATACTTCAAAAAGCTGGCTACATAGTGGCCAATATAGCCCACATTTAATCCAGCCAGGCCGCACAGGGCAATCAGGCCAAAGGCCACAAATACAACACCCAAAATCTCTGATTTTCTGGTGGAAGGCTCCGCTTCTACAGCCTCTGTTTCAGGGTTCTGCTTCGTAGTTGTTTTCTTATTTTTAGCTTTATTTTTAGTATCCTTTTTCTCCTTCTCCTTGGAGGAGCGTTTAGTTACTTTTTTCTGCAAAATTTTCACCTCATTAATTTGAAACACTAGTTTACATTATAGCAAAAAAAGGCAAATATTAAAAGGCTTGGTTGCCATCAGGCCCTGTGTCTTACAGTAAAAAGTATACGCAAATTCATAATTGCAGGATTTGTATATCCTTATGTCTAATATACTTCGCATAGGCGAATGAAAGCGAGGTTTATTCAATGAAACGCAGAGAATTTTTAAAATCAATAGTGGCCTTGATAGGCCTGGCTACAGTTGGATGTATGCCAACCAAAAAGGAAAATGGGCGGGACTATTACCATATTCTGCTCATCAGTGACCTTCATCTGCCAGTGCGTTCCAAAGAGTTCCCTGACCAGGCGGTGCAGGATGAGATTTGGCAGAAAAAGCAAAACCTTATAAATAATGTAAATGCATGGGGCGATGTGGATGAGGCGGCCCTATTGGGTGATTTGGCGGCCCGCTATGGTAATGAAACAGAATATCGTGTAGTGGACGGATATGTGGGCTCCTTAAACTTCCCCTACTATGCTGTTGCAGGCAATCACGACTACATGTATAGAGACGAGCCTAAGAAAAGTGGTAAAAAGAAAAAGCTTTCCCTGGAGGAAAAGAAGGCCAAGCTGGAGGCCTTTACCAAGCGTTACAAGCTTCCCGCTCTTTATTATGCCCGTACTGTAGAAAACTGCCGTCTGCTGTATATTGCTCCTGATGCCTTTGGAAGCGATGTGGAGCTGTCACAGGAGCAGCTTGATTGGCTGAAAAAAGAAATTGCCGAACATAAAAACGGACCGATGCTTTTCTTCTGTCATGCACCCCTTTACGGAACCCTGCGCCCTTATAACGACGAAATCAACACCGTGAACAGAACGGCCCAGCCAGCCCAGGCCTTGTCAGAAATTCTGGCTGAGGTTCCGCCGGGAAGCCTTTGGATATCGGGCCATACCCACACACCACCTACCAATGACAGCTTCGCGGATGACAGCGTCAACCGGGTGCATAAAAATCTGGTGAACATCCACAACCCAACAATAGATTCCAGGAATACCTACACCAATTCCCTCTACATCTACAAGGACCATATTACCATCCGTACCTTCGACCACAATGCTGAAAAGTGGCTTACTGATTTGGAAAGAACCTATACATTCTAAAATCCAACTAAAGTACACAAAAAAGTTGTCCCAGCCAAATTACTATGGCTGGGACAATTTTATTATTCTGTTTTATCTGTGATAGTATCCTTTTTCTTCTTCAATCTGTCAGACAGCCATACTACACAGCAATAGAGTACAGGAATAAGGAATATTCCCAGACAGGTGGCGAAAAGCATACCGCCAACTACTGCCGTACCCATACTGTTTCTGGCAGCAGCGCCGGCACCGCTGGCCAAAGCCAGTGGCAGACAGCCGATGATAAATGCCAGGGATGTCATGAGTATTGGTCGCAGTCGAAGTCCCGCTGCCTCAATGGTAGCCTTTACAGGCTCCATTCCCGCATCTACACGGGCCTTGGCGAACTCAACTATAAGTATGGCGTTCTTTGCCGCCAGACCCATAAGCATAATTACACCAATCTGCATGTATACACTGTTCTGAAGTCCTCCGTTCAAATGTCCAAAAAGGGCTTCAATATTCAGCAGACCATACTGTACAAAGAAGGCTCCAAATAGTCCGGTAGGTACAGAAAGAAGAACAGCAAATGGTACACTCCAGCTTTCATAAAGAGCAGCCAGACAAAGGAATACGAACACAACAGACAACAGCATAATCTGACCAGTGGAACCAGAGGATTTTTTCTCCTCACGGCTCTGGCCGGACCATTCAACCATAAAACCAGCCGGTGCCTTTTCCTTTACCAATTCCTCCATGGCAGCAATGGCCTGTCCGGAGCTGTAGCCATCTGCTACAGCTCCCTGAATACCAATACTGCGGGCACCATTAAAGCGAGTGATTACTGAAGTGGATGTGGAAAGCTTCGGCGTCAGAAGACTGTCCAAAGGTACCATGGCCCCGTCTTTATTATTAACAAAGCAGAACTTCAGGGCCTCAGATTCACTACGATACTGGGCATCAGACTGCATCATTACCTTGTAGGTTCGACCAAACTGAACAAAATCGTTCACCTGGGTACCACCATAGTTCACCTGCAAAGCAGTAAACACATCTGAAAGATTTACACCCATCTGCTTAACCTTTTCTCTGTCCACATCATATTTGCAAATAGGAGAATCAATAGAAAAGGTACTATATACTTGGGCCAATTCCGGCCTTTGGTTAGCCGCTGCCAAAAGTTCCTTTAAGATAGCATCCAATTCCTGATCTGTGTGGCCCGTAATATCCTGCAGCTGCATACTCCAGCCACCAACCATACCCAAACCAGGGAGAGAAGGAGGAAGAAAACCCATAATTTTGGCTTCTGGATGCTTTCTGCCCGTAATATTGGTCTTTCTGATAATAGAACCAATAGAAAGATCATCAGAGGTACGTTCTCCCCACTTATTAAGACAAACAAACAATGTACCAGCATTGGACTTGGTACCAGATGAAAGTACATCATAACCGGAAACCTTCATAATATGTTCCACACCTGGAATTTCAGCAACTTCCTTGCTAAATTCATCCACGGCATCAAAAGTACGATTTAATGATGTACCCTCTGGCATGGTTAAGGAAACGATGTAATAACCCTGATCTTCGTCCGGAACGAAGGTGGATGGCAATACCTTGAAGAAAAATCCCGCCAATACGGAAATTATCAGCAATGAAGCCAAGCCTACCTTGGCATGATCAATAACCCATGCAACACCACCAGTATAGCGATTTTGGGTGCGTTCAAACCAGTCATTGAAGCGGTCAAAATATTTATCCAGGAAATTTTTCTTGTGTTCATCTGGATTATGTGGCTTCATTATTGTGGCACACAGCGCAGGTGTCAAGGTCAGTGCAATAAAAGCCGACAATGCCATGGACACTACAATGGTCAAGGCAAACTGACGATAAAGCACACCCGTTGTACCCGAAATGAAGGCAACTGGAATAAATACTGCAGACAGTACAAAGGCAATTGCCACTACAGGCCCCTGCACCTCATCCATGGCCTTTTCTGTGGCTTCCACAGGTCCGAGACCATCCCGCTGCATGTGGGATTCAACATTTTCTACTACTACTATGGCATCATCTACAACCAGACCTATGGCCAGTACCATAGCAAAGAGGGTCAGGGTGTTAATAGAAAAGCCTAAAATTATAAAGCTGGCAAAGGTTCCGACAAGGGATACCGGTATAGCCAAAACTGGAATAAGGGTTGCCCGCCAGCTCTGTAGGAAAATAAACACGATGATAATAACCAGTGCCAGAGCCTCTTTAAAGGTCTCAACAACCTCACCGATGGACTCGGAAATAAATTCCGTGTTATCGACGATAGTAACATAAGTCATATCATCCGGAAAATCCTTGGAAGCCTCCTCCAACACTTTTTTAACGGAGCCTATGGTTTCCATGGCGTTGGCATCATCAGTAAGTTTAATACCAAAACCAGCTGCAGGGGCACCGTCAGTATCGCATATTACAGAAGTATACTGGGCTCCAGTCTCTACCCGTGCCACATCCTTTAGATATACACATGAGCCGTCAGAATTTGTTTTTATAATTATGTTCCCAAACTGCTCCGGGGTTACAAGACGTCCTTCCAGGTTGCCCGTATACTGCTTTTCCTGATTGGCTGGGGCTGGAAGCTGACCAATGGTTCCCGCAGGAGCCTGCACATTCTGCTCCTGAATTGCAGCTCTAACATTTGTTATGGTTAAGCCCAATTCAGACAGCTTATCAGGATTAAGCCAAATACGCATGGAATAGGTAGAACCAAAGGTGGAAACCTCACCTACACCAGGGATACGCTTGAGACTATCTACAATGTAGATATTGGCATAATTCATCAAAAAAGTACGGCTAAAGGTACTATTGGGAGAAATCATGGAAAACATGTAGGACATATCACTGGATGATTTTTTAGTGGTAACACCCATGTCCTGTACATCAGATGGCAGATCCGCATTGGCAATGGATACATTATTCTGTACCAATACGGAATCCATATCGCCGTCAGTTCCCAAATTGAACATTACGTCCAAGCTGTATTTACCGCTATCATCGGAAGTGGAATTCATATAATCCATTCCCTGGGTACCATTAACCTGCTCCTCAATAACCTGGGCCACTGTCTGGTTTATGACACTGGCATTGGCACCAATATAAGTGGTACTTACATTGATGGTTGGCTGGCTAATCTGAGGATATTGGGCAACAGGCAGACTTAAGCCCGCCAATGTACCCATGATAACGATTATAAGGGCAATAACAATGGCGAAAATTGGACGATGTATAAAAAATCGAGCCATAACTCCCGCCTCCTTATGACTTGTTTACAACTTCAGTAGATTCTTTCATGGAGAAACCCATATCATCAGCTGTTACCATAGTAACATCCAAATCCTTGCCGGACTGGAGATTGGTCAAGCCTTCCACGATAACAGTATCATCCTTTGTCAGACCCTTTTTAACGATATAATAGCTACCTACTTTCTCACCCAAAACAACATTCTTGGATACGGATTTGCCGTCGTCGCCTACCACCAGCACGAAGGATTCATCCAAAAGCTGCTGCACAGCACGCTGAGGTACAAGAACAGCATCCTTCACAGTAACATCCAAAAACTTTACACGGGCAAACATTCCCGGCAGCAACGCACCATAAGGATTGGAAAACAGTGCCTTTATGGTAAGGGAACCGGAATTATCATTAAAGGATCTGTCAGCAGCAGTGATTTTGCCAACAAGTGGATATTCAAAGCCATTGGAGAGAACAATTTTAACTGGAGGAGTTTCCGCACTCTCATCCTCCTTGCCCAATATACCTTCTTCCATTGCCTTGGCCAAAATATTCAGATACTCTGTCTCACTGACATTGAACTGAGCATAAATAGGGTCCAGGGAACCAATGGAAACCAGCTTGGTGCTGCCTGCTGTAGCGTAGGTGCCCACAGCCACATCATCAACGGAAAGTCTGCCGCTCATTGGAGCATAGACGATAGTATCATCGAGATTTTCCTTGGCTTTTTGTACAGCAGCTCTCTGGGATTCTACAATAGCCTGATTGGCAGCTACATCCTCCCGCTGATTAAAGAGTTCCTGCTCGGAAATAGCCTTTTCAGAAAACAGCATCTCATCTCTGGACAACTCGTCCTTGGCATTTCTAAGGTCTGCCTCTGACTTATGAAGATTGGCCTCTGCCTCTATTACTGAAGATTCATATTGTCTGGAATCAATTCTGTACAAAGGCGCACCAGCCTGAACCGTATCGCCACCCTTAAAATATTTCTCCATAACACTGCCGGAAACTCTGGAATGAACCTCCACATCATCAGTACCCTTTAACTGACCAGGATAGCTATAAGATACTGGTGCATCCTGCTGGAGTACCTTCATGGCCTTAACCGGAACCTTTTGGGAAGCTGCCTGTTCATTTCCCCCACAGCCGGCAAATAAAATACTCGTTGCTAATACAAGGGTGCCTATAATAGCTCCCGCTTTTTTCCCATAAAAACCTGTCACCGGTTATTCCCCCTTCTTCTCGCTGTTTTCGATACTCTGACGATAAGGTGACACATCCAGATCAACCGGAACCCCCATCGCATAATCTAAACTTGCTTTGCTGGTATTGTAGTTAAACAGTGCATTGATAAAGTCGGCCTTGGCGGATACCAGCTTATCCTGTGCATCCATAACTTCAAGGTTGGTTCCTACACCGGCATTATAACGAACAACTTCTATACGATAATCCTCCTGGGCTTTGGCCAGGGCTTCCTTCATGGTTCCTATATTTTCCTCTGCGGCCCGCATATTGAGATATGCAGTACGCACATCCAGCTTTACGATATTTTGCTTGTCCTTCAATTCTGCTTCAGCACGATGTACTGCAGCTTTCTTCTTATTCACTTGAGCCGCCGTTATTCCACTATCCCAAATATCCCAGTTTAGGGTAACTCCGGCACTCCAGCTGTCTGAGGTATCGCTGTCAGTTTTGAAAGGAGAGCTGCCACCAATATTTCTATTCACTGATGCATCCAGCTTCGGCCGCATTCCGGATTTTGCAGCCTCCATCTCTGCTTTTTTCTGTCTGAGATTGAATTGCTTTTGGAAAAGGTCCGGCCGATGAAGCCGGGCATATTCATCGCACTCAGGCAGGGTTATATCGTATGGCTCGTATGAAAGCTCTTCCTTGGCATGGGTTTCTGCTTCCGTTGGCAGGCCCACATCATTATTAAAGGTTGCCACTGCAACATTCAAATCATTAATGGCATTTACCAGCTGCTGTTTTTCCTCAGCCAGGGAAACCTCAGAGCTGAGAACATCCTTTTGTGCCACTACTCCTGCCCTTAATTTGGCATTTACATCATCCAAATGAGCCTGCAGATTGTTGACGGATTCCTGATAAACCCCCACCTGGCTGCGGCATTTTAAAATATTGTAGTAGTCACTTGATACAGTATTGCGAATATTTTGCTTGGTCCGTTCAAGGTCCAGCTCCGCTCCGGAAAGCCCCATTTCAGCAGCTTCGATATTATGCTCTATTTTTCCACCGGAATAAATAGGCATGGACATGGAAAACAGGTTGCCATACAGACCATCATGCTGCCACATCCCATAGGCTTTGCCTCCTACACGATTGGCTGTACTGTTCCAGCTTACCTTAGGTCCACCATTGCGCCGGGCCTCTCTTAAGCCCCAATAAGCACTGTCCAAATCAGCAACACTTTCTTCAATGGTATAGTTCCGTTCAAGGGCCATCTGTATTCCTTCATCAAGAGTCATATCCACACGCTCTGCCGAAGAAGTACCACAAACTGCAAGCATCAAAAGCCCCAAAGCTACAGCTCCTGCCTTTTTCCTTCTGGATTTCATATATAACATCCCCCCATGTTTGACCAGGCAGAATAAAAAGCTTATTACTCCTACCTAAAATAAAATAGAAAAATCCATTTTTTATATTTCTACAGTAAAAAAAATAAATCCTGCAATATTTTGAAAAAAAACAAAAAAAGGCCCAGCTCTTCAGCTGGACCTTTTTCGAAATTCAATGATAAAACAATATTATTTTAAATTTCCAAAGCCGCCTTGGCCAGCCTGTCAGCCAGCTCGTTGCCCTCTACGCCGGTATGGCCTGCTACCTTTACAAAGGTAACCAGCTTGCGCCGTTCCTTCATAAAGGCCGCATATTGGGTGGTAAGAGGCGTATTGGTTTTCCAGTGACCAAGAGCCCACTCGGAAATTCCCACATAATCATGACAGATAGTAATGTGGTCTATACCCTGGGCCTCAGCCCACAGCACTGCCTCCATGGCTCCTGCCACTTCGCCGGCCACATTGTGGAGCTTGGCCGCCTCCTCGGAGGTCCCCTTGCCATTGGCCTTAAATATCAGCTGGTTGTTTTCATATATGGCCATCCCCCAGCTGTATTCCCCGTTAAAATAGGAGCCATCCACATAGGCTACTACACCTTCCGCCGGAGCCAGCAAAATTTCCTCGTCGTTCAAGTATGCCTCAGCCTCTGCCCTGGTGACGAAGCCCTTGAACTTGGCCCCCTTAAAGCCTACTGTCTGCTTCTGGCACTCAGCCCAGGTGGTATATATCCCCGGCTGACGCCCCTGCTTTACTGCATAAAATTTCTTCTGGGCCATTATCTGTTCACCAGATCCATGGCTACATCCTGAGCCTCACGAAGGATTCTTTCCTCATCCATGGTCAGCACACTGCCCTTCTCCATGATGACCTTGCCATCACAGATAACCCCGTCAACAGAGCTGGAGCTGGCAGAATATACCAGCAGTGATACCAAATCATGGCGTGGGCACCAGTCTGCCCGGTTCATGTCATAGAGAACGATATCTGCCTTATAGCCAGGAGCCAGCTTGCCCACCTTATCCAGGAGCAGGGCCTTGGCACCATTTTCAGTACCCAGCTTCAGGGCCTCCTTGGCAGGAACCGCCAATGGATCCAGCTCGTTAACCTTGTGGAGCATTGCTGCCAGACGAACCTCCTCCAGCATGTCCAGATTGTTGTTGCTGGAAGCGCCATCGGTACCCAGGGCCACATTTATGCCCTCCTTAAGGAGGCGAGGCACCGGAGATACACCGCTGGCCAGCTTCATGTTGGAGCCCGGGTTATGGATAGCGGAAATATTGTGCTTCTTCATAATGGCAATATCTTCATCGTCCAGCCATACACAGTGAGCCGCAACGGTTGGCAGCTCAAACAGGCCGGTGTCCTCAATATACTTGAACGGACGCTTGCCATACTGCTCCTGAATCTGCTTGATTTCCGCCTGGGTTTCATTCATGTGAATATGAATCGGGATATTGTGCTTTACAGCCAGCTCTCTGGCATATTCGCAAAATTCCGGTGGACAGGTATAAGGTGCATGAACACCCATCATAATGGTAATAAGGCCATTGCCGGCACCATTATAATTTTCAAATAACTGTACATTGTCCTCCAAAATCTGACGGCCGGCCGGGAACAGGCCAATGGCACCGCGGGCAATAATACCACGAATACCCGCCTTGATGGTGGCTTCAATAACAGACTCCATATGCGGTCCGTACATATCTGCATAAGCTGTGGTACCGGACTTGATCATTTCCAACAAAGCCAGCTCACCGCCAACACGGATATCCTTTTCCACCATCTTGGCCTCTGTTGGCCAGATGCGGTTGTTGAGCCAGTCCATCAGCTCCATATCATCGCCATAGCTTCTCAGCATGGTCATGGAGGCATGGGTGTGACCATTGACAAAGCCTGGTGCAGCAAAGTGATCCTTACCCTCTACAGTACGGTCAGCCTTAAAGTCAGCCGGAATATCGCCAATAGCCAAAATCTCCGTATCCTTTACAGCAATATCTGCTACCTTGACCGTATAATCCTCCATCAGGACGTGAGCGCCCTTAATCAGTAAATTACTCATTCTTTATCCCCCATTCAAATATTCGCCTCAAAATCCGGATACCACTTTATTATCTGTGACGCAGGAATTTCAAAATGCTGGTAATCCTTCTGTTCCTCCCAGTCACCGCCCCATTCAAAGCCGTTATCCTCAAACAGGCGGCAGCAAAGGTCATCCTTGACTATCTTATATGGAAAGTCCTTCTCCCGGTCACAATATTGCCTGCCATTTTCCGGCACAATATACATCCCGCCATTCAAAGGCTTCATATAAGGATTATACAATGGATTAACATCCACCGCCAACCCCAGCCCGTGTTTGGAAATGCGATTTGTATGGGCTATCACACGAAAATTAAAGCTGGAACCGTTATTATCCGCCATGGATAAATCATCATCACCATTGTATTCATCAATAAGACGGAATTTCTCCATAGGATACCCCGCCTCATAAAGCTTTTTAAAAATATCCATAAGCCGCTCCGCAATATGAAAGTTGCAGACCATTTCTCCTTCCAGGGTTTCCCCCGCAAGATTCTTATGCAAAAAATGTAAATACTTAAGCTCTGTTACCGGCAAGGGACAGCCTTTGGAAAAGGATTTTCCTTCCATTTTGGCAAACAGCTCCGGCGATATGTCGCTAATATAAAAATTCTTATCCATATTCCACTCTTCCTTAGATTCTATTAACTGGATACATCCAGCATTTTTTATTTATTGGAAACCCAGCATTATAATAGCTCTTAACTATTATTAATAGCAATAATAAATTTATTAATTGCCCCAAAGAACCCCATCCAGATCTGAAATATCTATCCATCATGGACTAATAAGGAAAGATATATTAGAATTTAATAGTATTTCGAAATAATTACACTTTGAAAGGGGTGTGGAATATGAAGTTCAAATCCGTTTTTATACTACTTATATGTCTCACCTTGCTATTAACGGGCTGCGGCAAGGAAAAGCAATATAACCCTGACAGCACTATTTCAATGGCTTTGTCCACTGAACCTGCAACGCTGGATCCGGGTATGACCTATGGCTTGTCAGAAAGCAATGTGGAGCTGCTACTGTTTGAGGGCTTGACCCGTATCGATGAAAACAGCGTGGCCCAGCCCGCTTTGGCAGACAGCTGGGAGGTATCTGCCGATGGTCTTACCTATACCTTCCATTTGCGTAAGGATATTAAATGGTCCGATGGTACCCCAATTGTGGCCGATGATTTTGTGTATTCCTGGCTGCGGGTGCTGGATCCTGATGTAGGCTCCAGCAATGCTTATATGCTCTTTAATATCAAGGGTGCTGAGGATTATAACAGTGGTGATGCCCAGGCAGAGGAGGTAGCTCTGAAAGCCCTGGATGCTCATACCCTACAGGTGGAGCTGTCAGAGCCGGCGGCTTATTTCATTGATCTTACAGCCTTTCATGCTTTTTATCCTGTACCACGGCATATAGTGGATGGACAAAGTGACACCTGGGCCAGCAACCATAGTTCCATTGTAGGCTGCGGACCATTTAAGATAGTTAAGTGGGCTCATTCCAGTGAAATCATTTTGGAGAAAAATGAAAATTACTGGAATCCTGGTGTAGTGGCCTCTGAATGTATAAAGCTGCCTATCAGTGAATCCAAAAGTACCCGTCTTACTATGCTGGAAAGCAAGCTGACGGATATGATCGTGGACCCACCACCGGCTGATGAAGACCGTCTAAAGGCGATGGGGCTATATAAGGTTGAACCACAGCTTGGTACGGCTTATTATGAATTTAATGTCACCAAGCCGCCATTTGATAATCCTGAAGTACGCAAGGCCTTTGCCATGGCTGTTACTCGTAAGGATTTAATTGAAAAGGTAATCCGAAACGGAAAGCAGGCGGCTACAACCTTTGTACCACCGGGAATTGTTTATAATGGCAAGGATTTTGCCGCTTAAACCGGTTCATTGGTGGTTGAGGACCCAATTCAGGCCAGAAAGGTATTGGATGCTTCCGGTTATAAGGGCGAAGCAGTAACGATTTTATATAATACCAACGAACAAAATAAAGCCATTGCCGAATCAATACAGACCATGTGGAGCAACGCTTTAGGGGTAAACGTGGACTTGACCAATCAGGAAACCAAGGTCTTCTACGACACAAGAGAAAAAGGCGAATACCAGGTGGCCTGTGCCAACTGGATAGCTGATTTTGCCGATCCAGTGAACTTTTTGGATGTGTTTACCACCAAGGATAATGACGCCCAGTACCATAAGCCGGAATACAATGCTTTGGTGGCGGCCGCCCACAAGGAAGTGGACCCATTGAAGCGGTGGGCTATATTGCATGAGGCAGAAAAGATGCTCTTTGACGACTATGTAATCATTCCGCTTTACTATACCACGCAGGTTTTGGTGGTAAATCCGAAGTTTAAAGGCTATTTCTGTTCTCCAATGGGAACCATTGACCTCATTAAGGCATACAAGGAGAAGTAAAAAGTTATGTCTGATTTGAAAGAAAAAATCTGTCAGCTGGCAGATGACCATAAAGAAAGCTTAAATAATATAGCTGATTATATCCATGCCAATCCTGAATTGGGCTGTCAGGAAGTAAAGGCCTCTGCTTATCTCCAGGAGCTTTTAAAAAACGAAGGCTTCACGGTGGAGGATGCACTGAAGGACCAATTCCCCACTGCCTTTAAGGCTTCCTATGGAAATGGTGATATTCATATTGGCTTTTTGGCAGAATACGATGCCCTGCCGGAAATCGGTCACGGCTGTGGCCACAATCTTATTTCTGCCATGAGCACTACCGCGGCCATAGTCTGCGGAAAGGCATTGAGAGATAAGATTACAGTTCATCTCTTTGGCTGTCCCGCTGAGGAAACTATTGGCAGCAAGGTTATGATGAGTGAACAGGGAGTTTTTGACGGGCTGAAGACGGCTCTTATCTGCCATCCTGGCAGTGAAACCTCCTTTGGAGGTACCTCCTATGCCACCCATCCCCTGCAGTTTACCTTCAAAGGCAAACCCGCCCATGTGGCAGATCCGGATTATCATGGAATCAATGCTTTGGATGCCCTGGTGGATTTTTATCAGCAGCTTAAAACATTGGAACATACCTTTACTGAACCATATATCCTGGGAAGAATAATCACCGAGGCTGGTACGGCGCCCAATATAATTCCCGACAAGGCAGTGATGAAGGCCACCATCCGGGCCCTGCGGGTGGAATATCTGGAAGAAACCATGCTGCCACAGATCAAGGAGCTGGCCCGAAAGGTATCTGACCGGCACGGCACTGAATTAGAGCTTTTCCACTACGAGCCATTATTCAAGAACATGCTTAATCATAAGCAGCTGCAAGCATACGCCATGGACAATTTTCAATCACTGGGTATGAATGATATAAAAACCTACCCGGATGACTATGCTGATGGCTCCACTGATGTGGGCAATGTAAGTCATGTGGTCCCAACCATTCAGCCGGAAATCAAAATCGGTGATGATATTGCAGCCCATACCCCGGAATTTGCCGCAGCTGCCGGCAGCCAATACGGAAAGGACATGGCCTTAAAAGCAGTAAAAGGCATGTGCATGACTGTTATTGATATACTTGAACGCGGCTTACAAAAATAACAAAAAATATACTATCCAAAAAGAGGGATATGACCCCAGTGGTCATACCCCTCTTTTAATATTTACACATTATTTTTTCATATCATCAATAGTGAAGTTGAAATAAGTCTTTGGATATGGCTCATTCTTCAGGAAGAAATGCCACCACTCGGTATCAATAGGCTCAAAGCCATGCTTCATCATTACTTTACGCAGCTTCATTCGGTTATCAAACTGCTCTTTGGTAATCTTTCCCTTTTTCGGTACTGATTTCCCTTCAAATTTTCCGGTGTATTTGCCCGTATCAGGGTCACCGCACCAGGTTGGATGGCTTTCCAGCCCGAAGTGGTCAAAGGTGCCGCCCATGTCCACTTCCTTGCCCGTTTTCATATCAAACAAGGTCAAATCAATAGCAGACCCACGGCTATGGCCGGATTTGGCATCAATATAACCATCCTTAAAGAGTCTGTTCTTGTTCACTTCAGGATAAAAATAATCCTTCATGCGCTTATCATCTAAATTCTCAGCCCAGGCCACAAAATTATCTACGGCCCTCTGCGGACGATATGCATCAAATACCTTCAGGCGATAGCCCTGCTTAATTACCTCGTCGGATACCTCCTTTAAGGCCTCCGCAGCTTCTCTGGACATTAAAACACTGGGCTGGGTATAACCATTTATGCGGTTTCCCACAAAATTATAGGTGGAAAAATAACGTACCTCCTGGATAATATCAGGCACCACATCAGAAAGCACCACAAATCCTGTCGGGTCATTTACATCCACACTTTTGGCAGTATTTGTGGCCACCTGACCTGCATTCACATCAGCAGCCTGACAATGAAGCGGCATAAATACAGTGGAAGCCAACAGCATTCCACCCACAAGTCCTAAAAGCTTTTTGTTCATGAAAATCCCTCCTGATGTACTCTTATTCTATATTTATATCATTTTTCCTTCACAATCAAATTAAATGACAGGCGATTTGATGATCCTCAACATTTTTGATTGCCGGCATTTCCTTGAAGCATTTATCACTGGCCTTATTACACCGCGGAGCGAAAGGACAACCAGTCATATCACCGGCTCCAATTTCTCCCTTGATGATGGAAATATCCTGACGAACATCCGGATCTGGCACCGGAATAGCCGCCAACAGTGACTTAGTATATGGATGCAATGGATTCGCATAAAGCTCTTCTGCAGCTGCCAGCTCCATAATAGCTCCCATATACATAACAGCCACCCTGTCACTGATGTATTTTACCATGGCCAAATCATGGGCAATGAAAAGATATGTCAGTCCCAATTCCTTTTGTAATCTTCTCATAAGATTAACCACCTGGGCCTGAATGGAAACATCCAAGGCTGAAATAGGCTCATCGCAGATTATAATATCCGGATTTACTGCCAAAGCTCTGGCAATGCCAATTCGCTGTCTTTGCCCGCCACTAAATTCATGGGGAAAGCGATTAGCCTGCTCCCTGCTAAGGCCCACCAGCTCCAAAAGTTCATACACCCGCTGCAGCTTTGCCTTGTTATCATCATAAACATGATTAATTTCCAGTGGCTCACCGATGATTTCACCCACGGTCATGCGGGGATTAAGGCAGGCATATGGATCCTGAAAAATCATCTGAATACGTTTCTCCGGCCCCTTGGATAAATCCAGCTTCTCACCATGGAGATAAACCTCGCCGGCAGTAGGCTTGTATATACCCATTATAGTTCTGCCGGCTGTTGTTTTGCCACAACCGGACTCGCCCACCAGTCCCAGGGTCTCACCCTTATTAATATCAAAGGATATACCATTTAATGAATAGGCGTATTCCTTTGGATGACCGAAGAAATTCTTCTTGGTAACAAAATGCTTCTTTAAATTTTTAACAGAAAGCAGGGGCTCGTTATTTGGGATTTCTATATTATTCATGGTGCCCCTCCTCTCTGTCACGGGCTGGAAGCCAACATTCCACACAATGCTCCTTACCCATATTTTCATTATTTGGGCGACAGGCAGCACAAACCTTCATAGCATCGCCACATCTAGGGGCAAAGCTGCACCCCTTAATATCATATAGCAAATCAGGAGGATGCCCCTCAATAACAGGCAGCTCAGTATCATCCACCTTATCCACTCTCGGCAGGGAGTTTAGAAGTCCTCTGGTATACGGATGCTGTGGGTTATGGAAAATTTCATCTACCGGGCCGGACTCCACAATACGGCCAGCATACATAACATTCACCCTATCACAGATACGGGCAATAACTCCCAAATCATGGGAAACCAATACTATGGACATCTTCATTTCACGGCGAAGCTCATCCAGTAATTCCAATATCTGGGCCTGTATTGTTACATCCAGGGCTGTGGTTGGCTCATCTGCAAACAACAATTTTGGCTTACAAATAAGTGCCATGGCTATCATGACACGCTGACGCATACCACCGCTGAATTCATGGGGGTAAGCCTTCATCCGCTCTTCCGCTTTGGTAATCCCAACACGCTTTAGCAGAGTAACGGCCTCCTCATATGCCTCCTGCTGACTGAGTCCTTTAATATGAATAATCCCCTCAGTCATCTGCTGACCAATAGTCAGTACAGGATTAAGGGAAGTCATGGGGTCCTGAAAAATCATGGACATGTCACTGCCCCGATACTGTCGCCGCTCTTCATCAGACAGATGGGTAATATCCTGGCCCATAAACCTTATGCTGCCATCCTTGATAAAGGAATTGTCCTTTGGCAACAATCCCATGACTGCATGGGCAGTCACACTTTTTCCGCAACCGGACTCGCCAACAATGCCCACAATTTCTCCTGCATCAACACTGAGACTGACGCCCCGTACCGCATTAACAGCCCCACGGTAGGTGTGGAAGCCTACGGACAGATCACTAATTTCAAGTATCATCGTAAAACTCCCCCCTCTTAATGACGCATCTTAGGGTCCAGAGCATCCCGCAACCCATCACTAAAGAAATTAAAGGCCAGCATGGTCAAGCTGATAGCCACTGCCGGGAAAAACAGCTGAAATGGAAAAGCCCGGATAGAGCTAATGCCATCGGAACACAGCACACCCCAGCTGGCCATTGGTGCCGATACACCAAGACCGATAAAGCTCAAAAATGCCTCCGTAAATATAGCATCCGGAATGGATAAGCTTAAAGATACTATAATAACTCCCATGGAATTTGGAATTAAATGCTTAAACAGAATACGGGCCGAGCTGGCACCCATGCTTTTGGCCGCCAAAACAAATTCCTGTTCCTTGATTTTCAGCACCTCACCCCGCACAATACGGGCCATTTGCAACCAATAGCTTATTCCAAGAGCAATGTAAATATTGGTCAGCCCCGGCTTAAATACCACCATGAGCAAAATAACATACAGCAAGGCCGGTACACTGTAGAGTATATCTACAATATTCATCATAATACGGTCCGTGCGGCCACCAACAAAGCCGGAAATACCGCCATAAACAACTCCGATAAGCAGATTAATCAGGCTGGCTACCACACCAATGGACAGGGAAATACGGGCACCATACAGCACACGAATAAACATATCCCGGCCCAGATTATCCGTACCAAATAAATGGTCCCAGGACGGAGCCAAATTAGTCTGGTTAAAATCCTGATCCGCGTAGGAAATGCTGGAAAACATCGGGATAAAAATAGCCGCCAGCATCATAAGCACAATAAAGCCTAAGCCCAGCATGGCAGCCTTATCCTTTTTCAGCCGAATCCAGGCATCCTGCCAATAGCCCATGGAAGGTGCCTGTTCTGACTCCACAGCCACAGCCATCCCGAATTTGCTCAGAGGAGAAAAATCATATTCCTTGTTCATCCTTAATCCTCCTTCTCCCCTAATTTAATACGTGGATCCAGCATAGGATAAATTATATCCACCAGCATATTCATAAAAATAATAATGGCACTGTAAAATACAGTAACGCCCAATATAACCGTATAATCCCTATTATATATGCTGGTAACATAATAGCTGCCCAAGCCCGGAATAGCAAAAATGGTCTCTATAACAAAGCTGCCGGTCAGAATACTGGCCACCATAGGACCAATATAGGTTACTACAGGAATAAGGGCATTTGGCAAAGCATGTTTAAACAATATATAGCTTGTAGTCAAGCCCTTGGCCTTGGCTGTTTTAATGTAATCCTGTCCCAGTACCTCCAGCATACTGGAGCGGGTCAGGCGGGTAATAAAGGCCATTGGCATGGCCGCCAAAGCAATAGACGGCAACACACGGCTTGACCAGTTATCCCACATGGCCGCCGGAAACAGTCCCAGCTTCATGGCAAAAACATCCACCAGCAAGGCAGCCAGCACAAAGCCCGGCACAGCTATGCCCAAAGTAGTGAGCAAATTAACCGTTCTATCCGGCCAATTATTTCGTCGATAGGCCGCCAATACGCCGGCTGGAATCCCCACCAGCAAAGCAATTATAATGGCCTCCATGCCCAACTCAAAGGACACAGGAAAGCTTTCACCGATAATATCATTTACAGAACGGCCCACATACTTGAAGGATGGCCCCAAATCGCCATGAAGTATGTTGGTTACATAATCCATATACTGGGTAGACAAAGGGTCATTTAATTTATAGCGGGCCTCAATATTGGCCTGAACCGCCGGCGGCAGGGATTTTTCTGCCGTAAACGGTCCGCCGGGAATAGCATGCATGAGGAAAAAAGTCACTGTCATGACTATCCACAGCACGATTATGGAATTAATTAGTCTTTTAGCAAGATAATTAAGCACGTTAGCTTCCTCCCCCTAAAGGTCAGCTCAAATAACGACAAAGAGCGTTCATTACCTTTTCTTCCCAGATAAAATTATTGCTGAACTCGCCATGGCTGCGTTCATCTTCCTCGGCCATGCCCTCACCATTCATAATATACACAAAGCCATCCTTGGTTCCCGGTACATAAAACATTCCGGAATAAAGGCCAAAGGCCTGTCCGGTGTGTCCCACCAAAAAAATGTCCTGATGCTCGCACACTCTGGCCGGCGAATCACCCCGCACCTGATAAAGCCCCAAGCCATAGGACAACAGTGTATCGTCACCGGTGTCGCCATTGCTGCCGTCGTAGCTCCACTGGGCCTTGGTCATTTCATTAATAGAGTATTCCGTCAAAAAGGTCTGGCCCCTAAAGCTCCCCTTATTCATCAGCATAATCAAAGCGTTGTACATCCCCTCAAGAGAAATACGGAGCCCCCCCTGAGGGGCAAAAAAGGTTGCATTGGTGCCAGGCTTATAATTCTCCAGGGAATACACCATAGGATCGTCATGAATGGCATAAGGATTTTGCATGGTGACAGTATCCCAGTCTGGCTGCACATCGCCAAAATTATCCATAACAGGCCGCCATGGCATATCATCCCGCCAATTTCCCTCAATGTCCTTTTTCTGATAAAGGGTACTTAAGCTGGCAAATGCACCTGCAGATAAATTACCCGGCAAATAGCCTCCATCCATATCCAGAGCACTTAAAATATGCTCCTGCATATAATTGTCAAAGCGTTCTCCCGTTACTGCTTCAATAATAGTCCCCAAAAGACCATAATTTAAATTGCAATAACAAAAATATTCTCCCACCGGTTCATTGGCCGGAGAAAAATGGGCTCCATCCTCATAAAATTTCCCCTCAGGAACAAAAAAGGCCCTTACGGAATAATCCGGCGGAATACAGTAAACTATCCCGTCCCGCAACCCGGAGGTATGATTGGCCAGCATTTTTATAGTGATTTTACGGTCCGGAAAATCCGGATGCCGTAATTTAAAGCCAAGATAATCACTTACATCGTCATTAATGTCTAGTTTTTCAGCTTCCAACAGCTGCATAATGGCATAAACAGTAAACTGCTTGGACACTGAAGCAATACGAAACAAGGAATCAGCCTTGAAAAGCTTTGGTTGTGCACCAAAAGCCGCATAACCGCCGCAGTAAGAAAAAACAGGCTTGCCGTCTTTAATTAATACTGCGCCCAATCCCGGCACCTGAGTATGATGATTCCCCACCATATTGCTTAATTCTTCTTTTAATGCTTCATATTCAACCATTAATTACGCCTCACTACATAGGATAAATGCAAATACGCACGTTATTATCCACCCGGCGCATAATATTGACCATATCCGCTTCACTTACCGCCACACAACCATGGGTATAATCAGCATCCCCGGTGCAGTGCAGGAAAATATAGGAACCACGTCCACGAATACATTCCTTATTATAATCAATAAACAGACCATAATTGAACTGAGGAGCTCCATCATTCATAGGATCCAAATTCAAGGTCTTTAAAAGCTCATGAGGGATTTTTCTATCATCGATTAATTTGTTATAAAACTGTCCATCTGCACAAAAAACATGCTCATCAAACAGCAAATAACTGGCCTTGGTACCTGGATTTGGCTCAATACCGCCGGCGGTAAAAATACCAAAATCACCAACAGGGGTTTTCATATCCCCCTCCACAGTCTTTCCCAGGCCAGCCTTTCCCACGTAACCATCACATTCCAGGGTCAGCTGCCAGCTGCGGGCAGAATCCTTTTCGTAGAGCCGTACCAGAGCATCGCTGCCCCCCTGATACTGGACAAAAATTACCTGCTTGACCCGATTGTTGGCACTATATTCATTTAGTTTTTCCTGCCAAATAGGATTGGAGGCCGTTGTAATTGCCGCATGAGCAATATTTGACCCTTTGGTCAGCGTCAGCAAAAAGCACATTGCTAAAATTAACAGCTTCATGAAAACTTCTCCTTTAAATATGACAAACAGGCTCCTAAAACGCCTTAGAAGCCTGTTATTGTCTTCAAACTATATTACAATTAGCACTGATGCAGATAAGCGTACTGCTCAGGAGTCAGCTCATCAATCTCGATGCCCATGGCTGCCAGCTTAATCTTGGCAATCTTTTGGTCGATTTCCTCAGGCAGAACGTATACCTTGTTCTCAAGCTTATCATGGTTTTCCAGAATGTACAGAGCGGAGAAGAACTGAACGCCCCAGGAAAGGTCCATAATCTCAGCTGGGTGACCATCACCACAAGCTAAGTTAACCAGACGGCCCTCACCAAGAAGATACAGCTTCTTGCCATCAGCAAACTTAAATTCCTCAATGCCTTCCTTCACCTGAGTGCGGGACTCAGTCATGGCCTCCAGCTCAGGAATGTTGATCTCTACATCAAAGTGACCGGAATTGCACATTACGGCGCCATTCTTCATGGAAGCAAAGTGACGCTCTCTGATAACATCCTTGTCACCGGTCAGGGTCAGGAAAATATCACCGATTTTGGCAGCCTCATCCATAGGCATTACACGGAAGCCATCAAATACGGCCTCAATAGCCTTGATAGGGTCAACCTCAGTAATGATTACATTGGCACCCAGGCCCTTGGCACGCATTGCACCGCCCTTGCCGCACCAGCCATAGCCGGCTATAACTACGGTCTTGCCGGAAATTACCAGATTGGTGGCACGCATGATGCCTTCCCAGGTGGACTGGCCAGTACCATAGCGGTTATCGAAAAGATACTTGCAGTATGCATCATTGGCAGCCATCATAGGGAACTCCAGCTTGCCGGCGGCCTCCAGAGCCTTGTCACGGATAACGCCTGTGGTAGTTTCCTCGGAACCGCCGATAATCTTTGGCAGCAGCTCACGACGGTCATTGTGGAGACGATAAATCAAATCGCCGCCATCGTCCATGATAATATCAGGCTCAGAATCCAGAGCCATGTCGATGTACTTGTCATACTCTTCCATGGAGCAGCCATGGTGAGCCAATACAGTTACGCCTTCCTCTACCAATGCAGCGCAAACATCGTCCTGGGTGGACAACGGATTGGAAGCAGTGGCAATAACCTCTGCACCGGCATTCTTCAATACCAGGGCCAGATATGCAGTCTTTGCCTCAAGATGCATGGTCATAACCATACGCTTGCCGGCAAATGGCTTGGAAACAGAATATTCATCGTTTACAGCCTTCATAACAGGCATAAAGTTCTTTACCCAGTTGATTTTATCATGACCAGAAGGTGCTAATTTAATGTCCTTAATTTTAGATTCCATAATAGGCCTCCTAATATATATTTACAAATTTCGCTAACAATTTATTATATCATGCTAAAACTGAATTATAAAGCCTTGCCCGCCACATCGGAAAGGAATTTATGGTCAGCAACCTTAAGACGGATCGGGGTTACAGTTATATTGCCCTGATTACAGAGAACCACATCAGAAATCGGACTGTTCCCCTCATCAATTATATTGCCCTCCACAATGTAGTAGGTGCGTCCATCATCATCTTTTCTTGGAATATAGGCATTTTCGTAATTTCTTATACCCTGATATGCCCACAGCCACTGATAATCCTTGGCCAGCTTCACCGGGAAATTAATATTGAGAAGGTACTCCTTTTCCTCCCTTTCCACACTCAAAAGCTCAGGCAGCTTTCTCACCAGCTCACTGGCGGCCTCACCAAAGGTCATAACTGGATTATAGCTGAGAGATACGGCAATGGAACGGATATTATGGATAAAGCCCTCCTTGGCTGCCCCTACAGTTCCGGAGTAAATCAAATCCGTACCCAGATTGGAGCCATCATTAATGCCGGAAATAACCAGATCAGGAAACTTCTCCTCATCATTCTGCAAAATACCCTCCAGATACAGCTTCACGCTGTCAGCAGGAGTGCCGCCAATACCATAGGCCTCAATGCCATAGGCCTCCTTCAGGGTCTCATATTCATCAATATAAATACGCTGTCCCACAGTAATGGCATGGGCCTTGGCACTTTGCTGGCTGGCCGGAGCCGCAACCACCACATCATGCTCCTTATATAAATGCTTCACCAGAGCCTCAATGCCCTTGGACTGAACACCATCATCATTGGTAATCAAAATCTTCATAATAAACACCTTTCTCAATATACAAAAAACAGGTTGGAAATATTCCAACCTGTATAGTTCACAATGGTGACCCACCGGGGACTCGAACCCCGAACCTGCTGATTAAGAGTCAGATGCTCTACCAGTTGAGCTAGTGAGTCATAAAAACAGGCTGAAAACAACCTGTATAGTTATCAATGGTGACCCACCGGGGACTCGAACCCCGAACCTGCTGATTAAGAGTCAGATGCTCTACCAGTTGAGCTAGTGAGTCATTTGCTTTACGCAACAATTGATATTATAGTCATTTCATATATTCATGTCAACAAAAAATATGAAAAAAAGGAAAGTTTTCCAAAACTATTGCTACTTGTCCTCGGAAATATCCTTAATATATTCTTCACCCAGAGCAGCCTTGCACTTCTCCACCATAGGAGCAATTAACTTAAGGCCCTCTTCTCTGTTGTGGGCCGCTGCAGTAATTCTAATTAGACAGCCATCCTCCTTGGCATAGGTTGCCACTGTAGGATTTTCATTGTCACAAAGGTCCCCCAGACGCTCCGCACACGGGCCCTCACCTACGATGGTAACAGAAACCTCCTGCCGGCTCATCATTTTAATATTCATGGACACAAAGACCCTGTCGCTGAATTTCTGCAGATATGGTACACCATACGCCTTAAACATCGGCTGCATTTCCTTTGGAGGGCCCGGAAACAGCATACAATATTTGCCATTATTCTCCATGATACAGCCGGGAGCAGTACCATTGTGGTTGTACATTATAATGGAATCCTTGGGAACATAAGCCTGCTTCTTCTGGCTGTCACTGAATTCAGTAAAGCCGCTGCGGGTCATGCGTTCCTTCATCATTTCCCAGGCTTTTTCGTCCAGCACCACTTCCTTATGGAAATAATCCATAAGCATTTCCTTGGTCAGATCATCCTTGGTTGGTCCCAGGCCACCGGTGAGAATAACCATATCACCACGGGAAAAGGCAACATCAAGGGCACCTTTTATACGGTCAGGATTGTCACCCACCACCGTCTGGTAGTAACACTCCATTCCCAGCTTTGCCAGCTCCTTGGATATAAACTGGGCATTTGTATTTACTATATTTCCCAAAAGAAGCTCAGTGCCTACACTGATGATCTCAACAACCACACTAACATCTCCCTTTAATTGTTTTGCTGTCTAAATTTATGGGGGCTGCACCCCTTGTACATGCGAAAGGCCTTACTGAAATGACTAGGATTATAATACCCGCAGGCCATACCGATGGAAAGAATTGACTCATTGGATTCCAGCAGCATTTCCTCTGCCACCTGCAGACGATAGTTCTGAACATACTGGCTGGGTGACATATTAAAAATGGACTGGAAACAGCGCTGGGCCTCCCGTTCGCTTATTCCTGCCTGCAGGGCCAGCTCCTCAACAGTAATTGGCTCCCCATAATGACCGTGAATATAGTCCACCATTATCTTTGTACGCTCCATTTGGGGCGTAGTATAACGGATCATGGAAGCTGTTGGATGGTCACTCAATATGGCCAGTGCCTTGCCCACATGATACCGCAGGTCCAGCTCATAGCCAAACTGCTCCCTTTGAACTGCCAGACAGGCTTTTTTAATCCTGGAAATAACATCCCGCTCACGTTTTATGTCCATGTGCAGATACTTTCCGGAAAACAGCTCATCGGAAATAATGGGCTGTACATATTTCTTGTAAAATACATTCGCCACACCGCCGCTGATGAGCTTATCATCGAAAACTATGCAATACAGCTGGCAGCTTTCTCCCTCCAGCCTATAACGGTGAAGAACCCGTGAATTACAGAAAAAGCCCTCACCCTCAGGCACAACGGCCCTCTTTCCTGCATATTCTACCACAGCACGGCCGGAAGCCACAAACATAAACTCCAATTCCCTATGCCAATGCCATGGCAGGGACTGAATAGCACCCTTTTTCCATTCAATACAGTAAATACTGCAGGGAAATAAGGGATTATCATGCATCTGCTCTTTTTCCTTGTCAGCCGCCAGGCGGATTGTTGTCATCTTTTTAATCATAAAAACAGCTCATTTCTGTCGGATATAGAACATTTTTAGTCGGATATGGGGCAGAAAACCCACTAGCTGCAATATATACTATACTCACAATAAAGATATATTCAAAATGTCCAAAAGGAGGAACCGGCTATGAAGGCAGCAGTTAGACTTTCCGCTATAGAGCGCTTATTGATGAACGTGAACACCCATCATTACAGTTTCCTGGAAGGTGAGAATCTCCATTCTGCAAAGGAAGATGAAGTAAGCTATCGTCTGAAGATTCATGAGCTTCGCATTGGCACCTTTGCTGCATTGGTAGTAGCAACTGCTCTGGCTATTTGTCTCTGATATATAAGCAAATTATACGCCAAGCATACATATAATTCTACCCCCCACATATAAATAGTGTTCTAAAAACGACGGGATTGTTTTCTGCCCTTTTCGCAGAAAGCAATCCCGTTTTTTGGGGTGGTTTATATATAAAAAGGAACCTCTGACATTTAATGTCAAAGGTTCCCGTATGTTTTAATTATTCAATTAAAACTTCTGAGTGACGGAAAGCAGGAAGCTGATTGGTGCGCTGTAGTAAATAGAAGATGAGTGTGAAAGAATATCCTTGCGGTTAAGAAGATTGTCAATTTTCAGGCTGACATCACACTTATCTGTAGGACTATACATGAGATTTAAGCCAGTCAAAAGATATGGCTTAGTTTCAAAGGAGTGCTCAGAAGATGGAGTATTAACTCTATTACCTAAGAAGGAAGCATCCAGCACACCAGTAAATTTGCCTACCTTATACCTAATGGCACCAGTAAGCTGGATTTTACCATATTTTCTGTCCCAATAATCCTTTTTAGTAGATTTTACAACTGGGTTCTGCCAAGTTAAACCATAATCAAAAGAGAACTTACTGTTTTCTGGCTCTATGGAACAAGAAAGTTCAAGCCCCTCATTTCTGAAATCTTCATTTTTATATGAGTAAGATCTCTTTTTATCAGACCAGGTTGCAGAAATGTTATCCTCAATATCAGTTTTAAATAATGCCGCCTTCCAAGTATGGGCACCATGCTTTTGCTTCCACCCTATTTCATAATTTACCCCTTTCTGAGGCTTTAATCCAGGATTAGGCACGGCCATGTCACTTGCACCGTACATCTGGGCAAAGGTCGGTAAAATAAAGGACTGGTTAACGGCTGCATAAATATTATTTTCATTGCCTAACTTATAAGTATATGCCACAGAACCGGAGAAATTACTATAATTCAGCGCTGTACCACTAGTCCATGTTTCACGGGCACCAATAATAATATTATTCTTATCATCAAAATTGTAATCCAACTGAGCAAATGCAGCCCAAACATTTCTGGCATAACGTTCATTAGATGGATCATAGGCCGTAACACAAGATTCATAACTTTCACGCTGTGCATTAGCACCTACAATTACATTTGAACCCTTTTCAAGCTGCCATGTTCTCTGAATATCTGTACCTATGGTTGTGTTTCTCTCTTTGGTATTGTACCAATTCTGATTATCATTACTATACCAACCGTTTTTAGTATTGTAACTACCAGATCCATTGGAAGAAGTACCAAGGAAGAATGCACTAGGTCCAATAGATTCAAATGTACCCGTATTATAGAAGAATTTCAGTTTCCAGAGATTATCGGAATAGAGTGCTTGTGCATTATGCTGAGTAACAGTATACTTTCTTGAATTAAAGAAATCTCCAACATCAGCATGTAAGGTTGCACTATACTTATTGGTTGCAGCCAAAGAGGTAATGTATCTGTCATAAGTTCCTACAGACTGGTTATAATCGTACATCACGTTAAATCTGTCATTAAACTTAAAATTAAATCCTGCGCTGGTTTTTTCAATATCGCGCACCCAAGTATGGGTTTCACCTTTGAATTTGTTCTTATCAGTTTTTGCTGGTCCATTGTAATCAAAGTCAGAAACTGTTGCATCATGGCTACCGTTCCATTTTTGCTTATTAAAAAATACTGAAAAATTATCGGCAGTAGCATTAACATAGTATAACTGCTGTCCCTGGCTGCCAAAACCAATTGTTGCATCCCCACCAAACGGACCTTCAGGATTTTTGGTAATAATATTAACAACACCGGCCATAGCCTGAGAACCATACAAAGTAGTTCCTGCACCCTTAATTATTTCAATTCTCTCAATTATACTTGCTGGAATTGCAGAAATATCATACTTGGTACGCATGGAAATTGGCACACCATTCATCATGATCATAGTACCATTGTCAATTCCACGAATAGTAATCTCATTAATCATAGTACCCATAGCAGCATTTAGCTGACCAAAGGATTTGAAAGTTAAACCATTTACCTTAGAAAGTGCATCCGCGGCACTTTTAGCGCCCATTTCTTCAATTTGCTGAGCAGTAATTACCTCAGTAGAAGCAGGAACATCCACGTCCTTTTTCTCAGTACGGGTTGCAGTTACCACAACATCCTCATCGCCAAAGTCTGCAACCTCGGCTGCAAATACGCTTGAGCTGGCGGTCATTACTGCCAAGGCAATGGCCATGCTCAAATACTTACTTTTTTTCATTTTTCCTATCTCCTCCAAAAAGTTTTTTATATTAACAAAGCATTTACTTTGAAAATATGCCCATTATCTTTTCCCTATAAAATAATTCAATATCTATTCTGCAACAGACAAATGCTGCTGATCATCCAATTTAAAGGCATCCCCATAGGCGGCATAGGCTATTTCCTGAGCCCCGAAGCAAAAATCCTGTGAAGATGAATAAATATAGGCATCCCGTGGCTCCCGGATACCGCCTTCCTTTATGGCCTTCATCTGCTGCAAAGACGGGTCCTTGATGTACTGGTCCTTATAGGCCTGAATATCAAAGGAGCCGTGGGCGGAATAGCTCGGAAGCAAAATAATATCCGGGTCTATTTTTAACAGCATTTCCTTGGTGAGCTTTATTCCCCGATTAAGACCAGCTTCTGATAGACCATTAATTACACCGGCCCACTTACATTCATCATCATAAATGCAGTCCTTGCCACCATAATTCTGCACCACTGAAATTAAGGCCACTCTTTTTCTCTGGTCAGCCGGCACCAGCTGGTCTATCCTGGCTTTAAGGGCATTAAGGCGGTCTTCCATCATGGCAATCAGCTTATCACCTTTTTCAGCTTCACCTAAAGCGGCCGCTATAAGACGGATATTTTCCTTTACTTCATCTAAATTCTTGGCCCCTTTGACTACCACCACATTTATTCCCATATCCCGCAGGGACTGGACATAATCCAAGTTGCCCCAGTCCGCAGCTATTACCAAATCTGGCTGAAGGGCTACTATTTCCTCCAGCTTAGGGTGTCTCACTTTATTGGGAATCTGCTTGGCTAGCTCCACCACGTTGGAGCTGTTGGGATCATCAAGGTTGGTATTACAGGCAATCATGCGGTCCGGCTTCACAAGCCCCAGAACAATATTGTCTGTTCCAATGGTCATGGTAACAATGCGGGACGGCTTTTCATTAAAGTGAACCACAGTTCCATGACAGTCAGTAACCTCATATTCTCCGCTACCAGAAGTATTATCCCTGCCGCAACCAAACATAACCATTGCCAACAATACAATCAGCAATATAATCTTAAATTTAAAGTTAAACAGTACTTTCATCTAATATCTCTCCTGTTTATCTGCACTGCACGACAAAAATAGCAATAAAAAAACGGTCAGAAACAAATTCTAAACCGCTTTAAAAATGCACACAAAAACAAAAAAGCTTTTCATACCATAATGGCAGAAAAGCAAGACTAAGGCAGAAGCTGACCTTAAAATCCCCTTCCTGTCGCTCGCAGGTCAAAACGGTGATTTATAAACAGGCAGTTCTCCTGACTCGATTCATCGCTAGGCTACACCTTCCCAGATCACATTAATCGTAACCCAGTGGCACTTGCTATAGCTTCGCTCCTCTTACAGTGGCGGGACCGTGCTGGACTCTACCAGCTTCTCTATTAAGTCTTGCGACACCTGTTCTTAAATTATTAAATTTTCACAAAATTAAACCAACATCTATATACTATACATTATCGTTATATAAGTCAAATAAAATTACTAAAAATAATATATATTAACAATAATAGCTAATTATAATAATAATTAGCTATTATAACTGTAGATAATATTAAATTATCTTATATCCATATTCTTCCTCAACAAATAGAGAAAATAAGGTGTGCCCAATATAGCTGTCATAATGCCCACATTGATCTCACTGTTGGTCAGCAGCATTCGGCCTACTGAGTCACAGAAAACCAGGAATACTGCACCGCCAACCATACTGGCCGGCAACAGATGACGGTGGTTAGGCCCCACCAGCATCCGCATCATATGAGGAATAATCAGTCCCACAAAGCCAATGCTGCCAGTAATGCATACCCCGCTGGCGGTGGTCATGGTGGCTACTGCCAGTAGCAGAAGCCGATATCTGGTTACATTCATGCCCACGGCCTTGGCCTCTGCCTCACCCAAAGCCAATATGTTAAGATGTCGTGCCATCATAAGCATAATTATGATGCCCAGGCTTATAGGTACCACACCCATCAGAACATGCTCCCAACGGCGATAATCCAGGCTGCCGATGGTCCAAAAAAGATACTGCTGCACCTTGTGGTCATCCATTATAGTAAGCATAGCGGCGGTCAAAGCACTGAAAAGCATGCCTACCACCACACCTGCCAGCAGCAAGGTAAGAACCGGAATTCTTCCATGTCTGGTAGCCAAACCGATAGTAAGGGACACTGCAACCACGGCACCAATAAAGGCAGATATTGGCAGACCAATCAGGCTGGTACTGTTGATACCGATAATTATAGCCACAACTGCGCCAAAGGTAGCACCGCTGGATACACCGATAATACCGGGATCTGCAAGAGGATTGCTGAATAAGCCCTGTAAAACAGCTCCTGAGGCAGCCAGCCCTGCCCCCACCATCAACCCCACAGCGGTACGGGGGGAGCGTATGAACATCAGAACAGCTTCCTGCTGCTCAGTTACATTAATATCCGTCAAAAAAGGTATGCCCACCTTATGCAGGCACCAGGCCACCACCTGTATAAAATCCAAGTTGTACTGCCCCGCTGATAAGGACATACAGATAACCAAAAACAAAGCTACAAACAAAACTATGGAAAGCAGTCTATAATGATATTTCCTCAATTTTTACCGTCCTTTCCATGATGAATGTCACCAATTATGGTCTCAATCAGCTCCTTTTTATGCCCATCATCCGGAGCAGGAACCGTAAATATATCCACATGGCCGGTTTCCTTATTTACCAGGGAACGAATATCGACACCGTAGGCCTGGGTAAGCAGGCTGTCGGTCAATACCTCAGCAGGCTTGCCGTCAGCAATTATGGTTCCCTCTTTTAACAGCATAAGGCGTGAACAGTATCTGGCCGCCAGATTAAGTTCATGAACCACCATAATTACAGTCTTGCCATATCTGCACATTTCCTGACAAAAGCGGAATATTTCCTCCTGATAAAACAAATCCAAACCGGAGGCCGGCTCATCCAGGAACAGCACATGGGTCTGCTGGGCCAACACCTTGGCCAGATATACCCTCTGCCGCTGACCACCGGACATAGCCTTGATTGGCGTATCTGCCAGCTCCATAACCCCCGTATATTTCATGCAGGCATCAATTATTTCCTGGTCACGGTCACTGCTCTGCTCCCACCACTTCATATAAGGATAACGCCCTGCCATAACCATATCCCGGGCGGTGTAGTCAAAGGTCATTTCCACCTGCTGCTGAAGATAGGCAATCTGCACTGCCAGCTCCCGTTGTGAATAGCTCCTTATATCCTTATCAAACAGGCTGATACTGCCCTTTTCCAACGGCAAAAAGCCCCGCAGGGACTTCAGCAGGGTACTCTTACCGGCCCCATTTTTGCCAATAATACCAACAAACTCACCACTACCAACATCAAATGAAGCATCAGTTATTACAATATTTTTGTCATAACCAGTTGTTATGTTGCTTGCACTTAATATTTTTTCCATAAATTACTCCGCCATTGATAATAATGCTCTATATTAAACTTTAAAAATTCCTATGTAATTTACATCTAACCATTACAAGTATAGCATCTTAGTTATAGTTGTCAAATAAAGTCAAACATAATAACATATATTAACTTAAAAATCCCCTAAACCTGCTTAAGCAATATTGCTTAGACAGGTTTAGAGGAAATTATTACATTACCATCCGCCGGAGGAGCCACCGCCACCGGAGGAGCCGCCACCGTAGCCACCGCCTCCGCCACCTCCGGAACCGCCACCGCCGAAGAAGCCTCCGCCTCCACGGCCGAATATGCTGGAAAAGCCAAAGCTGCCAAAATGGCCAAGAGTTATAAGGTATAACACTGTCAACAGCAGTGAAAATACCAGATTCAACAGTAAAGTAACGGTAATGTCCAACAACGGGTAACCAACAAAGACAATGACCAATATAATAATGAGGAAAATGCCCCCATAGAGAATATCCTCCCACCATTCAAAGTCGTCCTCTGCCTCTGCGGCAGCTTCTGTGCCGGCTTTTTCTGCACTGGCTGGAGTTCCATCTGCCTGGCTGCCACCGGCGTTATCCGCCCCCTCAAAAACAAAGCCCTCCGGTGGAGCTGCCCCATATTCCTCATAGGTTTTTCCCGCCAGCATATAATAACCTTCAGCTATGCCTTCGGAATAATCGCCCTTTTTGAAATAAGGTACCATATTATCCAGTACCTCCCCGGTATAGCCGTCAGTCAGGGCCCCTTCCAGGCCGTAGCCCACCTCTATGCGGAATTTTCTGTCAGACTTGGAAACCAGCAGCAGCACACCGTTACTCTTTTTCCTGTCACCGATTCCCCACTTGCGAAAGAGCTCATTGGCATATTCCTCAATGGAGGCACCATCAAGGGAAACAACGGTTACCACCACCAGCTGGGCTCCAAAGCGCTTGTCCAAATCCTGACCCAGTGTTAATATTTGCTTCTTTTCCTCTGACATTATCATGCCGGCAAAATCAGCCACATATATTTCCTGCTTTGGCGGTGCAGGAATGTTGGCTGCGAAGGTGATTCCCTGAGTCACCAGTAAAATCAAAGCCAGCACCAAGGGCCAGAGTACCCGTTTCCCCCACATCAGAAGGCCACCTGCGGAACGCTGTGGGCCGATTCATCAGCCGCAAACTGATTAATTTTGCCATATCCCATCATACCCGCAAACATATTTCCCGGGAATGTGCTGATAATGACGTTATATTCCCTTATGGCCTCATTGTAGTCCTTCCGTGCCACGGCAATGCGATTTTCAGAGCCGGAAATTTCACGCATCAGCTCAGTAAAATGGGCATCAGCCTTCAGCTCTGGATAATTTTCTGCCACGGCAATCAGGCGTCCCAATGCACCTGTAAGAGCAGTATCCGCCGTTGCCATTTCCTCTGCGGACTTTGCTTCCATTACCTGGGCCCTGGCTGCCGTAACCTCAGTCAGAACCTTTTCCTCATACTTCATATAGCCCTTTACCGTAGCTACCAGATTCGGTATCAAATCAGCCCGTCGCTGTATTTGATTTTCCACCTGCCCATACTGGGCATCCACATTGATTCTTGCCTGCTGAATTTTGTTGTACGTGCCCACACCGGCAAAAATTATAACTGCCAATATAATCACTGAAAGAATTCCACTTACCCGTAGCATAATATCCCCCCATAAAATGAAAAATTATTCAGATAATATTATAACGCCATTGTTCAAATTTTTCTTCTTTAGAAGAAAAATCTTCCAATTAGCGTTTCCCTAAAGGACTAACTCACTTCGTTCGTGTCGCAACGAGCTGGGAGATATGCTCGCCAGCTGTTGTAGTTTGTTTCCCCCACCTAAAGAGGTGGGGGACATCTTAAAGCTCGTTATAGCCGAAAAACACCCGCCAGAAAATACTGGCAGGTGCTTTAATTTCATTACGATGAACGTCTTTCCCTCAGCAATTCTTCAATTTGTTCAAAATGCTTACGAATTTCTTCTTCCACCTCATCGGCTTCATATCCTGCGGCCTTTGCCTCTTCAGCCTCCTTGGCAGCCTGCTTTTTCTTGGCGGCCTCAGAAATAGTACCCACAGCCTCTACCACGATACCTACCATTACATTCAGCAAAGTAATGGAAGTAAGGAGAATGAATATCAGGAAGTAAACCCATGCAAAAGGATGTATTTCCATTATCGGTCTGGCCACTGCGGTTGCCCAGGATTCAAAGGTCATGACCTGGAACAAGGTGAACATGGATCCGCCAACACCACCAAACAACTCAGGGAAGGTGTCACCATACAGTGCGCTGCCGAAAACTGCAAAAATATAAAATATAATAAACAAAAGTACCAATGCCCAGGACATACTAGGTATGGCCTTTAACATGGCGGAAACCAATATCTGAAGCTCTGGAAATTCTGCCAAGGCCTTCAACAATCTAAAAATACGAAATGCTCGTATAATAGATACATTGGAAGAAATAAAGATTATGGAGCTGGCCACAACAACAAAATCAAAAATATTCCAGGCATCTGACCAGAAATTCCGCCGATAGACCAACAGCTTGGCCACCAGCTCTATTACAAATATTACCAAACAAGCCTTATCCACGGCCTCCAGAAGATAAACCTGTTCCGCTGTCAATGACCTGTCTGTCAATATACCCAATACAACTGCATTTAAAATAATAACAAAGGTAATGATTTTCTGGGTATGCTTCCAATCAAGTGCTTTCTGTAGCATTTCCATTCTGGTATACTCCTCAAGACAAAAGGCGCGACAAAAATTCGCGCCTTTATTTTATAACCTCCGAGCTGTATGACTCACCATTCCTGATGGACCATTCAACTCAACAAGAAGGGTAAATTTTTACTGTACTTCCCAAACGCCGCCATCCTCATCAACGAGAATATCGCCGGACTCTACAGGCTCATCAACAATAAGGGTAACCTCTTCATCCATCAAAGTGTAATTGGAAGTAGTTGCACTGCAGTCCAAGGAAGCTGCACTTACCATCTGAGTTCCCAAAGCAAAAACCATAGCTGCCAAAATCATACCAAACTTTTTCATATCATTATCTCCTCTCAATTATCAAAAAATTTTCCTCACTTACATACCATGATAGTGTCTCACAGAATTACAAACCGTTTACAAACTTCTTCAGGCCATCAACATCAACTGGTGCCCAATAAGTCTTTCCATCGTCACCCTTAACGATTTCACACTTGCACTCATAGGTCTGGCCCATCTTAAGTGGAATAGCGTTGATGTAGTTATCAATGCACTCAATAGTAGCCTTCTGGAAATCAGGATCCTGCTTGAACTGCTCTACAGTATAGCCATTAGCCTGCAGGGCACCCAATACAACACCAAGAGCAATAATATCCTCACTAGTGCTAGCCAGCTTATCAGCACCTGCCTGATCAATAACATTGGCAGTGACCTCAACTACAGGATGCTCAGCATCATCCTTCTTAACCTTGGTCTGGATCTGCATAGCTGCCTTCATCTTGGTGATATATGAAGCAGTTACATTTTCAACATTTGCATCATTCAGTGGGAACTGGGCAAAGGACTTCAACAAATCGCCAATTACCGCCTCCTGAATTTCTTCCTCCTGCTTCTTGGTCATACCAGTAGCTGCCATGCTATCTGATACACCGTAGGCCATTATCTCGGAATAACCTAAAACAGCCTTGTCTGCGCTGTCTTTTGGTTTCTCGGTGCCACATCCTGCGATAGCGAAAATGGCAATCAAGGCCACCAACCCTAACAGCAATTTTTTCATCATTTTGTTTTTCCTCCCTGAACTTGAATATTATCTGCCATCATGGTATTGTCTACTAAGGGGAAGAATATTTTCCCCCTCATTGGACAACTCCATTCTATAAAAAAATTCAGTCAATTTCAACGACTTTGCAAAAAGTGGTCGATTTTTGCAAAAAGTGGTCGATTTTTAGACCTTTTGACTTTTCTAATATAACTTTTTTGTTATAGTATCCGTATATTTCGGCTAATTATTTTTAAACGAGGTTCCCGATGAATAACCTTATTATTCCAATATGTATTTCCATCGCAGTGCTCCAGAGTGCCCATGCATATCTCCGTTTTTTGGCCTTCAAAAAGGAAATGAACAGCGAGGATATTCAGCGTCTATGGTGCTCCGTAGCAGGCTTTGCAGCCCTCAGCTGCTTTATATATTATGATATTTTAAACGATTTGGTCCTTAGCACCATTACCTATAAAACCCTGCTTATTCTAGGGTGGATTCCCTACTTCCTCATATTTCTGCTGGCCATCCCCCGCCATATTTCCCTTCATGTCTTTGTACTGGGAATGTCGGGCATCTGGAGCTTTTTCCTGTATACTCTCAGCAGCTTTATTCTGGTTACTTTTTTCAATGAAATGCATTATATACTGACCACACTTATTTTTACCTTGATGAATATACTGCTGTTTATTCTGCTGCTTCCAATAGAACGGCACTTTTTCTCCCGTCTGCTGCCTCTTGATGAGTTCTTTCGGGATAAAAACATTGGCCTCTATATTGCCAGCCTGCCCCTGTCCATTTTTATTGCTCACATAGTCTTGACCATTGACAATACCCTGTTATCCTCGTGGGAGCAAAGGCTGTCCCGCTTTTATCTTCCTCTGGTTTTCCTGTGCTGCTATCACTATGTACAAATTGCAGCAAGGCAGTACAAGGACAAAAAGCTGCTTCTTATGGATAATCAGCAGCTGTCCAACGAGATGGTTTCCTTGGTGGAGCACCGCCTTATGCTGCAAAAAAACAGGACCATGATCAAGAAGTTCCGCCAAACTTTCCTTGCCAGCTATGACCGTCTGCTGGACCTGATTGAGGCCCAAAAGGGTGACGAGATAAAGGCATTTCTTCAAAAGCAGGAGCAAAAGTTGCCCTCTGCCGCCATTCTTTCCTATTCCGACTCACCGATTATCAACACGGCTATTTCCATTTATAATTCCCGTACCCAAAAGCTGGGAATAAATTTTTCTCCCAAGGTAAATCTGCCATCCAATTTCACTACTGATGAAAATGACTTGAGCATATTGCTGTCAAATCTGCTGGAAAATGCCCTTCAGGCCTGCATTAAGGAGCAGGATAAAGGCCATGAGGATTTGGAAATAACTTTGAAAATACAGCATAATGGCCAGCAATGTGTAATATCCATAACCAATCCTTGCTCCACGCCTATTGATCTGGATGAGGAAGGACTGCCCCGTGCCACCAGACAGGGCCACGGCATTGGCATGGTTTCGCTGAAATTGTTTTTGGAAAAATACCATGGCTATGCCACCTTTACCCAGAAAAATAATCAGGTTAATCTATTCTTGTACTGGAGGGATAATAAGTCATGCTAGCTTTCTCCTACGCCCTTTTAGTCACCATAATACAGCTGGCTGGAGCCTACCTGCGGTATTTGCCCTTCAGCCAGGTTATTGACCCAAAAGATTCTGTTGCCATGTGGCGTAATTTACTTATATGGAGTATTTTCGGCCTGTCGATTAATTTTGCTGTCACGTATTCATTGGGAATAACCATGGTTACATACAAGCTTCTCTTTTTCTTTGGCATGACACCATATCTGATTATTTCCATAATTCATATACCCCATCGCTTGCCGCAGCACCTCTTTGTATTGGGTATTCAGGCTCTCTACGCCTTTATGCTCCATTCCACCTCCGGAATTATCCTTACTGTGATGCATTCTACCATGACAGCCATATTGCTGCCCCAGGAGCTTGTTATATGGATATTCCTCTTTTTGCTGATATATCCTTGGGGAAACCGGCTCTTCACCAGCCTCTTGCCTGACGACCAGCTGGTTTCCGACACCAAGCTCCGCTGGTATATAGCCGTTTTGCCTCTTTCCGTCTATGTGGGCTGTATCATTTCCATCTCCAATGTTACCTTCCTGCCGGAATTAAGCGACCGATTAAGCCGGCTGGCCATTCCTCTGTTCTTCTTCGTTATATACTCCATCGTTCATTACAACTCCAATGAAGAACAGCAGCATAAAAAGCTGATGGAAAACAGGGAACGACTTACAAGGCAGCGTCAAAACCTGAAGGAGCATACACAGATAATGCAGGAGAACGAAAAGGCACTTTCCGTACTGCGCCACGATATGCGGCACAGCTACCGCCTGATATACGCCCTGTTGGAAAAGGGTGACTACGAAAGCATAAAAAAACATATTACCGCCCAAAAGGCCCTGCTGGAAAATGCCGTCGACAACCAAAAATGATATAAAAAAAAAAGACCTTATTTGCCAA
>NZ_ANBM01000012.1 GCF_002100115.1 Anaerovibrio sp. JC8 | reverse complement strand
GCTAATTACTAAGATGAACTTGTTTCTGTATAGTTTTGGAGGCACATCGATGAAATGAGCCGAAAGGCGATATTGAAGCGGTAATGTGCCCCATGTCAAAACTTCCCAAGAATATGAGCGAAGCGAATATGATTGGTTGAAGTTGACGACTGAGAGGCATTTGCCTTCCTAAAAATTGAATATCTGGTGACGTTGGCTATGTGGTCCCACCTGTTCCCATTCCGAACACAGTAGTTAAGCACATAAACGCCGAAAGTACTTGGCTGGAGACGGCCTGGGAGGATAGGAAGTTGCCAGTTAGAAAAAGCACTGCACAATGCAGTGCTTTTTCTTTTGCCATAAACATTACTGTTGTTATTTAAATTTTTAACTAAGTACTTCTGTTGCATTACTTTTTCTTTTGTGCTATTATCTCTTTGGACAAGGGATGACATCCTATGGAGTCATACTCTTTTATTTGCTTCAATTTTTAAATACTCTTTTTCGCTTAGATCCTTGTGACTGAGACGGATGGCACCAGCGGCTCGTTTGGCTTGCTGTTATTTGTGTTTATATGCCTCTTTATCTTCAGGGATAGAGAGGCTTTTTTGATGGCATTTTGGACTCCCTTGTCAGAAGTATTTTATATTTTTAGGGAGGTGCTTTTTTGAAAGCAGCATTAAAAAGCGCTTGCAACCTGCTTGTAAGCAACATGAGTTTATTGGTATTTCTTATCGGTGTATTTGCCGTATGGCGGCCTGAGGCCTTGACGTGGGTGGGGCCACATATTCCTTTGTTTCTGGGAATAATCATGTTCGGCATGGGCATGACCCTTACAGTGGATGACTTTAAGAATATCCTCAGAAATCCAAAGGGAATTTTTATTGGTGTCTGTGCCCAGTTCCTTATTATGCCGGCAGTGGCCTTCGGTTTGGTAAAGGCCTTTGCTTTGCCACCGGAAATTGCCATTGGTGTAATCCTTGTGGGTACCTGCCCTGGTGGTACAGCTTCCAATGTAATTGCCTATCTGGCCAAGGGTGATGTGGCTTTGTCCGTTTCCATGTCCGCCACCTCAACCCTGATGGCGCCATTGATGACACCGATTTTAACCTATTTATTGGCGGATGCGGTTATTGATGTTTCTGTGTCCTCCATGATGATGTCCATTGTAAAAATGGTATTGCTGCCGGTGCTGTTGGGCTTGGGAGTGCATCATTTCTTTGAAAGCTTCTCCCGCAGAATCAATCCGTTCATGCCGGTGCTTTCCGCTGTAACTGTAGTTCTTACTGTAGGCGGTGTAGTGGCTCTCAGTGCTGCAAAGCTGCTGGATGTGGGCCTTATGATGTTTGCGGTGGTTATCTGCCATAACACCTTTGGCCTTTTCCTGGGCTACATTCTGGCCAAGCTCTTCAGATTGGATGAAAAGCGCAGTCGTACTGTGTCCATAGAGGTGGGCATGCAGAATTCCGGCATGGCCGCTTCCTTGGCTGTTATGTATTTTGATCCTATTGCTGCCATTCCGGGGGCTATTTTCAGCGTATGGCACAATGTGTCCGGGGCAGTGCTGGCCAACTACTTTGCCAAGCACAGTGAGGAATGCGACAGTGACATTATAGGACCCAGTATAAAGCTGTCCTAAGAGGCTATGCAGGTTTTAAGGAGAGGTAAGTAAGAATGAAGATTTTAAGAACTCAGGAAGAGATTAAGCAGTATTCCCGTGAGATGAAGCAGGCCGGCAAGACCATTGGTCTGGTGCCAACCATGGGGGCGTTGCATGAAGGTCATCTGACTCTTATGCGCACTGCCCGCCAGGCGGTGGATGTGGTAATTGCTTCGGTTTTTGTAAATCCGGTGCAGTTTGGCCCCAACGAGGATTTTGATGCTTATCCCCGCCAGTTTGATGAGGATTGTGCCAAGCTGGAGGAGGTTGGCGTGGATGCTGTGTTTCATCCAGAGCCAGCTGAAATGTACCCTGAGGGATTTTGCACTTATGTAAATGTGGAGGGCGAATTTACAAAGAAGCTGTGTGGTGGCCAGCGTCCAGGCCATTTCCGTGGAGTTGCCACTGTAGTGACCAAGCTCATTAATCTGGCCAGGGCTGACAAGGCCTTCTTTGGCCAGAAGGATGCCCAGCAGGTATGTGTAATCAGGCGTTTTGTGGAGGATTTGGCTATTCCTGTTGAGATAAATATGGTGCCTATTGTCAGAGAGGACAGCGGTTTGGCCAGAAGCTCCCGCAATGTTTATCTCTCAGCGGAGGAAAAGAAGGCGGCCCTGGTACTGTCCCGCAGCCTCAATATGGCCCGGGCTGCTTACCAGGGTGGCAGCAGACAGGTCAGTGAGTTGAAGAAAATTATTGTGGATGAGATAAATAAGGAACCACTGGCTGTAATTGACTATGTGGAGATATATTCCTTCCCGGCCCTGGAAGAAATAGACAGGGTAGAGGGGGAGTCCATTATGGCCATTGCGGTTAAGATAGGCAAGACCCGTCTGATTGATAATGTAATTTTGGAGGGCTAAGTCATGATGCTTCACATGTTAAAATCCAAACTTCATTGTGCCACCGTTACGGAGGCCAACCTGCAGTATATGGGCAGTATAACAATCGACAGCGATTTGATGAAGGCTGCCGGCATATATGAAAATGAGCGGGTGCAGGTGGTAAACAACAATAACGGCTCCCGCCTGGAAACCTACGTGATACCTGGAAAGCCCGGCTCCGGGGTTATCTGCCTCAATGGCTCGGCAGCCCGTTGGGCCCAGCCCGGGGATGTGGTCATTATAATGGCATACGCCTTTATGGAGGAAAGGGAAGCAGTTCAGTACAGACCTACAGTGGTAATGCTGGACAACGGTAATAAGGTAAAGGAAATCCGTAACTATGAGTGTCACGGGGAAATATACGTAAATAAGTAACAAAAATGCCTCTGTTATTATTCAATTTAGAGTAATAGCAGGGGCATTTATATTATTTTAATGATTAATGGAATTGTGAGAACATTGATTTTATTTTTAATAAAATATAAAATTATCTTTAACAGGGGGTGCCATGTTATGGGTGAATCTACGGATAAATCTATGGATAAATCTACTGACAAAAAAAGTCTTATACTGACGGTCGATGATGACCCGATAAACAATATGATACTTGATGCCATTTTGGGACATGATTATGAAGTGATTTCTGCCGTAAATGGCGAAAAAGCCATTGAATTAATAAAGGAACGCAGGCCGGATCTGGTGCTGCTGGATATAAATATGCCGGTAATGAACGGTTTTCAGGTGCTGGAGCACATTAAGCAGGATAAGGAATGGAAGGATATTCCTGTAATTATGCTGACAGCAGAGGTGGATCAGGAAAAGGAGGTCAAGGGCATACAGCTGGGAGCCTTTGATTTTCTTCACAAGCCTTTTATACCAACCCTTATCCTTATCCATGTTCAGCGTACCTTGGAATTAATGGCCCTGCAAAAACGGATGCAGGAGCGGATTGACAATCAGATTAAAGCCACCATAAGTCAGTTGGCATCCACCAAAAGGCTGTTTAAGCAGATGGTATTTGCTTTGGCGAAAACCATCGATGCCAAGGACCCTTATACAAATGGACATTCCCAGCGGGTAGCGGATTACTCCCGGGAAATTTCCTATCGGGCGGGCAAATCAAAGAATTATCAGCGTAATATTTTTTATATGGCGCTTCTTCATGATATTGGTAAAATCGGCGTGTCCGGGCAAGTGCTGAATAAGCCCGACAAGCTGACACCAAGCGAATATAGCTCCATTAAGGTGCATCCGATAATAGGCAGTGCCATATTGTCCTCAGTTCACGAAATGGAGGAATTGCAGGAGGGGGCCCGGAGCCACCATGAGCGTTATGACGGTACAGGCTATCCCGACGGCCTTGTGGGCAAGGCAATTCCGGAAAAGGCCAGAATAATTGCCGTGGCAGATGTTTATGATGCCATGACCTCAAAGCGCAGCTATCGTGATGTTCTGCCCCAGTCAGTTGTCAGGGAGGAATTGGTAAAGGCCAAAGGGACCCAGCTGGACCCGGTTTTTACTGATATAATGCTCCAGATGATTGATGAGGATGTGGAATATAGGATGCGAGAGCAGGAGGTAGTGCCGTGAATGCAAAACAACGCTCCAAGTATGAATGGGGGCTGCTTTTAGGTTTAATTACGGTTATTGTTCTTTTTGTGTCTTCACTGTGGTATTTTTCCAATGACAAGGATCAGGAGCCACCTATGGTGGGAATGGTCTTGTTGGGAGGAATGGATGAGGAGGGCTGGAATGCCCCTCAATACCGTGGCATGAAAAAAGCCTGTGATTCCATGGGTGTGAAGCTTTTGGTGAGCGACCATAACAGTGGTCTGGACGGCGCCTGTGCTGATGCCGTGCGGGAAATGGTCAAAAATGGAGCTGGCATGGTATTCCTTACCAGTTATTCCTATACAACGGATGCCAAGACCCTCATAAGGGAATTTCCCCAGATCGCTTTTGGTACCAACTCGGCAGAGTGCCGGGGCCGGAATATGACTTCATATTTTATCCGCATGTATCAGGGGAGATATCTGACAGGGGCCCTGGCGGGACTCCGTACCAAGAGCAATATTATCGGCTATGTGGCCGCCATGCCAAATTCTGAGGTTAATCGCGGTATCAATGCCTTTACCCTGGGTGTCAAGCGGACCAATCCCCAGGCCAGGGTTATAGTAATGTACACAGGAAGCTGGCAAGATGAGGAGATAGAGGCTGCAAATGCCAACAGACTAATAACCAAGGAGCATGCGGATGTAATAACCTACCATCAGGATGAACCGGCGGCAGCCAATGTGGCGGAGGAGCTGGGAATAGATTACATCGGCTATTATGAGGATTTGCAAAATCGCTCGGAGCATGATTTAACGTCAGTTGTCTGCAATTGGGACCGTTACTATGAGGAAATAGTAAAGTATTATCTCAAGGGCGAGATGAATTTTGTAGATAACCGTTGGGTTGGTATGGAGGCTGGTCTCGTGGAGCTCAGCCCATTTTCTGATGCCGTAGATTATGAGCAGCGGGGAATATTGGACCAGCTTAAAAAGGAAATGATGGCCGGTAACTTCGTGTTCGCCGGTGAAATTTATGATAATCAGGGCAAGCTAAGATGTCGTTCGGACGAAGTAATACGGGACGACCGCCTGTTACAGCACATGGATTGGCTGGTGAAGGGAGTGGAAGTCCTTGAGTAAGAGCATGAGTAAATTGGGACTGTCCCAAAAGGCCATTATTGAAATAACCCTGCTGATAATTATCCTGTTTATTACAGGCAACATCCTTCAGACCCAGATAAGCCGCAAGCTCAATGATGCAGCTGAGGAATCCGTATCCAACATGACGGCGGATATGGCCCAGCTGGCCAATGAACGGTTTATGCGTTATATAAGCACCTTGGAGGCAACGGCACGTTATCTGGAGGAGCATGAAGACCAGAAGGACAATATTATTGTGGCCCTTAACCGTGAAAATATTTATGGCCGGGCTGGTATTATGGATTATGAGGGACACACCCAGGGGGCAGTGGTCAGCAAGCATGAATATCCCAAGCTTTCCCGGGCATTCCAGGGCAACAGCGTAGTGGATTATCATGCTGATGGCGGAATAATTGTGGCGGTTCCCGTTTGTTATGGCGACAACGTCCGATATGTTATTTACCAGATCTTTTCCCGACGCAATGTGACCGCAGTCTTTGGAATGGCCGATTATAATCCTCATACGAAAATCATGATACAGTATAAGGACGGGAGCATGGCCGTTCCCTACGAGAATTTTTCCACCAGGGACCATGAGTTTTGGGGCAATAAGGACATACAAAATGGTATGGCGGAGGTACATCGCCGGCTGAAAACCAGCAAGGCAGCGGCCGTTTATACCGAGGGCGCTGAGGGGAAATTCTTTGTTTTCGGTGCTGACCTTCCCCAGACTGAATTCTCCCTTATGGGCTATATTCCGTGGTCGGCAGTGGCAGGCAAGATCAGCAGTGTGTATCAAATGATACAGTGGGTATTTACATTGCTGCTGTTATTGTTTGCCTGTGTCAGCATCTATCTTTTCATGGCACAGACCAAGGTGGCGGAAAATGCTGCCCTTAAGAAGGCACGGGAGGCAGCTGATGAGGCCAACCAGGCCAAGAGCCAGTTCCTGGCCAACATGAGCCATGAAATAAGAACGCCGATAAATGCCATAAATGGTATGGATGAAATGATTCTCAGGCGTACCAGGGATAAGGAAATACAGCGCTATGCCAGCAATATCCATTCGGCCTCCACAGCACTGCTGGGAATCATAAATGAAATTCTTGATTTCTCCAAAATTGAATCCGGACGGATGGAGCTGGTAACAGATAACTACAGCCTCCGTTCCCTTCTCAAGGATGTCACCACTTTGGTGGGCTTCAGGGCCAAGGCAAAGCATCTGGAATTTATCATCAATGTGGATGAAAAACTGCCTAATGAGTTATATGGTGATGTGGGACGCATACGCCAGATACTTATAAATGTAATTAACAACGCCATAAAATATACCGATGAGGGATCGGTAACCTTTGATGTCAGTGGTGACGTCAATGATGATACACTGTTGCTTAATCTAACAGTTACCGATACAGGTATTGGTATTCGGCCTGAGGACATGGACAAGCTGTTCCAGGTGTTTGAGCGTCTTGATTTGCAGAAAAACTGCAAGGTGGAGGGCACAGGACTTGGTCTGGCCATAACCCACAGACTCCTTACCATGATGGGGGGCACCGTACAGGTAGAAAGCACCTATGGAGAGGGCAGCAGCTTTATTATCGGTCTGCCACAGAAGATAATGGGCACTGAGCTGGTTGGCGACTTCAATGCGGATCAGGACATCGAGGAGGAATTGCTGGAGGTAAATTCCACCAGCTTTACAGCTCCTGATGCATCTATTCTCGTGGTGGATGACAATGAAATGAACTGCTTTGTGGCCACCTGTATGCTTTCGGATACCAAGGCCAAGCTGACGGTGGCCCATAGCGGTACTGAGGCTTTGGAATTACTTAAGCAGGAATTTTTCCACGTGGTGATGATGGATTATATGATGCCGGGAATGGATGGTATAGCCACCCTGCATGAGGCCAAAAAGCTGGAGGGAACAAAGAATACCAAGTTTATTATTCTCACAGCAACGGCCCTGGCCGGTGTGCGGGAGAAATTCCTTGCTGAAGGCTTTGATGATTATCTGAGCAAGCCTATGACCGGCAAGCAGCTGGATACCGTGGTAAAACGCAATCTGCCGGAAAGTCTGCTGCATCCGGTGGAGGCGAGTGAGTTATCCGCGGAGGAGATAACTGTAGCACCAGCCAAAGTGGAGGAAAAGGCCGGGACGGGGGACGCTCCTGAGATTGACAGATCAATTGGCTTAAAGTACTGCAATAACAGCGATATGCTGTATAACCGCATTCTGGATATGTTCAGCAAGCTGTGTGAGGCCAACATAAAGGAAATGGAGGACGCCTTTGGAGAGGAAGACTGGCATTCCTACAGGATTAAGGTACATGCCTTGAAATCAGGGGCCTTGAATATTGGCTGCAAATTGCTCAATGAAATGGCCAAGGCCCAGGAGCAGGCTGCCAAGGATTTCCTTGCAGATGATGCACCTGATGAACAGCGTAATGAGGCTGTGAAATATCTGAAAGCTCATCATGAGGAGATAATGACCGTGTATCGTAAGGTGGCGGATATGGCCAAGAGCATGATGGAAGAAGCATAAGAGATTAAAAAACAGGGTATGGGAAAGGCTTTTGCCTTTCACATACCCTGTTTGATTCTTGCAGGAATTATATCTGCCGTCCGGCGCCGGGACCGTCATTGGCCACGGCCACCTGGGCTTCGCTGAAGGTCTTCATATCATTTACGGTGTGGATGGCGGCATCCACGAGACGCATTCCCATGCAGGCTGTTACGCCGGGGATATTTACTCCCATGTGATAAAGAGGTGGCTCCACCGGCAGCAGGAATGGTCTTATTTCAGGTACCAGCTGGGCAGCATAGCTGGCAAGGGCGGTTACTGCCCGGTCACCGAGAATTATCATGGTGCGGTTGTGGGTGGCAGCAATTATTGCTCCCAGCACTGCTGAGGCTATCAGCTGCATTTCTGCCGGCAGCTGTGCCATAAAAGAGGAAGCCTGCAGCCTAAGGTTTCCTTGGGCATCACAGAGCATATCCGCCATTTCATCGATTATAGCAATATCATTATCGATAAGGGAAAGCCCCATTATCTGGCTGGCAAGGGAAATGTTTTCCCCCTGAAGTCGGCCGAATTCAAAGGCATCCATCTGGGTTCTTTCGCTGGTCAGATAAGCGGCAATTGAGTCGGCTCCAGTCTGGGAAGCAAAGCTGTGAATGAAAGCAGCCTGCTCCAGGTCCGGGGCGGCTTCCCTTTTCATGCCTACCAGCAAAAGGGTTTTGGATATATCCCCCGGCAGCTCGTTGGAGGTGATACCGCTAAGCTGGGAGGCAATCTGCTCGATAACTCCCAAACTGTATATAGGCTTGGACAAGTTATCAAGACGCATCTGACACCGCTCCATGGCTTCCTTATCAAGGCTTGGCATGGTGCGGGTGTAGTAGTCAAAGGTTTTATCTGTAAGGGTTACAGCAACGTCGGGAATGATATCCTTTTCAATGGTATCCCCCATCAGCTCCCTGGCAGCTGTATCCTTTTGAATATTTCTGTATGCCCTTATGGAAGCATCCAAAATATCTGCCACCAGGGATGAGCCAATGGCTTCTCCCAGCTTAATATTTAAATCCATCAATGGGGTGAAATCCATCTCTTTAAGAATCAAAGGCTGTCCCTGCTCACCGGCCCTGTGGGATGGGATAAGATAATCCTTTACACCGGGGGCCAGCCTAAGGGCAATAAGGGCGGCGGCACTGGAGTTGAACCCGTCCAAAATGGTAAGGGAACGGGAGGCGGCGGCACCCAGCATCAGACCGGCTATGGCTCCCAGCTCAAAGCCACCAACCTTGGCCAGCACGTCAATAGGGTCGGTCGGGTCCGGCTGGTTTACGGCCAGTATTTTTTCCACAGTGGCCAGCTTGTGTTTATACCGCTGGTCGGAAATATTGGTTCCCCGTCCTGTGGTATTGGCAGGGGATTCCTTAAGCAATGCTGCAGTAATGGCGGCACTGGCGGTAGTATTGGATATGCCCATTTCCCCCGGCAAAAAGAGGGTAATGCCCTGCTGCTCATGCAGCTGTCTGGCCAGGGAATAGCCATAGTACAGGGATTTAACAGCCTGCTCTCTGGTCATGGCCGGGCCCTGGGCAGAATTATTGGTGCCGGAGGCAATGTGAAAATCTATGAGGCCGGGAATCTCCTTGGCCTTGTCACTGTTTATGCCTAAATCCGCTACGCAAAGATGGGCTCCCGTATAATCTGCAAAGACATTGGCGGCGGAGCCGTGGGAAATCAGATAGTTTCCCACCATGTGCAGGGTGGTTTCCGGCGGATAGGCGCTGACGCTTTCTTTTGCCACACCATGGTCAGCACAGCAAAGGGCTACAGCCTTTATTGGCATTTCCTCAAAGGAAGCCTGTCCTGTTGCCCCTGCGTATTTTTTCAGCAAAAATCTGATGGCACCGAAAGCTTCCTTGGAGATGGTGGATTTGGCCAGCACCTGTTCCACCTGCTGAACGCTGTCCATATCCCGTGGTGGAATCTGGGCAATAAGGTCCCGCAGCTCTTCTTCAGTTATACCGGGTAAGTTGGTCATATAGCTGCCTCCTGGGGAACCTGCTTCAGACTGAGGCCTATGCGGCCACGGGCTTCATCCACGCTGATAACAAGAACAGTGACAATATCACCTACAGCAACTACATCCAGTGGATGCTTTACGTGCTTGGTGCTTAATTCGGAAATATGGATAAGGCCGGCGGTCTTGATGCCAATATCCACGAAGGCACCAAAGTCGGTGATGTTGCGGACAGTACCCCGCATTACGGTGCCCACCTTGATATCGGACAGCTTCACAATGGCCTTGCGGGTCAATGGTACAGGCAGGTCCTCACGGGGATCACGGCCAGGCTTGGCCAAGGCGTCCAAAATATCCTTTACTGTCGGTACACCTGCGTCCAGATCCTTGGCCAGCTTGCTTGGGTCCGCCAGCTTTATTTTGGCCTGGAGCATTTCCAGCTGCTTTTTGTCAGTTAAAATATCAATATCGGCACCCAGCTTGGCCAGAATATTTTCTGCCAGCTCATAGGATTCAGGGTGAACCGGAGTGTTGTCCAACGGCATTTTGCCGCCGCCAATGCGGAGGAAACCGGCGCACTGGGTGTAGGCGGCATTGCCCAGACGGGCCACCTTCAGCAATTCCCTGCGGGACTTGAATGGTCCGTTTTCATTTCGGTAGGTCACGATATTCTTGGCAATGGTGGCGTTAATGCCGGCCACATGCTTTAAGAGGGCCGGGGAGGCCGTATTAAGCTCCACGCCCACATGGTTTACGGCGGATTCAATGGTCTGGTCCAGGGTATTGGCCAGCTCCTTCTGGTTTACATCATGCTGATATTGTCCCACGCCAATGGCCTTCGGGTCGATTTTTACCAGCTCCGCCAACGGGTCCTGCACCCGGCGGGCAATGGATACGGCACCACGGATGGTGACATCGTACTCCGGCAGCTCCTCCTTGGCCAGTGGGGAGGCAGAATAAACGGAAGCTCCTGCCTCGCTGGTGACAATGTAGTGGGTATCCAGATTATTGTCCTTAATGAGCTTGGCGGCAAATTCCTCGGTTTCAAAGGAGGCGGTACCGTTACCAATGGAAATAAGATTTACCTTGTATTTCTTGATAAGGGCCAATGCTTTTTTGGCAGACTCGACGGCACCCTTTTCACCGTGGGTAATGTAGAGTACACCGTGATCCAGTACATTGCCTGTAGGGTCCACAATGGCCATTTTGCAGCCGGTGCGATAGCCCGGGTCCAGGCCCATTACAGTAAAGCCTGCCAATGGGGCCTGCAGCAGGAGCTGGCGCAGATTTGTGCCAAAAATATCAATGGCCTGCTTTTCAGCGGTTTCAGTGAGCTGGTTGCGGATTTCCCGCTCCAGTGACGGCTGGATAAGACGCTTCCAGCTGTCGGCAATAGTGTCCTCCAGAATGGACTGGAAAATGGATTTATTGGTAATGAACCTCTTGCCAATAATGGCCAGTATTTTTTCTTCCTCAATTTCCAGCTTCACCTTCAGGCACTCCAGCTTTTCGCCACGGTTAATGGCCAGAATGCGGTGGGAAGGCAGGGTGCGGACCAATTCTCTGTATTCCTTGTACATGAGGAACACCTTGCCCTCATCAGTGGCTTCCTTTTCCTCATCCAGAGCTGTGGTAATAAAAGCATTGTTCCACAGGAACTTGCGGAGCTCCTGACGGAGAGGTGCTTCCTCGGAAATCATTTCCGCAATGATATCCATGGCACCTGCCAGGGCATCCTCGGCGGTTTCAACCTCCAATTCATGATTAATGAAGTCAGCGGCCACCTCTGCCGGGGTACCCTGGGTGAGCTGCTGGAGCATAATGGTATTTGCCAGAGGCTCAAGTCCCTTCTCCTTGGCCTTCTGGGCACGGGTGCGCTTCTTCTGCTTGTATGGAAGATAAATGTCCTCCAGCTCCTGCAGCTTGGTGGTCTTTTCGATGGCAGTGCGCAGCTCGTCGGTGAGCTTGCCCTGCTCCTCTATCTTATTGAGGATTTCCTCCTGACGCTTTACGAAATTCCGGAGATAGGTGAGACGCTCGGAAATGATACGTACCTTTTCCTCGTCCAGCTCCCCGGTCTTTTCCTTGCGGTAGCGGGAAATAAAGGGAATAGTATTTCCCTCATCCAAAAGCTCTATAACGGCATCGGTCTGAAAAACTTTTATTTTTAATTCGTCGGCAATGGTTTTGCTGATATTTTCTGTTTTCATATTGAATTAACTCCTTCATCAAGTAAGCGATAGCCAAATAATTATACCATAATATTATGTTTGTATAGAAATGAAACTATAATCCTATTATTGACATAGTTGTTAAATGTATGTAAAATACTCAATGGATAGTAATTATCCGTTAATAATTGTGAAAGATAGTTACATCATACAACTAAGTTTGGAGGAAAAGAAATGATGATGGATATGCAAGGGGTAGCGGAGATACTGCGCAGCCACGGATTTAAGGTGACCCCTCAGCGTCTTGCTGTATACGATGCCTTGCAGCACACCACTGAGCATCCAAATGCAGAGATGCTTTACAATATGCTGTTGCCGACCTATCCGGCCATGAGCCTGGCAACTGTATATAAGACCATGGAGATTTTTGACAAGATAGGTCTGGCCCAGGTGCTGAATATTGGGGAGGACAGCTACCGCTATGATGCCAGAATGGAAAATCACCCTCATATCCGCTGCAATACCTGCGGCCGGGTGGATGATATTATGGAATTTGAGGACGAGGCCATTATGGAGGCTGTGGCCAAGCTGTCCGATTATAAGCTGACTGGTCGTCAGCTGTATTTCTACGGCGAATGTCCTAAGTGTCAGGGTAAAAAGAAGAAATTAAACTAATAAGCTATGGGGACAGGGCTACATACAGCCCTGTCCTTTTCTTTGACCTTTTTTCGCTTTTTTGTTATGGTATATGAGGTTCTAAGGAAAAACTAATAATATTTACAGAATATTTTCAGCAGGGATTCTTATACTTGCCTTATAGGAGGAAAGATGCAGGTTTCGGTTTTGGCCAGCGGCAGCAAGGGCAATTGCACCTTCATTGAAATGGAGGGCAGCCACATTCTGGTAGACGCTGGTATCAGTGCCAGGCGAATAAAGCAGGAGCTTGGCAATATAGGCTATTCTATAGAAGATTTGGATGGGGTGTTTATCACCCATGAGCACAGTGACCATATTAAGGGACTTGCTACCTTGACAAAAAAATACGGTGTACCGGTTTACAGCCGTCCGGAAACCTTTCGGGCCATGAACTGCTACGGGGAGCTTCCTCAGGAGTGCATTAATCCGATTATGGACAGGGTCAGGATAAACAAGCTGACCGTTAAGGCTTTTGGAATCCCCCATGATGCGGCAGACCCGGTGGGCTATTCTATTATGGGCAGCGTAAAATGCGTGGTGGCCACTGACATGGGGTTTGTGGACAGCACCCTGCGGCAGGAGCTGGAATCCGCCAGGGTAATGATTCTGGAAGCCAATCACGATGTGGATATGCTGAAAAACGGCGAATATCCTTGGCCGTTAAAGCAGCGCATACTAAGCAACCGGGGCCATCTGTCCAATATGGATACGGCCTGGACTCTGGTACATCTAAAACAAAGACCACAAAAGGTTTTGCTGGCCCATCTCAGTGAGTCCAATAATCTGCCTGATTTGGCAATGAATACTGTAAAGCAGATTCTTGACCAGCAGGGGGTAAAAAATATGGAGCTTATACTCACTGCCCAGGACAGATGTGTCAGTGTGGAATTTTAACATAATTTATATTTTGGAGGGAGAAAAATGATTACAAAGGGTAAAATTTTGAAAGCATGTCTGCCTGCAGTTATGGGATTGCTGGTGGCAGGCTCCGTAATGCTGAGTGGATGTGGTAATTCCAATGCTGCCGAAGGTATTCCGGCCTCCAGCCCAAGCTACAGCAGCAACGTATCCGATGCCAGAAATACACCGGTTGTCCGGGCGGCCAAGACCGTGGGCCCGGCTGTGGTAGGCATTACCAATAAAGCAGTGACCAGAGATTTCTTCTTCAACCTTCGTGATGTGGAGGGCTATGGCTCCGGCGTAATTTTCCGCAAGGATGGTTATATCGTTACCAATAATCACGTAATTGACGGTGCCAAGGAGATTATCGTTTCCCTTTCCGACGGCCGTACACTGAACGGCAAGCTGGTAGGTGCCGATGAAATCACTGATTTGGCCGTGGTAAAGGTGGATGCCAATGATCTGCCGGCAGCAGAGTTTGGTGATTCCGATGATATTATGGTGGGTGAGCCTGCCATTGCCATCGGCAACCCAATGGGTCTGGAATTCCAGGGCAGTGTTACCACCGGTGTAATCAGCGCCGTAAACCGCGTACTTAACAAGGGCGAAAGCAACATGAAGCTCATTCAGACCGATGCAGCCATTAATCCGGGCAACTCCGGCGGTGCCCTGGTAAATGCAGATGGCAAGGTTATCGGCATCAATTCCCAGAAAATCGTTACCAATGCAGTAGAGGGCATGGGCTTTGCCATTCCTATCAACACTGTACGGGAAGTAGTGGAAGAGCTCATGACCAATGGCCGGGTAACCCGTCCATATCTCGGGGTAAGTGTATTCGACAAGGAATCCGCTGCCCGTCAGGGTTATATCCTGAACGTCGACAAGGGTGTGTATATCTATAGTGTAACCCTGGAGGGTCCTGCCGGCCGGGCTGGCTTCCACCGTGGTGACATCATTCTGGCCGTAGGTGGCACTGAGGTCAATACCGTAGGTGAGCTGAGAGCAGCCATTACTGCCCACAAGGTAGGAGAAACCGTGGAGATTAAGTATGAATCCAACGGCAGCACCAAGACCGTCAATGTTACCCTGGATGCCCAGCCGACTGAGGGTTGATGCAGAATGAAAATCAACATTGTCACCGCGGGCAAAATCAAGGAGAAGTATCTCACTGAAGGCATCAACGAGTTTATGAAGCGGCTGGGTCCCTTCGCCAATGTGAAGATTATTGAAATCAATGAGGAAAAGATGAAGGATAATCCTTCCGAGGCAGAAAAGCAGCAGACCCTGACCCAGGAGGGCCAGCGGCTGCTGAAGCAGGTGCCGGAGGGAAGCTACCTTATTGTATTGGATGTATACGGCAAGGAACTGTCCTCCGAGGAGCTGGCAGCCAAGATAGACAAGCTGGGGCTGGAGGGCAAGAGCAACATCACCTTCCTCATAGGAGGTGCCTTTGGACTTTCATCGGAGGTCCGGGGGGCGGCGGATATGCTCCTCAGCTTTTCAAGGATGACCTTTACCCACCAGATGGTACGCTTGCTTTTGGTAGAGCAGATCTATCGGGCCTTCAAGATTAACCGTGGAGAGAAGTATCACTGGTAAATTAAGAAATAAAAAATGGGGCTGCCCAAGGCAGTCCCATTTTTAACATATTGGATTTACTCTACGGTTACGGACGGTCTGTCAATAATAGATGACAGCACCACGATAGTCTGTGTCTTAATGACACCGGCCTGTTCCTTAATGCGCGTCAGCAGGCCTTCCAGGGTAGTTGTGTTTTGAGTGATAATCTTCAATGAATAATCAAAGTCACCAGTGATGTAGAAGCATTCCTTGATATCGGTCTCACCAACTACAAAATCTTTGAAGCTGTCACCATGGCTAGGGTTATCAAAGCTGAGGAAAACCAGAGCCATAAGCTGCTTGTCAACAAGCTCAGGATTTAAAATAGCGGTATACTGCTTAATGACACCGGAAGCTTCCAGCTTTTTCAAACGTTCACTGATAGCTGGCATGGAGAGGGAAATCTCCGAACTCAAAACTGAAATTGTGACACGGGCATTTTCTTGCAGGCGTTTAAGAATCTTCTTATCAATATCATCCATTTTTCACACCACCATTCTAGCTACATTATACCAGCGAAAAGATATAAAAGTAAACTTTTATCTTCAAAATCGTAAAAAAATTCTTTAAAAACAATTAATTCTGACATTTTATTTTGTTTACGTTAAGTTTTGGCATTTGTTCTATATTGGTGTAAAATAATAAGTTAGAATAGTATAAATTTGGAGAAGTATAATGAAAAATAAACAGGCAAAAATTCTTAGAAATATAAATTGGCTTACTGCTGGTATCATGCTTCTGTTTGTTATTACCATTGGCAGATATTTTATTTTGCAGGTAATTCAGCACAGTGAGATGGAACAGAAGATAATGAATATTGCCAAGGACAATGTTGTGCGCCAGTCCCCCCGGGGGAAGATTCTGGACCGCAACGGCCGGGAGCTGGCCATCAGCCGCATAGCAAAGCTGCTGGTTATAAGGCCCGACAAGGTGGGCGGCGAGGAGAATATTCAGGTCCTGGCCGCTGAGCTGAGTCCTATCATCAATATTCCGGCGGAAACCATTGCCAGCCGTATTCGTGAGGGCGGTGCCTATTATGCTGTAAAGCATGGCCTGGAAAGTAATGAGGAGGCGGCTATCAACCAGCTGAAGAAGGACAAGGGCTATGAGTGCATGTGGATGGATGACGAGGTAAAGCGCTACTATCCAAATGATATGCTGGCGGCCAACATCATTGGCTTTATCGGCATGGAGGACAAGGGCCTGGAGGGGCTGGAGTATTCCATGGACAGCATAGTAAAGGGGGATGTTCAGGAGGATGATGTCCTGACAGATATGCGTGGGCGGACCATCTTTGATTCCATTTTCTCCCTGTCACAGCAGCGATACAGGGGTGACAACTGCAAGACCGTTACCCTGACTATTGATGCCACCATGCAGTTTATTGTGGAACAGGTTCTTGACAAGGCCATGGTGGAGAATCAGCCTCAGAATGTTACGGCCATTGTCATGGATCCTAAAAACGGTGAAATACTGGCCATGGCGTCCCGTCCAAGCTACAACCCAAATAAATTTGGGGACTTCAGCATGGATGCCATTAAAAACCGTGCCGTGTCGGATATTTACGAGCCGGGCTCCACCTTTAAGTCCATTGTGGCCGGGGCGGCCCTGGAGGAGGGGGTTGTAACTCCTGACCAGAGCTTCTATGACCCGGGCCGGATTACTGTGTCGGAAAAGCACATTCAGAACTGGAACGGTGAGAGCTTTGGTACTGTAACCTTCACTGATATTGTTAAGAATTCCATCAACACCTGTTTTGCCATGATTGGCCAGATTTTGACAGGTGAAAAGCTCAATGAATATGCCCGCAAGTTTGGCTTTGGTGAGCCGACGGGAGTGGAGCTGCCGGGAGAGGCCTCCGGCATGCTGTTTGAAACAGATAAAATGCTGGACTCTGATATAGCCACCATGTCCATCGGCCAGAGTATTGCGGTAACACCGCTGCAGCTGGTAACGGCCATGTCCGCCATTGCCAATGACGGTGTGCTGCTGAAGCCTCATATTGTGAAGAATATTACCAATGCCGATGGCTCCATGTATAAGGAAAATGGCCGTGAGGAGGTGCGCCGGGTATTAAGCTCGGCCACTGACAAGACCCTTATGGGGCTGCTGGAGCAGGTAGTTGCCACCGGTGGCGGCCAGAAGGCCCAGGTCAAGGGTTATCGGGTTGCAGGCAAGACCGGTACAGCCCAAAAGATTAACAAGGATACTGCCGGTTATATGGATGGCCGCTACATAGCCTCCTTCTGTGGCTTTGCACCGGTGGAGGACCCACAGCTGGTGGTTCTGGTTATTATTGATGATCCTAGTGCGGGTGCTTTCTACGGCGGCCAGATTGCGGCACCGGTAGCAGGGGAAATCTTTTCCCAGCTCCTTCGCTACAAGCATATTGAGCCATCCTCGGACCCGTTTGCGGATATGGACAAGGAACACGGCCAAAAGGCTCCGCAGCCGGCAGTGAAAACTGCTCCGCCGGGCAAACAGATAATGCCTGACCTTAGGGGCATGAGCATAAGGGAGGTTTCCCAGAAGCTGGGCGAAATGGGCCTGGGCATGAACATTCAGGGCACGGGGCTTTCCTCGGGCCAGAGTATCCCCGCCAATACAGTGGTGGAGCCGGGAAGCAGTGTGACGGTTTACTTCACGCCGTAAATGGTGTGACTATGAAAGGATAATATTTATGAAAGCAAAGCTCTTTGTTACAGATATGGATGGTACCCTGCTGAATAGTCAGCGCCAGATTAATGAGGGAGTCAAAAAGGCCATTAAGAAGGCCGTGGAGGCGGGAGTTATCTTCACCATTGCCACTGGCCGCATGCATATTTCTGCCCTGCCCTATGTGAAGGATTTGGGAGTTAATGTGCCGGTTATTACCTATAATGGAGCCCTGATCAAGACTCTGGAGGGGGAGGAGCTGTTTGCCTCCTATCTGGACCGGGGCCTTGTGGAGGAATTGGTGGCCTTTGCGGAGTCAAAGGGGCTTTATATCCAGGTGTACAGCGATGATAAGCTCTACTATCGGGAGGAAAATGACAAATCCACCCTTTACCGTGGTTCGGCAGGGGTTGAGGGCCATGCAGTGGGAGATGACCTTCCGAAATATATGAACAAGGTGCCCAAGCTGCTGATTATTGCAGATAATTCGGAGAAGGGCGACCAGATAGTGGAAGAGGTTTCCAATAAGTTTGGGGACAGAATCGTGGCAGTAAAGTCTACCCATATTTACATAGAGCTCATTAAGCCGGGGGTAAACAAGGCCTCGGCCATTGCCCGGCTGGCAGAGAAGTATAACATTCCAATGGAGTCCGTGCTGGCCATCGGTGATTCCAACAACGACCTCACCATGATTGAGGCGGCAGGCTTTGGGGTGGCCATGGGCAATGCCAACGAAAATGTGAAGAAAATAGCAGGATATGAGGTGGCAGACTGTGACCATGATGGTGTTGCAGAGGCCATTGAAAGATTCTGTCTTGACTAACAGGCTGATTAAACAAGGAGGCTGTTATGGATAGAGATGAAAGAATGGATTTTATTATCGTAACCGGAATGTCCGGGGCGGGCAAAACCCAGGCATGCCGCTATATGGAGGATGTGGGGTATTTTGTTATCGACAATCTGCCACCGGTGTTTATTCCAAAATTTGCGGAGCTGTGCCGTCATTCCGATGGCCATGTAAACAAGGTGGTACTGGTAGTTGACACCAGAAGCCGGGAGTTTTTTGATACCTTTATCCATGTGCTGGAGACTATGGACCGGGATAATCAGCCTTATGTAATGCTGTTTATGGATGCATCTGATGCTGCCATTATTCGCCGCTATAAGGAAACCAGACGCCGTCATCCCATGGCTCCCAGCTCCAGAATTCCGGAGGGCGTGGCCAAGGAACGTGAGAGACTGGCTCCTATAAGAAACAAGGCTACCTATATTATTGATACATCAGATCTCAAGAAAATTGAGCTGAAGGAGAAAATCCTGAATATCTTTGCCACCAAGCCAGGGGATAAGCTCAGCACCAATGTCATGTCCTTCGGCTTCAAGTTTGGCATGCCGTTGGATGCTGATCTGGTATTTGATGTGCGCTTTTTGCCAAATCCGTTTTATGTGGAGTCCATGCGCCACAAGAGCGGTGCGGTGCCAGAGGTGGGACAGTACATCGAGCAGTATCCCGTTACCAAGGAATTTGAGAAGCATCTTGATAACATGATAGATTTTCTCATGCCCCAGTATGAAAAAGAGGGGAAAAATCAGCTGGTTATAGCCGTGGGCTGCACCGGCGGAATGCATCGGTCTGTCTTTATTGCCAAGCACATATATGAGCGGCTTAAGGAAAAGGGATATCTGGTAAACCTGGAGCATCGTGACCTGATGAAAAACGATGTATGGGAGCATGTTCGCGAGGAATGCTAAGGAGTAACAAGAAATGAATTTTTTGAAATGGTTGTATCCAGGCATGAGGTTCAAGCGCTGGCTGCTGCTGTTTGCTGCCGGTGTTATGCTGGCCAGTCTGGGCATAGCAATTATGTTCAACTACAAATACATAGATAGTATTGAGGAATCCATCTTCTGGGCTGTTTACACCTTCTCCGGGGAATACACCTACACGGCCACGGCGGTTATTGGTTCACTGATGGTTGTCATCGGTTTTGTAATCATGGCTTTGGCGGCCCGGTTTATTATTCAGTCCGTAATTGATGTGGTGTACCCGTCCAGCTCCGAGAAGCTGGTGGACCTTATATACGAGAAGCGGATGCTGGGCAAGGGACCGGCGGTCACAGTGGTGGGCGGCGGTCATGGCCTCAGTGTGCTGCTCCGCGGCATGAAGGAGGTAACCACCAATGTTACGGCGGTGGTTACTGTGGCCGATGATGGCGGTTCCTCCGGCCGCTTGCGTGAAGAGCTGGGAATTATTCCACCGGGGGATCTGCGAAATTGTCTGGTGGCCCTGGCGGATACGGAGCCTTTGATGGAAAAGCTGTTCCAGCACCGTTTTGGCGGCAACAGCACCCTGACTGGTCATAGCTTCGGTAATCTGTTTATTGCGGCCATGGCGGAGGTGACAGGGGATGTGGAAACTGCCCTTACGGAATCCTCCAAGGTTCTGGCGGTAAAGGGCCGGGTTCTTCCTGCCAGCAAGGAGCACGTACGGCTGGATGCCATTATGGAGGATGGCACCGTCGTTCGTGGTGAGTCCCATATTCCGGAGGTTCATAAGCGGATTCACAGGGTAAAGCTGTATCCGGAGCACGTGGAGGCAGTACAGTCCTCCCTTGATGCTATCCGTGATGCCAATGCTATTATTCTGGGGCCAGGAAGCCTTTATACCAGCATCATGCCAAATCTGCTGGTAGAGGGCATAGGTGATGCCATTTGCCGCAGCCGGGCCATCAAGATTTACATCTGCAATGTAATGACCCAGCCGGGGGAAACCGATGGCTATACTGCTTCCATGCACGTTAAGGCCATTTTGGACCACGCCGGCAGACAGGCCATAGATTACGTTATTGTAAATTCCACTCCGGTTCCGGAGGATTTGGCCCGCAAGTATGCCGAAAAGGGGGCATATCCTGTTGAGGTGGATGAAGATGCACTGAATGCACTGGGAGTTGGCCTCATAAAGGCTGACCTTATCAGTGCCAAGGATGCCATTCAGCATGATTCCCGCAAGCTGGCCAGCAGTGTTATGCGGGCGGTTTACGGCATAAAGGCCGGCCTTGACGAAATCAAGAGGTATTAATATTATTTATATATATTTAGAAGTTTGGTGAGATTTATATGCCATCTTTTGCCACTGATGTGAAAAATGAGCTGGCCCATAAACTGGATAAAAAATTATGCTGCCAGACCGCAGAGCTGGCAGCACTTTTGCGTATGGGTGCTTCCATTACATTGGGTCCGGCCATGACACTGGGGCTCAACTATGCCACAGAAAATGCGGCGGTAGCCAGAAAGACCTTGAGCCTGTTGAAAGCCACCAGTGATGTTCAGACTGAGGTCACCGTGACCCGCAGCAAACGGCTGAAAAAGAACAATAAATACATGATACGTGTGGTACCCTCTCCCATGGTAAGACCCCTGATGGAAAGACTGGGGATGCTGGGAGATTCCGAGGGCTCCCTGGGCCGGGACCATGCCCTGCTGAAAAAGGTGTGCTGCCGTCACGCCTATTTGCGGGGGGCCTTCATGGGGGGCGGCAGTATCAACAGGCCGGAGGCGGAGTGCCATCTGGAAATGGTCACCTCCAATTACGGCTTTGCGGACACCATTGCCGGCGTACTGAGGCGTATGGGGTTTCCGGCGGGATTTACGGACAGAAAAAATCATTACCTCATTTATATGAAGGATGGGGAAGCCATTATGGATTTTCTGTCCATTATCGGAGCCGCAAAATCCCTGGATGAGTTTGAAGGCGGCCGCAACCTCAAGGAGGTCCGCAATCAGGTTAACCGTCTGGTTAACTGCGAAACAGCCAATCTGCAGAAAACTGTGGATGCCGCCATTTATCAAAATGAATGCATAAATTATTTGAAGGAAACAGGGCAGCTGGAGGGCTTGACCAAGGCTCTCAGAAAGACAGCCCAGTGCCGTCAGGACAATCCTGATGCTACATTGGCCGAGATGGCGGAAATGCTGCTGGTGACCAAGTCCTGCGTCAATCATCGCCTGCGGAAGCTGGTGACTCTGGCGGAGGAGCTTCAGGATAAAAATAAGGAAAAAGGTGAAAATGATTGAAGAAGTTTATTAAGATAGCATTGTCGATTATTGTTATAGCCGCGTTGGCAATATTTGCGGGGGTTCAGTATCTCCTGTCCCAGCCGGCACCGGAGGGATTTCCCATTTTGGAATATCACATGGTGCAGGAGCAGAACCCGGATAAGGCATATGAGTACAATGTGCCACCGGCTGATTTTGAGGCCCAGCTGGACTATCTTCAGCAGGAGGGCTATACCACCATTTCCATCCGGGATTATTTAAGGGCCAAGAAGGGCCTGCAGGAGCTTCCTGAAAAGCCGGTTATTCTCACCTTTGATGATGGCTACGAAAGCAACTATACGGAGCTGCTGCCTATTTTGGAGCGTCGTGGTCTGAAGGCTACTATATTTATGGTAGGCAACGACATCGGTAAGGAAAATTATATGTCATGGGATCAGCTGAAGGATATTCAGCACCGTGGGGTGGAAATCGGCAGCCATACGGCCAACCATCTGCCACTGACGGAAATGGATCTCAATACGGCCCGGGATGAAGTAAAGCTGTCCAAGCTGTTGATGGAATGGAACGGCGTGAATACCATCTATACCCTTTCCTATCCCAATGGCAAATATACCAAGGATTTATTGGAAATATTAAAGGAAGAGGAATATCTGGCGGCGGTAACCGGCGACCCGGGCCTCAATACCTTTGAAACCAATCCTTATTTATTGCAGCGCATAAACATTCCCCATCCAATGTTTGGTCTGACGGAATTTAAATGGCGTCTCATCAAGGGGCGTATCTTTACACAGCTGGGCATATATCAGCATAAATCCTAGAGGGTGCGGGGCCAACTTGGACCCAGACCTTGCATATACAGGCAAAAAAGGGTAAAATAGCTTAGGACTTTGTTTAAGGTGAGGAGGTTACCTAATATGAAGCACATTCAGACTGTAAATGAGCCTACTTTGCAGGCTACCAAGACTTCTGGCGGCTGCGGCGAGTGCCAGGCATCCTGCCAGTCCGCATGCAAGACTTCTTGCACTGTCGGCAATCAGGTTTGTGAAAGCAAGAAATAATTTTAAAGGAAAAGGGCTCCCCAGGAGGGAGCTTTTTTCTTGTGTTTTTAGGAGACTACTAATTTATTATGAATAATGAAATGAGTACAAAAATCCATAAATTTGTCCAGAATGGCATGTATATCCTGCTGGATGTAAATAGTGGTGCGGTCCATGTAATCGATAAAATGATTTATGATGTCATGGATTATTTTAATGGAGAAAATGACAACGAGGTTTTGGACAAGCTGAAGGAGGCCTATTCCGAGACCGATTTAAAGGAGGCACTGGAGGAGCTGCACATCCTTATGGACAAGAACCAGCTCTTTGCCCCTGATATTGATGTTCCGCCTACCTTCAAGGCCAAGGGCCTGGTGAAATCCCTGTGCCTTATGACAGCCCATGACTGCAATATGCGTTGCAAGTACTGCTTTGGTGATACCGGCGAGTACGGCGGTGAGCGTCAGCTTATGAGCAAGGAAGTGGGCCGGGCTGCGGTGGATTATATCATTAATCACAGCGGCCTCAGAAAGCATTGCGAAATCGACTTCTTTGGCGGTGAGCCGCTTATCAATATGCCGCTGGTGAAGGATGTAACTGAGTATGTAAGAAAGCGGGAAAAGGAAACCGGCAAGATTTTCAAGCTGACCCTGACCACCAATGGCCTGGCCCTTAACGATGATACCATCAAATGGCTGAACGACAACAACATCAGCCTGGTTCTCTCCACTGACGGCCGCAAGGAAACCCATGACAACATGCGTCCTGACTGCGGTGGCCAGCCAACCTACGACAAGGTTATGAAGAACTTCAAGAAGTGCGTGGACTCCCGTAATGGCGACAACTATTACATGCGTGGTACTTACACTGCAGAGAACCTTGATTTCACCAAGGATGTGGAGGCCATGGCAGATGCAGGCTTTGACATTCTTTCCATGGAGCCGGTAGTATTGAAGGATTCTCCTTATGGACTGACCGAGGAGCTGCTGCCGGAGATATTCGCCGAGTATGATCGTTTGACTGACTTCTATCTGAAGCGTCATCGTGAAGGCAAGGGCTTCTTCTTCTTCCACTTTAATATGGATCTGTCCAATGGTCCGTGCGTGGCCAAGCGTCTGGCGGGCTGCGGTGCCGGCCATGAGTATTATGCAGTGGCTGCCAATGGTGACTTGTATCCTTGCCACCAGTTTGTGGGCCGCAACAAGTACAACCTGGGTAATGTCTTTGATGACCTCCATGAGGGGGCAGAGGAAATAACCCAGTATTTCCGTGAGTCCCACGTGATGAACAAGGAGCTCTGCAAGGGCTGCTGGGCCAAGTATTTCTGCTCCGGCGGCTGTCATGCCAATGCTGATTTGTTCCATGATGATATCCGCAAGCCTTATGAGGTGGGCTGTGAGATTCAGAAGAAGCGCCTGGAATGTGCCATTGCAGTACAGGCTATCCTATCCATGGAGAAGATAGAAAAAAAGGATTATAATCCTGCTTCTGTAAATTGCTGAGTATTACTTTTTAGTGATTTTAAGCTTACTTTAGTATGATACATATTATTTATGCTATAGTTATTGAAGCTTATGAATTTGCGTTGACAACGTGTCTTTAATTGGTGTAATATTATCTTACTTGAAAGATAAAGGACACTAAAGATATGGTTTGTCATCTGTCTCCCATTTGGGTGATGGATGTCTTTTTCTGACGTGTTCTCAAATTATTTATCTATATATTTTTAGGGGGTATTTTACAAATGGCAGTAAAAGTAGCTATTAATGGTTTTGGCCGTATTGGTCGTCTGGCTTTCCGTCAGATGTTCGACGCAGAGGGTTATGAGGTTGTTGCAATCAACGACTTGACCAGCCCTAAGATGCTGGCTCATCTTCTGAAGTACGATTCTTCCCAGGGTCGTTACAAGTACGCAGACAAGGTAACTGCTGGCGAGGATTCCATCACTGTTAACGGCAAAGAGATCAAGATCTATGCATGCGCTAACGCTGCAGAGATTCCTTGGGCTCAGCATGATGTAGACGTTGTACTCGAGTGCACCGGTTTCTACACTTCCAAGGAGAAGGCTTCTGCTCATCTTAAGGCAGGTGCTAAGAAGGTTGTTATTTCTGCTCCAGCAGGTAAGGACCTCCCTACTGTTGTTTACAATGTTAACCACAAGGTACTCACCAAGGAAGACAAGGTTATTTCCGCAGCTTCCTGCACCACTAACTGCTTAGCTCCTATGGCTAAGGCTCTGAACGATCTGGCTCCAATCCAGTCCGGTATCATGGCTACTATCCATGCTTACACTGGTGACCAGATGACTCTTGATGGCCCACAGCGTAAGGGTGACCTCCGTCGTTCCCGTGCTGCAGCTGTTAACATCGTTCCTAACTCCACTGGTGCTGCAAAGGCTATCGGCCTCGTTATTCCTGAGCTGGACGGCAAGCTCATCGGTGCTGCACAGCGCGTTCCTACCCCTACCGGTTCCACTACTCTCCTCTACGCTGTAGTTAAGGGTAACGTAACTGTAGATCAGGTTAACGCTGCTATGAAGGCACAGGCTACTGAGTCCTTCGGTTACAATGAGGATGAGATCGTATCCAGCGATATCGTTGGCATGCGTTACGGTTCCCTCTTCGATGCTACCCAGACCATGGTTAGCCCTGTAGGTGATGGCCTGACTCAGGTTCAGGTTGTTTCCTGGTATGATAACGAGAACTCCTACACCAGCCAGATGGTTCGTACCATTAAGTACTTCGCTGAGTTAGGCTAATAGCTCGTCATCACAAAACAATAGTTTAAAAGATCCATTGAGGTCCGGCCTTTTGTTTGGGCCGGACCTATTTTATTGACGGAGGGTTTTATTAACATGGGTATGAACAAGAAAACCATTAAAGATGTAGATCTTAAGGGTAAGAAGGTATTTTGCCGCGTAGATTATAACGTGCCATTTGATGAGAATATGAATATCACCAATGATACTCGTATTCAGGCTACCAAGGAAACTGTTAAGTACATGCTTGATCAGGGTGCAGCAGTTATTCTTGCTTGCCACATTGGTCGTCCTACTGAGGCTCGTGAGGACAAGTTCTCCACCAAGCACATCGTTAAGCGCGTATCTGAGGTTATGGGCGTAGATGTTAAGTGGGCTCCTGACTGCGTTGGTCCTGAGGCTGAGAAGGCTGCAGCTGACTTGAAGCCAGGCGAGATTCTCCTCTTAGAGAACCTCCGTTATCACAAGGAAGAGAAGAAGAATGACCCTGCATTTGCAAAGCAGCTGGCATCCCTTGCTGACATTGCTGTAAATGATGCTTTCGGTGTTTCCCACCGTGCTCATGCTGCTAATGTAGGTGTGGCTCAGTATCTGGAGTCCGTTGCAGGCTTCCTTATGGAGAAAGAGATTAAGTTCATTGGCCAGACCTTGGAGGCTCCAAAGCGTCCATTCGTTGCTATCATCGGCGGTGCAAAGGTTTCCGATAAGATCGGTGTTATCTCCAACATGATCGACAAGGTAGATACCATCATCATCGGTGGCGGTATGGCCCATACCTTCGATGCTGCACAGGGTCTGCCAATCGGCAACTCCATCTGCGAGAAGGACAAGTTCGAGGAGGCTCTCGGTCAGCTTAAAAAGGCCAAGGAGAAGGGCGTAAAGGTTGTTCTCCCTGCTGACCTCACCATTGCTGATGATTTCTCTGCTACTGCCAACACTCAGATTGTAGATGTTGACAAGGTTCCAGAGGGTTGGGAAGCTCTCGATTCCGGTCCTAAGACCTGCGACCTCTATGTAAAGGCTCTTGAGGGTGCAAAGACTGTTATCTGGAATGGTCCAATGGGTGTATTCGAGTTTGATGCATTTGCAAAGGGTACCCTGGCTGTTGCTGAGGCTGTTGCAAAGGCTACTGAGAATGGTGCAACCTCCATCGTTGGTGGCGGTGACTCCATTGCTGCTCTGAAGAAGACTGGCCTTTCCGACAAGATTTCCCACATTTCCACCGGTGGCGGTGCAACTCTTGAGTTCCTGGAGGGTAAGGAACTGCCAGGTATCGCTGCAATCGCAGATGCATAATATGCGGCGAAAATCCTATGCATATTGACCGTTAAATACAGTTAAAAAATATATTATTTGTATTATTTGAGGAGGATATTTTTATCATGGCACGTAGACCTATTATTGCTGGTAACTGGAAGATGAACAATACTATCGCTGAGGGCGTTCAGCTCGTTAAGGAGTTGGCTCCATTGGTAGCTGACGTTGAGGCTGTTGACGTAGTAGCTTGCCCAACTGCAACTGCTTTGGCTGCTGTAGCTGATGCCTGCAAGGGTACCAAGATTCATGTTGGTGCACAGAATGTTCACTGGGAGCCAAAAGGTGCTTTCACTGGTGAAATCTCCACTGGCATGCTGAAGGAAATCGGCGTAGAGTACGTTGTTCTCGGCCATTCCGAGCGTCGTGACTACTTCGGTGAGACTGATGAGGGCGTAAACAAGCGCGCTCGTGCTGCTTTCGCTGCTGGTATCACTCCTATCATCTGCTGCGGTGAGTCCCTTGAGATCCGTGAGGCTGGTACTTATATCGCTCACGTTGTAAAGCAGATCAAGGCTGCTCTTGATGGTTTCTCTGCTGACGAGGTTGCTAAGCTGGTTATTGCTTATGAGCCAATCTGGGCTATCGGCACCGGCAAGACTGCTACCTTCGAGCAGGCTGAGGAAGTTTGCAAGGCTATCCGTGAGGCTGTAGCTGAGGTATTTGGTCAGAGCGCTGCTGATGCTATCCGCATCCAGTATGGCGGTTCTGTAAAGCCTGCTACTATTAAGGATCTCATGGCTCAGCCTAACGTTGATGGTGCTTTAGTTGGTGGCGCATCCCTGAAGGCTGCTGACTTCTCCGCTATTGTAAAGTTCTAATTGAGGTTGATAAAATAATGGCAAAATTAAAAAATGCACCTGTTGCATTAATTATCATGGATGGCTATGGCAATGGCAAAACTAATGACCCAAACAATGCTATCCAGATAGCTAAGACTCCTGTTATTGATGGTCTTAGACAGAATTTCCCAACTACTCACATTCAGGCTTCCGGCGAATTCGTTGGTCTTCCTGATGGCCAGATGGGTAATTCTGAGGTTGGTCATACCAACATCGGTGCCGGCCGTATTATTTACCAGGCACTGACCCGTATCTCCAAGGCTATCAAAGATGGTGATTTCTTCAAGAATGAGGCTCTTGTAAGTGTAGCTTCCGATGCCAAGGCAAATGGCGGCGCACTGCATCTCATGGGTCTCGTTTCCCCGGGCGGCGTACACAGCCACAGTGAGCATCTCTATGGTCTGTTGCAGTTCGCCAAGGATCAGGGCTTCAAGGATGTATATGTTCATGCATTCCTGGATGGCCGTGATGTTGATCCTTCTTCTGCTGCTGAGTATGTTGCAGAGCTGGAGTCTAAGATTGCTGAAATCGGTTGTGGTAAGATTGCTTCCCTGTCCGGCCGTTATTATGCAATGGACCGCGATAACCGCTGGGATCGTGTACAGAAGGCTTATGAGGCCATTGCATTGGGCAAGGGCGTGGCTGCAGATGATGCAGTGGGCGCAGTTAAGGCATCTTACGCAAATGAGGTAACTGATGAGTTCGTAGTTCCTGCTGTTGTAGGCGGCTACCAGGGTATGAAGGATGGCGACGGCGTTGTATTCTTCAACTTCCGTCCTGACCGTGCCCGTGAGCTGACTCATGCATTTACTGATGTTGAGTTTAGTGGTTTTGATCGCAAGGCTCTGAAGCTTTCCTTCGCTACTATGACTCAGTACGAGGAAGGTCTTAATGTAAAGGTTGCATATCCACCTGAGTCCATCACCAACACCCTTGGTGAGGTTATTGCCAAGAACGGCATGACCCAGCTGCGTATTGCAGAGACCGAAAAATATGCTCATGTAACCTTCTTCTTCAACGGTGGCGTTGAGGAGCCTTATAAGGGTGAGGACCGTATCCTGGTTCCTTCTCCAAAGGTTGCTACCTACGATCTGCAGCCTGAAATGAGTGCGATTGAGGTTACTGATAAGGTTGTTGAGGCTATCAAGTCCGGCAAGTACGATTTCATTATTCTGAACTATGCCAACGGCGACATGGTTGGTCATACCGGTGTTATCGAGGCAGCTGTCAAGGCTGTTGAGACAGTTGACACCTGTGTTGGTCGCTTCGTTGATGCTATCCGTGAGGTTGGTGGCGATGTATGTATTACTGCTGACCACGGCAATGCAGACCAGATGGTTGATCCTGAGACCGGGGCTCCATTTACTGCTCATACAACCAACCCTGTACCATTCATCGTTGTATCTGACCGTGTAGGTTGGATTGCCAGCGATGGTGCCCTCTGCGACATTGCTCCAACCCTGCTGACCTTGGCAGGCATGGAGATTCCGGCAGAGATGACTGGTACTCCAATGGTTAAGCTCAAGTAATTGAACTTAATCCGTGAATGTGTTTGAAGGTGCATGGCGGCCCGGACCTGGCTTTAGGGTCGCCTGGCACTGAGTATTATATTATAGTGAAGAGAGGAATACGAAATGATTTATTATGATAAGCATGTTGAAGACATGACTTGCATTGCAAAAGAAGTAAACCATGGTCCAGCTCCAATTCCTGAAGAGGGTAAGTGGGTACAGTCTAAGGAGATTAAGGATATCAGCGGTCTGACTCATGGTATCGGCTGGTGTGCTCCTCAGCAGGGCGGCTGCAAGCTGACTCTTAACGTTAAGGATGGTATCATCGAAGAGGCTCTCATCGAGACCATCGGTTGCTCCGGTATGACTCATTCCGCAGCTATGGCAGCAGAGATTCTCCCAGGCAAGACTATCCTGGAAGCTCTGAACACTGACCTGGTTTGCGACGCTATCAACACTGCTATGCGCGAGCTGTTCCTGCAGATCGTTTATGGCCGTACTCAGACTGCATTCTCCGACAATGGTCTGCCAGTAGGCGCAGGTCTGGATGACCTTGGTAAGGGTCTCCGCAGCCAGGTAGGTACTCTGTACTCCACCAAGCTGAAGGGTGCTCGTTACCTCGAATTAGCTGAAGGTTATGTTACCAAGATGGCAGTTGACAAGGAAGACCGCGTAATCGGTTATGAAGTTGTTCACCTTGGCAAGGCTATGGAAGCTATTGCCAACGGTACTGATGCTAACGAAGCAATCAAGAAGAACACCTCCACTAAGGGCCGTTACGCAGATGCTGCCCGTTACATCGATCCTCGTAAGGAATAATTTGAGATAACGAACAGGAAGGACTGAACAAGAAATGGCATTATTTGAAGGCTATGAGCGCCGTATTGACGGTATTAATGAAGTTTGCAAGAAATATGGTATTGCTTCTATTGAAGCTGCTGCTGATATTTGTAAGGAAAAGGGCTTTGACCCAGCTGCTATCGTTACCGACCTGCAGCCAATCTGCTTCGAGAACGCTAAGTGGGCTTACACTCTTGGTGCTGCTATTGCTATCAAGAAGGGTGTAAAGACTGCTGCTGACGCTGCAAGAGCTATTGGCGAGGGTATTCAGGCATTCTGCGTACCTGGTTCCGTTGCTGACCATCGTAAGGTAGGTCTTGGCCATGGTAACCTGGCTGCTATGCTCCTGACTGAGGATGCTGAGTGCTTCGCATTCCTGGCTGGTCACGAGTCCTTCGCAGCTGCTGAGGGTGCTATCGGTATCGCTCAGACTGCTAACAAGGTTCGTAAGAACCCTCTCCGTGTAATCCTCAATGGTCTCGGTAAGGACGCTGCTCAGATTATCTCCCGTATCAACGGCTTTACCTATGTTCAGACTCAGTATGACTACAAGACTGGCAAGGTTAACGTTGTTAAGGAAGTTAAGTACTCTGATGGTCCTCGTGCTGCAGTTAAGTGCTACGGTGCTGACTCCGTTCCAGAGGGTGTGGCTATCATGCATCTGGAGAAGGTTGATATCTCCATTACTGGTAACTCCACCAACCCTACCCGCTTCCAGCATCCAGTAGCTGGTACCTACAAGAAGGAGTGCACCGAGCAGGGTAAGAAGTACTTCTCCGTTGCTTCCGGTGGTGGTACTGGCCGTACCCTGCATCCAGATAACATGGCTGCAGGTCCTGCTTCCTATGGTATGACCGATACTCTCGGCCGTATGCATTCCGATGCACAGTTCGCTGGTTCTTCTTCCGTACCTGCTCACGTTGACATGATGGGCCTCATTGGTGCTGGTAACAACCCAATGGTTGGTATGTCTGTTGCTGTTGCAGTTGCTGTTGCAGAGGCAATGAACAAGTAATAAATTAAATTAGTTCCGTAAAACGGGCTGTATGGCGATAATTCGTCCTGCAGCCCGTTTTTTGATGCATTGATTACAATAAAGGTATGTTTTGTTAATTTTAATTACAAAAGCAGGAAAATAAAAGTTAATGGAGAATAATTCACACAAAATCATTAAATAAGGATGAGAGGTGAATGTTGTATGTACAATGACAATGATGATAATTTTTCCAAGCTTGTACCCACCAAGGATTCATTTAAAACCAGGCTGATTGCCATAATGCTGCTGCTGGTTTTCGTCCCTATGGTATTATCCACTGTTGTTAGCTATATAACCTCTACTGACAAGGCCGTGGAGGATGCCAAGGAGAAATTGGAGTGGCAGGCAAGCTATATGGAGGATCTTTTTGCAAAGATCATTGAAAAAAATGTATCCTCATTGAAGGTATTGGCCACTACACCTGCTACCATAGCCTACCTGAAGGATCCCACCGGCGCAGCTGCCCTCAGTGGTGATGTGTTTGCAGCCATGAAGGCCGTAGATGCCTACATGGATGACGGCAATGGTACAACTCTCACCGGTACCGATGGCAATCAGCTTTTAAGAACCGTGGGCAAATGTGTAAATATTTCTGACAGAGAGTATTACAAGCAGGCCATGAAGGGTACACCGATTTACATATCAGATGTAATGGTATCCAAGGCCACAGGAATACGTCAGATATGTATGATAGTGCCGGTTTTTGATGAAAACGGAAAGGTAATCGGCAGTGTTCAGAGAAACTACGATATGGAAGATTTCCACGACCTGTTGGCCGGGGCCTTTGAAGATGCCTTCATATTGGACAGAACAGGCTTTGTTGCCGCTCATTCCCAGTATGTAATCGGCAAGGATCACGATGAAGAGGACAGATCCAAATCTGTGCCTATGACAAGCGGGAAGGATAAGGGCTTTTATATCACAGATACAGGTAAGGGCTATTCAGCCCATATTGCCTATGAGAGGGAGCCGTACTCTGATTTCAAGGTTGTTGTTGCAACAAACTCCGTAAAGATTTTGGGTGCAGCAAAAAAGACGGCATATATAGTTGTGGCCATTGCCATTGTAATGGTGTGCATAGCAGCCTTTTTTGCAATTCTCACCGCCCGGGCCTTCTATAAGCCGGTCAGCAATATAACCAATGCCCTTAAGGAAATGTCAGAAGGAAAGTTCGTGGAAATTGCGGATGACCGTGACAGAAAAGATGAATTTGGCGTAATGGTGAATTCGGCAAATTCTTTGGCCCAAAAGCTGACAGCAATTGTGGGGAACATAAAGCGTGGGGCACGAAGTGTTGCGGATTCCTCCGAAAATCTGTCAGAGACCCTGGATCAGATTTCCCGGACTACTGATGACATAACCAATGCCATTCAGGAGGTTGCCACCGGTGCAACCCAGCAGGCCAATGAAATTCAGACAGCCTCAGAGAACGTTATGACCATCAGCGAGGCTGTTATAGATGTTCAGTCCAGTGCAGAACGGCTTGAGTCATTGTCCAATACAATGAAGGAGGCATCCACAGCCTCAACCAGGTCCCTGGAAAATCTCCAGAAATCTGCAGAAGGAATGACCAGCAAGATTACTGATATAGCAGAGGCTATTCAGGAAACCCAAAATGCCGTAAGAAATATTAATGACAAGGTTGAGGGCATCAATAGCATTGCAAGTCAGACCACACTGTTATCACTTAACGCCAGCATAGAGGCCGCACGGGCTGGTGAAGCCGGACGGGGCTTCTCGGTTGTTGCCGAAGAAATTGGCAAGCTGGCCGGTGAGTCCAAGAACCTGGCTGATGAAATCAAACAGGAGATGGATATACTGATCAGCAAGGCTGGGGGTGCAGTTGCAGCAGCTGATGAAGTCAAGGCGGCCAATTCCGATCAGCAGACTTCCCTTGGTGAAACCATTGAGTCCATAAACGGCATGATTGGTGATATCAACGAAACCGTAAATGGCGTATATGAAATTTCTGATGGTGCAAAGCAGTGCGAGACCTCCAAGGATAAGGTATCCAATGTTATAACCTCACTCAGTGCCATTTCAGAGGAAAATGCAGCCAGTGCAGAAGAGACCAGTGCTTCCATGGAGGAGCTCTCGGCAACAGTTATAACCCTGGCAGAATCCGCCAGCGGATTAAAGCAGGTTGCTGACAAGCTTTCCCAGGATATGGGCTTCTTCAAGTAATACAGCAGCAAAAATAAACATCAAAAAAGCTCAGGACGAAATGTCCTGAGCTGATTTTTTTATGGTGACGCGTAGGGGATTCGAACCCCTGAAGCCGCCGTGAGAGGGCGGAGTCTTAACCACTTGACCAACGCGCCGTTGACAATGAATATAATACCTCAAATTGAGGTTACTTGTCAAATAGTTTTTTAAAAGTTTTTTGAAGCTCTATATTAGCCCTGCACCTTTTCAAGACCAATATTTAAACGTTTCATGGATTCTTCTCTGCCCAGGAGATAAAGCAGCTCGGTAACACCGCCCGGGGTTACTGTCTGACCGGACAGGGCAATGCGGGCAGGCCACATAAAGGTGCCCATCTTGATGCCGCTTTCTGCTACGCCTGGCTGGAGGATTTCATCAATGCCCTCAGGGGTCCAGGTTTGTACTTTTTCCAGAACCTGAATAACCACTGGGAGAATCTCTGCTGCTTTTTCAGGATTTACCTTGTTGCGCTTATTGTTGAACAGATCAGTGGAATAATCAGGCAGGTCCTTGAAGAAGCCAATCTGATCCGGGATTTCATTGAAGCGGCTTACCCGGGTCTTAAGGAGAGAAGCCAGATAGGTCCACTTTTCACCCATGGATTCAGCAATAATGCCGCCAAAAGCACTGGAAAGCTTGGCAAAATCCTCGTCGCTCATGGCCTTGAAGTATTCACCGTTTACCCAGTCCAGCTTGTTGTAGTCAAAAACAGCCGGGGACTTGCTGAGGCCCTCAAGGGAGAAGCGCTCAATAAGCTCGTTCATGGTGAAGATTTCCTGCTCGGATTTTGGGGACCAGCCCAGGAGAGCTACATAGTTGGTGATAGCCTCCGGGAGATAACCCATGTCTACCAGCTGGCTAAAGCCGGTGGCACCATGACGCTTGGAGAGCTTGGATATGGAGCCGTCCTCATTCTTGCCCATTACAGGTGGCAGATGAATGAATACCGGTGGCTCCCAGCCCAGGAACTGGTACAGGAGAACATGCTTCGGAGTAGAAGTGATGAACTCGGTACCACGGAAAATATGGCTGATGTCCATAAGATGGTCATCGATAACGTTGGCAAAATTGTAGGTAGGCATGCCGTCACGCTTCAGGATAACCTGGTCCTCAAGGGTATCGCAGGCAATGGTAATGTTGCCATGTACCACATCATGGAAGGTAACCTCACCGGTGAGAGGCATCTTCTGGCGGATAACATAAGGTCTGCCCTCAGCCAGATACTGGTCAATAACAGACTGCTCCAAATCGCGGCAGGCACGGTTATAACCGCCAAAGCTCTTGGCATCGCCGGCCTCCTGGGCAGCATGCTGCTCCTCACTGCAATCATTGCAGAAGCAACGGTAGGCATGACCCTTTTCAATAAGCTCCTCAGCGTACTTCTTATAGATGTCAAGTCGCTGGCTCTGGATGTATGGGCCGCAGTCACCGCCAATATCCGGTCCCTCGTTAGGGATAATATTGGCTGCCTTTAAGGTATTCTGAATAAACTCTACCGCATCAGCCACATAGCGCTTCTGGTCAGTATCCTCGATACGGAGTAGAAAATCACCATTCTGGGACTTGGAAAAAAGATAACCATAGAGTGCGGTACGAAGATTACCGATATGCATATAGCCGGTAGGGCTTGGTGCAAAACGGGTACGAACGCGATTTGACAAAATAATTCCTCCTAAAAAAAGAGATTGCCGGAGAGCAATCTGTAAATACACTAAGTGATCATCACCAGGCTCAAGCAGTACTGCGTTTGCTTTCACCAAGCGCTGATGGCAGAGAGGGTGGGATTCGAACCCACGGAGGCTATTAACCTCACTTGATTTCGAGTCAAGCACCTTCGACCACTCGGACACCTCTCCATAGCATTAAATTATATAGATGGATACCATCTGCATAACAGAGATATTATACACTAAAATAAGTCTAAAATAAAGAAAAAGGGCTTAGATAAGCCCTAAAGTTTTTCCCAGGAATATCCAGCCAAAGATGGTGAGGCAAGAGAAGCCGGAGGTTGCGATTATGCAGTTGGCGGCCAGCTCGTAGTCGCTGTCCATCTGCTGGGCCATGGTGAAGCCCACCACGGCACATGGGGCAGCAAACACTGTCATGAGGGACACCAGCTCAATGTCGCGATAGCCCATCCATACAGCCACCGGCAGAATAATGGCCGGGGCGATTATAAGGCGGGCGATGGTGCAAAGGGCAATAGACAGCTTGTTGCGCATTACACTGGAAATGGTAAATGAGGCCCCCAGCAAAATCAGGGCCAATGGAGTGGTGGCGCTGCCAACCTGAAAAATCGGCTTCAGGATACAGTCGGGAACCACAATATGACACAGACTAAAGATAATACCGGTAACACAGCCCAGTATCATGGGATTCTGGGCGATACCCAGCAGCACCGGCTTTAAGCGGATGCTGTTGCCCCGGAAGGTTTCAAAGATGGCAACCGCCAGTACATTGTACATAGGGATGACCACCGTAATAAGCATGGCCGTAATGGCGATTTTATCATGGCCATAAATATTGGCTGCCACGGGAATACCGATAATAATAAAATTACTGCGGTATATGGAATGTATCATGGCGCCCCGCCGTTTGTTGTCGGTTTCAAAATAGCACACAACAACAGCAGCCACTGCCACCGTGGCCAGGATGGCCACAAAGGCAAAAAGCAGCAGCCGGGGCTGAAAGGCTAAGCCAAAATCGGCCTGATACATATTTTGAAACAGGAGGCAGAAGAACAGGATTTTAAATACCAGCTTGTTCACATGGTTTATTTCATCCTTGGTGAGAAAATGCATTTTCTTGACCAACAGGCCGATTCCTATAAGGATGGCTATTGGAAGCACTGCCTCCAGGGCAACTATAAAATTACTGTACATATTAAAACCAGCTTTACTTCATAATAGCACCATCAAAACCGGTCAAAGTTGCAAAGTAATCCTCCAGGGTCTCGGCCCGGCGGATCATTTCCACGCTGCCGTCCTCACGGAGAAGCAGCTCGGCACTTCTCAGCTTGCCGTTGTAGTTAAAGCCCATGGAATGGCCGTGGGCACCGGTGTCATGAATGACAATACGGTCTCCCATATCAATCTTTGGCAGCTGACGGTCGATGGCAAATTTATCATTGTTCTCACAGAGAGAACCGGTAACATCGTAAACATGGTCCCTAGGGGCCTTTTCCTTGCCCACCACAGTAATGTGATGATAAGCGCCATAGAGGGCAGGACGCATGAGATTGGCCATGCAGGAATCAAGACCAATGTAATTCTTGTAGGTGTGCTTCTCATGGATAGCGGTGGAAACCAGATAACCATAAGGACCAGTGATGGCACGGCCGGACTCAAAGCAGATAGCACATTTTCCCAGACCGGCCGTCACCATTATGTCATTATACAACTTATGGATAGCTTCGCCAACCTCTTCCAGATTTACTTCGTCATGGTCAGGCTCATAAGGGATACCGATACCGCCGCCAAGGTTGACAAACTCCAGGGTAATGCCCAGCTTTTCCTTGATTTCCTTGGCCAGATTGAACATGATGGAAGCGGTAAGAGCAAAGCCTTCGGTTCTCAGCTCATTGGAAATGACCATGCAGTGAAGGCCAAAGCGCTTTACACCACGGTCCTGGGCCATTTTGTAGGCCTCCAGAATTTGGTCGTGGGTCAGGCCGTACTTGGCTTCCATAGGCTTGCCGATAATATCGTTGCCGGCGATAAGATTGCCCGGATTATAGCGGAAGGACATAATCTGCGGCATGCCGGCATGCTTTTCCAGATACTCAATGTGGGTTATATCATCAAGATTGATGACTGCTCCCAGCTCAATGGCCTTCTGGAATTCATCTGCCGGGGTATCATTGGAGGTGAGCATGATTTTCTCACCGGTGATACCGGCGGCCTCGGAGAGACACAGCTCCGCCAGGGAGCTGCAGTCAGTGCCGGCACCCTCCTCTGCCAGAATCTGCATGAGCTTAGGATTTGGAGTGGCCTTTACAGCAAAATGCTCCCTGAATTCAGGAGCCCAGCTGAATGCTTTGAAAAGACGGCGTATATTGGCCCGAATTGCCTTTTCATCATAAATGTGAAATGGCGTAGGGAATTTTGCAATAATCTCCTCCAGGCGTTCCTGGGAAATTGGAAAAATCTTTTCTTTCATAAATAAAGCCCTCCATATTTAAATTTGAAAAATAGCTAATTAATCAAAAACTAATTGATAAGCACTATTAATTACATAGATAGTATAAAATGTCATAGAAAATATGTCAATTATATATTTTTTGTTATATTACAAAAATCAACCTTAATTTTGTGGTATAGCTTAAATATGGTAAAATAATATGATAGGCAGCTAAATGAAACCAGTTAATCCAAGGGGAGATGAAAATAATGAACCGGCTTATTATGATATTTAATTTGATACGCAAGGATATTGTGGTTATGCTGTTCGCATTGATAAACCGCAGGACGCCCAAGGCCTTTCGCCTTGCCATACTGGCCGCTCTTATATATTTCATCAGCCCTATAGATATAGTGCCGGATGCCATTCCCGCAGCGGGCCTGGTGGATGATGCAATAATTGTTCCGGCCATTCTGGCGGGACTCCGTCAGCTACTGCCGCCTGATGTGCTGGAGGACTGTCAGCATAGTGCCGGTCATTATGGCCGCTTTCTGCCCATAGTGGTGGTTATAGCCACTATTTTGCTGCTGCTGTGGACGGGAATAGTGATATATGGAGTTTATAAATTAATCTTTACCTAATATTATTAAGATACAAATTCGAGAGGTTGTTACAGTGCGTTTATATATAGCAGAGAAGCCCAGCATGGGTGCCGAAATTGCCAAGTGTCTGCCAGGACCATCCCGCCGGGGTGATGGTTTTATTGAAACCGCCGGGGGAACGGTGACCTGGGGCTTTGGGCATATCCTGCGGCAGGCTGAGCCTCAGGAGTATGACGAAAAATATAAAAGCTGGCGGGCAGAGGATCTGCCAATAGTGCCCCAGCAGTGGAAGCTGCTGGTGGATGCCTCCTGCGCCAAGCAGTTTAATATAGTAAAGGGCCTTATTGACCAGGCGGATGAAATAGTTCATGCCGGGGACCCGGACCGTGAAGGTCAGCTGCTCATTGATGAGGTATTGGATTATGTGGGCAACCAGAAGCCTGTAAAGAGGATTCTCCTCAATGCCCTTGATGAAAAGAGCATTAAGGAAGCCAACGCTTCCCTTCGGGAAAACAGCGAATTTTTCAATCTGAAGCAGTCGGCACTGGCCAGAGCCCGGGCAGACTGGCTTATTGGCATGAATTTATCCCGTGCCTATACTTTGGCAGCCCAGCGGGCCGGCCACAGACGGCTGGTATTGCCGGTGGGCCGTGTCAAGACCCCCACCCTTGCCCTGGTAGTACGGCGGGAGCGGGAAATTGAGAACTTCAAGCCGGTGGATTATTACACCATAAAGGGCAAATTCCACCATGAAAATGGTGATTTTTATGCCACCTGGAAGCCAAAGGATATTCAGGCGGGGCTGGATTCAGAAGGTCGCCTGGTGGACAAGGCTGTGGCAGAGGCCAAGATGGCGGAGTTTTTGGCTGCCCCAACTGATGGAATTATTGCCGCCTACACCAAGAGCAAGAAGCAGGAGCAGCAGCGTCTGCCATTTTCCCTGTCCTCACTGCAGGTGTTGGCGGGCAGACGGTTTGGCTATGATCCACAGCAGGTGCTGGATACGGCCCAGAAGCTCTATGAGCGGAAGCTGACCACCTATCCCCGTTCAGACTGCGAGTATTTGCCGACAAATCAGTTCAAGGACAATGGGGCAATTTTGCAGCACCTCCAGAATTTTGGGGATGAGCAGCTGGCCAAGTGGGCGGCTGAGGCTGACAGCTCCATTAAGAGCCGGGCCTGGAACGATAAGAAAATCTCGGCCCATCACGCCATTATCCCTACACGGGTGCCGGCGGCCAGTGACAAGCTGAGTGCCATGGAGCGGAATATTTATTTTCTTGTGGCCCAGGCCTACATTGCCCAGTTCTATCCGGTGCATACCTATAATCAGACAAAGATTGAAATAGATTACAAGGATGAGCTCTTTACGGCCAGCGGCCGGGTGGAGCTTGATCTGGGCTGGAAGGCCCTGTATACCTCCCAGACCAGGGATAAAAACGAGGATAATGCCGACAACGGGGAAAATGGTGAGGAGGAGGATTCCGCCTCACTGCCGATGATGAAGAAAAAGGATGGAGTAACCTATCTGGAAGGTGAAATGAGCCAGAAGGCCACCAAGCCACCGGTACGCTTCACCACCTCCACCCTGCTGGCGGCCATGAAGGATATTCATAAATTCGTCAAGGACCCGGAGGCCAAGAAGAAGCTGAAGGACGTATATGGTATTGGTACGGAGGCCACCAGGGCCACCATTATTGATGACCTTATTCGTCGGAAGTTTATGACCCAGACAGGCAAGAAGAAGTATCTCCAGCCAACCCAGTCGGCCTACATGCTCATTGATGCCATGCCGGAGGAGCTGTCTTATCCGGACTTTACCGCTATTTGGGAGGACAAGCTCCATTCCATGGCGGACGGTGATGGTACTCTGGAGGACTTTATCAAGAATCAGGTCCAGTTTACCACGGACCTTTGCCAGAAGGCCTATGGAGCCAAGCTGCAGGTGGCCGCCACCACTGAGGGGGGCGAGGCTGCCAATGTATGCCCGCGGTGCAAAAGCGGTGTGCTGCTGAAGCGTCACGGCAAGAATGGTGATTTCTGGGGCTGCTCCGCCTTTCCGAAATGCCGTATGACCTGTGATGACAAGGATGGCAAGCCGGATTTGGAGGGGGCAAAGGCCCGGATTCAAAACCGTGGCAGCTTCGGTGGCAATAACAGAAATTATGGCAGTCAGTCCAATGTGGCTTCTGCTGCAGCCCCTGTTGAGGAAATGCCTTTCGGCAACCCGTATATCAGCGAGGAAGAAATGCAGGCCTTCAATCAGGAGTTCCAGCTGATGGATTCCTTTACCGCCACAGCTGGCAGCGGCTATCAGGAGACAGTGCCTTCCTTTGGGGGAAGAAGCAGCTATAATGGTGTTAATAGGGATAATAAGGAGCCAAAGGTCTCCGCGGCCCCTATGGAACATATTCAGAAGAATAATCAGGATTCAAAATATCTTTGTCCGAAGTGCAGGGAAGGCAGCTTAAGACGCATCAAGGGCCGCAACGGCAATTTCTGGGGCTGCAGCAATTATCCACGCTGCACCGCCACCTTTGATGATGAAAAGAATATGCCGGTTTTTCAGTAATTTAGGAGGAAATTTTCTTGGACATAACAGAGATTATAATAAAGCTTATAATCATAGTGGTTTTGGTAGCCCTTAACGGCTTCTTTGTGGCGGCGGAATTTGCCATTGTTAAGATGCGTGTATCCCGTCTGGATTCCATGATTGAGGCGGGGATTCGTCGGGCCATTTATGCCAAGCCGCTGGTGGAGCATGTGGATGTTTCCCTGTCTGTAACCCAGCTGGGCATAACCATGGCTTCCCTGGGCCTTGGTCTTTTGGGTGAGCCTACCATCAGTAAGGTTTTGGCGCCGGTCTTTGAAATGCTGGGGCTGGGGGGCACCCTCTCCACCACCATATCCTTTATTATTGCCTTTTCACTGGTGACAGCGGCCACTATTATTATCGGTGAGCTTATACCAAAGAATGTGGCCATACAGCAGGTGGAGCGGGTAATGCTGGCGGTGGCCATACCCCTGACCTTTTTCCAGAAAATAATGTATCCCTCAGTTTGGGTTCTTAACAAGGTGGCTGTATTTGTAGCCAAAATCTTCGGCATTGATATTTCCAACAACAGTGACGAGGTGGCCCATACAGAGGATGAAATCCGCCGTCTCATGGAAGAAAGCCACAAGCAGGGCTACATCGACAAGACAGAGCTGGACTTTGTGGACAATGTATTCGATTTTGCGGATCGTAATGTCCGTGAAATAATGATACCCCGCACCGATATGGTGTGCCTCTATCTGGAGGACAGTTTTGAGGAAAACATCAAGGTGGCTATGGAGGAGCACCTTACCCGTTACCCGGTGTGCGGTGAGGACAAGGACGATATTGTGGGCTTTTTGCACATCAAGGATTTGATGCAGTCCCTTTATAACCGCCGTCGGCCAATTCTGCGGAAGCTGGTACGCCGCAGTCTGGTGGTGCCTGAAACCATGAAGATAAGCATGCTGCTGAAAATGATGCAGAAGCAGCGTTCCCAGCTGGCCATTGTGGTGGACGAGTACGGCGGCACCGCCGGCATGGTTACCATTGAGGACGTTATTGAGGAAATCGTAGGTGAAATTCAGGACGAGTTTGACCAGGAGCGTCCGTCCATTGAGAAGCGGAGTGACTTGATTTATTCCATTGATGCCATGCTGCTTTTAGAGGAAGTCAGCGATATCTTTGAGATGGAAGTAGAGGCGGACAATATTGATACCATTGGCGGCTGGCTCTATAACAATGTTCAGTCCCCACCAATGATAGGCATGAAGGCATCCTGCGACTGCGTGGATTTCTTCGTGGAGGAAATCGACAATCTCCGCATTACCAGAATACTGCTCCAGCTGTCCCGTCCATTGACGGAGGAGCATCCGGAGATAACCGCCGAGGAGGAAGTTTAACTTGGTTTTGACAGTGGAAGACCTGGGCAAGAGCTATGGCGAGAAAGTCTTGTTCAGTCATGTAAATCTTAATGTAAATGAAAATGACAAAATAGGTATAGTGGGTGTAAACGGCACCGGCAAGTCCACCTTTTTAAGGACGGTGGCAGGAAAGCTCACGGCGGATACCGGCAATATGGTGACCATGCGGAACCTTCGCATCAGCTTTTTGGAGCAGTCCAAGGAATTTGATATGGACAATACGGTGCTCATGGAGGTATTTAAGGATGACAGTCCTCTTATGAGGGCCCTTCGGGATTATGAGGCGGCTCTGGCCAAAACAGAGGCCGGTGACCAGTCACCGGAGGTACAGCAGGCCTTGGTAAATGCTTCTGCCAAGATAGACAGTGTCAACGGCTGGAGCATGGAAAGTGAAGCCAAGACCATCCTTAATCACTTGGGAATACACGATTTTGAGGCCAAGGTGGGCAGCCTGTCCTCCGGTCAGCAAAAACGTATGGCTTTGGCTACGGCTTTGATTCAGCCCTGCGACTTGCTGATACTTGACGAGCCCACCAACCATCTGGACAGTGAAACCATTGGCTGGCTGGAGGAATATCTGGCCCATTGGAAGGGCTCATTGCTGACAGTTACCCATGACCGCTACTTTTTGGACAGGGTAACCAATGGCATCCTGGAGTTTGATAAGGGCCGGACCTACAGCTATGATGGGAATTATTCCGAGTATCTGGAGCAGAAGGCAGCCCGCATTGAGCGGGAGGAAGCCGGGGAACGCAAGCGTCAGAACTTTCTGCGAAACGAATTGGCCTGGATACGGCGTGGGGCCCAGGCCCGGTCCACCAAGCAAAAGGCCCGTATTCAGCGGTTTGAGCAGGTGCGGGACCAAAAGGTGGATCTGGCCCGCAATCAGGTGGAAATCGGCTTGGCCGGCAGCCGCCTGGGGCGGAAAATCATTGAGCTGGACAATGTTTCCTACCGATGGCAGGGCAAGACATATCTCAAGGACTTTACTTATACAGTTTTGCGGAATGACCGCATTGGCATATTGGGGGGCAACGGTACCGGCAAGTCCACTCTCCTTAATATTATTGCCGGCAGGCTCCAGCCTACGGCGGGAACCGTGGATATAGGCCAGACAGTGAAGCTGGGGTATTTTGCCCAGACCAATGTGGAAATGGACGGCCGTCTGCGGGCCAAGGAATACATACAGGAGGCGGCCCACTATATCACCATGGCGGATGGCACCAAGCTGTCTGCGGGGCAGCTTATGGAGCGGTTCCTGTTTCCACCGGATCTGCAGTGGACGGAAATATCCCGTCTCTCCGGCGGTGAAAAGCGGCGGCTGTATCTTCTCCGCATCTTGATGGAGGAGCCAAACGTACTGCTGCTGGATGAGCCAACAAACGATTTGGATTTGGACACCATGGCGGTGTTGGAGAACTTTATTGAGGACTTTAATGGGGCCATAATATTTGTGTCCCATGACCGGTTCTTCACGGACCGCATGGCAAAGAAGGTCTTTGTCTTTGATGAGGATGCCCGGGTTCAGATAATCATGGGCGGCTACTCTGACTACAAGGAAAAGGCTGACGCCGAAGCGGCGGAAAAGCTGCAGCAACAGCGTCAGGCGGACAAGGCCCGGGCAGCGGCTGCGGCCCCTGCTGAAAAGGCGAAGCCAAAGAGCAAAAGCCGGGGACTTAGTTACAATGAAGCCAGGGAGTACGCAGAAATTGAGGCAGTAATTGCCAGCAAGGAAAGCGAGCTTAAAGTGGTGGAAATGCAGATGACTATCAACGGCTCCGATTATGATATGCTGCGGGAGCTTACGGCGGAGCAGGAAAGGCTGTGCGCCGAGCTGGACAAGCTTATGGACCGCTGGGCATATCTGGAAGAAAAGGCCAATGACCAGGATTGATTTTGATAAATACGAAGTGTAATAAAGGAGATTTATATAATATGAAGTTTACTATGGCACATAGCAGTATTGCAGTAAAGGATGTGGAGCGTTCTGTGGAATTTTACAAAAAGGCTGTCGGCCTCAAGGTGAAGAGCAACAAGGATTTGCCTCACATTAACCTCACCTACATGGTGGATGCGGAGGAGTCCGGCTATGAGCTGGAGATTACTCTGAAAAAGGACCATGAGGGTGACTACAACTTGGGCGAAAATCCGGTTCATCTGGCCTTCTGGGTAGATGACTACAAGGGTGCCCTGGCCTTGCATCAGGAAATGGGCTGTGTGTTAAGAGTAGTGGAGCCGGCGGGGATTCACTTTATTCAGGACCCGGACGGCTATGTAACGGAAATAATGCCAAAGGCATAATCAATAACGACATGCAAGATAAAGGGGGCACACAGGGTGGCATTTAACGAAGCGTTATACAAAGAAATAATGGAGGAGCTGACGGTCAGCCAGGAATTTATTACCGAGGCGGCGGGGGCTTTCCGCTGGGATTTGGAGCAGGGCCTGAAGCACAGCGAATTTTCTTCTCTGCCGATGCTGCCTTCCTTCATTGGTCTGCCTGATGGCGGGGAAAAGGGGGAGTATGTGGCCCTGGATTTCGGGGGCAGCAATGTGCGGGCCTCCGTGGTACGTCTGCTGGGAAACAGCCGGTATGAGGTGCTTAATTGGGTGGAAAGGCCTCTGGTGACGGCGGAATATAATCTCATAAGCAGTGAGACAGACCCGGATAATCTCTTTGATTTTCTGGCGGAAATAGCCGGTGAGGCGGTGGAAAATGACCATGACAGGGAGTTTCTGCTGGGCCATACCTTTTCCTTTGGCACGGAGCAGCAGGATATCAATCGGGCCAGGCTCATAAAGTGGGCCAAGGAAATTGCCGTACCAGGGGTAGAGGGCCAGGACATAAATGATATGCTGGAAAAGGCCCTTATCCGCAAGGGCTTTGGCAATATTAAGCCCGTGGCCATATTAAATGACACCGTGGCGGCGCTTTTGGCGGCGGCCTACAGCTATCCCGATACCCGGATAGGCTCCATTTATGCCACAGGCTACAACACCTGTTATATGGAAGTCATGCCGGATGTGGGGCGGCCAGCCTGCATTATCAATATGGAATCCGGTGCCTTTTCCAAGCTGGTGCCCAATAAATGGGATCTTGCCCTGGACAAAGCCTCGGAGCAGCCGGGCCGTCAGCGGCTGGAAAAAATGGTGTCCGGCCGGTATCTGGGTGAGCTCTTCAGCATGCTGCTAAAGGAGCTGTTTGAGCTGGCTGAAAAGCCTTCACTGACTGCGGTGGATATGTCAGCCATTATGAATGATAAGACCAGGGGGGCGGCCATTTTGGGGCAGATATTGGAAAAGGAGGCCCTCGGGGATGATTCCCTTGAGAAAATCCGGGAACTGGCCATGGCCATTACCATCCGCTCTGCCAGAATTGTGGCAGCAAGCTGGGCCGGGACACTGTGGCATCTGGCGGGGAACCACAAGGTGGAGCCCCAGCATATTGCCGTTGATGGCTCCGTTTATCAGCACATGCCCCATGTACAGGAAAATGTCAGACGGGCACTGTATGACATTATGGGCGAGGAAGCAGGCGGCCTGAAGCCAGTATTGGTAAAGGACGGCTCCAGTATCGGGGCGGCTATTGCGGCAGCCGTTGCAAGCTTTGGCTAATAGTGATAATCTATTATATATATAGAAAAATAGTCACGGATAAAATTTTTAATCCGTGACATCTGGGAGAGATAAATTTGAAGTTTTCCAACATGGTTATGGCAACGGTTATTGCGGGCATTATGTCCTTTTCCGGTGTAGTGGTGGCAGAGGATATTAATGACCAGCCTCTTATGGAGAAGGTGGTCCAGCAGGAGCCCTTAAACAAGGTGAGGATAAATTGGGACACTGTTCCGGGGGCGGTCAGCTATCGGCTGGTTATTACCAAGTCAAACAGCACCAGTCCTGAGGCAGAGGTGAAGCATTTCAATCTGGTGCCTGTTAACGGCTTTGAGCTGAACACATCGGATATGCTGAAGGCCAGAGAATATTACTGGCGGATATGCCCATTGAATTACGATGGCATTGCCATGGATGGTTACACTGCTCCCAAGCCCCTTGTGGAGCAGGAGCTGAATCCTGAGGCACCACGGCCTACCACGGAGTTTGATGAAATGGCCTATTCCCCACTGTATCCTGTATTTTCATGGGTACCGGTGGATGGCAGCGGTGCCTATGAAATAAGGGTTAGTCTGGAAAATAAAATCGCTCCGGGCAAGTACAAGGTAGTTCGGGAAATGACCACCCAGAGCAATATATATTATGAAACTGGTGGCTACACCTGGCCGGGCCATTATATGTGGCAGGTCCGCTCACGGAACAAGGTGGGACAGCCCAATACGGAATGGTCGGAGCCACGGTATTTTGACGTGGAGAGCCATGTTCGGGTGGCAGCCCTGGGGGACAGCATTACCCACGGAGGTGGCGTGTGCAATGTTCCGCCAAGCTATGCCATGTACAGCTGGGAATATTATTGTAAGGTGCCCATTAAAAATCTGGGACGCAGTGGCGACAGTGTTCAGGATATGGCCAAGCGCTTTGATCAGGATGTCATGCCCTTTACCCCGGGTATGCTGATAATCATGGGAGGCGTAAACAATTTCCGGGCCGGCGAAGACGGCTGGGATACCATTGCCGCCATGGAGCAGATATTGGCGGAATGTCAGTATCATAATGTTATCCCGGTATTTGTGACTGCTACTCCTATCAACGCTGATTTAATGGCCAAGGTGCCAACCATTGAGACTCCGGCCTGGAACTGGAAGGAACAGCAGCAGCTCCTGAACCAGTGGATAAAGAATCAGCCATATCACATTGATGTTACTCCGGCCCTGACGGATGCCAACGGACAGCTGAAAGCAGAGCTCACCACCGACGGACTCCATCCGGACCATATAGGCAAAAAAATAATTGGGGAGACCATCAGCAACTATCTGCTGACTACCTTCCCAACCTATAACTTAACATCCAAGCAATAAGCAACAAAAAATGCTGGCCTGTAATCAGGTCAGCATTTTAATTTTTCCGTTTTAAAGCAGAACCATCATGATGGAACCAACGAACATGGCAATGCTCATGCCCTTCAGAAGGTTGGACATAAACCAGTCCTGGTCACCCCGGGCTTTTCGCAAAAGCACATGGGCCTCATAGATCAGGAAAGAGCCGGTGAAAAAGCATAGGGGCAAATCCCAGTCCGACAGACCATAGAGGAACAGGACCAGAGACAGGGCCATGCCCGCCTTTTCGCCGTTGCTGAAGGTGGTGTCCTTCTTATCATTTGTTTCATTTATAGGTGGTTTATATCTCATTCCTGGCATTTTAACAGGTCCTTTCAATCATCCAGGCACCGCCACCCAGCAGATGGAAGATGGTGCTGTGACGGGATTTTATGGTGGAGCGGTGTCCCACGCTTACCACGGACATTTCCGGCAGCTTCTCCTTCAGCATATCGTAGGAACGGGCCTCCAGCTCCTCGTCCATGGCGGAGGTGGATTCATCCAGAAATACCATTTCTGGCTTAAATAGTAAAATGCGGATAAAGGCAATGCGCTGCTGTTCGCCCAGGGACAATATACGGCTCCAGTCATCCACCTGGTCCAGCCTGTCAGCCAGGGCAGACAGATTGAATTCACGGAGATAGCTTTCCAGTGATTCTGTTTCCTGCTCTGGAACATTCTGAGGATAGTAGATGGCCTGCCGCAGGGTGCCCAGTGGCAAATATGGCCGCTGAGGCAGGAACATAATCCGCCAGTTATCCGGACGGGCAATGGTGCCGTTGCCGTAAGGCCAAAGATTGGCCAGGGCCCGCAGCAGGGTACTCTTGCCGGAGCCGGATGGGCCGCTGATAAGGGTATATTCCCCAGGGGTGATATCAAGGCTGAGCTGTTCAATGAGCTTGCTGCCCTCCGGCAGGAGAATGTTCATATTCTCAAGGGACAGCTTGTTGTCTGTATTATTGACAGTATTGAAGTCGGATTTCAGCTCGTCCACCTCATCCATGTGGGCGGTGAAGTCACCAAGACGGCGGATAACCGCTGCGTACTGGGCGATGGAATCGTAGGCGGTAACAAAGTAGCTGAGGGCATCCTGCACCCGGCCAAAGGCGCTGATGGTCTGCATGAGACCACCCAGCTGCATTTCCCCGGAAAAATATTTTGGCGCTGCCATAATAAGGGGATAAATGATGGCCAGCTGGGCGTAGCCGTTAATGTAGAAGTTCAGCAGCTTGGTCCGCTTCATGAGGCCCCAGAAGTTTTGAACCACCATTTTAAAGCGGTCCCCAAAGCCGTTGAGCTCCGGGGATTCACCACCATAAAAGGCGATGCTTTCACTGTTTTCACGGACCCTTATCATATTGAAACGGAAGTCCGCCTCGTAGCGCTGCTGGTCATAGTTCAGTTTTATCAGCTTGCGGCCGACTATATGGGCCAGCCAGGTGCCCACAATGGAGTACAGCAGGGAGAGCCATACCATATATCCCGGAATGGAAATGGCTGTTTCACCAAGGGACAGGTCCAGGGAACCGGAAAGGCTCCACAACACGAAGATAAAGGCTGCCAGAATGGTGAACTGCTTCAGAAAACCCAGAAAAAGGGTCAGGGTAAGGGTGATAAAGGAATTGATGTCCTCGGAAATACGCTGGTCCGGGTTATCCATGTCGGACTTCAGGACCTGCAGCTTGTAATAGACCTGTTTGGCCATCCAGCTGCTTAAATAATTGTTGGTCATCCATGTACGCCATTTTATCTGCAACATTTGCTGGAGATAAACGGCATAAACTGCAGCTATGATGTAGATGAAGGCTATAAGGGTAAATTGCCCCACCAGGGGCCAGAAATTTTCAAAATCATAATTTTGCAGGGCGTTATAAAAGTCATTGTTCCACTGATTCAGCATAACCAGGAGATAAACCTGGGCCAGATTCAGGACGACGATGACTGCCAGCATGCCACGGGCCCACCATCGTTCCTCAGATTTCCAATAAGAGCGCATCATGCTCAAGATGCTTTTTGCAATATCCTTTTTCTTCATAAAGGGTCTCCTTTTTCATAACATAAATCCAGTTAATTATAACGCAATTGTTCAAATTTTTCTTCCAAAAGGAAGAAAAATATTCGATATAGCGTTTCAACGAGGCATTATCTTTTTGCCTCGTTATAACGCAAAAAACCACCTTAAAACTAGGGTTATTTTGCCCTATGGGCGGTTTGGTGTATAATATAGTGTACGCATTTAGTATAAATTATATTGAAGGGATTCCTTATGATATTACCAATTATAATTGCAGCTATAGTATTGGTCCTGACAATACTGGTGCTGGAACGGAATATTAAGAGCCGCCTGGCCTTCTATGCCTTTTGCGGTTCCATGCTGCTGGCTTTGTCCATTGTGGGCTATGGCTATTATACCAGCGCCTCAAACTCATACGAGGAGCTGGATGAATCCGCCATCCGCCATATTACGGCCCAGCAGCTGGCCTTCGGGGAATGGTATACCAATTACAAGAAAAAGCTGGATGCCATTGATTATTGCTGGGTGTCCTATTACCGCATCATGAAGGATTTTAAGAATGATGATATTTCCCTGCCGGAGGCATACACACGCCTTGCCCAGCTGGAGTCCAACGTGGTGAATCTTCACAATGAGATTTATCAGCTGGACCCGCCAATAAGTCTGGATGATGCCAACTATGATCTGACCTCCGCCATTCTGAAAAAGACCAAGGCCTATGCCGATGCCCAGCTGCGGACAGTGAGGGCCACCAAGCTGATGGCGGACCCGGAAAAAATGCACACGGATAATCATGAGGTTCAGGTGGGCTATCTCAATGATGCCATGCTGATGAATTCCCCGGATATGCTTTTTACTGCTGCCGAAATAAATTCTCTCAGGCACAATCTCACCATTCCGGAGGTAAATTGATATGCAGCCATATAAGACCACTGCCGATTTTGGCACGGCCTATTATGAAATACAAAAATCAAAATTTTATACCTACACGGCCCATGTGGAGGATGAGGCGGCGGCCCGGGAATTTGTGCAGAGCATCAAGAAAAAGCATTTTGATGCCCGCCATAACTGTTCCGCCTGGATTTTGGGGACTGACAGCAGTCAGCAGAAATCCAATGACGACGGAGAACCGGGGGGCACTGCCGGAAATCCTATACTGGAGTCAATCAAGCAGCATGGCCTCACCAACGTGGTAGTTGTGGTGACCCGCTACTTTGGGGGTATAAAGCTGGGGGCCGGGGGACTTATTCGGGCCTATAATCATTCTGCGTCCCTGGGGCTGGAGGCCACGCCCCAGGTGGAAGTAAAGCCTTTTTGTAGGGTGGCAGCCACCATGGATTATACCTTGCTGGGGACTGTGGAAAACTGGGTTCGCAACAATAGCATCCGCTCCGAGGAAACGGAGTATACTGACAAGGTTACGGTCAAGCTCCTGATAGAGCCCCAGGATGTGGAAAAAATACAGGGAGAACTGGTGGATTTAACAGCCGGAAAATGCTCCATTACAGTGGCTGATCCGGAATATTTGGAGGTTCCAGCCTGAGGAAAAACTTCTGACAAAATTAAAAAATACGAATTCTGCAAAAAAGATAGGAAAAAAAGTTTATTTTTTCAAGAAAACTACTTTTATGCAGGATTTTTTTTTTGAGTGAAGAAATAAGTATAGTACAAAAATTATGTTTTATTTTTCATTATAGTAGTATTCTGACTTAAGCGCAGGGGTGAGTTTTATGAGTAAGACAACGTGTGTAGCCATGATTTTGGCAGGCGGTCAGGGAAGCCGCCTGGGGGCATTGACTAAGAATATTGCCAAACCGGCTGTACCGTTTGGTGGCAAGTATCGAATAATTGATTTCCCACTTTCCAATTGTGCCAATTCCGGTATAGACAAGGTTGGCGTGCTGACTCAGTACCGTCCTTTGGAGCTTCACAATTATCTTGGCACCGGCGATGCCTGGGACCTGGATAAGTCTGATGGTGGCGTTTTTATTCTGCCACCTTATGCAAGGGACAAGGGTGCAGACTGGTATAAGGGCACAGCGGATGCCATTTATCAGAACCTTAATTTTATTGATATGGTGGATCCTGACTATGTGCTGGTGCTTTCCGGCGACCATATTTATACCATGGATTATGCCAAGATGCTGGCAGCCCATAGGGCCAACAAAGCCGATGCAACCATCGGTGTTTTTGAGGTGCCTTGGGAGGAGGCTCCACGCTTCGGCATAATGAATACCGACGAAAAAGACGGTCATATTGTAGAGTTTGAGGAAAAACCAGCCAAGCCGAAGAGCAATCTGGCTTCCATGGGTATTTATATCTTCAACCGTGACTTCCTTGACAAGTATCTCAAGGAGGATGCAACTGATGAAAATTCTTCTCACGATTTCGGCAAGAATATTATTCCTGCCATGCTGGAGAACAAGGCAAGACTGTTCTCCTATGCCTTCGAGGGCTACTGGAAGGATGTAGGAACTATTGAGAGCCTTTGGCAGGCCAACATGGATCTGCTGCAGGATGAGCCTCCATTTTCCTTTAACAGTGCCTGGAAGATTTATTCCAATAATCCATCACTGCCTCCGCATTATGTGGGACAGGATGCCAAGATTACTTGCTCAATGCTGAATGAAGGCTCTATGATTATGGGCGAGGTAGATCATTCTGTGTTATTCTCCGGTGTTAAGATTGGTAAGGGTGCCAAGGTTACAAATTCTGTAATTATGCCATTTACCGTTGTTGAAGAGAATGCAGTTATTGACCATGCCATTGTGGCACAAAACTGCGTAATTACTGCCGGGGCACATGTTGCTGGTTCAGATGGCGCTATAGCCGTGGTTCCGGAGGGGGAAACCATTAAGGCTGAACAGGCAAATTTGGGACAGCAGGTGAGCTGATTATGACAACGAGAAATGGAGCTGATCATATTGGGTAATGTAATGGGGATTATAAGACTCGATGGTGCCAATAATATGCTTAAGGAGCTTTGTGAGCATCGCCCGGTGGCGGCGCTTCCTATTGCCGGGCGCTATCGTATACTGGATTTTGCTGTATCCAGTCTGGTAAATTCTGGGATTGGTCATGTAGGTGTACTGGTATCCAAGAAGGCAAGACCGGTTTTTGACCATCTCCGCTCCGGTAAGGATTGGGATTTGGCCCGCCATCGTGATGGTCTGGCATATCTTCCTAATGACGGTGAGCGTGGTCAGGGTACGGCTCTGGCCGGCCTTTACCAGAATATCGATTTCGTGATGCGCAGCTCAGCTGAGTACGTGTTCCTGGCACAGGCTGATACTGTATATAATATCGATTTGAGACCGGTGCTTCTGTTCCATCAGAATACCGGGGCCGACATAACCATGGTTTATTGCAAGGCCAGGGAGGACCTGCCTGGAGAAGCAGCCTCCATGCAGATTGCAGAAAACGGCAAGGTTACCGACATAGCCAAGAGAATGACCTCCACCAAGGGGTCCAATGATTTTATGGGCATATACCTCATGCGCAAGGATACCCTGGTGAAGCTGGCCACCTCCACCTTTGAGCGTGGTGGCAACAGCATGCTGGTGGATGGCATTATCCGTCACATGGATGATTACAGCATCTATGGCTATGAGCATAAGGGCTTCTATGCCAGAATAAATTCCACCATGGCATATTTCAACGCCAACAAGGCCATACTGAATCCTGATGTATGGCATGAGCTGTTCATGAGCGAGCTTCCTATTCATACCAAGACCAAGGACGCTGCTCCGGTTCAGTACAAGAATACAGCCAAGGTTACCAATTCTCTTATCGGCAACGGCTGTGAGATTTATGGTGAGGTTGAGGACAGTATCCTCTTTAGGGGCGTAAAGGTCGCTGAGGGTGTAAAGATTAAGGATTGCATCATCATGGAGCAGTGCCAGATAGAGCAATATGCTATGCTGAGGGATGTAATCTGTGACAAGAATGTTGTCGTTTCTGAGGATCAGTGGTTAAAGGGTGCTGAGAATTATCCTTTGATTATTGCTAAGAGCACCGTTATTTAATAATTGATTTCAGGCCGCTGGTGATAAGATTTTTCTTGTCGTCAGGGGCCTGTTTGGCTTTTTGTAAATATAATTAGGAGTGATTATATGGCATTTATTGACAGAGATATTGATGAAATCAAGAATGAATTGAAGGAACGGTTTATCCTTACTGCCAAGATTTTGTATGGCCGGGAGCTGGCAGACCTTTCTCAGCACGAGGTCTATAATGCTATTGCGGCGGTAGTAAAGCAGTACACTACTGAAAACTGGATCAAGACCAACAAGCAGTATGCTATTAACGACGACAAGCAGATTTATTATTTCTCCATTGAGTTCCTGCTGGGCCGTCTTCTGAATACCAACCTTATTAATCTTGATTTGAAAAATGCTCTTAAGGTTGTATTGAAGGAACTGGAGTACAAGCTGGATGACATTTACAATGAGGAGCCGGATGCAGGTCTTGGCAATGGTGGTCTGGGCCGTCTGGCAGCCTGCTTCATTGATTCCATGGCATCCCTGTCCCTGCCGGCTCATGGCTGCGGTCTCCGCTATCAGTATGGTCTGTTTGAGCAGAAGATTATCAACGGCACCCAGATTGAGATTCCGGATAACTGGCTCCGTGACGGCTATGCATGGGAGTTCAGAAAGCCTAACAAGGCCGTTAATGTCCGCATCGGTGGTCATGCCTACATGAAGGCTGTAGAGGGTGAGGATGAGTTGCAGCTGGTTTATGAGGGCTACACCGATATCATGGCTGTTCCTTATGATGTACCGGTTATCGGCTACAAGAATACCACTGTAAATACCCTGCGCCTGTGGAATGCAGAGGTTAATATGGACTTTTCCGACTACGGAACCCTGACTCAGGAGGAAATCAACCAGCGTCAGGAGTATCGTCGTTGGGTTAACCGTATTACCGAGTATCTCTATCCTGATGACCGTCTTTCCGACGGCAAGAAGCTGCGTCTGCTGCAGGAGTATTTCTTTGTGTCTGCCGGTGTTCAGAGTATCATCCGTCACTATAAGCTGACCCATGACAATATTTTCGACCTTTCCGAAAAGATCGGCATTCATATCAACGATACCCATCCGGCTACTGCAGTTCCGGAGATTATGCGTATTCTGGTGGATGAAGAGGGTCTGGACTGGGAGGATGCCTGGGATATTACCACTCAGGTTTGTGCCTACACCAACCACACCATCCTGCCGGAGGCTCTGGAGAAATGGGATGTGGGCCTCTTTAAGGAGCTGCTGCCTCGCATCTACATGATTGTGGAGGAGATTAACCGCCGCTTCCTGGAGGGCATTCGCAAGAAGTATCCTGGGGATGAGGCTTTGGTTCGTGAGCTGTCCATTATTGAAAATGGCCAGGTTCACATGGCCCGTCTGGCAGTCGTGGGCTCCTACAGCGTAAACGGTGTGGCTCGGATTCATTCCGATATCTTAAAGACCAATACCCTGAAGTTCTTCTATAAGGTATTCCCTAGAAAGTTCAACAACAAGACCAATGGTATCACTCACCGCCGCTGGCTCATCAGTGCCAACAACGATTTGGCCCATATCATTGATGACAAGCTGACTCGTGAGTGGCGTCATAATATTAAGCTGTTGAAGAAGATTAATGATTATGTGGACGATCCTGATTTCCTGAAGGCCATCAACAAGGTCAAGAGAGCCAGAAAACGTGCTTTGGCCCAGTATGTATGGTCACATAACAAGGTTCGCGTAAAGATTGATTCCATCTTTGATATTCAGGTTAAGCGTATTCATTCCTATAAGCGCCAGCTCATGAATATCATGCACATTATGTATCAGTACAACAGACTGAAGAATGACCCTGATTATGATATGCCGGTTCCAGTGGTATACTTCTTCGGCGGCAAGGCTGCTCCTGGCTACTACACCGCCAAGGAGACCATCCGCCTCATCAACGCTGTGGCTGACAAGGTTAACAACGATGAGAGCATCAATGGCAAGATCAAGGTAGTGTTCCTGGAAAACTTTGGCGTATCCCTGGGTGAAATGGTATATCCGGCTGCAGATGTCAGCGAGCAGATTTCCACTGCTTCCAAGGAGGCCTCCGGTACCGGTAATATGAAGTTCATGATGAACGGTGCCATTACTCTGGGTACCCTGGACGGCGCCAATGTGGAGATTCATGAGCAGGTTGGCGACGACAACTGCGTAATCTTCGGCCTCAAGGCTGAGGAGGTTATCGCTTACTATGAAAACGGTAACTACAATGCCTGGGATGAGTACAATACCAATGAGCGGGTACGCACAGTAATGAATCAGCTCACTGATGGTACTTATGGCAACTTCCAGACCATTTTTGATTATCTGATTAACAGTAATGATGAGTTCTTTATCCTGAAGGATTTTGACGCTTATATTGAGGCCCATGAGGAAATTGTCCGCCGTTATCAGGACCATGATGCATGGCTGAGATCCTCTGCCATCAATATTGCAAATTCCGGTATATTCTCCTCTGACCGAACTATTACTGAGTACGCTGAGGATATTTGGAATATCGAACCTATTGAGATCAAGTGAGAGGGGTATACATGAATACATCTGAGTTAAGCGAGTTTGACCTGTTTCTGTTCCATCAGGGAACCAATTTTCGTGCCTATGAAATGCTGGGGGCACATGTAATAGAGCAGGACGGTAAAAAGGGTGTAAGATTTACCGTCTGGGCACCTCATGCCAAGGAAGTATCCGTGGTAGGTGATTTCAACAACTGGGATACCAGGGTGAACAAGATGTCCAAGCTGGGAGATGGGGAGATATGGAATCTCTTTATTCCTGATATTGGGCCTGGTACCGTGTACAAGTATGCTATTTTGCCACAGCATGAGGGACCTCATATCATGAAGGCTGACCCTTATGGCTTCTTTGCTGAAAAGAAGCCGGAGACTGCTTCCATAGTATATGACCTTAATAATTACAAGTGGCGTGACAGCAAGTGGGCCAAGTTCAAGGAGGATCATCCTTCCTACAGTCGTCCGATGCTGACCTATGAGGTTCATCTGGGCTCCTGGCGCCGCACTCCGGACGGGGAGTACCTTTCCTACATGGATATGGCGGACCAGCTGGTGGATTACGTAAAGAGCATGAATTACACTCATATTGAGTTTATGCCTCTTTGCGAGCATCCATTTGACGGGTCCTGGGGCTATCAGGCAACAGGCTATTATGCTGTTACCAGCCGTTATGGCAATCCTGATGAGTTCCGCTATCTGGTGGACAAGGCCCATCAGGCCGGTATCGGCATTATCATGGACTGGGTTCCTGGCCATTTCTGCAAGGATAATCAGGGCCTTAGGGATTTTGATGGTCAGAACCTTTATGAATCCGACAATATCCAGCGGGCAGACAATGCCGGCTGGGGTACTGTAAACTTTGACTACGGCCGTACTGAGGTCCAGAGCTTCCTGATTTCCAATGCCCTGTTCTGGATGGACCAGTACCATATTGATGGTCTGCGCATTGATGCGGTGGCCAATATGCTGTACTTGAATTATGGCCGTCAGGACGGCGACTGGGTACCAAATAAATTCGGTGGTGACGGCAATCTGGAGGCTATTGATTTCCTCCACAAGCTCAATGAGGCTGTGTTCAAGAACTATCCGCAGGCTCTGATGATTGCTGAGGAATCCACCTCCTGGCCGAATATTTCCAAGCCTGTCTACATGGGCGGCATGGGCTTTAACTACAAATGGAACATGGGCTGGATGAATGACATTCTGCGTTATATCAGCCTGGACCCAATTTACCGTAAGTGGCACCATGATAAGGTGACCTTCTCACTGATGTATGCCTTCAGCGAGAATTTTGTACTGCCTTTGTCCCATGATGAAGTGGTACATGGCAAGTGCTCCCTTATCAGCAAGATGCCGGGGGATTACTGGCAGAAATTTGCCGGTCTCCGTGCCTTCTATGGCTATTGGATGGCCCATCCTGGCAAGAAGCTGCTTTTTATGGGCGGCGAGTTCGGCCAGTTTATTGAGTGGAACTTTGATGACAGTCTGGACTGGCATCTGGTGGAGCAGTATGAAAAGCATACCCAGATGCTGGAGTATTCCAGGGCTCTTAATAAATTCTATGTTGACCACAAAGCCATGTGGGAGGTGGATTTCGACTGGAGCGGCTTTGAATGGATGGATTGCGACAATGCAGAGGACAGTCTGGTATCCTTTATTCGTAAGGCCGAGGATGGCTCCTTCATTATCGCCATTTCCAACTTTACCCCTGAGGTGCGCCATGGCTACCGCTTTGGTGTTCCTAAGGCTGGTGTTTACAGGGAGATATTCAACAGTGATGCCGAGGAGTTTGGTGGCTCCAACGTACTGAATGATTATGATATTATCTCCGAGGAAATGGAGTGGCAGGGAAAGGCAAATTCCATTCTGGTAACTGTGCCACCTTTGGCGACGATTTATCTGGAATTGCAGTCCCCCAGTGACGATGGGGTGAAGAAGACCGCCGCTAAGACTAAGAGCACTGCAACGGCCAAGAAGACTACAGCAGCCAAGGCAACAACCGCCAAAAAAACAACGGCCAAGGCAACAGCCACCAAGAAAACTGCAACCAAAAAATCCACGGCAACCAAAAAAACAGCAACAGCCAAAACTGCTGCTGCCAAGGCTGAAGAGGAAAAGGAAGTAAAACCGAAGACAAGGACACGGAAAACTGTGGTGGCCAAGGCTGATGAGGAAAAAGAAACCAAGCCGAAGACAACCAGAACGAGGAAAACTGCTGTAAAGGCCAAGGAGGAAGGGGAAAAGGAAAGGAAACCAAACCAAAGACTACCCGGACCAGAAAAACAGCAGCGGCCAAAACAGAAGCAGAAAAAGAGGCTAAGCCGAAGACAACAAGAACAAGAAAAACTGCGGTGACCAAGACCGAGGAAGAAAAGGAAGCCAAGCCAAAGACAACCAGAGCGAGGAAAACCGCAGCAGCAAAAAAAGAGGAAGAAAAGCCTAAGACAACCAGGGGTCGGAAGAAGGCCGAGCAATAGAGAGAGGTGCAAGTTATGAAAGTTTTGTATGTAGTTTCAGAAGCAGTTCCTTTTATCAAGACTGGAGGATTGGCGGATGTAGCCGGTTCCCTGCCTAAATATCTGAAGGCTGAAGGTGTGGATGCCAGAGTTATCCTGCCAAAGTACAGCTCCATTTCCGATGAATACCGAAACAGAATGGAGCATGTCGGAGATATTACCGTTCCTGTATCCTGGCGTGAAAAATATGCCGGGGTGGATAAGCTGGAGCATGAAGGAGTTACCTACTATTTCGTGGATAACCAGGAATATTTCTATCGTGATGGTCTTTATGGCTATTTTGATGATGCTGAAAGATTTTCCTTCTTCTCCCGTGCAGTGCTGAATCTGCTGCCAACCATGGATTTTTGGCCGGATGTCATCAATTCCAATGACTGGCATGCTGCATTGGTAAATGTATTCCTGAAGCTGGAGCATCAGGGTGACAGCCGTTATGAAAACATTAAGACCGTATTTTCCATTCACAATCTGAAATATCAGGGCATTTTCGACAAGAACATCATGGGAGATGTGCTTGGTCTGGGCTGGGAATATTTCAACAACGGTGATCTGGAATTTAACGACTGCGTCAATTTCATGAAGGGCGGCATTGTTTATGCTGATAAAATCAGTACTGTAAGCCGTACCTACGCTGATGAAATCCAGTACGAGTTCTTTGGGGAGCACCTTGATGGTCTCCTGAGATCCCGCTGTGAGGATATTCGCGGTATCATCAATGGTATTGACAACAGCATTTATGATCCGGCAACAGACAAGTATCTCTTTGAGAATTTTGATGCCAATTCACTGGAAAAGAAGCTTACCAACAAGGAGAAGCTCCAGGCACAGCTGGGTCTCCCTGTAAGCCGCAATACTCCTATGCTGGGTATTGTATCCCGTCTGGTGGAGAATAAGGGCGTTGAGCTTATTATAAGAATAATGGATGAGCTGCTGACCCATGAGGACTGTCAGCTGGTGGTACTGGGTACTGGTGACAAGGCTTATGAGGACTGGTTCCGTGAGCTTCAGTGGCGGTTCCCTACCAAGGTGTCCGTCAACATTTTCTTCTCCAATGAGCTGGCCCAGAGAATCTACGGCAGTGCAGATTTCTTCCTGATGCCATCGATTTTCGAGCCATGTGGTATCGGCCAGATGATAGCTCTCCGTTATGGTACTGTGCCAATTGTCCGTGAGACTGGCGGCCTGAAGGATACTATAAAGCCATTCAACAAGTACGATAATACCGGAAATGGCTATACCTTCAGCAATATCAATGCTCATGACCTGATGTACTGCATCAAGCGTGCTCTCACTGAGTATCATAATCTGCAGATCTGGAATATGCTCCAGAACAATGCTATCAGATCCAATTTTGACTGGAAAAAGTCGGCAAGTGAATATATTGATATGTACAAGCAGCTTTTAGCCTAGTGCTTACGCTGTAAGGAGGTCATTTTGTGGCTGCACTGCTTAATATAATTCACGATTCGCAAAATGAATTTTATCGTTTCCCCGTAGGGGCGGCTGCAACTGAGAGCAAGGTGCGGCTGAGATTAAGGGTGGAAACAGACAAGGAAACCAAGGTTACCGGCGTAAAAATCCGCATTTGGGAGGACCGTGTAGGCGAAACCCTTTACACTATGGCCCGCATGGAAGATGGCGAGCACTACGAGGGCTATATTAATATGCCTAAAAAGGGTACCCTGCTCTGGTACTATTTCATAATCAGCGTCAATGGACGTGTTTGTTTCTACAGCAATAATGATGAGCAGCTGGGGGGAGTTGGTCTTTTGGCCGACTGTCCTCATTCTGCCTACCAGATTACGGTATACAACAAGGAGTCCAAGACTCCTGACTGGTTTAAGCACTCGGTTATGTACCAGATTTTCCCGGACCGGTTCTATCGCAAGGGGAATACCATGGTAGAGAAGCCAAATGCCCTTTACCATGCCTCATGGAAGGACAAGCCGCGCTATTACAAGGACCCGGACAACGGTGAGATTATTGCCTATGACTTTTTCGGAGGGAATTTTGCCGGTATCAGGGAAAAGCTGCCCTATCTGAAGGATCTGGGCATATCGGTGGTATACCTCAATCCTATATTTGAATCTGCCAGCAATCATCATTATGATACTGGCAATTACATGAAGACGGACCCAATATTGGGTACCAATGAGGAATTTGCGGAGCTGTGTGCAGAAGCCAGAAAATATGGCATAAGATTTATATTGGATGGTGTTTTCAGCCATACGGGCGAGGACAGCATTTACTTTAATAAATACGGTACATACGATTCTGTAGGTGCCTGTCAGAGCAAGGATTCCCCGTATTACAGCTGGTACAGCTTTGTGGATTATCCGGACAAGTATGAGAGCTGGTGGGGCTTTACGAACCTTCCAAATGTGCGGGAGGAGACTCCTGCCTATATGGATTACATTATCAACAAGGAAGATAGTGTGCTCCATTATTGGAACAAGCAGGGCATCAGCGGCTGGCGTCTGGATGTTATTGACGAGCTGCCGGAGAAATTCAGCCAGGCCTTTTATGCGGAGCTGAAAAAGACAGATCCGGATTCGGTGCTTATCGGCGAGGTTTGGGAGGATGCCTCCAACAAGGTGGCCTATGGGGTGAACCGCCACTATCTCTGCGGCTATGAGATTGATTCTGCCATGAATTATCCTTTCCGCAAAATTGTGATGGATTTCCTTTTGGGTTATGTGGACGGCCATCAGACCTGCCGCAGGATTATGAGCCTTAAGGAGAATTATCCGGCCCAGAACTTCTATGCCATGATGAATCTTTTGGGCAGCCATGACCGTGAGCGTATACTGACCCTGTTGGGTGAGGCTCCTTCATGCGAAGGGGTGCCGGAGAGACTTCAGGCAAGGTTTAAGCTGGATGAGGAGCATCTGAAGCTGGGCAAGAACCGTCTGAAGCTGGCGGCTGCCTGGCAGATGACCTTCCCGGGAGTTCCTTGTATTTATTATGGTGATGAAATCGGCATGGAGGGTTACAAGGACCCGTTCTGCCGTCTGCCTTATGATTGGGAAAACGGTGATGAGGCTTTGCGTGAGTGGTACACAAAGCTCATTCATCTCAGAAATGAAAATACGGCCCTGCGTACCGGTAAATTCCTGCCGGTTTATTCCGAAGGGGATATACTGGGCTATGCACGGGTAATTGATGATGGCAAGGATGTTTTCGGTCAGCCGGCGGAAAACGATGTTTTCCTGATTTTGATGAACCGGGGCAAGGAAATGTGCACTGCCTATGTGGATGTTCGTGACCTCTGGGCAGGCAGCTTTGTCAATGTATTTGGTGATGGCAGGGAGCTGGAGACCGTACGTGATGTGCTCCATGTATTCCTGTGCCCTTACAGCGTGAAGATATATAGATGTGTGAAGAAGGAAGCCCAGTATACCAGGGAATGCGGTGTGCTGATGCATCCTACCAGCTTCCCATCAAAATATGGTGTAGGTGATTTTGGCTCCCAGGCCTATGAGTTCGTGGACTTCCTGGCCAAGGCCAATCAGAAAATCTGGCAGATACTGCCGCTGACACCGGTGGATGACTGCAATTCGCCTTATGCCTCTCCATCCGCCTTTGCCGGCAATTCCATGCTTATCAGCCTGGAAAAGCTGGTGGATATGGGACTTCTCACTGAGGAGGATATCAAGGTTCCTGAAACTGTAGCCACCAACAAGACAGATTATGAATTTGCCCGTAAGTTCAAGGGCAGGATTCTTGCCAAGGCGGCGGACAATTTCTTCGCCAGATCCGATGCCAACGATATGCTGGTATTTGAGGAATTTTGCAGCCAGGAATCCGACTGGCTGGAGGAGTATGCCCTTTTCAAGGCCATATCCAAGCAGCAGAATCAGGCCGGTTGGATAGAGTGGCCGGATGAGCTGAAGCTGCGTGATACTGAGGCGTTGAAAAAGGCCAGACATGAGCTGGCTGAGGATATCGGCAGGGAATGCTTCTATCAGTATCTGTTTTCAAAGCAGTGGCAGGAGCTGAAGATTTATGCCAATACCAAGGGCATAAAAATTCTGGGTGATATGCCGATTTTTGTATCCCAGAACAGTGCCGATGTCTGGGCCAATCAGAAGCTCTTCAAGCTGGGCAAGGATGGCAGGCCATTGAAGGTGGCGGGCGTACCGCCTGATTACTTCAGCAAGACCGGTCAGCTGTGGGGCAATCCGCAATATGACTGGGATGAAATGGCCAAGGACGACTACCGCTGGTGGATGAACCGTATGGCCCGAATGTTTGAGCAGTTCAATATGGTCCGCATAGATCACTTCCGTGGCTTCGAGGCCTACTGGGAGGTTGACGGTGATGCGGAAACTGCCATTGACGGCGAGTGGGTCAAGGGACCGGGCTGGGACTTCTTTAAGAGAGTCAAGGATTCCCTGGGCGGTGTGCCGATTGTTGCAGAGGACTTGGGCATCATTACTGATGAGGTGGAGGCCCTGCGTGAAAAATGCGGCTATCCGGGCATGAAGGTGCTGCAGTTTGAGCTGCACTTTAATGCCTTCCACAGAATTAATTATGTGGAGCCGGAGAACTGTCTGGTATATACCGGCACTCATGACAACAACACTGTAGTGGGCTGGTTGGAAGAGGATGCAGACATCGAAACCAAGGATGCTGTGGCAAAGCTCCTGGGCAAGGAAGGGGCCGACAGTGAGACCTTGTGCCGGGCCATGGTAGAGCATGCCTATGCCTCCAGGGCAAGGACGGCTATTGTACCGTTGTGGGATGTTCTGGCCCTCGATGGCAGCAACCGTATGAATCTGCCGGGAACAGCCGGCGGCAACTGGAGCTGGAGAATGCTGCCAGGAGCCCTGGAAGATGACAAAGCCCGTTGGCTGGCGGAGCTGGTAGAGAAATATAATCGCTAGTATGCACTGAAAATAGTTGACAATATTGCTGTATCATGTTAACATAGCACTGTTGTGTAACGCAGTTGCATAACATAAAAGTGCCGAAGTGGCGGAATTGGCAGACGCAGCAGACTCAAAATCTGCCGTATGCAAATACGTGCCGGTTCGAGTCCGGCCTTCGGCACCACTTGAAATTACTGGCCTCCGAGAAATCGGGGGCCTGTTCTTTTTTGTTCGATAAAAAGCAATTGACAGCCAGATGACAGCCACACGAATTTTTTGCTGCACAAGATAATGAGCTAATCCCATTTTTTGCCCCATATAAGGGCCAAAGTGGGGAATGAAGGATTTTCCCACTTTTTGGGAATTTTAGGCAAAAATATATCCCGTACTCCGGAATAAAAATGGAGTACGGGATTTTCTTATCTGAGCTGTTCCTTTCGGATTTCCAAAAGCAGCTCGTCGATCTTGTCGCAGAACTTGTCCATGGTAGTCTGGAACCTTACCAAGAGGTAAAAGGTAATGACTATTGGAAAGCCCACGGTGCTGACAGCTGATAAAATTGCTTCATCCATAGGTATGCTCCTTTCGTATCAGAAAACCCCTCCACCGCCATCTGGGGCAGCGAAGGGGCAATCATCAGAACCGGTTAAGCCAGGTTGGTGGTAACGGTTTCCTTGAGATAAGCGTCCTTGACGCCGGTAACATTCTCATAGGCCTTCTTATCGACAAACTTCTGCATAACTGCAAGAGCATCGGCCTTGGTCAGACCCGGCATCGGATTTGCCACGACAACGGTCTTGGACTTCTTTGGGTTATGATTAAGCTCATATTCAAGATACAGTTTCTGTGCCATAGTAATTTTCCTCCTTTACCAGATTATTCCTCGACAATTTTTGCACTGTCCAGGCGGGTCATATTGCGTAAGGTGAACTTCTGCAGAGATGCCATGCCCTCTGCCAGTTCCGCAAAATCCGCATCGGAAACGGCCTTGCTGATGCCGGAGACAGTAACAGTGCTGTAAGTTTCCTTGCCATCGGTATTGTCAGTAATGTACTGAAGTTTCATGGAAGTGGTTTCATTGGATTTCAAAACAGCCATAAAATAATCCTCCTTTGAATAAGATAAAATAAGATAAGATAAACGCGGGCCCAAACAAAAAGCCCGCGGTGCCAGACCGCGGACTTTTTGCGGAATGACAATATATATTCCATCCCGGCCGGGAAGAATATCGGGGTTTTATCGTCATTCCATGAACGATATATTTTTGTCGAGTCCATTATATAATAGTTGTAGTTAATGTGTCAATATATGGATAAAAAATATAAAAAAATATCCAAAATATACGATAATGATATTGGGGCGGGCTTACGGCGGGGGTGCGGCGGCGCGAAACTGGTTGGTTATTTCAGTGGCTGTGTGCTGGCGCGTCCCCGGCTCTCGGGCGGGGTCCCGCGAGGGAGAGAAGGTAGGAATGGACATCTTACTTTCGATAAATGTGCTTATCGGAACCATTGGCCCCCAGCACAGAGCCAGGCGTTTCGATAAGCTCTCCGGCGTTTATCGGAAGTAAAATGGCCTGCCTTATGAGGATGGAGACACCTTCCCCCAACGGCCAAGATAAAAACACAGAGAAGGTGGCTCAAACCCATACTCCTGGGCCTAAACTTGGAGCTGCTGAAAATATACGACCAAAATGTATAGCAGATTTTATACCAAAAATAGGGGTAAAATTCTCTATACAATTAGGTCATGTAATGGGACAGGGCTTTTATTCGTCCCCACCTTCGGGGAGCCGCTGGAGGGCTCCCAAGGAAGGTGCAAGTAGTCCGGGGCGGTTTATTCAGGGCGGGGATCATCGGCTAAAGTCAGCCCTGCCTTTTAAATGGCTTCCGACTCCGGCGGAAGGCCACCATCTGCAGGGGATGGAGCCAACGGCTCTATCTACTGCTACTCTCTTGGAGCTGGATGGAACCTTTTTCCGGGGGTATGACTGCGCCCCTGGGTGTAGTGATACCCTCCGGGGCCTAACCTTGGAGAAGGGGCGGCGGCTGCTTGCAGCGGCCGCTTACTGGCCCTGTAGTAGACGATAGCCCCTATACGGTGAAAGGGTATGGACTCATTTAATGCGGAACGAGGCCATACGCTTTCATCCGGCCGTAACACTTCGAGCAGTGCAGACGGGAAAGTGGGGTGGCTGGACGTATGGTAAGCCGCCCCGCTTTCACGGCTCACTTCCATCGGTGGCACCCAGTAGTGCAAAGTAAAGCTCCGGCTGTGCCGGAGATCTGTTTGTGGGTGGCTTCCTTTTATCCCCTTTTTTAATAATTTTGTATACATGAGCAATTTGAATGGGCTTTTTTATTGCCAGTGAAGAATTGTTTTTTATATCCGAAAAAATATAATTTAAGTAGAGAAATAAGTGGATAAATGATTTAAAATGGGGGTGTAAATCATGACCAAAGAAGAAGGGGTTAAAGCATTTGTTGACCTTGGTATGGATGAGGATGTTGCTATAAAAAGAGTAGATCGCTTATATGAGCTTGGCCCCGAAGGTTTTGAAATGTGCATGGATATTCAATTAAACTTTATTAAAATGTTGCCTGAGAGGGAATTTTACGGAAATGAAAAAATGGAGGTGAGTTATATTCCAAAAGGTCGCCTTGCTCCGTATCCAAAAGAGAAAAAAGAAGGCACCCGTTAAAATTTTATCCATTTACACTAATATGTAGGTGATTATATGCAGGATAGATATGCTGGTGATGTAGGGGATTATGGAAAAATTGGGTTATTGAAATGCCTGCAGGCTCAAGGCTTTACCATCGGCATTAATTGGTATCGTGTTCCCGCTCTGGACAGTGAAAAGAAGGAAGATGGAACATATAAGCAGCAT
>NZ_ANBM01000011.1 GCF_002100115.1 Anaerovibrio sp. JC8 | reverse complement strand
TCGATTTTATCTCACGAAGTTATGATACAATTCAGTATGCTATTGTTACAATAAGGTCATTTATACAGTTTTTTCCCTATTTTCTTCTATATTATATGATACAATCCGGTCATCTTTTCCGCATACTATCCTTCCAGGCGGCCATTATTGGCGGGATTAATGAAATTATGTTACAATATTTTTGCTGCCAGTAACGAAGAAAAGGGGATGAATCGGCATAAAAATAGATGACCTCAATGTATCATCCTTTTATTATTCGTCATCCCAAGGCAGCTTCAGCTGACCAAATTGTATCCTATAATAAGCTGAAACCATTGAAATTACTAAGTTTTCCACAGATACATGACCTTATTGTATAGTAACTTTGATAAATCATCATTGAAAATATCCATATATGATACAATTAGGTAAGCTAATACTACAATAAGGTTATCTATAGGATACAACTCCATCACCTATATGATACATTTCGGTATTGCTTCTGATACAATCCAGTCATCCAAATGATACATTTTGGTCGTATAAAATGGCTGAAGCCCTTGCTGCATAAGGCATTGCGTCCAGGTAAATACATTAAAAAACATATAAAAATACATATAAAGATATTAAACACACATTTTATCCACAAAAATCTTCGGATAGGGGAGTGGAGGAGAGGTGTGTGTTTTTATTTTATGATACTTTTTGGTCTTCCATTTATAAAGCAGGATACAATCACATCATATATTTTTATGGAAATAAATCCGGGAGGGGACTTGCATTATTTTTAAAAAAATACTAATATAACTGTATTATAGTAATATTAAAGTTATTAATTAACATTTATCTAACATTATTTAAATGTTTAATTACAACAAAATGAGGTGAATAAATGGAAATAATCGCGTTTTCAAATAAGAAGGGCGGTACAGGAAAAACCACATCAGCCATCAACTTCTGTGCTGCTTTAGGCCGCAAGGGCTATAAGGTTTTGGCAATAGATCTGGACCCGCAGGCCAATTTTACTTCCGACTCCGGTGGAGAGGCTATCGGTACTGTGGCCGGTACCTTTGATTTCATTTTGGGAGCTCCTTTGGAGGATGTGGTACAGCACAATGAATATTATGATTTCATGGGTGCTGATAAGCGCATTGAGAACCAGAGAAACAAGTTTGAGGAAAAGGGCTCCGACTTTTTGCTGAAAAAAGCCCTGGCCAAGGTGGAGGGCTATGATTATGTAGTATTGGATACAGCCCCTAGCATGTCCGGTATTGTATTCCTGGCTCTGGTGGCCTGCAACCGTGTTATTGGTGTATGTGATGCTGACCAGCGCAGTGTCACCGGCCTTGGTGATCTGTACTCAGCAATTCAGAGTGCAGCTGACTATAACCCAGGACTTAAAATTGACGGCATTCTCATTACCCGGGATGTACCGCGTACCCAGGCCAACAAATTTGCCGTGGATGTATTCCATCAGGCTGCTTCCCAGATAAACAGCATTGTATTTAATACCCATATTAAGGAACGTACTGTTTTCCATCAGTGTACCGCACTTCATACAAATGTATTCAATGTGGATGCACGCTCTGACGGTGCCAAGGATTACGAAGCCTTTACTGATGAAGTTATTGAATTGTTTAAAAAACAGTAATTTAGCAATAAAATAATAATAAAATAACATTAGTATAATGGTAAAATAACAGTTTGATAATAATATATAGGGGTGAAAATAATGGCAAAGAAATTAGACCTTAATAATACTGCAGCAGCTCTGGGAGATTTTACCGGGAGAGCCAAGCCTATGGTGCCGGTTCAGCAGGAGGAAGTAAAAGCAGAGCAGGGGAGTGTAACTGAAACTGCTGCTGTTGGTTCAGCCTCCCAGGAAAATGTTTCTGATACAAATTCCATGGAAGCTGTGGCTGCACCAAAAAGACGGGGACGTCCTACCAAGGCCATTAAAAAGGATTCCAGATTGTCCGTATATATGACCGAGGAATTGAAGGGCCGTCTGGAGGCTTTGGCAGACAAGAAGAATATGAGCATGAACACCATCATTACAGCTGCCCTTATGGATTACTGTGAAAGTAATGGTATGTAAGTGTTATGGTAATGCTTATATGATATTGTAATAAATATTAAATAAAATTATTATAAATGTGATATAACATTTATTTTATGTTAAAATAATATTTTATAAGTGCATATAAAAAGACTCATCTGCAAATCCAGATGAGTCTTTTAGTTTTTAATATTAGTATTTTCCACGATAAATATCTTCTTCTCCCCCGATTTCTTCCTCGTCATCAGGAAAATGGCGATCATCAATGTCAGGCTGCAGAGGGTCCGCGTCCTGCCAGCCTTCTTTTTCCGAACCGTCATACTCCTGCCACCACTTCTTAGGCCCATCCATACCGCTTCCCTCCTTTCAAAATATTTATCTTTACCCAATTATACCATTTTTCAAAATAAAATATCAGAAGTTTTGGAAAATTCTGATATATCTTTAAAAAGCAGGATTTTTTCATTAAATGTAAAATATAATCAATACCAGGATGTATGTTTAACGCCCCAGGGAATAGGAGGCGATATCATGGAAAAGGCCGGGTCATTACAAAAACAAGTAATGTTTTTTTTGATATTGATCCTGATATTACTGACATCAGTATTGAGCGTTGCAGCCTATGAGATTGTTGGTACGGAAAAGGACAAGGATATTGCCATTGAGATGAATACCTTGACCACCTACGAGGCTGAGAAGCTCAACAATGAATATATAAGGTTTGAGGATGCAGTAAACCACATGGTAGGAATCGCAGATGTTTATGTGGAAAGTCTGGAGGATATAAAGGATCCTGTCAAAAGAAATCAAATTGACAGTGTTATGGCACAGCTTTATGAAAGATTTTCTGCTACTACCAAAATGTGTCAAAGCTATTATTGTGTCTATAATCCAGACTTGGTGGGGAATGGTGTGGGCTTTTACTATTCCCGGAATGCTGCCGGAAACATGGAAAAACGGGATATGGAATCACTCAATGATTTTCTCTCAGTCAAGGATATGAAAAGAATTGACTGGTACCAGATACCCGTCCAGGAAAAGAAGGCCGTGTGGTTGCCTCCATACTACAGCATAAATACAAGGCGATATGTAATTTCCTATGTGGTTCCATATTATAAGGATGGGGAATTGGTTACAGTAATTGGCATGGATTTCAATTTTGAACCGATTTTGAACATCGTGGACAGAATTCATTTCAGTAAAAATGGCTATGCATATTTAAAGAGCCCTGATGGATTCATTCACTATCATGCCCATGACTTTATAGTGGGAAATGTACATGGAGATGAGCATCTGATAAATCCTGAAAATGCGGAATTACTGCACCAGGAAAATTCAGGAGAGGCTGTAATAAAATATACCTCAAATGGCAGGGAAAGGGTGCAGACCTTTGCCACCCTGCGGTGCGGCCTGCAGCTGGTGCTTTGTGATGATTATGACGAAATCTATATGGGACGCTATGAGCTGGTTACCCTGGACATAGTCGTAATCGTCATTTGCGGTATCATGATAATCCTGATCATGGTTTTCTACATGCGCCGGGTAACCAACCCAATAAGGAAATTGACCAAGGCTGTAGAACGCATCAAGGACGGTCATTACGATGTGGAGCTGCCGGAAAAGGCTCCGGGAGAGTTGGGGGTTCTTACCCAGGGTATAGGCATGGCGGCTGATGCCCTAAAGGAAAAACAGGCCTTAAACGCTTCCACTTTGGCTGCCCAGAACAGGAAGCTGGAAAAGGCAGTGGAGGAGGCCAAGGAGGCCAGCAGGGCCAAGAGTGATTTTCTGTCCCGCATGAGCCACGATATCAGAACCCCGATGAATGCCATAGTGGGCATGGGGCTGATAGCAGAATCCCACAAGAATGACCCGGAAAAGCTGTCGGAGTGCCTGAAAAAGATTGCCACCTCATCCAAATATCTCCTGAACCTTATCAATGAAGTGCTGGATATGAGCCGTATTGAAAGCGGGAATCTGGGCATAAACAAAAATGTGGTTAATGTGCCGGATCTTGTGGGAAGTGTGGTAGCCATGGTGGGCCCTCAGCTGGAGGCCCGCAGGCACAGTATGAATGTGGAAATTAATAATATTATCCATGAAACGGTGCTGAGTGATTCCCTGAGAATGCAGCAGGTCTTTGTTAATATTCTGAGTAATTCCATTAAATATACCCCGGATGGAGGCAATATAGGCCTGACTGTCAGCGAGGTTCCTGTATCGGACAGCAGAAGCCTGTATGTCTTTAAGTTCAAGGATAACGGCATTGGAATGTCCAAGGAATTCCAGGAGAAAATATTCCAGCCGTTTGCCCGGGAGCAGGATGACCACGAAACGGAAGTAAAGGGCACTGGCCTGGGTATGGCCATAACCAAGGCCATTATAGACCTTTTGGATGGAACGATTCACATTAACAGTGCCTTGAAAAAGGGTACGGAAATCACCATCGAGTTTGATCTGGAATTTGTGGAGGAAACGGCTTCCGACAATCAGAAGAAAATAGTTGATTTTTCAGATATCCGTCTGGATGGAAAACGTATTCTGCTGGTTGATGATATATCCCTGAATCTGGAGATTGCCGAAAATCTGCTGGAAATGACGGGCGCTGTCATGGAAAAGGCCACCAACGGCAAGGAAGCGGTGGATATGGTGCTGGAAAAGGGTGCCGGCTACTATGATTTGATTTTCATGGATGCCAGAATGCCAATTATGGATGGTTATGAGGCAACCCGCAGCATCAGGGCCCAGGGGACGGAATATGCCCTGAAGCTTCCTATTATTGCCATGAGTGCCGATGCCTTCTCGGAGGATATTGAAAACTTCAAGAAGTGCGGCATGAATGATTACGTGTCCAAGCCAATAGACCTGAAATCCCTGGCCCGGGTATTGCAGCAATATCTGCTGTAAATGTAAATTAACGATTTTTAAATATTAAACAAACAATAAAATAACATTATAAAAGCACTAATTAAACGATAAAATATCATCTAATTAGTGCTTTTTATGTGCCAAGCAATAATAGACAGAAAAAATGCCGCTAACACTTTAAGGGGAAGCGTTGGCGGCAATGGGTGAAATGCTCTGGGGAAGAACATTTCGAGAGAGGGGTTAATGGGGGATAATGTGAATCCATACATCCACCGAGAAACCACATTAGCAGTATAACATCATTTCTTGGGTGCATTATATAGTAAATAATAGTTTGTGTAAATAACTGTTAGCTTAAAATATTGTATACTTTATGAAACACATTATACTGTAAACCCCAAAACACCTTATCTGTTCTTCCGCCTGTCAATGCCGTTGCGCTTGTAGTAGGCCGCCTTATCCTTATACATTTCCTGGTCAGCACTGGACACCATATCATTAAGATTTAAGGCAGGGTAGTCACGGCTGGAGGATGAACCAATGGCCACGGACAGGGTCTTGACCAGCTTGCCGTTCCAGGCTTCAAAGGAATCCTTAAGCCGTTGGAGAATATTTGGCCAGTCCTCAACATTGTTGAAAAGTATGGCCATAAATTCGTCACCGCCTACACGATAGACATTTCCATAAGGTGCCAAAATCTTCGTCATGCATCCGGCGGCACCGGTGATAAGCTCATCACCGGCTTCATGGCCCAAGTTGTCATTGGCAGTCTTCAGTCCGTTCAGATCCATGGCCAAAACAATTACGTCACTGCCTGCCAGCTCATCGTTAAGGGTTTCCATGTCCTCATTGAAGCTGCGGCGGTTAAGGAGTCCCGTAAGGCCATCGTGATGGGCGATGTATTCCATCTTCTCACGATTCCTGTGAATCATGTAAATATAAGCCAGAAGACCGCTTACGATGGAAATGATGATACTGGTGACAATCATGAAGAAGATGAAGTTCTGCAAAATATAGTCCTTGAAGGTGATGGTGGTCATTTTGCTGGTATAGACATAGGTGGAGGTAAAGCCAAAATCAGAAGGCAGGGCGGTAATGCCCCGGTTAAGTATGGACAGAAGCTCGTTATTACCGCGTTTTACGGCAAAGCAGCGGCTGCTGTAATCCTTCATGGTGGCAGTTTTCAGCATGTTGTAGCTCGGATGGATAAGGAAGCCGTCCTTGCGGAACTGATTCAGGATACAGCCATCAACATCGCCATTTTTTACAGCGTCCAGCATGCCCCCGATTTTGTCATAATAAATAACCTCAACATCCGGGAAATGGTTGCGGATGTAAATATCAGCAATGGAATTGCCCCTTTTGGCAGCCATGCGGCGGAGCGTCAGCTGGGAAAAATCTCCCTTGTAGGCAAGATACATCGGGGTGGAAATAACCTCGGATGTAAGGAAAATATCACTTTGCTCTGCCCGGGCCACATCGTTGTTGACCGGGAAGGCAATATCAATGGAGCCGGCCTGAAGGGAGGCAATCAGAGATTCGTATGAGCTGTGGGAAACGAAGGAAAACTTGACATTATCCTTTATTTTCAGCTTTGCGGTGATTTCATTCAGCAGATCGGTTATAATACCCTGAACATGTCCATCTTCGCCAGTATCGGAAAATGGCAGGTAGTCATCAAGATAACCTACAACAATAGTGGGGTGATTATTGATCCAGGCCAGTTCATCCTCCTGTAGCTGGCCGCTGACGGCCAAATCGGAAAAATAGGCATTGGCCAGCTTTTTGGTGAAATAAGGGTCCGTGGAGGTCATCTTGCCGATGGCGGTGTTCAGCTCCTGAAGAAGGTCGGGGCGCTTATGGTTGATGACCAGATAGTATTCGGACTGTCCTATCTTGGCAATAGGCACCATGTTATCTTCCCGTCCTACGGCATTATCCGTATCCACAGTGGCATCGGTCCTGCGGGCATCAAAATCCTTGAGACGGCCTTCGGTGCCGCTGTAGGTGGTGACAACAATACCATGCTTTCCTTCGCTGTTCCATTCCCGCAGCATATCCTCCATAACGGTGTTGGTATTGACGCTGACAGTGCGGTCCCTTAAGCCGCCAATACCCTTGGAGGCCAGAGGGCTGTCTGAATAGACGTAAATATAGTAATTTTCAAGTCCCATAGGGTAATCCGGGAAAAGCACATTGGCCTCACGCTCCGGGGTTTTGGACACACCGGCCATAAGGTCAATTTCCCCCCGATAAAGCTTTTGAAGCATGGCGTCCCAGTCACCGTATACATAGACATAGTCCCAGTTGGTATAATAGGAAACCTTCTGGAGATAGTCATAGGCCAGGCCGGATTTTATGGCATGGTCCTTCATTCCCTCCATAAAATTCCTGCTTTCCACATATCCCACCCGGACAATTTTTGAATCGTGCAATCTGGTTATATTAACCGCATTGGCAGTGGGATGGGAGGATGACAGGATTAAAAGAAAGCAAAAAAAGACACCAGAAAACAAAGGAGACTGCCAAGTGAAGTCAGTTTTGATTTCATCATTCATCCCTCCCCCTGTCGAGGACTGTTTTCATGGATTCTTGAGCTTATTATATATTAATTATTAGTAAATTGTAAGTATTATCAGGAAATATTAAAATAAATTTTAACCCCGTGGGAAAGTTGAGGCCATAAGAGGATTTTTAATATACCGTGCAGAATAATACACTATTAGGAAATTTGCGCGAAAGCACATGGATTGTGGATTAATAAATAATTTATGCGAGGCGGTTTTGTTATGAAGGATGTTTCAAGCAATAAAATCAAGCTGCGCTCCGGTACCTGGTACGAGGAGCTGGATGATAATGCCCGCATGAAGAATATTGTCTTTTCAGATGAGATTAGGCAAATGCTGGGCTATGAAGATACTGATGAATATCCCGATAAATTGGAGTCATTGCTGGAGCTGATACACCCGGAGGACAAGGAGCGCACCCTGGCGGAGGCAATTGCGGCCTCTACAGGCCAGACAGAGGTTTTTGATACGGAATTTCGGGTAAAAAACAAGGATGGCGGGTACATGATGGTCAATGCCACCGGCAAGGTTATCCGTAACAAGGCGGGGAAGCCGGTTATCATGCACGGCTCCATTATTGACATCACTGAGCTGGTGGAAAACCGCATGCTTTTTGAGCAGGTTACCCAGCGGCTGGAGGCTACCCAAAAGCGGGAGAACGACCTAAGGTGGTTTGGTCCTGTGTCGGCCATTTATGAGACCGCCAAGTTCCGTCTGGAATACGACGAGAACGGCAAGCGCACGGCAGTAACCTGGAATGCAGCCTACAGAAAGCTTCTGGGCTATGAAACCGATGAGGAATTCCCGCAGAATTTGCAGACCTTTTATAATCATATAGTGGCAGAGGACCTGGAAAATGTGGGCCATGCCATGGATATGATGGAAGCCAGTGATGTGGATGATTCAGTCCATGATGTGGAATTTCGCATGTACAAGAAGGACCGCTCCATTGTATGGGTGCGGGCGGCAGCCCGGCGGATATTGGGCCCGGATGGCAAGGCCAAGCAGGCTATTGGTCTGCTGACGGATATTACCCCACAGAAAAATCTGGAGCTGCAAAAAACCATTTATGAGGTATTTTCCCAGGAATTCCTTACAGTGGGTATTATTGATATATTCCACAACCAGATATGGATTCTCCGGGATAAGATGATAAATGATACCTTTATCAAATCCTTTGAAAAGGGTGCCCACAATTATGACAATTTCCTCAAGGAGTATGTGAGCAAGCATGTGGCGGAGGAGGAGCGGGACCGGGTTTACCGTGCCAGCAGGATTTACCACATTGTGATGCAGCTTAAGGAAAAAGACGTATACCGCATAAGATACAAGCTGGTTGCGGAGGATGGGCGCATTCATCACATCCAGGGCAGTTATCTGTGGCTGGATAATGCCGGTGACAAGCGGAAGGTAATCTGTGGCTTCCGTGATATAACGGACCTTATCAGGGGCGAGCAGGAAAAGCAGGAAAAGCTGCGCAAGGCCCAGGAGGAGGCTGAGGCAGCCCGGTATGAGGCAGAAGCCGCCAGCCAGGCAAAGACCTCCTTCCTCTTTAATATGTCCCATGATATAAGGACTCCAATGAATGCCATTACGGGCTTCAGGGAGCTGCTGAGCCAGAATCAGGATAATCCGGAAAAGCGGCAATATTATCTGGATAAGATGGATGATGCCTGCAAGGTATTGATTTCTATTATAAATAACGTTTTGGAAATGGCCCGTATCGAGAAGGGTGTCCTGAAGCTGGACGAAACCCTTTGGAATACTGACCAGTTTAATGATGGCCTGTATTCGGTGCTGAAGCCGATGATGGACCAGAAGCATATTGTCTTTACCCAGGAAATGGTAGTGCAGCATCAGTACTTTTATTGTGATGCACCTAAGCTGCGGGATATTTTCCTCAATATCCTTTCCAATTCCTACAAGTACACCAACCCGGGTGGGGCGGTGCACATGAAGCTGGAGGAATATCCTCATGAAAAGCCGGGCTGGGCCTGGTATCGGAGCACCATCTCCGATACGGGTATCGGCATGAGCGAGGAATTTATTCCTCATATCTTCGAGTCCTTTACCCGGGAAAACAATACCACCTCCAACAAGATAGAGGGTACTGGCCTTGGTATGTCCATAGTGAAGCGGCTCACGGAGTTTTTGGGTGGCAAAATCACCGTAAAGAGCAAGAAGGGTGAAGGCACCACCTTTATTTTGGATATACCTCACAGACTGGGGCAGAAGCCTGAGGAAGGCTATGTCACTGAGGGGCATAAGGATGTTGATTACAGCATTTTCATCGGCAAGCGGGTGCTTTTGGCTGAGGATAATGAAATCAACGCCGAGATTGCCATTGAGATTTTGTCCTCCATGGGTATTACCGTGGAAAATGCCAAGGACGGCAAGGAATGTGTCAAGATGCTGGAGCTGGCCGAGGACAATTACTATGACCTGATTCTTATGGATGTTCAGATGCCAAATATGAATGGTTATGAGGCCACCAGGGCCATCAGGGCACTTCCGGACAAGACAAGGGCCAATATCCCTATTTTGGCCATGACGGCCAATGCATTTGAGGAAGACAAGAAGGAGGCCTTTAAATCAGGCATGAACGGCCATCTGGCCAAGCCAATCGATGTGCGGGAGCTCATGCGGGGCATGGCTAAGGTGCTGGATTAAAGGACGAGAGTAATGATAGTAGATGAAATAAGGGAAGAGCTGTTTAAGCTGCAGGATACAAAATATCGGGATTTTCAGGCAAAGCTGATTCCCAATATTGCTCCTGAATCAGTTATCGGGGTGCGGACCCCACAGCTGAGACAGCTGGCCAAAAACATACTGAAAAGAGAAGATGTGGGGGAATTCCTGGCAGAATTGCCCCACAAATATTTTGATGAAAACCAGCTCCACGGGTTTATCCTGTCCGGGATGAAGGACTTCGGGAGCTGCCTTGACGAGGTGAAGCGTTTTCTTCCTTATGTGGATAATTGGGCAACCTGCGACCAGATGTCCCCAAAGATTTTCAAGAAGCACAGGGCTGAGCTGCTGAAATCCATCAAAAAGTGGCTGGCATCGGACAGGACATATACGGTGCGGTTTGGGATAGGCATGCTGATGGAGCATTTTCTGGATGAGAATTTTGCCCCTGCGTATCCGGCCATGGTGGCCAAGGTTTCCTCGGAGGAATATTATGTGCGGATGATGGTGGCCTGGTACTTTGCCACGGCCCTGGCCAAGCAATATGAGGCTGTACTGCCATTTTTGCTTGAGAACCGGCTGGAGCCCTGGACCCACAATAAGACAATTCAAAAGGCTATAGAAAGTAACAGAATTCCCCCTGACACCAAGGCTTATCTGCGGGGGCTGAAGATAAAGGGCTAATACCCATTGGAGATTTTATTTTTAAAAATGATAACTGATTTTTAATAATAATATTTTAAGAAAATGTAATAACTCCTTTTCTTGTTCGTATATAAGTACAGAAAGCGAAAAGGGCAACAGTCCTATAAGGAAAGGAGAATGCGCTATGAAACAGTTTGAATTGAACGAAATGGAATTGGATATGGTATCAGGTGGCCGTCCACGGATTAGATTACATGGCCCACGCCGTAAGCCTTTCCAGCTTATAAGAGATATTATTGACGTGGTTAAAGACATTGTGACCCCTCCTAAGAAGGATACTCCGGCTCCGGATACGAATGCTGCCTGATTTTGGCATAGCAAAGCCCCCTGCAAACCTGCAGGGGGCTCTTTTGGTACTATTTTTATGCGTTCTTTTCAAATAATCGGCATCCACACCGATATTTTGTGCCTTTCAATCAGCCGGCACCGCCCTCCCAATGAGTGTTGGTATGGGATTTCCATGTGTACCTTCCATGATATTCAGGAATGTCCTCATTGTAGATAATGAAATCGTAGTGTACGATTTCGTAGGCAGGAACCTCCTCATCCAGATAATGGCGGATACCCTCGTCTGCCCACATCAGCTGGCCGTTGTCTGCTACAATGGAAAGATCCGTATCAAACCATTTAACATAGCCAGTGGTGTCACCATCATTGGTAAAATGCCCCTCAATGTAGGCCTCACCGGCCGAGTTCAGATGAACATGGTCCAAATGATAGCGGATGTGTGCCTTGGCCTCCGCCGAGGAAGAAAATGATGTCAGGCATAGAAGTGAAACAAAAACTGCCAACATCCCAGCGAATAAAAATTTTCTCATTGTGACCCTCCTTTTCAATACATCGTATGGTTTAACGATACCCCATTGAACTTACTACGATTATATAATGTTATAGGAAGGTTGTCATTAAATAATTATTATATTGGAATGAAATTGAAGTTATAGCTTTAAGGATATTTTAAGCAAAAAAAGAAGCTGGTGAGTGGTCACCGGCCTCTTGTCTGTGTTCAGTTTCTTATGTATTTTTATTTGGCTTCCGAATTCCCGGTCCGGGCAGTGGCCATTGGCTTGGCCAGCTCAGGATGTGCGGCATAGAACTGCACAGTGGACCAGTAGTTTTCCAGAGCCTGGGCATAGGAGGCTTCACCGATTTCCACCCAGCCCTGAGGGTCTCCCGGCTGTACGTTGGCCATGGTCAGCGGGTCCGGATAGGTTACGGCAGGTTTATTGCCGGCCTTCTTTCTCTCGGCCTTGGCCATAGCCTCGGCCACGGTTTCATCCACATCCTCCACCACAGGTGGCAGGACAGTCCATACGGACACGGTAACGCTGCCATCTGCCTCAGGGGTGAAGCGGTAGCGGGCATTTTCAAAGGTCTTGTTCTTTATGGCGATTTTTATCCAGGCATAATAGGAGCCGCCGGCCTTGCGGACGGTTTCGGTTTCCAGATAGTGCATGGTGGTATCATCACCATATACCAGTACTTCATGGGCCTGTGTATTATTTGGAGCCACAGCATGGCTGCCACAGAAGAGGGCAACGGCTGCTACTGTAATGGCACATAATCTTTTTAACATAGTACAATATCTCCCTTCAGATTTGCTGTAATTAATTATAACGCAGTTGTTCAAAATTTTCCATTTATGGAAAATTTTCCTATTAAGCGTTTCAACAAGGCGTATTCTGTTAAGCCTTGTTATAACGCAATGGCTATGATTTTACAAAACAAAACAGCCACCCAAAAGGATGGCTGTCACCATAACTATACAATTCACTGCATCTCTCTTAGTAGATATAGGAAAGAGGTACCTGACGTCGTCGGACCTCCCAACCGGGAGTGAAGCATTGATTAATTATCTAGGGTACTAACGTTACCACACAATCCACTGTCACTAACATCTACTACCAGAATAAATCTACTACCAGACAACTAAGTGAGATGAATAATTATCGGCGCATCAACGTCAGCTGGGGAACCATATAGAACCATATATGTTAAAGTGCTGACGGTGCAAACATCAAGTACCTCTCTATTTGCCTATATTATAATATAGAAATTTCCACTTTGCAATAATATTTTGAATCATCTGACAATAACTTTAGGGATGGAAAATCATTCCATATTGGCATGATACTCCTGCTTCATGTTGTACATGCGCTGGTCAGCAATTTCTCTAAGCTGCTGCGGATCGGTGCCGTCATCAGGGTAGAAGGCGTAGCCAATGCTGACGCTGACCATCATATGGTTGGAACCGCTGACTATGGAACGGTTAAAGGCCTTGGCCATCTGGTTGGTTATTTTATCGTAGGCACTGCGCTTGATTTCCTGGTCCACCATAATGGCGAATTCATCACCGCCCAGGCGGTAAACCTTGAAGTCGCAGGCTCCTTTAATTCTAAGGGCTACTTCCTTCAGTACATCGTCACCGGCACGGTGGCCGTAGGTGTCGTTGATGTGCTTGAACTTGTTTACATCGATGAAGAAGATACCATGAAGGCTGTTGGTGCGTACCAGGGCAGCCATGTCCTCCTCAAAGCAGCGGACATTGTACAGGCCCGTCAGCTGGTCTCTGAGGGAAATATTGCTGAAGATGTTTCTGTCCTCTGCCAGCAGCATAACCATGTAGGTCAGGGTTGTCAGCAGCAGTACCAGAATCAGTCCAAAGAGGGCATATGGCAACAGGGTGGCAGGATGAGCCCAGCCGTCTACCGGCATGATTTCCAGCCTCCAGGATACGCCGGCGGCGTCAAATTCTGCCACCACCGGATCCTCCATGATACCACGGGAGGAGGTAATAAGGCGCATTTCATCATCAAAAGGATTTGTCTTGTAAAGGGCGTAATCATAGCCAAAGGTTTTCAAGTTATCTATGGAAATCTGAAATACATCCGGCACCTTTACGATGGCGATGGCAAAGCCCCAGAACTGCTTTATGCCGTTGCCGTCACGGACATACACCGGATCTCTCAGCTCCAGCCCCACTTCATTGTGCGGGGTTTCGAAGGGGCCCTGCAGGGTCATGGTGCCGGTGTTCTTACTGTAGGCGGCCAGGGAGCCATAATGCTTTTCCTCAAAGAGGTTAATAAGGTCACCCTCATTGCCCTCCAAAGGATATATGGAGGTAACGGTGCCGTCAGGAGCCAGCTGGAGGCAGGATATGTATTTCCGGTCCTTCATAATGTGTCTGGCCACATCATTGAAGTCTTTCATGGTTCCTTCAGCATTTTCCTGTAAAATAAGGTTCATGACTTCGGTGATACCGCAACATTCATTGATACCGTATTTCAGCTCGCTGACACGGTTTTGAATATTCTGCTTGGCCAGGGTCTGCTCCTGGGAGGTCTGCTGCCGCCAGATACCGTTGATTACCAGTACCAGCACCAGCATACTCAGGAGGAATACAGCCGAAACTGTGGTTATGCGACTTGTTTTGCCTACATTATTAAGATTCATACCTTGTCCCCTCGATGATGTATAATATTTCTTTCTATATTATATAAAATTGTTTAGCTGATATGAAGGGTTTATTATAATATTTTGGTGTTTTTTTTAATAGGCTTTTAATTGTGGGAAGGTTGGGCTGGTGGTAGAATGAATGGTGTCATTTTAAATGAGAGGAATGTGTTAAAGCATTATGAGAATTAATAAAAAAATCGGCAGAAAAATAATTGCTCCCCTGATGGCAGCCGCCCTTTTGGTGACTCCTTCCTTTGCCCTTGGGGCGGAGGATTTTGGCGGGCTGGATGACTCCCAGGTATATGAGCTGGGAAATTCATTTATGGAAAAGCACGATTACAGCCGTGCCCTTGAGGCCTATGACCATATTCTGTCCACCAACAGTGGCTGGGCGGTGGTATATACCAGCCGTGCCCGGGCTAAATTCCTTTTGGGAGACAGAGCCGGAGCCGAGGAGGATTTGAATACTGCCCTGAGCTACGATGCCAATTTGCCGGATGCCTATTATGTGAAGGGCAGCTTCCAGTATATGGAAAATGATTTTGCCGGTGCGGAGGCAAGCTTCAACCGTGCCCTGGAGCTGTATCCGGATTATGTTGATGCCATTACTGTTCTTGGCAAGCTGTACTTTGATACGGGGCGGGAAAATGAAGCCGTGAAGGCCATGAGCCTGGCGGTGGAGAAGTCCCCGACGGCCATGAGCTATGTAAATCGGGCGATTATGTATTCCAAGATTCCGGATATTTCTTCCGCAAATCTGGATTACAACAAGGCCCTGGAGCTGGATCCAAAGTGCGTTACCGCCTATCTGAACAGGGGCATGCTCTTTGTGGAGCAGCGTAAGTTCAGTGCGGCCCGCAGCGATTTTGATGCGGCCATCAGCGTGGATCCGAAGAATGTCAATGCCTATATCAACAGAGGCTACCTTTACATGGAGTCCAAGCAGTTTGAGGAGGCCATGGCGGATTTCAACAAGGCTCTGGAGCTTCAGCCGGACAATGCCCTGGCCTACAATGCCAGAGGCCTGGCCAACCGCAAGGTGGGAAGCTATGAGGAGGCCATGAGGGATTTTGACAAGTGCATAGAGCTGGCACCGGATTACGAGCTGGGTTATCAGTCGCGGGCCATGCTGCACAGGGATATGGGAGATTTTGACAAGGCTCTTACGGATTTTCAGAAAATCCTTGAGCTGACTCCTGACAACCCTGTCTCCCATTATGATGAGGGCTGTCTCTATCTGGAAATGCACCAGCCGGACAAGGCCCTGGAGCTGTTCACCAAGGCGGTGGAGCTGGACGGCGGCAGAACGCCGCAGTTCATGATCAATAAGGCCGTGGCCGAGGCGTATCTGGGACAGAATGAGGCTGCCGAGGCTGATTTCACCAAGGCCATTTCCCTTAATGACAAGTTTGTGTTGTCTTACCTTTATCGGGGAATTTTCTATAATTCCGTGGGCGAGAAGTCCAAGGCCCTGGGAGACATTGACAGGGTGCTGCTGCTGGACCCGGAAAACCAGCAGGCTCAGGAGCTCAGAAAGAAGCTGAAATAAAGGTTTGTTAATAAAGTTTTTTACTGGAAATGACGATATAGTTTGTGATACAATGTCTCTGTTTTTGATATTATTGTATTGTTTGGAGGTTCCTGTTGATGGATCCACGTTATATTGCAATGTTTTTACTGGTGGCATCACTGGTGGTCTTTTTCCTGATTTTCAAAGCCTACAGAGATGAAGGCAAGACGCCAAGATTCTACAGAAAAGCGGCTATAATGTTTGGTATTTTGACAGTGCTGAACATATTGGAAGCAATGGTGCGAGGTGGAGCTGACATCATGCTCATAGTTTGTACTGTACTTACCTCAGTGGCTGCTGCAGTAAATTGGCGGATATACAAGAAAGGGGAGTGAGTCCTATGGATATAATGAGCATTGCTGCTTTGTCAGTAGATATGCATCAGCAAAAGGATGCAATGAGTATTGGCACTGCTGTAATGAAAATGGCCATGGATACCCAGACTGAAATGATGGATGGTATGCTTGATGCAATGGGGGCTGCTGATGTAGCAGCCATGACCGGTATCGGCCAGAACATTGATATTATGGCATAAGACTACCGTAAGATGAAAAATCCACTACCTACTTTTTTGGTAGTGGATTTTTTACTTGCTATAAAGGTGTGTTTAATGGCAAAATAGAGTAGTGTATGAATTGATTGGTCCGATGAATTTTAAATTAGATGGGATGGAGAGTTTTATGAGTACGAAAAAGACGGTATTTGCGGGATTTTTTGTGGCCTTGGGAGTACTGCTTCCTATAGCATTTCATGCCTTTGGCCCTGTGGCCAGAATCATATCCCCTATGCATATTCCTGTATTTATGGGGGGCCTTATTTTGGGGCCCATTTATGGGCTTATTGTGGGGGTGGCAACCCCGATTATCAGCAGTCTGCTGACGGGCATGCCGCCGGTAATGCCTATGCTGCCAATGATGGTGGCGGAATTGGGTGTATACGGTCTGGTGTCCGGGCTGCTGAGCCGGAAGCTGAATCTGTGGCTGGCCATGCTGGGGGCTATTGTGTGCGGCCGTGCCATGATTGTGGTGGTACTTATGCTCTTCGGGGAGCTGCTGCAGATCAAGGCGGATCCTTTTACCTATGTCTGGGGCGGCATCATGACCGGGGCGCCGGGAATTATTTTGCAGCTGCTGCTGATTCCATTTATAGTAAAGCGTTTAAAGATAGCTTTTTCCCATCATGAATTGTTTAAATAAGAAAGTGCAAGGAGTTTTGGAGTTTTTATGAGCAAGTGGAAGATTTTAAGTGGGTTGTTGTGTCTTAGTCTGGTGACCGGTACCGGTTATGCCGCTGAGGTGCAGGATTTCGGCGATGAAAACGTGGTGGTGTACGGAGACAAGGAAACGGATCATCTGGTGGATACTACCATAGATTTGAAGGACTACAAGGGTGAGGTCAAGTCCGTGCCTGAGCTTCTTCGTGGTACTGCCGGTATTCAGATTCAGGAGAAGCCGGTGAGTGGCGCCGAGGACCAGAGTGTAAAGCTCCGCGGTCACGACAGCCGCCGCTTTATTGTGCTGGTGGACGGCGTACCACAGAAAAATTCCGGTGTCATGGGCGGCAGCTATTTTACTTGGGATGCCATGCCAATGGACATTATAGAAAAAATCGAAATCATCAAGGGCGCCAAATCCTTTAAGTATGGCCAGACCGATGGCGGTGTTATTAATATTATTACCAAGCGTACCAATGGGGGCTCCCTGAAGGTGGCTGTGGGCAGCACCAAGTTGCGCCAGACAGCCTTCAATTACAGGGGCTCTGCCGATAAACTCGATTTTGGCATCAATTATCTCTATGAGTCCCAGGATGCCTATCTGAGAAATGCTGATTATGGCAACAAGCTCTTTGGACTGAATCTGGCTTATCATTTCAGCAAGACTGATTCCATAAGGGTTAATTACCAGCATAACCGTACCCATGTGGGCCGGGTGGTGAAGAATGAACCGGGTGAAGCGGGCTATAATCCATATTACCCTACTACATTATTTGGTGATGCCTTTGGTAACGATACACAGGGAATGCCTAATCCAATAATGCCAGGAGACGGCAGTCATGCCATTGCCACCGGCAACCGTTTCGATATTACCTATGAGTCCAAACGGGACAACGGCAGTGACCTACTTACCTACTGGAAAAATAATGAGGATTTACATGAGGTAAAGGTGGTTAATGGTGCCACGGTTTATGACCGTCACAATTCCAGCGACAAGTCCTCCGGCTATATTTATCGTGGTACCCAGGTGCTGGACGACAAGCATGAGCTGGCATTTGGTGGTGAGTATACCCGCTTCCGTTATGGCTACGGCTGGTATAATGGTGTACAGCCAGGATTTGCCCAAAATCTTTATCCGTCCCAGAAGGCTGATGTTTGGGGCCTCTATGTGGGGGACACCTGGACCATGGACAAGCGCTGGACCTTGGAATATGGCCTCCGCTATGATACCATGCATGCTGACCGTGATGATGCCAGGGGTGCAAGAATGAAACCCTACAGCGACAGTGGGTTTTCTCCAAAGCTGACTGCCACTGTGAAAAATGATGACAAAACTACCACCAGCTTTTCCATTAACCGCATTTGGCGCAGCCCTTCCATGGCAGAGTTCTATTGGTATTATCAGGGGCCGGCTATGGGGGCAATGAATCATAATGCTGAAGCAGAGTTGAAGCCGGAAAAGGGCTGGGGCTATGATTTGTCTGTGGCCCATAGCTTCAGTGACAAGTACGACACCAAGGTGTCCTTGTACTACCAGAATTTCAGTTCCTTCATTCAGTTCCTCCACACCAGACCATTCAATGTATATATGCTGAGTGGAGTGAAGATTTGGGGCTTTGAGTGGGAAAACAGCTATAAATTTGACGATTATTCCTCTGTTTATCTCAACTACACCAACCAGCATACTTCAAAGGATGGGACCAAGAACTATGATAAGGTAGCTTTATCTGACGAGCTGGATTATCGTCCTCGCCACATGCTGTCTTTGGGCTATCAGTTCAAGCGCGACAGCTGGACTGTTCGGTATGATATGAATTATGTGGGCAGCCAGAAGGCCATGTACGGTTATCCGTCAGCAGCTCCAATGGAAACCAAAATTGTGGAGCTGGGAGGCTATGCTGTACACAATATTTCTTTAACAAAAGAGTTTGATAAGCAGACAAGTGCCAACCTGTCGGTGTATAATTTATTCGATAAGGATTATTGCGAAATTTATGGCTACCCAATGCAGGGCCGCACCTACGCCCTGAGCTGTACCTATAATTTCTAAACGGGTAGCTGCAAACGGGGTTTCTACTGGGAGGACAATAACAACATGAGTAACTTTATAAGGAAGCATCACATCAAACGACATATTGGTCGCTATGCTTTGATTATATTGGGGTGCCTGATCGCCAGCGTGGGCATTAATTCGTGTTATGTTCCGGCACATCTGCTGACCGGCGGTGTGACTGGTATTTCCATGATTATGTTGTTTACCTTCGGTTTTCCTCTGGGTGTACAGACCTTTATCTATAACATCCCGCTGCTGGTGGCAGCCTACATTTTCCTGGGTAAACGCTATCTCATGGATGTTATAGTGGGTACCATTGTATTTTCCGCATGCCTGGATCTGACCAAATTCATGAATGACTTTCATCTGGTACCGGATCACATGCTGTCGGCCATTTTTGGCGGTGTGCTGTGTGGTATCGGCTATGGTATTGTGTTCAGAAACAACGGCAGCACCGGCGGCTTTGATATTATCGGTGCCATCGTCAAGAAATTCTATTCCTTCGATATGGGAGCAGTTATTTTTTCCTTTAACTGCCTGCTGATGGTGGGGGGCGGGGCCCTCTTCGGAGTGACCCAGGCCATGTTTACCCTCATAGGCATGTTTGTGTCCGCCAATGTGACGGACAAGGTTATTGCGGGTATCAACCACAGAAAGGCTGTGCTTATTGTTTCCAAAAAGGCCGAGGAAATTGCGGATGGTATTATCTATGAGGTAGGCCGTGGCGTAACCTTTATTCACGGCAAGGGGGCCTATAGCAATGTGGAGCGGGAAATTGTCTTTGTAGTAGTCAAGACCACCCAGATTGCCAAGATTAAGGCCATTGTTGACACCGTGGACCGGGCGGCCTTCATGCTGATTATGTCTGCCAACGAGGTTCTGGGCCGGGGCTTTACCCTGCCGGGTGTGGAATTGGATAAGCTCCGTCAGGGCAGAACACCTGTGGACACTGATGATTAATTGTTTATAATCCGGTTTACAACTTTACCCATTTTTGCTATAGTTATGGATAGAGTTTGTTACGGGAGGTTTTATAATGCTACAACAGATTTCTCTTTTTACCGAGAACAAGGCCGGTGGCCTGTACAAGATTACCTCAGTCCTGGCCAAGTCCAATATAAACATTTATACCATGCTGGCCAATGACAGCGCGGAGTTTGGTATTATCCGCCTGATAGTGGACCAGCCTGACAAGGCCATCAAGGTGCTGCAGGAGGCCGGCTACCAGTGCCGTCTGGACAAGGTTATTGCAGTGACCATGGAGGATGTGCCGGGTTATCTGGATAAGATTTTGGCGGCCGTTGACGGGGCCAACATCGACATCTGCTATCTGTACATTTCCTTTGAGCGTCATTCCGGCAAGCCGGTGGCCGTGTTCAAGACCAACGAGCCGGAGACAGCAACCTTCCTTTTGGGCAAGGGCTTTAAGCTCATTGAAACCTTTTAATACCTATATAAATCCGTTCAAAAACGTCCGACGGGAGAATCTCCTGTCGGACGTTCTTTTTTCCATACTTTATTTTATCGTGAACTGATGGCATCATTCAGCCACTGGCTCATTACCTCACCGGCCAGAATGGAGCTGTCCTTAAAGCTGGCCTTGAAAAGCAATACTGTCCCGTTGGAATGAACCTCACGGACGTAATTCTCCTGCCCCTTTGCCGTGAAGAAGTTAAGGCTTACCATGTCTGCAGGGAAGTCCAATATTACGAAGTCTCCTGTCGGTGTTTCCGCCAAATCCACCATATCGTATTTGACATTGCGGATTAGCTTTTCAACGTATGGGGCGGCGTTAACTTTCTCCGGCTTCACCGGCCGATACTCCGTGGAGCTGATGGTATAATACTCATCCGGTCTGTAGGCGGTCTGGGCCAGATAAATGGCCACGTCGCTGTTATCATATGTCACCGGCGTCAGCCCATTGTTATCCCTGATGAATTCCGTAGGAACCTTGGTATATGACCATTTGGTCAGCTCTTCCCACTGATGGAAGTCCCGCTCCATGGCCTTGTTATCCTCCCGCATATACCGCACGTCGGTAGGATGGCACATGATAAAATAATTGTCCTTCTCGTCCTTGGCAAATACATCTATGCCGGACATATCGTGGCACAGGGAATCCTCCAGCTGGGTCTTGCTTATTTTGGCAATGTCAAACAGCCAGCCGGCCCCTTCGTATTCCTGATGCTGAGCCTTGGCAGCCTCCAAAGAAGCCTTTTCAGACACGGAAAACAGGCTTTCATTTCTATGAGGCTTTGTACTTACTAAAAGCTGATTTTTGAATTCATAAGGAACCATCAGCTTCAGTCCGTCCCGCTGGTAGGTTTTGTCCGCAGTTTTGGCTGCCACCGGCTTCTCCATGCCTGCCATGCACGCGGTCATCATTATTGCCACAAATACTGCCATTGCCGCAGCCCAAAGACGTTTATGTCCTGATTTCATACACATACCTCCATTCTTGCCTACAGTATACTACATAACCAAAATAAAATATCTATTTTTTCGTAACAGAAAAATATATGTCATTAACCCTGGCTTTGACTAAGAAATTACTAGTATAAGCTATTAAAACACCTTTAAGAATGATAAAATATTATCAGTTGAGGTAATTTTTTAATTTAAAAAATGCGGAATGATAGGTGGTGCAGGATATGAATTCAGTAATAGCCATAGATTCCTTTAAAGGAAGTCTGTCATCCTTTGAGGCCGGGAATATTGCGGCCCAGGAGCTACAGAAGCTGTTTCCCGACGGCAGGGTTAGCGTATTTCCCTTGGCTGATGGTGGAGAGGGGACAGTAGATGCCCTGGTGGAAGGGCTGGGAGGCTCTATTGTTGAAACCAAGGTAACGGGGCCTTTGGGAGATAAGGTTTCCAGCCGTTTTGGATATCTGGGGGATAAATCCATGGCCATTATTGAAATGGCTGATGCTGCAGGACTTCCCATGGTACCGAAGGACCGCCGCAATCCTTTATACACAACCACCTACGGCTTGGGAGAGCTGATACAGCAGGCGCTGGACAAGGGCTGCCGGGAATTTATTATCGGTATTGGGGGCAGTGCCACCAATGACGCCGGTCTTGGTATGCTGACAGCTTTGGGAGCCAAGTTTTTCACCGATGGTGGTTCTCCTGCGGGAATTATGGGCAAAGACCTGGCCACTATTGCATCCATGGATTTAAGGGGCCTGGACAAACGCCTTTTTGAAGCCAATATTATGGTAGCCTGTGATGTCAATAATCCCCTTTGCGGAGAAAAAGGCTGCTCCTTTGTATATGGCCCTCAGAAGGGTGCCGATCCCGATACAGTAAAGGCAATGGATAAGGCCATAGAGTGGTTCTCCCAGCTGGCGGAGCAGCAATGTCAGATAAAAGGAGCCACGTTGCCGGGAGCCGGAGCGGCCGGCGGTCTGGGCTACGCTTTTCATGGATTTTTAAAGGCCCACCTAAAGCCTGGAATTCAGCTGGTTCTGGATTCCCTTAATATTAGAGAGGCCCTAAAGGACGCGGATTTGCTTATAACCGGCGAGGGCCGCATGGACTTTCAGACCTCCATGGGCAAGGCCCCATGCGGTGTAGCAGAATTTGCCAAGTCCATAAAACCATCTATTTTGGCTGTAGCCGTCTGCGGCGGAGCCACCAAAGAGGCCGAGGCCGTAAACAACGCCGGCATCGATGCCTATTTTCCAATAATCCACCTGCCTATGACTGTGGAAGAAGCCATGGAGCAGGAAACTGCCCGGACCAATTTGCGGCAGACCATTGCCCAGATAGGCCGGCTTATTAGACATAAAATATAGGGGAAATCAAGGGAGAAGGGGTGTTTCGTGATGAAATATGATTTTAATGAAATCGTGGACCGGCAGGGGACCAATGCCCTTAATACGGATGGCTTCAGGGGATATATATTCCATGCGGGTCCGGAGAAGGTCTTTCCATACAAGGACGAGGAATTTGTCCGGATGTGGGTTGCGGACATGGAATTTGCCACGCCACAGCCTATTATCGACGCTATAAAGGAACGCCTGGACCGGCGAATTTTCGGCTATACTATGATGTTCAATGACGATTACTATAACTCCTTTGCGGGCTGGTGCAGAAAGATGTATGACTGGTCCTTCCCCAAGGAGGAGCTGACCTTTTCCGCTGGCGTTATTCCTGCCCTTTATCAACTGGTGGAGCTGTTGGTGGGGAAGGATGAGAAGCTGATTATCCACACGCCGGCCTATGGCTATTTTCAGCATACTGCCGAATACAATGATGTGGAATATGTAAGGGCGCCTCTTATCAAGGAAAAGGGCAATTTTAAAATAGATTATCCTGAACTGGAGAAAATAGCCGCTGACCCAAAGGTAAAGCTGCTGATTTGGTGCAATCCCCATAATCCATCCGGGCGGGTATGGACTGAGGATGAATTAAAGCAGGTGGCTGAGATAGTGGAGAAAAATGATTTGTGGATCATCTCTGACGAAATCCACTGCGACCTGCTGCGCACCGGTGTAAAGCATATTCCCATGGGGAAGGTTATGCCGGACTATAAGAAGCTCATTACCTGCATGTCTGCCAGCAAGACCTTTAATATGGCGGGTTTGATGTTCTCAGATATCATCATCCGTGACAGAAAGCTGCGCACAGCCTTTAAGGGGCGGGACAAAAATATTGGCATGCTGAATCCATTGTCCATTGCGGCCCATAAAGCGGCCTACGATCATTGCGGTGAATGGCTCACTGAGCTGAAAGCATATCTGGACGATAATTTTGCTTATGTAGATAAATTCCTGAAGGAAAAGCTGCCGGAGGCGGTGTTTACTATTCCCGATGCGACTTATCTGGCCTGGGTGGATATGGGCAAGTGCCTGCCGGGAGTAGACAATCTGCCGGATTTCTTCGCCAACAAGGCCGGGGTGCTTTTGGAAGGTGGGGATGACCTGTTTGTGGGCAACGCCAAGGGATATGTCCGCCTTAATTTGGCTATGCCACGGGCAATTCTGGCAAAGGGGCTGGACAGAATGTATGAGGCCATAAAAAGAGAAAAAGCGGCTGTATAAGCCGCTTTAATTTTTTATGTTACTTTTTCTTTTATTTCACTTTTTCAATTAAATACAGATATGGGGCGGTGGAATCGTGGTTGGTCAGCTGGCATTTTACCACGGAATATTCCTCCTTTGGCAGTTCCTCCAGTAAAATCAGGAGTCGGACGCCTTCCTCCTTGCCAGTAGGGTGGCCAGGGTAAACCATAATGGAAATAACCCCATTTACGGCCAGCTGCTTCATGGCATTTTCCACGGCTTTAATAGTCACCTTTGGCACGGTGGTAATGGAATGGTCTCCTCCTGGGAGATAGCCCAGATTGAATACCACCAGATCCAGCTTGTCCTCAACCACCTGCTCGATATTTTCGTGGGAGTCAAGAACGTAGGTGATTTTGTCCTTGTATGCTTCAGTGGTTTTCTTGGTCTTTAGCATAGCTGTTGGTTGCACGTCAAAGGCATATATATGCGCCTCTGGCTTCATGTGCTGGGCCAGATACAGGGTGTCCTTGCCCGCACCGGACGTGGCATCCACGATTACTTTGGCTGTTTCCAAGGATTTGACCCAGGCCCCCTGGGCAATGGTCAACATATTTACCGCAGTCTGCATAGAATTTACCTCCCCAAATTAAGTATAAATCCTTACTCTAAAGTCACATCATATCTATATAATTACAGCATATCCGCCAAGTCAAGAAGCAGGCGCTCGGTCTTTTCCCAGCCCAGGCAAGGGTCGGTAATGGACTTGCCGTATACGCCGCCGTCCACCTTCTGACAGCCGTCCTCAATATAGCTTTCAATCATGAGGCCCTTGACGATATGGTTGATGTCAGGGTTGAGCTTGCGGGAATGAATAATATCCTTGGCAATACGGATCTGCTCCAGATACTTTTTGCCGGAGTTGGCGTGATTGGTATCCACCACGATGGCCGGATTCTCCAGTCCCCGTTCCTCGTACATTTTGATAACCTGGTTAAGGGTTTCATAGTGGTAGTTTGGCAGGCTGTTGCCGGCGGCATCCACGTAGCCACGTAAAATGGAGTGGGCAAAGGCATTGCCCTTGGTGCGGACCTCCCAGCCACGGAACAGGAATTTCTGGGAATGCTGGGCGGCGGCCACGGAGTTCAGCATAACGGACAGATCACCGCTGGTCGGATTTTTCAGACCTACTGGGATGCCTACACCGCTGGCAATCATGCGGTGAAGCTGGTCCTCACTGGAACGGGCACCTACAGCCGCATAGCAGAGGAGATCGGAGAGATAGCGGAATACCTCAGGATAGAGGATTTCCTCGGCACCGGTGAGGCCGGTTTCCTCAATGACCCGGACATTCAGCTTGCGGATGGCGATAATACCCTCCAGCATATCCTCCTCACCCTCAGGAGATGGCTGGTGGAGCATACCCTTGTAGCCTACACCGATGGTGCGGGGCTTGTTGGTATAAAGCCGTGGCACGATGAAAATCTTGTCCTTTATCTTTTCCTGAAGCTTGGCCAGGCGGGACACATAGTCAACCACAGCATCCTCGTTGTCACTGGAGCAAGGGCCGATAATAAGGGCCAGACGGTTGTCCTCACCGGAAAAAATATTGCGGATGGTAGCGTCACGCTCCAGCTTGATTTCCTTGTATTTTGGCTTTATAGGGTAATCCTCCATCAGACTCTGTGGGGAAGGCAGTACCCGAATGAATTCCATTTCCATGCTCATTATCATCACTCTTTCTCTTGATAATTTATATTGGTTATTTTATTGAATACTTGTTATACACAGTCAATCCGCTTTCTATTGTATCATAATCCCGTGTAAAATGACTAACATATTACAAATTAACAAAAAATATGGAAAATGGCAAATAATAAGGAGCTTTTGTAACAAAAATAATATTTATTGACATGACAATGGCCAGTTGCTATACTGAGCGTGTTGAAAAGTAAATAGGCCGTGCAGGGCTGACGGAATAATGTGGAATTGACCACGTGTACTGCAGGGTTAAGAAGAGCCGACCGTCTGGGCAGAGAGATTTTGTCCGGACGGTTTTTTTATTTGGAAAGGGCCGCCGGGGGGAATCTCTTTTCTGGTTTGTTTTACAGAAAGGATGGTTTAAAGATGCGTAATCGTTGGTTAATCGCCCTGGCTGCTGTGGGAATCCATATTTCCATCGGCAGCGTGTATGCCTGGAGCGTTCTCACCCGGCCTATTATGGAGGCTATGGGCTTCAGTCTGTCAGCAACTACCTGGATTTTCTCCATTGCGATTCTTTTCCTTGGCACCTCGGCAGGCTTTTTGGGCCGGTTTGTGGAAAAGCACGGTCCCAGAAAGAGCGGCTTGATGTCCATGCTGTTTTTTGGCACGGGAATGCTGGGCTCGGCCCTGGCCCTTTATCTCCACAGTCTGCCGCTTTTGTACCTTTTCTATGGAGTGATTGGCGGTATCGGCCTTGGGGTGGGATATATTACTCCGGTGTCAACGCTGGTTAAATATTTCCCGAATCATCGCGGCTTTGCCACCGGCCTGGCCATTATGGGCTTCGGCTTTGCGGCACTTATCGCCGGTCCTACCATGCAGCGGCTGACGGTGGAGTACGGTCTGGTGGAAACCTTCCTGATTCTCGGTGTAGTTTATATGGTAATCATGGGTGCTTCCGCCTTATATCTTAAGCCACCGGTGGCTGAGGAAGGAAGCCGGGAAGCGGTTATGCTGCATCAGGGGGCAACAGCTGCTGAGGCCTTGAAGACCTGGCAGTTCGGTGCCCTGTGGTGGGTGTTCTTTGTGAACATCACCTGCGGTATTGGCCTTTTGGCTGTAGCATCTCCTATGGCCCAGCAGGTTGTGGGCATGGATGCGTCCGGGGCGGCGGCCATGGTGGGCATTATTGGCCTCTTAAACGGTGGCGGACGTATTATTTGGTCCACAATATCTGACTATTTGGGACGGGGCCTTACCTATATGCTGTTCTTTTTCATTGAAGTTGCTGCCTTTTGGATGCTGGCCGGTACCCGTGATGAATTCATGTTCCAGATATTGGTATTTTTGATAATCAGCTGCTATGGCGGTGGGTTTTCCTGCATGCCGGCCTATTTGTCCGATATTTTTGGCACGAGAGAGCTGAGTGCAATCCACGGTCGGGTGCTGACTGCCTGGGGATTGGCCGGAGTAGTGGGGCCTACTATCGTTTCATGGTTCTGGGAGCACACCCACAGCTATACGGATACCCTCATGTTTTTTGCGGGCTGTTTTGTCCTGAACTTCTTTATTGCCGCAGTGCTGAAATTAAAGGGCACCAGGGAGTACACCACGGCTGTACAGGCAGATTAATTATATGTATTAATAATGGGATATAAAAAAGGATTAACTGGGCAAATGTCGAATTAGTACCTATATATTATTTTAGATTTTTTTATGCAACGTCCATAAGGGAGGATGCATATTATGATAAAAAATCGGTCTACGCTGATGCGTCTTATAATGGTGATAGTCATTTGCCTGGTAATGCTTCCGGCCCGGGGGATTCATGCTGATGAAGCTCCGATCAAACGGCAGCCGGTGGATGTGGGTATTGTGGTGCAGCCCGGCATTGCCATGCCTACAGATACAGGGGTGTATTACGGCTTTGATGCAGAATTTATGTACAAGATTGCCCAATATGCCAATCTGAAGGTTATTTATCACCCATATAAAAATAATGTTGAAATGTTTCAGGCCCTGAGGGATGGAGAAATTCAGATGGCATTGGGAATTTCCCCTAATCCGGAGCGCCTGCAGCAGTTTTTGTTTGCCAACAATGGCTTTTTCACCGGCCAGGCCAGTATCCGGGTGCGCAAGGACGATGCGCGGTTCAGTTATGGCAACCCGGCTGAATTTGACGGGAAGCGTATTGGTGTAGTTAAATTATCCATTATGTATGACCGTGCCAAGGAGTGGGCGGAAAAGAGCAACATTCATCCGGAGTTTGTAATATTTGACAGTGACCAGGACATGTATGATGCCATGGACAGCGGTGCGGTGGATGCCATTGTGGCTACAGGCACCAAGTATGCCAACAGCTATCGTGCGTCCTTTAATATTGCCACCAACACCTATTATCCTATTTTTAACAGGAATGAGGTTGCGTTGAAAAATAAAGTGGATGCGGCCATGAACCGTATTCTTTATGAAGACGCCCTGTATCCTGAGAAGCTGTTTGACAAGTATCGTCACTTCCAGGTTCGGGAAGGCCTGCCTCTGTCTGTTGAGGAAAAACAGTATATTGCGGATCATCCCGTTCTCAGGGTAGGTCTGTTGGAAAATCAGCCACCATTTTCGTATATTGACAATGATGGCAATTTCCGTGGAATAACACCGGATTTATATCGCAAAATCGGTCAGGAGCTGAACTGGCAGGTGGAGTTCGTTCCTTTTAAAAATCGGGCGGATATATTAATTGCCATCCACTCAAAGGATATAGATTTGTATGGCGTCACTACCCAGGATATTATTGCCAGCGAGTCCAAGGGGCTGGCCCTGACCAAGACATATTTTACCCTTAACATGGTTTATTTAAGACGCTCTGATGCTGAGACTGTTCACTCGGCGGCATATATCGGCAAAGTGCCGGCCAATGTAGAGAAGATGCTGAAGGAATCCTTCCCGGAGGTAGACTTCCATGGCTACAGCACTTTGGAGGAATGCTATGATGCCATGATGGCCCATCAGGTGGATGCGGTATTCTGCAATATGGCCCAGCTTAACTGGCTGACCATCAAGCGGGGCTCCGGCAGCTTTTTGGTGGAAGGGGTGGACAACCTCTATACAGAGTGCAGCGGTCAGCTGCTGCCGGAAAATTATCTCCTGAATTCTATACTCAGTAAAACTGTAAGTGGAAGCAATATCGATGTTACCAGTATCATCAGCCACAATATTTACACCGGCCAGACCACCATGGATTATCTGCGTTCCATACCAACCAGGCTGGTAGTAATCTTCTTTACGGTGATTCTGTTTATTACCATCATCGTAAGCTATTCCATGTATACAACCCATAAACAAAGGGTACAGGCTGAGCTCAGTGTCAAGCAGGCGGCCCTGGATGCATCAGAACAGGCCCGTCAGGCGGAGAGCAGCTTCCTGTCCACCATGAGCCATGATATGCGTACACCGCTGAATGGCATTTTGGGATACACCAGACTGGCCCGTGGCACCCAAAATCTGGATGAAATCCAGCAGTACCTTGAACGTATTGACAGCTCCAGCAAGCTGATGCTGGCCCTGGTAAACGATGTCCTTGATCTGTCCAAGCTGTCCAGCGGCAAGATGGAGCTTCGTGAGGACAGAATAGTGCCTCGTGAGCTGTTTAACATTATCAAGGATGCCATCACCATGAATGCCAACAATCATCATATTGACTTTAAGGCTGAGATTCATGTGGATGATGATGTGGTGGTTTATGCTGACCGGCTTCGTCTGCAGCAGCTGGCCATGAATCTCCTCAGCAACGCCGTGAAATACACTCAGGCCGGGGGCCATGTGGTATGGGATGTTCATGTGAATGCTGATGGGGATAAGTCTACCCTTGTGGAAATTGTTCAGGATGATGGTATCGGCATGAGCGAGGAATTCCAGCGTCGCATGTTTGATGTATTCAGCCAGGAAAATCGTGAAGAAACTGTAAATACCCGGGGCACCGGTCTGGGGCTTTCACTGGTGCACAAGTTCATTACCATGATGGGCGGTTCCATAGAGGTAGAAAGTAAAGTGGATGAAGGTACTACCTTTATCTTCACTGTTCCGATAAAGACTGTACGGGAGGATGCCAAGGCATTGGCTTTGGAAGGCAAGTACGGAGCAGATTCCGGGGAGGAAATTTCCAAGGAGCTGCTGAAGGATGTGCCTATCCTGCTGGTAGAGGATAATGAAATTAATGCTGAGCTGGCCCAGCTGATGCTGGCTGACTATGGTGCAAATATTATTGACTGGGCCCACGATGGCCAGCAGGCCGTGGATTTCTACAGTGCCAGTGAAAGATCTCATTACAAACTGATTCTTATGGATTTGCGGATGCCGGTTATGGATGGCCTTACAGCCACCAGGACAATCCGTATGCTTCATCGTCCTGACGCAGGCATTGTGCCGATAATTGCCATGTCTGCAGATGCCTATGAGGCGGATATCCGCAACTGCATGGAAGCCGGTATGCAGTGCCACATCAGCAAGCCGGTGGATATCAATAAGCTGATGAAGGCAATAAAAGATGTCCTTTGATTTTTATATAAGAAATTAGCAAATTTTGTGATATTTTAGTGATATAATAAAAGGTAAGCTGAATATATGATTTTCAAGGAGACTTTTTATGGATGATATAAGGATGCCGGTCATTTTTGCAGGACATGGAAGCCCCATGACGGCGCTGGAAATGAATGACATTACCGCAGGGATGCGGGCAGTGGGCGAATCTGTAATCAATATTTTTGGCAAGCCAAAGGCAATACTTTCTATTTCTGCACATTGGTTCACTGAGGGGACCTATGTCCAGAGTGCAGCCCAGCCAAAGCAGGAATACGATTTTCAGGACTTTCCGGAGGAATATTATCAGGTGTCCTATCCTGTTAACGGGTGTGCTGATCTGACCAGCCGGGTGCAGGAGCTTTTGGGGGACAAGGTTTCGATAAATGATGATTGGGGTATCGACCATGGAACCTGGTCTGTTTTGGTGCATATGTTTCCGGCGGCGGATATTCCCGTGGTGCAGCTGTCTGTCAACAAGAGCTTAATTGCCCAGGAATGCTATGATTTAGGTAAGTCCTTGGCACAGCTCAGAAGTGAGGGCTACCTCATTTTGGGCAGCGGCAACGTGGCATACGATCCGGAGAAGGTGGGCTATACTTCTGACAAGATGGCCCGCAGGAACAGAGAGGGCACCCAGGAGGCCATCTCCTTTAACAATTATATTTGCAGGGCTGTGGAATATCACCATGAGGACAGGGCCCTTAATTGGGAAATCGGACCAAATTCCGAATTTGCCGTGCCAACTGTGGACCATTATTGGCCGCTGCTTTATACCATCGGCGCCGCAGACGGTGATGATGGCGTGGCAGTAAACAGGGTATTTTCCATGGGCTCCGTGGCCATGACCATGTTCGCTTTTGGTATGTTCCCAAAACAGGGATAATCCAGATATTATAAAAGGCAGGACCGCCTTATTGGCGGGTCCTGCCTTGTTTTTGTGTTACTTTTTCTTTTTACTCCTGGAAGCCGGTTACTTTGCCATTGGTGGTGTAAATAATGACGTGGCGATATCCTGGATATTCGTAAACATATTGCTTGACCTCGATTCCGTTGGAGACTGCCCGTCCCACACGATATGGGGTGCCAAATACCTTTTGGATTTTCTCTTCCGGGTCACCAATGTAAATGTTATTGGCCCGTTCAGCTTCTTCAGCAGCCTTTCTGGCAGCAGCGGCTTCAGCAGCCCGGCGCTTGGCTTCAGCCTTGCGGGCCAGCATAGCCTTATAGGACTTGTCTACAACCTCCCGGTCCTGACGGATTTCTTTTTCCATGGCACCCAAGTATTCAGGGTCAATCTGGTCAAAGTAATCATGGGCTGTTTCCAGGGATTCATCACTGGCATGGCCATCCTGATATAAATCCATGGCCTTGGCGTACAGCATGAGGATATCGCACTCATGACAGCGGTTTTCCAGTGCATCCAGCTCATCGTAGGCTTTACTCCACTTTTTGTCAGTTATATCATCCAGGGCCTGACTATGAACCTCCCAATGATGCTCTTCCAGCTGGCGCTGGGCCTCCATTTCGGTGTAGGCACTGTAGCCAAAGATGCCCAGTACCAGGACAACCACCAAAGCTATGGAAATCATGAGAATCTTCTTGCCATTATCCTTCTGGGGCGGAATAGGGTCATTTCCTATATAAGTGCCACAGGAAACACAAAAACGGCTTCCCTCCGGCATTTCAGCTCCACATTTGTTACAACGCATATACTTTCACTCCTTGCCTTGTTTTGCGCTTATACAAATGTACCATTATTTTAAGGGTTATGCAATATATATGGAACCTGTGTATTAAAAAAGTATTAAAAAAATGTTATAGGTCTTATGCTTGGCGGGTAAAACAACGATTATATAGTCAAATAAAGCACATACAAGTAGTTATGCTTTACAAAGGGATTGTATAATTACTTCAGTGCGAAACGCGGAGCAGTAATCCCCTTAGAAGATGTTGGGCAGGAAGCAGCATCTTCTAGGGGGATTACCAATTATAGCAATATTAATGTATTGCTGATTATGATATAATTACATTGAAAATATTGCGTGAAAGCAGGTGAGAATATGATTTATCCATTTATGACATTGGAAGATGATACTGAGATTACCCATTCCGAAATGCTTGCCAATGGTGAAGTAAAGGTATATGTTGAGACTCCTGATGAAAAAGATTGTTTTCATAGTATGGTATGTTATCTTCCTGCTTATAGGGTTGAGGATGTAAAGGGCTATTCTGAAGAAGAGGTTGCGAAGCACGTTGACTTTATACGCAAGGCTGCAAATCTTATACTTGAGTTTTCTCAGGAAGGTGGATTTAATAATGCCACAGCTGTTTAAGATTGGTTGTTATTGGGTGTATTTTTGGTCGGATGAAAGTAAACCACTGGAACCGGTTCATGTGCACGTATCTGAAGGCAGGCCGTCGGCTAATGCCACAAAAATATGGATTACCATGTCGGGTAAATGCCTAAAGTGCCACAATAAATCTCATATTACGGATGGTACCTTACGAAACATCATGCGTATGATAGAATTACGTGTAGACTACATTGTTAAGTGTTGGCAAGAAAGATTTGGTGAAGTATCCTTCTATTGCTAGGGGTAAGATAACCGTGTACCAAAAAATAATTCCACTGCAATTTTGCGGTGGAATTCATTATTTAAAATATGCGAAGCATTACTATTTTTATAGAAATTTGCGGAAGTGTTGATACATTTGATACGGTGAGGGATATTGATGGATTGGCTTAAACTGGAGATATTTATACCGGAATCTCACTTGTCGGTGCTGCAGGCTGCGTTGCAGGAGGCGGATGCCGGACATATTGGAAATTATGACAGCTGCCTGTCATATTCCCGTGTAAGGAGCACCTGGAGACCACTTAGTGGTGCGAATCCTTATATCGGAAATGTAGGTGCGGTTAGTGAGGAAGCTGAGCTTAAGGTGGAAGTAAATGTACTGAAAAGCAAGCTGCAGAGCACGCTACGGGCCATCAGACGGGTGCATCCATATGAGGAGCCGGTTATAAATGTTATTCCGCTATATTCGGAAAATGAGGTGTAGTATGAACGATATGGGAAAAATGCTGATATATTTGGGGGTAATTCTTGTTGTAGTGGGTTGTGTAATCCATTTTGGCGGGAAATTTATCCCTTTTGGGAAATTACCGGGCGATATTAATATTGTAGACGAAAACAGCTCCTTTCACTTTCCTGTCGTCACCTGCATTATCATCAGCATACTTTTAAGTGTGATAGCAAACTTGTTTTTTAGGTGAGGCAGCGGGCTGGAGAGACTACTGCTGTTCCGGTATTGTAACTTAAAAACACGAAATCCACTGCTGTTTAGCGGTGGATTTTTTATTTAACTGATGCTTTTAAAATAGGAAAAAGGGGTAAAGGAAAAATATACCGAAATATGCCGAATTATGTTAGAATTATATAGAAAATGTATATGAAAAAAATGGCTTAAAGGCAAAAATACAAGTATTTTAAGGGCGGCTTTGATAATATGGTTAATATACTTACAAATACTAATGTGTTATGCAGGAGAATCCGATAAAATTGTAAAGGAAAGGATTCAATTTTAGAGAAGGAGTCTCTTGCTATGGATATTATTACACCTCCTTCCAAGACGCGGTTCCGAGTGGGCAACGTAAGCAGTACCATGATGGACGAGCTCAGGAAGATATACGGCAATAATATAAAGGATATTGTTACTTTGGATGAGGAGGAGCTGAAGGTCCTGAACGAAAAGGGGCAGCACTCCAGAGCCGCTGTGCAGGCCATTTTCCGGGTTGGCGGGAGAATTGCGCCTGTATCCTATTTGGGCTATCTGCGTGATGAGGTTATGAGCGACTCCTATCTGAGGACCAATTATTATTTTGGCAATGGCAAGCTGTGGCGGATTATTTTGAATTCCAATACCATCCAGCCTGTGTTCAGGGCGGCTGAGGCATTGGGGCCAAATGATCTTATGGACACCATGCACCGCATTGCAGAGGCGGATCGCCGCCGTCCTTTTGACTTGCGTCGGGGCAAGCTCCTGAGGATTTACATTTTCCGCATCAGCAACGAGGAATATATTTTCCTGCTGAGCTGGCCGCTTTTAATAGATAAGCATTGGACCCCTCATAATCTGTTCCACCATCCTATGATAACCTACAGCATAATGGAGGAATTCAGCGTTGCGGAGACGGTTACCATGGAAGGCAACGAGCTGGATTACAATGTGGGGCTGCTTAGCGAAACACCATTGCTCCTTAGCCTGAATAAGACTCAGATCAGGTCACTTCTGGATTCCTGCTGGGTTTCCTCTTATCAGAAGAATGACGTTATCTTGAATGAAAACGTAAATCAGACCGCTTTGCTGGTACTGCTTACAGGCAGGGTCGCCCGGTACAGCAAGGGGGATGATGAGTGGATGAAGCCTCTGGACGAGGTGGAGGAGGGGCAGCTGCTTAATCCTCAGGCCGTCCTAGGTGTGCCGTCCTCATTTTTGCTGGAGGCGTCGGAGGAATGCCAGATTCTGCACATTCCAAGAATGCAGTTCAAGCATCTTTTGCAGAACCACAATGACGTGGGCTGGCAGGCCTTTAAGGCCGTAACCAGGGAGCTGGACCACTATCAGAAGAGCTGGACCAAGGTGCCTGAAGAAGTTAAAAATGAAATAGAATAGCATTAAATCGGGAACTACGAGATGACACTAACTACGCAAAATAAAAATTTTAAATGGGCCATGAAAAACGTCGTGCGTTTATTTCAGATATTATTGGGCTGCCTTGTTGCCGCACTGGGCTTCAATCTGTTCCTTATTCCCGGCCATTTACTGACTGGCGGCATCAGCGGTGTGTCCTTGATTGTTTACTATATAACCGCCTTACCGGTAGGTATCCAGAATCTGGTGTATAATCTGCCAATTTTGTTTCTGGCCTACCGAATTTTTGGCAAGCGTTACTTTATGGATACCATTATCGGTACCGTGGCCTTTTCCATTATTTTGGATATGACGGCCTTCGTTATTGGCTGGAAGGTATGCGCTAATCCCATACTTAACGCCGTTTTTGGTGGTGTGCTGAGCGGCATCGGCTTTGGGCTGGTGTTTAGGGCCAATGCCAATACCGGTGGGCTGGACGTGCTGGGGGCCATTATAAAAAAGTATTATTCCGTGGATATGGGTACGGCGGTGGCAGTGCTGAATTTTGCCATTGTCATGGCCTCGGCCTTCATGTTCGAGCTGGAGGAGGCCCTGTTGTCCATTGTGGGAATATATGCCACGGCGGAGCTTACCAATCGCGTGGCTGCCGGTTTTAACCGGGAGAAATCCATTATCATTATTTCTCCAAAAGCCAAGGAAATATGCGGGGATATTATGTCCCAGGTCCATCGGGGCGTGACATACATAGATGGCCGGGGCGGCATGTCCGAGGCACGCTGTGATGTGCTGTTTACTGTGGTGCGTCTTACCCAGGTGGCCCAGGTGAAGGAAATTGTCGACCAGCATGATCCCCTGGCCTTTATGATTGTATCCGATACCTCGGAGGTAAGCGGTCGGGGCTTTACCATTGAGTGTGAAAGCTACGAGGCGGCCTGCAAAAGGTTGTCATATCCACCGCCTTTGATACAGGCTCCGGAGGAGCAATAATTTAAGTAGAAATGAGCTGAATAAAGCATTTAAAGCCAGATTCCGTGGGGAATCTGGTTTTTCTTTTTGGGAGTATTGACAAACTATATTCAAATATCGTAATATACAAATACAATGTTGGAGGTGGTCAAAATGATTGAAGATATAAAATTATTGGAGGAGCGGGCAGAGCTTTTGAAGGTGATTGCCCATCCTATCCGTTTATGTATTGTGCGGGGCCTTTGGCGCAGTGGCGGCTGCAATGTAACCCACATGCAGTGCTGTCTGGAGGTTCCCCAGTCTACGGTTTCCCAGCATTTAGGAAAGCTCCGTCAGGCCGGGATCATTGAAGGAGAGCGAAACGGTCTGGAGATTTCCTACAGGCTGAAGAATGACCATATAAAGGCGATTTTGGAATGTCTTTTTGGAGACAGCAAGCTGTCCAAAGAGAAGGAGGCTTAAGGAATGGCAAAATTATCACCCCGTCACGCGGTGGTGGACAGGGATATGTGTGTGGCCTGCGGCACCTGCGTGGATGTATGTCCTATGGGGGCAATGAAAATTATACAGGGGGTATATGCCAGTCCTGTGGAGGATAAGTGTGTGGGCTGCGGCATGTGTGCCAAGGAATGTCCCGCCTCGGCCATCAAGGTGGAGGTGAGGTCATGAAGCAGCAGCGTCATTGGTACCATTACCTTTGGATTTGGTCCATCATCTATTTTTCACTGGGTTTTGTTAACATTCTCTTTGCCTGGCTGGGACTTATCAGCTTCTGCCTGCCTCTGATATTTGCTATTGGTGGAGGCAATAAGCTATTTTGCAACCGCTACTGTGATCGGGGGCAGTTCCTGCGGGTAATGGGCAGCCAGGTGGGACTGTCAATGCGACGGGAGATGCCGGACTGGATGAAGGGCAAGGCCTTTCGGTATGGCTTCATGGCATTTTTCTTCGCCATGTTCTTCAATATAATTTACACCTCTTATCTGGTGGGCAGTGAAATCCAGAATCTGCAGGATGTGGTTACCCTCCTTTGGACCTTCCAGCTTCCATGGAATTGGACCTACACTGCCGGTGTCAGCCCTTGGGTGGCCCAGTTTGCCTTTGGGCTTTACAGCCTGATGCTGACCTCCGAGGTCATTGCCATTGTGGCTATGCTGATTTATAAGCCGAGATCCTGGTGCGTATTCTGCCCGATGGGGACTTTGACACAAACCATCTGTAGGGCAAAGGCTTCACCAGAGAGTTAATCATTCTATCGTGATAATTTAAAGTTAATATGGGGTTTAAATAATGTTAAAATAATAGTGTTTTAGTGTTTAAAGGAAGTGCAAGACAATGAGCAAGTATTTAATCGTTGGGGGCGTGGCCGGCGGTGCAACTGCAGCTGCAAGACTTCGCCGTTTGGATGAGCAGGCTGAAATTATAATGTTTGAGCGGGGCGGAGATGTTTCCTTTGCCAACTGCGGTTTGCCTTATTACGTGGGTGGAACCATTGAGTACAGGGATGATCTGCTGGTCATGGACCCAAAGAGCTTTAAAAGTCTTTTCAATGTAGATGTGCGGATTTATAGCGAGGTTGTGTCTGTAAATCCTGAGGCAAAGACGGTGCAGGTTCGTTTCGGGGATACCCAGTATGAGGAAACCTATGATGCCTTGTTGCTGGCTCCCGGCGCCAAGCCATTAACTCCGCCGATTCCGGGAATAGAGCATCGAAATATTGTAACTCTCCGCAATGTGCCGGATGCAGATAATCTGCACAGGCTGAGCCGTGAATATCCTAATGGCAAGGCAGTTGTTGTGGGCGGCGGCTTCGTGGGCATTGAGTCTGCCGAGAATTTAAGGCAGCAGGGGCTGGAGGTAACTGTGGTGGAGGCGGCTCCCCATATCTTGGCTCCTTTTGATACAGATATGGTGTCCTTGGCAGAAAACGAGCTTAAGTCCAAAGGGGTTAAGCTGGTGCTGGGAGATGGGGTCAAGGAATTCCATCATGGGGCAGACAATGGCCTAAGGGTTGAGCTGACCTCAGGTGAACAGCTGGATGCCGATTTTGTGGTGCTGTCCATTGGTGTAAGGCCAGATACGGCTTTCCTGCAGGATAGCGGCATTGAACTCAATGAACGGGGATATATTGTAGTAAACGAATCCATGCAGACCAATTATCCGTCAATATACGCCGTAGGTGATGCGGTACAGACCTACAACGGCCAGACCAGCGAGGCTGGTTCCCTGGCCCTGGCGGGTCCTGCCAATAGTCAGGGGCGGCTGGCAGCCGACAATATGAATGGTGCCCAGCGAAAATATCGTGGCTTTGTGGGCAGCTCCGTGCTGAAGGTCTTTGATTTGACGGCGGCCTCCACCGGGCTGAATGAAAGGGCCCTGCAGCGGATGGGCATGGTATATGGCGAGGATTATCGTTTTACCGTTACCTTCCCAAATCATCACGCGTCCTATTATCCGGGGGCCAAAACCATTACCCTGAAAATGATCTTCAGCATGAAGGATGGCAAGGTGCTGGGAGCCCAGGCCATTGGCCAGGAAGGCGTGGACAAGCGTATTGATGTAATCGCCTCTGTTATTCGCTTTGGCGGCACTGTACAGGATTTGATGGATCTGGAGCTGGCCTATGCTCCGCCGTTTTCCTCTGCCAAGGACCCTGTAAATATGGCAGGCTACTACGCAGACAATATTATGCAGGGACTGACGGACCCGTTGCTGCCACAGGAGCTGGCGGCTGAGCTGGAAAAGGGAGCCGTGCTTATTGATGTGCGCAGTCCATCCATGTTCGAGGCGGGACACATCAAGGGCGCCATCAATATTCCGGCACCAAAGCTCCGCCAGCAGCTGAGTCAGCTGGACAAGGAACGGCCAATTATCGTCAGCTGCCGGGTGGGCATCAACGGCTACTATATGGAACGGATGCTGAACCAGCATGGCTTCAAGGCCCGCAACCTTATGGGCGGCTTCTCCTACGCCAGATTGTTTGATCTGGATATGGTGCATGGTCTGAAGCTGGTTAAATAAATATCAAGGCTGAGATTGTACAGAGCTCTCCAGTATAGTAGACTATATTAATAATAAGCCTAATGATGATGGAAAGAGGGCGTTGTATATGACGTATAATCAAACCTTGATGGAAATTGAAGAACAGGGCAAAAATGCTGGAAGAATAGAAGGCAGAAAAGAAGGAAGAATCGAGGGTAGAAAAGAAGGAAGACGAGAGGGTAGAATAGAAACGGTTTTGTCCTTATTTAAAAAATCCAAACTCACTGCAGAGGAAGCGGCTGAGGAAGCCGGTATCACAGTAGAAGAATTTAAAAAGATAGTTGCTGATATGTCATAAGTTTTCACGATGATAAAATGTATGTGTTATTTTAAGGTATACTGCTCTCTATGAGAGCAGTTTTTTATTTATATTTTTAGGAATAATCTCTTGATGGAGTGGCATAAATATAATTTAATGGATTCTATTTAAAGTAATCTTTAATTTTGCAGGAAAAATAAATTTAATAAAGAATATATTAGTTTAGAAGGAAAGGCTGAGAACAAAAGGTATTCTCAGCTTTTAGTATGTTATCCATCATGACATAAATTATGTTTATATGAAAAACTCATTATAGAGGTGAAAGATGTCAATCGCTATTATCGATGCTGATTTACTTGGTAGGACTAATCACAGATTTCCTAATCTTGTCTGTATGAAGCTTTCTGCTTATTGGAAAGAACAAGGAAAAGAAGTTGAGTTGAAGACGGATTATGATAATCTGTCCAAGTATGAAAGGGTTTATATTGCTAAGGTTTTTACTGATACATACTGTCCTATTACGTTGGATAATGTTAAAGAATATGATAACGTTGAAATCGGTGGTACGGGTTTTTGGTTTGATAAAGCGCCGAATCTTCCAGATGAAATTGAACATCATATGCCAGACTATCATCTTTATGATAAGTGGATTGAGCTAAAAGTTAAAGATGCCAAAGAATCTGCCATCAAGGCCGCAGAAATCAAAACAAGATCATTAAAGGAGCAGGCAGTAAAAGATGGATTAGACCCTGAATTAGTTGAAAATGTTAAGGTTAGTTTTAACGAGGACCGATTTAGGGTTCAGTTTAAAGAATACACAGATTATAGTATTGGGTTCTTAACAAGAGGGTGTTTTAGGAAATGCCCATTTTGTGTGAATCAAAAGTATAATCGTGTATTTGAACATAGTAAATTAGAGGAATTTTATGATGAATCTCGCAAGAAAATATGCCTGCTTGATGATAACTTCTTTGGGTACCATAGGGGATATAAACCTTTGCTAGAAAAGTTAAGAGCAACTGGCAAACCGTTTAAATTTAAGCAAGGTATGGATGAACGCGTCCTTGATGACGAACAATGTGAGTTGCTTTTTAGTTCGAAATATGATGGCGATTTTACTTTTGCCTTTGATAATGTTAGTGATTATGAATTGATTCATCGTCAGTTGAAACGTATTAGTAAGTATCGAAGCAAGCGTAAGGGGATTATGTTTTATGTACTGGTTGGCTTTGAAAGTACTGATGCAAAAGATATAGAAAATGCATTTATTCGTATTGACTTATTACTTAGATATGGCTGCCTTCCTTATATTATGAGATATCGTAGTAAAAATGATACTCCGTGGAAAAATTCCAAGTATCGTAGCATGTATGTTACCATTGCCCGATGGTGCAACCAACCAAGTATCATAAAGAAAATGAGTTTTCGTGATTTTTGCAATGCTAATCAGGCATTACATAAAACAAAAGGTACTTTATGCTCTTCGATGAAAGCATTAACGGATTTTGAAAAAGAATATCCTGAGATAGCTGCTAAATATTTTGATGTAAGATTTATTCCGCCATCTAAATGAAGCGCAGAGGTGTATATCATGGATGATTATATTAATATTCTTTTAAGCGGTTGCTATTCTAAGGATGATGTTTTTAAAGCTTTTTTTTTCAATTATCCTGAGAAAGCCGGAAAAAATTTTTCTGAGAATGATAGAATACTAGCTGACACAATGCTTGTAGAATTATTGGAGAGTAGTTCTGTTGATGAAATTGTAAGTATTCTAAATCTCGATACTACGTATGAGGAAAAAATAGAATCAAGCAATGTTCCTCAGTATAGTTCATTAGATAGCATTGAAGGTATTATTAATATTGTCGATGCTAATCCTGGTGGAACTTATGTTGATATTGGGTATTATTTTAATAAGGATGGAAATCATACTTCATGGTCAAAATATGGAGAAAACCATTATAAGTTAACTGCACATTTAGGGTTAGTAACGTCTTCTGGCGATAAAGCTGTTACTCATTTGGGGCAGATATTTATGAAATTGCCTGATAGAACAAAGGCTGATATTAAGACTAAGCTTTTTCTTAGGGTGCCTATCGTAAGATTGGTTATGAATTACGGAAAACAAAAACACATTAATGTTACAGATATAATGATGAGGTGTTTATCTGAGAGTACTACGCAGCGGAGACTGCCAAATGTCAAGAGGATGATTCTTATGCTTATCGAAAAGTCTAACTATAAAGGGAATTATTTGAAAAACATTGCTTGGAAGTGATTTTATGATCAATGATTTCAGTGAGCTAAATTTAAATCCATCCTATGATTCGGGAGTAGATAACATCTTATGGGATTTCTATATTCCTGTTTTGTCCAAAGCTAATCAGTATGATAGGATTGCGGGTTTTTTCTCTTCGGGGGCATTAGCTGTTGCTGCAAAGGGGATAGAGCGGTTTATACTTAATGGTGGTAAAATGCGGCTTGTAACATGTCCTAGGCTGCAAGGCAAGGACATTAAGGTATTAAATGATTCTCTTGATGATCTTGATAATGTTATTTATCGTGATTTCATAAAATCTTATGACGAAATTGAGGATAAATTTGAAAAAGACCATATTAAAGCTTTAGGTTGGATGATAGCAAATGGCTTATTGGAAATAAAAATTGCTATTGTTTGTAAAAATAACATGCTTTGTTCAGAGTATGAAGTAAACGAACTGGGTATAATGCACCAAAAAGTTGGTATTTTTTATGATCAGGCTGGGAATATTATAAGTTTTAGCGGTTCAAATAATGAATCTGCAAGTGGTTGGCTTGATAATACCGAGGAATTTAAGGTTTTTAGAAGCTGGAAAGGTGATGGCGCTTGGATTACGGGCGATGTTCGTAAATTTAATAGTTTTTGGAAAAAAGAGCGTAAAGATGTTATAGTTAAGGACTTGCCGGTTGCAATTAAAGAGAAATTGATTGAAGAAAGCAAAGATTTTGAGCCGTCATATATTGCAAACAAGAAGTATCCGCCTAAATCGACTATTCCTGTTGTCACACCTAAGATTAAAGAAAAACTGGAGTTATTTTATTATCAGGAAGAAGCCGTTGAAAAGTGGAAGAATAACGGTAGGAAGCTTTTATTGCAGTTAGCTACTGGAACGGGAAAAACAAGGACAGCTATAGGTTGTATAAAAATAGTTCTTTTGGATAACAGAAAACCTCTTATAGTGGTAGCTTGTCCTCAGGTAACACTATCTGGTCAGTGGAAGGCTGATATTGACAAATTGGATATTCCTGTTGATAAATCTTTAGTTATTAATGGAAATGTGCATGGCTGGCCCAACACATTGCAAAAAGAGCTGTTAAAGTTGTCTGTAGGTCTGTATAAAAATATTATTATATATACTACCCATCAAGTATGTTCTTCTACAAAGTTTTTGGGTGTTATTGAATCTTCAAAATTTACGAGAATAAAAAAATTCTTTATTGGAGACGAGGTGCATGGTATGGGGGCAGCGAAGACCCGTAACGGGCTTATAGATGGGTATGACTATCGTTTAGGACTTAGCGCTACACCTCAAAGATGGTTTGATGATGCTGGAAGCAACCTTATATTTGAATATTTCGGCAATGATTCTTATGAATTTACCATAAGAGATGCGTTAAATAATATCAACCCAGTTACTGGTAGGACATTTCTGGTAAATTATTATTATCATCCTTGCTTCATCTCTCTTACAGAAACGGAGTTGCAAGAGTATAAGAAACTCACGGATAAAATAATTAAGATTGGAAGGTATGCTTCGGATAATGATGACTTTTTACAGATGTTAAGGTTTCAGCGTGCCAATATTGAAAAAAATGCCGAGAACAAATATGAGAAACTTGAAAATATTTTAGGTGAACTTGGCAACGAAATCACGGATACTATTATATTTGTTTCGGATGCACAAATTGATGAAGTAATAAGATTATTAGGTAAACATCATATTGCCTGCACAAAATTTACACAAGAGCAAGGCACTATTCCTATGGACAAGTATGACGGATTGTCAGAACGCGATTATATCATAAAGTTGTTCAAAGAAAGAAAGTATCAGGTTTTAGTGGCAATTAAGTGTCTTGACGAGGGTATTGATATTCCTTCTGCAGATACAGCTATTATTATGGCAAGCAGTACTAATCCAAGAGAATATGTCCAACGGATTGGCCGAATAATAAGACAAGCGCCAGGTAAGAGGCAGGCTAATATTTATGACATGATACTTAAACCGGATTTATCGGTTTTTAAGGACGAAAGATTGATTGAATGTGAGACTCGTATTTTTGACAAGGAAATTTTAAGGGCTGAGGACTTGTCTGAAAATGCTTTAAATAATGTAAGCATATATAATCTTTTACAGAAAATAAGAGCGGAGGTTTTGAGATGATATCCAATCCTGCAATAAATGATAAAATTGAAGAAAAGGCTGGTAGTAATATAATATTAAAAGATTTTTTATATGCTATTATCAGTCATGAAAATGAAAGTGTACAGTTTTCCAAGCAATATAAGAAGCTTATTGAAAAAGCTGTAGATGAGAAGGTGAAAAACTAATGCGTCTGATTTCAATTTTATGTCATAATTATCGGCAATATAAAAATCTTTGTCTTGAATTTCCTAAGACTAATTCATGTGATATGTATGTAATAGTTGCCTCTAATGGTGTGGGAAAGACTAATTTTCTTAATGCTATCAATTGGTGCCTTTATGGAGATGAACCCCATGTTTCCGGTATAATTGATAAAAGGGGGGATGATCAGGATTCTGTTGATCGGCTTCCTTTATATAATATTGAGGCTGTGGCAGATGCAGAAGAAACAGGACAGACTGAATTTTGTGTTTATGTTACTGTCAAGTTGGAAGATTTAGGGACTACCTATGAGATTACTAGAGAACATAAATATAAGACATCCAGTAGGAGCCAGATAGGAAGAGATAAACTTACATGTAAAATGACTGATGAGAGTGGAAACACTTCTTTTCCAGCACAGAATGAAATTGCCGAAATAATAGAGAGATTTCTGCCGAAAAGTATAAGGGAGTATTTCTATTTTGACGGTGAACAACTTCTTACATATTTTAGTATTGTAAAGAGGAAAAACATCAAGGATAGTGTTTCTGTAATTGCTCAGATTAATATTATCAACAATGTAAGTGATCATCTTGGTAAGGTCATGAAAGAATATAGCGATAAAATTAATGCTAATTCCCCTCAATTGAAGATGAAGGAAGAGGAATATGAGAAAGTCAAAACTGACCGGGAGAACAAGGAAAAAGAAATATCTGATATTGAAACCCAGATAAGTGAAGCCGAAAAAATGATTGTTGAATGTGATAACAAGATTAATGGTAAAGAATTCCTTGCAGATAAAAATAAACAATATGAGGAATATAAAAGATTATTGGAGAATTTAGCAGAAGATAAAGGCAAGCTTGAAAATCAGCTGATTGATATAGTCAAGAAATATTTTGTTCTGATCCTTATGTATAAGACTAATAAAGCTACTTCTGATTATATTGCCGAGCGTAAAAAGAGTGGTAGCCTCTATCCGGATTTTAGTTCTGACGAGATACAGGAAAGTATCAGGTCTTGTGAATGTAGGCTTTGTGGGGGCCATCTTGATAGTTCTAAAATTGATAAGCTTAAAGAGTTGCTTTTTAAAATAAATGATAATATTTCTGCACAGAAAATCAGCGATATTGCTAAAGATGTTATGAGGGCTATAGATATTAATGGATACGAGTCTGAAAAGCAGAACAAACTTGATGAAATAAATTCTAAAGTCAAGGCCATTGAGGACATAGAAGAAAAAGCTAAACAGATTTGGAAATCTATTGGTGCTTATGGCAGAGAGTCTATTGATGATGTATCGACTGCTATCGAGCAGAAAAGGAAAAATGAAGAACTAAAATTTAAGAATCAGGAAAAGAAAGGCAAATATTATGAACAATTAGATCAGCTTAAGGATAAGGAGAATAGGCTAAAAAAGGAATACGAAGATGCTGTTGAGGTAAATAATACGAATGAGCAGTTAAGTAGATATTATAATTTTACCAAAGAGGCGAAGTGCATGGTTGATGAAATCAGAAATGAACTAGCCGGAGAGGTAAGGACTAATATAGCTAGTGTTACAACATCTGTCTTTGACAGACTTATCTGGAAAGAGGACACTTATGGTAATGTGGAGCTTGATGAAAGTTATAATATCAAGTTGTATCATAAGTATACTGGTGAATCTTGTTTAAACAGTTGCTCTGCCTCAGAAAGGGAGTTACTTGCACTAGCATTTACGCTTGCTATTCACAAGGTATCTGGTTATAACAGCTTTCTATTCATTGATACTCCCGTGGGTAGGGTATCGGATGTTAACAGGAAAAATTTTGCAGATGTATTACTAGATGTAAGCGAGAACAAGCAGATAGTACTTGCGTTTACCCCCTCAGAGTTTTCTGAAGAAATTAGTGAGGTCTTTAATAAAAATGTGATTTCCAGCTATACAGAACTTAAAATGAAGGACAATGTGACAGAGGTAAATAGCTATGGCAGATAAGACATTTAATTGTGATGATAGTTTAAAAGAAAAAGTTATCAGAGGAAAAATTGAAAAGAAAAATATTCTTCATCTAGGAGATGGTAGTAATTCTGATATCTATGTTTTTGCCATGAGCTTAGGTGTGAGCAGAAATAAGAAAGTTTCCTCTGAGAAGTCAAATAGTTATCTTCGTTTTAGTGCAATAGAGAATTCTAAGGAAATGTCCTACATTTATTCTGTTGCTTTGAACGAATTGAGAGCTGAAGGAAAAGAGAATCAGATTAATGATGATGATGTGGTGCGTAAGATTGTCGAAGAGTATGTAAATGGCGGGTTGACGATTCTTGACGAGATGATAGGTGATATTGATAACTTCGATGAAGAACGGTTCCTTTATGATATTATTAATGAGATTGATACAGTTTATTATGATATTTGTGATGGATATGCTCTATCTGAATAAATGCATAATGCTGTTTGAGAAGGGTATAGTTTATGTAATCTTGAAGCTATATTGAAGTAAAGAGCCACTAATGCTCACCTAATAGTGAGCCACGTAAACATTATTTTTGAGCTAAAAAAAGACTGCTGCACATCAGGTGTGGGCAGTCTTTTTCTTTGCAAGGAAAGAGGTATGCAGCTTGAAGTGAAATTGAAGCGAGTTTGAAGTTATCTTGAAGTAATTCACGATAAGGAGGTATGCATAAGCAATTCAAGCTATTTGCGTCGCAAGGTGCTTAAAAATCTGGTGGAGCAGGGATATTTGTTGGTTAGTAGGCATTCTCGTACCTATTATTACCGGACGAATATTGATTTGGTAGAAAAAACAGTAAAAACGCAGAAAGCAAAACGATAATTACCACTTTTCAAATGGGAAGTGTTTCACCTTGGCTCCTAGTGCAGAACATAAGGAGATTTCTGCACGAATATTAAAGGACGTGGATGAAGTTCATACCTATTAAACAGTATTAAAAGAGTATATGCATAGTAAGGAAAAAGACCTTACAAGATTATTGAAGTATGATTGTGTATTCAATCTGAGGTATGAAATATGCGGATGTTATGATTGGATTATATCGACAGGCCAGTTAAAAGTGAAAATTGGCAAATATGTTGTCCTTAGTTTTAGGGGAGTGGTATAACTACTACTTTAAACTTAACAATAAAATGCACATTATTGTCAGATTTGGTCAAAAAACAGCATTTTACTGTTGAAAAATGAAATGAAACTGGTATAATGGTAACACAGGTCTAAAAAGGGGGAACAACTATGTTGCAACAATTTTCAGTGGAGAATTTTAGGTCTTTTAAAAATAAGGCTGTACTCTCTATGGAAGCATCAGCTGACAAAAACCTTTTAGATAATATCGTTCAAATGAAGAAAGATAGAGTATTAAAGGTTGCTGCTATATTTGGTGCAAATGCAGCTGGCAAAAGCAATTTGTTTTTTGCTCTAACAGCAGCCATTTTAATGGTAAGGTTTTCAAATTTTAGACAGATTGGTGAGCCCTTAACGCAAATTACCCCATTTTTATTTGACAAGGAATCGGGTTCGAAGCCTACTTCCTTTGAATTTGTTTTTACGGTTAATGAAAAAAAATATGTTTATGGATTTTCTGCGACTACAAAAAAAATTTGCACGGAGTATCTTTATGTTTATAATTCATCTAAACCGGCTACTATATTTGTGCGTGATGAATCTGAAAAAGAACCATATAGATTTACGGATCATGCGATACAAAAAAAGCTAAAGCCTCTTACGGAAAGAAATACAGATAATAAACTTTTCCTTGCAACCGCATCTAGTTGGAACGCGGAAGAAACCAAAGAACCAATGCTGTGGTTCATGCAAGGGATTAATACTTATGAACCACGATATGAAGAGAAAGCTCTTAATCTTGCGGGAAATCTCTATGAAAATGATGAAGATAAATCTTTGCGTAATTTTACAATCAACCTTTTAAAAGAGGCGGATATAAACATTTCCGACTATAATTTCACAAGCAAAGAAATACCTTTTGTACATCCAGGTCAATTTGCTCCAAAGCAGGAAGTGGGTACAGATCAGCAAATTCAGGGTAAGGTGTATGAGATTACAGCATTTCATACAATAGGCGATGATAACGGACACAATGAAAAATATTCATTGGGGATGCACAGTGAATCTCAAGGAACAAGAAATCTTTTTTTTATGGCTCCAATTATTAAACGGGCTTTTGATACCGGTGAAACGGTGTGCATAGATGAATTTGATACAAGTCTTCATCCAATGTTACTTGTATATGTAGTGGGACTATTCAATAATCCTAATATTAATAAAAGGAATGCTCAACTGATTATTTCCTCTCATACAATGTCGCTTCTTGACCTCAATGAAATGCGAAGAGATCAGATTTATTTTGTTGAAAAGAATCAGCAGACCGGCATCTCTGATCTTTATTCGCTTGATGAATTTTCTCCAAGGACTAGAGAAGATATACGCAAGGCGTATTTACTCGGCAGATATGGTTCCATTCCTGAAGTTGGCGCAGGGGGTAGCTTATGGGGGTAAGAAAAACTGGATACGAGTCGAAGAAGAGGAATTCAAATAGCCGGATAAGAAAGCGCATTATTGTTATTTCTGCAGAAGGAAAGAATAAAACTGAAACAAACTACTTTAGAAAATTTAACAGTGATAAAGTAAAAATTCATTTTGCTCCTGGGAATGCAACAGATCCGGTAAAAATGGTTGAGGAATTATTACAAGAGTGCGAAGAAAAAGATATAAAAAGAGATTCGGGTGATCGGGCATTTTGTCTCGTTGATTCAGATGTAAATGCCCAAAAAAATAAGCAGATTATGGTTGCAGATAAGATAGCTGCCACGAATAAAGAGTATGGTATGGAAGTCATTGTTTCTGCCCCATGTTTTGAAGAATGGTTTATTTGTCATTATATTTATTCAACAAAGCAATACAACTCTAATGAAGAATTATTGGAGGCGGTTGAAAAAATAATTCCTGAGTATTCTAAAGGTCGTGAAGACTTATATGAATTGCTTGCTGATTATCAGGAACAAGCTATTCAGAACGCCAAAAGACTCGAGAAACATTGTGTTGATAGTGGTCGAAAAATTCATACGGCAGATTTTCAGCCAAGTACAGAAGTATATAAGATTATAGAGGCAATTCGGGCTATAGAATATGGTTGAGGATTGTAGACTTTAACAGCTAAAAATGCTAATCTAAAAGTGAGCTGCTGGGAGTGCGGACAAAATCCTTGGCTTTAAAAAGGAATTGTTTGCATGAAATGCACCTATGCTAACTGAATAATGATGTCAATATATGATGATGCAGCCTTCGGGCTGCTTTTTATTTTTGCTGTTGGGACATAGTATATTTTAGTGCTTACCTTTTTCGCTGTGAGGTAAAGGCATTTTTATCTTGGATTGAGTTTGAAGTTACCGTGAAGTTGACTTTGAAGTTATCTTGAAGTAAACTTCAAAGTCACTTCAAAGTCGTTCAGGCAACGAAGAAATCTATCAGCAATATACAGCCCGCTCCCTGTTATCGTAAAAGCCTCTTTATTTATGCTTTATGGTCGGTGATGATGGCATCAATCAAGTATCATTATAATTTGATTAAAAGCTCGCCATTTGGCCCGGAGTTTCCGATATACCTGGTAAGAGATGATAAAAAGTGATGGTTGGAACGTGTATTATTTGGCAACCAGACCAAAGGAGGGATTTTACATGGCAGAAGGTGGAGCTCTTGTTTTAATCTCGGTGTTGTTTATCGGCCTGGCAGGTGCGTTGGGTATTATGGGCGGAAAGATGCTGTATTACATTTTTGTAGGGTTATATGAGGAACTTAATCAATGTTAAGGTTGCATAATTTGGGGCTGCTTCGGCAGTCCCTTTTATGCATCATGCCCAAAATAAAACGCCCTGCACCGAAAATGCAGGGCGTAACTATTACAAGATTACAGGCTCAGCTCCAAATGAATATATACCACCGCTGGCTTCCTTGATTTCCAATACTTCAAAGATGCCATCCCCAACATGGTACATTCCTTTTAGCTCTGGGTATTCCTCCAGCATGGCAGCGCGAATGTCGTCACTGTCTATAGGTTCAACCTTGGCCGTAAGACGCAACCAGCTATGATCTGGATAGGTGGCGGATATCTCCACTTTAGGGTTGGCTTTCATCTGGGCAAAGCATGGCTTGGCGTTGCCTGTGCAAAGGTACGGCTTGCCATCATATTCCAGCACAGCACCAAAAGGACGAACTCTTGGCTGATCACCATCCTCGGTGGCAATAAAGAAGGTACCGGCCTTTTTCAATGCTTCAACGATTTTGTTCATAGTATAAATCCCCCTTTGAACTATTATTTTTACTTACTTTGATAATAGCATAAATGACACTCTTGTTATTTTCTGCGTCGGCAGGAAAAAGTCCTGCCAATATTGAAATTACATAATGCAGTTTAAATAAGTAACCCGAGGGGGAGAGGTAATGAATAAAAGACATTTTATGGGCGGTGTTAAGGGATGGTTCATTGCCGTTCTGGTGCTGGCAGCAACTTTTGGCTGTTCTGATTATTGCCATGCAGCTGAATGGGAATGGATTATTTCAAATGACACATATAACTGGGAAATAGACAAATCTTCCGCAAAGCTGGTGGATTTTAAATTTGCCGGCCGAAATGCAGTGTGCTGGATAAAGGCTTCACAAACAGACGGCTCTTACTCCATCGGGCAGTGGGCATTCAGAAATTCCCGGCAGGGACAAAAGGAAGCTCTTGTTATGTCATCTACGGATTATGACAGCCGGGGAAATGTGATAGGGCGTCATATAGTAACCAATGAGCCTTTTGATTTTCAATATAATCCCATTGTGCCGGACAGCATAGCGGAGCTTTTATTTGATACGGCTTTTTCGTATGCAAAATAAATGGACACCGATTTCAAAAGAGCATGACTTATAGGAGGTACATAGTAGTGAAGAGTATTGTTGTAGTGGATATGCAGAATGATTTTATTGATGGCAGCCTTGGGACCAAGGAAGCCCAGGAGATGCTGCCACGGCTTAAGGAGAAGCTGCAAAATGTAGTGGAAAAGGGCTCGGCGGAGCTTATCTTTACCATGGATACCCATGGGGAGGATTATCTGAACACCCAGGAAGGGAAGAAGCTGCCTGTTGAGCATTGCATAAAGGGGACACAGGGCTGGAAAATAACAGATGAGCTCAGTGAATTTTTGGATAAGGCCAAAGCGGTGGTAGAAAAGCCTACCTTTGGTTCCATGGAGCTTATAAAGCATTTGCAGAATACTGATGAGGTTGAGCTGGTGGGGCTGTGTACAGATATATGTGTAATCAGCAACGCCCTGCTTATTAAGGCGGCCTACCCTGAAGTGAAGGTAAGTGTGGACGAACAGTGCTGTGCCGGGGTGACACCGGAGAGCCACACCAATGCCTTGGAAGCCATGAAAATGTGCCAGATAGAAATTGTAGGATAGAAGTTAACTGCCGATATTTTATAGAGATAGGGGGCAATCTCCTTGAAAAATAACCGTCTCTACAATGTTCTGTTTCCTGCATGGTTATTTTATCTTTTTCCTACGGGGGTATGGCTTCTTATACTGCCGGGGAATTTCCTTATTGACAGTATTGTGATATATTGTGCCGCGAGATTCTTTAATATCAGTGAATGTGTCAGCCTTTGGAAGAAAAGCATTTTAAAGGTATGGATCATTGGATTTATCAGCGACATTATAGGGGCTCTGCTGATTTTGGCTATTTATCTTCTGTCAGATAAATTCTGCCCCGGGTGGAATACCTTTAATTTTCCGGGGGCTACTATAATCGCCATTCCCGGCGTACTGCTGTCAGCGGTGTGCATATTTTTTATTAACAGGCGATTTGCGTTTTCGCAGTGTGGCCTTGATGATACGACTATTACCAGATTGAGCCGCACCCTTGCATTGTTGACCGCACCCTATGCCATGCTGATACCGTTATACGGGTAGTTACCCATAATTCTGTTGAGGAGGCGTATTGAATATGTCAAAGTCAAAAAAATTGGTTGCATCAATTCTTGCTGGTTTGCTTATTGGCAGCACCGGGTATGCGGCAGCTGTTGACAGAGAAAATCTTTCCCAGGTGGCGTTGTTACATTCTCTGGCCCAGGGTTATTTTGGTGGTACGGTTACTGTCAAGGATCTGCGCACCATGGGTGACATCGGTATCGGCACCTTTGAAGGGCTGAACGGGGAAATGATCGTCTTGGATGGTACGGTTTATCAGGCTCTGGGAGATGGCAGGGTGGTGGTGGCCCCCGATAAGGAAATCATTCCTTTTGCCAATGTAACCTTTTTTGATAATGATGTTTCCATCAAGCTATCCAATGTGGCGGATAAGGCAGCCTTTGAGAAGATATTGAACCAGGCGGTGGAGGAACATGGGGAAAACAGCTTTTACATGGTGAAGCTGCACACTGAATTTCCGTCTATTCTGTTCCGCAGCGAATATGGAAGCAGCAAGCCGTATCCTACTTTAGTGGAGGCACTGAAGGGCAAGCAGACGGAATTTACACATAAAAATATTAAGGGAACACTGGTGGGACTGTACTGTCCTAACTATATGGGTGAGCTGAACTCTGTGGGGTGGCATTTCCACTTTATTTCCGATGACAGGAAGCACGGTGGTCATATTCTGGAGCTGGCTATCAAGGACGGCGAGGTTCAGCTGGACAAAACCGATAAGTTCTCCATGGTTCTGCATAAGGACAAGCATTTCCACGAGCTGAATCTGGCCAAGGACATGTCCGCTGACATCCGCAGTGCCGAGCAGGACACCCAGAGCGCCATGAACAACAATGCAAAGTGATTTATAAAAACTGATTTAAGATACAGAAAGGACCAGAGAAATTTGCTTCTCTGGTCCTTTTTCGTGGGTTGTTTAGTCTGTTGTCGTATTGAATAACTACTGTAAAATATCCAAGCTGGTGGTGACCGTCAGCTCCCCACCCTCAAAGGAATTGTTGTAGATGTTGATTATATCCATCAGAGCGGTGTCATTTACGGCATGCTTGAATTTATAGCCGTTGGTGTGATTGGCTTCTTCGGAATTGTAGCCCTCCGGCATTTCCTTGTAGGCCTTGTCATGGGTAAATTCATCCCAGACATTTTGAATGGCCCGCATCTTGAACAGGAGCTTTTCGATAATATCCGTCACAGGGTCATTGGAGCTGCTGCCAGTTGCCGGTGGGGCGGCTGCTTCCTCATTGCCCTTGACTCCGTCGGCCTGATTATTGTCATTTTCCCCTGATTCATCAGCCTGGGATACTTCAGACATCAGGTTATTAATTTCCTGTAAAACATTGGATAACATTTGCTGAACGGCGTTTTCCTCTGCCAGCCGCTCCTTGGCTTCAACGGCCTGGTTAACCTCAGCAGCTTCACCGCTTTCATCAGCATTTACCGTACCAGCATCGGTGCTAACATTGGCACTAATATTGGCCGTTGCCGGGGCAGCCGCTCCTTCAGCTGCCAGAACACCGTCACCACTTATATCCGCTCCAGCAGCAACGCCCTCTGCTGACATATCGCCCATATCGCCCATATCTCCGTCAAAGGATGCCGCTTGGGCTCCACCGGCCACACCGCCGAATCCGCCACCGATGCCACCGGCTCCTCCCGCTCCCTTGACAGCTGCCAATTCTGCCATGGCCTCATTGGAGGCACGCAGCTGGGCACGCATAAGCGCCTGTCTGGCTTCTGCCTTGGTATGGCATTGGGACAAATCCCGTTCCAGTTCTTCACGGGCCTCCTGGGCCCCCTTGGCCTTGCGGTACAGGTCAGGATCCTTTTCCCGCAAATAGTTCATTTCCTCGGAAGTCAGCTTCCGGCCACCCTTGAGCTTGGATTTTATGCTGGCTGTTCTGAGGGAATTAGTGTCCTTGGAGCTCTGATTTTTATTAATCTGTTTTAGGGCACTTTCCAGCTTTTCCGTTTTGCTGGGAATTAAACTGTTGCCTGTTTTAATGCGATACTTGGCCGCAGTTTTTAAATTTTTCTGCTGTACATAGGCACCGATACGCCCGATTCCTTCAAGCATAAAAACACCTCCCTGTGCATTCGCCTTCACTACATACATCGGCGTTGGGGAGGTGTTTGTTAATAAATTTAATTGGATTTTATGATAATTATTTTAACGGCTTGTCAGCTCCCGCAGGGCATCGGCAACCTTTTGCACCTTCATGCCGATAACGACCTGAATGCTGCTATTGTCAAGGCTGATGACGCCTTTGGCCCCGGCCGTCTTTAATTTCTTTTCATCCACCAGACTGGTATCCTTCAGCTCCAGCCGCAGCCTTGTGGCGCAGTTATCCAGGGTGATGATATTGTCCTTTCCACCCAAGGCCTCAAGAATGGAGGCAATATCCATGCCCTCTACCATATTATTGCCCACAGCTTTTTCTTCCCGGGTTTCTTCAGCTTCATCCACAGCTTCTGATTCGTTGCCCGGGGTAGGCAGATTAAACTTGAGGATTAATACCCGGAAAACCAGATAGAAAATCACAAAGGCCGCAAATCCCAAAGGCAAAATCATCCAGGTGTTTTGGGCAGCCGGCAAGGAAGCGGAAAACAGCAGGTCAGTAGCTCCGGCTGAAAAGGAGAAGCCAGCCCGAAAACCCACCAGTGCAGTTACATAGCTGAAGATGCCATACAGGGCGGCATAGGCCACATACAGCATTGGGGCGCAGAACATAAAGGCGAATTCAAAGGGCTCTGTAATGCCGCAGACGAAGGAACACAATGCCGCTGATGCCAGTATGCCCACAACGTATTTTCTACGTTTGTTATTGGAGCAATGAATAATAGCCAGTGCCGCACCGGGAACGCCGAACATCATGCACGGGAAGAAGCCGGACATGTAGATTCCCAGAGACCAGGGCACATCGGCATCGGTGTGGCCTGCCCAAAAGTGGGTAAGGTCACCAAGACCGATGGTGTCAAACCAGAATACATTGTTGAGGGCGTGATGCAGCCCCAGTGGAATGAGCAGACGGTTGAGGAAGGCATAGATACCGGCTCCCACAGCTCCCATATCTGCAATACCCCGTCCCAGGCTTACCAAGGCTCCAAATAAGATCGGCCAGACAAAGAACAGAACCGCTGCCACTAAAATGGAGATTAAACCGGATATAATAACTGTACTTCTCTTTCGGCTGAAAAATGCCAGCCATTCCGGCAGGTCAGTATTCTTGAAACGGTTATAGCTTTGGGCACCGATTATGCCCGCCAAAATTCCAATAAAAGGATTTTCTATCTTATGGAAGGCCAGCAGGGCTGCCGGCTGGTCCGCAATGCTCGGCAAAAGCAGCTTGACAAAATCAGCCTGCAACAGAGTGGTAATAATCAGCCATGAAACCAGTGCCGTAATGCCAGCAGTTCCATTTTGGTCATCAGCCATTCCTACGCCCACACCCACGGCAAACAGCAGGGCAATGTGGTCAATCAGGGCGCCGCCGGCTTTCACCAGAAACATTCCGATGGTGGGAACCATGCCGGTTATTTCTCCCCCCTGCATGGAGGCAGGACATAACAGATACCCAATACCCATGAGTATACCGCACAAGGGCAGACATGCCACGGGCAGCATAAGGGATTTTCCGATTTTTTGCAAAAATTTCATCTTACGAGAACCTCTTTTGTTACTTTTTTAAAGTCTTTATCTACTTGAAATCTTTTATCTACGTTAAATTCTTTATCTGCTAACATAACTTCTAAGATTTTCAGGAATTTCTTCCCAACGGATGCTGTTGGCTGGAATCCTGTTTTTTATGCCCCAGGCAGCGGCAATGCCGGCGGCTTCGCCGATACTCATGCAGGTGAGCTGGATACGCATGGATGCCTGCAGAATGAAGCTGGCACTTATGCAGCGGCCGGCCACAATGAGATTTGGCACCTCATTGGTAATAAGGGCACGGTATGGGATTTCATAATAGGCCCCCTTTGGCAGCTTTTCGCTGACCTTTTCCCCGTGGGCGTCGATAAACCAGGCTGTGCGGGCCACGGCATCAGGAAAACGGGACTGGTTATGATAGTCATCCTCGGTCATATAGAATTTGCCCTTTATGCGCCAGGATTCTCTGGCTCCCAGCATGGAGGCTTCCTTGGCCAGATAGGCATTTTCAAAGCCCGGCATGTGCTTGATGAAGTATTGGCTGAGGCGGTGAATCATCTGGCGTCCAGCCCGTACCCCCCGGCTGTAGGTGAGGGGATCGGAGGCACTGAATTCCAGTGGCAGCTCCGGACAGTTCATGGAAACGTGGCCCGGCTTTCCCACAATGGTAAAGGCCTGCATATATTCAGCATCGGCCTCCGTCAGCTCCCCGGATTTTATGCCATCCACCATAAATTGCTCCAGAATATATTGCTTGGTCCGATGTCTTGCCTCGGCAAATTCATAATGGGGCGGCTTGGTGGGGCAGAAATCATCACCCAGCTCAAGGGTCACGTACTGATATACCCTATCAATATCAATACCACCCATTTCAAAGCGGAAGCTCATGGGCTGGTTTTTCCCGGTTTTTTCAAAGCCGCATTCACAAGGAATCTTGGCACTGCGGGCCAGTATGGCATCCCCGGAGCAGTCAATAAAGGTCTTGGCCTTGACTGCCATCAACCCGGCAATAGTCTGGACGATACACACGGAAATGGAATCGTCCTTCATAATGGTGTCCACAAGAGTTGTATTGTAAAGGATTTCCACCTTGGCTTCCTGACAGAGCTCATCGTAAATCAGGCTCATGACCTCAGGATTGGTCCAGATGCCCACCTCGCTTTTTTCGTTGTGGTCATCGTAAGCAATACCATATTGCCCCAGGCGTTTCTTGACTTCCCGGACATAATCCGTATCACTGTCCGGGGCCCAGGTGGTCATGCATGGTATAACATTGCCCATGGTCTGCAGGCCTCCAAGGGTGATGCCCTTTTCAATGATTACAGCAGAAGCACCCTTTTTTCCTGCAGTATAAGCTGCAGCAACGCCTGCCGGCCCGCCGCCTACCACACATATATCGGCTTCATATAGAAGGGGAATCTGCCGTCCGGCATAATTGACTGCCCCTTTGGCATGGGCCACAGGTGTATGGTTATTGTTAGTATCTGCTATATTGGACAGCATCAGTCCGGCTGCTGCGGCACCGGAGATTTTCATAAATTCACGACGGGAAATTTTCAGTTTCATAATACCCCTCCTGTTAAATTAACTGTTAGTCTAATAATAACAAAAACCGACCTCCAATAACAGTTTAATTCTGCTATGGGAGGCCGGTTGGTTATATGGAGAATATGAACAGTTATGAGTTCAGATTAATGGCTTTTCTGAGGGATGGCAGGGCCAGCAGGGCGGCAATGGTGTTGATGAGGCTCTTTACCAGCAGGCCGTAGCCGGAGGCCAGACCAGCTTCAAGGCTGTCATAGAGCAGGGCACCAAAGGCCACATAGCCGAAGGTCATCCAAAGAGAAGCTACAACAAAGGCTGCAGCAGCCCGGAGAAGGGTGGTATTTTCACCATCCGGTCGGGCAATTATATATACAATGTAGGCCATAATGAATTTTATGAAAATGGTTGGCATAATCCAAAGATAAAAGCCGCCGATAAGATCTGCCATTGCAGATCCAATGCAGGCCGCCAACAGAGCCGGACGCTTTGGTGCCAGTAAAACTATCAGAAAAATTGCGGCATCACCAACATGGGCATAGCCAAGCGGAATAGGAATCTTCGGCACAAAGGTCATCAGGAATACAATGGTACTCATAATGGCGCAGAGGCATAATTCTCTGACGGTGAATTTGGCACCGAAAAGAGTTTTGTTAGGGTGTTCTTTCAATAAACCTGACATTACTATCACTTCTTTCTTGCTTTGTACAAATGTCATATTCCCCATTGCAGTACAGTATAACATACTAAAGCGATAGGTGGAAGAGGTTTTATTAAAAATTTTTGATTTTTGTTGTTTGCCCGATGGCTGCTGTGTAGTATTTTAGGGAAAAATATGAGAAATTAAGGAAAAAATGCTCCAACTGTGTTATAATAATCTGCGGAAAAGCTATCGGGATGTGGCACAGTTTGGTAGCGCGCATCGTTCGGGACGATGAGGCCGCAGGTTCGAATCCTGTCATCCCGACCATTTGCAATTTAAGCCGACTTCAAATGGAGTCGGCTTTTCCTTTTATTTTTCATTTTTCTGGTATAATATAACTACGAGTGTAGTAGGAGAATAATCCTATACAGATAAGTTTATTGCTCGGCAAGAGGAGGGCATATTATGAACGCAATTTTTTCCCGTACCAGTATTCGCAGCTATGAGGACCGTCCCGTTGAGGAGGCAAAAAATCGAGAAGATTTTACGGGCGGCTATGGCAGCACCATCGGCCATGAACCAGCAGCCATGGGAGTTTTATGTGGTGACAGACAAGAAGGCTTTGCAGGAGCTGTCCGAGGCCAGCCCTTATGCCGGCATGACTGCCGGTGCACCGGCGGCTTTTGTTCTGTGCAGCCGCAAGTCTGATGTAAGAGTGCCGGAGCTGGTGGATGTGGATATGTCCCTGGCAACGGAAAATATTTTGCTGGAAATTGAAGAACAGGGCTTAGGCGGTGTAATGCTGGGCATTGCTCCATTTGCAGACCGTATGGAAAAGGTGGCCAAGGCAGTGAATGCTCCTGACAGCCTGTCAGTATTCACGGTTATTCCATTTGGCTATCCGTTGAAAAAGAATCCGCAGCAGGACCGCTATGATGCAGCCCGTGTCCATTATGTAAAATAAAAAATACTCCCCCGTAATGAAGGGAAATATAGAAGGCTCCACGAATTATATCCATTGATGGTAGTTTGTGGGGCTTTTTTATATTAGCTTGAATAGTTAAGGCAAAGGTAAGATATAAATTGGGGCATCCGTATGATATGGGGGCATTGTTATGAATAGAAAGAAATGGGCGGCGGTACTTCTGACCGTGATATTGGCAGTTGTGGCCATGGGCTATGCAGTGGGGGCGTATTTTGTGGATTTTGCCCTAAAGAGGGGCAATGATACCGATCCTTTGGCACCGCCTGCTGCCTGTGCAGATATTCAGGATAAAAGCCGGATGGTTCCTCCGGAACCTGCAGTATCAAAAGAAACGTGGAGTGCCGTATCCTCTGATGGTAGGCATTTGGCAGCCACCCATTTTTCTCCGGCACATCCGGGAAAACGCTGGGCTATTTTAATACATGGTTATGGAAGGGACCAGCACTATGCCGGGGATTATGCCGAGGTTTATCTGAAGCACGGGTACCAGGTTCTGACGCCGGATCTTTGTGCATCGGGGGAAACTGAGGGCCAGTATATTACCATGGGGGGCAAGGAAAGCGAGGAAATCGCTGTTTGGACGAGAAAAATAAAGGAGCAATATCCGGATGCTGAAATTGTACTGCATGGTGTGTCCATGGGCGCCGCCACAGCACTGATGGCCGCTGCCAGGGATGACATAGCGGGAGTAGTGGCTGTAATAGAGGATTGCGGCTATACCAGTGCCTATGAAATGTTTTCCAACCAGCTTGGAGTTATCTTCGGCCTGCCGGAGTTTCCCATCATGAATTGCGTTGATGTGGTCAGTGGCATAAAAACCGGCGTAAAGGTATCTGATGCTGCCCCTATAAAGGTAGTGGACAAAATAAAGGTTCCGGTGCTGTTCATACACGGTGAGGCCGACAAGCTGATTCCACCTGTTATGATGGAGCAGCTTTACGATGCCTGCAAGGCCAAAAAGGAAAAATTCACCGTACCAGGAGCCGGCCACGGTGATTCCATGCCAACAGACAGCAGGAAATACTGGTCGGAAGTTTTTGATTTCTTGGCACGGGCTGCAGACAAATAAGTATTATAAGACATGTTAAAAAAGATCTTTATGGCAACATCCTGTCGAAAACATTAGTATAAGACTGCTGAAAAAGGAGTGAGTAAGGATGAGCGAGATTATTGAAAGAAACAGAGCTGAAGCTAAGGCTGAAGTGGTAGTTGAAATGCTTAAAGAAAAATTGTCAATAGATATGATTGCCCGTGTTACTAAGCTCACTGTTGAACAAATCACAGAAATTGGCAAAAAGGATGCATTGGTTTGATTATGCGATAATTGACAAGGATACTAGTTTTGTTATAATGAACATAAGAAAGGTGCTACCGATAGACGGTCAGCCCCAATTTGTAGTGATTTTAGAAAAACCGCCAAAGTTGGTAGCTTGCTGGCGGTTTTTCCTATTTATGCCTTAATTGCGATAATACAAATTGTGACAAGAAATATGATTGTGAGACAGTCATATAATGTCATAGGCAACACCCCCGTTTCAGGGGCCAGGATTGACCGCCTACCGTTATGGTAGCACCAAAATGATTATAACACATATGTTTGCTTGGTACAACGAACTGTCTAAGCCAGTTCGTTTTTTTATAGAAAAAGTCGTATTTTAAATTTTTAAAAAAGTCCTGAAGTTCTATTGTACGTACCCACGCAATTCTTATATAATGTTCGTACAAAAAGCCGGGGGCAGGGGGCCCGCAGGCTTTGCCGTGTGAAAACTGAACATTGAGGAGGGATTGTCGTGAAAAGTAGAGGGCTTATCAGGTATGTGTTTGTCCTGGTGCTGGCAGCTTGTTTTGTGCTGGGGGGTGGCAAGACGCCATTTGCTTCGGCAGCCGTTGATATGAGCAGTATCGACACCAGTATTCAGGGGATTATCGGTACCTGGAGTGAGGGCGATGTGATGGATGCCAGAACCTTGAAGGTAAATCCTGATTACACCTATGAATTGTCCTATAAGGGGGGCGGAACTTCCTTTGGTACTATCAGGGTGATTGCAGAGGAGCATCCGGATGGATCCTATTCGCCATGGTTCGTTTTTGATGAAAATGATGGGACTAACTGGACCTGCTTTGCCAAGACTGATGAGGATGGCATCCTGCAGGAGGAGCTTTGGTCCGGACAGGATGGTGCCTTCCACTTTATCCGTTGTGGCACTTATGACTATAAGCACTTCAGCGAAAGCATAGCTCCGAAGGATTATCTGGGTGTATGGGCCTGCGGACGCTGCAACATCGTTATTGACAAGAAGGGCAATGCCTATGTTGTAGATATTACATGGGCCAACAGTGCAGCTGAGCACAGATACTGGACCTATAGCTGTCGCTATGACAAGGATAATGCCGTTATCGTGTGCCCTGGCAATGGTATCTGCAATGATTGCATCGTATATGAAAACGGTAAGGAAAGTGACACCAATGTTTATTCTGACGGCAGCTGTGTGCTGATTTTGCGCAATGGTGTGCTGAAATGGGTTGACAGAAAAGACAACGCCGGTGCAGACATGGAATTTCTCAAGGTACAGGCACTTGGCAAGTAAGGTAATGTCAAATTAAAAAGAGGAAATAATAAAAGCCCCGCGAATATTATCCATCGGGATAATTTTGCAGGGCTTTTTCTTGTCCTGAAGCGTAAGGAGGTAGTTAATTAATGGGTTTTGGCAGGGAAAAAATATTTAAACGGTCGCTGTATGGATTTTTAGTGACCTTCATATTGCTGTGCCAGACGGCCTTTGCGGCTGATTTCAGCAAGCTGGTGATTCTGCATACCAATGACAGTCACGGCTATGACCAGAGTGATGCTGAGCATATTGGCATGCCGGTAATTGCCCAGATAAAGAAGGATTTTCAGTCCAAGGGCTATCATGTGCTGATGCTGGACGCCGGGGATATCATTCAGGGCAATGAGCTCGCCCAGTTTGATAAGGGCCAGTCGGCCATAAAATTTCTGAATTCAGTGGGCTACGATGCGGCTACTCTTGGAAACCATGAATTTGATTATGGCCTGGAGGTGCTGCAGCAGCGGATGAAGGAAGCCAAATTTCCCTTTGTATCCTGCAATATAGTGGAAAAGAACACGGGCAAGACCTTTATCAAGCCTTATGTGATTCTGGAGAAGCCTTATGGCAGTATTGGCATTATCGGGCTTACTACGCCGTCCACTTCGACTATTGCCAATCATGATTACGTATCAGGCCTGCATTTTCTCGATAAGGAGCTGCTGTATGCCAGCACCCAGATGTGTGTCAACAAACTGATAGCAGCCAAGTGCGATTTGATTATTGCCCTGGGACACATGGGAAGCAACGCGGATTGTGAGGGCAGCCGTTCCGAGGATATTCTGAAAAATGTCAACGGCATTGATATTTTTATTGATGGCCATGATCACAATGTAAAAAACGATGTTATTGGCAATACCCTGCGGGCTGAAACCGGCTGCTATACCCAGAATGTGGGCTGCATCCTTTATGAGGATGGCCGGTGGCAGGAGAAAATGATTCCTTATGGTCAGTACACCAAGCAGGACAAGGGCCTGGAAAAGATGGTCAATAAAGCACTGCAGGATATTGAAAAACAGTTTGGTACTGTAATTGGCAAGGCGGATATAGCCCTTGATGGAAACGCCAAGCCAGGGGTACGGACCCAGGAAATGCCTCTGGGAGACTTTTGTGCCGATGCCATTTTGTGGCAGGCCAATGAGAAGCTGGCCGAAAATAATAAGGCTCAGGCCAGTATCTATAACGGTGGATCCATCCGAACCAGTATCAAGGCTGGCCCAATTACCGTAAAGGATATGCAGGATGTGAGTCCTTTTGCCAATGAGCTGTCGGTTATTACCATTAAGGGCTCCAAGCTGCTGGAAATTCTGGAAGCAAATACCCAGGAGACACCGGAGAGCATGGGAGGCTTTCCACAGGTGGCGGGGATAGAATACACCCTTAATATTGATGTACCATACAAGAAGGGACCGCAATATCCTGAGTCCATATTTTATGCGCCGGCGGAGCCGGGCAGCAGGGTTGTCATAACAAAGGTGGCTGGTCAGCCATTTAATCCGGAGGCAGAGTATAGAATAGTAGTAAGCAGCTTTATCGCTGGTGGCGGTGACAGCTACAGCGGCCTGCGGGCAGACGGGGCAATCATTGCGGCTGAGCCGGTGGGGGTTACTGATACTGCGGCCCTGCAGAATTATCTGACAGTGAAGCTGAACAGGGAAATAACCTCAGAATATGCTGCTACCAAGGGTAGAATCACTATGAATCAAGAAAGTTTGATGACAAATCTTGCAGCATAAATTAGGAAGTGATATAGGATGCTTCAAGTTTATACGGGCAAGGGCAAGGGGAAAACCACTGCTGCCATAGGATTGGCCATCAGGAGCCTGGGGGCCGGACACAGGGTGTTCTTTTTGCAGTTTATGAAAAGCCTTGCCTACAGTGAACAGTCGGTATTGAAGAAGTTTGCCCCCCAGCTGGTGCTGAGAACCACGGGAAAGCCATTTTTTGTGGCGGCTGAGGGCATGCTGTCTGAGGCAGAAAAGGCCCAATGGGGTGATAATGTGGTTATATTTCCGCCTGGACAGCCCCCGGTGGATTATGTGGCCATGATAGATGAAGAATTCAAAGTGGCCGAGGAGGAAATCCTGGCATCACCGCCAGAGCTGCTGGTCCTTGATGAAGTAAATGTGGCCCTGTTTTTTGGTTTAATTAAGCAGGAAGCAATCGAAGGCCTGCTGCAGGCCCTTCCCGAAACCACGGAGGTGGTGTGCACCGGCCGCAATGCTCCTCAGTGGCTGCTGGATAGGGCGGATTTAGTTACGGAAATGAAGGAAATCCGCCATTACTACACCAAAGGAATTGAAGCCCGCAAGGGAATAGAAAACTAATATAAATAGGCCGGACTGCCATCAATTATTAAGTGATGGCAATTCGGCCTTATTTTTGAAAGAAATCTTAAATATTAAGGTATATGAATATTAAAGCATATGGGCTCTCAGCTCTTCACCGGAAAGTGGGCTCAGATAAGCCGGAGCGATGTCAAATACGGTCTTGCAGCCGATATTTCCTTCCTGATGGAGGCGGTCGATGGCACGGGCATAAGCCACGATTACGGAGGCAGTGAACTCAGGGTTGGAGTCCAGCTTCAGGCTGTATTCAATAACGTGCTTGTTTTCGTTGTTCCAGCCGGTGGAGCCAGTGCGGAATACGAAGCCGCCATGTGGAATGCCGCTGTGGTTGGCCTGCAGCTCTTCTTCGGTAATGAAGTGAACTGTGGTGTCATAATCTGCGAAGTAGTTTGGCATTTCCTTGATTTCCTTTTCGATGGCTGCCTTGTCTGCACCCTCCTCAGCTACCACGAAGCACTCACGGATATGCTTTTCACGGGTGGTCAGCTCTGGATTTTTGCCGGCGCGGACAGCCTCAAGGGCACTGTCTACAGGAATGGTGTACTGCTTGCCGTTCTTTACACCCTTAACCCGGCGGATGGCATCGGAGTGGCCCTGGCTTACGCCCTTGCCCCAGAAGGTGTAGTCATTGCCGTTTGGCAGGATGGCATTGGCATACAGACGGTTCAGGGAGAACATGCCTGGATCCCAGCCGGCGGAAATGAGTGCAATGTGGCCAGTGGACTTGGCAGCAGAATTTACGTTATCAAAATGCTCCGGAATACGGGCATGGGTATCAAAGCTGTCGATCACATTGAAATGCTTTGCCAGGGCAGGAGTCATTTCAGGCAAATCGGTGGCACTGCCGCCACAGATAATCATTACATCGATTTTCTCGGCGTATTTTTCCACGTCAGCAGCGGAAGCAACCTCAACACCAGGGGTCTGAATCTTTACAGTGGAAGGGTCGCGGCGGGTAAATACAGCCACCAGTTCCATATCTTCACTGTTCTTTACTGCGCATTCGATGCCACGGCCCAGATTGCCGTAACCATAAATACCAACCTTCATTTTCATCACCTTCGCGGAATGTACCGCGTCCTTTCTATGAATAATTAAATATTATTATCGATGTATACCTGGTTAGTATAACATTTTCAGCATTTATGTAGCAAGAGTTATATTATGTATACATAATTTTTTATGGGAGAAAAATGACTCAATAATTCGTCCTATATCTTATAGTCAGATTAACGTTGTTTATGGTAGAATGACCTAAAGGGGTGTCAGATATGAACGAAAATGACAATATTCAGCAGAATTCTGCCGAAACAGAGAAGGGCACATTGAATATTGACCAGCTTACGGGCTTGCCACTGATGCGCTCTTATTGGAATCTGGTAGAAACACAGATTAAATCTGACCCGGTTCCCAGTGTTATGATGTCCGTCAATATACTGAATTTCCAGTATTTCAATAAATGGTACGGGCGGGATAAGGGGGATGCTCTCCTGGCGGAGCTGGGCAAGTATTTCCAGCAGCTTAGTCATGACCATAATTTGATCGCCGGTTATATGGGAAGTGACTATTTTTCTTTGTTTTTTAAGGAAGATCCCGAGCTGGTGGAGGCTCTTATTGAAAGTGTAAAGCTTATTGTGGGCAGATATATGACGGATCCGTTGTTCCGTCCGGTTTGGGGTGCCTACAAATTTACGGAAAATGACACTACTGATGCCGTAGATATGTATGATTACACCATTATGGCCATTGGCAAGTGTTATTGCTATTCCTATGCTGATATTAACTGGTTCAGTGAGACCATGGCCAGGGAGCTGGCTACCACTGTTGATTTGATGCCACGTATTCAGCGGGCTATGGCAAATAATGAATTTACCATTTTCCTGCAGCCAAAATGCCAGATTGTGGATGGCAGAATTGTGGGAGCGGAGGCTCTGGTGCGTTGGATTACCCCGGATGGGGAAGTCATTATGCCGGGGAAGTTCGTTTCCTTCTTGGAAAAGAATGGCTATATTACCCAGCTTGACCAGCATATATGGGAGATTACCTGCCGTACCATCCGCCGCTGGATGGATACGGGTCTTCCTGTGCTGCCTGTTTCCATTAACGTTTCCCGCATTGATATCCAAAACATGGACGTTGTGCGGGTTCTCACGGAGCTGGTGCACAAGTATCAGATCCCCTGTGTGCCTTGGAGGTAGAGATTACTGAAAGTGCCTATGTGGAAAACGAAAGCGTTGTCAAGGAAGCAGAGGAAGCCCTGAAGCGCAATGGCTTTAAGATTATCATTGACGATTTCGGCAGTGGCTATTCTTCACTGAATATGCTTAAGGATGTGGACGCCGACGTTCTTAAGCTGGACATGAGATTCCTTGATTTCTCCAGTGGAAACCGTGGTCGGGGCATCAACATTATTTATTCCATTATTGATATGGCCCGCCAGATAGATTTGCCTATTATTGTGGAGGGCATTGAGACCCTTGAGCAGATAGAGCTTCTTTCCATGATGGGCTGCGAGTATGTGCAGGGCTACTATTTCTACCAGCCTATGTCCATCGAGAATTTTGAGGCTATTATTTCTGATGCGAATAATGTTACTACATCTAATATACACAAGCGTAAAATGACCCGTTCCTACCTCCAGGATATTACTGCATATTTCTGGAAGGTGGCGGAGGTTAATCCTTGGACCGGTGAGTATCATTTTATCAAGAAGTCTGAGGACAAGGATGGGGTTATGGGCCCACGTCCTATTACTATTGAAGATTATACCAAGCGATATGTGGAAAGCGGCATGGTGCACAGCAGCGATAAGGAGCGTTTCCTTAGTGAGACCTCCATGGTGGCTACCCAGCTGCAGATTACCAAAAAGCAGCATCGGCGCCGTGTTCATCTGCGCTGCATGAAAGATGGCCGTTATGTTTGGGTTACCTTTGAGTGCATAGTGCCAAATGTGTTCTCCAAGAACAATCCGTGGGTGCTTTTCACATGGAAGCTGGCTGATAATGATGTGGCGGCCCGTCAGGACACCATGAATATTATTGACAAGACCTTTAAGACTATCATGAAGGTTGATGGTTTGAGCGGGACCTGCGAGATTATCCAGATGGACAAGGATGAGGAGATTTTCGGCTATCATATTTCCAAGCATTTTTCCACCTGGAACGGCAATATTATTGACAACAATCTAATCCACCCTGATGAGCTGGAGAATTACAAGAAGTTTACTGATCTCAGAAATTTGACTACCCGGCTGGCTTTGTCGGATAAGCCATTGAGATTCCAGTATCGCCGTCGCGTGGGAGATATTTACCATTGGGTGTGCATGACTGTTTCCAGGAGCCTTGAATATTCCGATGAATATCCTGCATTGATGGTCATGGTACAGTATATCAATTATCTCTATGAGCCTGATGTGCAGGCCCAGTTTACTACTGCGGATTCTCTCAAGAGCCTCATGAGCTCACTGGTGTTCGTGCTTCATCTTGACATTACCGAGGAGAAGTTTGTTTCGGCCCAGGATCTGGCAACGGTGGAAACTGAGACGGGTATAGTCAGTGATGACAGATATATGGTAGGCGTAAGACACCTTGTGGAGCGGTCAGTGCTTCCTGAATACAAGGATGTTTATTTGGCCTTTATGAACCAGGCCTGGCTTATGGAAAAATTCGGTGAAGGGAACACAACCCTTTCCTTTGAGTATGAGCGTCTGATTAATGGCAAGCCTGCTTGGGAGCTGATCCTGATGCTCCTGTACAGGGACAAGGCCACAGGCCATCTCATGGGCACCGAATATGTATACAACATAGATAAGCAGAAGCGTATAGAGATGGATTTGAAGGCCTCGCTGGCAGCGGATAAAAATTAGTTTAAAATTCACTTTACAAATCCCGGACCATATAATAAAATGTCATTCGTTTGGAAACCGACAGTCAAAAATTGCGGTTACAGTTTATGACAAAGGGGATTTAATATAAAGTGGTTTTAGAAAAATTGAAGGCTGCTCGCCAGGCAAAAGGATATAGCATTCACATGGTAGCGGAGCTTCTTAATATTACAGTGGACAGTTACTTGGAACTGGAGTATTCCGTCAGGGAGGCCAGCGATCAGGAAATGAAGATGCTGGACAGTATTTTTAGCGAGTAGCTTGATTTTTGATTATATTCGTGTTAAGATATATGGTATGCGATAATGGACTAAAATACCTGAGGGGAGTTTTGATATGCTGGATGTCAATACAACTAAAATTCGTTGTTCTGGAGATGTGACCGATAAAACTCATGGTCAGTTTGTATGCGGACCTCTTGACCGTGGTTATGGTACCACAATTGGTAATAGTCTCAAGAGAATTCTCCTGTCATCCATTCAGGGTGCAGCAGTTACAGCTGTTAAGATTACCGGTGCAACTGCCATTGACAGCAAGCTGTCCAACACCCATGAAGATGCAATTGATATAGTTTTGAATTTGAAGAGCCTTTGCATTGAGCCTGTTGAGAACGAGCTGGTGGCTCATATTGATGTTAAGGCCGAGGGCGAGGATTTGGAGGTTACTGCTGCTGATATTACTTCTGACAGCGAGCTCAAGATTATCAACCCTGAGCTTCACCTTGCCACTGTTAAGGCCGGCAAGAAGCTTGCCATGGATTTAAAGATTATGAGCGGCTGCGGCTATGTTTCTGCCGACAAGAACACTTCCGCCGACAAGGGCATGTTCCCTATTGATGCGCTCTTTTCTCCAATTGACCGCGTAGATTATGTGGTTAAGAACACCCGTGTTGGTAACATCACCAACTATGACAGCCTGACTCTGGATATCTTCACCAATGGTTCTGTTATGCCTGCTGATGCCTTGAAGCTGGCAGCCAACATCATGATTGAGGGCCTGAACCCATTCCTGGCTCTGTGCGAGGATACCGTGGTTGATGAGCCAAATCCTGAGAGCTACAGCCTGTCCTCCGATGATGGGGATAACAGCCGTGAGGCTATGGAGGAGCTCATGAATGCTCCTATCAGCGAGCTGGAGTTGAGCCAGCGTTCTACTCACTGCATGCAGCGCAACAGCATCTTCACTATCGGTGATCTTGTGGCCAAGACCACTGAGGAGATTATGGGCTTCAGAAATCTTGGTGCCAAGTCCTTCAAGGAAATCTGCGACAGACTGGCTGAGCGTGGCCTGTCCCTGAAGTCCGGCTCCATTGACTAAGAGTCATTTGTTTTCAGATGAAAAGTGTAAATACACCGTTCATTTTGGGCGGTGTATTTTTTATTTGCAGGAAAAATGTAACTGTATGTAGTATATTATACTTATGGTGAATTTAATTCTTATTTCACCTTATGATTATTATTGAGAGAAGGTTCGGATATGCATATCGCTTGCCTGGATACTGAGTCCACCAGTACAGGAGTCAGCAATGAGATTTTGGAGTTGTCAATTTTTAATGAACAGGGGGCTCTTATTCACAATCAATTGTACAAGCCTAAGAAGGTTAATAAGTGGCATTATGCCGAAAGGGTACATGGTATAACCCCTGAGATGGTGGCAGACAAGCCTTATTTTGTAAAGCATATACCCAAGGTTCAGAAAATCTTCGATAAAAGCGAGATGATTTTGGGCTTTGCTGTAGATAATGATATAAGGGTGCTGGAGAAGTACGGTTTCCAGAATTTACCGGAGAAGGCCATGGATGTCCGTGACCTCTATTGGGCTGTGTTCCATGAGGAAAAGGACTTTGATTATTATCATGTGCCACGTCTGGTGGTGTGTGCCGAGGAATGCGGCTATGCATGGCGGGCTGGTTCTGCCCATTCGGCAGCTGCGGATGCGGAGGCCACCCTTTTCTGTTTTAATTACCTCGTAAGAAAGTTTGCGGAAAAGTATAATCTTTTTGAGGTAGAGGACAAGCCTCATCTGAGTACGGAGGAAATAAACAAGGTGTGGGAGCATCTGCGTTATTTGCTTCGTGAGGAACGTCACAGCAAGGCAGTGGAAAAGGCCAAGGGGATGCTGTATCTGGTGGATACTCCCCAGGGCTATGCCATTTATGCCCGGAAGCGGCCTCTGACCGAGGAGGACAAGGCACGATTCAAGGAAAAGAAGCGCAAGATTGTCAGCATTATTGAGCTGGCGGATTCCCAGAAGGGCTATGAGGACCTGCTGGCCCGTTTTGCCCCAAAGATGATCGGCGGGGAAAATTACTACAAGGCATTTTATCAGCTGAATAAGCAGGATATAGAGCTGTTTAAGGGCTATACCAACGAATTTATTGACGAGGCCTATCTGGCCGAACAGGGCTGAGGCTTCTGGGGGGACAAACCATGGACAGGGTTATTAAGGTTACTGGCCGGGGCAGTGTTACTGTGGAGCCGGATATTGTATGTCTGCACGCGAAAATTTCTGATTTTGCGCCCACTTATGATGCGGCGGTAAAGATGTCCACGGCCATGACGGAGCTGTTGCGGGTCAGCATTCAGCGGCTGGAGTTCAACAAGGATGACCTGAAAACGGAATTTTTTGAGGTGGATACTGTTTATGAGGATGAAACCGATGAAGATGGCGGGGTAAGGTCTGTGTTAAAGGGCTACCGCTATAATCACGGCCTGATACTGGAAATTCCCCTGGATACCAAGCTGGTGACCGCCTGCCTCACGGAGTTTACCAAATGTGCGGCCCATCCTGAGTTTCGTATAGCCTACACTGTAAAGGCCAAGGAAGCGGTGAAGGACATGGTGTTGGCCAGGGCGGTCAGCAGTGCCCGGGGGAAGGCAGAGATTTTGGCCCAGGCCGCCGGAGTCACCCTTGGTCCTATACAGACCATAGAGTATTCCTGGAACGACGAACGCATAGCCTCAGCCACCGAGCCGGTTCTGACGGTCCCAGGCTCCCCGGAAACAGGCACTGGCATGAAGCTGAACATAACCCCAAAAAGCATCCAGATGCACGATGTGGTGACGGTTATCTGGAGTATGGTGTAAAAATGATATGTACAAGAACCTTCTTTGGTATAGGACTGAAGAAGGTTCTTTATTTGGTTTGGTTGACAACAGGGCTTCTTTGTGGTTAATTAGACAACGAGGGATAGAGGACGGAGGATTTATGACATTAAAAAGGAAAATTATGTGGACGACCATATCTGTTGTTGTGCTTCTGTGCCTGTACGTGTGCTACGTGGGAAAACCAGTGGATGTGGGGACGGATACTGAGGTAGACGGCATAAACAGTGAGGTAGAGCAGATACTGTATTATGCCGGGCTGGCTCCAAGCTCCCATAATGCGCAGATGTGGGAAGTGAAGGTTTATCCCGCGGAAGGGAAGCTGGTTATTTCCCCGGATAATACCAGACTGCTGACGGCTGTGGATCAGGATAACCGGGAAACCTATATTTCCATGGGGGCCTATGCCCGCAGCTGTATGTTGGCCTTTGAGGCTTACGGCTATAATGCCAGCCTCCATATCAGTGACAACGGCCAAAGTATTACTATTATTTATGCCAATAGCGGCATGTCCCGGGATGAGGGGCTGCTTACCCTGATGAGGCGGCGCCACACCGATAAGCGGGATTATACCAAGGCCAGCATTCCGGAATTTTTCCAGGACGGTTTGAAGGGAATCCGGGGGGCGGTATTTGTTCCGGATACTACCGAGGTCTTTACGCTGGTGAAGGACCAGACTCTGGCGGCAGCTGCCGAGCAACGGGATAATCAGGATATTCGTGATGAGCTGGCAGACTGGCTGCGTTTTTCCAATGGAGAGGTGGAAAAGAAGAAGGACGGCCTCACAGCTGAGCAAAATGGTATTACGGGCCTGGGCAAGGCCATATACTATACCTTTGGCTCTCACTGGTTTGCCAAGGGAGACACCTTCGCCCAGACTGGCTATGAAATGGCCCAGCGTCAGGCGGAAAACTGTGCCGGCTACATTCTGATTACAGCCAATGATACCAATGTGGGCTATATCGAGGCTGGTATGCATTTGACAGAGGCATGGCTTTATGCCGTGCGCAATGATATTGAGGTTCAGCCTATGAGCTTCGCCATGGAAAGCAAGGCCCGCCGCTTTGCTATTCAAAATACCATGAAGCTGCCGTATACACCGCAGATGGTTCTGCGGGTGGGCTATGTGGACGGTGCTTATGGTGCCAATGCCTTGATACGCCGTGATTTAAGGGATTATATTCAGGTTCAGTAATATGGCGATTTATGCCGCAATATAGACTTTTTGACCGTCGCAGATGATATAAAGCATCATCTGTGGCGGTTTTTTGTTACTAACATCCTTTAAAAAGTTAAAGGAATTCCTTTGCTTTATTGTCCACCTGTGGTAGAATAATGATGTTGTCGTGTAAGTATGTGTATCGACTGAATAAATAAATGTCGTTGGGAGAGATACAGATGCATCAGGAGTTTTTAATGGGCAATGAAGCCATTGCCATGGGTGCCATCGCGGCTGGAGTCAATCTGGTGGCGGGGTATCCGGGGACACCTTCCACAGAGGTGCTGGAGACTGTGGCCAAGCATCGGCCTCAGGACACCTATGTGGAGTGGTCAATTAATGAAAAAACAGCCATGGAGGTAGGGGCCGGAGCCGCCTATACCGGTGCCAGAGTTATGGTTACCATGAAGCAGGTGGGGCTTAACGTGGCCACGGATCCTCTTATGAGCCTGGAATATATTGGTGTCAAGGGTGGTATGGTGGTTCTGGTTGCGGATGACCCGGGCCCTATTTCCTCCCAGACGGAGCAGGATACCCGTCATTTTTCCCGCTTTTCCAAGCTGCCATGCTTTGACCCGTCCACGGTGCAGGAAGCATACGAGATGGTTCAGGACGCCTTTGAATATTCGGAGAAGTACAGGACACCTGTCTTTTTGAGGTCTACAACCCGCGTATCACATGGATATGCCTCCATAAGCGTCAAGGACGAAGCAGAATATAAGCATAACAAGCCTGAAGGCTTTATTAAGGATACCAAGCGCTGGGTTATTTTCCCAAAGCTGTCCTATCAGGCTCACATAAATATTGAGGCCCGCAATGTGGAGCTGTCCAAGGTATTTTCTTCCTACAGCAAAAATCTGCTGTTACATGAGGACAGCAAGGTTTTTCCTAAGAAGGGCATTGCCACTGGCGGCTTTAACTATACCTACGTTTCTGAGGCCTTAAAAGCTTTAGGTGATGTTAAGCTTTTAAAGGTATCTACTCCCCATCCATTCCCAGAGGATCTGGCGGTTAAATTCCTTAAGGGCTTGGATGAGGTTATTTGTATTGAGGAGCTGGACCCGGTTATTGAGCGTGAGCTTATCTATATTGCAGGAAAGTACCAGCTGCCTGTAAAAATTTATGGCAAGCTGACTCTGGATGTGAAAAATTCCGGGGAAAACAGTCTTGATTCAGTTATGGCAAACCTCACCAAATTCCTGGGAGTACAGCCTCCTGAAACTGCGGCCCTTACGGAAGAGGATAAGGCACAGATGCCGGAGCTGCCGGTTCGTCCGCCGGTGCTGTGTGCTGGTTGTCCACATAGGGCCTCCTTCTATGCGGTTAAGCAGGCCATGAAGGGCAAGAAAACATTATTTGCGGGAGATATTGGCTGTTATACCATGGGTAATGCCATGCCGCTGGATATGGTAGACACCTGTCTTTGTATGGGGGCTGGCCTTGGTATAGCCCAGGGTGTGGACCACATTGAGCCCGATACCAGCTGCTTTGCCTTTGTAGGTGATTCCACCTTCTTTGCGGCGGCTATTCCGGGAGTAATAAATGCGGTTTATAATCAGGCAAATATGACTCTGGTGGTTCTGGATAATTCCACCACCGCCATGACTGGGCACCAGCCACATCCGGGAACTGGCCAGACCATGATGGGAGATGTGGTGAACAAGGTCAGCATTGAAGCCATTTTGAAGGGTATTGGCCTGGAATTTGTGGAAACAGTGAACCCACTTGACTATAAAAAGTCCGTGGAAACAGTAAAGGCGGCAGCGGCCCTTCCGGGGGTTAAGGCTATTATTTTCAAGTCTCCATGTATTGCCATTGTAAAATCAGATAAATGCCTGTCTGTAAATCAGGATAAGTGTATAAATTGCCGCAAGTGCATTCGGGAAATTGGCTGTCCTGCCTTGATTATCCGCGATGAACGGGTGGTTATTGATTATTCCCTCTGTACTGGCTGCGGTCTTTGCAGTCAGATATGCCCAGTGGGCGCAATAGGAGGTGAGGCCAATGAGTAAAAACATTATTCTTTGCGGTGTCGGCGGCCAGGGGACTATTTTGGCCTCCAAGCTCATCAGCAGTGCGGCCATGAATAAGGGAATTCCTGTCAAGAGTGCGGAAACCATTGGCATGGCCCAGCGGGGTGGCAGTGTATTCAGCCATATCAGATTGGGTGATGATGTGGACTGCCCGATGATAGCCAGTGGCAGTGCGGATATTATTATTGGCTTTGAGCCGGGGGAGACAGTGCGTATGCTGCCTTATCTGAAAAAAGGCGGACAGGTTATTGTCAGCAGCCGGCCGGTAATGCCGGTTACAGCTGCCTTGGCAGGCTCAAATTACAATGGCACTGAGATGCTGGATTATATCCGGAACAAGGTTGAAAAGCTCATTGTTGTAGATACTGAACAGGCCTGCAGGGAGTTGGGCAGCGCCAAAATTGTCAATTTGCTGCTGTTGGGGGCGGCAGTAAACAGCGGAGCTCTTGGGCTGACGGAGGAGGATATTCGTCAGGTGATACTTACCCGTATTCCGCCAAAGTTCCATGAGCTTAATTTTAAAGCCCTGCAGTATGTTCAATGAGACTTATTCAGTGGGAAATGTATGCACCCACTGAATTTAGTCGAATTAATCCAGAGCTTATGGGGGCTTGTCTCCAACCTAAGAGAAAAGGAGACTTAGCGCCCATTAGCGTGGGACTAAATCTTGCAAGTAATACACAACATAAAAAAATAAAGTAATTGATAGGGGAGCAATTCATTATGAAGATAACCGAAGAACAGCTTAAGTTAGTAAATGACCGCATTGATGCACTGGAGGCGGCCAACAGCTTCTATGGGAAGAAGCTGGAGGAGGCAGGCATAAACCATGTGTCCAGTCCGGAGGAATTTGAGAAGCTGCCTTTTTCCGAGAAAAATGATCTGCGGGAGGCATATCCTTTAGGATTGATGACTGTTCCCCAGGAGCAGGTAGTCCGCATCCATTCATCCTCCGGTACTACGGGGACCCCAGTAATTATTCCTTATACCAAAAAGGATGTAGAGGATTGGGCCACCATGTTTGCCCGTTGCTACGAGATGGCGGGAATTACTGACAAGGATGTTATTCAGATTACTCCGGGCTATGGTCTTTGGACAGCCGGCATCGGCTTCCAGGCAGGCTGTGAAAAGCTGGGAGCCATGTGTGTTCCTATGGGGCCTGGTAACACTGACAAGCAGCTTAAGATGATGGAGGATATGGGCAGTACTGTATTGTGTGCTACTTCCTCCTACGCCTTGCTGCTGGCAGAGGAAATTGAAAAGCGGGGTATCAAGGATAAGATCAGGCTGAAGAAGGGCGTCATCGGCTCCGAGCGCTGGGGTCAGAAAATGCGTGACCGCATTTCCACGGAGCTGGGCATTGAGCTTTACGATATTTACGGACTTACAGAAATTTATGGTCCTGGTATCGGAGTAAACTGCAAGCATGAAACGGGCATGCATTATTGGGATGATTATATTTATCTGGAAATCATTGACCCGCAGACCTTAAAGCCGGTTCCGGACGGAGAGTGGGGCGAAATTGTTATTACAACCCTGGTTAAGGAAGGCGCTCCTCTGATTCGTTATCGGACCCATGATCTGTCCAGAATTATTCCAGGGGAGTGCCCATGCGGCAGCAGGTTCCCTCGTCTTGATGTTATCGGCGGACGTACCGATGATATGATGAAGATCAAGGGTGTTAATGTATTCCCTAAGCAGATTGAGGAAATTCTGCAGGAATTCCCAGAGCTGTCCAGTGAGTATCAGATCAGAATATCACATCTCGATGGCAAGGATACCATGCGTATTTATGTGGAAACCAACGGCAGTGTGGACTTTTTGGATATGGCCAAGCGGGTGGCAACCAGGGTCAAGAGCCGCATAGGCTTTACTCCACTGGTAAAGGTGGTAGAAATTGGTCTGCTGCCTAGAAGTGAGAAGAAGACCAAGCGTGTAATTGATGAACGTTATGAATAAGGTGTAATTATGGGAAAACCTCCAGAGATTGCCAATTCTACGGCTTTGGAACGTGAACAGTATATAAGGGACAATTTTTACTGTCGGGGCAACTGTGATATTTGTGGTATGTGCAAGGTGTATCACGGAAAATCCCCGGAAACGGTTTATGCAGACTATATTGCCGGGAAAAGGAGCTTTCAGGAGATAACCGAGGAATACAGATAATGATTTACAGACTGCAACACAGGAATAGCTTCCTGCTGTTGCAGTCTTTTTGCAATTGTGCAGAAAAAATGTAAAAAGCTGTTGACAAAATCCTCATATGGCGTTATCATAATCAACGTTGTCGCAACAGGAGATTATGAAACGAATCTCAGCGACATGAAAAAATATCAAAAAGTGCTTGACATTACAGTGGCTTCGAGATATTATATAGAAGCTGACTCACGAAGCAGAAGCTTCTGAGAAAGTGAGTGTTCTTTGAAAACTAAACAATGCAATAAGGAATCATGCACACATGATTCAAGCCAGATGATGGTACTACTTTTACAAA
>NZ_ANBM01000010.1 GCF_002100115.1 Anaerovibrio sp. JC8 | reverse complement strand
AAATTTGGCGGGGCGTTCAACTCAACAATTTCAGCCTTGATATCAATATATATCAGGGCTATTTTTATGTCCAAAATTAAAAGGAGCTGCAGCTGCAGCCTTATCGTTCTTCTTCGATTTCCTCCAGCTTCTGCCGGAGTCCTTTTTCTATTGGATCTATTTTATCTCTGATATCATCAAGCGTGGTGCTTATCTGATTTAGGGACCAACGCAAATCTTTAATTTCCAGTAAACTATTATGTATTTTATGGGTCAATGTATCATAATCAATGTTGTTCATTACGGTAATTCAGTCCTAAGAAATTTATGGGGCTATAATTTTATGGGATTATACCTAATGGAATAAGAGTATTGAAAAATAAAGTATAAATGTGGTAGGAAGTATTATAGCCCCAAGGAGATATTATAGTTAAAAGAGTGAGTAATTGCAATGGTTTTATGGGTAAAAATGCCCATAAAAAGTTACAATAAAAAATCGGGGCCCGCCGCCCAAAATAAAAAGGGCCGCATCAGCAGCCCCAGTAACCGGAATATAGTGTAAGTGTCGTATGAGTTTGTTTTTTTTAGGTTTTTAAGATATCCCGGTTTACGTCTGGACAAAAAATGCGGGCTGCTGATGCAGCCCTGATCCAAAGTGTGTATAGGCTATTGAATAAATGGGAAACAATAGCCCACGCAAGGAAGGAGTATGGTGCGGACAATAAACCACACCACATGGAAAGGATTTTAAGACAAAAGCAATAGTTTTGTTAATTAATTATAACTTATATATTATTCAGAAATCAATAGTTTACACATGAAACTTTTATAAAGTCTTGTACCATTTTATAAAATCGTCCTTGTGTGCCCCGTAGTTGTTCCCGTCCTGGAACCATTGGGAGAACATGAGGAACCGCCGCCCCCCGGCGGAATATACCTCTTTCCAGTACCGCTTGCGGATTTTCTTGGGACAGCTTTTCCGGGACTGGCCCTTATTCAAGAGCCACAGGATAGGCAGACTCCGGTGGGTGTATTCCTTGCTTCCTTCCACGGAGCCATATATTTTCAGCTGTCTTTCGCTGAAGGTATATCCCGCATCCAGCAGATTCTTCATGGCAGCTTTTACAAACTCGCTGACAGTGAGGTTTCCTTCCGGAAGGGGCGGCTTGTTGGGGTGTCCCTTTACCGGTTCAAAGACATTTACACCAATAATCCTTAAAAGGAAAAAGGCTTCCTCCAGAAAGCAGTCCAGCTCCACGGCCCGGATGGTTCCCACCTTTTCTGGGTTGCCGTTTTTTACATTGTCCACATAGGCGGTGCCGGCGGCCTTGGCCTTGTCTATTAGCTTGGATTCAAGATAATCAATATCCGAGGCGGTGAAGCCGTCATCCTTGGTGGTTATGAGGATAATGCGGTTCCACCAGCATTTGTCTGTAAGGTGCTGGCGGGTACGCTTTTCCAAATCCCGGGCCTGTCCCACATAGACCTGTTCATCCGACAGCAGCAGATATACGCCGTATTTTCTGCAGTTGGCCCGCTCCATCAGGTGATCAATATACTGGCGGGGGGAATAATACATTTCTCCTGCTTGCCATGAGTTATCTTCAATATATATAATTCCGTCAAAATCCCCGCCGAAAAATAAGAGTTTAATGGTTTTTGTGTTCATAATCAGCCTAGTTTCTGCCAGTAGTCAGTTACCCCACGGGAGATAGCTGCAGCTATTTCTGTCTGGCGGGTCATAAGCAGCTTATCGTCCAAATCGTTGTCAATAAAGGCACACTCCACAAGGGCGGCGGGCATTGGGGTGGCCCGCAGTACGCAGAGCAGGGGGCGGCGCTTTAGTCCCCTGTCCGGAAAGGTGGGGTCAATTTTCTGCATGGCATCCACCAGCTGGTTCTGAATACACTGGCCAAGGGCATGGCCATCACCCACAAGGTCATACACCAAGGTTTCCGCCCCCCGGGCGGTGGTATCAAAGGCGTTGCAGTGGATGCTGACAAAGACATCCGCCCCCCAGCTGGAGGAAGCATCTATTACACTTTCCCCATATTCCGGGGCTTCCCCCGCAAGGTTATGGCTCTGCAGCAGCTTCACTTCACAGCCTGCCTTGGATAAAAAGCCCTGAACCAGCTTGCCGATGGCAAGGGCAATATCGCACTCACGCAAATTATAAAAGTCATTCAGTGCCCCTGGGTCTGGCTGACCACCTTGGGCGTGTCCTGGATTAATAAAAACCTTCATTTTTTAATCAGTTCCTTCCATATAATATATATGGCTCCTTTCATTCTTTTTCTTTTCGCTGGCCAGCATAAGGACTGCCGGTGCGACTCAGTATATAATACTGGGCCGGGCGGTTGGCCCCCTGACTTACCCAGCGGATAAAGCCCTTCTGGGTCAGCTCTCCACGGGCTTTTTTTACCGTAGAAATTGAGCTGTTTATGGCATAGGCAATTTCCGGTACGTTCAGACATATCGGATAGTTCCACCAGTTTTCATTTGCCCGGTACATAAGATAGTGCCACATGGCCTGAGCGCTGGGGGATATCCGGTTGCAGTTATGGGCTATATAGAAATGCAGTATTTCCATGATCCAGCCGGAATTGCTTTTTCTGGTCCCCATGATTATTCACTGAGGGGATGAATTTCAGAATGTCCGTAACCCTTGGCGTTTTTCACCAGCCAGGCTTTCCCCTCGTCCAATAAAATCATGGTCTTTACTCCAATTCGCAGGGCGGGGAAATCCTGTATCCGTGTGAGAACCCGGATGCTATGCTCCTTAATTCCGGTGAGAGCCGCAAAATCTTTTACAGTAACAAACATTTTTTCTTCTGGTTGCATAAAAAATACCTTCTTTGTCGTATATTTTAGTAAATATGATTTGAAATATTCCAAAAGCTACTACAAATATAACACAGCAAAAACGCACTGTCTACAAGAAAAGTAGTATAAAATGAAATTTTTATGGCTTTTTTTGTTAAAATATGGTATTCTCTTTTTAGTACAAAACTTATGGAGGTTTACAAAAGATATGCAGAGTTTTGGTGAAAAATTAAAAAGTCTAAGAGTGGATGTCAAGAGGCTGACTCTGGCTGAAGCTGCCAAACAACTAGGCGTTTCTAAATCCAATGTCAACAACTGGGAGCGGGGGATAGCAAAACCATCCCTTGAAATGCTGTGTAAACTGGCCAGCTTCTACAACTGCACTGTAGATTATCTTACTGGATATGAAAGAAAATCCAGCCATGCAAAAGCTATGGCCATATTTGAGAACCTGCCGGAAGAATATCAGGACCACATTGCGGCTATTATCGAGGATTATAATAATATGGTAAATGACAAGGCCTGACCTTCTATTACTAATATATTATTTTATCTTCTCTTATCTTATATTAGAGCCGCCCAAGGCCTTCGGTTTAGCGGGTCGGTGGACAGAGTGCGGTTATATAATGTCTGCACTTGATACCACACTGTGTACCACAGTACAGACCACACAGATACCCGCAGTGTATACCACAGTGGGCCTTTATCCACACCGAATAAACAGGTTATCAACAGCAAATTTGCACTTATGCACAGATTTTTCAAGGTTATCCCCATACAATGTAGTTTAAAGAACAAGGCACATACTGTATGGGTTTTTAAATGACTTCCTTGTCGTAGATATTGGGACAAAACCCCGGAAAAGGATTAAAATGTAGTTAGGAGGAAAGCAAAATGGCAAGAAGCAGTATACGGGGAAATTACGAAGGAACAGTCTTTTATAGGGAGAGCCGCAAAAGCTGGGTGGCCCAGATTACTCTGGGATATGATCCCAAAACTGGTCAGAGGAAGCGGCCGGTCAGATATGCCAAGACAAAAAAAGAAGCCCTTGAAAAATTAAAGGAGCTTCAGGAAAAATATGCACATAAAATCCATTTCGATGCGGACAAAATAACAGTGAGGGAATGGCTTAACAAGTGGCTTGAAACCTACAAGGTGCCAAAGCTCCGGGAGAATACCCAGGTGTCCTACAGACGCATTATAGATATCTGCAATGAGGCCATCGGGTATATGAAGCTGGAGAAGGTTCAGCCATCGGATCTGCAGAATGTTATTTATAATGTAATAGGCAAGGAGCATTACCGCAGCTGTCAGTATTTCCGCACTGTAATAAAGCAGGCTTTCGCCCGGGCGGTGAAGGAGCGGCTTATTATCACTTCACCGGCTGATGATTTGGAGCTTCCGGCCAAGCCGGACAAGAAGCCATTTTACAAGCCTACCCCGGAAGTCTGGAAAACTTTGATAGAGGCAGAGGTGGCACATTATGGCTGGAAGATGATTATTCTCACGGTCATGGTTACCGGGATGCGGAGAAGTGAGATATTGGCACTGACCTGGGACAGCTTCAATATTGTTAAGGAAAAGAATGTTATTAAGGGCGGAACTGTTACCATCAACAAGGCCATAGGCATTGGTGATGTGGATCCCAAGACGGGGCGGCGGAGAATTTATATTGACCAGACCAAGAGCAGCAGCGGTGTACGCACCCTGCCTATTCCCGCCGATTACATTCAGGAATTGCTGGCATATAAGAAGCACCAGAACAAGCTGCGCCTGAAAGCCAAGACCTGGGAGCATCCCGAAATGGTATTTACAACCTATGATGGAAGGTATTATAATCCGGATGTGTTCTCCAGTCTTTATTCCAGCGTATGCAAGAGATACGATATAAAGACCACATTCCACATGTTGCGTCATGACTTCGCCAGCAGCATGAACTCGTCCCATGAGTTTAATTTCAAGGATATCCAGCACCAGCTGGGCCACAGCAATATCCAGATTACTCTGGACACCTATACCCATCTTGAAGAAAAGGATATGGAAAAGGTGGATAATTGGGTTGATGGCCGGTTCAAAAAACTGGTTGGTAAGGGGACAGCCAATGACAGCCAAAAGACAGCCACGGGCAAATAAGATAAAAATTTTGCAAAAAATATAAAAGTTATGCTATAATAATTTCAAAGAAACACAAAATATTTTCCGATACAAAAGAAAAATATTAAGAAAATAGCTAATTTTCTTTGACTCAAAATCTGCCGTATGCAAATACGTGCCGGTTCGAGTCCGGCCTTCGGCACCACTTGAAAATAAAGGCTTCCGAGCATTCGGAAGCCTTTTCTTTTTGACAGCGAAAGGTCGTTTTGACAGCGAAATGACAGCGTTCAGGAAAATACGCATCACCACGAAACAACATAATCCCAAATTTTAAACCTATATGATTTCAAAGTGGGGAATTGAAGATTTTGGCCCAAAACGGGCCATTTTTTTGTGGCTGTAAAAGCAGAAAATTTGGCTGTACTTTGGCTGTATGGCAAAAATAAAAAACTGCCACACCGCGCAGCTACTGGGTTTGTAACTTGCGGAGCGGCAGTTTATGTGACTGCTTACGAGTGTTCCTTGCGGATTTCCAGTATCAGGGCATCCAGCTTGTCGCAGAACTTGTCCATGGTAGTCTGGAACCTTATCAGAAGATAAAAGGTTATGACTATCGGGAAGCCTACGGTGCTGACAGCCGATAAAATCTTTTCTTCCATAGGTTTACTCCTTTCTTTGATAAGAAAGCCCCCCTGCAGGCCGCTGGGCGAGCAGAGGGGCAATCATTGCGGCCACTTAGGCCAGCTTGGTGACAACGGTTTCCTTAAGATATGCGTTATGCACGCCGGTAACCTCAGGATAAGCCTTAAGGTCAACGAACTTCTGCATCATCTCAAGAGCCTCAGCCTTGGTCAGGCCAGCCTTTGGGTTGGCGATTACCACGGTCTTGAGCTTCTTAGGGTCGTTGTTGAGTTCATACTCACAGTAGAGTTTCTGTGCCATAATAAATCATCCTCCTTCCATTACTCAGTTACAAGTTTGTAGGTGTTGATACGGGTTACAGACTTCACTGGATAGGTCTGGACTGCAGCCAGAGCATCTGCAAGCGCCATGAAGTTGTCATCAGATACTTCGGAACTGATGCCGGAGAAGGTTACCACAGAGTAAGTCTCCTTGCCCCTCTCCATATCGGTTACAACCTTCAGCTTAATGGAGCTGGAGTCATTGGATTTGATGATCATATTCTTGACCTCCTTCATAAGATAAAATAAAACAAAATATTTTCCGGAGGCCTTTCACTCAACGCAAAAAGCCCGCGGAGCCATACCGCGGACTTTTCGCGGAATGACAATATATTCCTATCCCGGCCAGGAGAGAAATCAGGTAGTATAATAGTCATTCCGCAATGACATCATATTCGATTAATTAAATTATACACAGTTGTGGATAAAGTGTCAATAAGTGGAACGAAAATAAAAAAATGTATTCAAAATAAATACGAACAGGGCTGCTTTTTTCTTTTAATTTGTGTTATAATGGGTAAGAAATATAGTATTTATTTACCCAAGGTGTGATTTTATGCAGTATAAACTAGGCGAATTCTTTTCGGGCCCAGGAGGTCTTGCCTGTGGGGCGATGCAGGCTAAAGTGCGTGTTCCTGGAAAAGGCGAATGGAGTATTAAACACTCATGGGCAAATGATAGAGATGAAGATACATGTCATACATATAAGCGCAATATATGCAGAAATGACAATGCCAACAGTGTGATTTGCGCTGATGTAAGAAGTATTGACATCAGTGAGAATAATCCGTTGTTTAGGGATCATCCATTTGATGCGTTTGCGTTTGGCTTTCCGTGTAATGATTTTTCCAATGTTGGAGAGAAGAATGGTTTAGATGGAGAGTATGGGGCACTGTATTCTTATGGGGTTAAAGTATTAGATAAATTTAAACCAAAATGGTTTTTGGCTGAGAATGTTAGCGGTCTGACCAGTGCAAATGATGGCAAGGCCTTTTCTCAAATAATGAATGATATGAGGGAATGTGGCTATCATCTTTATCCGCATCTGTATAAATTTGAGGAATATGGTGTACCTCAGACCAGACACAGAATTATTATCATTGGTATAAAAGATGACATAAAGAAGGTATATTATCCGCCATCACCTAAAATGTATAGTGATATAGATGTTTCAGCGGAAAAAGCTCTGTCTGGTATTCCGCGTACAGCACCAAATAACGAGCCATCATTTATGACTGAAAGGGTAAGAGAGAGACTATCCTATATAAAACCAGGCGAAAATGCTTTTAATGCAGAAGAGTTAAAAAAGCATCCTGAGTTGCAGCTGAAAGTTAAAGGGGCCACAATCAGTCAGATTTATCGAAGATTGGTTCCTGATGCACCATCATACACAGTAACAGGTTCTGGCGGTGGTGGTACTCATATTTATCACTGGAAAGAACCGAGAGCATTAACTAACCGGGAACGTGCCAGATTGCAGACCTTCCCGGATGATTATGTGTTTATGGGCAATAAGGAAAAAGTCCGTCGTCAGATTGGAATGGCTGTGCCGGTTGCCGGCGCAAAAGCAATATTTGAAGCTGTTCTGAAAACAATGGCGGATGTGGAATATGACCATGTAGATTGTAACATCGATTTTAAAAATTAATATAAAAACCACTGTCGTTAAGATAGTGGTTTTTTTGTTCCTTGGATTACTCACTGTGATTACTCGGAACGAGTATAATTGTTTACAATATGTAAATAATTGTGCAATATATGTAAGAATAGAACAATATATGAAAAATATTGTGCAAATTTATAGAATATAATATAATGTGATTGAGGAGGTGCGCTATGGAAGAAAGCAAGCATGAACGTTTTATTAGACTGGCAACCAGTCGCACAGAAAAAATACTTAATATGATACGGTTGTTGGGTAATTGTGCCAATACATCAAATTATGAGTATACCTCAAAAGAAGTAGAGAAGATATTTGCAAGTATAAGAAATGAATTGGATGAACAGGAAGCATTGTTTAAATTAAATACTAAAAAAAGGAAGCGTTTTATTTTATAAGGGGGCTTATATATGAGTAATTGGCGTTTTCCACAAAATGATGGTGGGGAAAGAGAAGGAATTAATTCAAGCTATGCAGCAAAATTTCGTAGTTATCGTATTCCATCATTGGCAAGAGAAATATGCCAGAACTCTTTGGATGCCAAAAATAAGGAATTGGATGCATCGATTCCAGTTGTGTTGGAGTTCGAATCTTTCACAATATCAAGCAAAGAAATTCCTCAGTACGAAAAATATAAAGAATACCTAACTGAATGTTATGAATATTGGGTTGAAAAAGGCCAGCCAAATGAAATAGCAGCATTTAAGGAATCACTTGATTGTATTAATAAAAAGAAAATACCATTTCTTCGTATAAGTGACCATAATACAACCGGTGTGAGAAGAAATAATCACAGTGAATGGGAAAATTTAATCCGTTCCACTGGGTCGTCAAATAAAGAGGCTGGTGCGGGTGGAAGCTATGGACTGGGAAAAAATGCCCCATTTGCCTGTTCTATATTAAGAACCATATTATATAGCACCTATACCCTTGAAGAGGAACACTTACATCAGGGAGTAGCCCGTTTTGCTACCTTCGAGGATAAAGAAGGTAATGAATACAGAAGTGTTGGTTATTATTGTGAGGGGAAAAATGCCCCTGTAGATGGCGAATTGGTTCTGGACAAGAATTATAAACGCGAAGAAAATGACTATGGAACGGATATTTATATTGCTGGCTTTTCTGAACTGTCAGATGATGAAGACTGGGCAATAAAATTATTGGCATCAGTTATTGATAATTTCTTGTTTGCTATTTACAAAGGAGAACTTGAGATTAGGGCCGGTGGGCATATTTTAAATAAATCTACGATAGGAGATTTCGTTGATAAGTATAAGGACAAATTAGATTGCCAGGATTTGTACTATAATATTTTGACCAAACAGGAACCAGATGTTCATCATAAGAAAATCAATTTCCAGGGTATGGGTGATGTGGATATATGGATTATTGAAAATGACCCTAACTGCCATCACAAAATTAAAATGATAAGAAAGAACGGAATGTCTATTCAGGAATGGGATCGTTTTAAAAATGCCCCATTTGCCGGTATATGTTGGATTAGCGGAGAAGTAATTAATGAAAGGTTAAGGGAACTTGAAAATCCTGAGCACACAGACTGGATGGTTGATAATTTATTGGATAATAAAGCCAGACGGGAAGCAAAAAAATTATTGGATTCTCTGCGCAAAGAAATCAAAGCGTTTGTTGATGAAATATTTAACACTACAAATGTATCTGAAATGGATGTTGCAGGACTGGGAAGCATACTGCCGGATGAAGATGATGATGAAAATACAACAATCAATAATGGGGATGAAATATCATCTGAAGAGAAAGTACCTGATTCAACGGATACTATTGATATCATGGTAGATGAAGATCCTCATATAGCTCCGTTGGGCAATGATGATACACGCCTCGATGATGACAATACTGATATTCCGGCTGCGGATAATGGCGATGATGCTGGCGACGATAATGAACAGGATGAAGAGGACTGGTCAGAAAGCAGTGAATCTGATCCTGAATCTGAATCCGAGCCATCCCCTGAACCAGAGATACCATTATTTGATGATGTTGATACAGAGGAAAAAGGTGACAATACCGCTAATCATAAAATACTGGTAAATTTAAGCAGTTTAAGGTCGATTTGCCTTGATCCGCAAAATGGCAAATACCGTTTGCTGGTTGTACCAAGCAGGGATGCGGCTGACTGTGAAATGGAAATATATTTGTCTGCGGAAACAGAAATATATCCGGTAGAAATTATCAGCGCATCCATTGGCGATGAAATATTGCCTGTAAAGAATAATATTATAGGCAAGATGAAATTTGTTCAGGGTGAAAAAAAGATAATTGATGCCGTATTGGATACAGATATATATTGCTCAATCGAGGTGAAGGCTTATGAAAAGGCGTAGTAATTATTATCCTATCCCGCTTTTGGGAAGCACGACAGATAATTATAATGCCAGTTATTTTAAAACCAATATAGAAATAAAGCACGATATGTCTGATGTGGCAATAAGGGTTAAGACCGAGATGCATAATAAAGAACTGGAAAATCTTTTCAAAATTGGAAAAGTTGTAATCGGTTGCCATGTTGAATGCAAACAGACATGTTTCAGAAAAATGTATATATTATCGTCATTGGATGAAGTAATTTCAGTAAAAGATACCTTTTTGAACGGCAAGACGGAGGTCTCAACCTTTCTGATGGCAGCAGAAGATATCAATAATTTTGGCAGTGATGATTTTATTGAAGATTATAAAGGGCTGCAATTTAATGTTCAGCAGGGAATGATTCTGGGGATAGGTCACAGAGTTGAGTGCATTATTAATAAGACCTATGATGAATTTTCAGATAAACCTAGTATTTGCTCGGTTTTAATGGATTTAAGTGCTAAACAGGCAAGAATTGACACCAGCGATCAAAAAATACAAGTTTATTTGTCCAAGGAAGCATTTAATGCATACCGTTCTTTATCAAAAGACCCAAGATATAAAGAGGTTTTATACAGTATGTTGATAGTACCTGCGTTTATGAAAGCGTTTTACGAGCTAAAACAGGAAGGCGGTATAGAAACGGTTCAGGACAGCCGCTGGTATCTTAGTCTGAAAAATTACTATCTGAAGAATGGCAGGAATTTGGAGGCTGAAATTAAAAATATTGAACCCTATGAAGAAACTCAAAAACTCCTGCAGGACCCAGTATTTAACGGATTAATAAAACTTACAGAAATAGGAGTCGATAATAATGAAAGTTAAATACATGAACTCAGATTCTGTGGCAATGTGCCGTCGTAATGCCAAAAAAATATATGATGATGTGATTTGCTCAAACAAAAAGAGCTTGCATGAGCTTTTTGATGATGAGAGCATTATAAAAAGCATGTCGTTGGAAATCAAAGAATTTAAGTTAAAATGTTCAGGGGAAAATAAATTACAGGAAGATATATATAACGTTAAGGCGGTTTATGAATCCATGCAGGGACTCACAGATTCCCAGGCATCAGAGGAAAAACTGTGGGCTGCATATACATTGTCCGAGCAGCTTGATTATATGAAGAAGCGTTGGCCTGCAACAAATGAGCAGGCTGTTTGTACAAAATATTTATTTGGGTATGGTCCGCACCGTTCTTTGTTCAGAAATGGAATGTCACGGTTGTGGTGGATAGGAAGGGTCACAAAGGATGATAGTTACAGTGATCCGTATGAACTTACACAATTTGTTTGTACTCATACAGATGTTATCCAGTTTATTTGCGAGCAGCCTGTATGCCAGCAATACAATGTGATGCACGGTGTATTGAAGGCTTTGTATGATTTGGACAAGGCGTATATGGCAGAGGAAGAAAGCGGGATTCCGGATAAAGACAGAAAAGGGGTGAAAGTAGGGAAAATAATAATCCAGCAAACTGGTAAATATATGAATTTGTTATCGGGAACGTATTTGCTTGATTTATATGAAGAAGAAAAGATCTATAATATGGCAAAGTCATATATCATTAAGTTAAATAAAAAAATGCAGAAAAAGTGATATTCTTACATTAAAGGCAGCCAGAAAGAAAGCGGCTGCTTTTTTATTTTGGGAGTTTATATGAGAGTATTGCACCCAAAAGGACTCATACATAAAAAATGAGTGAGTCCTTGAATCATGTTGAATAATGGCCGAATCGGGATGGTTACTGACTAAAATTTGTTGTGTCTTGGACCTGTTTTTAGTGTTTCAAATATATCATTAAAAATTTGTTCTTCGGCATTATCATCGTAAAATTCGTAAATATCTATATCCCTTTCTTGGAAATAATATTTTTCGTTAATTTTTTTATAAAAATAAACGGCAAATTTTAGTTCATCTGTGAAGAAAAGACCTGTTGTTTGATATTGCTCAAACACATCGTTATAAGAACAGTAATCCCCGATTCCCCTTACCTCAAAGCCTCTAGGGCATTTGTTGAAGGGGAGGTTGTTTAATTCGATTATAGGGAAAACATCAAGATCTGCTTTTTCTAATAAGGATTCCATTGAGAGCCAATCGGCATTATTTATCCAGTAAGTATACAGGGTCCAGTCATCTTCGTTTGCCCTTCCTTGTTTTATATCGTCCTTAAAACCGCGTTTTAAAATGGAATAAAGTGTTTTTTTAAAATATGATGCTAAAATGATTTCTTCGTGATTTAGTAAGGGCTGTAAAATGTGATTTGGTAGCCATCTTGTGAATTCTTTATAATCATTGTTGGGTGGAACGTACCAAAATCTACCATTCCATATAGCTCCCATTTTTTTTATTTCTTCATGATCGTTATATGTTTTGGTTTTGTCTAGTGGAACCATAACTATTTCTCCAATTTGAATATGCCTATAGAGTCCAAATAAAAACTTTTAAAGGTATTTTCTGTGTCTTTGGAAATTATAGCATGATGTAATAATACTTACCAAAGGTTATTTCATAATATATAGATTCTCTGATAAGGTTAGAAGTAAGGAAAACGCTTGCTTTTTTGGCCCTGGCTGGTGGGCTGGGATAATACGGTCATTAAAAAGCGAAAAGGGTTTTATTGTTTCAAATAGAATAAATATAACTGCGATTTGTTTTTTTATGGAGGGGATAGTAATGCAAATTATTAAATGTGAAATGTGCGGAAGCAATGACCTTATTAAACACGATGGCGTATTTGTTTGTCAGCATTGTGGTTGCAAATATACATTAGATGAAGCAAGGAAACTTATAACGGATGGCCCTATTGAAGTTACAGGTACAATTACTATAAAGAAAGATAATCTTGCTCACATAAAGAAACTTGGTGATGAAGCGTATGAGCGTGGAGATTGGCAGGAGGCATATAAATATTACACTGAAGTTGTAGAAGACGATCCAGCTGATTATGAGCGTAAATTTAAGCGTATGATAGCATCTGCATCAGCTATTACTATAAATACACGTTCAGCAATTAATGGACCTATCAATCATCTTGATGAATATATTGAATCAGTGGAGAATGATACCGATTTATCATATAGTATCAAAGAAGGAAAAATAGTGTCGGCGTGTAGCCTGGTAACAAGTAGAGTCGTAAGCTTACATAATCTTGCTGTTGATGTGTATATAGACGATAATGAAAAAGTTATAGAGTCGTCATATAAAGAATTTCTTGATATTAGTTCAGAAATATTAAAACTACAGACATCATTGTTATCGTACGAAATAGCTGTTTTTGCAAACTATAAAAAAATGAAAGATGATATTTTATTGACAATGGATAATATTATATCTGAATTATTAGCGTGCACTAAAAAATATAATGATTCTATAGATAGGGGACTCACGCATTATATTTCCAATGAAGGGGCACAGTATTGCTATGATGTGGCGGAATTTATCTTGAACGAAAGAAGAAAAATAGAACCGGATTATATTCTTCCTTCAAGACTTGTTTCACCAACAAAAGGTGGTACTGGCGCACAAAAAGCTGGCTGTTATATTGCAACGTGTGTATACGGTTCATATGATTGCCCAGAAGTCTGGACATTACGCCGATATCGAGATTATTGTTTGGGATCCTCATGGTATGGTCGCCTGTTTATTAAGTGCTATTATGCTATCAGCCCACAAATTGTGAAAATTGTTGGTGATAAAAAATGGTTTAAAGAAATAGGACGAAGGAAATTGGATAAGTTTATTGAGAATTTAAATAAACAGGGGTACTCAAACACTTCATATAATGATAAACGTTAGAGATAGGGGGTGCTCTGGTAGTCCTTAGCTGTCATAATTGACAATATCAAAAATACCGTTTATACTCGAAGCAAGAAAAAGTCGGTGAATCTCTACCGTTAAGTGAGTCTTAAGAAATGTCGGTGAACCTCAGCCGTATAAATGAGGAACTAAAAAAGTAAGAGAGTCAGAAATGGCTCTCTTTTTGCTTGGAGAAATTATATTATTTAATTTATGGGCGGGGCGTATGCCGGGGGTGCGGCTGCGCTCTCTTTTTATGTCTGTGTGCAGCTGCGGCCCCGGCTGGTGGGTGGGGTCCCGCGAGGGAGAGAGGGCACGAAAGACTGGTCAGCTTTCGATAAGTTTGTCTATCGGACAGTAAAAGAGGGTGGCGGTCCTGGCGGGTCTGGTTTTACTTCCGATAGACGAAAGGAACTTATCGGACGCTCACCAGACTGCCTTATGAGCTGGGGACAAAACCCAGAGCATACAGGGGGAGTGTCGGTTTAAGAGCGTGACACGGCTGGATGCTCCATCAGGGTCCCCTGCCATACTCATAGTAGTAGCCCCAGAGTCGCCTCCCGCTTAAAATGGCTTTTGCCGTAACAAAAGCCAACCTACCGCGGGGGCAGTATGCGCCCGCTACTCTCTTAGAGAAGATGAGAAATAAAAAACGGGGGTATGACTACGCCACTCTGGGGTGTAGTGATACCCTCCGGGGCCTCTCTTATAGTCGTGGTTTTAGCGGTGGCTGGAGTGCGCGGACTGGAGAGAAGCAGAATAAGCTGCTGATGAAGCGGAGCGGAAGGGAGCGACAGGACAGTGACCGCTGATACTGGCCTGGTAGTTGGCACTGGCCCACATGCCGACAGTAGGGTATGGGTTCTGCTTGCAGGTTCCATACTCTACTGTTCGGAGAGAGCCTACGAGTAGGGCAGACGGGAAAGTTGGGTGGCTGGACGAATGGGAAGCCGCCCGGCTTTCACGGCTCACTTCCATCGGTGGCACCCAGTAAGTGGCTTTGGCCCATCGTTGGAGCTGGAGCCACGGTCTGGGGCCGGGGCGGGAAGCCCATAAGAGGGGGCGGTTGTGGGTGGCTTCCTTTATACCCTTTCCAATAGAAATACCCTGGCTTTTTTTAGCCAGGGTATTCATTTTCTGTCTGCTTCCGTGTGTTCCTTGCGGATTTCCAACTCCTTGGCATCCTCGCCAACAGGATTAGCGGCGCCAATCATTCACAGGACCAACTGCGTTGCCGAGAGGGCCAGTGCCTTTTGGCGGGTCGCAGGTGCCCAGTGGGCCAGTTTCGTTAACAAGAGCAGGTGGAATCTCAGGAGGAACAGTTCCACCTGATACATTCTCCATTGCCATGATGTCCAGTTCCATCTTGTTCATCATCTCTGCCTTTTTCATTTTCAGCACCCCTTTCTTTGTTGTTTATGTTTTTCTTTTCTTGCCTATACATACGACTAAATACTCAGAGTATTACTAATAATACATATTTTTTATAACACATTTATTATATTTTGGATTTAAGAAGTGCAATAGAAATCCCCTGACTTTGTAGCCAGGGGATCTATTTATATCTTCTGCCTGATTCTTGGAGAGGAGAAACAAGCAGATAGAAGGAGATGGGCGATATATTAATTCCTCTAAATCCACTTAGAAGAAAGGACTGTTATTTTTTATGCAGCCTTCTTTGGCTCCTGTGGAGTCTGCTGTGGAGTATCCTTCTTAGGGCTTGTGATATCCTTTACTAAATCAATAATATCACGGATGATCTGGAAAGGCTTACGGCGTGGGCCATGAAGGCGAATGCGTGGGCGGCCACCGGCTACCTGATTTAATTCCATTTCGTTGAGTTCATATTTCTTGTTCATAATATTTATCTCCCTTCTTTATGGGCTGTGCCCGTTTTGTTTTATCTTTTATGTCCATACTTACGGATAATGAAATGATGTATTACAAAAAATAAAAAAAGGCCCTGCCTGTTTTTGAAAGGGGAACAGGCAGGGGAGAGAATGAGTAGAAGTGTGTAATTTTATATTACATTTACACATACGATCAATATGGGAAAGTATTACATTATTTTTAAATATAAGTATTAGGTCCTAGACAAAATTTATTTAATTGTTATAATAGTAAAGTCGTCTATTTTTATAATTAGGAGGATGAAAATGGATAAAAAAGCAACACTTGATAAGGTAGATGAGATTATTTACTATGAACTGTCGAATAATGCCCGTATTACCATAAGTGAATTATCTACCAAGGTTTCAAGGTCAATGCCAGCAGTCAGTGAGCGGATAAAGCGGCTGGAAAAGGATGGGTATATTGCAGGATATACCGTGGTTCCTGGGAGAAAACTGTCCGATGATCTGCCCGTGACCATGCAGTCCATGATTAAGATGCAGAAGCGTGACCAGTGGGATGCTTTTCGTATTTACCTTGATTCCAACAAATATGTTATATGGTATGGCAGTTCTGCAGGGCAATATGATTTTATAATTCAGACTGTGGGCAGGGATACAGACCATATGGCGGAGATATTGGCACAAATACATTCATTTCCCGGTGTGGTGAATATGGAAAGCTGCCTGATTTTGGAGCAAAAAAGAAAAAATAGTGCAAAGTGCTAATAAAATAAGGGGAAACGCCATAAAAAGAGGCTGTTTTTCTTAACATATTAGTACAATTTGGAAAAGCTATTATTAGTGAAGCAAAAAGGAGAGGTTTTGCTTGCTAATTATTAGCTAATTGCAATTTGTCATAAAGGGCTGTATCCCTTATAATAAAAGCGTTGTAGGCACATTGTCTCATTATTGGAGGGGAAAATTTGGGACACTATAACGCATTAATCATTAGGGGGAGTTTTTAAATGACATTTGGTGGTAATCTGAAAAGACTGCGTTTGATAAGAGGATTTTCAGTTACAGAAATTTCATGCAGCATAGGGGTTGAAGAAGCTGTTTATACAGGCTGGGAGTCAGGAGTTGGGGAACCCTGGCTGGACGACCTTCGCCTTTTGGCGGAACAGTTCACTTGCCCGATTGATGTTCTGGTGGACAGCAGCTTTGATTACGAAATGTATGTGGAAGTTCTGCGAAAAAAGAATATGATTTAAAATGAATTTGGCGTGCCGTTGCTGGCATGCCTTTTTAATATTCCGTCATTATTCAAATTGAGTAATTTATACACTCAATTTGTTTATTGAACAGTCAAAAACGATTTGTTAAACTGAAAGCAAGAAAAAGGAGCGTGAATGCAATGGCAAAAAAAGAAGAAAGATATGAAGAAGAAATGGACGAAATGGACGAAATGGACGAAAGAGATGAAATAGAAGGAAAAGAAAGTGCTTTGTTAAAATTTGGTGAACATCTTCAGAAAAAACGTAAGGAAAAATTTAGAACTCAGGAGGAATTTGCCAAGTTGCTTCCCATGCCTTTGTCTAGCTATAGCCAATATGAGCAGGGGAAAAGGTGGCCTCGGTCTATTTTAACTTTAAAGCGTATTGCTTCACTGTTGGATACCAGTATAGATTATTTGCTAAATGGCCATAATTCTGCAACAGATGATTATTTGGGATATGTACGGGATTATATAAAAGACAGTATCCATCCAAATGAAATATTAGAAACTAATATTGATAAGGATGTAGATTGTGTTATAAAAACGCCCCGCGGCGATATAGAAATTCCATACAGCCATTATGAACACCTGATAGAGAAGGCTGACTATAATTTTCGGGAAACGCTGAAAGAACAGATACGCGAAGAAATCGATAGTAAACGTGCCGAGCTGGCGGGGGAGAATGAAACCTCAAACTTTGAAATTGAAGTACTGTGTCAACATCTTGGCTATGATATTAATGTGATTAAAGATTTGCTGTTCTGGCAGTTCAAGGGCGAGCCCTATAGAAATAATGATCTGGCTTTTATAATATACAATTTATATTTTTTCGGACTTCATACAGATGAATTTGTGCACAACCTATATGGCAATTTACATTGGTACATGGCACAAGCACATGCATTTATATTTGGATATGATATGGAGGAAAATTATTGGTTAAATAAAGATAACGGTTACAGTCACCCATTTGACGAAATTGGGTTACCTCCAGAGGATTGGGAAGGTCGTTCAAAAATTTTTGGTAGAGAACCCCTGGACAAGGAAATAGATAAATACATAAAAATAGGACTGTACACTTATTGGGAGCTTTCAGAAGATAATCAAAAATGGCTGGAGAATACTTCCCTGCCAAGGGTTAATTTTAGCACTTTATTTTTCTTTAATGGGCTGGCTAAAATACAGCCTAAGAATGTGCCGTTGAAAGATAATAAAAGAGTAAAATATCTGTTACGTGATTAATACAACGGGGAGATGACAACAATGAACACAGTAATATATAGCAACAGCGGCTACCAAGAGCTTACAGTTGATGGCATGCTCCGCAGCAAGAGAATGATTTATATAGAGGGCGAAATCAATGATGCAATGGCGGTGAAGGTTTCCAAGGAGCTGAGCCAGCTGACTAAGGAAGACGCCACTGAACCAGTGAAGATTTTTATTAACTCTGGGGGCGGCAGTATTGACGCTGGTATGGTGATATATGACATTATCCAGAGTGCCCCAATGCCCATAAAAACCTATTGTCTGGGTAGGGCCTACAGCATGGCGGCGGTGCTTTTCTGCTGTGGTGGCCATGGCCGTTATCTTCTGCCCCACAGCAAGGTCATGATTCATGAGCCATTGATTCCTTACGGGGCTGGGGGAAAGACTTCCTCTGTTCAGACCATTGCGGAGGATTTGAAGAAAACCAAGGAAGAAATGGTGGATATCCTTTCAAAGCACACGGGCCAGACCAAGCGCAAGCTGCGGAGAATTACCCTGAATGATGCCTATTTTAAAGGGGAGGAAGCGGTAAAATTTGGCCTTGCAGATAAAGTGATGGGATTTGCTGAGATGATGGAGGCGTGAATTATGGATAAGAATATAAATGAAATATTCCCTCTGGGGGAGGATAAGCGGTGCCATATTTCCACGGACTGCACCAAGACGGGACTTAACAATAACATCATGGTGGTAGGGGGCTCCGGCTCCGGTAAGACCGTCAGTGTTCTGCTGCCTATGATTTGCAATCTCGAAAACTCCAATGCGGTGGTGGTTCACACCAAGCGTGGTATTTACGACAAGACCAAGAAGCTGTTGGAGGAAAAGGGATACAATATACTTTTTGTGGACCTTAATGACCCAACCCGAAGCCCTTACGGCTATGATCCGTTGCTCCAGTGCAATTCTCTTACGGATGTGCGGAATCTGGCCCACACAATTGCTTATAGTGAAATTTCAAAAAATGATTTACCCAAAGATCCTTTCTGGTTGCAGAGTGCGGAAAGCCTTACTTATTTGGTTTTGCGTTACGTTTATGAAGGCCATTATAGCAAGGGGCGTTCCATGAAAGAGGCATTGTATTTGCTGGACCGTTTGATGTATAAAGATGACAGTGATTTTGAAACGCTCCCTCCTACACTGAAGGACTTCAGAGAAGGGAAATACACATGTAGAGATGGAACAACAAAGAATAGCATATTGGAACGTGAAAGGGATATGAAAAGGGAACACCCTCTTCATTATGAAATGCGCAAATGGTATAAATTCGACAAGGATATCTACGAAATATGGAAGCGTTTTCTGGGCTTGGGAGAAGTTACCGGCGCAAGTGTAGCCACCAGCACAATGATACCAATAAATACCATGTTTACCGATGAAATCAGATGTCTGTTTAAGGGGAATCTCCCTCAGGTGGATGCCAGAGAACTGCTTAAGCCGAAGACTGTGATATTTATTTATATATCACCAGTGAATACGGCCCAGCACCGCTTCTGTTCCATATTGTACCAGCAGCTTTTCAAGCGCCTTTTTGAATTGGGGGAGGGGGGAGCAGATGGCGTATTACCACACCCAGTCCAGGTCCTCTGTGATGATTTTGCCACGGGCTGTAAGGTGCAGGACTTCCATGAACTGATTTCCATCTTCAGAGAAAAGGGCATATCTGCCACCATGCTTGTTCAGTCTGAAACCCAGCTTTCCGCCATGTACGGCAAGGAGAATGCAACCACCATCATCAATAACTGCGATACATATATTTACCTTGGGGGAATGGATGTGGACACTGCCACTAATGTGAGCAAACGCCTGAACTGCCCAATGAATGATGTGCTGAATATGCCTATTGGACAGGAATACTTCTTCCGCCGTGGCCAGAAGCCAGTGGTAACCAAGCGGTATGATATTAATAGGGATTTGAAGGAAAAGAAACTGAGTATGAAGGAAATGAGGACGTGTTAGAATGATATATTTTACCAGTGACCTGCATCTTGGGCACAGGGCTGTAATATATATGCAGAACAGGCCCTTTGCAGATGAAAATGAAATGAACCGTACCATCATAGCGAACTACAACGCAGTGGTACACAAAAATGATACAGTCTATATTCTGGGAGACATTGCCCACCGTATAAAGGCGGAGGAGACCAATGAACTTATATCCAAGCTCAATGGCAAGAAGTACCTTTTAAAGGGAAACCATGACAAGAAATACGACCCTTCGCTTTTTGAGGAAATAAGGGATTTCATGACCATTGTATATAAAGGGCAGTCCATTTCATTGATGCATTACCCGATGCTGTCCTGGCCCAAGAGTCATTATGGCAGCATTATGCTCCATGGGCACATGCACAATGATGAATCATATAATCTGGAGAATCGCAAGGAAGGCATCCTCAGATATGATGTGGGAGTGGATGCCAATGGATTTTATCCCGTGTCAGTGGAGCAGATAATTGAGTTTTTTGGCCTTAAAACTCAGTAAATTGAGTATTAAATTTCAAAATTTAATATTGAGGCAAAATGCAGGAAATGAGGACACGTTAGGAGAATTTCAAAAGGATAGAGTCATTTTATATTACATTATTGTGGAGGCATAAAATGCGTGATGTGACAGATGAGAAATACGCTGAGGCATATGAAAGATATCAAAAAAATTTTGTTGCTCAGATGAGCATTGAGTGGAAATTTGATGCTGAAAAGCTGAAAGATGCCAATTCTGGTACTTCTGTAGAGGAAGCAGACAATATAATTGCTGACTATATGAAGGATTATGGTTTTTACTACAGCAAGGATTTTGGCAGTTATGTATCAGAAAAAAATTACAACTGATGGAGAATTGAAAAAGGTCATTGATGGTCTGATTACTGATAACCTTTGGATTGCTTCATGCCTTGAAATATTTAATAGCCGAAGACTTGAAACTCACGATTTGAAAGCATTATGGGATGAAATGGACAGAATTGACGGGAAAAAATAAATCACTGGACCATGACGAATCATGTATCCAGTGATAAGCTGGCTATCGTATATGTCGATAATAGTTTGCGTTTTTATCGAGAGTTTCATAGAGTTCCCAATTTGGGTTTTCTCTGTCAATAATTTGTATGGTAATGGTATATTGGCAATTGTGAGTTGAACCGCTGATATTTTGTGGAGCATTTGTTGCAATCATATATAATAATTGCTTCTCAGTATACCATTTATATGTATATACAGGGATATCGTCTCCACGGGTTTTTAAATACTTTAGTTCAGGATTTCCAAGACGTGAAGTATAGGAATTAACGGCATATTTGAGAGATTTTGTATAAATTGTCGAATCATTTGTTGTCAGGGCGATTTGTGGTATTTCTAAAATGTTGTTATTAAATCCTATATTCAAATCTTCATATACACGGTCTCTTTTTCTGGAAATCAAATAACTGACTGATGGCATGTTATCAAAGACTAAACGCGAGGCTATAGAGCTATCAACTGGTTTTCCCGTGCTGTAATCATACCATCCTGGAGCATTGGTAAAGTTTGCCAGAAATTCTTCTTCAGGCATACCATAGTGAAGTGTATAAATAGAATCGATGTATTGCGTTATTTCTCGTATGGATATTAAATCCGGATCTGTGGCTGGATCAATTTCTTTCTTTGCAGCGACGCAGGTCGATGAAAAAAACGTTATCAATAGAGTGGCTAACAGCGCGATAGATAAATACTTTTGTTTCATAAGTACGCATCCCTTCAATGAAAAAATGATAGTCAATAAATGTTGTGAATATATATTTACGAGCGTATTGTTTTGTAATATGATTTTATAAAATGTTGGTAAGTATAGCAATATGTTGAGGATGTGTTATTGCTAATTTAATAATAAGAACAGGGGGGCAGGATATGGAGGTTCAGGAAGAACAAGAGCGAAATGACGGGTTGAGTGAAGATACCATTTTAAAACAGGATAATGAAAAACCGGATTTGAATATGGTTTCTCAGTTACAAGCTGAAAATCGGTTGTTACGGGATGAAGTAGCATCACTGGCTGCTCAGATGAAAAATATGAATGAGCAGATTAATAAATTGACGGAGTTGTTTAATGAAAGGATTAGATATACAGAGTTTGAGGAAACCTCAAGAAAAAATATGAATGATGAGTTGCAGTCCTACAAGAAGGGCTTGTTATTCAACATGATACGACCGTTTATAGTTGATATGATTCAGCTTCGTGAAGACATATTAAATGACTGTCAGGATGCCAACAGCAATGACCAGGCCTTTATAAGCCAAAATCAGGTTATCGCATATGCCGAGGAAGATATATTTGATATGCTGGATAAGATGGGTGTAGAAATGTATCGTAGCAATAAAGGTGATGAATTTGTTTCTGGTCGTCAGCGTGCAAAAAAAATTATGGAAAAAACCCATGATAAAGAACTGCATGGCAAAGTGGCTGAATCATTATCGTATGGTTATTCCTATGAAGGTAAGATAGTATATCCTGAATGGGTTAAACGTTATATTTATGAAGAAGAGTGAGGGACAAACGATGAGCGAGAAAAAGTATATTTATGGAATTGATTTAGGTACAACATATTCATGTATTGCTTATGTTGATGACAATGGCATTGCCCAGGTTATTGAGAATCTTGAAGGCACTAATACTACACCATCAGTGGTATTCTTTCCTAGTAAGGATGAGGTAATTGTTGGACAGGCTGCGAAAGATGAAATAGAGCTGTCCCCTGATAAGACTGTGGACTTCGTAAAGCGTCTTATTGGTAGTAGTAATAAAATTGACAAATTAATTCATGGAGAAGAAAAGAGCCCGGAAGAGATTTCTTCGTATATTTTGAAAAAAATTGCTTCTGACGCAGAAAAATCTATTGGTTCCCCTGTTAAGGATGTAGTTATCACATGTCCGGCTTATTTTGGTACGGAAGAACGTGAGGCCACTAAAAATGCTGGTATCCTGGCTGGGCTCAATGTATTGGAATTAATAGGTGAGCCTACGGCTGCGGCTTTATATTATGGAATCACTAAATCATCCAAAGGAAAAACTGTTTTGGTTTATGACTTGGGCGGCGGTACATTTGATGTTACTGTATTAAGAATAGATGACGCTGGTGATATTAAGGTAGTATGCTCTGGTGGCGAGCGGTTACTTGGAGGTTATGATTGGGATAAATGTTTGGTCAACAACATGAAAAATCAATTTTACTCTGCAACTGGTTTTACTGGAGATTTTAATGAGGATGATTGCCAGGCTTTTGCTGCTAAGGCGGAGGAGGTAAAAAAAGCACTTTCTCAGCGTGAGTCCAAGGATATTAATTTAAAGCTGGATGCTGGTAAAGCCCGTATTACTGTTACCAGAGAAGATTTTGAAAAAATGACAGCTGATTTGTTGGAGACTACACTTGATGTTACTAAGCAAATAATCAGCGAGGCTAAAGAAAAAGGTTATGATATTGATGAAATCCTGTTGGTTGGCGGTTCTACCAGAATGCCACAGGTCAGAGAGATGCTGGTTAATAATTTCCATATTGAACCTAAATTCAATGAGCCTGATGAGGCTGTGGCCAAGGGAGCAGCAATATATGCTTTAAGTGTATATGAAAATAAGGTTGAAGAATGGAAAGAAAGGAAAGAGAAAAATATGGCTCTTACTGTAGCAGAACAGCAGGAAGCCGTTCTTTACGAGGAAGAAGCTGCAGTAAGTTCTTCCAGCATTACAGGTGTATCATCACATAAAATAACTGAAATGATAACAATGGCGACAACTAAGAGTTATGCCTTGATTACATATATTAACGATGTTGAAAAATGTGAGAATTTGATCATAAAAAATCAATCAATGCCTTATGGCTCCGTATCAGTTACCAAGCCGTTTTATACTAGACACGATAATCAGACTACTGTTGAATTACAGGTTTGTGAAAGTGATATACTTGATGAAGTTTATGATCTTGGAATAGTACCTGTACTGGGGAAATGTTCGTTAAAAATGGGACCAAATCTGCCTAAAGGTTCCCAGCTGGATGTAACTTTTACACTGAACAAAGAAGGAATTCTTCATGTTCACGGAAAGGATATCTCATCTAATAACTATGTTGATGCAGATATGCAGACTTCACATAATACAGGCATGTCTAGTACAGCGTTAATGTCACTAAAAGAAAAAACAACTGCCATTGCTGTAAGGTAAAATAATATTGGTGCGGGCGGAGGGTATTTTGCTCTCTGCTCGCATATGTTTACGGAGATTTGAGATTATGGATAATGATAAATACTGGCAACCTCTCACTATTGATGAGCGCAATAATTATGAAGTTGATACCTTTGTGGATATATTACAAGTTCTGGGGAAGAAAAATGCTTACGATGTAATTGGCGGTAATCCAAGTGATAGTCCTGAAGTATTAAAACAAAAGGCAACGGATTTGAAGAACAAATATAAAGGCGCCAGAAATGACATCAACAAAGCTGTAAATAAAATACGTATTATATTCAATGATGATGCCAGCAAGGCGGCTTATGATTCGTATCTGAATAAAAAATTCCGGTTAAGATTGTTTGGGGAAATAGATAAGGATCATGAGCGTATAGGGGTTATAACCTTTGATTCATCAGAACAATATTCAAAGACATTGTCAAATTTAGTAGATAAGACCCCCGAAGAATGCTTATCCATAATCCATGATTATTGTAACGAAAAAAATTACAAAGTTGACAAAAAGCGGGTAATTTATGTCAGCAAATGGGAGAGGATAAAGAAAAAAGCCACCTTAGCATCATATGTTGCAATAGCTGGTATTTTGGCATTTACCTATTTCTTCGTTTTAAATACTAATGAGACCAAGGATTCAATTATTAAATACAGTCAAATAAGTAAGGATGAGGTCCAAATAAACGATGAACTGTCAGCAACGGAGTTCATAGAAAAATATAATTCTTCTATAGGAGCTAATTCAAAGTTTCAACTTTCTGCACCAGAAGCGGGCATAAGCAACGAACATGATACATATTGGTACAAGGCAGGCTTTAGTGATAAGGATTCCGGTGTAGGTATCTATACAAATAAAAATGGTCTGCTCACTAAGCTCGTTGTATATCTTCCACCAGGATATAATCAGAGTGATGCATCTATGATTTTTTCGAACATTTTAAACGTTATTTCAAATAATAAAGTGGAAAACGGTTTGATTTTAGCGGTATCAAATGCAGCCAGATTTTCACGGGTGGATATGTCACCAACAAATTTCGCTTCATATTTGAGAGCATATTATCTCATGATGCGTGAGAGAGATTATACTGTTTGCCTAAGAAGTATGGGGAATAACAGGGATTATGTTATTAAAAATACAGATCAGTTTATTAGAAAACAGAATGGTGTAAAAATTGAAATATCAGCTCGAGGAATGAAAAAATGAACAATAATAATTGGTATTTGAGATTTGGGCTTCCTTTTGACCCGCCTGCGACAACGCGGGAAGAAATTGAAATACAATTAAATAATGTATTAAAAACTTTAGATGGTCGTCGTGATACTGTAAGTATAAAAGAGCTTGAGTTTATCAAGCTGAAAAAAGAGACTATAATTGATGAACTAATGGATGACACTATCAGGGAACGATATGTCAGAGAGGCCATGATAAAGGTATATATGTCTCCAAGTAGTTTGGATGCAAAAATAAGGGATATAATTCAGAGATTTGGTTCTGTTAGCACAGAACTGCGAAAGGACCTTGCGGCTGAATTCAATATACCTAATATTGATGCGGTTGACAGAAGATGTGCGATTGTTGAAAAACAAGAAAAACTTGCCAGATCGGGCGGGGGAAAAAAATCATTTATTCCGGCGCCAATAAAGAAGTTATTTTCTCATATAAAAAATCATCGTAAGAAAATATTAAAAATAGGCATATTGGTGGGCGTTGTCTATTATTTCTTCTGGGGTGCAGGCGGAATTCCTGAGCCTAAAGATCATGATGGAATGATGGAATACAGTGATGTTCATGATACACGCTATCGACCAGCTTCTCTGAATACAATTCGTAATGTTTATAGTATTTTAGAGATTTATAATAATAATGTCATTGAGGAATCCAAAGTAACCGATGATGAATCATTAAAGGATATTATTATTCCTGGGTTGGTCCAAGAGGGGTTAAATGTAGGTAATCACAAGAATCTGTTTGGTACAACCTTTGCTGGTGGTGATCAAACTGGTACTATTGATTTTTATATTGATGGAATGCCAGAAGAAGCATTTATATTCCATGCAGACATATATTTGCCATACAACAAACTGGAAGGTAATTTTAAGTCGGATGACCGAGAAAAGAAACTAAAGGTTATTATTAAAAATTTAATTCTTAGTGAATTTGATGGGAAAATTCTTGATGAAGCTGTACATAAAATTGTCAATGCTGATGTGGACGACAAAGTTGCTTTCAGACTTATATCAGTAGACAGGGATTATGTTCTAAAGAGGGGGGCGGTTGCCCAGTATGACAACAATCCGCAAACAAAGCGAAAAAGAGACATAGATTCACGAGATATTCAACTTGTTTTATCAGCCTATCCGACTGGACTGAAAAAACAAAAATAATCCGTGATAGTGATAACGATGGCTAATAAAATGACGCACTCATCAACATTGAGTGCGTCATTTATTTTTTGATAGGCCTATGCTCTTTTCTTCTCATTGTATTTCTCTTTTATTTTCCGTTGGGTTTCCACGATTTTAATGGCCCGTTCTGCTATAAAATGCTCCAGTGCCTGGGTGAAGGCATCGGAATTTACGGCAATATCATCCACACGGGCACATGGGGCGGTCATGTTTGAGCGCTTATATCCCAGCATGGTGGTATGGCCATACCACTGGTCAGAGCCAAGGAAGAAAATATATCCTTCGTTCAGTATTTCAAACTGGCATTTAAGGCCACCGTTTCCATCGTCCTCGATTTCCAGCAGGGGCTTTTTTATCCGCTCCAAAGTATCCGAGTCAAATATGCCAAGGGGCACATTACCCAGCAGCACATAGCGGGAGTGAAGCCAGCCGTTCCGGTGGTCGGCCTTTTCTTCCTTGCTTGGGACAATGATTTTTGGGAAGTAATCATCATCTATTAAATTATAGAGGTTGTGGAAGTGTATCAGATAATTGTCCATTTCCGTTGGGGAATCGAAAATCTTTAAATTGCGCATGGCCATGGCATAGTCTTTGGCGCGTGGGCGGTAGAGAACCATATAAAAAACTCCTTTCTTTTTGAAAATATTGCTTGAATTTAGAATGTGTGTTTTGTATAATGATAACAGAAATAATGTTCGGTTACAAGGGGGGGAAAAGCACATTTTTGGGAAAATAATTGTTATTTTATTTTCCATAATAGGGTATAATATGTGTGTTATCTGATGAAAGGTTTATGGTGATTGTAATGTATAAGTCTATTGATCTGTTTGCTGGTATTGGTGGTATCAGAACTGGTTTTGATAATGCTTTTAAAAAGAATATAGAAACGGTTTTTGTCAGCGAATGGGATGATTTCGCACAGAAAACTTACAGACAGAATTTCGCTGATAATTTTGATATAGCTGGAGATATTACTAAAATTGATGAAAACGACATACCAGAATTTGATATCTGCCTGGCCGGATTTCCTTGTCAGGCATTTTCGCTTGCCGGTAAACACATGGGCTTTGATGATGACTACAAAGGAATGTGCCGAGGCACTTTGTTCCAAGAGGTAGTCAGAATTTGCGATCATCACAAGCCAAAAGTTATTTTCTGTGAGAATGTAAAAGGATTAACTATCCATGACAGGGGCAGAACCTTTAAGGTTATCAAAAGAGCCTTTGAGCAGATTGGTTACACTGTATATGATAAGGTACTTAACAGTAAAGATTTTGGTGTTCCACAGAACCGGGAACGAATTTACATTGTATGTTTCAGAAATGATATTGATGCTTCTTCATTCCGGTTTCCGCAGGGGTCAAAGGAAAAAGTATGCATCAGGGATATAATGGAAGATGCACCTATATCCCCTAAATATTATCTTAGTGATGTCTATGTAGACACTCTTCGCAGACATAAGGAACGCCATGCAGCAAAGGGACATGGCTTTGGTTATGAGATAAGGGATTTGGACGATATCGCTGGGGCTATTGTTTGTGGCGGCATGGGTCGGGAAAGAAATCTGCTTATAGATGCCAGACCCCATTCCATGAAGCCAGTCACTCATATTAAGGGTGAAATAAATAAAGAAGATATAAGAAAAATGACCCCAAGAGAATGGGCAAGACTGCAAGGGTTCCCAGACAGTTATAATCTAGACGGAATTGCCGATACCCACTTATATAAGCAGTTTGGCAACAGCGTTACAGTGAATGTTATTGAAGCCATAGCCAAGGAGATACTTAAAGTTTTGGCACGAGAGAATGTAACAGGAAATGATGCTGTTAATGTTTTACTCGATGATAAAAAGGAACAAAAAGCAGGTTAATGGACTTATATATAGTTCCAAAATGATATATTGAATTAATGCTATGGATACTCATACCAAACAACAGCGTAGCCATAATATGGCCAATATAAAATCAAAAAACACTAAGGCGGAGCGGGTGCTTCGCCTTGCTTTATGGCATCGGGGTATCAGATACCGGAAAAATTGGCGAAAGCTCCCTGGCTCCCCGGATATTGCCATTACAAAATATAAAATAGCTGTCTTTGTGGATGGCGATTTTTGGCATGCCCGTGGCCATGAACAGGCACCTGGGGAGCAAGTGGGCACAAATAAAGACTTCTGGAAGAAGAAGCTGTCCCGCAATGTGGAGCGGGACAAAGAGGTAAACGACCAGCTAACCCAGGCAGGGTGGCTGGTGCTTCGGTTCTGGGAGTCGGACATAAAGAAAGACATAAATGGTGTAATTGCTGAAATAATGAAATATTTACCGTAAGCCTTGGCCATATATAATGCCCAGGGCTTTTATATTTTGATGATAAAAGAACCTCAGAACATAAACTACACTGCTCTATATTATGAGGCATATAGTGAAATCTCTATAAAGAGACACTTTCTTCTGATATAATAAAAAGTTGTGAGAAGGAGGATACATTATCATGAGTGGATCAAAAGTTTTAAAGCAATACTTGATAGATAATGTTGGCAGAGAAATTCCCCTAGAGGAACTTAATTCACTATGTGCATCCAACGGCCTGCATCACTGGGATCGGGTGATACGGAATTGGATTCAGGAAGGATACAATATAGAAAATAAGCGGGGTAAATGGTACAAATTATGTTCTTTAGAGATAAAACCAAACCCTAATAAACGGAAAGCAATAAGTAAAAAATTAAGATTTTTGGTATTTAATCGTGATAACTTCACTTGTCAGGGATGTGGGCGTACTGTTTCAGATGATGCCATCAAATTAAGTCCTGACCACATAGTACCAGTTGAATGGGGCGGAAAAACAGAGTTAGATAATCTTCAGGCCCTCTGTCGTGAATGCAACGAAGGAAAACAGGCATGGGTTAAAGGTGAGGATACGGCTGTTATGAAAGAAGTAAGCAACCAAACGAACACCGAAGACCGGCTCAAGGTTTATTTTTTACATCATCCAAATGAACCTATAGCAGCAGATCGCCTGTCTGTTATAGCAAAAACAAGGGAATGGACAAGACAAATTCGATATCTTCGTGCTCATACGGGAATGAAAATTAAATACATACCCAAAAACAAAAGCAGGAAGATATTGAGGGATTCATATATTTTTATCAAGGAGGATTAATTATGGCAAGTGCAAAAGACAAGCTTCACGACTATTTTTTACAACATGTAGGTGAAATAATTGATCGAGAAACCCTGCGCAATGTTGCCGGGAATATTCAGGATTGGCAGCGCTCATTACGCCAGCTTCGTCAGGAAACTGGGTTAGATATTGTTTCCCAAAAAGAAGGATATATTCTAACTTCTGCCACCCCCGTAAATACCCCACAAATTAGAAAACCAATCGATGATAAGCTTAGATATGCTGTTTTGCAAAGAGATAACAGCACATGTCAACGGTGTGGGGCAAACATACACAATAAACCAAATGTCAGCTTGGCGGTGGACCATAAACTTCCGGTAGATATGGGAGGAGATACTACCATCGATAACCTATGGACCCTGTGTTCAGACTGTAACGGAGGGAAGAAGGCATTTTTTAAAGATGATAAAACAGACGAAATCAAGGAAATAATGCAACTTAGTAGTGCCTCAAAACGACTCAAGGCCTATTTTGAGCTTTATCCTAATAAAGTCATCGAACCTATAAAACTTTCTGTCATTGCGAATGTGAGAGACTGGGAAAGAGCTCTCAGGCTTACACGCCAGCAGGAAGGAATGGATATTCAATGGATTCGTCCTTGCACCGAATACCCTATGGGTGGATATATTTATCATTATTGATACATATTATAAAAATAGTATATCTATGAATTTACGGCCCTGGCGAAAGCTGGGGCCTATTTTATTGGAATGAATAGTATCTCGGTTTATTGCCGTATTTTATATTCAAATTGACTGGATAAATCCACTCAAATCGTTGATTGAATGTAGAAAATTTAAGTGATAATATATTAGGCAAATGTAGGAAAACATCATATTTATCGAAGTGATAAATGTTGTTGCTAATAGCCAAAAATGAAGTGCGGAGGTCAAAAAATGCGTGATATTAATGATGAGAAATATGCTGAAGCCTATGAAAGATATGAAAAAAACTTTGTCGCTCGGATGAGCATTGAGTGGAAATTTGATGCTGAAAAGCTGAAAGATGCCAATCCTGGTACTTCAGTAGAGGAAGCAGACAAGATAATTGCTGACTATATGAAGGATTATGGTTTTTACTACAGCAAGGATTTTGGCAGTTATGTGTCAGAAAAAATTACAACTGATGGAGAATTGAAAAAGGTCATTGAGGGTCTGATTACTGATAACCTTTGGATTGCTTCATGTCTCGAAATATTTAATAGTCGAAGACTGGAAACCCACGATTTGAAAGCATTATTGGATGATATGGACAGAATTGACGGGAAAAAATAAATCACCGTATGGCTTAACGATTGGAGGCTGATAATATGGAAAAGATGACCTTAAAGGAAGCCAGAGTATTGAAGGCCCGCTTGGGTAAGGAATTGGATAGACTTGTAGAAAAGCGGGATGGAGTAGCTATTGTGACAATAATGCCAGAGGAAAATCCAATGGACTTTATTGATGTATCAGTAGATGAGGTTACAAAGAAGATTGATGACTGCATTGACCGCCTTATTGAAGTTGGACGGGTTATACGACTGGCCAATGTGGGGGCGGCACCGAGCGCAAACAAAAACGACATTGCCACAATGGTTGAAAAGACCATTATGTTACGGAAGGAAGCCAAGTATTGTAGTGCTTTGGGTTCCAAAAATCCAAGAATGCGCGACCGTGGTGGTTTCGGATCGGATTGCACGCAGTTGGTGAATGTAACCACCTATGATATTGCAAAATATGCAGATAGGGCCCGGCAATTGTCTGATGAAGCTGAAAAGCTGTCTTCAGAGATAGACCGTCTGGACTTGGAAACAACCGTAGAGGTTTGATTAATTTTGGCAAGAAGAGGATTTTCTGAGTATTGCTCCTGTTATTATTGGCAGATCTAAGAAGCGAAGATGTTTGTTGGACGCGGCAGCCAGAAATTTTCTCGTACGTGAATGGACAGAACGCAGAGTATATGAATTGTCCGCATTGGGAAAACAGGTGATATAGGCGTAATGTCTTGGGAATCCTCTTTTTGTATAGATTTTTGAATTATTATAACTACATGGCCCTGGCAAAGCTGGGGCTTTTTGTATAGAAAAGTTTGATACTCATTTTGCCTTATTAATCACTCAAATCGTTGATTGATAGGGCTTTGCAGGATTGATATTATGATAAGTAACCTAACAAGAATGGGGGATTTTGCCCAGAGAGGAACAACTATGAAAGATTATGAAGTTATTGAACAAATAGAAATATTCCATGAGTTATATTGGGGGTTACTTGCAGATTTTCACAGAGCAACGGATAATAAGGTATTTTTATCATCAAGCCCTTTATCTATATTTCAAAATAAATTGGCTGAGATATGTCACGACTTATTATCACCGAAATATTCTACTATGGACGATATGCTTCGGGTGCGTGGAGTATATGAATTTGCCCGAGATTATATAAAAGCCTTGGAAAAGGCAGGGACACGATATTATGACAATCTTACCACCCTTAGATTTAATTTTAATATGGAAGCGGTGGAAGCAGCTGGGACTACGACAGAGGCTTTGCTGGCTCCAATGAGGGAATATGCCAGAGAAAAAGGTATCTCTGAACCAGAATATGGTTTTTTTACTTTGCCTACTGACAGAAACTCATATTGTATAATTATAGACTGGGTTATAGAGTATTCGCATAATAATAAAGAGTTTCCACATTATTTCAAGTCAATAATAAGTACCATAGATGATGAGGTTGAGGATTGTTTGCCGGCGTTAATGGAGTTGGATGATTAAGTAAAAAAATGATTGTATAGGCGTAGTGGTGAATGACATGAAAAGATTACAAAAATCAGTATTTGAAGAACATAGGGATTATTTCTATAAAATCGCCGAAAGGAATACTGTAAAGAACGAATTGGGTGAGACGACTATTTCCCGGCAAGATGAAAGTTTTGATGATGATATTTGGGATAATGCCTATAAGAATCTTAAAAATAGCAGAATATGAGAATAGTTGAATGAAATTGTAATATATTAGTGATAAAGCCAATATGTGATTCGTTACCCCAGTGATGATGCTGGGGTTTTTGTATGTATTGACTCAAATATACTCATATTGAGAATAAAATGTGCAAAATGCTTATTGATTTTCTCGTATTGCGGATATAAGATATAAAAAAGATTTGGAGGCGAAATAAATGAAAAATAATAGAAATAATTTCGGAGATAACCTTAAGTCAGCGCGGAGCAAGAAATACCATACTCAAAAGGCTTTTGCAGACGCATTGGGAATTCCCTATACCACATATAGTCAATATGAAAACAATAAGAGACAGCCTGATCTTGAACTGCTTGTAAAGATGGCAGATTTCTTGGAGATTACAGTGGATAGTCTGCTTACTAATTCAAAAAGTGATGATTATTTAAGCCTTGTTCGTGACGCAATGCAGGGATATGTATGGGTTGGTGAAAAAATAGATTTTGATAGTGATGAAAAAAATCTGTGTAAAATGATAACTCGCAATGGAATAATTGAGATATCACGTGAATGGTACAATCAACTAAAACAAAATTTGGAAGACAAAATATATGAATATGTTAATGAAGAAGTGAGGAAAGAAATCACCAAGCAGCGTGAAACAATGTTTAATATAGCCCAGAAGGCACAATATACTATGGAATCAAGGATTTTGTGCGATAGCCTGAAATATGATTATTCAGTGATAAACAAAATCGCTGAATGTAGAAAATTATCAGAAATGCCTAAGGAGGAAAAAATCGTACATATTATATTTGAACTATATTTTTCGGGAATTTCTTGCAAGGGGGATATCAAAGAAATCAATGATAAACTGGTTCGCATATTTCAGGCAATTTGCTCCATGGCAAATGGTTTGGTTGGAGAATATGAAGAATATGATTTTAGCGAAGAATTGACACAAGAGATTTTGACTAAGGTACGAAATTATAAGGGAAAAAGAAATTATGTGGCGGAACTGTATTTGAAACAGCATTGGAATCTGTTTGATGAGGAGATGGATATTATGAGGAATCCGTTTGAAACTATGCGAAGTTTGTTTTATACGTATGGCTTGAAAAATCTCCGATATGAATATAGTGCAGCAGAAACAATGGAGGATTTTATTATTGGTATGGAAAACAATCCACCAATAATATGATTCAAGAGATTATTAGCATGATGATATATTCAAATTGACTGTATAAACACAGTCAAAACGTTGATTGATAAGGCTTTGCGGCTTTGATAATATTAGGTAAATAAAGGTTTTCAGGGGGGAGCATGGTGGATAGAATTTCAACGTTTAAAGAAGGACATGAATATATAGCTTTCCCTGACGGTACTAAAATAACTTTCTCAAATATACTGACATCAGATAGTGGAGAGAAGTATGTCCGTGTCTTTGTCAGGCAGTGGGATGTGGAAAAAGACAGGTTTAACACTATAAATATGAATCTGCCCAGCGGAAGAGTTATATACAAGGTTGGCTTTTCCGAGGATGTGGCAGATGACCATATCCGTCATATCTGCAACCTTAAGAATGTTATCTGGGAATGCGCCGAGGATAAGACAGAGGAGAGTATTAAGGAAAATAAAAGATTAATGAAGGAATATCCTTTCCTTATACCAAGAAAACGTGAAAACGGGGAGATATTGGACGGGGAGGATTACAGCTGTACCATGCTGGACCCTATGCCAAAGGGCTGGAAGAAAGCATTTGGTGAGGATATATGCAGGGAAATTAAGGCGTTTCTCTTTGAAGAAAATATGCTGGAGGGCTATTGGGTTAAGCAGATCAAGGAAAAGTTTGGTTCTCTCCGTTGGTATGATAATGACTGCAGCCGCCATGCCAAATTGAAGCAGATTAAAAGTAAATATGTTGAACTGAGTGAACATACCTGTGTCATGTGCGGGGCTGAAGGAACCATGCGGGGTAACCTACGCTGGATATCACCATTTTGTGATGAGTGTTATGAGGAGCTTATAGAATGGAATCCATATATGATAAGAAAAAGCAACGTTTAAGTATAGTATTGTTCCCTTCGGATTATTTTAATCCTTCAGTTGTGGATGGGGACTTTGAAAATGAATATAGGGCAGTGCTGGAGCAGCCAAACCTTATGCCTCTCATCTTTAGCTATGAAGGGTGGTTTCAGCAGGGAAAAATGATTCTTTCCGGTGATTTGCCAAAGACTGCCTCCAAGGCTGTTTATCGTGGCTGGATGATGCAGCCGGAGAAATATGCCCAGTTTTATGAAGCACTGAAGGAGAGGAATATTCTCCTTACCACTAGCCCAGAGGAATATGGGCGGCTTCACGTTTTCCCAAATGCCTATCCCTACGTAAAGGAGGACAGTGCCCGTATTCTCTGCTTCAAGCTACATGAGCCAATTCAGATATCCTCTGTTTTAAAGGAGTTTCCGTGGTTTATGGTGAAGGATTTTGTCAAATCGGTTAAAGGGTCGGATTTCCCGAAATTCTTTGATAGCTCCTTTAGCCAGGAGGATTTTGATCACTGGATGGAGGTATTTTACAAATACCGCGGTGATCTTCTGACTGGGGGAATATGTATCAAGGAATATCTCAATCTGAAGAAATATGATGGGAAGACCAATGAATACAGGGCATTTTATGCCAATAATGAAATGATTTCCTTTGAACCAAATTCCGGTCAGGGGACCTTCACTCCCGCACCGCCAGCGCAAATGCTGAAAAAATACCAGTCAGTGGAAAGTCCTTTTTATACCGTGGATTATGCGGAATTGGCTGACGGCTCGTGGAAGGTAATTGAAACAGGTGATGGCAGTGTATCGGGCTTATCCGACCGCCAAGATGTCAGGGCTTTCTATAGGTCACTGTATCTGGCCTTTAGCTGATGAATATTTGGAAGGGGCTGTTACTATGAAAGAAAAACACACAATAGTAAATACCGTCAGAACATATCAGATGATTCTAGCTATGAGTCAGCAGGAAAGAACAGAAAAAATAAAGCAGCTGGATTCCTTTTTGTTGGTCGATGTTTTTGAATGTTTGGCAATGTTAGAAGGAAATGAATGTGTAAATATGGATGATAATTCTGTATTTATTATTGATAACAAGGAAATACTAAAAGAGCTGAAGGATGAAATAAAAGAACGCCTGAACCAAGCAAGTACTTCAGAATAGAAAAGGTGATATTTTATGAAGCAAATCGTAATTAATGAAAGTTATGGTGCTTTTACCTTGTCGGAGGAAGGGGCAAAATACTATAACAGTTTTAGTCCCATTAAATTGTCTATTGATAATCCACGGGCATGGGGCGTTAATGGCGTTATTTATTATTTGGGCAGGGACGATCCTAATCTCATAAAAACCATAACTGATTTAAAGGAAAAGGCTGCAGCCCCAGATTGTAAATTAAAAATCGCGGAGGTTCCAGATGGGTACAACTACCGCATTGAGGAATACGACGGCCTTGAACATGTGGTGCTGTTGCCAAGAGAGGATGAAATCAGAAAGCTATGCGCTAATCCAGATGCCCTGATAGAGTATCTTCGCCGTAGCGACTGCTTTGACTTGAATGAAGAACCTGAATTATTGGCACCGCCAGCAAGAAAAGCGATGGATTATACTATGGAGTTGACTTTCTCCCCGGATGCTAATATGGAAGAAATGCTAGGCTGTATACGGGAAGTATGTCTTAAAAGCGGATGCGGAATTATCAAGTATGAAGATAACACCATCATTTATGGGGCTACGGAGTTTGAAAAGTATGCCGTCGCGTATGTTCGTTTAGGTTATGTTGAAGAAATAAAGCCATATCTTGTAGAAGCTATTTGGTTTGACAAGAAAGAAGGCGCTGAATCTTGTTTGGAAAATATATTAAAAGAGGTCTGATGGCAGCTATCAATTAAAAACTATCATATAAGGATCGTGATTTTATGTTTTACATATTTCTGGATGTGGATGGGGTGCTGAACACTGAAATGGACTGGAAGCGCCCTTTCACCTTAAATAGCAAATGTATCAGCTGTTTTCTTGAATATATGACCTATCTTAACGGGAAGTATAACCATGAGGTGGGCATTGTCCTTACTTCTTCTTGGAAAACGGGCTTTAATAGTGACGGGAACCATGCAGTGTATATAAAGGAGTTAATTCACGCCATGGCCCCTGAGAAAATCCGCATATTGGATAAGACTGAGGAGCTTGACCAGCTGGACAGGGGGCGGAGCGTACTGAATTACTGCAAGGCGCATAATATCAGGGATTATATCGTTTTTGATGATGACAAATCCCTGTTTAAAACCGCCCCGGAGCTGAATATCTACTACACCAATGCTGCCAGAGGCTTTACCAAGGAAGATGTCAAAAAGCTGATAAACAGTGATAAATCAGGCTGGCAGAGGATAATGAGCTTCTTTTGGGGAAAGTGAATTTGTCCACTTAGCGGGAGGAATAATTAATAATGAAACCATATAAATTACTGACCCATACTGATATGGACGGGGCGGCCTGTGCCGTACTGGCCAATATTGCCTACAAGGGCAATACAGATATTACATATCTAAATAATCCCAATGACTGCACCAAAAAGCTGATAGCCATGGGAACGGAATACAAGGATTATGAGGGGATTTTTGTTACGGACTGCAGCTTTGATATTGAGGAAGTAAGGCTGCAGAACCCCAAAATTCTCAATCATATAAAGCTCTTTGATCACCATATAACAGCAGTGGAATCCTTCAAGGATTATAAGTGGGCCACTGTGACTGAAATGCTGGATGGCAGACCTACCTGCGGGGCGGAGCTGTTTTACAGATATCTGCAGAACAAGGGGCTTATTACTAAAAGAGATTTTTTCATTGAGCAGGTGCGCCTTTTTGATACATGGGAATATGCCAAGTATCCCAGCCAGATGCCAAAATATTTGGCAACAATGGTATTTAAGCTGGGCTTGCAGTACACTGTGAAAGCCTTCACGGAGCGCCTGGCCAAAAAGGATTTAAACGAGCTTACCCTATTTAATGAGTATGAGCGGACTATCCTTGCCTATGAGGCTGAAAGGGAAGCCAAGGATGTAAGCGGCTTTATGCAAACTGCATTTAAAGGGAAGCTAGAAAGTGAGGGTAAGGAATACACCTTCTGTCTTACTTACAATAACAGTAGATACACCTCTTCCCTGGGCAATAAAATATGTGAGGAATACGGCGTGGATATTGCCTTCATGGTGAATTTTAATCACGACAAAATAGAAGTTCGCACCATACGAAACGACCTGAATCTTGGCGAAATAATGAAGCAGTTTTATGGTGGCGGTGGTCATCCCAAGGCCAGTGGCGGGGATATATCGGGCATTGCCGAAGAAACCGCCAAAGCCATACTTGGCAAAATGGGCAAGGTAATTGAAATAGGGAAAACAAAGGAAAATTTGTAATAGAGATATTCCGCACTGGGCTGACTGTTTACAGGAAAGGTTGAGGAGGTGCGTCAACATGGACCAAAAAGAACAGAAGAAATTTAAACGCAGTAATCGCCCAATATCTGAGGTCATTGAGTCTTGTCGACAATCTTTCATCAAAGCAAATGGAAGACTGCTAACAGAGGAAGAAGCCATAAAATTCGTTGATGATATAAGAAAAGAACTCAGAGAAAAGGGTGAATTGTAGCATGCTTATCACAATTACCAAGGAGATATTCAAAAAATACCTTCTATCTCCCAAATATAAATCCCATTTGGATAAGCCTTTACAGCATTTAATGGAGGACTATTGCTTCTATTGCCCTTATTGCAGTGGAGAGATGTGTGAAAGTGATGATATTAAGCTGGAAAATGGCGGGGCTCTTGATGTGGCTGTCAGGAACTGCGATATTCCCGATAAACAACTGAGAGCATTTTTAGCGGGTGAGAAACCATGATCTACATAACCGGGGATACACATATTCCCCTTGATATATCTAAACTGAATACTACTTTGTTTCCCCAGCAGGCGGAAATGACCAAGGATGATTTCGTCATTATTCTGGGGGATTTTGGCCTTTACTGGCATGAGGACAAGACCTTTAGGCACTGGCACAAGTGGCTGCAGGAAAAGCCATGGACTACCCTTTGGCTGGACGGAAATCACGAAAACCATGACTGGATAAACAGTATGGAAGTCAGCGAATGGCATGGGGGCAAGGTTCATAAAGATGGTAGCATTATCCACCTTATGCGGGGACAGGTTTATGAAATAGAGGGCCAGACCTTTTTCGTGCTGGGGGGAGCGGATTCCACCGACAAGGAGCACCGCAGAGAGGGCTTGAGCTGGTGGCCCCAGGAGGTGCCTTCCTGGGCGGAGTTCAACGAGGCCGTGGATAATCTTGAAAATGCTGGCAACAAGGTGGACTATATCCTTACCCATACATGCCCCATTGACCTTATAAATCCCATGTTTCACCTAAAACCAATAGGCTACAGCACTGTGGAAAGGGCCCTTCAGCTAATATACAACCACAAGCCAGAATTTAAGCGGTGGTTCTTCGGCCACTGGCACCAGAGCAGGGATTTCGGCAAATTCACCTGTCTTTATAACAGGGTAATACGACTGGATGAGTATATTCCAAATCCCGAAACTGTGAGGGCTATGAATGATGTAAATAACAAGCGAAATGTAGTTGGGCCGTTTGATACTGTTGAGGATGTTATGGAGGATTTGAGATTATGAATCTTAAAACTATTGAGCTTATCAATCGTATAATAGTAAACGCAGAAGCAAACGGTGCAGATCTCGGTGGTATTTGTAGTTGTAATGAAGACGGCTTGTATGATTCAATGAATAAGTTTCTTACAGAACACTCTTTAGAAGATAAATATGACATAAAGAAGGTTAAAGTATCAATTCCAAAACCATACACTCAGCAAGGTATATGGTATGTGTTTCAGTTCGTTTTAAAGAGTAGCTAATACCATGAAAATGATTTTTGCTAAGGAAATGGAATATACATTAAAACTGATTTTTTCCCCAAAAGCCAAGATGGAAACGATATTGCAAAAAGCTGAGGGTATATGCAATGAAAATGGAACTGTTCTCTTAAAACACACAGAAAACTCGATTACTTTGGGGGCGGATTCTTTTGAAACATTTAGCCCTGCTTTACTTGATATACGGTATGACGACTACTTCAAGGAGAATCTTATAGGCGCTTATTGTACTGATCCATTTGATGGGACTTATCCTTGTCTGGATGATATTTTGAAAAATTATACTTAATGAGCAATATAACCCTATTTTTAGAGGATGGTTATGATGGAATATACCATGAAATTGATTTTTTCAAAGAAGGCTGATATGGCTGTAATGGAGGAAAGAATTAAAGACATTTGCCAGCGGTCTGGTAGTGTTATTTTGGAAGTAAAGGATAACACTATTATTTATGGAGCCGAGGGATATGAACAATTTGGGCCAGCTTTTATGTTATTAAGTTTTGATGAGGTTATTAAAAAGCAAATTATTGATGTTATTTGGACTGATTCTGATGAAGGCACCCATTCATGTAAGTCTCAGTTATTAACCAATACGACCTGCTGAATTGAATTGGTGGGCCATTCAACTAAATAAAAATCACGGGGCTATTCTCAACTCAGAGAATAGCCCTTTAGTTTTGGGCAAAAAAAAAGACCAGTGACCAGCCTTTTTTTTGCTGGTGTGGGAACAGCAATGAGTAATATTGTGTGCCCTATATAATAAAAGGAGACCACCCACACTCTTAAAAACTAGGGTGCCTTGATTGAAGTGAGCCGCTTGCGGTGTCAGACCTCCCATACGTGCGGTCAGCCACCTCCAGCGTCTGAAACACCGACTCGAGAAGGTGCCCCGGACGGCAGAGTATACCCCCAGCAGCATTGGCCCCAGGTCTTTCCCTGTCATGCCTACATCACGGATTCCGGCTATGCCATGAAAAGCCCTGACAGTATCTGAAGAAAGCTGGGAGCATACCCAGCCGCCGGAAGGTGGTCCAGTGCCAACTACTGGGCTAGTATTGCGGTCACTGCAAGCAGTCACCGCTTACCCCGACTCTAAGTGATGACCCGAACAGCAGAGCATGGAACCTGCAAGCAGAACCCATACACAGCAGTCGGTATTTTGGCCAGTGCCTACTATAGGGCCAGTAGAGGCAGAGCTACCACTTTTTTATCTGGGGCGGCAGCACTGCCAAAACCACTTCTCCAAGTGTCGGCCCCGGAGGGTAGCATATATCCCATCAAAGCTGGGCTATATCCTCCCCCCGGAAAAAAGTTCCAGCCATATCTCAGAGAGTAGCGAAAGATGAGGCCATGGCAAGCCATAGCCTCACCCTCCGCGGAAGGACGGCTTCTGCCACAGCAGAAGCCATTTAAAGCGGAAATCCCCAGAGCATGGCCACGCAATAAAGTACGGCTTCCCTGGGCCCCCACGAGGCCCCGAAGCCGGGAACGAACCAAGGCCTTCCAATACATGACTTTATAGTATAAGGTTTTTACTTCCTGCTGTTAGCCTATATTCTTCTGTACATTCCAGTATTTGATGCCACAATACATAGGGTTTTCTGCTGTACATTTTTGCACATAATACCATTTTGTACAGTTTTTAATTTGCTATACATGACCTAATTGTACAGTAAAATTAAGCCAATTTTCAGCACATTTTTTTGATACATTGTAGTCATGTTTCTTGGTGCCAGCTCCAAGTGTGGGCCTATGAGTATGGGCCGGAGCCACCTTCTTGGCATCCGTTTTTGGCATCTGGGAAGGAGCCTCCAACCTCATAAGGCAGGCCATTTTACTTCCGATAAACGCCGGAGAGGTTATCGGAACGCCTGGCTATGCTCCGGGGGCCAATGGTTCCGATAACCACATTTATCGAAAGTAAGATGTCCACTCGTGCCAGCTATCCCTCACGGGTCTACCCCGCCCTCCGCCCAGAATACCCTTCGGGACCTACCCTTCGGGACCTACCCTTCGGGTACTAGCTCGCTTTGCTCGCGTCGCCCCCACTCCCTGAAGGGACTATGTCGTTTCACTCCCGTCGCAGCCGGACGACGGGGCAGCACACAGACCCGGAAAGAGAGCGCCGCCCCACCACCCGGCATACATCCCACCCATAAATTGATAGCAAGAACTGCCACATCATGCTATAATTTTTCCAACAATACAGCCCCCAATAAATAGCTATTAAACGAGGTCATATTATGCAATACAGAATTATCGACGGTGCAGAGAATTTGAAAATTAATGATGTCGTTAGGCTTCTAAAGATGACTTACTGGGCGGAGAATCGTCCGCTTGAAAACATTGAAAAATCTATGCGTAATTCTGCTTGCTATGGGATTTATCTTGATGTCGAGGAAAAGCTGGTGGGTTTTGCAAGGGTTATCAGTGATTATGCTACAACTTATTACTTATGCGATGTAATTGTTGATACGGCATATCAGCACATGGGACTTGGTACGGCTTTGGTATCACATATCGAGGCATTGCCAGAATATAAAGGGCTGAGAGGTGTTTTAATTACAAGGGATGCACACGGACTATATGATAAATTCGGATATAAAGTTTTGAATAATCGTGCTATGGTTAAGGAATCGAAGTATTAGACAATACACCCTTCTAAGTAGAATTTGAAATGCAATTCTAACGAATGTTCTCAAATACACACACGGAGCTGCCCATGGGCGGCTCCTTTAATTTTGCCAATGCAAAAAGGCCAGTCCATAGACTGGCCTTTCCCCCGTAAGGCTCTGGTACCCCACGGGAAAATATAAACTAAGCAAGATTTCGTTTTCCAGTGATTTTATGGAGTATTATTTTTCCAATCTTTAAATGAGCAAGCCCCTTACACCGCTCCAATGGGTAATCATCGTAACCGTAATGTTGGTTGATAAGGCGGAGTCCATGCTTTATTTCATCAGGGGCTGTTACAAATTCGCATTTACCCTGAGCAATAATGCTTTCATAACGGGTAGTGATCCCATTTTCTGTTTTTTCTACTTTGTGAAAAATATCCCCTTCCACACAAATATTTGGGGATTTTTCCAGTAGTTCGATTTTTAGTCCCTCTTGGGCACAGTGGAAATAGACAATAGGTGTATTGTCGATAATTTCCAGTCCGAAAGATAGTGGAACAACATAGGGATAGTCTGTGCCATGAATACCGAGTCGTATGGTGTTGCAGCGGTTAAGAATATCTGTAATCTTTGTTAAATCAGTTACTTCGCGGTCTTTACGGCGCATAGTTCATACCTCCAATATATTCATCAACAAGTGGGATATTGATTATTATATGTAGCGACATTATACCATATATGGACATTGAAAAAAGCCAGTCCTAAGACCGGCCCTTTCCCCCGTAGGGCTCTGGTACCCCACGGGGAATCTGTGTAAGTAAGTATTCTAATATGCGGATATTCTACCATAAGAAAGTTGCCTGGCGCAAATTTCAGGCAAGAAAAAAGCTGGCCTGAGCGTAGGACCAGCTTTTTCTCCGCTGGAGGGAACCAGCAGGAGTGTTGAGAGTATATGTAGAAAATTTTATATTCTGGGAAAAGCCGGCATGGAGTACCGGCTTAGTATTTGCTGGAGTGGACCAGCAAATGGAATGGTATAAATGAATTTTATCATATAAGGTTATGTCTTACAACTGTATTTACAATAAGCAAAGAAGTGCCGGCCATAAGGCCGGCGAAAGGAGTGATATGTCACTACTATAACTATAATGTATTATCAGAACAGTATTATTCTAACAAAAATGAAAAAGACTGGTCAAAGACCAGCCTCTTTCCCTGCTGGTGTGGGGACCAGCAGGAGTGCCTATATTGTGTTTACATAAATTAGGAAGGTTTCAAAAAGCCAGTTGGAGGACTGGCTTTAGGGACTGCTGGAGTGGAGCCCCAGCAGAATTGGAATAAAATTTTACTATAATGAATTTTAACACATGCGGTTACATGGTGCAACTATTTCATCAAACAAAGAATAAAGGATTTTTAACATACTATATAGAACATATATAAAAAAATAAATATGTGGCAGAGGAATTTATAGGAGGTGACAGGGATGCATAAATTATTTAGGAAAATTACTTTAATATTATGCTGTGTCCTTGCGCTTCTTATTGCCGGATGCGGTTCAGTACCTTTGGAGGATGCCCTTGACAAGGTGGCTTTGGATAATGGCAAATTCTACCATATTAACATAAATTTTCGTCAGCCATTTTATGAGGTGATTTTGGAGTCCGTTGATTATCCTACGGAGGATTATTGCGACGATCTGGCGGCCAAGATGTTTAAGAAGGCCTATTCCAGAGAATATCGTAATATGAAATTTGAGTATATCGAGGTCGTGATTGGCGTGGAACACACAAATCCTCTTTATGGTACAAAGTATTTTGAAAGGGTTGCCAAATACAGGCTGTATCGGGATGCCGCCAGGAATCTGGATATGGAGAAAATGGATAACAGTACTTTGGCAGGGCTGTCCAATAAATGGTATCGTAAGAAGGGAACCCCTGATGGGTATCACGACGAATACTATTGCCAGCATGATTTCAGCGTAAAATAAATTTATAAAAAAACGGGGAGCTGCGACAGAATGCAGCTCCCCTTTTTGCTGGCGTGGGAGTCAGCAAAATAGAGTGAAATTATAGCATAAAATAATTTTACCATAGATGCCTCTATCCTTACAAGAGCAAATGTAACAAAACAATACACAATTCCGCCTTAAAAGACAGAGCCTTTGGTTAAAATGATGTAAAACAATACACAGCTGTGAATAGCTTTGTGGATAAGCTGTGGGCTCGGGGGGAAAAAAAGGCACCTTGCCGCAAGAACAAAGTGCCCATGAAAGACCTGTCAAACCCATATTAAGTGAGTTTTTATGTAGATTATTCTGCTGGGAGCGGGTTTAACAGATCTAGTTCATCAATTTTAAGCCAGGGAAACGGTCATTTTGCTGTAGCCATTGAACTGGCCCCCGGTCTCCACATTGAGGCTGCTGGTAATCATATCTCCTTCAAGCTGGCCACGGGCACAGATAGACAGGCGGTTGCTGATATTCACATTACCTCGCACCACACCAAATATAGTAAGGTCTTTTGCCGTAATATTTCCAATTACACAGCCTGATTCACCAATATACACACTGCCGCCCAGATTGATATTTCCCTCAATGGTGCCGTCAACCCGCATATTTTCCTCGCCGTTGATGTCGCCTTTTATAGTTGTTCCCTTATCTATAATCGTATTGATGTCGTTTTTGGTTACATTTTTCTTAAAATTATCAAACATAATTGTACCCCCTGTGTCAAAAAAAATGTAAGCCATTTTGTTACCGGAAAAAAAGGGCCGGCAAATACTACCGGCAAAAGCTCCTGCGATAATGGAAAATGCAGGAAATGTTATGAAAAATCTGCAATCTGGGCTATCCGCCCAGCATGGTATATATTCAACATTGGTTAAAAATATCCTTCTTTTTTCAAAGATTCCCATACCAGCGAATAAAATCATCCTTATGGGCACCGTAATTGGTGCCGTCCCTGAACCATTGGGAGAACATCAGAAACCGCTGGGTGCCGCTGGAAAATACATCCTTCCAGTACCGCTGGCGGATTTTCTTTTTCACATCTTCCCGGGATTCCCCGTCTTTTAGTAGCCAAAGAATAGGCAGGGCCCGGTGGGTATATTCCTTGCTTCCTTCCACGGAGCCATATAATTTTAGCTGTTCATCACTGAACACATACCCTGCAGCCAAAAGGTTAATAATGGCGGTCTTTACAAAGTCACTGACGGAGAGGTTTCCTTCGGGAAGGGGCGGAGTAGTGCGCTTTCTCCTTATGGGTTCAAAGACATTTACCCCAATAAGTTTCAGCAGAAACAGGGCTTCTTCCAAATACCGCCCCAGCACCACCTCACGAAAGGCCGTAACCTTCTGGGGATTGCCGTTTTTAAGGTTGTCAACATAGGCGGTACCCACATCTTTGGCCTTTTCAATCAGCTTGGATTCAAGATAATCAATATCTGAGGCATTGAAGCTGTCGTCCTTGGTGGTCATAAGGATTATGTGGTCCCACCAGCTTTTGTCCGTAAGGTGCTGGCGGGTCCTTCTCTCCAAATCCCGGGCCTGTCCCACATAGACCTGTTCCTCGGATAAAAGGAGATAGACCCCGTATCGCTTGCAGTCCGCCTTTTCGATAAGGTCATCAATGGATTCTCTGGGGGATGAAAACATGGCCCCAATTTGCCACGAAGTATCCTCAATATACATAACCCCGCTTAAATCCCCGTCATATAAAAGCATTTGAATGGTTTTTGCTGTGGTGATCATAGGCTTTATCCTTGTTTTTGTACCCAGTAGTCAGTAATGCCGCGGGCAATGGCGGCGGCTATTTCCTGCTGGTGGTTCATAAGAAGCAGGGCATCGTAGTCGTTATCTATAAAGGCAGTTTCCACCAGTACCGCTGGCATAATGGTGGAGCGAAGCACCGCCAGAAGGGGACGGGTTTTAATTCCCCTGTCGGGAAAGGTGCAGTCAATATCCTGCATTTCCTCAATTAGTTGGGCATGGATGCACTTTCCAAGTTCATGGCCGTCACTGGTCAAATCATACACCAGAGTTTCCGCCCCGCGGACTGTTTTATCAAAGGCATTGCAGTGGATGCTGACGAAAATATCCGCCTCCCAGTCGTTGGCACTCTGGATGATATTTTCTCCAGCAGCTTCCCCATAAAGGTTATTGCTCTGCAGAAGTTTAACACCACATCCGGCTTTTATGAGATATTGCTTCACTTGTTCACCTATGGCCATGGCCACATCAGCCTCGCGGATTCTGAAAAAATCGTTAATTGCCCCAGGATCGGGATTGCCATTTGGGGCATGGCCCGGATTTATAAATACTTTCATTTTTATCATTTCCTTCCATATAACATATACCCCCAGAAGTAGCCACTGCGTAACGAAACGATTAAATAAAATAATATAAGGAGTGAGGAAAAGTTTTTGGCTGTTTCCGGGGGTGATATATCGCGTATTATTCTTTTTGTTCCTTTTCTTCCTGCCCTGCATATTTTGAACCGGTCCGGCTCATAATATAATATCTGGCAGCTCTGGCACCACCGGGGGATTCCCACCTAATATACCCCTTTTTGGTGAGTTCATCCCTGGCCCGCTTCACACTGGCAGTGGACATTTTAAGGGCAAAGGCCATTTCGGGAACATTAAGACAAAGGGGATAATGCCACCAGTTCTGATTGGCACGATACATGAGATAGTGCCACATGGCCTGAGCATTGGGGCTTATCCTGTCGGAGTTGTGGGTAATGTAAAACTCTTTCAGCTCCATAATCCAGCCCCTTGTTTTTCCCCTTGCCATGGTTATTTATAGCAAGCGGGGTACAGGGTGTCCAAATCTGTACCTTGACTGTTCAGAAGCCACTGCTGGGCGGCTTCCAGTGGAATCCGTATAGTGTGGCCGTATCTGAATTTGGGAAATTCCTCTATTCTCAAAAGTCTGCGGACGCAGTATTCCGTGAGTCCTGAATACTTAACGAAGTCCTTGACACTAACAAACATTGGGTTTTTCTGTTCCATTATCATTAATACCTCTCTTTTAGGTTTATCTGGTTCTAATACATTACCAAATAAACCGTTCTTGATTCTGAAACAAATATAACACATGGACTATGGGCTGTCCACAAAAATTATGTCACTTTTTAAAACACCTCTATACAAACTGTACCAAATTATGGTATATTGATATCGGACAACATGAAACAACACGAAACAACATGAAAAAAATTTAAGGAGAACAAGCTGATGACTACCTTTGGTGAAAGAATTAAGAGTTTAAGAGTCGAAGGCAAGGGCTTATCCATTGCTGAGGCTGCCAAAGAACTGGGTATTCCCAAATCTACACTGAACAATTACGAAAGGGATTATGCCAGACCATCGCTGGAAATGATATGCAAGATGGCGGACTACTACAGCACCACCCTTGATTATCTCGCCGACTACAAGCCGGACAAGGAAGTGGCTGAAATAGCCAATGCCATAAAGAAGCTGTCCCCTGATAAGAAGAAGAATATTATGGCTATTGTTGAAGGACTGGGCGGTAAATAACTCGCTTACTAATACTACTGTCTTGTCTTATATAGTCTTATATTATATTAGGGGTTGCTGGAGCCCTTGCCCTGCAAGGCCTAGCGACTATCCACAGGTTCATAATGAGCCACTAGATGTACCACTACATGGACCAGTACATGTACTACTACATGAACCACTACATGTACCACTTTTTGAAGTTATCAACAGTTTATTAACAGATTATCCACAAGATTAATGGGATTATCCACATGTTTTTTTGTAATATCCACATGGATTCTGGGGTTATCCACCGAAAATCTGGTATTATCCACACGGTTATTGGTCTTGTGGTATTTTTCAGCCGTGTATGTGGCAGATTTTAAAACGATATGGGTTATTAAGTATTTATAAGCAAGACAGGAGGCATTAAAGAATGGGAAGTCAGAAAAAAGCGCGGGCACACAATGAAGGAACTGTTTTCTATCGTGAGGACAGAAAAAGATGGGTGGCACAGGTTACAGCAGGGGTTGACCCAAAAACAGGGAAAATAAGCAGACCTTTAAAGTATTTCAAAACCCAAAAGGAAGCCCTGGCCTATGTGAAGCAGATGCTGGAAAAATATTCCCACAACCTTCATGTGGATGCAGACAAAATGACCGTGAAGGACTGGCTGAATAAGTGGTTCGATACTTATAAGGTTCCAAAGTTAAGGGAGAACACCCAGGTATCCTACAGGGGAATACTGGATATCTGCATCAATGCCATTGGGAACATGAAGCTGGACAAGGTGCAGACCTCTGATCTCCAGTATGTCATTTACAAGGTAATTGGGACGGACAAATATCGTACCTGTCAGTATTTCCGCACTGTAATAAAACAGGCCTTCAAGCGGGCAAGGCAGGAGCATCTTATAGTGGACAACCCAGCGGAATTTTTGGAGCTTCCCCAGAAGCCAGCCAAGAGGCCTTTTGTTAAGCCTACTATAGAGGATTGGAAAACGCTGCTTGAATATCCTGCCGGATTTTATGGTTGGCAGATGGCCATATACACCGAATATATAACAGGCCTCAGAAGGAGCGAACTGCTGGCCCTGACCTGGGACAGCTTCGACATCAAGCGGGACGATAATGGCAAGATTACTGGCGGTTCAGTTATTATTGACAAGGCCATGGGCATCGGTGACAAGGATCCTGAAACCAAGAAACGCAGGATTTACATTGACAAGACCAAATCAGAAAAGAGCGTGAGAAAGCTGAAACTCTCTGCTGATTATTGTGTGAAACTGATGGAATATAAAAAGAAGCAGGCCGCAATACGGCTTGCTTCCAAAACTTGGGAGCATCCGGAAATGGTATTTACCACCAATGACGGGCGGTATTATAACCCGGATGTGTTCTCCAGCCTTTATTCTAGGATATGCCGGGAGAAAGATTTGAAATTCAGATTCCACGATCTGCGCCATGACATGGCCACCAGCATGAAGCTGTCCCATATCTTCGATGTAAAGGATATTCAGGGCCAGCTTGGTCACAGCAATGTTCAGATTACTCTTGATACTTACACCCACATTGAGGATGAAGATGCTTCAAGGGTTGGGGACTGGGTAGACGAGCGCTTCAAGAAGCTGATTAAGTGACAGCAGCTGACAGCACCTGACAGCGAAAAGACAGCAGTGGGCTCAAAAGCGAACACAACCAAACAACATGGGACAACATTTCATATAGGTGATAAACCCATGAAATTACTGGGTTTCGACACCATTCGACACGAAACAACATAGGAGAACACATGGTCGACATTGACTCAAAATCTGCCGTAAGCAATTACGTGCCGGTTCGAGTCCGGCCTTCGGCACCACAGTAATATCAAGGCTTCCGAGCATTCGGAAGCCTTTTCTTTTTGCCCCAAAATTGTGGCTGTACACCCGCTGTACACCCACAAAGATTTTTTGTTACAAAATTAATGAGCCCGTCCCAATTTTATGGGGAAAAAAAGGCAAAAGTGGGGAATGGGGGATAATGCAATTTTGGTGTATAAACATAAAAAAACTGGCATTACTTGGCTGTACTTTCGGTTATATTTAGGGCTGTACCAGGCGCAAAAGAAAACTGCCACACCGCGCAACTACTGGGTTTGTACTTTGCGGGGCGGCAGTTTAACTGACTGCTTTAAGAGTGTTCCCTTTGCTTTAATGGGGGCGCGTAGCTGCCAGTTCTTTAGCCTCTTTGCCTGTTAAATGTTCAATATCCATTACCAGCACATACAGAGCTGACATTAGTTTTCCGATTTCTTTTTCTCTGCTTTCAATAGTTTCCTGTGGACAGTATTTATCTGCAAGTATGTCCAATGCCAGGCGTTTTTCCGGAGCGGTATTGTCCTCCACTATCCGAACAGTGCCAAAAGCAATTACACTGCGAAAATATGTAGTATATTCCGCTGGTACGATGTTATCCTGATTTATTACGCAAAATGAAGCCTTTGGGTTTTTACGCAGGGCGTCCAACTTATGACCGCTTTTTGCAACATGAAAATACAATTTATTATCAACATAAGCAAAGGAAAGAGGCACTGCATAAGGATAATCATCATCACCAGATACGGCCAGCACCCCTGAGGTGGATTTTTCCAATATGGATATACATTCGTCAGCAGATAACTGCTGGTTTTTTCTTCTCATTTCCCTGAACATAATAATCACTCCAAACCTAATGTTTTCATACGGCAACGATTATATAACTTTGTCTGAAAGTATAGCATATTATAATTATGTGTCAATGGAGTTAAAAAATCCGCGGAGCCACACCAATTTAGGCACGGCCCGCGGATTATTTTTTACGAGTGTTCCTTGCGGATTTCCAGTATCAGGGCATAATGAAAATTATACTATCTGCTTTGTTCAGCTTTATTAATGTCATCAAGTAAATCTTCCAGTGTTATTTTGGCAAAATCATCCAGCATGTTATTTTTTATTACGGATAATTTATTGCCAAGTACCTGTTGTATATTTCGCCCTACAGGACAGTTGGGATTAGGATTATCCTGAATATGAAACAAGTCTTCATCATCTTCAACAGCATTAAATATTTCCTGTAATGTAATTTCACAAGGTTGTTTTGTAAGCTTGGCCCCGCCTACTCCTGCGGCTACTTCAACTAAACCGGCAGATTTTAGCTGGCCCAGAGTTTTGCGGATAATAACAGGATTGATATTTACACTGGAGGCCAGAAAGGTAGAGGTGGTTTTAAAGACACCGTCAAATTTGGCGACGCACAACAATATTTGTACTGCAACCGGCATACGAAATGAAAACTGCATATCAATTCCCCTTAAACTAAAAGACTCATTGTAAGTTATGGTATTACAATGAGTCTATATTGTCAATTATACTTATTTTTCAATGAGTGCGTCTTCTGCAGTATATTCTTCCAAAGAATTTTCCCGAACCTGAATACAAATAAAACTGATTGCTTCATTTGGGCTGGCAAAGAACTGACGGCGGGCAGCAGGGGAGATACGGAGCCAATCACCGGCTGCCAACTCAACAGCTTCACCATCGATTACAGCTTTGCCCTTGCCGCTGACTATGAAGTAGATTTCTTCATTCTTTTTGTGATAGTGAACGAAAGGAACACTGGCTCCGGCTGGAAGGTTGTTGACGCTGATTTCAGCCCCGGTAAGCTGTAAGTTGTCATGTAATTCGGTTCTTGCATCATTTGCTACACTAATTTTGTTGTAATTTTTCATTTTGTTTTCCTCCTAAAGTTGAATTAATGTTGTAACTAACTTGATTACAATGAGATAATAACATTATTTAGTTGTAATGTCAACAGTTACAACAAAGATTTAAAAAATATTTTTTGTAGGGCGGGAGCCTTTAGCAGAGCCTGCTTCGTCATCACTGGGGCGCAGATTTTCATGACATTATTTGTGGCTGTACTTTGGCTGTACCAGGCGCAAAAGAAACCTGCCATACTGCATAACTACTGGCTTTGTAATTTGCGATACGGCAGATTTTCGAATTGCTTTATGAGTGTTCCTTGCGGATTTCCAGTATCAGGGCATCCAGTAAAGGGAAAATAAATCTAGGTGTCGAATTACCTTGCATGACACTATTTAGGGGGAAATATCCATGGGAAGCAAAAAATATCCTGATCCCAATGTTATTCATCCCATAGCGGGATATGATAAAGAAATATATGTGAAACCAATAATAAAAAATCCTAATATAATCGTTGGGGAGTTTACCTATATTGCGGATAATGACTTTGAGAGTCATGTAACCCATCATTACGAATGGAACCATTGCCATTAATGGTAGCTGGCGTTCCGTCAACGTGCTTCATGATTGCACTGATGATTTCTGGAACCACCCATTGCAATGTAGTTCTATCAATGTATCTGTGGCACTCCCCATCTGAACCTGCTGAGTTGTTATCATAGATATTATTATCCCAGAGAACCGTTCTATTACTCTTTTGGCCAGGGAGGTAGTGCCCGAAATTTGGTGCAGCTGGAAAGAAATATCCTGTTTTTGCAGGATTACGCTGTGGGTTGATAGAATTGTGTAAGACAAGGCATTATTGAGCAGACATTAGATAATTATATAATTATGAAAAACTGAGAAAACCGGAGTGTTAAAGAGATATTGCAAGATTAGATGAGGAGGATTTTATTATGAAAAGAAAAAGCTTTGTGGCAATATGGCTTTGTGCCTTATTGCTGGCAATGAGTACGCTGTGGATAAGCCAGGCTATAGCTGCGCAAGCTGAACAGCCATCAGGTATTTCAACGTCTGTAGGGCGGCCAAAAGCCTCCACAAGCTTCAGGGAGTTAATGATTAACAATCCAGATATACGAATATTGGTGGAAAAGTCTATTAAGCAGGCATCAATTATCAATCCGGACAGGAAAACCAATCCAGTGCAATCTTTGGATGAGCTCTATGGTTTCCTGGATTATACAGTAACCTGTATGCCTTGGAATATCATGCCGGAGGAACGATACGGAAACTTTTCCACAAAATGTGATCAAAGCATCCTCTATGTGTACTGGCTTTTGGATCAACCACTGGAGGAGCTTAAGGACAAAGCGCTGTTCTATCCGTCTGTAGAGTACCTTGAACCAATATATACGTGGTTGACAGAGTACAACAATACATGGCGGGATTTCCTGGATTCAGAAGCATCGTGGAAACAGGAGTACTTGGATATGCTTCTTCGTGATCCATCCTGGAATCTTGATAAGGGGTGGTATGAATCACCGGATAACTGGCATTCATTCAACGAATTTTTCTCCAGAAAGCTGTCAAATGGAAATGCCCGTCCGATTGCCGAACCTAACGATGATAGGGTTGTTGTTTCACCTGCGGATTCCCTTCCCCAGGGCGTGTGGAATATCGATGAATCCGGAAGGTTCTATGCCGATTCTATTAAACGGGAAGACGGTGTAATAATTAAGGATTCCAATTTTGTGTCTGTTGAGCAGCTGCTGGGGGAGCCGGGAGCTGAGTACGCGAAATTATTTCACAACGGAATATTGACACATACATATCTAAATTATGATGATTATCACAGATATCATTTCCCTGTGTCCGGAGTCGTTGAAGCAGTATATAAAATTCCTTATGCCAATGCGGTTGGAGGAGTTGTTTATTGGGACAAGAACAAAGAGTTGTATGTTTTGGAATCAAATTCACTTTCATGGCAAAGTGTGGAAACAAGAGGCTGTGTTCTTATAAAGACAGACTATGGAATGGTGGCCGTTATTCCAGTGGGGATGGGGCAGGTTTCCAGTGTTAATTTTATTGAAACCATAAAGCCGGGGACAAAAGTGAAAAAAGGGGATGAACTGGGCTATTTCTTATTCGGTGGTTCCGACTGTGTAATGCTGTTTGAAGGTAAATCCGGTTTTAAACTGTCTGTAGGTAAAGGTGAAAAAGGCGGTTATTCTGCAGGTTATCGTCATGTACTCTGTAGGGAAGAATATGGGAGATTTTTGGGTAAATAACCAGCTAAGATCTAAACAGTGGCTCATTGAAACAGTGGGGGCATTACTGCAATATTTTTAATCAGTGTGGATAATTATTGCCAAAAAAATTTATAACACTTTTCAAACTTCGGGGATATAAAGGACAAAGAAAAACAACACTCAAAGATTTTAAGTAAAATATTATGGCAAAGGCAAACGTAGGAAAGTTTTATGAGAAGCTGGCACAGGATGCGGCTTTGGCTGAGAAGCTCAATACACTGGATAAGGATTTTGCAGAGTAAAATGGGACTTTAAAGCAAAAATAAAAAAATACAACTAAAGGGAGGAAAAAAATATGTCTACTGAAAATGTAAAAGCGTTTTTTAACAAGGCATTAGAGAACGAGGAGCTTGCAATAAAACTAAAAGAAGCAGACAACATTTATTGCGAAAAACATCCCATGCCACCGGAATCTGCCACAGAAATTGACAGAAAGGACTATGATGACAAATATTTTGCAGAGGTACTTCAGCCATTGGCTGAAGCGGAGAATTTACCCTTCACTTTAGAAGAATATCACCTTTTAGGACAAACACTTACTGATGATGAACTGGATAAAGTTGCTGGTGGATGGTCTGTTGGGGGGTTCATAAAAGGAATAGGACTAACTATTTTTAAACCAATTGCTATACCAGTGAAGGTAATATCGGCCGCCACTGAGGTTGGTGAAATGGTTAAAAAAGGCTGTAATTCCGCTCAAATCGCTTATTTCGTGTACAAAAATGTAATGCCACTAGGTGATGATTTGGCAAAAGCAACCGTTGATGTTGCAGTAGGCATGCTCAGAAAGGCTGGAAGACATGAACAGGCTGAGAGCTTATTGAGAGATTTTAAGAAGCTAAGCTATAGGTCTTAAGCGAAAACTTAAACTAAAGCATTGAATTAAATCACCCTAAACAGGGGGCATATTAGATGATTTTTCATCATATGCTCCCTGTTTTTGCACAAATTTCTATTATGTAAAGTCGCTACAAAATCATTATAAAGACGTCAAACATCAGAGGCACTTGAGCTGTGGGTATAGGATAGCATATCCTTTTTTGATTTAAGGGCAATGGTCCGCTCATAGTCCGGGTCGTCAAATAAGGATTTTTCTTACTCAACTGTTATATCAACGGTTGAACCAATGGAACCATTGCCCTGAATTCCAAAATCTACAGACGCTCCTGGTTCAATGGAAGAATTCCACGACATTGGTGTGATTACATAATAATTACCAGCTTCGGCAATATTTACACACCAGCTTGAATCAATCTTTACATCCTTCTTATTTACCTTAACGGTCCATGTATTAACCTTCGAGGATGAATCATTCTTTACTTTGATCAATACCTGATAACCTGATCCCCAATTATTGATTGTGTACTCAGCCTTTAAACCGGCACCTACAGGCTTCTGTGTTGGAGCAGGAGTAGGCTGTGGTTTTGGAGTTGGTGTTGGAATCACCTTGCCATTAATCGTGGATGGCGTTCCATCAACGTGCTTCATGATTGCACTGATGATTTCCGGAACTGTCCACTGCAATGTAATTCTATCAATGTATCTGTGGCACTCCCCATCCGAGCCTGCTGAGTTGTTATCATAGATATTATTATCCCAGAGAACCATTGCAACATTGCTGTATTTAGCAGCTGTTCCCCAATAATAATCCGCCCACTTTACAAATTGCATTAGATCCTTTAAAACGTCATATTTGATGTGCGTTTTTCATTCTTCGTTCTAAATGCGTTTGAAATGCGTGCGAAATACGTTTGAAATGGCTGTGCTTATGGACGCCAAGCCAGTAAATAAGCGGTTTTAAGAGTTCAAAATGCGTTTGAAATGCGTGCGAAATACGTTTGAAATGGCTGTACTTATGAACACCAAGCCAGTAAACAAGCGGTTTTGACAGTTTAAAATGCGTGCGAAAATCGTTCGAAATTTATTATATGGCACATGCCCAGTGGTACAAGGAGTTGAGCGGGCCTGCAGGCTGAAAAAGAAAGTTGTATTTTTCAGCGGAAACGGTATTGATGAATTGCTTTTGAAGATAGGGGAATAGGAGGTCTGGAATATGATAAATAAAATACTTTTTGTATTGGTTGTTGTTTCGCTGTTTGCTGCTACATGTTTTGCTAAAATATCAGCATCAAGAATTGTTTTAGGTGGTCTTGCTCCTGGGTGTTCGCTACAATATGCAGAGAGCGTTTATGGACCAGCAAAGAAAGTATATATAAAGCGTGTGTCAAAAGCACAGCCTGAATTCTACTATGTTTTTGGAGAGTCTTTTTATTGCTCACCAACCTTTGAAGAAATATATATAGATGCTCAAAATGGCGTTAAAACAGCTGATGGCATTACAGTCGGAAGTCCGGCCAATAATGTTCTTCTGACTTATGGTAATCCCGATGATACTATATATGGAGATAATCTTTTTTACGACCATATATTAACCTATTATGCCTATGAGAACACAGATAAACCACCATATTTAGCTTTGGAATTTTATATTAAAGATAATGTTGTAAGAAAAATATCTGTTTTTAGATTTCATCACTAAAGTAGATTTCTCTAGCCCCTGTTTGTTGCTTCAAGTAACAGACAGGGGTTATTTAATTGTAAAAAGGGGGACGAAGGAGGCCGCCACAAACCAAGCCACTTACTGCTGCATGCAACACTGCGGTTTTGCAGTTGTCCGGTATTAGGATTTTTGAAACACCACCAAAAAACTCATACATATGAACATGGGCACTAATATAATACAAAATGGACCACACCTTTCGCACTACGAAAAAATTTCAAAAAATATAACATATTTCATAATTCGGGGATATAAAGGACAGAAAGAAGAAAACATAGAGGTCAAATCCATGCTAAGCTCCGGTAAATCAGACATAATTAAAGAGGCTGTTGCATAAGTGAGCGTATCACTTGCCTGCAATAGCCTCTTCTTTTGTTTCAGATCTATGGTTGGAGTTTGATGAAATTCAGCTTACGTCCGGACAAAAAAGCGGGCTGCAAAATGCAGCCCGGTGAGATGTGTACGGGCTATTGAAAAAATGGGAAACAATAGCCCGATAAAGAAAGGAGCTTGGTGTACACAAGCAATACACCAATTGGAAAGGATTCTACGACAAAGAAAAATTCTGTTGTTAATTAATTATAACTCACTAATAATTTAAGAACAATAGTTTACATATGAAACTTTCTAAAAATATTTTATTACCAAAATTTTTTTAGAAACTAAAAGAAGCCGGGTGTGCAGTCGGCTTCTTTGGAGGGGACGGGTCGGGGAACCCGCTCATGAGAGAGTATGTAAGGAGAGCCATTTTTTATCATTTATGATAAAAAGTGGTTTTTTGTTGTTTCCTGTCTATACATACGATTTAAAATCCAATCTATTACAAAAAATATAACGAGCTTTAAGATGCCCCCCACCTCTTTAGGTGGGGGAAAACAAACTGCAACAGCTGGCGAGCATATCTCCCAGCTCGTTGAAACGCTAATTGGAAGATTTTTTTTCTGAAAGAAGAAAAATTTGAACAATGGCGTTATAAGGAAATATTGTATGATGAATTATGCGAGAAAAATAAAAAAAGCTGCACCATGGCAGCTTTTTTAAGGGAGTGGCTATATGTAAGTTGGAAGGGGCAAACATATAGCTGGTGCTGGCTTTTGCCAGCTGGTAAAGAAGTGGGATAACAAAAAGGGTAACGAAAACAAGCACCCGAATAGGAAATAAACGGGTTAGACATAGTATATAACAAATAAATTCATAATACAAATTTTTTTTAGGAATTTTTTAATTTTAGAGAGTATAATATATGAATAGGAATAAGTGGTTTTATATTTCTGTGCAAGAGGAGGTCAATAATGAACAGAGGGATTAATCCGGATTTATCTTTTAATGGTGTAATACAAAAAGCTTTGATGTGTATGTTATCGGTGCTTATGTTATGCCTGATGACGTCCACTGTCCTGGCAGCTGACGTGAACAAGGTTATGAAGGAACGTGGGGAAATTAACGATCTGTCCACCAAGGCACTGACCAATCTATATGAGGAGGTTCCGTCGGCACAGCGGGTAATTCAGAACTGTTACGCCTACGCAACCTTGAGCAATACGGGGATGAAGCTGGGTATTTTCGGCAGCTCCCACGGCAGAGGGGTGGCCGTAAACAATGAGACAGGCGAAAAGGTCTATATGCGCATGCAGGAAATGGGTGTCGGCCTGGGGCTTGGCGTGAAAGAATATGACCTGATTTTTGTCATAGGAACGGAGACGGCGTGGCACTCCTTTATTTCCGGTGATGTAAAATTTGCTGCTTCGGCGGATGCGTCAGCTACAGATGGAATGACAGGAGATTCCATTGATGGCGCCTCTATCGCGGCAAATGGCATTTGGGTATATCAGATGACAACAAAAGGCCTGACACTGGAGGCCTCCATTAACGGGACGAAGATTTACCCGGACAAGGAACTGAACAAATACGATGATACTGGCAAGAAAATAAAGTAATAGTTTTAAAAAAATTATGCAGCCCTCGGGCTGCATTTTTTTGGTTCTCTGGCAGGTTTTGAATTTTTATTGATGCTTCATACCCTTTTCATGCGCCATGGCAGTTTTGGTTATGGCTTCATTGTGGCCGTTTACTGCAGCAAAGGGGGCAAACTGGGCGGCCCGCTGTTCCATTGTCAGAGGCGGGTGTTTCTTGGACACTGGGCGGGGTAAGTCGATGATGTCAGCATAAGGATTATCTTTGTCGGTCATGCCTTATGGCCTCCTATCTGTTGATTTCTTTCAATGGTCATGGCTCCTTCCTGAAGGTTGGCACCTTTCAGTATGGCATTTTTGCCATATTTGTGCTTTATGTCCAGAAGGGCGTGCTGCAGGGATTTTTCCTTGGCCTCCTGCTTTTCGGCCTTGGCTCGTTCTCTGTCCAGTTGCTCATAATCTGTAAAAAGGTCCAGCTGCTCCGGTCTGTTGGCTTCTTCTTTCATGGCTTCTTCACTGATTACATGGTTGGCCGTGATATTGACTCTCCGGATCAGGAGCCGGGGGTCAGTGATTTTATCAAAAAGCTCCAGCACGGCCTTGGTTATTAGGGCAGTGGAAGAAGTATGCCGCCCCAGGTTGATGGAACCGTTGGCGGGCTTTGGCACCTTCCGCCCATAATGGTCTGTATGGGTATCTCCGGTGTACTGGCCATTCTTCACATTGTCGATGTCATAGCCGATATACAAAACTATCTGGTCAGTAACCAGCCCTTTATCCACCATATCCAGCACAAGGACATCGGCCATTTCCCAGACAATGAGCCGCCCCTTTTCATGGGTGTAGCCGCTCATAAGCACCTGGCCGCTGCTGAGGCTGTTGGATGCGGGCCTGTATTTCTTGATGGCCTTCATGGTGCATGGTTCATATCCCCATGCGTGGTCAATGAGAAGCTGGGCATTGATGCCGAATTTCTTATAGAGTAAATTCTCGTTGTGGTATTCGTAGTCCTTGCCAATGGAACAGCGGGCAATATCCCCCATGGTATATAGCCCGATTTCCCGCAGCCGCCTTTCGTAGCCCTTGCCCACCCGCCAATAATCTGTAATTGGGGTGTGGGTCCACAGGGCCCTGCGGTAGCTCATTTCGTCCAGCTCCGCAATACGGAATCCGTCCTGGTCATAGGGGATTTTCTTGGCCATAATATCCATGGCCACCTTGGCCAGATACAAATTGGTGCCGATACCGGCGGTGGCGGTAATGCCGGTGTTTTTCAGGACATCATGGATTATTTTTAGGGCCAGCTCACGGCCGGTGACATGGTAGGTGCTCAGATATGGGGTGGCATCAATGAATACCTCGTCCACGCTGTAGCTGTGGATGTCCTGGGGAGAAAAGTATTTCAAATATATACCATAAATTTGGGCACTGAATTCCACATAGAGGGCCATGCGGGGCCTGGCAATGATGAAATCAAGGGCCAGGGACGGGTCGTTCTCAAGCTGCACGATGTTGGTGGCAGTTCCCGTAAATTTGTGCCGGGGAGCCATGGCACGGCGGCGGTGGTTTATTTCCTTCACCTTCTGCTCTACTTCAAAAAGGCGGGGGCGGCCTTTTATCCCCAGAGATTTCAGGGCCGGAGTAACTGCCAGGCAGATAGTTTTCCCGCTACGGCTTTTGTCTGCCACCACCAGGTTGGTGGTGAGGGGGTCAAGGTCATCCTTAATACATTCCACCGAGGCATAGAAGGATTTTAAATCTATGGCAATATAAGTCTTTTCCTCCATGTTTCCGGCCTCCAATGGGATTGAGTATTAATTATAGAATATACGTTTCACATATATGATAACAGAATTACTGTTCGGTTTCAAGAAGCCTGCATCTGGAATTTTTCCCCGAAAATGTAAAAAGGGAGCCGCATAATGCGGCTCCCCTACTGTTAATAAATAATAGTTATTAACAGAAAAAGTTATTTGTGGATAAAAATGTGGATAAAACCTAAAGAAATAATAATCAATAATACAGTATTATATCTTCTTTTTGTAGATGCGCTTCCCTGATGACACTATGGAGTGAGTAGGACAAATAAGCACACATAGATGGCAGCCAACGCACCGTTTCGGGTCAAGTACCGGGCGACGGCTTTTATCCAAGTGAATAGCCTGATGGCCACCATCGGCGCAGGAAATCTGGCACCTTCCACAGCCTATGCAGGTCTTTCGCTTGAATTTAGGATATACTATGCTGTCCCGTTCCAGAATCTCAGTGGTGTCGCTGACAAATTCCAGCCCCTCGCCAATAAGCTCCTTGACGGAATGATACCCTTTTTCATGCAGATAATAATTGAGTCCGGCCTTTAAATCATCAATAATACGGTAGCCGTACTGCATGATGGCGGTTGTTACCTGAACAGAGCCAGCCCCAAGAAGTATGAATTCCAAGGCGTCCCTCCAGGTTTCCACACCACCCATGCCGCTGATATGCATACCGCTGAGATTTTGGTTATGCCCCAGCTCGGCTATAAAATGCAGGGCAATAGGCTTAACTGCGGATCCGCTGTAGCCGCCTACAGCAGAATGGCGTCCGATGGCAGGGCTGGAAACAAAGGTATGGGGATTTATCTCCATAATGCTCTTGATGGTGTTAATGGCGGCAAGACCGTCGGCACCACCACGTTTGGCGGCCTCGGCCGCCGGGCTCATGTGGTCTACATTGGGTGTGAGCTTGGCCAGAATGGGGATGGAAGCTCCCCTTCGGGCCGCAGCGGTAAACCGTTCCACCAGCTCCGGCACCTGGCCGATGTCTGAGCCCAGCCCCCAGTCCATCATGTTTGGACAGGAGAAATTTAATTCTATAACGTCGGCGCCGTTTTCCTGACACTGGCGGGCCAAATCTTCCCACTCCTGCTCGTTGCGTCCCATGATGGAGGCAATAACGCGCTTGGTGGGATAATTTTTTTTCAGCCGGCGGAATATTTCCATGTTTTCCGGAACACTGTGGTCGGAAAGCTGCTCGATATTTTTAAAGCCAACTAAGCCGCCGTTGGCCCCATGAATGGCCGAGTATCGGGGAGAGGCTTCGTGAATTTCAAAGCTGCATATTGTTTTGAAGGCCACACCGGCCCATCCGGCCTCGAAGGCTCGGGCACACATATCGTAATTGCTGCCCACCACCGAGGAGGACAGCAGGAAAGGATTTTCCAGTGGAACACCACAAATATCTGCCTGCAGGGCGGCTTCATCCTGTGGGGATGGCACATCAAGGGCAGGCCGTACGTTCTCTGTCAGAAAGGACAGCAGCTGTTTTATCGGTACTTCTCCAGACCTGATGCAGGCTGCTTCGCAAGGGGCAGTGCAATCGGAGCAAGGATTTGTTTCGGGCAGACCGGAGGCTGCCGCAATTTCGTTGTCAAACCAGATACTCCGCAGCTGCTTTGCAGGCTCCAGCTTTTTGGGGCAGGCCTGGTCGCAGGGGGCATCGGCACAAAGGGTGCAGCGCAGCATATCCTCGCATTTGTGCTTTCTTTCCAGATACATTTGGCACCACCTCTAAAAAGACAAACCATTCTCCAGATAATATTCCCAGCCAAGCTGCTGCATGCAATATCCGAATACCGGGTCATTTGCCACTACCGGAGGGAAATCAATGTCCTCGCTTTCACTGGTCCTGAAACGCCAAGGCTCGTCCGGCCATCTGACAAAATTGCATATCACTACATTGGCAAGCTTGCCGTCCTTGATCTGTTTTACGGCTACCTTGAAGCTGATATTTTCGTCATTGGGACCCTGAATAATGGTGTCATCCATAACGTAAATATCGCATCCTTCTTCGTTCCAGTGCTCCACCCAAATATCTTCGGCATGGCAGAAGGTTTGGGGATAAAATAAGGTAATAGCGGCCATCATAGTAAAGCATAGTAGTAACTTTTTCATCATCACAGCCTCCTCAGGTAGTTTATAACGAGCTTTAAGATGTCCCCTTCCTCTTTAGGTGGGGGAAAACAAACTACAACAGCTGGTGAGCATATCTCCCTGCTCGTTGAAACGCTAATTGGATGATTTTTCTTCTAAAGAAGAAAAATTTGAACAATGGCGTTATAATCACAATATATCATATTAACAATATTCATGCATCAAAATACTAAAAAACCTCGGAGCCTTTATTTCTAAAGGTTCCGAGGTTATTCTTCGTAATGGTGGAGACGAGGGGGCTTGAACCCCTGACCCCATGCCTGCCAGGCATGTGCTCTCCCAGCTGAGCTACGCCCCCATTAACATGAAATCAACAAAACAAATTATATAGTAAAATGACGGAAATTACAACTAATTTTTTTGAAAAATATCCACGCTGTCCCAAAAGGCCCGGATGGCCCGGGGATGATAATTGCTGCGGGCGGTGGCAATAAAGATTTCCCGCTCCAGCAGAGGATGATTTAAAAGGTAATAATTCAGCCTGTCGTTGGGGGCGGCCATGCTGATAAGGGTATCTGTAAGGAAGGTGGCTCCCAGACCGGCGGCTGCCATGTGATAGGCGGTCATGAGCTGATTGAGATACAGTCGGACATTGGGAGTAAGCCCGGTTTCATGAAAGATTTCCGTTGCCCGACGATACATATCGTTGCCCTTGCCCAGCAGGAGAAATGGCAGGTCTTTAAAATCCATTAAATTGGCGGGAGAGGCATTCTTCTGCAGGTGCTTGCCGGAGCTGATTTCTGTCTGGGAAAAGGCAGGGGCGGGGATATTTTCCGTCATGGACTTTGGAACGGCCAGCATAATGCGGTCCTGATAAAAGGTGAGGGATTCAAATTCCCTGGTGTCGCATTCGCCACTGTCAATTACGATGTCGATGGTTCCCTGCTTCAGCCCCGCAAAGAGTTCGGAACTGCTGGATTCAATGATGGAAATGTTGATGCGGGGGTGCTTCTCGCTGAAATTTCTGATAAGGTTTGGCAGAAAGCAGGCGGTTACGAAATTGGTGCCCCCGATAATCAGCTGGCCACTTTCCAGCTGGGCCAGATCGTCCACATAGCGCTGCAGATTTTTCTGCACCTGAAATATTTTTTCCGTTGCTTCGATATAGGCCTGTCCCGCGTCCGTAAGTCTCAGCGGCGAATGGGAGCGGTCGAAAATCGGCATTCCCAGCTCCTGCTCCACCTTTTTTACGGCCGCCGACAGGGCGGGCTGGGTCATAAAGAGTTTTTTGGCTGCTGCGGAAAAGCTCTTTTCTTCATATACGGTATAAACGTATTCCATGCCTGTCATACAATGCCCCCCTAAAATTAATAAAATATAAAAATATTTTATGATGTTTATATAATTATAGGTATTTGATTATATTGTATGCCAATGATATGCTTTTAGCAAGTTAAGGGTAATAAAAAAGGGTATAAAATTTGTGGCAAGCATAGGGGGATTGAGTGATATGAAGACAATAGGCATTATGGGGGGCATGGGCCCTATGGCAACGGTGGATTTAATGAAGAAAATTATTCTGGGGACACCGGCCAAGGTGGACCAGGAGCATATACCGATGCTGGTGGACAACAATTGCATGATTCCGGACCGCACACGGGCCATCAAGGGACTGGGGGCATCTCCTGTTCCGGAAATGCTGAAGAGTGCCAAGCGGCTTATGATGGGCGGAGCGGATTTCATCATCATGGCCTGCAATACTGCCCATTATTTCCTGCCGGAGATTTTGCCTCATATAACCATTCCTGTATTGTCCATTATTGATGTGGCTGTGGCCAGCATCAAGGAAAAGGGCTATAAGAGCGTGGGCCTGCTGGCTACCAGCGGTACCATCAGTACCGGGCTGTATCAGAAGGCCTTGGAGGCCAACGGCATTCAGTGCATTTCCCCGTCAGCAGATAGGCAGCATATCGTTGATGATATGATTTATGATGGGGTAAAGGCCAACAATCAGGATTATGATACCACTGATATCAAGGATTTACTGGCAGAGATGAAGGCACAGGGGGCTGAGGCCTTTATTCTGGGCTGCACCGAGGTGCCGGTTGCTGTGGCCATGTACGGTCTGGAGGGTGTTTTCGTGGATTCCACCGATGAGCTGGCCAAGGCAGCTGTGAAATTCGCCAGGACCGACAGAAGCTACGATACACTTATTGCTTAAATGAAAATAGGGAAATGAAAAGCAGCGTCAATTTAAATGGCGCTGCTTTTTGCTTTGTAAATTAAGTTGCCGTGTTTCCGGTCAGAAGCTTATTTCAGGCAATATTCTTCATATTTATGGCTGATTTTGTTCAGATGGTCCATTATATCCTCGTAGCGATACAGTCCGTCATCGTTTTTGGTAAGTCCTCTGAAGCTTAGGTGATAAATCATCGGCGGGTATCGGAGACTTAGCTGTCTGGAATTACGCAGCTGATTATCTGAGGCGTAGGCCAGATATGGATTGATGAACAGGTCTCCCTGGGCATTTCTCCGCTTTTCAAAAACAATCTTCACGCCTAAAGGTGCCTTGGTCAATATGGTTCCCGGCAGAGTATATTCCTCCGTCTCCAGGGCAGTCAGTATGGTGAAAATGTTGGTGTCGTGGCCACATAAAAAGGCGAACTTCAGCCTGTCATTTTCCAGATCGTCCTGGATTATATCCAGAATGTCATGGGAATGGCGCAGGGCCACGGCGGGGTTGCCCACTACCATTTCAATGCCCCTGGTTCCTATGGCACCTATATTTTTCCAGTCCTGGGCAGTAAGACCGGTGCCCCAGTCTGCCTTATGGTCATCCGGTTCCTCAAAGTAATTCATGATAACGGCATCCAGTGCCTGGTAGGCATTTCTGGCAGTACCATCATAGCTGACGATATTTTCATCATCCCCCAGCATTTTCAGACTAAGGTCGGCGGTATCCACCCGGTCAATGCCATGCATTTTGGCGTATGGGGAATTTTTGAAGTCCGTAGCCTTGGCAAAGCTGTAATAATTTCTGTCGAACTCCCCCTTATAGGCTTCAAAGTTTTGGTTGTGGTATTCCATACCCCAGTTGTACAGCTTCGTAGTGTCCAAAACAAAAGGCTTGAAAAAGACCTTATCGCCTCCTGCCTCCGTGGTATACCTTATGGTTACGTTGGTATCCGGCAGCAGTCCCGTGGAAAAATATCGGGCCGTGGCAATGGTGCGCTGAAAGGAGTTGGCATAAAAGTCCACTTCACCCTCATCCGGCTGCCAGGAGTCGGACATAAAGCCCTCGTCCACCAGATAGAGGTGAAAATACTGACCTAAAATGGTTTCGTTGATACCGCCCTTCTGGGTCAGATAACCTCTGGTAACATTCCATTTTGGCAATGGGTGGTTTATCATGGAGGCAGCGGAGGAGTCTTCCTGTACAATGCTGGTTCTTAAGTTGTGGCGGCTGAATACCACCATATGCTCCAACTGGTAGCCCTTGTCCGTCAGCTCCGAGCTGGCAGCGGCAAGAGGCAGGGCAGAAAAAAGCAGTAATCCGGAAACGGCAGCGGCTCCCAGGCCCTGCAGATATTTGTTGCCTTTGTGATTCATGGGTTGTCTCCTTACAACATTAAAAATACCAAACTATGGCTGAATGCCCTTCTTCCTATAACTATAGCACATTATATATATAACCGGAGAAAAATATTTTAGTACCAGCTATTAAAAGCTACTTGCAATTTATCCCCTCATTGGTGTATGATTAAGAGGTCTTAGGTTACAATTCTTTAAAATATAATTCAATAGTACGGAAAAAGTTATTCATTATACAAATTTAATTCAAAACAATAGTAATTCCCTATGTACAAATTATTGATTATATGGTAAAGTTATGGTAATTTAAGAAATCGTCAAACAAATATTTTCGGTTAGAGGAGGTAGTGTTGTGGATACAACAACCATTGCAGTGGTGATATTTGTAGCTGCATATGCACTGATTATTTCAGAAAAAGTCCATCGTACCATCGTTGGTATCGTTGGCGCTATGTTGATGATCCTCTGTGGAATTTTGTCCCAGGAGGTGGCAATTCATCACATAGATTTTAATACCTTGGGCTTGCTCATTGGTATGATGACTATCGTAAATATTACGGCGGAAACGGGCTTATTTAACTTCCTGGCCATTTGGGCGGCCCAGCGGGTTAAGGCTAACCCTATGAAGCTGCTCTTAGCACTGGCATTGTTGACGGCTGTATGTTCCGCACTTTTGGATAATGTGACTACAGTTCTGCTGACAGTTCCTGTAACCTTCAGTATCACTGCCCAGTTGAAGGTAGACGTAAAGCCGTTCCTGATTGCCCAGATTTTGGCTTCCAACATTGGTGGTACTGCAACTCTGGTAGGCGACCCACCAAACATTATGATTGGTTCTGCTGTAGGTCTGAGCTTCCTGGATTTCATTATCCATCTGACTTTACCAGCAATTATCATTTTCATTGTAACTGTATTCCTGCTGGAGATGATTTACGGAAAGTCTCTCCACACTACTCCTGAGCTTCAGGAGCAGGTAATGAAGCTGAATGCTGGAAAGCAGATCAGCAACAAGCCTCTTATGAAGAAGTGTCTGGCTGTATTGGCCCTGACCATGAGCCTTTTCGTTGCCCACAGTGCCCTTGGTCTTGAGTCTGCAACTGCAGCTCTTTCCGGTGCTGGCCTTCTCCTGCTGATTACCTTTACAAGGGATGAGGAAATGATTGCAAAGGTTCTTGGCAAGGTTGAGTGGACTGCAATTTTCTTCTTCGCAGGTCTGTTTATTTTGGTTGGCGGTTTGGTTGAAACCGGCGTTATCAAGTGGCTGGCTGAGGAGGGTATCAAGATTACCCACGGTTCTGTAGAGGGTACAGCTATCCTGATTCTCTGGATGTCTGCTATCGCTTCTGCCTTCGTTGATAACATCCCATTTGTAGCAACCATGATTCCTCTTATTAAGGACATGGGTGCCATGGGCCTCAACAATCTGGAGCCTATGTGGTGGTCCCTGGCTTTGGGTGCCTGCCTTGGTGGTAACGGTACTCTGATTGGTGCCAGTGCCAACGTTGTAGTTGCTTCCATGGCAGCTCAGCACGGCAGACAGATTTCCTTCATCGGCTTTATGAAGATAGCATTCCCATTGATGATTCTTTCCATCATCATCAGTACTGCCTATGTATATCTCCGTTACCTCATGTAATCAACGGGTAATAATAGACAATTAAATTAGGTAAATGCGCTTAATATAAAAAGAGGACTGCGGCTAGAGTGGTTTCGAGACACCATGCCGCAGTCTTCTTTTTGTATGTATTTTTTAATTTTCGTAAATCTGATAGCCGTCACGTCCGGCAGCCTTGACCTTGTATAGGGCACGGTCCGCATGACGGAACAGGGAGTCGTAGCTTATGCCAATTTCCTTGGTGATGGCTATGCCGATACTGCCGGTGACGTTGGCAGCATGGCCCTGAATCCTTATATCCTTTATGCAGGTCAGGAGCCATTGGGTCTGCTTTTGGATATCCTCCGCGGTGGACCCCTGTGGCAGCTTGATCATCATCATAAATTCGTCTCCGCCGAACCGGCCTACGGCGCTGAGGTCGGTACAGCAGCTCTTTAATAATCTGGCAAAGGTTATCAGCAGCTCATCACCCTGCTGGTGTCCATAAGTATCGTTAAATTCCTTGAAGTGGTCCAGATCAATAATGAGAAGGGCGATGGCTTCACCCTCTATTTGATTGGCGAGAATTTCACTGCAGCGAAGGGCAATTCCCTTTTTGTTAAGAAGTCCTGTCAGCTGGTCAGTTTCCGCTTCCTGCTTATAGGCATCCCTGTCCTTGGTCAGGGCCTTTACCTCGTTAAGGGCCCGTTCCAGCTCGTCATTCTTTTCACTCAGCAAAATGTTACGTTTTTTGGTCTGCCTGCTGTTGTGGAGAACAAAGCCAATACCCAAAACGGTCAGCAGGACTGCCAATATGCCAATGCCCAGCGGAATGGGATATTCCTGCAGCAGATACCCAAAATTGATGACGGGGCTGCTGTTCTTCTCTATGGTACGGTTAATAACATCTGGAGAAAGTCTCTGGATGGCCGTATTCAGTACTCGTACCAGCATCTCCGGACTGGCTTCGGACACCATGAGGCTAAGTGAAATACGGCAGCTGTACTTATCATTGATTTTCAGATGAGGTCGGGTAATGAGACTGTTGTGCTGTGTCAGATACAGATTTGGCACCAAAGCGATATCGAACCGCTGCCGTTCAACAGCCTCCAGACAATCATCCACAGTGTTCATGGTGGTTATATCCCAGTCGGGGTGCAGCTTTTTGACGTATTCTTCAAGACCGGGGATGTTTGCCGGCAGAACAATGTTTATGGGGCGCTCGGCAAAAGAACCGTCTGCATGGGTTATGGCTGAGTATTCAATGGTCATGAAATTATTGGTAAAATTCATGGGATTATGGTAATTGTCGCCGTAGTAAACACACGGCATAATATCAGCCTCGCCCTTTTCCAGCATTGTCCTTGCTTCCCGATAGTTGTCGGCCAGGATTATCTGGAAGGTCAGTCCGCTGTCCTGTCCCATTATTTCAATAAGTCCATTGAAAATTCCCGTCCGCTTCCCAATGAACGGAGAAAATTTTCCTGGCAGGACAATCCTTATTGGAGGGGCATTTTTGACATAGTTTTCTTCTATTTCGGAATAGACAGCAATATTGTGTATTGCCGGATCTATGTATTCCTGCTCCAGGCGGGTACTGAAGGAAGGGTTTTTCAGCTCTATGTCAAGAATGGCATCGTTAAGCTCATTTATAAGCTGCTGGTTTGATGGCAGTGCCATAAACTGACATGTGTCTATGGCGATGATGGCCAGCTCTGTTTCATCTCCCATAAGGTTGGAGCCATCATCCATGGCAGCCTGGATTTCGCCGCGGTGCAGGGCCTCAATCATGTGCCGGCCATCGGCAAAGGTGACAAAATTTATGTTTTGCCAGCCATGGGTCTGTACGTAGTGATTAATATAACCGGTGTTGTCACCTGCTGTTACGTAGCCGATGGTCACACCCTTCATGGTGGAGCCGTCCATAACATCCAGCTTGCTGCCGGGGGCTGTAAAAAGACTCAGCATGCCATATACCGCATAGCCATTGCTGTATATTCTGGATGGGGTAAGGGAAACATTTTCCTGAATCGGTGCCAAAAGGTCCAGGGTGCCGTTCTCCAGCATCTTTTTCCCTTCCGAAGGAGCCACGGAGATATATTCATATCCAAAATGGGTGCGCTTGGACAGTTCCCTGAGATATGACCGTATATATCCCTCCAGCAGCTCCCGGCTCTGTGGGTTGGTATCCTTATTTATTTCCAGTACTCCTACCCGTACTGGTCCCTGCCGTCCCTGAAAATCCTCAGCCTGAAGGGAGGAGGTGTTCAGCAGCAGTACCAGTGCTATGCAGAAGAATAGTGTGAATTTTAAATAATGACTCTTATACATATATGTACCCTCAGTGAACAGCATTTTAGCAAGCGATTATTGATAAACATTTTTATCGTTGTTAGTTTCATCATATATTAATGAAATGGCCCATGTCCATAATTTTTAATACTATTTTTATCATAAAATATGTTTCTGAAAAAAAGGGTTTTTCTATCTTATAACGAATTCTAACTAAAAGCTAAAAATATCTTTATTAATGAAAGTAAAATAAAGGGGTGAAGGGATAATGCGAAATCTTAGCCTTACTCAAAAATTAATGGTGGTATTTGGCATACTGCTGATTATAATTGTGAGCCTGGGTCTGTACAGCTACAATTCTGCAAAAAAACAAAATAACGAGGCCCAGAATGTTGCAGACTGGATGAGTACGGCTCTGCTGGTTTCCAACATGAGCAATCACATGGAAAAGGCCCATGGCTATGTGGGGCTTATTTCTTCCGCAGACAATGCCAATGAGGTCAGTGCACTGCGAAGTGGCTTTGACAATGCCAGAGATGAGGTAAATGAGGACCTGAAAGAGTACGAAGCCCTGATTATGAATTCTGAATACGATACTGAGGAGGAACGTCAGGGGGACCTGGACACTGTAAGGGAAGAAAAAGAGCTTTGGGAAGCCTATCTGACCACAGTAGGCAAGCTTGACAAGGCCCTGCGGGCGCGGGAGGCTGCCGCCGCTGAAGCAGCTCCTGACATGAAGGGATTGCTGGATGAGGCAGATGCGGCCTTTAATGAGGCCCATGATGCGGTAAAGGCAGATATAGAACTCTGTGATAAGGGAACCCAGGATGCCATAGATGAGGCTGAGGCGGTATACAGTGCCGTAACTGTAATGTCCCTGGCCCTTACTCTGGTGGCTGCCCTCTTCTGTATCGGCGTTATGATTCTTCTCAACAGAAACATAAAATCCTCTGCCGAGGAGCTGGTAAGGATTTCTACCATGGTGGCAGGAGGAGACCTTCGTACCAAGGTGAATGTTAATGGTGGAGATGAATTTGCCACTATCGGTGTACAGTTCAACCATATGATAGATAATGTACGCAGCATGTGCCAGAATATTCAGCAGACCGCCATAAAGGTTGCCTCTTCCTCCGAGGAGCTGACGGCCAGTGCCCATCAGTCGGCGGATGCCACTCAGAGCGTGGCCCAGTCTGTGGGGGATATGGCAGAGTCCTCCGAGCAGCAGACCCGGGAGCTGAATGAGGCTGATGAAAAGGCCAGAAATCTTTTGGCTGAGATGGAGAACGTAACTGCAGCCGTGGAAGAGGCCAGACAGTCTGTAAGCGAAGCTGTTGAAAAGGCCAATGATGGTAACAGGCTGGCATCGGCCACCATCAGTGAAATGAATGGCGTAACGGATATTGTTCTGGAATCCACCCAGCGGGTGGCCCGTCTGGGAGAGCGCTCCAAGGAAATTGGACAGATTGTGTCAGTTATTTCCGGTATTGCCGGACAGACAAATCTGCTGGCACTGAATGCCGCCATTGAGGCAGCCCGGGCCGGTGAGCAGGGCCGTGGCTTTGCCGTTGTAGCAGAGGAAGTAAGGAAGCTGGCTGAGGAATCCCAGAGTGCAGCCCAGCAGATCAGTGACCTTATTGCCAACATTCAGAGGGAAACCGATGATGCGGTGGCTTCCATGGAAAAGGGTGCCAGGGCGGCTGAGTCTGGCAAGGCAAATCTGGCCACTACGGGAGACGCCTTTAACCAGATTTTGGAGAGGGTAAATCATGTAAGTGAAACCTCCTCCGGCATCAACGATACCGTTAAGAGCCTTATGGGGCCTATTGATGAGCTGGTTAAGAATATTGGCAATGTTACCAAGCAGGCTGACAATGTATCCAGAGAATCCCAGGCAGTGTCCGCGGCGACAGAACAACAGTCTGCCGGAATTGATGAGATTGCCTCTGCAAGCCGTACATTGGCTGATTACGCACAGAATCTCCAGGATACTACCATGAAGTTTAAGCTGTAATCTGAAGGGAATATTTATATACAAGAGGCATTTTAACGCCTGTAAGGTGGTAAAATGCCTCTTTTTGTGTGTTCATAGCCAATAACAATGTTAATAATTCTTAAAAAGTATACACAATTTATCAACAAATTGTTGATAAGTGTACAGATGTTATTGTATAATATGTACTCAGTGGACAATGTTATTATATATGTCCGTGGCTCATGAATTGTGATTTACAGTTTTTAAATTGCAACTTTACAGCCCAATTCACATATAAGGGGGAGTCTTTCTTGCAGATGAATGGTGCGCAGGCTATATTGGAAAGCCTGAAAAGAGAAAATGTAGATTTGGTCTTTGGTTATCCGGGCGGTGCAGTGTTGGATTTGTATGACGCCGTATATCAGGCCAGGTTCCCCCATATTTTGACCCGCCATGAGCAGGGGGCCGTTCACGCTGCAGATGGCTATGCCCGGGCCACCGGCAAGGTGGGTGTGGTATTTGCCACCTCTGGCCCTGGTGCCACCAATCTTATTACCGGCATTGCCACAGCCAATATGGATTCCGTACCATTGGTGTGCTTTACGGGACAGGTTACCAATCCCCTTATAGGCAAGGACTCCTTTCAGGAAGCGGATATTGTGGGCATCACTACCCCTATAACCAAGCATAATTATCTGGTAAAGAAGGCCTCGGAGCTGCCAAGAATCATTAAGGAAGCTTTCTTTATTGCCCGCACCGGCCGTCCTGGACCGGTGGTTATTGATATTGCCAAGGATGTATTTACCACCATGGTAGATTATGATTATCCCCAGAAGGTGAAGCTCCGTGGCTACAAGGGGGATTTTACAGGGGACGACAGCCAGATTTCCGATGTGGTGGAGGCCTTGAAGGAGGCCAAGCGTCCTGTATTTTTCATTGGCGGCGGTGTTACCCTGTCTGACCAGACAGAGGTTATGCGGGATATTGTGGACCATACCGGCATTCCGGTGGTCAGCTCCCTTATGGGCCTTGGCTGCATTCCGGCCAAGCAGGATGGCTTTGTGGGCATGGTGGGCATGCACGGCTCCTACGCGGCCAATATGGCAGTCCAGAAAAGTGATTTGCTTATCGGTATCGGCGTCCGCTTTGATGACCGGGTAACCGGCAAGCTGGATGCCTTTGCTCCTAAGGCGAAAATTGTTCATTTTGAGGTGGATAAGGCGGAAATCAACAAGAATGTTTTCTCCCATTATCCAGTACTTGGTGATCTTCGCTGGTCTCTGCCAATTTTCAGGGAGCAGCTCCGTGAATCCAATGAGGATTATCTGAACCGCTTTGGCAAGTGGCACCAGCAGGTGGTGGATATGGACAGGGAGTGTCCATTCAGCTACGAAACCAATGACCAGTTTATTATGCCACAGCAGCTTATTGATACGGTCAGTGAGCTGGTGGATGAAAATACCATTGTGGTTACGGATGTGGGCCAGCATCAGATGTGGGCGGCCCAGTTCTTCAACAGCCGCAATCCACGCCAGTTCATTACCTCTGGAGGATTGGGAACCATGGGCTATGGCCTTCCGGCAGCCCTTGGGGCCAAGCTGGGATGTCCTGGCAAAAAGGTGGTACTCTTTACAGGTGATGGCTCTGTCATGATGAACTGTCAGGAGATGTCCACTGCAGCTGACAATGATATTGATGTAAAGGTGGTTCTGCTCCACAACCGGGTGTTGGGCATGGTTACCCAGTGGCAGCGCATGTTCTACGGCAAGCGTTATTCCCAGACCCTGCTGGGGGGCAAGACAGATTATGTAAAATTGGCTGAATCAATGGGTATGCAGGCCTGCCGTATTGAAAAGCCGGCGGAGCTGCGACAGTCCTTGGAAAAGGCTCTGGCAGTGGATGGGCCAATGCTCATTGATGTTATGCTGCCGGCCAACGAGGACGTATTGCCAATGGTAGCTCCCGGAGCGCAGCTGGACAACATGGTTTTGGGAGGTGCCGAAGCATGAAAAAGTATATATTGGCCGTATTGGTAGACAACAAGCCTGGCGTATTGACCCATGTATCGGGTCTTATCAGCCGTCGTGCATTTAATATTGAAAGTATTTCCGCCGGTTATACCGAGGATGAGGATGTTACCCGTATTAATATTGAGGTGTCCGTGGAGGATGACCGGGAGCTGGAGCAGGTGGTAAACCAGCTGAGCAAGCTCATTGATGTTATAAAGATTGTTAATCTGGGCTTGGTGGATTCCATTGTGCGGGAGCTGATCCTGTTGAAGGTTCGGGCCACCAAGAGCTCCCTGGCAGATATCCGCAATATTGTGGATATTTTCCGGGGAAAAATCGTGGATGTCAGTCCTGAGAATGTGGTTATTGAGCTCACCGGCTCCCAGAGTAAAATTAATGCCATCTGCGAAATGCTGGAGGAATTCGAGATTATCGAGATAGCCAGAACTGGCGCCATTGCTTTGAGTCGTGGCCCTGTTCCGGTAAAAAATATGTAAGTGTTGACAACTCCTTAAAAAGTGGTATACTAAATCTAACGGATAATTATTATCCGTTGCGAAAAAATGGGTATCCGTTGTGTGTATATATATTATAAGGAGGTTTTTTCATGGAATTAAAAGGTAGTAAGACTGAGCAGAATTTGTGGGCGGCATTTGCCGGTGAGTCCCAGGCTCATACCAAGTATCAGTACTTTGCATCCCAGGCTAAGAAAGATGGATTTGTGCAGATTCAGAATATCTTCACCGAGACATCCAAGAACGAGAAGGAGCATGCCAAGATCTGGTTCAAGCTGGTAAACGGTGGCAAGATTGGCTCCACAGCTGAGAACCTCAAGGCAGCTGCAGCTGGTGAAAATGAGGAGTGGACTTCCATGTATCCAGAGTTCGCCAAGGTTGCCCGTGAAGAAGGTTTCGACAAGATTGCAGCTCTCTTTGAGGCAGTAGCAGCCATTGAGAAGGAGCATGAGGAGCGCTACAAGATTCTGCTGCTGAACGTAGAGCAGGATAAGGTATTCAAGAAGAACGAAAAGGTTATCTGGCAGTGCTCCAACTGCGGCTATGTATGCACTGGCGAGGCTGCTCCTGAGGAGTGCCCTGTTTGTGCTCATCCAAAGGCTCATTTCCAGGTTCTGCCTACCAACTACAAATAATTAGTTTCGGAAATAAAAATACTCCCGACCATCTGGTCAGGAGTATTTTTTTTAATGTCTTTATGGAAGAAATTACTTTTCTTCCTGCTTTTTCTTCTTTGCTTCCTCACGGGCCTTGGCCTTTTCAGCAGCGTTCTTTGCCTTCGCCTTGGCCTTTTCCTGCTCGTTCTTTTCCTGCTTGCTCTTGGAATAGTCAACGCTCATGCTGGCCATCTTGTGCTTGAAGGACATGATAGGATGCTTGAACATCATGCCAGTGCTGGAAGCACTCATAATTTCGTTGAACATCTTGTTGTTCTTGTCGCCGAAGCACTGAATTTCGCAACGGTCACAGATTGGCTTGGTGATGCCGTAAGGACAACGGTTCATTTTTGTCATAACAGTGGCCAAAAGTGCGGTACACTTTGGACACAGCTTGTCGCCCTTGGTGCTGTGGTTCTTGTTGCAATAAACGCCGAAGGATCTTCTGATGCTTTCTTTTTCCTGTGGAATATTATTCTTTATTTCAACCGGCTTTTTCTTTGGTAAAAATCTGTCAAATATACCCATATAATACGAACTCTCCTTGTGATAAAAATAGACATAACCATATAAGATTTTAATAGTATTCTTCATTAAATGCAAGTCATAAAGGAAAGAATATGCAGGGCACCACGAAAAATACTTTGCATTGATAGGGGGTTTACGTTAAAATTACACTAAGGACAGGTGGGAGGTTTTTTAACGTGAACATCGATTTATCTAATATGGATATGGATGATGGTCAGGGTGAACGCCTGCTTCGTGATGCTTTTAAGCAGAGTATAGAATCCATGGAAGGCAGTAAAGGCCAGATTTTCCAGATATACGAAAATACCAAGGAGGATGTGGAGTCCACCAGGACTATGCTCAAGGAGCTGAAGGAGCAGACCCGCAAGCTGCAGGACGAAGTGGACGATCTGGTTCGGCTGGAACAAAAGGAAAAGCAGAAGCTGGTACAGGTCAGCGGCAACTTTTCCAATTATTCCGAGGACCGTATCCGGGCAAGCTATGAGGCCGTAAAGACCGTACAGGTAAAGCTGGCCATTGCCAAGGAGAAGGAGTATCAGACCCGTCGTCAGCGTGACCGTCTGGAGCTGCGGCTTTACAGCATGGAGAAGACACTGCACATGGCAGAGACCCTGGCTACCAAGCTGGGTTCTGTAATTGGCTACCTTACCTCACAGCTCAGTGATGTGGTAACCCAGATGGAGATAGTGTCCAAGAACAAATTTCTGGGAATGCAGATTATCAAGGCACAGGAAAATGAGCGTCTTAGAGTTTCCCGTGAAATACATGATGGTCCAGCCCAGGAAATGGTAAACCTGATTTATCAGGCTTCCGTGGTGGAGCGCCTTGTGGATACCCGACCAAATGAAGCCAAGGCCAATTTGCAGGAGCTGCGTCGGCAGATTCGTACATGTCTGGCGGATGTACGTCAGATTATCTTTGATATGCGCCCAATGACCCTGGATGATCTTGGGCTTATTCCGGCTTTGCGCCAGCTTACCAAAAAATTGGCTGAGCGGGAGGTTCTCAACGCAGATTTGCAGATTGATGGCAAGGAATATAAATTTGATAACCATGTGGAGGTTACCATTTTCCGTATGGTGCAGGAGGCCCTGAACAATGTCCACCGTCATGCGGGAACGGACAGTGCTGTTGTGCGTATGCTGTTTACCGCAGACCATTTGGCTATTATGGTTTCCGACCAGGGCAAGGGCTTTGATGTGGATGAACTGGCGGAGGAACGCCGCAATCCATCGGGAGATGGCCATTTTGGCGTTATTGGCATGGAGGAGCGGGCACGTATTATAGGTGCCAATATTTCCATCAGCTCTGAGCCGGGGAAGGGCACCAGGGTGAATATAAAGATGCCATATCCTCAGCCAAGATAAAAATGCAGGACTTATGATGTATGTATAAGGATACCAACAGTAATAATTTGCAAATTAATCAAAATGAGGCGCCGATTTCTGAAGCAATGGACAAATATGCCAGGGACGGCGCCCTTGCTTTTCATACCCCGGGGCACAAGCAGGGCCTGGGTGCCCATGACCGCCTGAAGCGGCTAATTACTGAGGAGGGCCTGCGGCAGGAGGTTTCTCTCATGGAGGAGCTGGATGACCTGCACGACCCGTCGGGGTGCATTAAAGAGGCGGAAGCTCTGGCGGCCCGGCTGTGGGGAGCCAAGGATACCCTCTTTATGATAAATGGTACCACTGGGGCCATTCACGCCATGATAATGGGCACATTGAGTCCCGGGGACAGGGTGCTGGTACCCCGCAATGCCCACCGCTCCATTATCGGGGGCATCATCCTGGCGGGGGCAGTGCCTATATATATTGAGCCGGAAATAATTGAAGCTTTGGGTATCGCCGGAGTGTTGACAGCTGATACTGTGGCAGCAGCAGTGCAGGCCCATCCCGAGGCCAGGGCATTGATTGCAGTATACCCTACATATTATGGAATGGCCGGGGATTTGGAGGCCATTGCCACCATTCTCCATGACCATAATATGCTGCTTTTGGTGGACGAGGCCCACGGGGCCCATTTGAAATTTGCTGAATCTTTGGAGGTAATGCCGCGGCAGGCCCTGGATTTGGGGGCAGATGTGGTGGCCCAGAGTACCCACAAGGTGCTGGGGAGCATGACCCAGACCTCCATGCTGCATATTGGCAGTGATAGGGTATCCGGGGCTCGTATACGTGAAGCGGCTGCTTTGCTGCAGTCAACCAGTCCCAACCAGCTGTTGCTGGCTTCACTGGATATTGCCCGGCTGCAGATGGCCACTGAGGGCAGGAACCGTCTGGAACGGGCGGTGCAGCTGTCAGAGTGGTTGCGGCGGGAAATTAATAAAATAGAAGGACTTTACTGTGTGGGGGAAGAAATTCTTGATAATACCACCACAAAGTGGCTGGACAGGACCCGTATCACGGTGAATTTGACGGGAATCGGTCTGCCCGGTCCCGAGGCGGAGCTTATTCTTCGCCACCAATACAAGGTTCAGTGTGAGCTGTCGGATAACAATAATTTATTGTTTATTATTTCCATGGCTGATACGGAGGAAACTGCCCGGCGTTTGCTGGAGGTACTGAAGCTGCTGGCTGAGGACCATGGCGGGGAAGCTATGGAAAGCGCTGTCGTGCCAAGGGATTTATTTACCACCAATGAGGTGGCGGTGAGTCCAAGAGAGGCCTTTTATGCGTCACGGGAAAAAATAAGGTTATGTGATGCAGTGGGTTGTGTGGCGGCGGAGACAGTGGCCTTTTATCCTCCGGGGGTGCCGGTGTTGTGCCCGGGAGAGGTCATTCGGGCGGAGCTGATTGAAGCAATACAGAAACAGCGGGCTGCTGGCATGCGGGTGGTAGGACCCTCAGACAGCACCCTGAAATACATAGAAGTGGTGAAGGAATAATGGCAAAGGGAAAACTGATTACAATAGAGGCCGGGGACGGCTCCGGCAAGGCCACCCAGACCAGGGCCCTTATGGAGCATCTGGCAAAGGATGGCTACAAGGTAATGAAGGTGGAATATCCGGATTACAAGTCCGATTCCTCTGCTTTGGTGAAAATGTATCTGGGCGGGGAGTTTGGTCAGCATGCCGATGATGTGGATGCCTATGGTGCTTCCACCTTTTTCGCTGTGGACCGCTATGCCTCCTATCATTTGAACTGGAAGCAGGCCTATGAGGAAGGAACCATTATTCTGGCGGACCGCTACACCACTTCCAATATGGTGCATCAGGCGGTTAAGCTCCAGGACCCTGCAGAGCGGGAGGAATTTCTCACCTGGCTGTGGGACTTTGAATTTGGCAAGCTGAAGCTGCCAGTGCCGGACGTGGTGGTATATCTGGACATGGATCCGGCAGTAAGCGACCGCCTCATAAGTGAACGGGCAGCCCAGAATGCCGACCGCAAAAAGGACATTCACGAAAAGGACTCCGCATATCTTCACCGCTGCCACGAGGCATACAACTGGGTGGCAGACAAATACGGCTGGAAGAAGGTCGTGTGCAGTGAAAATGGGGAGCCACGCAGTATTGAGGCCATTCACACAGATGTATATAATGCAGTAAAGAGTTATCTATAGGCAGTGGACTGTGGCTTTCACGCCGTCACGGCACTAAAACTTTTTCTTGCTGTTATATAGCGTAAAAAATCATAACTCGCTTCCCATTTGAATGGGGCGCTCAGACAGATGATTTTTTACACTATAATCAAGGAATAGCAATAAAAAGTTTCTTAACGTACCGTGACTAAATGTTCAATCCACCAGCCCACTGCCTATAACGCAAGATACAATATGTTAGTTTAACGAAGGGAAAATATGATAAAAGAAGTATTAGTAGTCGAAGGCAAGATGGATGTGGTGGCCATCAACAAAGCAGTTGAGGCCGACTGCATCATCACTGAGGGCTTTAATCTGAAGCCTGCCTGCCTTGACTCCATAGAAAAAGCATATAAAAAGCGGGGCATCATTATCCTGACAGACCCTGACAGTGCGGGGGAGCGGATCCGTACCTACGTTACCCGCCGCTGTCCTAACGCCAAGCACGCCTTTGTGCCTGTGGAGGATGCTACCGCCAACAATGACATTGGTATTGAGCAGGCCTCCCCGGAGGCCATACGCAAGGCCCTGGAAAAGGTCCGGACCCTGAACTGGGAGCCCAGCAACGAGTTTAACGGGGCAGATCTTATAAAGGCCGGCATCAGCGGCGGTGACGGTGCCAGTGAACGGCGGGCCAGAATGGGTGCCCGTCTGGGCATCGGTTATGCCAATGCCAAGACCTTTTTAAAACGATTGAATCATTATGGCGTCACCAGGGAAGAATTTGAAGCTGCCCTGGCTGAGGAGGGAGATAAATAATGAGCTTGGATTTAGATAAAGACATGAATAGCGAGATTCACAAGGAAAAAAAGCTGAATCTCAATGGCTTGAAAACCAACATTGCTACTCCCAGCGTTACCCGCCATATTATGAAGGCCTTTAATCTTCGGGCCAGCAAGCGGTTGGGCCAGAATTTTCTGGTGGATGCCAATATTGTCCGGGGCATTGTGGATGCTGCCGGTGCCAAGCCGGGGGACAAGATTTTGGAAATCGGTCCTGGTATTGGTACCTTGACCCAGGGGCTGGCGGAGTCCGGGGCGGATGTTACAGCAGTAGAGCTGGACAAGAAGCTGCCGGCGGTACTGGCAGAAACCTTGGCGGGATATGATAATGTCCGCATTGTGCCGGGGGATATTTTGAAGGTCAACATTCCGGAAATAATGGGGGAGGGCCCATTTAAGGTGGCAGCCAACCTGCCATATTACATTACCACTCCTATTCTTATGGAGCTTTTGGAGAAGCATTTGCCTATCAGCATTTTGGTTACCATGGTTCAGAAGGAAGTGGCCCTGCGCATGATTGCCAAGCCGGGCAGCAAGACATATGGTGCTTTGTCCGTGGCAGTGCAGTATTACACCAAGCCACATATTGCCTTTGATGTACCACCGCGGTCCTTTATTCCGGCTCCGGAGGTGGATTCCGTGGTTATCGTCTGCGACGTGCGGGAGAAGCCGGCGGTGGAGGTAAAGGACGAGAAGATGTTCTTCAAGGTGGTAAAGGCGGCCTTCGGCCAGCGCCGCAAGACCATTGCCAATGCCATGAAGGGGGCAGGCTTCACCAAGGAAGCCATTGAGGCAGCCTTCGCCAAGAGCGGTATCGACAGCGGCCGCCGTGGTGAGACCTTCACTCTAAAAGAGTTTGCAGCCCTGGCTGATGCATTGGTAGTTAATAATTTAGTATAAAAGCTTGTACTGGTACCCATGTTCAAGCCATCAGTACAA
>NZ_ANBM01000009.1 GCF_002100115.1 Anaerovibrio sp. JC8 | reverse complement strand
CTAAATTATCATTTATCTTTTGTTTTAGTGCAATTCTATCAGAGATTACTTTATAATTACGAACCAAACGTTTCTGCTCATCTATTTCTGGTACTAAAACCTTTATTCTTGCAAATTCCTCCCATGGCATACTGCCACGCACACCACCAACAGCAATAAAAGAACACTCTCTATCAAACTCTGATCTTTTAAACCACATATTGAGGTAATCTGGCAAAATCTCTTTTGTATCCTTGACTCTAAAAATTGAGTATGCCGGAGACATTATTGCCTCATCATATTCAGTCAGACAAGCTATAGGTATTCTTTCATCACGACTCACCTGCATTAAACTTGCAGCAAATTCATTTTTTTTAATAACCTTGTATTTTGATAAATCGGTCCCTATAGTATTCGCCACTGATGGGATAAAGCACTTATTAATACTTACACCAAGCAAGCGAGCAAATCCACTAGAATTACGCTCGTCTACACGCTCAACCAATTCATCAATTGTTTTATAATTTGATTTCATAACCCAATTCCTTAAATACACCCAGTAAATCTGCCTTGGATTCTTCTTCCTGCTTCAGCAGCTCTTGTAATTCGCTCTGCAATGATTTCATCTTTGTATCGAAATCGATGGTTTCATCCCGGTTTACGAACTCTATATAGCGACTTGGCACAAGAGTGTAATCCTTTTCAGCTATTTCATCAAAAGAAGCACTATAGCAAAACTCAGGGATATTTTCATAGGTCTCCTCATATCCCTCTTGCTGCCAAGCATGGAATACATCCGTAACCTTTTGTCTATCCTCTGGAGTAAGTTCTATATACTTCTTCTCATATGGACTGCCCATCTGGCGCAAATCCATAAAGAGTATTTCACGCTCACGATTTCTATAATGCACAGTCTTATCATTCTTCTGTACAGTTCTGGCCTTCTTATTCTTATTCAATACCCATAGAGTAACGCTAATATCTGTGGTATAAAACAAGTTTCTAGGCAAAATAAGTATTGCCTCCACGATATTATTCTCAATCAAACGCTTACGGATAGAATACTCTGTTCCACTATCTGAAAGCGCACCATTGGCAAGCAAAAAACCCGCGGTACCATTCTCCGACAGTTTAGAGACAATATTTAATATCCAGCCATAATTTGCATTTCCCGTTGATGGGACATCATATCCTTCCCATCTAGGGTCATCTGTGAGTTCATCAGCAGCCCGCCAATCCTTCTGATTAAATGGTGGATTGGCCATTATAAAGTCTGCTTTTAAATCTTTGTGCTGGTCATTCATAAAGGTATCTGCCGCCTGCTCTCCCAAATTTGCAGAAATCCCTCGGATAGCCAGATTCATTTTAGCAAGCTTATAAGTTGTTCCGGTAAGCTCCTGGCCGTATACGGATACATTTTTCTGATTTCCCGAATGCGCCTCTACGAATTTTATGGACTGAACAAACATACCACCAGATCCACAACAAGGGTCATATAAAATACCGGAATAAGGCTCCAACATTTCAGCTATAAGATTTACTATGCTTTTTGGGGTGTAGAATTCTCCCTTACCTTTGCCTTCTTTAAGAGCAAACTTACTTAGAAAATATTCATATACTCTACCGATGATATCCTGTTCTTTATCTGCAGTCATTTCTATACTATCAATGACATCCAGAAGAGATGCCAGTTTGGTAGTATCCAAATTCAAACGTGAATAGTAATTGTCCGGCAATGCTCCTCGCAACTGCTCATTATTTTTTTCTATGGTGGATAATGCAGTATCAATTAGCAGAGCTATGTTGTCCTGCTTGGCATTTTCCATAATATATGACCAACGAGATTCTGGGGTCAAATAAAAAACATTATCTTTCGTGTAAAATGCCTTTACTTCAATGAATTTCTCTCTACCATCAGCGATAATTTTGGAACGTTGCTCTTCAAAACGGTCACTGGCATACTTTAAAAATATAAGACTCAAAACAACATGCTTATATTCAGCTGGTTCAACTGAGCCCCTTAGTTTATCAGCCGATTTCCACAGTGCTTCCTCCATGCTAACTACTTTTTTTGGTTTAGCTGCTCTAGCCACAAAAATTCCCCCGATACAGTCTGACTTTATATATGAATATATGTTATTCTTTATTTCTATTTTAGTATACTATTATTAACATATAACGCAATACAATTATGGCATTTTTTATACCCATCAAAAAGAACATATTATCTCATTTTTCTGTATACCCTATTCACCCCACCTCCTAATTCCAAAATTTCCCTAAAAATGCCAAATCCCCCGAAAGCAGCAGTGATGCTGTTTCCGGGGGATGAATTTTTATACCTTCCGATAAGTGGGCTTTATTGGTACTAATATAACGCTTGGCGCTGTCCTCTTTATTTCCTAAATTTGTCATGTATCCAGGCATCTTCTCCCTTATCCCATTTTCATTGATGCCATCCACTATTCCGTAAGGGATAATGGTATCATCAGAAAACTGTCTGCATATATCATCTTGGGCATCTCATTCTCAGCCGATGTGAGAACTCTGATTTATACTACAAACAGCATTGAATCCCTGAATGCTACATACCGTAAGCTCAACCGTCAGCGGAGTGTATTTCCAAGTGATCAGGCCCTTTTAAAAGCGCTATACCTTTCAACATTTGAAGCCACAAAAAAATGGACCATGCCGATCCGAAACTGGGGTAAGGTCTATGGTGAACTTCAAATCATGTATGAAGGAAGACTTCCTGAATAATAAAAAATCTCTCTGACTCTGTTCTTATGGACAGAGCCAGAGAGCCTTAGTGCGATTATCTTCCGAGATAACGCGCTAACACATCGGCACGACAACCTGGAATTTATCTTTTATAACACATTGGTACATACTTGATACCGTCCTCGGTTTGAACGTCATCTGTCTCTATGAATCCAAGGCTTCGATAGATTTCCTGTGCGAATAAAGATGAATTGACCGTAATCACATCTGCTTCTGTTTCAGCAAGAACCTTATTCCAAAGACTTCGGCCAATGCCCTGCCTGTGATGCTTCCCGTCAACGAAGAACAGCGCAATGTGACTCCCTGCATTTCTGGTCGCAATGATTCCGATCAGCCTGCCCCCGTCAAATGCGCCATAAGCAGTCAACATATCGAGATACTCTTCGGAATGTATCGCATTCCAGAATGCCTGCTCTCCGGATTTGGGATAGTTGACTGCTTCATATTCACAGAACACGTTCCAAATCAATGGAAGCGCATTATTCAATTCGTTTCTCTCTAATCGTCTAACCATATCTCTTATCTTATTATCTCAGAATCTGGTGAATCTTCACCTATTCTTCCTTCATAGAAGTGCCATCATCTCTACAAACGCCATATTTCCCATCTTTCAAGAACATTTCTCAGGAAGGTTGAACGACCCTCCATTTTTGGAGGGTTATATTGGATAAAAACGGGAGCAATTCACCATCCTGACAAACTTGAAGTTTTGAGTGTCTCAAAATTTTATACCCATTTCATACGCCTTGGAAAGATGTCGAGCAATATTCTCACTTCGTGCTTCTTCATTCCAATGCGTCATACTATCAAAAATAACCATTTCTTTCTCTTTTGCTCTATTACGAATTCTATCTCCCAACATTACTGTTTCCATAGCACTCTTTTCCCCTGTTTCAATGAGAGATTCCATTGATTTTCCTGCACAAACTATAAATAATGCTTTTTCAAGAACCTTCATAGTAGGATCTGGCTTATAAGCAAATCCTGTTGTCCAAATCCGATCAAACCAACCCACAAGCTTTGCGGGTGCTTCTGTCCAAAATACAGGATATATAAACACAATTGCATCACTGTTCTGTATTTTTTCCTGTTCAATCAAGACATCTTTTGATTTTATTCCATCAGCTCTGTAATAGGTTTCTCGTAAATATTCTTCTTCACTTATATCCGTTTTAAAATTCATATCATATAAATCAGATATAATAATCTCATGACCAGCATCTCTTAAACCTCGTTCAAAAGATTTATATATATCATTCGTAAAACTATCTTTTGAAGGATGACAATATACAATAAATACTTTCATACCAATACCTCTATTATCAAATTCCGATTTGTCTTAGTCATATATCCCGGAATTCAAAACATTTACATCATTCTAATCATCTGAACGGACATCTGCTTCCGATGCATTGGTTGTTCTGTTCGTAATGGATACACTTAATCTCAGGTCTTTCCATTTCAATACCAAAGTTTCCTTTAACAAAATCAATAGCCGTCAGAATGGCTAAATACGAATCTCTTTTGCAACATCTCGGGCCATCTATGCTTCCAATGGAATCAAGCGACTTTGATGTCATCTTGTTGGACAGTCCCCAAGGCTTGCCGGCAAGAGGAGTAGCCTTTGAAATGATCGAAATGAACATTCCGGTACTAAGGCCAGCTCCGCAGGCACCCCAGAATCCACATACACCACCAGGGACGCTCTGTCCTCTTTTCATCATCTCCGTCAAGGCATCCGATAGATCAACATCCCCGCCTGCGTTACGATATGCCGTCAATAATGCCGCGCCAACCATTACATGATGCTCAGGCCCGTGCATATGGCAAAAGGGCTCCGCCATCATTCTTCTTATAATCTCTACTGGATTTTTGCTCTCTTCACTAAGGCATATGCCAATAACAGCATCCAATCCCTTCATATGGCATTCATTACACACATAATGGCCATTGACGCATCTGGTCTTGCTTAATTCTTTCTTGTGACACAAGGCACACTCCATCATTTCGTCTCTTTCAAGATATTCCAACGGAGCCTTGCAGATAATGCATTCTTCTTTCATAGATTTTTACCCTTTATTCGTTTATGTTGAAATATAATATGCATTCATTCTAACATAACTCTTGACGAAATTCACGGAATTATATATAGTCAAAGCGAGCTGAACAATGGATATTTAACCACAATTCAGCTCGTAATTATCTTAGGATATCTCATTTACAGAAAAACTTTCACACACTCTAACATGGATATAATCACTCACTGGTAATCTAATATTATCGTTACTTTAGTATGCACCTGCTATTACCAATAGGGGGGGCTTACGTCTGATAAGACTCCACCCCCAACTAAAAAATCCCCTCAGCTCCACTATAGCGACTCTGAGGGGATTTTCTTTGTATCAAACTAGGTATTAAGGTATCAATGAAATGAACCTGCAGCTCCCTTGGATAACGATCATAAACTATCCCGCCAATCACAAGCAGCATTACCAGCCCTGCGATTATACCTTTCCTTTTTCCAGGCTTTCGGATACGTTCCTTAAACATCCCAAAAAGCTTTTGCCGTTTTTCGGAGGGCGCAATATACAGCCCCAGTACTCCGTAATACAGCAGCCAAAACCCATAATTCATGGTTGGCACATAGACCTGGCTGGCCGGAAGCCTGGCAATTCCCCTGGACAGCTCGTAGGCAGCTCCCAGCAGCAGGCTGGCACCAATAAAAATCAGCTTTCCCACCACCGGCAACAGACCAACCACTATTCCAGCCATCAGGCTTATGACAATAATGAGCTCCACTATAGGCTCCACCAAAATATTGGCCAGTAAGGAGCTTATGGAAACCACATTAAAGTACCATACCAAAAATGGCAGCACTGCCAGCTGGGCACCCATGGTTACCGCCAGACTGCCAGCCATGAATCGGGGCATTTTCCTGCCCAACTGTTTTCTGATTTTGGGTGACAGATACAGCAGCCCGGCCGTGGCCCCGAAGGACAGCTGAAAGGATATATCAAAGAGGGACAAGGGCCACACCAGCAATATGCCCAAGGCCGTAATGCTCAAAATATGCTGGGCATCCTTTTCCCGACCCATGGTCAGGGCCAAAATTGTCAATATTCCCATAATGGCTGAGCGGATAACCGGTGTGGTAAAGCCTGCCAACAGACTGTATACCCCAATAATCAGTGTTGCCAGCCCGGCTGTCATGGCTCCGGATAAGCCCAGCACCTTGCCAAAAACATTGGCCGTCCCCGCCATTAAAGTAATGTGGGAGCCGGATACGGACAAAATATGAATCAACCCCGTTACGGCAAAGGCCTCCAGCAGCTCCGGCCTAATTCCTCCATAGCCGCCAAACAGCATGGCAAAAATAGCACTGCTGTCCTCCTTCGGCATTACCGCCTCCATCTTTTTGCTATACAATGTCCGGATTCTATCAGCTAACCTGCCCAACACATCCTTATCCTGAAGACTTAACTCTATACTGTATTTCCCCGCCGCCATTTGCCCATGGATGCCTTGGGCCCTCTGTGACATTACCATATCCATGCGACCGGGATTCTGATAATCATGGAGTTTTCTCAGCCTACCCCTGACCGTGATGCTATCTCCGGAGCGGCCAAATACTTCGTCCCCCTCAACGCCCAATAAATGGCCCTTATGGTCATCATAGGAGGTATCCCTGGCATATAAAACTATTTTTCCGTGGGTATCGGAGCTTTCTCCCCCAACTTTTAACTGCTGACAATTTACCACATATTTTATGTGCCGCTTCCCCTCATTATCCAACCGGATTACTGGTGCTCCAACCAATTCCCCGGTCACTGTTATTTCCTGTTCAACCCAGTTTTCAATATCCAAGGGCCCCATATTCATGGCCCCGAAATAACGTACCAGACCCAACAGCAATATCATTCCGGCTATTGCCAGCCATGAACATTTATTTTTCTGATACACCAGAACTATACTGACCAAACCAAAAAGAACCAGCACACCGCACCAAATGCCATAATTTACCGGCTGACAATTAAAGTATCGTCCCAGCAATATTCCTGTTACCAATAAGGCCAACAGCAAATTTATAAACGCCTTTGGAAACTGTCCTTCCTTCCCGTTCACGATTCCTACCATTTTTCCCTGTTCTCCGCCACTGCACCTAGATGGTTATTCTGGGTGCCATTTTCTCATATTTGGATTTTCCTATCCCCTTGATTTTCTTTAATTCCTCCACCGCGGTAAAAGGACCATTCTGGGTACGATAATCAAGTATCCGCTGAGCCATGGTCTTGCCAATACCGGGAATTTTGGTCAGCTCCTCTGCCCCGGCTGTATTGATATTTATTTTATCTCCAGTACCTTCTGCTGTCCCCGTTGCTGCGATTCCAGCAGCCGGCACAGCCGCCCTGGCCTTCACCGTAATCTGCATGCCGTCCTTTATGCCCTCCGCCATATTTATGCTCTCCGCATTGGCATTGGGAAGCAGACCACCGCAGCTGTTGACGGCCTCGCCTACACGGCTGTTGGGGCTAAGTAATACCACCCCCGGATTTTTGACTGCCCCACAGACATACACAGCATACTGCTCTGCCCCATTATGGGCTGTAAACTGTTCACTGGCCGGTACCATTTCAGGAGCATTGTCCTCCTCTGCCTGCCAATAGGTCATTGCCGCCGTAATTAATAAAATAACTGCCAGTACCAGCATTGATTTTTTAAACATTACCATCACTTCACCTGCTTTCTTCTTTAAATTATAATCACTTTTATTAATTTATTCAATAAATTTCAATGAATGCATTTATATTTTTCCGCAAAATAAAACTCCTGCAAAATAATTGCAGGAGTCAAAAAACTTATTCATCTAAATCAGCGATTATCCACCTTGTCCATAAAGGCTAAATCATGCTGCTGGAATCTATGCCAGGCCAGCTCCTCAAACTTGGTTCCCGGACGTCCATAATTGGTATAAGGGTCGATGGAAATGCCGCCTCTTGGCAGGAACTTTCCCCACACCTCTATGTACTTGGGATTCATGAGCTTTATCAGATCCTTTTTTATAATGTTGACCACATCCTCATGAAAATCACCATGGTTGCGGAAGCTGAACAAGTACAGCTTAAGGGATTTGCTTTCCACCATCTTGATATCCGGTACATAGGAAATGTAAATTGTAGCAAAATCCGGCTGCCCCGTAATAGGACACAGGCTGGTAAACTCCGGACAGTTGAACTTTACCCAGTAATCATTGTCCGGATGCTTGTTGTCAAAGGTTTCCAGCACCCCCGGGTCATATTCAAAACCATATTTAGTATTCTGATTGCCCAGCAGGGTAATCTCCGGCATATTCTCTTTATCTCTTGGCATAAAAACTCCTAAAACAAAAACTTTACGCAGGTATGTTATCCCTCACTGACAGACTCACCATTGAAATACTTTGCTTCAAAGTTTTCCGGTGACTCAGGACGACCAAAGAGATAGCCCTGAATGGAGTCAGCATGGCAAATATCCCTAAGGAGAGCATATTCCTCCTCGGTTTCCACACCCTCTATACAACACTTGATATTGACACTGTGGCACAAATCCACAGTAACTCCCACCAGACGGCGGTCAAAGGCATTATCCTTCTCCGTTATGTGGGTAACAAAGGCCCGGTCAATCTTTACGATATCGCAGGACAGATTCTTAAGATACGCCAGGGAGGAATAGCCAGTGCCAAAATCATCCATGGCAATCCTGATGCCCAGCTTTCTGAAATCGTCGAACTGGCGATTAATATTGCTCCAGTCAGATACGATGGTGGATTCCGTAAGCTCCAGCACAATCTGTTCAGGTGCTATCTCATAACGCTTCAAGCAATCCATCACAAAATCCTTGAAGGAAGCATCCTTAATCTGCTCGTAGGACAGATTTATACTGATGCTCATGCCTGGATTAATCTTCTGCCATTCCTTGCACTGCTTGACGGCAGTTTCAAAAATCCAGTGCCCCACAGGAATAATCATCTTGGTTTCCTCCAGGATGCGGATAAACTCCATTGGAGACACCATGCGTCCCTTAGGATTGCGCCAGCGGAGCAACGCCTCCGCCCCAATAATCTTATTTTCCTGGGCGCTGACCTGAGGCTGATAGAACAGGGAGAAACCCTCACAGCCCCGCTCAATGCTGACACGCAAATCATCCCGCATGCTCAGGGACCTTATCCAGCGATTGTAATTCTCCTTGGAGAAAATACAGTTCTTGTTCTTGCCATCCTTCTTGGCCAAATCCAAAGCCGCCTCGGCATGCTTATGGAGCACCAGATAATCCTTGCCAGCCTGGGGAAACAGGACTGTACCACAGGAAATGGTGCAGAAGAACTGCTTGCCGTCAATATTATGAGGACGGGCAAAGCTCTTCTGGATACTTCCGTAAATATCCTCCACCTTTTCCGTATCCACATCCTGTATAACCAGTGCGAATTCGTCACCGTCCATTTTATACAGCATGACTCCTGCCGGCAAAACATCAGAAATCATCCGTGACGCCAGCTTCAGCACCTCATCACCATAGTGCCGGTTATAGGTTTCATTGACAATCTTAAAATTGTCGATTCCGAATACCATCAATGCCCCGCCGATTCCATCCACGCGATATCGGTTCAAGGCTACCTTGACAGCATGTTCAAACTGATACTTGTTCAAAAGTCCCGTAAGCTCATCAGCATGATTACGCTGGGCCAATTTCCTTATACAGCCCAAAAATAAGAAAGGCTTATCAGTACGGGTGTCAAAGGCATACTGCCCACGGCAGCGCACCCATACATAATCGCCCTTTCTGTTTCTTATCCGATATTCATAATCATGACCAATATTGGTTTTCCTTGATTCAGGCATCTTCTTTGACTCATAAAATCCGTCCAAATCATCCGGATGAATCAGGGGTGCCCAATACTTATCCATATCATAGAAGCATTCACCGGGCAGCTCGAAATCATTAACCATACTTGCCGACACCATGACCAGGTTCTCCTCCAGGTCAGTGGCAAAATAATAGTCATCCGTTGTTCGCTGAATCATTTTGAAAAATAAGGATATTCGCCTGAGAACAGAGCCTTGCGGGATATTAGTACGCTTATTCATCGGTATCACTCATCCCCCAATCGTTGATACTAGCTTCTTATCTACAATGATATACAAATTTACCCTTTAATTCAATCATTTTAACAAAAAGAAGCATCCCGATTACCCATAAAAAGTAACCAGAATGCTTCTTGAAATAACTACATTTATGCCTCAGCGGCTTCCCGGCTCTTGTGGCGTTTTCTCTGCAGCAGCAGGATTGCCATCAGGATAATCATACCAGGAATATCGGTTTCGATACCAGGAATAATCATCATAATACCACCTACAAAGAGGATAACCCGCTCAATAGGCTTGCTGTGATCGGCCAGATAGCCAATCATGGCAGAGCTTACACCTACCATTCCCAGTATTGCCGTAACTGTGGAGAACACCAGACCAAAGGCCGTGGCGTTTATCATCAGTATCATCGGCGACATTACGAATATGTACGGTATGATAAAGGCTCCTATGGCCAGCTTCGACGCGTTTACACCTGTCATCAGCGGTTTACCGCCACTGATACCCGAAGCCGCGTATGCCGCCAGGGCTACCGGTGGTGTTACGTCGGCAATTATACCGAAGTAGAACACAAACATGTGAGCCGCCAGTACAGGCACGCCCATCTGTACCAGAGCCGGAGCTGCAATGGTGGATGTAATAACGTAGTTGGCTGTGGTAGGAACACCCATGCCCAAAATAATGGAAGTTATCATGGTGAAGAACATGGTCAGAAGCAAATTGCCTCCGGACAATGCCAGCAGACCGGAAGCCAGCTTAAGGCCGATACCGGTCTTGGTTACAACACCGATAATAATACCGGCGGAAGCACATGCGATAACTACGCCCAGAACATTACGGGCACCTGCCTCCAGGCCCTTGATGATTTCGATTGGCTTCATGCGGGTAGATTTTCTAAGAGCAGAAGCAACAATGGAAAGCACGATGGCTACCAGGGCTGCACGCATTGGAGTATAACCGGTTACCAGCAGATAAACGATAACTACCAATGGAATGGCCAAGTGGCCCCGCTCCTTGAAGATTACCCAGGCCTTTGGCAGCTGATCACGAGGAACACCCTTCAGATCGTTACGCTTAGCCTCCAGATGAACCCCCAGCCACAAGCCGGTAAAGTAGAGAATAGCCGGAATTACGGCTGCCGCTACAATATCGATATACGGAACACCAACAAACTCTGCCATAAGGAAGGCTGCCGCACCCATTACCGGTGGCATCAGCTGACCACCGGTGGAGGAAGCTGCCTCAACGGCACCGGCAAATTCCTTACGATAACCCAATTTCTTCATCATTGGAATGGTGAAGCTACCAGTACCGGCTACATTGGCAACAGAGCTTCCTGATACAGTACCCATAAGAGCACTGGACAGTACTGCTACCTTGGCCGGACCACCACTGGCCCAACCAGCAATAGCGTTGGCAATATCAATAAAGAACTTGCCAAGGCCTGTGGATTCCAGGTAGGCACCAAACAAAATAAACAGGAAAATGAAGGTGGATGATACTCCCAACGGAATACCGAAAATACCCTCAGTAGTAAAATACAAATGACCTACCAGCTGTTCAACGGACAATCCTCTGTGAGCAAGAACACCCGGCATATAAGGCCCTGCAAAAGCATAGGTCAAAAATACAAGCACAACCACAACCATTGGAATACCAACTACACGTCGGGTTGCTTCAACTACCAGCAACAGGCCGATAACACCGATTATCATATCTGTAGGGGTTACCATACCGGCACGCATGGCCAGCTCACGGTACATGATACAGATATAGGCCGGTGCCGCGGCACCTAGTATGGCCAGCACCACATCAATGGGATGCACCTTGGTCCTGGACCAGGATCTCAGGGTAGGATAAAGCAAATATGACAACGCCAAGGCGAAGCCCAAATGGACAGCTCTTTGGAGCTGAGCATCCAATACGCCAAAGATAGCGGTATATAGCTGGAATACTGAAAACGTAATTGCAATGGCCGATACAATTTTGGCCATAACCCCCGTATACAGCATAGTGTCTGACTCTTTATCGTACTTTTTCAGCACTTCGGCGGCCAGCTCTTTTTCGTCTTTTTCTTCTGCCATAGCTGTATAGTCCCTCCTTCTTACCGTTACCTTAAAAAGGTTTTATATCTGGGTACAATAGTAATATCTATTTTTTGACCAGGCTCAAACATTTCATAAAGCTCAAATTTCTGATCATCAACCGTAACCGTCAGCTTAGTACCCACTCCAGTACGCAGGTTCAATTCATTGAAGTGACGGTTCATATCATCCATTATAAAGGCGTTTCCCTCCTGTCGGAACACACCATCCGATTCCATAAAAGGTAATCCCACACCAAAAGAATGATATTTGGTGGAATTAAGTACAAAGCCCTTTAATTTCTCATCAGGGGTGAGAAATTCCTCCACTAAGGTCTTCTGTACCGAATGTATAAAGCTTATTTCCAGTTTGGTTTCTGGCGTGACTGACATAGCCACAACTTGTTTGTTTTCATTACCATATATACTGAGCATTGGCCTGGTAGACCACCAGCCGGCCCACAGCAGGCCAAGCACCAGTATACACGAAGCAATAATTTTTTTCGTCATTTCTAAAAAAAGGGAGCTGAAGAATGACTTTTGCAACAGCTCCCATAGCTTTTATATTCTCTTACTCTTTAAAGAACTTCTCAGCACCGGCATTCATAGGAATAGGCATACCCTTAACAGCGCCTTCCTTGGTAATAGCCTTTGCTGCAGCATGTGCTGCCTGGATGCGGTCAAGGTGAGTGAAGAGAGCCTTGGTGATCTCATAACCAAGAGAGTCATCAACCTTATTGGAGCATACAAGCATAGCCATAACGGAGATAGCCTCTACAGGCTCAGTCATGCCATAAGTACCAGCTGGGATAGTAACCTTGGTATAGAATGGATACTTGGCAATCAAAGCGTCAGCCTTTGCAGCCTCTACAGGAAGCAGACGTACCTTGTTCTGGGAAGCGATATCCTGTACAGCAGCGGTAGGATAACCAGCAGTAAGGAATGCAGCGTCAACGTTGCCGTCCTTTAATGCACTTGCAGCCTCACTGAAGGAAAGGAACTGCTCATCAATATCATCATAGGTAATACCATAAGCTGCCAAAATCTGACGTGCATTTGCCTCAGCACCACTACCCATAGCACCTACAGCTACGCGCTTGCCCTTCAGATCGGCAATAGACTTAATACCCTTACCATCGAGAGTTACAATCTGGCAGGTCTCAGGATACAGAGTTGCAATACCCTTAATGTTCTCTACCTTCTTGCCCTCGAACATCTCTGTGCCGTTAGCGGCATAGTAAGTAATATCATTCTGAACGATAGCCAGATCCACCTGACCCTCTTTCAGCATGTTGATGTTTGCTACAGTTGCACCGGTACTCTGAGCGCTTGCGTTCATGCCCTTAATCTCGTTGTTCAGGATTTCAGACATTGCGCCACCGATTGGATAATAGGTACCAGCAGTACCACCAGTAGCAATGTTCAGGAATTTCTTACCGCCATCACCGCCGCAACCTGCAACCAGTGCAATAATGGTCACCAGCATGATGCTTAACAGAGAAAGTTTGCCAAACAGTTTCATTTCTTATTCCTCCTTATACATTTACACCTCAAAACCCCTTAAAAAGTTTTGGTATACAACAAATAATATTATATCATAATATTATTATATTGTCATAGTAGATATAACAAAACTGTTAAATTATAATGTATACACAGAAATAACCAAAACCCGGGCCAATTCTACCGTTCAATCAGCCCACTACACAGATCCTTCACTACCTCACTGGCTACGATAAGGCCGGCAACTGAAGGAACAAACGACACGCTGCCTGGTACAGCCTTCTTTGATGCATTCATAGAGGAATCACCTGTCTCCCCAGGCCTTTCCTTCGGCTTAATTGGCTCTTCCTTGGAATACACCACCTTAAGCCTTCTGACTCCCAGCTTTTTCAGCTTCTGACGCATCACTCTCGCCAATGGACACACGCTGGTCTTATATATGTCTGAAACCTCAAACTCCGCCGGATTCAGCTTATTTCCAGCTCCCATGCTGCTAATAATCGGAATCCCTCTTTGATCAGCCTGCACTGCCAAATCGATCTTGGCAGTCACTGTGTCTATGGCATCCACAATGTAATCAATCTTCCCCTTGAGGAATTTATCCCTGTTATCAGGCAGATAAAACTCCTCAATAGTATCTACCACCGCCTTTGGATTAATCTCCTTTATGCGTTCAGCCATAAGCCTGGTCTTGTACTGTCCCACCGTACTGGTAAGGGCATGTAGCTGCCTGTTGATATTGCTTACGCTGACTACATCATTATCTATAAGCAAAAAATGCCCGATACCGCATCTGGCCAAGGCTTCAACGGTATATGAACCAACACCACCAACACCAAAAATAACTACACGGCTACCGGACATCTTCTCCAGAGCCGCTTCACCCAGAAGCAGCTCTGTTCTTCCAAAACGAGTTTCCATAAATATATATTAATCTTTCTTTTCTGTTTTTATTGTATTTATACTTGGACCGCCCATGTGCGCAGGACGCTTCATAAAGCCAATAAGCTCCGGACCATCACTGCCTGCTGTATTCCCCTCGGCATCAGGCTGAGGCTCAGGCTTCTTGTCCACATAAAGCGGCTGAACCGGATTAGGCTTTTCCACCTTGCCAAACTGGATAGGCTTCACCATGCTGTTCTTGTCAGCAAGCACTGCCGGGTCAAAATTAGTGGCAATAACAGTGGCTCTTACCCTGTCTCCCATTGTGTCATCAACAACCAGGCCGATGATATTCTCCACATCAGGATGGGTATTATCATACAGGAATTCATTTGCTTCCCTTACATCATGAAGCGGCAGGCTCTTGCTGCCTGTAAGATTTACAATAAGTCCCCGGGCCCCCTTGATGGATGTTTCGATAAGCGGGCTGCTGATGGCAGTCTGAACCGCATCCAGGGCGTTGGAGCCTTCCCCCATACCCATTACGGCATCACAATTCTCACCACTCTTAAAAATAGTGGTGACATCAGCAAAATCAACATTAATAACACCTGTGGTCTGAATCATCTCCACAATACTGCTGATGGATTGACGGAGTACATCATCCACCATGCTGAATGACTCACCCACAGACTTCTGTCTGAATTCAGGCAAACGCTGAATATTGTCATTTTTAACCTCTACCAGGGCATCCATGTGCTCCCGTAAAAGCTTCACGCCATCCCGGGCAACCTCCATCTTGCGGCTGCCCTCATGGGAAAACGGCAATGTAACCATACCTACAGTGAGGATCCCCATATCGTGGGCAATCTTGGCAACCACCGGTGCTGCACCGGTACCTACGCCCTTGCCCATGCCTGCGGTAATGAAAACCAGATCTGCACCCTGAATTGCTTCAGCGATCTGATCAGCATCAGAAATAGCTGCCTGCTGTCCCTTTTCAGGATCGCCGCCTGTACCACGTCCTCTGGTCAGATTGGCACCTATAAGCACTGCGGGAATACCTGCTGCATCAAGGATTCTGAGCTGGCGCACATCGGTATTAACAGCCACAAGCTGGTTCTTGTCCATACCATCCTCGGCAAGACGAGCCAATACATTGTTTCCGCCACCACCGACACCGACAATTTTTATTGTAACAACTGCTCCTCTTATTGAAGAATTAGACTCAGTCATACATACAATCCTCCCCATAGTGTAAAAGAACCCATTTTTCTTCTATACTACTCTATATTTTAAAAGAATGATTTCTAAGAATAACGCTGCCCTGGGTAATGAGCATTCCCATAAGCATCATCATGCAGCCAAATACTTCCATAGAGGACATCTGCTCATTAAGAACAACCCAGCCCCCCACAGCACCAAATACAGACTCCAAACTCATTATAATAGCTGCATGGGAAGGTTCAGCGTATTTTTGTCCCACTATCTGCAGGGTAAAGGCTATGCCGGAGGACATAGCGCCGGCAAAAACTATTGGGAACCAGGCGGCCACAATATCCTGCCACACCACATTCTCTAGGGCAAAGGCCACTATACCGTTAAGTACAGCACACACCACCAGCTGGGATGCTGATATATCTATGTTATCCTTTTTATCTGCAAAACGGTCAATATACATAATATGAAATGACCAAAACACTGAACAGATAAAGGCAAGGACATCTCCGTAATTTAAATCAAAATCCCCTTTAATGGACAGGCAATAAAGACCAATGAGTGCGGCAATGGCACCAATCCAATTCTCCAGCTTCAGCAGTTTTCCTACCATAACTGAAATAATGGGGACAAAAATGATATATAAACATGTTATAAATGCTGTTTTGCCGGCTGTGGTATACTGCAAGGCGCATTGCTGAAAGGCTGATGCTATAAACATCAGTAAACCGGCGCCCATGCCGGCCTTCCATCCGGAATAATACTCACCATTTTCCTTTGCATCACGGCGTTTGCCTCTGAAGCCATACCAAATAACCAATATGGCCGCAACGCCCACCACATAACGGGCAAAACCATAGGTGAAGGGGCCGATATTGTCCATTCCTACCAGCTGGGCCACAAAAGTGATGCCCCAAATAAAGGCTGCCAGCAACAGACATAAACTTCCTCTAAGCTTCAATTTATACCCCTCCCGACTACTTCATTATAGCATATTTTGTAAACAAAAAGGAATATTTTAACAATTTCAAATCATCTATTTGCTAATTTTTTTAGCCACTTATTTTGTTTATTTTTGTTTAAGAAGTAAAATTTATTTTTACTTATATGACCATTTGACCAATAAATCCATACAAAAAGAAAAACTGCGGATAAATGACACCTTATATCATCTCCGCAGCTCTGCAATCAATTATCCAATTTTTTAGTATCTCTGGCCTCGTCAACCTTTTCCTGAAGCTCCTCCAAAGGAGTGCCCAGGGATGCTTCCAGAGCTACCACTACACCGCCCTCAACAACAGGGCCGTCCAGCATGACAATCTTGCGGCCTTCCATGGCTTCAATAACCATTTCAGTCGTCATTACGGCACTGCCCATGTCCATAAGCACTGCCACACCGTCATCAGAATATACTTCCTCAACAGCATTGTAAATTTTCTCGAAGCTGGTACCAGGAGTGCCATCATCAAGACCACCTGCTGCCACAATCTTTGCATCGGAAGCCATAAGCTTTGCCAATTCAACAACACCCTCAGCCAGTGTCTGGCTGTGGGATACAATAACTACACCAACCATATATAAAATCTCCTTAATATAGAAAGGCCAGACTTAGAAGCAACCCTAAGCCTGGCCTTACATTAACTTAAATATCAGATGTTTGCCAACAGGGTCTCCAGCATATAGAATGCTGAGGTAGCGCCAGGATCCTGATGACCGATACTGCGGTCACCGATATAGCTTGCCCGGCCCTTGGTAGCCTTGATGGTCTTGGTATACTCCACACCATCCTCAGCTGCCTTAACAGCCTTGGTCAAAGCTGCCTTCATATCATCGCCAGCCTCAACACCTGCCTTCAAAGCATCATAAGCAGGACACAGGGCATCCAGCATGGTCTTTTCACCGGTAGTAGCCTTGCCACGCATCTGAATACCGCCAATGGCAGCCTCCATAGCCTCAACCAGGTCATTACTGTCCATCTCGTTCTTGCCAGCCAGCTTGGCACCAGCCTTCATGAAGGCAGTACCATATAACGGACCTGCAGAACCACCAACAGTGGAAACCAGTGTCATGCCAGTAGTCTTAAGAAGACTTCCGATATCCTTGCCGTCCATAGCATCCAGCTTTGCCACTACTGCGTCAAATCCTTTTGCCATGTTCACGCCGTGATCACCATCCGCAATCTCATTGTCGAGCTCGGTCAGGTAATCCTTTTCTTCATCAATCTTGGCAGCAATAGCCTTCAAGATATCAATCATCTGTGAATTAGTAATCGTTTTAAACAGCTCCCCTCAGGATATTAACGCTTCAGAGCTGGAGTATCTGCCTTTGCATCATACAAGGACTTCAGTTCATCATCCAGACGAAGCAGAGTAATGGAGAAACCAGCCATCTCAATGGAGGTCATATAGTTTCCTACCATAGTATCATAAATCTTAACGCCCTTCTTGTCCAGATAATCATGAACGAAGTTGTTTACAATGTAGAGCTCCATCAGTGGAGTACCACCCATGCCGTTTACGATAACTGCAACTTCCTTGCCAACGAAATCAATATCGTCAGTAATCTTGTTCAGCAGCTCTTCTGCAATTGCATTGGCAGGCTTCAAAGCCTCACGGGAAGTACCTGGCTCACCATGGATACCGATACCGATTTCCATCTCGTTGTCAGCCAGCTCAAAACCAGGCTTGCCAGCAGCAGGCATGGTGCAGGCAGTAATAGCCATACCCATGGTACGAACATTGGCAATAACCTTCTCAGCCATAGCCTTAACCTCTTCCAGGCTTGCACCCTTCTCAGCCAATGCACCGGCAATCTTGTGAACCAGAATAGTACCGGCTACGCCACGACGGCCAGTAGTGTACAGGGAATCCTTAACGGCTACGTCATCGTTTACTACTACATAATCAGCCTTGATGCCCTCATCCTTGGCCATGTCGATAGCCATCTCAAAGTTCATGATATCGCCGGTGTAGTTCTTTACGATACAGAGAACGCCCTTATCAGTAGCAACTGCCTTAATAGCTTCAAAAATCTGGTCTGGAGTTGGAGAGGTAAATACCGCACCAGCTACTGCACCATCCAGCATGCCTTCCCCGACATAACCGCCATGTGCAGGCTCATGACCGCTACCACCACCGGAAACGAGAGCAACCTTACCCTCTTTCTTGTTGGCTCTTACTACAACAGTGCCGCAATCCAATTTGCGGAGCTTATCTGGTGCAGATTTAACCAGACCAAGAATCATTTCTTCTTCAACATTTACCACTTCGTTAATAAGCTTCTTCACAAAAATCCCTCCTGAAAAGTTAATAAAAACTAAGACCCCTATTTAACAAAAGCATCCCCACCCATGAAATCACAAGTGGGGATGTTTAATTAACTTAAGTCAGCAAGATTAGCCAAGCAGACCAAAAGCGCTGCATACTACATAAGCTGCAACACCACCGCAAAGAGGAGCAACTACTGGAATCCAAGCATAGCCCCAGTTGCCGTCACCCTTGTCAGGAATAGGAAGAATTGCATGTGCAATTCTTGGACCAAGGTCACGAGCTGCGTTCATTGCATAACCGGTAGGACCACCAAGGGAAAGACCAAGAGCCCAGATCAGGCAGCCTACGAGGTAAGGACCGAAACCAGGAGCGAAACCTACAGAACCGGTTACACCCTTGGAGAAGATGCACCAAATACCGAACATCAGGAAGAAAGTAGCGATGAACTCGGTGAGGAATGCAGTCATCTGGTTACCGCAAGCGTTACCAGTGGAGAATACACCAAGCTTGCTGCCTTCAGTCTCTGCCCAATGTGGGAGATATGCAAGGTAAACAATGATCGCACCAACGATACCGCCGAGGATCTGAACGATAGAAGTAGCTGCAAACTGATCCCAAGTGTAAACACCAGCCAAAGTCTTGGCGATAGTTACGGAAGGGTTGATATCAGCCTGAGGAGCACCAAGAGCAACAGATGCATAAACACCCATTACTACTGCAAAACACCATCCAGTGGTTGTGCAAATCCAGCCACCGCCACGACCATAGCTCTTAGCCAGAGTCATGTTTGCGTTAACGCCGCAACCAAATACCATCAGAACCGCAGTACCGACGAACTCGCCTAACAGATTATCCATTTTCTTATCCCTCTTTCATTAAAATAGTAAAAATAATTGCTGTAATTCATATCCAGCACCAGCCCCCCAAGGGGGCCGGTACCGGAAATTGAATTCTTAAAAATAAACGAACAATTTGATTTATGAAGCTAATCTTTTTCGATTAGTCTTCATCCAACCAGTGCATGGAGTGCTTAACAGCCTTCTGCCAGCCCTTGTAGAGCTTATCAGCTTCGGACTTATCCATAACTGGCTCGAAGCGAACATCCAACTTCCAAGCAGTCTTCAGTTCTTCCTTGTTGCTCCAAACGCCTACAGCAAGACCTGCCAGGTAAGCTGCACCAAGAGCAGTAGTCTCAATGATCTGAGGACGATCTACTGGAACGCCGAGGATATCAGCCTGGAACTGCATCATCAGGTTGTTGGCAACAGCGCCACCGTCAACCTTCAGGGAAGCCAGCTTAATGTTGGAATCTGCTTCCATTGCACCCAGAACGTCTCTGGTCTGATATGCAAGAGACTCCAGAGTTGCACGAACGATATGTGCCTTGGTGGTACCACGGGTAATACCGATGATCATACCACGAGCATTCTGATCCCAGTATGGAGCACCAAGACCTACAAATGCAGGAACGAGATATACACCAGCAGTGTCACGAACCTTCTTGGCAACCCACTCGGAATCTGGAGCGGAATCTACCATGCGAACGCCGTCACGCAGCCACTGAATAGCGGAACCTGCTACGAAGATGGAACCCTCGAGAGCATACTCAACCTTGCCATCGAGGCCCCAAGCGATAGTGGTTACCAGACCGTTCTTGGAATCATAGATATCAGTACCAGTGTTCATCAGCATGAAGCAGCCAGTACCATAGGTGTTCTTAGCCATACCTGGCTCGAAGCAGTTCTGACCAAAGAGAGCAGCCTGCTGGTCACCTGCAGCACCTGCAACAGGAATAGCAGCACCCAGAATGGAAGGAACAGCCTCACCATATACACCAGAGGATGGACGAACCTCTGGAAGCATGCACTTAGGAACGCCGAGATATCCGAGAAGTGCATCATCCCACTTCAGTTCCTTGATGTTGTACATCAAAGTACGGGAAGCGTTGGAATAATCAGTTACATGAGCCTTACCACCGGTCAGCTTCCAGATGAGCCAAGTATCGATGGTACCGAAGAGCAGCTCGCCCTTCTCAGCACGCTCACGGGTGCCTGGAACATTCTCAAAAATCCAAGTAATCTTGGTACCAGAGAAATATGCATCGATAGTCAAACCAGTCTTGGTCTTGAACTCCTCAGTGAGGCCCTTCTTCTTCAAGCCATCTGCGATATCAGCTGTCTGACGGGACTGCCATACAATTGCATTGTATACTGGACGACCAGTGTTCTTATCCCAAACAACAGAAGTCTCACGCTGGTTGGTGATACCGATAGCTGCGATGTCGCTAGCTGCGAGGCCACTCTGCTCCAGAGCTTCTTTCATAACAGTAGTCATGGTGCTCCAAATCTCATCTGCATCATGCTCAACCCAACCTGGCTGTGGGAATATCTGAGTGAACTCTTTCTGAGAAACACCTACAATCTTGGAGTTCTCATCAAAGATGATAGCTCTGTTACTAGTGGTACCTGCGTCTAACGCCATTACATACTTCTTTGCCATTTTAAAAAATCCCCCTCTAAAACTTAAAATACGGCAGCTGATCAAATCCCCTGATTTATCAGCCCTCTTAAAGGTAAAGTTAATTGGGGGCAAGGGTCTGTCTCTTCTGCAAAGCAACTGTATGATACCCGAATCAAAAATGTTACCCCAGCAATATGGTGCCAACCATCGCGGGTGCTATGCCATAAAAGACCTTTTCTCCTTCGGTCCGGCAGCACATAAAAGAATCCTCTCTTTGGGTAGGGCGGCCAAACTCATATCACTGGAAGCAGCAGACAGGTGGTTTCCTTTGTCATTACTGACATTTGGAACACACCCAAGCCTATTAACTTTTTCCTCGCGTGTATATTTCGCCATAATAAGACAAAATCCTTCTTTATTTTGAAAATTTTTAAAAAAATTTTTGAACAATTATTCTGAACACCTGTAAATAGTGTTTATAAAGTGAAAAAATGTAAAAAAGTGCTTTCTGAAATCTCAGTCCGATAACAGAAAGCACAATTTAAGCATATAGTTATTATGTTATATTATCTGTAATACCCTACTCCAGCCTCAAAGAGCAGCTGATCCTGCTTACCCGGAACATTTTTGGCCACATCCTCGCCGATACGCTCAGAATGTCCCATTTTACCAAGAACACGGCCATCCGGAGAGGTGATACCTTCAATAGCATTAACAGAACCATTTGGATTAAACGGTATCTCGGATGATGGTGCACCTGTAGAGCCCACATACTGGGTAGCAATCTGCCCGTTAATACGGAGCTTTGCCACAACCTCCTTGTCGGCCACAAAGCGGCCCTCACCATGGGATACCGGAATTGTAAAGATATCTCCCACCTTCACATTATTGAACCATGGAGACAGGTTGGAAACCACCTTGGTGCGGACCATGCAGGATACATGGCGTCCAATCTGGTTATGGGTAAGGGTTGGAGAATTATCCTTAAGGTCGCGAATCTCACCATAAGGAACCAGCCCCAGCTTAATCAGTGCCTGGAAGCCATTGCAGATACCCAGCATCAGGCCATCGCGCTTCTGAAGCAGCTCATGTACTGCATCTTTAATACGCGGATTGCGGAACATGGCCGCAATAAACTTGCCGGAACCGTCCGGCTCGTCACCACCACTGAAGCCGCCAGGCAACATGACAATCTGTGATTCCTTGATTCCCTTTACAATAGCTTCAACAGATTCCTCAACAGCAGACGGAGTCAAGTTGCGGATGACCAGAGTATGCGGATCACCGCCGGCCCGTTCAAAGGCTCTTGCAGAATCGTACTCACAGTTGGTTCCCGGGAACACCGGAATGAAAATCTTTGGCTTGGCAACTGCAATTTTTCTCATAATACGGTTGCCGGATTTATACAATGACTCGTTAACAGGCTTCTTATCCAGCTTAATTTTGGTAGGGAATATCTTCTCCAAAGGATTGGTATAAGCCTTCAGTGCCTCAGGCAGGGTAATAACGGCATTACCGCATACAATACTGGTAACGGCAGTTGTTTCACCCAACTCAACATAGTGAAGCCCCTTAAGAGCTTCCTTTACATCAAAATTATCTGCAACCTCCAAAATCATTGCACCATAATCAGCGCTGAAGAGGTCCTTCTTCTTCATATTGGCCTTAAACTTAAAGCCGATGCTGTTGCCAAGACACATTTTGGTGATGGCTGCAGCCACACCGCCTATGCGGATACTGGAAGCTGCAAATACCTTTTTATCTGCAATCAGCTGGCTGATTTTGCCATATGCCTTTTTCAGATATGTAAAGTCAGGCATCTCATATTCGTCACGAGGGGACTCAATATAGTAAACCTTGTTGCCAACATACTTGAATTCCGGAGAAATCGCATTGTCAGCCTTCATAACATCCACTGCGAAGGATGTCAGGGTTGGAGGTACAGTCATATCCATAAAGGTGCCGGACATGGAATCCTTGCCGCCAATAGCAGGAATTTCAAACTGATGCTGTGCCCAAAGAGCTCCCAGAAGGGCACTGAACGGCTTGCCCCATTTAACAGCATCCCGGCCCAGGCTTTCAAAGTACTCCTGGAAGGTCATGCGGATAGTATCAGCACGGCCGCCCATAGCCACCATTTTGGCAACTGATTCAACAACTGCGTAAACGGCACCATGGAATGGACTCCATTCCATAAGGTATGGGTTATAACCAAAGGTCATGGCAGTTGCTGTAGTAGTTTCCGCCCCCATAACCGGCAGCTTGGCCACCATACCCTCTGTAGGAGTCATCTGATGCTTGCCGCCAAACGGCATGAGAACTGTATTACCGCCAATGGAGGAATCAAAGCGCTCAGCCAGGCCCTTCTGGCTGCACACATTCAAATCCTTGAGGTTTTCCAGCCATGCCTTCTCAATGTCAGAACCGAGGGCCTCAATTTTCTTAGGCAGCTTCTTGAAATAGCAGTCCTCCTTGGCAGGGGCTGCCACCTCAACATCAATATGCTGCTTAACGCCGTTGGTATCTAGGAAGTCACGGCTGAGATTAACGATGTCATTGTCACGCCATTTCATCACCAGACGTCTGTCGTCAGTAACCAGGGCAACAACGGTTGCCTCCAGATTTTCCTCATCGGCATATTTAATAAAATCGTCCACATTGCCGGCATCAAGAACTACAGCCATACGCTCCTGGGATTCGGAGATAGCCAGCTCTGTACCGTCAAGGCCTTCATATTTTTTCTTTACGGAGTCCAGATTAATTACCAGACCATCGGTCAGCTCACCGATAGCCACAGAAACACCGCCGGCGCCAAAGTCATTGCACCGCTTAATCATCTTGCTTACAACAGGAATGCGGAAAAGCCGCTGAATCTTTCTCTCAGTTGGAGGATTACCCTTCTGAACCTCTGCCCCGGCAGTGGTCAAGGACTCAGTTGTATGCTCCTTGGAGGAACCGGTGGCACCACCGCAGCCATCACGGCCGGTACGGCCGCCAACCAGAACAACCACGTCACCCTTCTTTGGGACCTGACGGACCACGTTCACCTTTGGAGCGGCAGCAATAACGGCACCAATCTCCATACGCTTGGCCATAAAGCCCTCGTGGTACACCTCTGCTACCTGCCCGGTGGCCAGACCAATCTGGTTACCATAGGAGCTGTAGCCGGCAGCGGCGCCCTGGGTAATCTTCTTCTGCGGCAGCTTGCCCTCAATGGTCTCGGAAACCGGACGGCGAGGGTCAGCAGCACCTGTTACGCGCATAGCCTGATATACATAGGAACGGCCGGAAAGCGGGTCACGGATAGCACCGCCAAGACAGGTTGCAGCACCACCAAATGGCTCAATTTCCGTTGGATGGTTATGGGTCTCATTCTTAAACATAACCAGCCACTCTTCATCCTGGCCGCCAATGTCCGCATTAACAACAATACTGCAGGCATTTATTTCCTCAGATTTATCCAAATCATCCAGCTTGCCCTGCTTTCTAAGAACCTTCATGCCAATGACAGCCAGGTCCATAAGGGTAACATCCCTATCCTCGTCACTGTATACCAGATTTCTGTCCTCCTGGTACTGACGATAAGCCTGGGCAATAGCCGGTGTATAATATCCCTGTTCAATTCCTACTGAATCAATGGCAGTGGTAAAAGTAGTATGACGGCAATGATCTGACCAGTAGGTATCAATAACCCGAATCTCCGTAATGGTAGGATCACGACGCTCAATATCACGGAAATAATTCTGACAGAACTTCAAATCCTCAAAGCTCATGGCAAAGCCGCGCTTACTCATGAAATGCTTAAGCTCACCATCCAGCATTGAGGTAAAACCATTAAGGACCTCCACATCCTTAGGAGCAGTCACCTTCATCTCCAATGAATCAGGCTTTTCCAGCTTTGCCTCACGGCTTTCCACTGCATTAATATAATAGTCCTTTATCTTCTCAAAGGTAGCATTATCGATGTCGCCAACCAGGACCACAACCCTTGCAGTTGCAATAACAGGGCGTTCCTTCTGGGTAACAAGCTGTACGCATTGAGCGGCAGAGTCTGCGGTCTGGTCATACTGGCCAGGGAGGTATTCGGCAGCAAACATCCTGGAATTTGCAAATTCAGGAAGCTCCTCCTCATACACAACATCCACAGGTGGCTCAGAAAATACCACAGATTTAACTGTAGCATATTCCTCATCACTAAGGCCCTCGATATCGTAGCGGTTAAACAACCGCACAGCTCTAAGGTCAGTCAGGCGAAAACTCTCAATAAGGTCATCGCAAAGCTGCTGAGCCGGGATATCATAGAAACCCTGACGCTTCTCCACGTAAATTCTTCTTACAGTCATCAATCATGCCTCCAAAAACTTAATAAAAAACAGCATCACTTTATATAATCCACGGCAATCTTTACGACCACCTTGGTAACTGGTGCGAGTTTTCCATCTAAGGAACCGCAAGGACGATGTACGTCAGCAGGATAAAGAACGGCAAAGGTCCCCTCATCCAGCACTACGCTGCTGCCGGGTACCAGCCTTTCATAAAACACTATATCTTTGTCAATATCATAAGGGGCCACCTCAATAAGCTCAGGATTCAGAGGGCACCAGCCCAGCTCCTCCTGGCCACGGACCATGTACTGGATATCCACATATTGTCGGTGTGCCTCCGGCTTACCACTTTCTGGCAGCCTTGTGGTATAACGCTGCAAAATTGCATAGCTGTTTTTACCATCAATAGGGTAAGTACCGTCTTTCATTTCATTGAAATTGTGTTCGGCCAGGAAAAACAGTGCTTTTCTTATGGCCTCTGGAAACTTAGTAAAGCCTGAACTTACTTCTTTGATTTTTCCAAGTACCAAAATAATCGACTCCTTTTACGAGCAACGAATTATAGTCCTTTTTAATTGTACTCAAATATTCAGTTCAATGCAACGAAAGGAAGTAAACAATTCTGCACCATTAGAAACAATATCAAATAAGAGCACTTGCAAAATTAAATTCAATGTGCTATAGTATGCAAAAGAATTTTAAATTACCAAGGCGATGATTGAAAAAGTACGCTTGCAGAATAATTCAGAGAGGCAATGGCCGGTGAAAATTGCTATTATTCGTAAGGGGAAAGCTATTCATGAGCTGCAGACTATTATATCCTGCCAGGGATAGAAATTCTGCCGTGAGCCAGCGATAATGGCAGCTTAAGTGGCTCTCAGAAGCAGGGCTGAATAAGGTGGTACCACGGGAAATTTGCCTCGTCCTTTTGCAGGACGGGGCTTTTTTAGTAATTTGCAGACATACAAAGGAGAATTTATCATGCGAGAACTATTGGAGCTCTTAAAGCATGATGCCCGCCGTCCGGCAAAGGAGCTGGCATCCATGCTGAATATCAGCGAATATGAGGTTGAGGAAAAGATGGCCAAGCTGGAGAAGGATAAAATCATTCTCAGCTACAACACCCTCATTAACTGGGACAAAACCGGCGAAAATACTGTTACCTCCATTATTGAGGTAAACCTTACTCCTCAGAGAGAGGTGGGATTTGATGCCATTGCTGAACGTATTTACCGTTTTGACGAGGTCCGCACTGTATACCTCATGTCCGGCAGCTTTGACCTGTTGGTTATTATTGAAGGAAAGTCCATGCAGGAGGTAGCTAATTTCGTAGCTACCCGACTGGCCACCATTGAGGGTGTAACCCAGACCCGCAGCCATTTCCTGTTGAAGCCTTACAAAAAGGACGGCATCATTATTGATGATAAAGAAAAAGACCGTAGGTTGGTGATGAGCATATGACAAATTGGAACGAAAGAATTTCACCGGTAGTTAAAAGCGTGCCTCCATCCGGCATAAGAAAATTCTTTGATATTGCCTCCGAAATGGAGGACGTTATTTCCCTTGGTGTCGGTGAGCCGGATTTCATCACCCCATGGTCCATCCGTGAAAGCTGCGTTTACGGTCTGGAGCAGGGCTATACCTCATATACTGCCAACCGCGGTCTGATGGAGCTTCGGGAAGAAATCTGCATTATGCACAAGAGACGCTACAATCTGGATTATGACCCTAAGACCAACGTTCTGGTAACCGTGGGTGTCAGCGAGGCATTGGACATTGCCATGCGCACCATACTGGCCCCTGGAGATGAAATCCTGATTCCGGAGCCATGCTATGTATCCTACAAGGCCTGTGCCACACTGGCCGGCGGTGTACCGGTTCCGGTTCCTGCCAAGGCGGAAAATGATTTCAGAATCACACCGGCAGATTTGGAGCCTCATGTAACACCAAAGACCAAGGCACTTCTTATTGGCTATCCAAATAATCCAACGGGAGCAATTCTCTCCAAGGAGGATCTGGAGGCTATCGCCCGGTTCGCCATAAAACATGACCTTATTGTAATTTCTGACGAAATTTACGGTGATCTGACCTATGGTGACACAAAACACATCTGCTTTGCGGGACTTCCGGAAATGCAGGACAGAACCATTCTCTTAAACGGCTTCTCCAAGGCCTATGCCATGACCGGCTGGCGTATCGGTTACGCCCTCTCCAATCCTGAGATAATTGCCGCCATGACCAAGATTCACCAGTACACCATGCTCTGCGCGCCTATTACCGCCCAGATTGCGGCTGTGGAAGCACTGCGCCACGGTGAGAAGTACATGAGAAAAATGGTATCCGAGTACGACAAGCGCCGCCGCCTTATTTACGACGGTCTGCAGAAGGCCGGTTTAAAATGCTTTGAGCCAAAAGGTGCCTTCTATATCTTCCCTGACATTACCTCCACCGGCCTGAGCTCCGAGGAATTTGCCGAAAAAATCCTCATGCAGGAGCATGTTGCCCTGGTACCGGGCAATGCCTTTGGTGAATGCGGTGAAGGCTTTGTCCGCTGCTCCTACGCAACATCTGTTGAGCAGATTTCCGAGGCTCTGGCCCGAATCGAGCATTTTGTAAGTCATTTATAATTTACATAAAAATAACCCGGAACCTGGGCTGGTTCCGGGTATTATTTATTTTGCTGTAAATTTAGTGCCTTGGATGGGCCCTTACAATATTGGTGGCCTCGGCTATCTGCTTGATGATTTCAATCTCATTGTCACGTTCCATGCTTTCAACACGGGTAAATACCTGCCCTTTTTCCGTGGAAGCGTACTTAGCCGGCAGATGATTAAGGGCCAATATGGCCACATCCCGCTTACATTTCTCACACCAGCAACAATCCGGATATCGTGGTGCAAGACGTTCTATCTTGTCCACCACATAATCTTCCATGTAATTCTTCAAAACCATTCCATTTCCCCCAGAATTAAAATTGCTGCACACTCTCCAATGTGCATAGCATAAATCCCATTTATTAAATGATAGTTAACTTTTAGTTCTTTGTCAATGGATTAAACTATAATTAAAATTTTCTAAATTTTTATCGTTTTAATTCCATTCACCTGTAATATTTTTTTGTCTTTTTCTTTATATATTAATTATAGATTATAAAAAAATGCTGCTGTGTACCATCAGATACACAACAGCATTTTTAGTTTAGTTACTGAATATTACTGTAAGAAGGTATAAGCCGCCAAATTGGTGAGTTCAGCCAGTTTTTCCGGCCATACACCAAAGAGAATGGTAGCGATAACACTCAATACAGCTGCGGCCCGAACGGCCCCGGATATCTGCATTGGACTGCCATCTCCCTCGGTAAGGTACATGGCCTTGGCCACCTGCAGATAGTAATAAACAGAAATCATGGACATAATGAAGCCCACAAAGGCCAGCCACAGATAGCCCTGATTTACTACCGCCGTAAAGAGATACAGCTTACCGGCAAATCCGGCTGTAGGCGGAATACCTGCCATGGACAGCAGGGAAATGGTCATTACTGCTGCCAGAACCGGTGCCGACTTGGCCAGGCCAGCCAAGTTTTTGTAATCAGAGCCGCCCCGCTGCTGCTCCACCACTGACAGGGCCGTAAAGGCACCCACATTGGCAAAGACGTACAGCATACCGTAGAACATAACGGCCTTCATACCCGGATAATCCGCTGACACCATGCCTACCATCATGTAGCCCGCCTGGGCAATGGAGGAATAGGCCAGCATCCGCTTTACATCGTGCTGGCGGATAGCCATCACGTTACCGCCGATCATGCAGACAGCTGACAGAACTGCCAGCATAGGCAGCCAGTAGAACCCAATAAGTGGGAAGGCCACAAACAATACCCGCATGAACACCGCAATACCAGCTGCCTTGGAACCCATGGCCAGCATGGCAGTTATTGGTGTTGGTGCCCCCTGATACACATCAGGAGCCCACATATGGAACGGAATAACCGACAGCTTGAAGAAGAAACCAATCATTATCATGGTAGCCCCTGCCAGGCCGGTGGTGGTAAAGAGATGCTGGTTGCGGAACAGCTCATAGAACTGAATGGTTCCTGTGGAACCATATACCAGACTTATACCATAAAGCATAATGGCCGTGGATACAGAACCCACCACCAAATACTTCACCGCAGCCTCGGAGGAATTGACCGAGGAAATCCTCGCTCCTACCAGAATGTAGAAGGAAATCGTCATAAGCTCCAGACCGATAAACGCGGTAAGGAAGTCATTGGCAGAAGCCAAAACGCACATGCCGAGAAGTGCTGTCATAAGGAGTGCATAAAACTCTCCCTTATAGCGAAGCACCGTCTCCAGATAATCCATGGAAAACAGCAGGGTAAATACGGTGGCAACCATAAACAGCTGCTTAAAGAACAGTGAATAGTTATCCACTATATACATCATATCCAGAAAATATCTGTTGGAAGCGGAACCATCCGCTATGGCTGCCTCAGGAACATACATGGAAAACATGTACAGCACCCAGCCAGTAAGGGCAAATACCAGAACCCCGCCAATACTCTTGCGGGACTCGTGCTTCGGCAACACCAGGTCCATAACAATAGCAAAGAGCCCCAGGACCAAAATGAAAATTTCTGTACTAATAGCTTCAAAATTCATTATCTGATCCCTCCTATGAACCCAGGTACTTCAGCAATACGGTCAAGCAGTGGCATCAGCTGCTCTGTACCAGAACCAACCATTCCCATGAGAATCTGTGGGAAGATACCAAAGCCCACCAGGGCAATACCCAGGATTACCAGCGGCATCATCTCCACGCCTCTGGCGTCCTTATATCTGTCAAACTTGGAATCCCGTGGTCCAAACAGCACCTTGGCCAATACACGCAAAGTGTAGAGAGCCGTGAAGATAATACCGGAAATTGCCAGAATGGCAAAAACAGGATATACGCTGAAGGAACCAACGAAAATAGTAAACTCAGGAATGAAGCCTATCAAGCCTGGAAGACCCAAGGAGGCCATACCAGCCAGCATAAAGCCGGTTGCTACCCTAGGCATCTGATGGGCCAGACCACGAAGTTCTGTCACGCTTCTCATGTGGGTCTTTTCATAAACAAAACCAATCATTGAGAAGAACAGGGCACTCATTACGCCGTGAGCCACCATATTGGCCACCGCACCACTTACGGATACCACATTAAGGCACGCAAAACCAAGGAGAACGTAGCCCATGTGGGATACGGAAGAATAACCGATTACATATTTCAGGTCCTTCTGGGCCAGAGCAATATAAGCGGCATACATGACGTTGATAATGGCCAATGCGGCAATCACCGGTGCCCAGAAACGGGCTCCCAATGGGAGAACCAGCAGACCAAGCCGAATAAGACCATAACCACCGATTTTCTTCAGTACACCGGCGTGAATCATGGACACCGCCGTAGGTGCACCGGCATAACCATCTGGTGACCAGCTGTGGAACGGGAACATGGACAGCAGAGAACCGAAGCCTAACAGCAGCAGCAGGAAGGCGAAAATCTGGAATTCCTCAGTGAGAAGTCCGCTCTGCCCGGCCACAGCCAATGCCTGCATGTCAAAGGTTCTAAAGCCTACCACATCACCCACAGTGAGATACAGGGCAACTACACCCACCAGCATAAAGGCAGACCCCATCAAAAGGTAGATGGTCAGCTTCATACCGGCATATTCCTTGGAAACCCGCTTGGTGGAGCCCCAGATAATTACCATGATGTAGATAGGAATAACCACTACCTCATAGCAAAGCAGGAATATGAACAGGTCAGTAGCAATGAAGGTTCCTGTAACACCGGCAATGAGAATCATCAGGAGAATGTAGAACTCCTTTGGCCGGTTGGTAATATTCCAGGAGCTGTATACCGCCGCCAGACCTATCAGGTCAGTCAGCAGCAGCATAGGAAGGGAAATACCATCTACGCCCAAGGCATAATGAACACCCAAATCCTTAATCCACGGAATACTTTCAGTAAACTGCATACCGCCGGCATTCATATCATAGTTAAAGAAGGCGTACAGGGTAAGGGCCAGTGCCACAGTCATGGCAGAAGCGGCAATAACCCGTACAGACTGGGCTGCCTTTGGCGAAACAAAGCACAGAATTACAGCAGCGCAGATAGGTGCTAACAGGACTGCTGATAACAAAGGAAAGCTAGTCATCATAATGCACCTCCCAGAACTGCCAGATAGTAGAGGCTATAGGCTACCAGAATAACCACACCACAGATGAAGACGCCGGAATAATGCTGCGCCTGTCCGTTTTGGGCCTTGCTGAACAGCCAGCTGAAGCCGCCCACCAGATGTGCCAGACCGTTGATAATACCATCAACGATATAGATATCAATCCAGTAGAATACCTTGGCCACGCCATCTACAAAGACCTTAATCAGTGCTTCATAGATTTCGTCAATATAGAATTTGTTATAGCTTAACTTATAGAGAATACCGCATTTTTCCGCAATAGTATCCGAGCTCCAGCGCTTGGCCACATAAATGTTCCAGGCGATGCCAAAGGCAATGAAGGACAAAATTGTGGAAGAAACGGCAATCGTCATATCGATGCCTGCCTCATGAGGATGGCCAAAGCGTACCCATTCACCAAAGCCATATACATGCCCCCACAGACCGCTGACTACTGCCAGGGCTGCCAGAACGATCAACGGGAACAGCATAAACTTGGAGGCCTCATGGGCATGCTCATATGCTTCCTCATCAGCCGGCTCAGCACAGAAGGTTACAAAGAGCAGACGGGCCATATAGAAGGCCGTCATAAAAGCAGTCAAGGTAGCCAATACATAAAGTGGCGTGCTGACCTGGGAGGCTGCCAACAGGATTTCATCCTTGGAGAAGAAGCCTGCAAAAGGTGGAATACCCGCAATAGCCAGTACACCGATTGTCATGGTGGCAAAGGTCACCGGCAGCTTCTTTCTCAGACCGCCCATCTTAAAGATATTTGCCTCATCCGCCATGGCATGCATTACGGCACCGGCACAGAGGAAGAGCAGAGCCTTGAAGAAGGCATGGGTCATTAAATGGAAGAAGGAGGCGGTCAAAGAACCGACACCCAGGGCCAACATCATGTAGCCCAGCTGACTTATGGTGGAATATGCCAGTATGCGTTTAATTGCAGTCTGGGTAAAGGCTATGCTGGCCGCAAAGAATGCGGTAAAGCCGCCCACCCAGGCGATAACATTCATTACGCAAGGCAATTCACTGAACATGAAGAAGGCACGGCCTACCAAATACACACCGGCAACAACCATGGTTGCAGCATGGATAAGGGCTGATACAGGAGTAGGACCCTCCATGGCATCCGGCAGCCACACGTGGAGCGGGAACTGACCGGATTTACCAATAGGACCAATGAATACCAGCAAGGCAATAACCGTCATCATGCCCGTTCCAGCCACAGTAATATAGGCTGGAATGATTTCCCGCAGCTCCAGGAAATCCAGGGTACCGAAGTTAATCTGCAGCAGGAGAATACCAAGGAGCAGACCGAAGTCACCCACACGGGTGGTCATGAAGGCCTTCTTGGCGGCCTCTCTGGCAGAAACCTTATGATAATAGAAACCTATTAACAGATAGGAGCACAGACCAACCAGCTCCCAGAATACATACATCTGGAGGAAGTTTACGGCCAATACCAGCCCCAGCATGGAAGCCGCAAAGAGGGACAGGAAGGCGAAGAACCGTCCATAGCCCTTGTCACCCTTCATATATCCCACTGAGTATATCTGTACCAATAAGGATACTGTGGAAACCACCATCAGCATCATTGCTGTTAACGGATCAATAAACACACCCATGGAAATGCTGACACTGCCAATATGCATCCAGTTAAGCTGCTGCACAAATGGCTGTTCAACACTAATTCCATAATTTACTACCGCATAGGTAACACCGGAGGAAATAAGGAAGCTGATAATGCTCATGCAGATTGCAATAGCAGCAGACAGCTTTCCGTAAGACCGGGTTATCATGCCAATAACCACAAAGGCCAGTGCTGGTAATAATGGAATCAGCCAGGCATGTTCAAGTGCAAAATCAAACAACATCTTAAACTCCCCCTATCCCTTCATATTATCCAGCTCATCTACATTGATGGTATTTCGGTCATTGTAGATGCGATAAGCCAATGCGACACCAACTGCTACCTCGGCTACACCCACGGTAATGGCAAAGACGGTCATCAGCTGGCCCGTCAGGTCAGAAACCGGGATAAAGCGGTTGAAGGCAACAAAATTAATATTTACGGCATTAAGCATAAGCTCGATGCCCATAAGAATTGCAATAATATTGCGCTTTGCCAGCGCCCCGTAAAGGCCAATGGTAAACAGCATTGCAGCCAGGAGCAGGCAATGACCTAATCCAATACTCATGCTTCGCCATCTCCCTTCGCCAAGATAATTGCGCCCACAAGAGCGGCCAGCAACAGGGTTGCGGCAATTTCAAACGGCAGAATGTACTTATTCAGCATCAAATCCGCCAATTCATTGACTGTATCAGGAGAAACATAGCCTCCCGGCGGAGCCGGTGTAGAAATCAGCACCGCAATCATGATAAGCGCAAACAATCCCGCCCCACCAAGGGCCAAGATGGTATTGTTGTTGAAAGGATTACCCGGAGGGCCATCCTGACGCTTGGTAAGCATAACACCCATTACCACCAGGATTGCTACACCACCGGAGTAAAGCATAAACTCCATGGCGCCCAGGAAGTCTGCATCCAGATAAAAGAACAGGATACCTACGCCAATAAAGCAGGCGGTCATCAGCAGCGCACTGTGTACCAGATTGCGGCTCATAACTACCCCCAGGGCAGTGCCCAAAATCACCATGGCCAGTGCATAGAACACCAGGGTACTAATCATTTCCGTCATCGTTACCCCTCCTGTTCCGTGCCTCAACCAGTGCATCATAGGTCATGTCTTCCTTGAAATAGGAAGCACCCTCGTAGTTTTTATCCCAGCTCAGTGCCTTGGTAGGACATGCCTCAATACACAAATCACAATACATACAACGGCCAATCTGATGTACATAGGCCTCCATATGACGCTTTTTCTCCTCATCCACCGAAACGGTCAAATCAAGGGCAGCGTTTGGACACCCCATGGCACACAGCTTGCAGCCGATACATTTTTGTTCATCAAATACCAGATGACCACCGCGGAAGCGTTCAGTCATTGGCAGCTTTTCTTCAGGATAATAAACGGTTTCCTTTTTGCCAAACCAATGGCCCCAGGTAACCTTCATTCCTGCAATAAGTCCTTTGCCCCACATAATGAAGCCTCCTATCACATTACATTGTAAACGTAGATACCAACACCAGTCAGCAGCACGTTAATCAGGGCGATTGGCAGCAGCACCTTCCAGCCGAAGGAAAGCATGCTGTCCACTCTGGCACGAGGGAAGGTCCAACCAACCCACTGATAAAACAGTACGCACAAAAAGGTCTTAATCCAGAACCAGCAGAAGCCCGGCAGGAAATCAGGACCATGCCAGCCACCCAGGAACAGTGTGGTGGTCAGGATACCAATGCACATAAGGTTGGAAAACTCCGCCAGGAAGAACAACGCCCACCGCATACCAGTATACTCGGTAAACGGACCGGCTATAATCTCCGACTCACCCTCAACAATGTTAAATGGAGGGCGATTGCTTTCTACCAAAGCAGTAACAATGTAAATTAGGAAGGCCAATGGCTGCAGGACGATGAACCATACATCAGTCTGAGCCTCCACAATGGCACTCATCTTCAAGGAACCAGTAATCATAACGATACCCATAAGGGCAAAGACCATTGGTACCTCATAGCCCAGCATCTGGGCCACAGTACGCATACCACCAATAAGGGCATACTTGCTGTTGGAGGAATAACCACCCATGAGGAATGGCAATACGGTCTGGGAGGTAATGGCAATGAGCAGGAACAACCCCACATTAACATCTGCCAAAATTACTCCATCGTCAAACGGGAAGAAGGCATATATCAATGCTGATGGTACCAGCAAAAGAATTGGGGATAATACCCAAAGCCAGGTATCGATACCACGTGGCACAATATCCTCCTTGTCCAGCAACTTCAGCATATCCGCCACGGACTGCAGGGAACCGCCGGGACCAACCCGGTTTGGTCCGATACGGACCTGGATAAATGCGCAGATTTTTCTTTCTCCCAAAGTGAATATCAGGGCTGACGTAGCCATGATCAACAGTAGGATAGTTGCGCATATTACCGTCATAAGAATATCTACTAAAATAGGAACGCCTACTAATGACGTCAGAATTTCTCTAAGGGATTGCCCTATAGAGTAAAGAATTCCGCTATGCATATTTCCACCTGCCTATCTGTACTAACAATCTACCTCGCCCATGAGCGGGTCAATGGTAGCGAATGCTGTAACGGCATCGGCCAATAGCATCCCCTGGCACATGGTGTCCAAAGCCTGCAAATTAACAAAGGATGGACGACGGATGTGCACACGGTAAGGCTTGGTGGAGCCATCACTTACAATATAGAAGCCAAGCTCACCGCGGGTATTCTCCACGCGATGATATGCATCTCCCTTAGGCGGACGCAGAACCTTTGGCACCTTGGCCATATATGGTCCTTCCGGCATATTGTCCAGAGCCTGCTGAATAATCTTCGCACTCTCGGCAATTTCCTTGATACGGATCATATAGCGGTCCCAGTTGTCGCCACGCTTGCCCAATGGAACATCAAAGTCAAACTTGCCATAGGCGCCGTATTTGTCAATCTTGCGGATATCATAATCCACGCCGCTGGCTCTGATATTCGGACCGGACATGCCAAACTTCAGGGCTGTTTCCTTAGTAATAATAGAAGTCTTTTTCATACGGGCCTGGAAAATTTCGTTGCCGCTAAAGAGCTTATTGTACTCATCCAGCATTTCCGGCACATAATCAATAAACTTCTGGGTATCCCGCAAAAACTCTTCCTGAGCATCGGCCACGACACCGCCAATACGGATGTAATGGGCCGTCATACGGGCACCGCAGATAATATTAAACAAATCCAAAATCTTTTCCCGGTCACGGAAGGCGTAAATCATACCGGTCGCTGAACCAAGGTCATTGGTCAGTGAACCGATAAATACGTGATGGCTGGCAATACGATTCAGCTCAGCACAAATAACACGGATATACTCCGCCCGCTCCGGCACCTCGATTCCTGCCAGCTTTTCTACAGCCATGCAGAAGCCAAGATTATTATTCATGGCCGACACATAGTCCAAACGGTCAGTAAACGGAACGCACTGGACATAAGTGCGGGATTCCATCAGCTTTTCAATACCACGATGGAGATAGCCCATAACCGGCTTTGCTCCAACAATATTCTCGCCATCCAGCTCCACCTGAACCTGGAGAACACCATGGGTACTAGGATGCTGCGGTCCCATGTTTAAGACATACTTCTCTGTTTGTGCCATGTCAGCACCCCTCCTTCGATTCTAGGCTCCAAAGGTACAAAATCCTTTCTGAGAGGATGTGCCTCGTAGTTATCCGGCAACAGAATACGTCGCAGGTCCGGATGATGCAGGAATTTTACTCCCATCAAATCATAGGTTTCCCGTTCCTCAAAATTGGTGCCTTCCCAAATCTGAGTCATGGATTCCACCTCCGGATTATCCCGGTCCAGCTTCACCTTTACTGTTACCCACTTATCATAACGACGGGAATAGAGGCAATATACCATTTCGATATATTCCTTGTAGTCCACTGCCGTCAGAGTACCCATACGGTCAAAGGAGAAGGTAGGCGTCTCCCGCAGAACCCTCATAAGGTCCAGGAGCTGCTCCTTGCCCACATACAGAGCCGGCTCTGCCTGCTCTGCATCAAATTCAACTGTATCAAACTGGGCCTTTATCAGCTCCAGCTTGTCTAATTCAAAATAAGTCCCCATATTATTCCGCCCTTTCTTCCACTTTACATACAGGACGGGTCATCAGCTCCAGATTTGCCCGGCTGATTGCCTTTGAATCCTCTGCATCACGTCCCAACTCAGGATGACGGATAAGCTTTTTCAGCTTCAGCATGGCATCAATAAGAGCCTCCGGTCTTGGTGGACAGCCTGGCAGATATACATCCACCGGCATTATCTTATCAAGGCCTGTAACCACTGAATAGGAGTCAGCGAAAGGACCACCACCAATATTGCAGTTACCCATGGCAATGACATACTTTGGCTCAGGCATCTCCTCATAGAGACGGATAAGCGGCGGTGTCATTTTCCAGGTGAGAGTTCCGGCCACGATTAAAAGGTCAGACTGGCGCGGACAGGAACGAAATACCTCGTAGCCAAACCGGGCCAAGTCAAACCGTGACGCTGCCGCACACATCATTTCTATGGAGCAGCAGGCCAAACCGGATGACAACGGCCATATTGAGTTGGATTTACCCCATTTAAAAAGTGCATCTACGCTGGTAACTATAACATTGTTTTTCAGCTCAGGTGGCACAATATCTACTATTTCCATGACAATGCCCCCTTCTTCCATGCATACCAGAGACCAATTGTTAATATCCCCACAAACACCAGCATCTCCACCAGTGCAAAAAGGCCCAACTGGCTGTATTTCACAGCCCATGGATAAAGGAACACTGTCTCAACATCAAACAGCAGAAAGACCAGTGCATACATAAAATAACCTATGTGAAACTGCACATTGTTCTTTCCAATGGTATTAACACCACATTCATAGGGAATGTCCTTTTCATTGGTTGGCTGCTTAGGCTGAATAATGTTCGCAATGATAATTGGAGCAATAGGAAAACCCAAGGCCATGATGAAAAAAATTCCCAGTGTTGCGTAACCATCCATAAAAACCCCTCCTTAATCCCCTTTATGCGCTACAACATAAATGTATTCGCTGGTGATTACATTTATGTTACAATAAACGCCATTAATAAAGAGTATAATATACCAATTGTAAACTTGTCAACCAACAGGCACCCTATAAAGCCCTTTATACATCTATTTTACCCTCCTTTAAATTATATAATAAAAATTATTTATACAAAAAAGGGGCGCATCACTGCACCCCTTCTCCCTTCTTTATTTCAGAGAAAATACGCCCCTTACGCTTAATGGTCGTAAGACCCTTATATATAGTTCCAATATCTACTTCGTTGCCGTTCATTTCCATATAACGCTCCAGCTTGCGCTTAACCCGCTGCAGGGCATTATCTATGGACTTGACATGGCGATCCAAATCCAACGCTATCTCCTGATATGACTTTCCATCCAGATATGCCATCAGGACACACCACTCCAAGTCCGATAGAATATCCTCCATCTTGGCTTCAATATCAATGAACTCCTCCCGGCTGATAACCAGCTCCTCCGGGTCAGTTACCTTGGCCCCGGACAACACATCCAACAAAGTGCGGTCGGAATCTTCGTCATAAATAGGTTTGTTTAAAGATATATAGGAATTCAGCGGAATATGCTTTTGACGTGTTGCTGTCTTAATGGCCGTAATAATCTGCCTGGTAACACACAACTCCGCAAAGGCTCTGAAGGACGATAGCTTATCAGTGCGGAAATCCCTGATGGCCTTATAAAGACCTATCATACCTTCCTGGATAATATCTTCCCGGTCAGCACCAATTAAAAAGTAGGACCTTGCCTTGGCTCTGACAAAATTTCTGTATTTGTTTATAAGATAATCCATGGCCACGCCATCCTGATTATCCTGAATCTTCACAATGACATCCTCGTCAGTGAGATCAATATAATCATCAAAAGATTCATCCCAGGTCAACAAGCTATTTTCCATTAAGCCCCGGCCTCCCACAAGTTGTCAGACTGTTTCCTATATTTTATATATACAGCCCACAAAATGATTATACCGCCCAGTTAAAAAATAATCAAGAGTTACAACTATTTCAAAAATGTATACATAACCATTACTTACATTTATTATTTCATTTTACGGAGAGCATCCAATTTGGCCAGTGTTTCCGCATCTAGATGGCTGCTGATTTCATTGCGGGAAATAGGGAAGGTAGGCTTATCAAGATACCCCTTCCGAACCTCCTTTTTGGCCCTTTTCAGCATCTGATGAAACTCCTTGGAGGGATGACGATAGGCACCGGCCCCAAGGATAACCGACTGTTCAGCACCGTCAGAGGTCACCACATGAACCTCCTTGCCCATGCGGACATAATCATAGGCATTCCTCTCAATGTAGCTGTCAGCCGTTTCCCCTTTGCCCGTATACACCACCATAAAATGGTCATGAACCTTCTCCACATGCTCTTCATCCTCGGTAAACAGAGCATCGAAAACCACTATCATCTCATAGCGTTCATAGGCTCCGTATTCCGACAGCATGTGAATCAGGGTATCCCGGGCCTCATCCAGATTATTTCTGAGCTTTATCAGCTCAGGCCAGGAATTGATTACGTTGTAGCCATCAATAATATAATATTCTCTTGGCTTTTTCTTCATTATAATATCTCCCCCGCAATCAAATTCCTTAGCCACAAAACCTTATTATTATTCTCCGTTAACCACGCTGGATGCGCTGCTTCATGGCTTCATACATCAGGATAGAACCAGCCACGGAGGCATTAAGGGAATTAATCTTCCCCACCATAGGAATACGCACTACAAAATCGCACTGTTCCTTTACCAGACGGCCTACACCATGTCCCTCACTGCCTACAATCAGCAACAGCGGACCGGTCATATCCGCCTCATAATAATCAGTGCCGTCCATATCTGCGGCAGCCACCCACAGGCCTTCTTCCTTCAAGCGGCGAATGGTCTGAACCATATTTCCAATACGGGCAACGGGAACATACTCCACCGCCCCGGCAGAGGTCTTGGCAACTGTAGCAGACAGTAGCACACTGCGGCGTTTTGGAATCAAGACACCGTGAACCCCTGCTGCATCTGCCGTACGCAGCAATGCCCCCAAATTATGAGGGTCCTCCAGCTCATCCAACAGCAGGATAAATGGCGGCTCATTCCTGTCTCTGGCTATCTGGAGAATATCCTCCAGCTCCACGTACTCCACTGGAGCCACCTGGGCCAATACCCCCTGATGACGGATGCCGCGGGCCATGGAATCCAGCTTGCTGCGCTCCATATACATTATATTGACGCCCTTTTCCTTGGCCACAGCTATAATTTCCTTGATGGAGCCTTCACTGCTGCCATTGGCCACCATTATTTTATTGACGCTGCGGTTGCCCTTTAGGGCCTCCATTACCGCATTGCGGCCTGCCACCATATCCTCAGGCAGTTCAACCACATCCAATGGGGCATCATTTCTGACCTTGTCTCCAGTACGACGGTCAAACTGCTGTCGGTTCTTCTTTGTCATGTATTCCGGCTTACTGCCCTTGTGTTCCTTTAGGGCCGCCGTTCTTTTGTCAGACTTGCCTTCCGCTTTTCGTTTATAGTCCATATTAATCTTCTCTCATCTTAATCATTTCCGCAAACTTACCACAGGTCATGGCCCCCTCAGGGCAATGGCCGGTAGCCACGCAGGATGCACCCGCATTCTTAAAGAGAAGCGGTGCCACCTTCTTGGCCTGCTCCAGCATCTTGTAGGCCAGCTCCCGAATTTCCCACTGGGCCCGGTTGCAGCAGCGCAAATTGAAGAAATGCATCAAAGAACGGGCATTCATGGTAACCACGATTTTTGTTTCCGTTGCATTGGCCAGTACATAACGGGCATCCTCCTTTGGAACCCCCATGTCTGCCAGCTCATTATAAGCCTTTTGAATATCATTCATCAGTGCCTCAAACCGTTCCTTTGCTTCCGGCTTTTCAGCAATGCTTGGTGGCAGAATATACTCAAAATCATGCTCTGCCACATAACGCTGGGACTGCTGGCTGTACGAAGCCAAACGATGGCGAACCAGCTGATGGGTAAGCACACGGGACACGCCCTCAATACCAAATGTAAAGGATACGTGCTCCATGGTGGAAGCATGCCCCATCTTAATAATCTTGGCCAGCAGCTTCTGCACCTGCTCCTCAGTCATGCGTTCAGACAGTTCCTCTGCCCCGGAGGCAGAATAACACAGACGGGCTGACATAGCCACTACCCGTTCCGGCTCCGGTGTATGCTCCAATAATTTAACCTTTATCATAATCTATTTCTCCACTTTTTTATCCGAAATTTCTTCCATCATGGCCCGAGAAATAATCTTAAAGGATTCCTCAGCCAATTCGTACAGGCGCTCATTTCGCTCCGTAAGGTACAGATAGCCCAGCAAGGCCTCAAAGCCCGTACTTGAATGGTACTGGGCCACACTGGCACTGCGCGGGGCATGGCTCTTGGCATTGCGTCCCCGCTTGTAAACCGCCTTTTCTTCCTCCGTCAGCATTTCCTCAATGCCCCGATAGGCCTTGTCCTGCCACACGGCGGACACCATCTGGGCACCGAACTGATGGAGCACCTGAACCTTGCTCTGTTCATAGGAAAGAATACGGCCTCTCACAAACAGATGAAAATATGCATCACCAATATAGGCCAATACCAATGGATTCAGGCTTTTGGGATCCACTGAATCATACCGCTGCAGCACCCCGCCGTTGCCGTCATCCACGAACATCATATCAACCAGTTTCTTTAAATGTTCAAATGTCATAGTTTACGCTTTCTTCCACTTGGTACCGGCTGCAGAATCCTCCAGAATAATCCCCTGTGCCTTTAAGCCGTCACGGATTTCGTCGGCCCGGGCCCAGTTTTTATTCTTCTTGGCCTCAGCCCGCTCAGCAATGAGGGCCTCAATTTCCTCGGCAGAAATACCATCGCCATTATCAGACTCCGGCATATCCAGAGAGCTCTCAAATATACCGATAACAGTAGCCATATCTCTGTACACCTGCATCAGCTTGCCAAAATGCAGGGCATCAAAAGCTGTGCCCTTGTTAATGACATTATTGGCATAGGTGTTAATTTCCTTGGAAAGAGTAAACATATAGCCAATAGCCAGTGCTGTGTTGAAGTCATCATCCATGGCCTCATAGAAATCAGCCATGGCCTTGTCGGCAATTTCAGCCAGCTGAGTGTCAGCTTCTGTAGTGCCGGACTTTTTCAGCACCTCATTGCCCAATTCAAAGGCATTCTTTAAGCGAAGCAAGCCAGCCTGTGCCTCCTTAATCCGTTCCTCGCTGAAATCCAGCGGACTTCTGTAGTGAGTGCGCAGAATAAAGAAGCGCACCACCTCACCCGGATACTGCTTCAGAATATCCGGCACAGTGATGAAGTTGTTCAAGGACTTGCTCATTTTCTCATTATCAATGGTGATAAAGCCATTGTGGAGCCAATACTGGGCAAAGCTGTGATAGTCACCGCAGCAGCACTGGGACTGGGCAATCTCATTTTCATGATGAGGGAAAATCAGATCACTGCCGCCACCATGGAAATCAAAGGTTTCTCCCAGATATTTAAGGGACATGGTGGAGCACTCGATGTGCCAGCCCGGACGTCCCTTGCCCCATGGACTTTCCCAGAATGGTTCTCCCGGCTTGGCAGACTTCCACAGTGCAAAATCCATTGGATTCTGCTTGCGGGTATCTACCTCCACCCGGGCCCCGGCCTGCATATCCTCCAGCTTGCGGCCGGACAGCTTGCCGTACTCAGGGAACTTCTCCACACTAAAGTACACATCACCATCAATAACATAGCCAAAGCCGCGATCAATGATACGCTGTACCATGTCAATAATGTCCTGAATATGCTCCGTAACCTTTGGATAAAGGTCTGCCCGCTGCACGTTAAGAGCATCAATAGACTTGAAATATCCATCAATATAGCGGTCCGTAATAGTTTCCCAGGAAACGCCCTCTGTGTTGGCAGCCTTAATAATCTTGTCATCCATATCAGTAAAGTTCTGAATGTGCTTTACTTCGTAGCCGCGATTTTTCAGATAGCGCTTAATCACGTCCCAGGTAACGAAAGGACGGGCATTGCCAATATGCGGATAGTTATAAGGAGTTACACCACAGACGTAAATGCCCACCTTGCCCGGCTCCTGTGGCTTAAACTCTTCTTTTTGACGTGTTAAGGTATTATAGACTTTCAACATATATTATAGATACTCCTTTATGGGTAAAACCATGACCCACTAAAAACATTTAAATACTATCTGTAAGATTTTATCATTAGCCTTCAATTCCTGCAACTGCATAGGAAGAAATCCCCTGGCCATTGCCGGTGAAGCCCAAATGCTCCTCTGTGGTGGCCTTCACATTGATACGGTCCACCTCTACATTAAGGGCCTTGGCTATATTCTCCCGCATCTGAGGAATATGTGGCAGCATCTTTGGCCGCTGGGCCACAATAGTAGCATCCACATTGCCTACGGTGTAACCCTTCTCCTTCAACAGCTTCCCAACATGCTCCAACAGGATGATGCTGGAAATTCCCTTGTAACGGTCATCACTGTCCGGAAAATGCTTGCCAATATCTCCCAAGGCTGCAGCGCCCAGCAACGCATCGGCAATGGCGTGAAGCAGCACATCTGCATCAGAATGCCCTAAAAGGCCCTTCTCAAAGGGAATATCCACGCCGCCAATAATCAGTTTTCTATTTTCCGTAAGCTGATGAACATCATAGCCCATACCAAATCTAGTCATTAAGCATTCTCCTTTTGCCAATAATTCCTGATCAACTCATTTATTTCAGCCATCACCGGCCTGTTTTCCTCTATCAGTGGGGTCGCCCCCTGAGCCTTAATAAAGGCTTCCCCGATAAGAATATCCTCCGGGGTAGTTATTTTTATGTTTCTGTAATCACTGTTCACTATATGAACCGGCTGTCCTGTACGTTCCACCAGACTGGCATCATCCGTTCCCAGAAAGCCATCCGCCTGAGCCTTGTCATTGGCTGCCAGCAGCAAACCACGGGTAAAGCCCTGAGGGGTCTGGATTTCCCACAAAGCTGAACGGTCCGGTGTCTCCAGCACCTGGCCCCGGCTATCACAAACCTTGATAGTATTCTTGGCCGGTACTGCCGCAATAGCTCCCCCCGATGTTCTTACCTTACTTATGGTAGCAGCTATGGTTTCCAGGCTGATAAAAGGACGGGCTGCGTCGTGAACCAGAATAATATCCTCATCGTTACCATCAATGCTTTTTATGCCATTTAACACGGAATACTGCCGCTCACTGCCACCGGCTACCACCTTGTATGGCTTAAGGCCCTTTATTTTGCCCAATATAGATTTAACAAAATCCACCTCATGAGATGCTACCACCACTACCATCTGGTCTATTTCCCCACAGCCGGAATATTGCAGCAGGGTTCTTATAAGTATTGGTACACCATCAAGAGGCATAAAGACCTTATTCATGCCAGCCTGCATTCGGCTGCCCTTGCCAGCCGCCGGAAAAATTACAGTAACCATAGGACCTCCAAAAACTATCCAAAAATCAGAAATATCAGAAAAGGGCTCCTGGGGGAGCCCTAAACTGTTAGTCATAAAATGAAAACTCAAATAATGCTTAAACCACCGGCTTGGCGAAAATCATCCGCCCTGCCGCAGTCTGCAAAGCCGAAGTAACTTCCACTGTAATGTTTTCATTGATGTACCGGCGACCGTTCTCCACAACAATCATGGTACCGTCTTCAAGATAAGCCACGCCCTGGCCCTGCTCCTTGCCCTCCCGGACAATCTGCACATTCATGCTTTCCCCCGGAATAGCCACAGGCTTAATGGCGTTGGACAGCTCGTTGATATTCAGCACCGATACGCCCCGAAGCTCTGCCACCTTGTTGAGGTTGTAATCATTGGTAATGATTTTGCCGCCCGTGAGCTGCCCCAGCTCCACCAGCTTGGAATCCACCTCGGAAATATCCTCAAAATCATGATTCACAATTTCCACCTGGGAACCAAACTCGTTTTGGAGCTGCTGCAAAATATCAAGGCCCCGACGGCCCCGAACCCGCTTTAAGGAGTCCGACATATCCGCAATATGCTGTAATTCCTCCAGTACAAAAACCGGAATCAGCAGCTTGCCATCAATAAACCCCGTGCGGCAAATATCCGCAATACGGCCATCAATTATTACGCTGGTATCCAACAGCTTGCAGGGAATTTCGGAAGAAGCAAATTCCTTAATCGCCTCCAGCTCAGCCCCCTTCAGCTTTTTCTTGTTGCGGGACTGTTCCACATGCTGGCTGGTTTCCTTGAAAAACCGCGGCAGCTTGCCGATTAAATCACCCAATTCCTTCTGCTTGCGTATTACAATATGAATCCCTAAATAACCAAAAACAATACTGAAGATACCAGGAATATAATCTCCTACCACCGGTATCTTTGAGAATGCTACACCTAACAAATTAGCAATTATAAGTCCTATTGCCAGGCCTATGAGTCCTGCTATAACATCATGCAACGGCATTTTGTTAAGCTGACCTTCAACCCAGACTGAAAATCTTTGCAGCTTGGAAGCAAAATAAGGTGATGTGGTATAACCTATGGCTGCACCTGCTACAATACCCAGCACCAGGAATATAAGGTGTGCTGCCGTCATCTTGAAAAGACCCAGTTCACTCTTTAATACCTCTGTGCTTATCAGCTCCGTCAAAAACGGGCTGGCAATGTGCATCGCGATACCGCCAATAACAGCCAGTAAAGCCACAACAAATACTCTTAAAACCTTCTCTAACATCTCTCTCACCCCCTTTCATGAATATTGGTATAAAATGAAAAGCGGCTGCCATACCATGACTAAGAGTTATGGCAGCGCAGCCTAAAACTTTTCCATTGCAAGCGTAAAATTACTCTTCTCGCCTGAGCATTTCCTGAAGCCATGCCTCAGTCGTCTCCATGGTGCCATCCAGGACATATACCATTTCCGTCAAAAAAATCTGTTTTGCCGTATCCAACAGACGTCGTTCACCGCTGGATATTTTTTTAATCCTGTCCTGAAGGGCAAGATTCCGAAGAACAGCGGCTACTTCCAAAATATCACCAGTCTTTAAGCGGTTAAGGTTCGCATGAAACCTTTTATTCCAGCTTCCTACAGCCTTGACAGGGTCACCCTTCAGCACATCTTCAATCCTCTCAAGCATGTCTGTCGGGCTTACCTCCCGCAATCCGACCTTGTCAATATTATCAGCAGGAAGCATTATTCTCATTCCGCCGATAGGCATTTGAAGGACATAATACGATTTCATCTGTCCTTGCCCCATAACATCATACTCTTCCATGCCGGTGATTTCTCCAGCACCATGCATCGGGTACACTACCCGGTCACCAATCTGCAGCAAACATTCACCCCCTATCGACATCTCTACACACAAAATTATACCAAAAATTTCGTCAATAAAAAAGAATGAATTTTATCATATAAAAAAAATTATGTCAAGAATCACTACCTTGGCATCGCACTTGATAATGCTTCTGTTATATTTGATACTCCGTACAGTGTCATATCCGTAAATTTCCTGTCTGCCAGCAGCTGCTCGTAATTTTTCTGAGGCAGAACGATGCTCTTAAAGCCCAGCCGCTGTGCTTCCCGCACCCGGTTTTCCGCCTGGCTCACTGCCCTTATTTCCCCGGAGAGTCCCACTTCCCCAAAGGCTACCGTGGCTGGCCTTAACGGCCGGCTGGCAAAGCTGGAGGCCATGGCAATACAGATACCCAAGTCCGCCGCCGGTTCATCAATGCGAATTCCTCCGGCTGCCTTCACGAACACATCACAGCCACCCATGGCCAGATGAACCTTCTTCTCAAGCACTGCCAAAAGAAGCTGCAGCCGCTTTAAATCCACGGAATCGGAAATTCTCTTTGGGGGCACGTAAGGTGTCTTGGCTACCAGAGCCTGAATTTCCACCAGCAGTGGTCTGGTACCTTCCACCGTCGGGACAATCACACTGCCATTGTCATCCTGTCGCTCGGACAAAAACAGCTTGGAGGCATCGGACACATCCACCAGCCCCACATCCCGCATTTCAAATACACCAATTTCATTGGTACTGCCGAAACGGTTTTTGATAGCACGAAGCATGCGGTATTCCGCATTATTTCCTCCTTCAAAATAAAGAACCGTATCCACAATATGCTCCAGCACTCTCGGGCCGGCCAGCGTGCCATCCTTGGTTACATGGCCCACAATAAAGGCCGCAATACCATTGGTCTTGGCCACCCGCAGGATTTCCACCGCACATTCCCGCACCTGGCTGACACTGCCGGGAGCACTTTGAATATCCGGCCGAAATACGGTCTGAATGGAATCAATGACCAGAACCTCCGGCTTCAAATCCAAAATATGCTTTTCAATGGCTTCCAAATTGGTTTCGCTGACCACCATCAGGGCTTCCGATACGGCATCAATCCGATCCGCCCGCATGCGAACCTGCTGGACGCTTTCCTCGCCGGTTACATACAGTACCCGACGGCCATCTCTGGCCTCATTGGCACATACCCTGAGGGTAAGGCTGGACTTACCAATACCCGGGTCACCCACTATCAGTACCATGGAGCCGGGAATCAGCCCTCCACCCAGCACCCGGTCCAATTCCGCCGAACCGGTGGTAATACGGGGCATTTTCTCCAGCACCACATCACTTATAGGACAAGGCTTGCTCTGATTGGACAGGCCCAGATTAAGGCCCCGCTGCTTGGTATTATCAGGCTTGATCACCTCTTCCACCAGGGTATTCCACTGACCGCAGCCGGGGCATTTTCCCAGCCACTTAGGAGTATCATAGCCGCACTCCTGACACACGAACATGGTCTTTGATTTTGCCATTACTGCCTATTCCCTTTCCCGCCAAACGGCTTAGCTGCCAGCTTAATAATGGACTTGCACAGCCACACCACTGCTATGCCAAAGCTAAGCAAAAAGTTAATAATATTTTTTAACACCCCGCCCTGCTGCGGAGCCAGTTTATTTTTTCTCATCACAATTAATCAGCGGGAGAACTCCGCCAAAGTGACAAACAGGGTCTTCAGCATATTCACCCTGTCCTTGGTGTCCATGCCCTCGTATGCGCAATTGGCTGCCTGAAGCACCAGGGCCCCTTCACGGGAATTAATCATCTGATGCTGGATAAGATAGCGGATCATGGCCTTAACCTCCACAAATTCTGTATCGGCATCAATCTTGCCAATCATATCCTCATAAATTATATTCTGCAAAGGCACCCGGACAATACGAATAAATCCCCCCAGGCCCCGGCGGGATTCCACTGCAAAGCCCTTGTCATGAGTGAAGCGGGTATTCAGTACATAGCTTATCTGGGAAGGAGCACAGGATATTTCATCAGCTATATCCGTCCGTCGCAGCTCCACCTGACCATTCTGCTGCTCTGCCAGCCGCCGCAGGATGTATTCTTCGATTAAGTCAGCAATATTGCTCATAGTATCACCTTCTCTTAATACACAATTGACTATTTGACTTTATTATAACGCATAATGTGTTTTTTTTCCATTACTACCCCAACTTCACCAAAAGAAAAAGGATGCCGCCTAAACGACATCCTTGATAATGCAATATAAAATTACTGCTGATTGTTAAGCTGGCCCTTGGCCTCCTGAACTGCCTGCAGTGCGCTGCCCACACTTTCAATAACATGGTCGAAAATCTGGTTGGCATAATCATCAGCACTGGTTCTCAGCTGCTCTGCATACTGCTCAGTCTCAGTCTTCATCTGCTGGGCGGCCGCCATGGTCTGATCCATAATAGCCTTTTCCTGCTCCTTGGCCTTGATAACTATCTCGTTCTCATCAACAGCCTTCTGGGCATATGCCTGTGCCCGCTCAATGGTCTGGTCAGCCTCACGCTTGGCGCCATCGATAAGGCGGTCAGCCTCCATCTGTGCTGCATTGATAATCTCATCACGACGGCTGACAATATCCCCGGCTTCCTGAATCTGTCGAGGGAGTTCACTCCTCAGAACATCCATCAACCGAAACAGCTCCACATCGTCAATCATTACTTTATCCAAAAATGGAACCCGGTTGGAAGATGCAACCAAATTCTCAATTTCTTCCAAAATCTTATCTATTTCCATTTCCATGAGCCCAATCCCACTTTCTAATTTTTAATCTACCCTATAAGAATATCATTTCTTATTAAAATGTTCAATAGCTATTAAGACCGATTCTGGTACCAACGTGCTAATGTCGCCGCCAAAACCATAAATCTCCCTTATTACAGAGGAGCTGACACAAGAAAGCTCAGGTTTGGTCAACAAAAAGAAGGTGTCAAGCCCCGGGTGTATCTGCCTGATAACCTGGGCCTGCCCCTGCTCATATTCAAAATCCGTAACGGAGCGAAGCCCACGGATAATAACCGGAATATCATGCTTTACCATGTAATCGGCCAGCAGCCCATCAAAGGAAACTACCTCCACATTCTCCATATCCTTCACTGCCTCTTTAAGGGCTTCCACCCGCACCTCCACTGGCAGAAAGGACTTCTTGCGGATGTTATTGAACACCCCCACCACAAGCCGGTCAAAGTTTTTGGCAGAACGCCTTATAATGTCCATATGCCCATTGGATACGGGATCAAAGCTTCCTGGAAATATTGCTGAACTCATTTCTTATTCGTCCTCCATATCTGCTGCGCCATCAGCCACCGGTGGCTCAATGCCGGCAGTCTTGTACTCGAAAATATAAATCTGGGTAGTCTTGCCATATTTCTGATTCCGCAAAAGCCTCATGTGGCTCAAGGCCGGAATATCATTTTCATCCCCACCCATTTCCACAATAACCAGGGCATCCTCTGCCAAAAGCTGGCTGGTATCCAGCCAGGACAGGGCCCGTTCCCACAATCCAAGGTGATAGGGCGGGTCACAGAATACCACATCAAATTTTCGCCCCTGGGCAGCCAAACGCTGCATAACAGCAAAGACATCCCCCTTGAAGATCTCCGTTTTATCAGACAGATGGGTATGCTCCGCATTGTATTTCAAAATATCTGCCGTGGCCTTGTCCACCAGACAGGCATGTTCAGCACCACGACTGAGGGCCTCCAGCCCCAGGCCGCCGGTGCCGGCAAATATATCCATTATATTTTTTCCAACAACCTCCCGGCCCAAAATGCTGAACAGGGACTCCTTCACCCTATCTGAAGTAGGACGGGTATTCATTCCCTTGGGAGTCTTTAAGTTGCAGCCCCGGGCCGAGCCAGTAATTATACGCATAGATAAACCTCATTACACATTTTTATTCTTCATAAATTCTAACACAGAAGCCATCACAAAAAAATATTTAAAATTTCAGATTATTTCCATGGTCTTCCATGCTTTTTCCATTTTTCTTTTGTATTATATGACCATAGCAAATCGCTATACAACCCATTTTTTCATATTCCATCCCTCGAAAAAGGAGCCATTGCCCGTGGCTCCTTTTTCTTTTGCCTTGAAGCATGGATTATTTTTCCCGGAATACTGTATAATAACCAATAAGTAACACCCATTATGACACTTATTCGAGGCTTGTATGAATAAATACCTTCCCGTCATTTTAATAATCATATCTGTGGTTCTTGGCTCAGTATTTCTTACGTCCAAGCACCAATCCGGTGAGCTGGTTGAACAGCTTCCGGAGCCAAACAAAACCATTCTGCTGATACCTCTGGACAGCCGCCCCCCTTGTGGCAGGCTGGTGGCGGACAATGCCCGCACAGTCGGCATTAATATTCTGATGCCTCCCGGTGAAGCCATGGATTTCTATTCCCTGCCGGGGGAAACAACCAAAACCAGGGAGTGGCTCAGCAAAGAAATAAAAAACTGTCAGGAAGCCATCATATCCATCGACCAGCTGCTGTATGGCGGCTTAATCGCTTCCCGCAATAAAGCCATCACTGATGAACAGATAAGTGCTTTGACAGATTATCTGAAAAAGCTCCACGCCGAAAATCCTACGGTCAGGATACACGCCTTTGCCATCCTGCCCCGCATGAATCCACCGGATTTTGTGGAAAAATATCAGGACCGCAAAAAAATCATGAAATGGTCCAGACTGGTTCATCAGTATGATAACCAGCCTTTGTCGGAAACTGCTGACCAAATTCAGGAGCTGGAAAGAGAAATTCCATCTGATCTGCTGAGGGCTTATAAGGAAATCTATAACCGCAATCTGCGGCTTAACCGTCAGCTGGCTGACCTGTTGGCTGAAGGAATCCTGACAGAGCTCACCTTTGGGCAGGATGATGGTGAGGCCTACAGCCTGCCTAACCTTAAGCTGAAGGAGTTCAGGCACTACATCGAAAAAAAGAACATTCCTCGGGACCGTCTGGCCATTATCCACGGGGCCGATGAAGCAGCCCTGTCCATCTTGACCAATATTGTGGCAGAGCAGCAAAGCTTCAGGGTGTATATCGATTACAGCAGCCCCCAGGCCGCCCAGAGCATTATGCCATATATGGCCATCAGCAATGACGAAACTGCCCGGGAGCGGCTGCATTTCCACCACAGCCTTGTTGTGGACTCCCCAGAGGAAGCAGACTACATTCTCTTTGTCAGTGCCAACAATGAGGAAACCATGGACACCCGAAAAGCCAGCCTACGCAAAATGCAGGACTACCGGCAGGCCAACAAGCCAATAGCCCTGGTAGACCTCAGCGAGAACTTTACCGCAGCAGAGGCCCTGTTTCCTGTCCTTCTGCAGGCAAACTATCCTGTTAATTCCCTGGCGGCCTACGCCGGCTGGAACACTGCCAGCAACGCCATAGGCACAGCCATAGCCCAGGCAGAAATCTATCTGACAGCCTTAAAAGACTCCTCAAAGCAGGATGCCGTGGTCTGCAGTAATATTATCAACCTTAATAACCGTTTCTGTGAGGATTACTATTATCTTAAGGATGTCATTGATCTGGTCAATGCCAACCTGAGGAAAAAGGGCTATGGCAATGTCAACGATTTAGATCTTGAGCATAATTACAAATGGGCCGTAGATATGGCTGAAAGCACCATGAGGGAACGGCTGGTGCAGTATAAATACTCCCCAGCCTTTAAGCAGCCTTTCAGCGTAAAGGGCACTCAATACGCTGTCAGAGATTTGACCATGGAGCTATATTTCCCGTGGCCACGCACCTTTGAAGTAAACCTCTCCACCGCCCCGGCCCTTATAAAAATGAAAAATTAGAAAAAAGTGTTGACAACCTAATTGGTTTAAAGTATACTTGTCATCGTTGTGAAGCAACATATAGGGGTATCGCCAAGTTGGTAAGGCACTGGATTCTGAATCCAGCATTCGTAGGTTCGAGTCCTGCTACCCCTGCCATTTAACTATTAAAGGGTTCTGCAAATGCAGAACCCTTTTTTGATGTATAAAATATTATTTTTAATAAGCTATTACAAGTTCTTTGGCTGTACAAACAGGGCCTTGATGGTGATATTCACCTTCTTTACGGCCATGCCGGTGAGCCGCTCAACTTCCTTTTTGATCTCCACCTGCATCTGCTGCACCAGAGTAGGAATATGCTTGCCAAAGGATATGATAACCGCACAATCCAGCTCTATGCCCTGGGATTCATAGCCCACGGCACCATCCCCCCGGTACACATGGCGCACCTCGGCATCGGCCACCTTTGTGACCTTGCCGCTGTCAGTAAGAATACGCCGGACGATGGATTCAATGCAGGAATCGTCAATAATCAGCTTGCCATAATAGCTGAATACCGGCCGGACAATGGATTTCTCTCCCAGAAGATGACGCTGACGGCGCTGCTGCTCATCACTGCGCTTTACCATTGATTTCAGTGAATCCACCAGATATCCGGAAAAATGAGGCTTAAGCTCAATAGTCGGCACCGGAATAACGTGCTTCCCCTGCTCCAGACGATGCTTTCTTGCCTTGTCCATCTCCCCCTGGGTAGCTATATCCTCAATATGGACAAACTTGGAAATTTCCGGCAAATTAAGGGCCTTGGCAATCTTAATAACCATGTTTTCCGAGGTTCCCAAAATCAAAATCCTCTTTGGCTGGGTGTCCTCAATGGCCCGGCTTACCTCCTTGGCATGGCCCGGCAGCACAAAAATAGCCCGTTTAACAGCCAGCACCTTATTCTGTTCCTTCTTGGCAGAGGTTCCGGCAATTATCTTGCCGTCCTTAATAAACAGGCCATCATCAATAATAGCATCAGCCTGATTATTATGGGCTACCAACAATGCTCTATGGCTTTTTCCGGTCCCGCTGGGACCTACAAATGCAATAACGTCCATGTAACCACCCCTATCAAGCAGCCTGATTATATCCCCGGTTCACGATAAATTTCAGCCGCATAGCTGTCATCAATGACAAATTCCCCTAAATTCTTCGGCAGACGGCCTGGAATACCATGAAAATCCGATCCGCCGGTTATCATCAAATTATATTTATTGGCCATATCGATATAGCGCTGGGTATCCTCCGGGCTATGCTTCGGATAAATGGCCTCCACACCCTCAATACCCTTCTTTAGCAGCTCCTCCACCAATTCATCATCGTGAATCAGCTTTGGATGGGCCAATACCGGTATGCCACCGCTTTGTTTAATTAAATCAATTATTTCTTCCGGCTCCAGCAGAAAATGAGAAACATAGGCCGGCTGTCCCTTCCCCAGAACCTTATCAAAAGATTCCTTAACAGAGCCAAAAAATCCCTTTTTCATCAAGGCCTGAGCAATATGAGAACGGCTGATGGATGTGCTGTCCCCCGCTATCTCCAGCACATCGGCCTCGGAAATGTCATATTCCAGCTCCTGCAACTTCTGTACAATGGTGGAGAAACGAAGCCATCTGGCCTCCACCACATCATTTAGGCGGTCAGCCAAAACCTTGTCATAAATATCAATATTGTAACCCAAAATATGAATCTCATGAATTTCATGATGGGCACTGAATTCAATGCCGGGAATAATCTTGATTCCCTTGGCCGGATAAAGGCCCGCTTCATACAGCTGACAGATGCCATCAACAGTATCATGGTCCGTAATAGCGATATAATTAAGACCTGCCGCCTTGGCTGCATCAACCAGCTCCTCCGGCGTCAACCGCCCGTCAGAACTGGTGGTATGCATGTGTAAATCACTAGACATGAGTTTTTTCTCTCCATAACATACTTTAGCAATATATATTCGTAAAAAAATAAGAATATCCTGCCAAAATAGTATTATTATCAATTATCTTCCTTTATCAGGATTCGCTCTACCCTGGTAGGCTTATTGGTGGTATCATCAAACTCCACCAGCAGGGCCGAATACACCCCAGGGCCATCCGCCAGGTCAAATCTGGCAGGCATACAGCTGGTAAACTTCTTGATGATAATGTCAGACTTAACCCCAAGAACGGAGTTCCATGGGCCAACCATGCCCAGGTCGGTAATATAGGCCGTCCCCTGAGGCAAAATACGCTCATCCGCGGTCTGAATGTGGGTATGGGTCCCCACCACCACCTGCACACGGCCATCCAGATAAAAGCCCATGGCCATCTTTTCCGAGGTGGTCTCCGCATGGAAATCCAGAATGATAATATCCGCCTGGCCCCCAATTTCTCCCAGCACATCCTCTATTTTCTGGAACGGGCAGTCCATATCAGGCATGAAGGCCCGGCCGGACATATTGACCACCGCCACATTCTTGGCCTTAAACGGATACAGACACCAGCCCTTTCCCGGTGCTCCCTCAGGATAATTGGCAGGACGAACAAGATACGGGTCTGTGTCAATGACCTCATAGACCTCCCGCTTATCCCATACGTGGTTGCCGGAAGTGACAATATCCGCCCCTCCGGCATACAGCTCATCCAAAGACTTACGGCTAATGCCCTTGCCCGCTGCGGAATTTTCACCATTTACAATAACAATATCTATATTATGTTTTTCACGAAGCTCCTTGGTATACTTCTTAAAAGCCTTACGGCCCGGACGCCCTACCACGTCACCGACAAGTAAAATATTCACAAACAGTACCTCTTTAAATCAATTCATTGTCATAAACCATGACCCGGCCCTCTTCACGGACCCCCACCATGGACTCCGGAATCTTGTTTTCCTTCAGAAATCTGATACGGTGGTCTATCATCTCCGACTGCATAAAGATCAAATCCTCATCAGGGTTGCGCACCTCATCAGATATGATAATATCACCAAACTTTTCCTTTAACAGGCTGACCAGCAAGCCAACCTCTCCACGGGAAAGACTGGCAATATCCCTATAAATACGCAGGGCAAAATTTTCGTAGGTGAAGCCAAACTTTCCGCCACTGGTATGCTCAATATTATGATAAAGCATGAGACTGTCCTCTATAAGACGCTCAGCCTCCTCAAACCTTTCCTTTTCAGGAGCTTCCCTGACGGAAATCTCCATAATAACAGCCTTTTCCTTGGAGTCCAGGCGAATTTTGGAAAACTCCGGAAAACAGATCAGCAGACCAGCCACCAGCTGCACGCTATCCATGCTCACTTCACTCTCTGTACCATTGGAATAATCCATATTTCCCGCCTCCTTTGCCAACAGTATAAAATTCCAAAGAGCCGGCTAATGCCGGCTCAATATTTTGGTTCTTAACTACATAGTATTATAGCATAAATCGAATTTTATTTCTGCATTTTGCATTTACATAAAAATAGGCTGCCGCATACAAGCGACAGCCTGATTTTTCAATATTATTTTGCGTAATCTACTACGCGGGTTTCGCGGATGATGGTTGCCTTGATCTGACCTGGATATTCCAGCTCAGCCTCAATCTTCTTAACGATATCATGAGCAAGTGCAACTGCCTCAACATCATCAACCTTGTCTGGCTTAACCATTACGCGGATTTCGCGGCCTGCCTGGATGGCGAAGCAACGCTCAACTCCATTGAAGGACTCGGCGATTTCCTCGAGACGGGTCAGACGCTTCAGATAAGTTTCAAGGCTCTCACGGCGGGCACCTGGACGGGCGGCAGATACAGCATCTGCGGCTGCTACCAACACAGCCTCCACAGTGGTAGGCTCCTCATCGCCATGATGAGCAGCAATAGCATTGATTACGTTCTTGGACTCTCTGTACTTCTTGGCAATATCAGCACCAATAGTTACGTGAGTACCCTCAACTTCATTGTCAATGGACTTACCAATATCATGGATAAGACCGGCACGCTTTGCCAGCATAACATCTACGCCCAGCTCTGCGGCCATCATACCAGCCAAATGGGAAACCTCTACGGAATGATTCAGTACATTCTGGCCGTAGCTGGTACGATATCTCAGACGGCCCAGCAGCTTAATCATCTCTGGGTGCAGACCATGAACACCGGTATCAAAGGTAGCCTGTTCACCGGCTTCCTTAATACGCTGCTCCACCTCGCGGCGGGCCTTATCAACCATTTCCTCAATTCTTGCCGGATGGATACGACCATCGGTAATGAGCTTCTCCAGAGCGATGCGGGCCACCTCACGGCGAACCGGATCAAAACCGGAAAGAATAACTGCCTCTGGGGTATCGTCGATAATCAGGTCGATACCGGTCATGGTTTCCAGGGCGCGGATGTTGCGGCCCTCGCGACCGATAATACGTCCCTTCATCTCATCGTTTGGCAGGGCTACTACAGATACAGTAGTTTCTGCCACATGGTCAGCAGCGCAACGCTGAATAGCCAAAGAAATAATGTTTCTGGCCTTCTTTTCAGCCTCATCCTTGGTCTGCTGCTCATATTCCTTAATCATAATGGCCTTCTCATGCTTCAGCTCTTCTTCAACCTCAGCCAACAGCATGGTCTTTGCCTCTTCCGGAGAAAGACCGGAGATACGCTCCAGCTCTTCCTTCTGCTTTTCATGCAGCTCCGTAATCTCAGCCTGGCTCTTTTCCAGCTTGGCCTCCCGGGAAGCAAGGTTCTCCTCCTTCTTCTCCAGGGCGTCAATCTTGCGGTCAAGATTTTCTTCCTTCTGAACTATACGGCGCTCATGGCGCTGAATCTCTGAGCGACGCTCACGAGTATCCTTGTCAAGCTCCTGGCGCAGGCGATGAACATCTTCCTTCGCCTCCAGCAGCTTCATTTTCTTTGCTGCTTCACCTTTTTCCTCAGCATCACGAACAATGCGCTTTGCTTCTTCCTCAGCAGAACCAATCTGCTGCTCGGCTGCCTGCTTACGCATCATATATCCGCCAAAGCCGCCCACTAACAGGGCAACAACAGCTGCTCCAACTATTTCAATGATAATAACACACCTCCCTATCAGTTTTTTAGCCTCTCTAAGCATTAATTATCATTAATTTCTGACTGAACGAATTACCCAGCCATACTATTATATTTTACTTAAATACTCAAGTAGTGTCAAGGAAGCCAGAGCCCAAAAGCTCTGGTATTTTAGCCTATTCCTTGCGCCATTCAACGGTATCAAACAACAGGGTTACAGGACCGTCATTTTCCGAGGTAACCTTCATCATGGCACCAAATTCACCATGCTCCACCCTGAAGCCCTTGTCCCGGCAGATAGACATAAATTTCTCATAAAGAGGAATGGCAATATCAGGCTTGCCGGCTCCCGAAAAGCTTGGCCGCCGCTTTTTCACATCAGCAAACAGGGTAAACTGGGAAACCACCAGCAGGCTTCCCCCTACAGCCTCCAGAGTAAGGTTCATCTTATCCTCTTCATCTGAAAAGATACGGCAATTGCAGATTTTCTCCGCCAAAATTGATGCATCCTCCTCAGTATCATCGGGACCAACCCCCAGCAATACCAAAAAGCCCTTATCAATGGCTCCATGAATTTTGCCCTCTATCTCCACCGAAGCTGAATTAACCCGGGTAACTACTGCACGCATAAATTAAAAATCCTCCTACATAAAATTGGCAATAATAAAGAGGAGTACGAGACTCCTCTTTATATTATAGTATAAATTACGCCTTCATGCGATTAATTGCACTGAACAGTGCCATAATGGACGCCGTAATAATATCTGTATCCATGCCGGCACCCCAGGTCATCTTCCCATCAGTTCCCGTAATGCCGATATAGGCCATGGCCCGGGAGTTGGCACCGATTTCCAGTGCATGCTCGCTGTAGGTAAGGTCAGTGTACTTAATATCGGTATTCTCCTGAATAGCATTGGATACCGCATCCAGACGACCATTACCGCGGGCAGTGAAGGTTACCATCTTGCCGTCAATTTCCAGATCAACAACACCGGCACGGGTGCCGTCCACGTCTTTTCTTAAAGTGAAGTCAATGAGCTTATATGGAGTTTCCACATTTACATAGGTGTCATGGAAAATCTGATAGATTTCATCCGGCATAAGCTCCTTGTGCTTGTGGTCAGATACACTCTTTACGCAATAGCCGAAGTCTTCCCGCATTTTCTTTGGCATGGTGATACCGTATTTCTGCTCCATAATAAAGGCCACGCCGCCCTTGCCGGACTGGCTGTTAATGCGGATAACATCACCATCATACTCACGGCCCACATCATGAGGGTCAATTGGCAGATATGGAGTGGTCCAGTGGTCAGGATCCTTCTCCTCACGCCACTTCATGCCCTTGGCAATAGCATCCTGATGGGAACCGGAGAAAGCGGCAAACACCAATGCACCAGCATAAGGCTGACGCGGTGGAACCTGCATACGGGTCACCTTCTCATAAAGGTCAACCAGCTTTGGCATATCTGTAAAATCCAGCTCAGGGTCCACACCCAATACGAACATATTCATGGCCAGAGTGACAATATCCACATTACCGGTGCGTTCACCGTTACCAAAGAGAGTCCCCTCTACTCTGTCCGCTCCGGCCAGGAGACCAAGCTCCGTATCGGCTACGCCGCAGCCACGGTCATTGTGCGGATGAAGTGACAGCTCCACTGCATCACGATACTTGAGATTCTGGGAAATATAGGCCACCTGCATAGCGTATACATGAGGCATGGACATTTCCACGGTTACCGGAATATTTATAATGGCCTTATGGTCAGGAGTTGGCTGCCATACATCAAGAACGGCGTTACACACCTCCAGTGCATATTCTGGCTCAGTGCCGGTAAAGCTTTCAGGAGAATACTCAAAGCGGTAATTTGCTCCTGCTTCCTCCGTCAGCTTCTTCAACAGCTTGGCTCCATCCACCGCAATCTGCTTGATTTCTTCCTTGGACATGCGGAACACCTGCTGACGCTGGGCCACAGAAGTGGAATTGTAAACGTGAACAATGGCGTTCTTAACTCCCTCCAGAGCCTCAAAGGTTTTCTTGATAATATGCTCACGGGCCTGGGTCAGCACCTGCACCGTAACATCATCAGGAATCAGATTATCCTCTACCAATTTGCGGAGGAAGGTGTACTCAGTCTCAGAAGCAGCAGGGAAGCCCACCTCAATTTCCTTAAAGCCCACCTCGACCAGCATCTTGAAGAATTCTATCTTCTCATCAAGGCTCATAGGAATAATCAGAGCCTGATTGCCATCTCTGAGGTCAACGGAACACCATTTAGGTGCCCTTTCCGGATGTTCCTTGTACATCCAGCTCATGTCCGGCTTTGGTGGCATATAATACCCTTTTGAATATTTGGTAAAATTCTTCATCGCGTGTCTCTCCTTCTATGATAAATGTAAATAATAACGAAGTAAAACAGCTTCTCCCACCTCGTTGAAACGCTAAGTGGAAGATTTTTCCCAAAGGAAAAATTTGAACAATGGCGTTATAAACAAAAAAGCCTCTCATCTCCAAAGAGACGAAAGGCTATCTTTCGTGGTACCACTCAATTTCGTGCCAAAGCACGCACTCAACGGGATTTCTCCCTCCTGCTTTAACGGCCAGCACCGGCTCCACCTACTAACACGGACAACTGTCCACGAATTCAGCTGGCTGCTCAAAGACCAGTTCACAAGGGCTTATTCACTGCCTTGCACCACCCGGCAGCTCTCTGGGAATGCCTCCCTGCTACTATTTCTTATCAACGCATTTAGCTATTTTACTGATTTCGTTAAATATATCACATAGAAAAAGTATTTTCAAGAATTTGTAAAAAAAATATGGGTATTTGTAAAGTTTTTGTCCTTTGCAAATACCCATTTGTTCATTGTTGTACTGCTATAATCCTTTTAATGCTCTTTATTGAAGGCAATATGTCCATCCTGAACTGTCATGGCCACGGTATCACCCTCGGCCACATCACCACGGATAATTGACTTGGACAGCTCCGTTTCCACTACACGGGTCAAGAGACGACGGAGCGGACGGGCACCGAAGTTAGGGTCAAAGCCTTCATCGGACAGGTACCGCAATACGTCCTCGTTCCAGCTAAGAGTAATCTTCACCTGATTGCTTACACGCTCATTGAGGGTTCTCAGCATCAGATCGGCAATCTCCTTCACCTGCTCCTTGGCCAGAGCCTTGAATACCACAATATCATCCACACGGTTCAGGAATTCCGGACGGAAATAGTCCTTCAGCATTTCCTTCACCGCAGCCTCAGCCTCACTGTAATCCTTGTTGAGGATTTCGTGGGAGCCCAGGTTGGAGGTCATGATAATAACCGTATTCTTGAAGTTTACAACCCGGCCCTTGCCATCGGTCAGGCGGCCATCATCCAAAATCTGCAGCAGGACATTAAATACATCTCGGTGGGCCTTCTCAATCTCGTCCAGCAAAATTACACTGTATGGCTGACGGCGAACGGCCTCTGTAAGCTGACCGCCCTCCTCGTAGCCCACATAGCCCGGAGGCGCACCAATCAGGCGGGCCACGGAGTGCTTCTCCATGTACTCACTCATGTCAATACGGATCATGCTGCGCTCGGAATCAAACAGGGACTCCGCCAGAGTTTTGGCCAGCTCTGTCTTACCTACACCAGTAGGACCAAGGAAAATAAAGGAACCAATTGGTCTATCAGGAGCCTTGATGCCGGCCCGGGCCCGCAAAATGGCCTCACTGACTACAGTAACAGCTTCATCCTGGCCCACTACCCGCTCATGAAGGTTATCCTCCAGATGCAGGAGCTTTTCCCGCTCCCCGGTCATCATCTTGGTGACAGGAATGCCGGTCCAACGGCTTACCACCTTGGCAATGTCTTCTTCCCCAACTTCTTCCTTGAGGAGCTGGTTTTCACCTGCCTTGGCGGCAATGGCAGCCTCCTCTTCCTGCAGCTTCTTTTCTAATTCCGGCAGCTTGCCATATTTCAGCTCAGAAAGATGGCTCAAATCATAATCCCGCTCCGCTGCTTCCATCTGACTGCGGACAGTATCGATTTCCTTCTTGATACCACGGATACGGAGGATAGCCTGATGCTCTGCATCCCATTCCTCCTGCAGGGCTTCCTGCTCCTGCTTCAGCTGGGCCTTCTCCTGCTGAATGGCCGCCAGCTTTTCCTTGCCTGCTGCATCCGTTTCCTTCTGCAATGCCTGTTCCTCAATTTCCAGCTGTAAAATCTTACGGCGCACTTCATCAAGTGGTGCCGGCATGGACTCAATTTCAGTACGGAGCTTGGCTGCCGCCTCATCCACCAAATCAATAGCTTTATCCGGCAGGAACCTGTCGGAAATATAACGGTCAGAGAGAACTGCTGCAGACACCAATGCCGCATCACGGATTCTTACACCATGATGAACCTCATAGCGTTCCTTCAAGCCACGGAGAATGGAAATGGTATCCTCCACACTTGGCTCTCCTACCATAACCGGCTGGAAACGGCGTTCCAAAGCTGTATCCTTTTCAATGTACTTGCGATACTCATTTAAGGTGGTTGCACCAATGCAGCGCAGCTCACCCCGGGCCATCATTGGCTTTAAGAGGTTGCCGGCATCCATGGAGCCCTCAGAAGCACCGGCTCCCACCACAGTATGCACCTCATCAATAAAGAGGAGAATCTGACCATCAGACTTCACCACTTCGTTTAAAACTGCCTTCAACCGCTCCTCAAATTCACCACGATACTTGGCACCGGCAATCAAGGCACCCATATCCAGGGAATACAAGGTCTTGCTCTTTAAGGACTCAGGCACATCTCCGGCCACAATACGACGGGCCAGCCCTTCCACAATAGCGGTTTTACCAACACCAGGCTCACCAATCAGCACCGGATTATTCTTGGTACGGCGGGAAAGAATCTCAATGGTACGGCGAATTTCCTCATCACGGCCAATCACCGGATCCAGCTTGCCCTGACGTGCCACCTGGGTCAAATCACGGCCATACTTGGCCAAAGCCTGATAGCTTTCCTCCGGATTGCTGGAATTAACATTCTGCTTCCGATTCTTCTTGATGGAATCGGAAATCTTTCCCGTAGTCAGCCCAAAGCTCTTGCAGACTTCCTTGGCCTCGTCACCGCCATCCTCGCAGATAGCCAAAAGCAAATGCTCAGTGCTGATGTAGGAATCCCCCATCTTTTCTGCCAGCTGCTCGGACTTGGCCATAACCCGGCCCAGCTCCACACTCATGGTCAGGCGGTCCTGTCCCTTGACACTAGGAATCTTTCGAAGCTTTTCCTCCACGCTGGCCTTCAGCATTCTGGTATCCACCTGGGCCTCCTGGAATATGGTTTCCAAAAGCCCCTCAGGCTCCTGGGCCAAAGCCATAAGTACGTGCAGTGAACTGATTTCCTGATGATAACGCAGAGCCGCATTCTGCTGGGCAGACTGCAGGGTATTTAAAACTCGCTGAGTATATTTTTCCTGTTCCATAATCTATCCCTCCATCCTCTCTATAAAAGAAAGTGGTTTTTATCCTTCTAAGGCTATTATAACCCAATAAGTCAAAAAGTCAATTAATATTTTAGACTTTTTGACTTTTGTTTATCTGGACATAAAAAAGCTGTTCTCACCCTTATTTCGAGAGAGAACAGCCACACTGTATCACACATTTACCTATTACTTTTTGGGGCTTTTTAAATTCTTCAGGGTAACCTTAAAGACAGTTCCCTTCCCCAGCTCACTTTCTACATCAATTTGTCCATGGTGGGCATCAACAATGGTCTTTGCTATAGCCAAGCCCAAGCCATTACCGCCCATGGAACGGGACCGGGCCTTATCCACCCGGAAGAAGCGTTCAAAGAGCTTATCCAGATCCTCATGGGAAATACCTATACCATTATCCCTTACGGAAAAATGAATGCTTCCCAGGCTGCCAAGCCGCTTGCCATCATAGGACAGGGTTACAGTACCGCCCTCCGGGGTATACTTTACCGCATTGTCCACCAGAATAAGCATCAGCTGCTGGATTTTCTGCTCATCGCCCTTGTACATTACCTCGCCGGAAGCATTTACATTAAGGGTAATATTCTTCTTTTCCGCCAATGGCTGCATCTTGCGCCCCAGCTGCTCCATGACACTGATAATATTAAACTCAGTAACATTAAGGGGCTCTGCATTATTATCAGACCGGGCAATCTGCAGGAGAGAGCCCACCAGATTTGACATTTTCTTGACCTCATCCTTCATATCCTGAATGACCTGTTGCAGGAACGGGGACTGAATGGATTTATCATTGGCCAGCAAATCCGCCGAAGCCATAATAACACTTAACGGTGTCCGCAGCTCATGGGAAGCGTCCGCCGCAAACTGGCGCTGCTTTATGTAGGCCTGCTGCATATTGGCCACCACCCTGCCGGAAACCACATGCCCCAGCATAATGGCTGTCAGCAAAGCTATGAAGGATATTCCTCCGTAAAAATATGTGGCCTTTTTGATACCTTTGTACAGGGCTGACACGTCCTTGCCCAGATACACCATACCGATTTTTTCACCAGTAACAAGACGCACATCACAGGCGGTCATCATCAGAACCTTTGGCTTGTCCTCATCCTGCTGTTGGACGTATACCGCCACATCGTTGACAGGCACATCCCCCTGACGGATAACCTCCAGCACATCATCCTCTATACGCTCAGGAGCGCGGGAATAATTCTGCAGCTTGCCACTTTTATCATAAGTATAAAAAAACATTCGCTCCCTGTTGCCCAGGTCATCGGTACCCACATAGACACCGTTGCGAATCATGGTGGACTCAGTTTCCGACACCGCCCGCACAGTTTCCGAAAGCTCCCTTGCCTGCTCGGAGGTCACCGCCCATTCCATAGTCTGATGGGCCAGAAAGATGATGATGGTAAACAGGCCAAACATCAGCAATGAATAGGCAACAGTAAGACGCATCCGGCTCCGGGAAAAGAGTCCGCCAAACTTTAACCTATTTTGTTTCCAGTTTATAGCCAACACCTCTAATCGTGCTAATCATAATCTTTCCGTCGGCAGTATCCAGCTTTTTGCGGATAAGTTTTACATAGGAATCAATATTATTGGAGCTGACATCGGACTCAATGCCCCAGATGCGGTCCAGAATAATCTCTCTCGGCACTACTATGCCGATATTCTGTACCAGCAGGTCGAAAATCTGAAACTCTCTAGGGGAAAGCTGAATCTCCTGCTCACCCTTCAAGAGCAGCTTGGAGGTACGGTCAAGGGTAAAGCCTCCCAGCTCCACCACATCCTGCTGAATCTTCTGGCTGCTGCGGCGGCTGAGAGCACGCAGACGGGCCATAAGCTCGGAGAACTCAAATGGCTTCACCAGATAGTCATCTGCCCCGGCATCAAGGCCGGTAACCCGGTCCTCCACTGCGTCACGGGCTGTCAGCAAAAGTATAGCCTTCTGGTAGCCCTCGGCCCGCAGACGGCGGCAGGCATCCACGCCCGTCTCCTTAGGCATCATCCAGTCCAAAATGAGCACATCATAGTCCTCATACATGGCACATTCATATATCATATCACCGGTGGTAACCCACTCTGTACTGATGCCATCCTGCTCCAGCATGTACTGGGTGAGCTTACCCAACTTCATATCATCTTCTGCCAATAAAACCCGCATATATTTCACCTCATTGTAATTATCATAAAATGTATCTGAAGCCACTGCTTCACTGTAATTATAATAGTATCACATTTTGAAAACTTTATGAAATTACGCGGTGTTTTTCTGGCAATAAAAATGGACTGCAACCTCGTCTGTTACAGTCCAAAATATATATCATAAGTTACGTGATTATAACGCCATTATTCAAATTTTTCTTCTTTAGAAGAAAAATCTTCCAATTAGCGTTTCCCTAAAGGACTAACTCACTTCGTTCGTGTCGCAACGAGCTGGGAGATATGCTCGCCAGCTGTTGTAGTTTGTTTTCCCCCACCTAAAGAGGTGGGGGACATCTTAAAGCTCGTTATAGAAGGGAAGGTGCAGCATGGGGACGTAGTTTACGTCGGTACTTAGTGAATTCAAGCCGAAAGCGCTGAATGAACTTAGTAACCGCTACGTAAACTAGTGAGCGAGAGCGTTCCCCGTGTGTACCTTCCCTTAATATTGCTTCTTATACGTTTGCACGGGTAAACTGATCGCGCAGAATTACGTCGTGGGAACCACCCTCTACAATGGAAGTAGAGGATACCAGAGTCAGGCGGGCCTTCTCCTGAAGCTCAGGAATAGTCAAAGCACCGCAGTTGCACATGGTAGAACGGATCTTGCTGAGGGTTACGCCAACATTGTCATGAAGGGAACCGGCATAAGGAACGTAGGAGTCAACGCCCTCCTCGAAGGACAGCTTCTTGGCGCCGCCCAGATCATAGCGCATCCAGTTACGGGCACGGTTGGAACCCTCGCCCCAATACTCCTTATAGTAAGTACCATTAATCTTAATTCTGTCAGTTGGGGACTCATCGAAGCGGGAGAAATATCTGCCCAGCATCATGAAGTCAGCACCCATGGCCAGAGCCAGGGTCATGTGATGGTCATGAACGATACCACCATCGGAGCATACAGGAATGTACACGCCGGTCTTCTCATAATACTCATCACGGGCCTTGCATACATCAATCAAAGCAGTAGCCTGGCCACGGCCGATACCCTTGGTCTCACGGGTGATACAGATGGAACCGCCACCGATACCAACCTTGATGAAGTCTGCACCAGCCTCAGCCAGGAACATGAAGCCATCACGGTCTACTACGTTACCGGCACCAACCTTTACATCCTCACCAAAATGCTCGTGAATGTACTTCAGGGTAATGCGCTGCCACTCAGAGAAGCCCTCGGAGGAGTCGATGCACAGTACATCAGCACCAGCCTTCAGCAGGGCAGGAACGCGCTCAGCATAGTCGCGGGTATTGATACCGGCACCTACGACATAACGCTTGTTGGAATCGATGAGCTCCAGCTCATGCTCCTTATTGGCAGTGTAGTCCTTGCGGAATACCATATATACGAGACGCTGATTTGCATCTACCAATGGCAGCATGTTCAGCTTGTGTTCCCAAATAAGGTCATTGGCCTCGGACAGGGTGGTGTTGGCACCGGCATATACCAGCTTGTCAAACGGAGTCATGAACTCAGAAGCCGGAGTGTCCATGGTCATGCGGGTGATACGGTAGTCACGGCTGGTAACGATACCCAGCAGCTTGCCGGTAGGCTCACCGTTCTCGGTAACTGCCATAGTGGAATGGCCAGTCTTTTCCTTCAGAGCCAGAATCTCACCCAAGGTAGTGGAAGGCATAATATTGGAATCGCTGCGAACAAAGCCGGACTTGAAGTTCTTTACCTTTGCTACCATAGCGGCCTCTTCTTCTATTGTCTGAGAACCATAGATGAATGACACGCCACCCTCACGAGCCAAAGCAATAGCCAGCGTATCGTTGGATACGGACTGCATGATAGCGGAGGTCATTGGAATATTCATAGAAATCTTTGGTTCTTCACCCTTCTTGAACTTAACAAGAGGAGTCTTCAGAGAAACATTCGCCGGAATGCACTTATCAGAAGAGTAACCAGGAACTAACAAATATTCGCCAAAAGTGTGTGATGGTTCTTCAAAATAGAATGCCAACTTAATCCCTTCTTTTCTGTAAAAATTTGTCCTTTTTTAACCACGAAAATCCCGTCGGTTCAAAGGATATTGTCACTATACTAGTACAAACCATGCACCTTGTCAACAAAAAAAGGACTGTCTTTTCAGCAAAGACAGTCCTCTATTTTAACTTATTCTACAGTTACAGATTTAGCCAGATTTCTCGGCTTATCAACATCTGCACCACGGGTAATGGCGGTGTAATAGCTGAGGAGCTGCAGTGGCAGAACTGCCAAAAGTGGAATCAACAGCTCATCGGTATTTGGAACGAAAATAACATGATCCGCATACTTCTTCAGCTCAGTGTCGCCTTCAGCCGCAATACCGATAACTACTGCATCACGGGCCTTAACTTCCTTGATGTTGCTGAGGGTCTTCTCATAAACGCTCTTCTGGGTAGCCAGAGCCACTACAGGCACGCCGGTAGTGATAAGAGCCAGAGTACCATGCTTCAGCTCGCCAGCGGCATAAGCCTCTGCGTGAATGTAGGAAATCTCCTTCAGCTTCAGGGAACCCTCCAGAGCCACCTCATAGTCCAGGGCACGGCCAATGAAGAATACGTCAGTGTTGAAGCCGTACTTCTTGGCAAATACCTTAATAGGCTCCACATCCTCCAGAGTCTCGCCAATCTGGGAAGGAATTTCACGCAGCTTGCCCAAAAGCTCCTTCATGCGGCGAGGAGCCACAGTGCCACGGAGACCTGCCATATAAGCACCCAGCAGGAACATAACAATAAGCTGGGTGGTATAAGCCTTGGTGGAGGCTACAGCAATCTCAGGGCCAGCCATGGTGTAAATAACCTGATCTGCCTCACGGGCAATGGAAGAACCAACCACATTGGTTACAGCCAGGGTCTTGGCACCAAGACGCTTTGCTTCCTTCATGGCTGCCATGGTATCACTGGTCTCACCGGACTGGCTTACCACGATGCACAGGGTATTGTCGTCAATGATTGGCTGACGATAACGGAACTCGGAGGCAATATCCACCTCAACCGGAATACGGGCCAAACGCTCAATATAGTACTTGCCTACCAGGCCTGCATGATATGCAGTACCACAGGCAACAATGAAAATCTTGGAGAAGGAATTTACATATTCCTCAGTCCAGCTGAGCTCCTCCAGAACTACAGCGGAATTATCCTTGGCAATACGGGAAGCCAGGGTGTCACGAACTGCCTTTGGCTGCTCATGAATTTCCTTCAGCATGAAATGCTCATAGCCGCCCTTTTCAGCTGCCTCAGCATTCCAGTTAACCTCAAATACCTTCTTGGTAATAGGCTCGCCCAGGCTGTTGGTAATCCATACGGAATCCTTCTTGACAACTGCTACCTCACCGTCATTAACGATGTAAGTACGGCGGGTACGGGAAATAATAGCAGGAATATCGGAAGCAATGAAGTTTTCATCATCACCAAGACCGATAACCATAGGGTTGTCCTGCTTGGTGCAAATCAGCTTATCAGGGTCATTCTTGCTCATGAATACGATGGCATAGGAACCCTCAATACGCTTGATAACCTCACGGACAGACGCCTCGAAATCGCCGTTGTATACTTCTTCCAAAAGATGAGGCAAAACCTCGGTATCAGTATCAGACAGGAACTTGTGGCCCTTTGCCATCAACTCTTCCTTGAGAGTCATGTAGTTCTCGATAATACCGTTATGTACTACCGCAAAATCACCATGACAATCAGTATGAGGATGGGAGTTGTTGTCAGATGGACGGCCATGGGTTGCCCAACGGGTGTGGCCGATACCAATGCTGCCCTGTGGCACATTGCCCTCAATCTTCTCCTCAAGGGCAGCCAGACGGCCTACAGACTTTTCAACGCGAATCTTCTCATCATTGAGAACTGCAATACCAGCAGAGTCATAGCCACGATACTCCAGCTTGGTCAGGCCCTCAATGAGGAATGGGGTAGCCTGCTTGCTACCAATGTAACCAACGATACCACACATAATAAAAACCTCCAAAAATAACTGGAAGTCCCATGTCCTGCCCCAAATGCCGCTCTGTCCTGCCAGTTACCCGACAGTTTTAACAGCATTCTAACGACCGGCAAGCCGAGAGGCATCCGCTGATAAATCGACAACCTCTTCCTCGTCACCTCACTGCACAAGCAGCAAGGCCATGCGCTAGAACGTAAAGTCCTTTCAATAATATGAACATAGTGACTTCAAAAATAATATTACCGTGATTTTGACCCGAAAGCCAAAATCACGGTACGTATTATAGACTATTAATATATCCAAGTCAAGTACTATATAAAGTATACAGACACCTAGGAGGAGTGTATCCATATAGTGGCCTTTTTTACGTTGGCACTTAGTGAATGCAGGCTGAAAGCGCTGCATGAGCTTAGTGTCCACTACGTAAAATACAGAGCGCGAGCGTTCACTATATGGATATGCTCCGACTTTTTACATCATGCCAGGCATGCCGCCCATTGCGCCGGCACCACCCATTGGATTTGCAGCACCCTCAGGAGCTGGCTTATCAGCAACCAGGGTCTCAGTAGTGAGAACCATAGCAGCGATAGAAGCAGCATTCTGCAGCGCAGAACGGGTAACCTTGGCAGGGTCAACGATACCGTTGGCAATCATGTCAACATACTCACCCTTGTAAGCATCGAAACCAACACCTACAGCGCTGTTCTTAACCTCAGCAACTACTACAGAACCCTCCAGGCCTGCGTTGTTGGCAATCTGGCGAACTGGCTCCTCAACAGCACGACGTACAATGTTGATACCAGTCTTAACATCGCCCTCTGCCTCCAGAGCATCCAGAGCTGGGAGAATATCGATAAAGGTAGTACCACCACCAGCTACGATACCTTCCTCAACAGCAGCACGGGTAGCATGGAGAGCATCCTCAACGCGGAGCTTCTTGTCCTTCATCTCTACCTCAGTAGCAGCACCGATTTCGATAACAGCTACACCGCCGGAGAGCTTAGCCAAACGCTCCTGGAGCTTCTCCTTGTCGAAGTCGGAGGTAGTGTCAGCAATCTGCTTCTTAATCTGCTCGATACGGGAAGCGATAGCCTCCTTGTCTCCCATACCATCAACGATGGTGGTGTTCTCCTTGGAGGAATGAACCTGACGGGCATGACCGAGATCCTCAAGAGTTACGCTGTCCAGCTTGCGGCCCAGCTCCTCAGAAATCAGCTGACCACCGGTGAGGATTGCGATATCCTCCAGCATAGCCTTGCGACGGTCGCCAAAGCCAGGAGCCTTTACAGCCAGAGCCTTGAAGGTACCACGGAGCTTGTTTACAACGATGGTAGCAAGAGCCTCGCCGTCCAGATCCTCAGCGATGATAACCAGCTCCTTGCCCATCTTAACAACCTGCTCAAGAATTGGGAGAATGTCGTTAACAGTGGAAATCTTCTTATCAGTAATCAGGATGAAAGGATCGTTCATAACAGCTTCCATCTTGTCAGTGTCAGTAACCATGTAAGGGGAGATGTAGCCACGGTCGAACTGCATACCCTCTACAACAGAAAGGCTGGTCTCCATACCCTTGGATTCCTCAACAGTGATAACGCCTTCCTTGCCAACCTTTTCCATAGCGTCAGCAATGTACTGGCCGATTTCCTCATCAGCGGAGGAAACAGTAGCAACCTGGGCAATAGCCTTCTGGGACTCTACTGGCTTGGAAACCTTCTTGAGCTCAGCTACCAGGGTCTTAACAGCCTTTTCAATACCCTTCTTCAGAACCATTGGGTTTGCACCGGCGGCTACGTTACGCATACCCTCATGAATCATAGCCTGAGCCAGCAGGGTTGCAGTGGTAGTACCGTCACCGGCAATATCGTTGGTCTTGGTAGCAACCTGACGAACCAGCTGAGCACCCATATTCTCAAATGGATCCTCCAGCTCAATGTCACGGGCAATGGTAACACCGTCGTTGGTAATGGTAGGTGCACCAAACTTCTTATCAAGAACTACATTGCGGCCCTTTGGACCAAGGGTAACCTTTACTGCATTTGCCAATGCATCAACGCCCTTTTCAAGAGCACGACGAGCTTCTTCATCAAATAAAATCTGCTTTGCCATTTTATATGCCTCCAATTATATTAATCGAAAATGATAAACCAAAAAATGCGATTACTCAATTACACCGAGAATATCGCTCTGACGCATGATGAGGTAATCATTGCCATCAATCTTAACCTCAGTACCGGCATACTTGGAGTAGAGAACGCTGTCACCAGGCTTTACCTCCATAGCAATGCGGTTGCCGTCCTTATCGATGCTGCCTGGGCCTGCTGCAATAACCTTGCCCTTCATAGGCTTTTCCTTTGCAGTATCTGCCAGGATAATGCCGCTGGCAGTCTTGGTCTCAGCCTCAGCTACTTCGATAACAACTCTGTCACCTAATGGTCTAATCATATTTATCTGCCTCCTAAAAGATAGTTTGTAAACTATATTGTTAGCACTCCATATAACTGAGTGCTAACTCCGAGTATTATGATAAATCCTTTTGGACAAAAAAGCAAGAAAAAAGTCAAAAAAACAAAAAGCAGGACCTTAAATGGTCCTGCTACTTATTTCGTGGCGGCACGGATAATGGCCTCGGCCACTTCCTTTATGGTCTTTCGTTTCGCCATACTGTATTTCTGGATACGGGAGAAGGCCTGACTTTCGCTGATGTTGTGGGCATCCATAAGTATGCCCTTGGCACGGTCCAGCAGCTTCCGCATTTCCAGGGTATCCTTTACCTTAAAGAGTTCATCCTCAAGCCCCTGCATATCCTGATAGCGGGACATGGCCACCTCAATGGCGGGAAAAAGATTAGCTTCCTGCACCGGCTTTACCAGATAGGCCTGGACACCGGCATCAGTGGCCCGTTTTACGATTTCCGGCTGACTAAATGCCGTCAATAGCACCACTGGGGCAATTTTTTCCTTCCACACTATCTTGGCCGCCTCAATGCCGTCCATTTCCGGCATCTTTACATCAAAGATACACAGGTCAGGCTTCAGCTTCTTGGCCAGCTCAACCGCCTTGCGGCCGTTCGGTGCTTCCCCCACCACCTCATGACCGGCTTCCTCCAGCAGCTCCCGCATGTCCATGCGAATTAAAGTCTCATCATCAGCAATAACAATTCTCAAGGGATTCATACTTGCTCTCCTCCCATACTAGCCTTTTGGTATATGCAGTACACAGTGGGCACCATTGTCATTGGTTATTTCAAAGCGTCCACCAATATCATCATTTACCAGCGTTTTTATTATCTGCAGTCCCAGGGATTTGGATTTTTCCATATCAAAATCCTCCGGCACCCCAATACCATCATCATACAGCTCTATGCGATAGCCATCCTCCTCAATGGCAGTCCTGAGTCCAATCATGCCGTGGTCCCGGCCCTCAAAGCCATGCTCAATGGAGTTTAAGATCAGCTCGTTGATAATAACCGCCAAATTGCTGGCATTTTTCGATGGCAGTACCACCTCCGGCCCCTCAATTTTGCTGGTGAGCTGAAAATCTGAGGCCACCATATTGGGAGCCACCCGCTCCAAGATATTACGTGTGACTTCTATTACATTTATCTCTTCCTTGTCATGCTGACTAAGGAATTCATGAACCACCGCAATACTCAATATACGGTTGGTACTTTCCTGCAATGCTGACTTGACCTCCGGGGAATTGGAACGCCGCCCCTGAAGCCGTAACAGGCTGGCAATGGTCTGCAAATTATTTTTTACCCGATGATGGATTTCCTGAATCACCGCGGTTTTAATCTTGATTTCCCGCTCCTTTTTGCGGACCTCCGTCACATCAGCCAACAGCAAAATCCGCCGCTGCATGACCCCTGCTTCCTCCAGCTTGATATCCCGCTGCAGCAGTATCATGTCCCCTATTTGAATTTCCTTTTCAAAGGGACGACTGCTGTCAATGGTTTCCCGATGAAGCATGGCACTGATTTCCCGGTCCGGCAGCCTGGCACCCAGCAGATGGTTAATGCCCAAGGCACGGTAAATTCGCTTGGCCGACAGATTTACATAAGTAATGCGGTTATTCTTGTCAGAAATGACCACGCCGGTCCCCGCAAAAATCGGGGCAAACTTTTCGGTATCGATGTTCCGCTTGGCATGGTGCATAAGAAGCTCCGCCGTATCCAGCAGCTGATAGTAATTGCTGCCGGAGGCATATTCCTTGCTGGTCTCCAATGTTACCACGCCGATTATTTCATTGCCCTCTTTTATAGGATAAGCGTACATATCCAGGGTCATGCCCAGCCGCCATTCCCGACGGCCATGAATGGACTTTTCCTTCTCAAAAACGTATGCTACCAAGGGCTCCATCTGGGCCGGCACAACACTCCCCACCTTTGGCAGCTCCACCTGGCTATAGAAGGTATGAGGCTTATGGTGCTTCATAACCATGTATTGGTCAGGCTCTTTAGTCTTTACATACAATAAAAGATGAGCATGGGCAAAGTCAGCGATAAAGCCGAAGCAGCTGCTCATGCGCCGTAGCTGCTCAATCTGTACCGCCGTCAGATCCGTATGCTGCCGATATATTAAAGTGTCGCTTTCCCGATGGTTCATAAAAGAAAACTCCTCACAGTGCCGTAATCAATATTTTATAAATCCTGCAAAGCCAGTCCCGGCACTGCATTAAGATACAAATCAGAATAATTCCCCGCCAGTGACTGATAATAGCCCCTGCAACCTATCATGGCCGCATTATCGGTACAGAGAATCTTATCCGGGAAGTAGAATTTAATATTATTCTTGGCGGTAACCTCCCGCAGGCGTTTTTCCAAAGAGCTGTTGGCCGCCACACCGCCAGCCAATACCAGGGTGTCACAACCGGTTTCCTTAACTGCATCCAAGGCCTTGGCCAGCAGCACCTCAATAACCGTGTGCTGGAAGGAGGCAGCCACATCAGCCTTGTTCACCTCAATGCCCTTCAGCTTCATGCTGTTGAGATAGTTCAGCACCGCAGATTTCAGGCCGCTGAAGCTGAACTCATAATTTCCCTTTTCCTGCAATGCCCGTGGGAAATCTATGGCCATAGGATCACCCTCCTGGGCCAGCTTGTCTATCTGAGGACCACCAGGGTATGGCAGCCCCATAACTCTGGCCACCTTATCAAAGGCTTCGCCCGCCGCGTCATCCCTGGTCTGCCCCATAAGGCTAAAGGAATTATAATCCTTCACGTGAACCAGGGAAGTATGACCGCCGGATACCACCAGGGCCATAAATGGAGGCTTTAACTCAGGAGCACTGAGGAAATTGGCAAAAATATGCCCCTCCAGATGATTAACCCCAATAAGAGGTACTCCCAAAGTAAAGGCCAGAGCCTTGGCTGCAGACACGCCTACCAATAAAGCTCCCACCAGCCCCGGGCCGTAGGTTACCGCCACCTGGTCAATATCCTGCAGGGTAACTCCAGCCTTTTCCAAGGCCTCATCTATAACCGGCATCACATTGACAATATGCTTGCGGGAAGCGATTTCCGGCACTACCCCGCCAAATTTCCTGTGAATGGGAATCTGGGTGGCGATGATATTGGACAGCACAGTACGGCCGCCCCGCAGGACAGCCACCGAAGTCTCATCACAGCTTGATTCCACTGCCAGAGTAATAATCTTGTCTTTATCCTTATTAACCTTATCCATAATGTTCTCCATCAGCAAATACCAGACCCCTTACAGCTTGGTATTCCACATAATTTCCGCGTCTTCCACCGGATTTGTATAATATTTTGGCCTCTGCCCCACACTTTTAAAGCCCAGGCCTTCATACAATTTTATAGCAGGAATATTGGATACCCTGGCCTCCAGGGTTAGGGCCGTTACGCCACGCTCCTTTACTTCCTCAATCAGCTTTAACAGCATCTGCCGCCCAATACCCTGACGACGATAAGCCGGTGCAATGGCTACATTGGTAATACTGCCCTCATAGGCCAAAATCCAGCAACCCACATAGCCGATTACAAGATTATCTGCCTCCTCATCCAGAGCCAGCAAATAGTAGGTATCACTGCTGGAAGCGTCCCGCCAAAAGGATTCCCGGGACCACGGAGTAGCAAAGCACTGCTTTTCCACCTCCGCCACGGCATCAGAATCCTCCGGCACCATCTTACGAAAGGTAATCATTGGGCCTCCTGCTTAAGCTTGGCCTGCCGCTTTTCCCACAGTACCTCAGCCTCTGACTTTCTAATGTATATAGGTTCCATATCCATAACGGAATCCACCTGACCTGCCGCCAGCTTCTTTAAGCCAGCCATGGCAATATTGGCTGCTCTTGGCATCAGCACATGCTTTGGTGGAATAATGAGATTTTCCGGCAAAGACTCCATTTTTGTCATTTTCTTGGCCACCATATCGCCTACAGCCATCACAGGGCCGTAAATTTCACGGCAAATATTGATAGCATCGTCCAGTGAAAGCACCTCAATGGCCTTAACTTCATCGAAATTATCACCATTCCAGCGATAGTGCGCCGTATACACATTACCCTTCTGGGCATCAATAAAGCCAGCCACTGTAATACCAGGCACCGGATAGTGCCAGGCCAGCCCCTCCATGGTAGGAATACCAATAATGGGAATATTTAACCCATAGGCAATAGCCTTAGCTGCCGCCAGACCAATACGCAGTCCGGTAAAGGAACCAGGTCCCACACTTACGGCCACAGCCTCCAGAGCATCCTTCTTTACTCCCGCCATGTTCAGCACCTGCTCCACATGGGGCAGCAGAGTCTCCGAATGGGTCAGCTTATTTTCGACGATTAATTCCGCCAGTAATTTTTTATTGTCAGCAACTGCCACGCTGGAAACCATGGTAGCAGTATCCATTGCTAGGATTGGCACAGTTTTTCCACCTCCTGGAAAATGTCGGTATAAACCTCACCCCGCAAATCAAAGGCAAGGCGACGCTGATTCTCATCTGCATCTGTTCTTTCGATGGTCAGCAGCAGAAAATCATCAGGCAGACAGTCTGCAAACTTATCCGCCCACTCGATGACCACTATACCATCTGGATCATCCACATAATCGTAAAAGCCAATATCCTCCAGCTCGTACTCCTGCTCCAGACGATACAAATCGAAATGATAGAGAGGCATACGCCCCTCGTAAACATTCATTATATTAAAGGTAGGGCTGGTCACATCCTCATCAATGCCCAGACCTTTGGCCAGATTCTGCACAAAGAGGGTTTTCCCCGCCCCCAAATCACCATATAAGCAAATCACAGTTCCGGCAGAAAACATCCTGCCGATTTTTTCACCTAAGGCCGCCGTTTCCTCCGGGGATTTTGAAATTATCTCAAACATATTATTCTCCTGGAATTCATAACTATGTTTTCTTCTATATAACTATACTAACAAGCAATTTTATCATATTTATGCGGTAACTACAATTAATCTATTGTTCTATGGAAATAGTTGCAAATATTACCATTAATATCCCATTTTTTCAATAAAATATTCTTTATTTTTGGAATTTTTCATATATACTTATAGGTAAGAAATCCTTTGTGTGTATTATTTTTAAAGGAGGAATAGTATGGCTAAATATGTTTGCAGTGTTTGCGGTTATGTCCATGAGGGCGATGCTCCACCAGATGAGTGCCCTATCTGCCATGTTGGTTCGGAAAAATTCAACAAGGTAGCTGAGGGTGAGCAGCAATTGGCAGATGAACACAAGCTGGGTGTTGCCCAGGGTGTTGACTCCGAAATCGTAGAAGGCTTACAAAAGAACTTCAGCGGAGAGTGCACCGAGGTAGGTATGTATCTGGCCATGAGCCGGGTAGCAGACCGGGAAGGTTATCCTGAAATAGCTGAAGCCTTCAAGCGTTATGCTTGGGAAGAAGCTGAACACGCCGCCAAGTTTGCTGAGCTCTTGGGAGAAATCCTTACAGACAGCACCGAAAAGAACCTGAAGATGCGTGTAGACGCTGAATTTGGTGCCTGCGAGGGCAAGAAAAAGCTGGCAGTTCATGCCAAGAAGCTGAATCTGGACGCCATTCACGATACCGTGCATGAAATGTGCAAGGACGAGGCACGTCACTGCAAGGGCTTTGAAGGTCTGCTGAAACGCTATTTCGGCAAGTAAATACTGACAACAAAAAAGTCTGGGAAATGTCTAACATTATCCCAGACTTTTATTTTTCACTTTTATCCCACCTGCTGAATAAACTGCAAAGATTTCATTGGCTTGCCAAAAATGTGATACAGATATCCCAATAACAGGGATTCTGCCTGTACCATTATCCTGCCATTAACCTTAAAGGCAGGCTTTTCCAGCCAATCAAGCTGCAGCAGCTGGCCAATAAACACCCGCAGGGCCTCAGGATATTCCATAAGTCCCTTATCCTCCGACTGTACCAGAGCAGGAGATATGGCCCCACCATCATTTATGGAAAAATAGGCATCGCCCTCTATTTCCAGATTACTCCTGATGCAACGCTCGTAGGAAAGCTGCATTCCGGAAAATTCCAAAATCTGAAAGGCCGCTGCCAAAGCTGCAATCCGTGGATTGCGGCTGCCAAAGGCAGCAAACACTTCCAACAGCTTATCGTACATATCAGCCTGTGGGAACCCTTCCACCGACAGATTGGTAGCCAGCTCCGCCACAAAGGCTCCATAGGCCATGGCCGAAAAATCCGTGCTCATATTCTTGTTGGCCTGCTTGAGGGACGCCTGACGTACCGTATCCAAACGGTTCCCCTTGGTCAGCTGAATGTCCACTTCATTGAACATCTGCAAGGGGCCGGCCAGGGGACTTTTCGGGCGGCGGCAGCCAAAGGCCGTAGCCGTTATTTTCCCATGCTCCCGGGACAACAGGGTTATTATTTTATCTGCTTCGCCCCAGTTCTTTACCCCCAGCACCAGGGCTTCCGTCTGATACTGTGCCATTATTCAAAACCAAATCCCTTAAGGATATTATCCCGGTTGCGCCAGTCCTTCTTAACCTTTACCCAGAGATCCAGGAATACCTTGCCCCCTAAGAGCATCTGAACATCCTGACGGGCCTGGGCTCCGATTTCCTTCAGCATAGCGCCCTTCTTGCCGATGATAATTCCCTTCTGAGAATCCCTTTCCACATAAATGGTTACACGAACGTAGTTATCACCGTTATCCCGGACCTTCATTTCATCCACATCAACGGCAATGGAATGAGGAACCTCATCCCGGGTCAGGTGCAGCACCTTTTCCCGGACCATTTCCGCAATAATAAGGCGTTCCGGCTGGTCAGTCACCATATCCTCAGGGTAATACTGAGGCCCCTTTGGCAGATACTTCTTGACCTCTTCCAGCAGGCCCTCCAGATTATTTTCCTCCAATGCAGAAATTGGCACTGTAGCCGCAAAATCATACTTGCCATTGTAGTTGGTGATGATTGGCAGCAGAGCTTCCTTGTCCTCCAGTAAATCTACCTTATTGATGGCCAATACCACCGGTTTTTTGGTAGCTTTCAAACGCTCCAAAATATAATGCTCACCAGGGCCAAACTTTTCGTTGGCATCCACCACAAATATAATGGCATCAACCTCCTGCAAGGTACCCTCAGCAGCCTTAACCATATACTCGCCCAACTTGTCGATTGGCTTATGAATACCCGGAGTATCCAAAAATACCATCTGCACATCCGGCTTGGTCAACACACACATGATTCGGTTGCGGGTGGTCTGGGGCTTATCGGACATGATAGCAATTTTCTGGCCAATAAGGCTGTTAATCAAAGTAGACTTACCCACATTAGGACGGCCAATTACAGCCACAAACCCGGACTTATAATCCTTCGGCAGCTTCTTAGGCTCATTTTTCGGAATAGAATTTATATCAATTTCTACGCCCTTGCTCTGTACCACATCAGGAGCCTGCGCCAACGGCAGCTGCATATCCTGGTCATCCCCCTCACGGGTAATGCCCAGCTGGTTCATAACATAGCGCTGCTCCTCTTCCATTTCCAGCCGTTCTTCCTCGTCCATGTGGTCATAGCCCATAAGGTGCAGCATACCATGAACCGTAAGGAAGGACAGCTCCCGCTTCAGGCTGTGGCCATATTCCTTGGCCTGCTCCTTGGCTTTGTCCACGGAAATAATAATATCGCCCAAAATTTCAGTTTCCAGGCCGCCCTCAATCTCCGGCTCCTGGTCCTGACTATCGGCAAAGGCAAAGGACAGCACATCTGTAGGACGGTCCAATCCCCGATATTTGTTATTGAGCTGGTGAATATATTCATTGTTGGTCAGGGTAATGCTTACCTCGCCGTTCTCCACACCATAAAGAGGTCCCGTAACCTCGGCTGCATGGCGAACAATTTCCTCTACCTCCGGCTCCAGCTGTAAATCCTCCGGCTCCAGGCTAATAATAACATCCATTATAAAATCTCCTATCAGTCTTCTCTCTGAGAGGCCTCATAACGGTCGTAAGCCTCCACTATTCTGGATACTACATCATGTCTGATAACATCCATGGCTTCCATTCTTACTATTTCAATGCCCTTGACCTTCTCAAGGACCTTGGTTGCTTCAATTAAACCGGAGGTAACCCCGCGAGGCAGGTCTATCTGTCCCGGGTCACCGGTCACCACCATCTTGGAGCCAAAGCCAAGACGGGTCAAAAACATTTTCATCTGTTTGGCTGTGGTATTCTGGGCCTCGTCCAAAATAACATAGGCATTTTCCAGAGTACGGCCACGCATATATGCCAATGGAGCAATCTCAATAACCCCTTTGGTCATGAGCTTTTGATAGGTGTCCTGCCCCAAGATATCCTGCAGGGCATCATAAAGAGGTCTTAGATAAGGGTCAACCTTTTCCTGCAAATCTCCCGGCAAAAAGCCCAGCTTCTCCCCTGCCTCAACGGCCGGACGGGTAAGAATAAGCCGCTCCACCTCACGGTTTCTAAGAGCCGCGCATGCCAAAACCACCGCCAGATAGGTTTTGCCGGTACCTGCCGGACCTACTCCAAAGGTAATGGAATTCTTCTTGATGGCATCCACATACACCCGCTGTCCCAAGGTCTTTGGCCGCACATGCCGTCCCCTGGAAGTAACCAAAATAGTATCACCAAACAGGCTGTGGAGAGCTTCGCCCTTGCCGCCCTTCACCAATCCAATACTGTATCTTACCTCGTGCATGGTGATGGCATTGCCCTGACGGAACAAATATTGCAGCTCCCGGACAATCTTCGCCGCCGGCTCCACCTGGGAGGCTTCACCGCTGATTTCCAGCACCTCACCGCGGCTGATAAACCGGGCATCAAAGTTCTCCATCAATACACGAACATATTCATCTCTTTCCCCCAGCAAAGCCATGGCTTCGCCGCGGTCAGCAAATTCAATAATTTCTTCTGCTATATTCTGCAACTATTCACCATTCCCTAAATCAAAATACTTCATATCATTTTACCTTAAACCAGCCTAAAATAAAAGGCCTTGGGCCATTTTTTGTTGACATGGATAAAATCATTTTGTTATAATAATCAATGCTATGGAGAGGTGTCCGAGTGGTTTAAGGAGCTGGTCTTGAAAACCAGTGATGTCGCAAGGCACCGTGGGTTCGAATCCCACCCTCTCCGCCATATATGGAGTGGTACTCAAGAGGCTGAAGAGGACGGTTTGCTAAATCGTTAGAGTCGCAAGGCTGCGAGGGTTCGAATCCCTCCCACTCCGCCATTTGAACTTAAAACGCCGCATAAAGCGGCGTTTTTTTGTTGCTATTTTTCTGTCAAGGTAAACACGGCAATTTCCGGTGGACAGCCAAACCTAAATGGGAACCAGCTGCCGTTGCCGGAATGAACATAGCCCATGGTATGCCCGACATGATACATTCCTCTTAAATATTTGAAAATTGGCGGCACCAATGGTATGCCAAAGAAGCCCAGTTGGCCACCATGGGTGTGTCCCGTCAGCACCAGATTGGTGTTGTATTTGGCCGCTGAATCAATAAAGTCCGGATGATGGGCCAGCAAGACTTTAACTGATTTTTCCGGAATATCCTCCAAGGCCAGCTCAGTGTATCTGTCCTGCAAAAAACTGAACTGGTCCCGTTTTATTGGATAATCCACTCCAGCCATGTACAGCGGCAATTCACTGCCTGCAACCTTATCAAAGCTGTTGACCAGCTTCTTTATCCGGGCTCCCTCAATAGCTATATCAATGGCCGGAAGCCCCCGCATATGCTCATGATTGCCCCAGCAATAATAAATACCATATTTGAAGCTGTCCACATAGCTGTCCACCAGCTTGGCAGCTTTATAATTGATTTTATTATCATCAAATAAGTCACCGGTAATGGCCAGCATATCACAGCCTAACTCGCTGGTCTGCTTTAAAAGGTTATCCAGCTCCTCCAGGCCCATAAATGGGCCCAAATGAATATCACTAAGCTGGGCAATGGACAAGCCTCTTATATCCTCGGGAATATGCTCAACAGGCACATCATAGCGGCGAATTACGGTCTGATTACGCTCGATCAGCCCCCCATAAGCGGAAACTGCCACTGCTACCGCCGGTAAAACTGCTGCTCCCTTCAAAAACTGCCGCCGCTGAGGATTCTCCGGCACATCAAACAGCTTTTTCTTCAGAAAGCGCACAATTACATACCCTAGGGCCAGCCAATCATACACAATCTGAGCCATAAATACCATGGTCGCTGCCTGTAAAATGATTCCCCCCGCAGCCATGCCATGGAGCTTGGTAAAACCTAAGACCATGCCGGCCACCAGTAAAATATCCCCATAAAGAAGCATCCGTCTGGCTTTCTTTAAGGTACTGCCGGAAAAAATAAGCCCCAATGCCTTTTGGGTAATAATTATAATTGCTGTAAGAATTATAAAAAGTATAGAAAAAAAGAACAACATAAATAAACCTCAATAAATATTATTTCAAAAAAGTAATGGTATTGTACCACAGATTTATGGAAATAACATTAAAAAATCCAGTGCCCCGAAGGACACTGGATTTTGTTACAATCATTCGAATTAGAATCTGAATTTCTTAAGCTCTCTCTGAAGCTCGTCAGCCAAATCGGACAGATTGCGGGTAGAAGCAGCAATCTCTTCCATAGTAGCAGACTGTTCCTCAGTAGCAGAGGAAATAGCATCGATGCTGGCAGTCACGGTCTGGGTAACCTTCTCAACATTCTCAGCAGAATTCAGTACAGCCATACTGGAATCAGCAGTTGCATTAGCCGCATGGGCAGCCTCCTTAATCAAGGCATCTACCTCATTTACGTTATCAACAATCTGCTGGAACTGAGTACCAGCCTCAGCCACTACATCGCTACCAGTCTTAACAGCTGCAGTACCTTCCTTCATGCTGTTAACGGCCTTCTGAGTCTCACTCTGAATAGCCTGAATAATGGAGGCAACCTCTGCAGCAGCCTCGGAGGACTGCTCAGCCAGCTTTCTAACCTCATCAGCAACAACGGCGAAGCCGCGGCCATGCTCACCAGCTCTTGCAGCCTCGATTGCTGCATTAAGAGCCAACAGGTTGGTCTGATCAGCAATACCGGAAATGGTATTGATAATCTCGCCAATTTCCTGGGAACGAACACCCAGATTTGCAACTGCACCAGCAGACTGTTCTACAGTGGTAGAAATCTGATTCATCTGGCTGACAGCACGCTTAATGGAAGCCTCACCCTTGCCGGCAGCCTCACCTGCGTTGGCAGATGCCTTGCTCATACGCTCAGCACTGGAAGCAATGGAAGTAACATTATCAGTCATGTTGCGGATCTGATCAACAACATGAATCATGGTATCATTCTGCTGCTGTGCAGCACCGGCAATATCGGAAACCTTGCCGGCCACATGTGTGATAGTCTCTGCACACTGGTCGGAACCATCAGAAAGGTCACGGGAAGCAGCAGATACCTGCTGGGAACTGGTCTGAATCTGCTCAAGCAGACTCTTGAGATGCTCAGTCATCTGCATAAATGCACTACAGAGACGGCCAATTTCATCATTAGCCTCATAATCAAGATGGAACTGACGGATGTTACCATCAGCAATCTCTTCAGATGCACCGGCAAGAATGCTTAGTGGCTTGAAGAGCTTGGTGCAAACCATGTAAATCAGGCCAAGTACGAGAACCAGTGCTACGATAAGCACGATAGCCAGAGTAATACGCATGTGGCTAACCGGAACCATAAGCTGTGCTTCATCAACAATGGTCAAATACTTATAACCAGTCTGCTCGGAAGTATAAACAGAAACAACCTTGTTTACACCATCAATTTCCAGATCAAACATACCGGCCTTTTCGTTGGCCAGCTTGCTCATATCACCCTCAACCTCAGCCAGCTTCTTAAAGTTCAGGTCAGGATTTGCAGGGTCTGCGAAAATTACACCATCAGCATCAACCACTACCATGTAACCGGTTTCACCAATCTTAATCTCACTGATCATATCAGTAATAACCGGCAAATCAATGTTAATACCAAGAACACCCAATGGATTGTTGGAGTTATCCTTCAATACCAGGAAAATACCAATAGTAGGAGTACCCTTGGAAGTCATAAACGGAGCAGTGATAAGAACCTTATCCTTTGCTGCCATACTATTTTTGTACCAGTCACGGGTACGGGAATCATACCCCTTCTTACGCTTTACAACAGGATACTGAAGAAAACCACCATCGGTAGTACCAAGACTTACTACAGAAACAGACCCCTTGTTTGCTTCAGCAAAGCGCTGGAAAATGTCATAGGCAGCCAACTCATAGCCGCCCTTGGCAGCAGGGTCCATGGCAATCATGCCCTTGGCATCCACTTCACCGTCACTGTATACAGTAATATTACCGCCCTGACGCAAAATAGGATCATTGGACATGTTAACCAAACCGGCACGAAGCTCCTCCAGGAAAATGTTCATAGTATTATCCACCTGAACTGCCTGAAGATTTGTCTCTTCATGGAATGACTCTCTCTGATTGTTGGTAATTATTCCATTGAGAATAATACCCATAGCCAGCATGGCTACGAAGATAGTCACGCCACTTACCAGCATTAATTTTGTCTTAACACTGGAATCTTGTTTAAAATGCGCCATAAAATCCCTCCAATAAGATTATAAAAAAGTTAAACAAAAAATTCACTCTTAGTACGATTATACTTCTCCACCAAAAGTAAAAATCCTCTATTTAAACTAAAAAAACCGAGCAAAACTCGGTAAAATAAAATGGTGCGGTTGGTGGGACTTGAACCCACACGACTTGTGATCACTACCCCCTCAAAGTAGCGCGTCTGCCTATTCCGCCACAACCGCATGTTACACAATACAAAGTATATATGGTGCGGCCGAGTGGATTTGAACCACCACGGGGTCAACCCCCACTAGCGCCTGAAGCTAGCGCGTCTGCCGTTTCGCCACGGCCGCATAACAACAAGTATTATATCATATTCAATTATATGAAGCAAGTTCTTTTTTTAGTGGTGCCGAGGACCGGAATCGAACCGGTACGGTAGTCTCCTACCGCGGGATTTTAAGTCCCGTGCGTCTGCCAGTTCCGCCACCCCGGCAAAAAGACTTTATATGGAGCGGGTGATGGGAATCGAACCCACGTGACCAGCTTGGAAGGCTGGGGCTCTACCATTGAGCTACACCCGCGTAAGTATCAATGGAGCTGGCGAGAGGAATTGAACCCCCAACCTGCTGATTACAAGTCAGCTGCTCTACCTATTGAGCTACACCAGCATAAAAAATGGTGCCTCAGAGCGGAATCGAACCACTGACACGGGGATTTTCAGTCCCCTGCTCTACCAACTGAGCTACCGAGGCATAATGGCGACCCGAAGGGGACTTGAACCCCTGACCTCCGCCGTGACAGGGCGGCATTCTAACCAACTAAACTACCGGGCCATAATAATGGTGGGCGCTAACGGGATCGAACCGCTGACATTCTGCTTGTAAGGCAGACGCTCTCCCAGCTGAGCTAAGCGCCCATATAAATGGTGACCCACCGGGGACTCGAACCCCGAACCTGCTGATTAAGAGTCAGATGCTCTACCAGTTGAGCTAGTGAGTCATAATATTAATTTCCAAAACAGAACTCATGGTGGCTCACCCGGGATTTGAACCCGGGACACCCTGATTAAAAGTCAGGTGCTCTGCCAACTGAGCTAGTGAACCGTTTTGGCTGGGGTAGTTGGACTCGAACCAACGAGTGCGGGAGTCAAAGTCCCGTGCCTTAACCAACTTGGCTATACCCCAATCACCCCAGGGGTAAAATGGCTCCTCGAGTAGGACTCGAACCTACGACATACGGATTAACAGTCCGTCGTTCTACCGGCTGAACTATCGAGGAATGTAACCGGCAACTTCCTATCCTCCCAGGCCGTCTCCAGCCAAGTACTTTCGGCGTTTATGTGCTTAACTACTGTGTTCGGAATGGGAACAGGTGGGACCACATAGCTAACGTCACCGGATATACAATTAGAAAATACATTTCATAATGTACTCTCAAAACTATACAGAAACAAGAATCATCTTAAGAGTGCTTAAGTTAAGCCCTCGACTTATTAGTACTGGTCCGCTTCACATGTCACCACGCTTCCACTTCCAGCCTATCAACCTTATCGTCTATAAGGAGTCTTACCAGATTAA
>NZ_ANBM01000008.1 GCF_002100115.1 Anaerovibrio sp. JC8 | reverse complement strand
AGCTGTTTTTGAGATAGTTCTTTTTTTGTGTGTTTTTAGGTAATAAAAATAAACTGGACGTAAAAATATGACTTCTGTATAATATTGATTATGATAGTAATTATTAAAATCAACAAACAAGAGAGAAAGTCATGGTTAAGGAAAGATTTACAAAGGAAGTTGGCCGTAGCGGCTTTAGTATAGACAAGACAATGACACAGGAGGTGCGTTTTCTTCGTGAGGAGAAAAACGGTTCCAGAAGCTCCCTGTGTTATTATGAAATTTTGCCGGGTATAGATATTGTGTATAACAGCATTCGTTCTGGTTCTGGATCTGAGACACAGTATAAAAATGACGGGAAAAAGGTTATTGAGCTGAATTTCTGTCTTGAGGGCTGTTTTCAGTGTCAGGTGAATGGTAAAGCTTTTTCTTTGTCGGAAGGGGAAATTGAGGCTCATTTGTGGGGGATTCCCAAAAAGGATGCCCAATTTATTAATAATGAGTACAGAGGAGTATCTTTACTGATTGATCCGGAAGGAATTGGAAGGAAGCTTCATGAAATGTTTCCAAAGTTCAATAGCCATTTGAATACCCTGATGGAGGGCATTAAGCGGAATGATGGCATCATACGGATAAAGTCCAGCTCGGCAATTATAAGGGCTTTTCAGGAAATCTACAAGATTGACCCGGTAACGCAACAGTATTTTTTGCAGCTTAAAGTATTGGAGGTTTTGGGCTTGATACAGACTATGCCTATATCCTCCACGATTGAAAAGGTTTACTACAGCTATAAGGATATTGATAAGGTTAAGGCCATTCATCAAAGAGTGGCGGCAGAGCCTGAAAAGCATTATTCCCTGTCGGAATTGGCGACAGAATATAGTATTGGCAAAACCACGTTGCAGAAATGCTTTAAGGAAATCTACGGCAAGTCATATTATTCTTATTTTAAGCACCTTAGAATGAGACAGGCCCTAAATTATCTGGAGGAGGGAAAGCTAAGTATTGTGGAAATTGCCGGAAAGCTTGGCTACGGTAATCCCAGCAAGTTTGCGGCGGCCTTTCGCTCCGTTTATGGTGTGGCTCCCCGAGATTTTAAGATAATTAATCTTTAATGAACAAACGGGTCGTTAATGTTTTTTTGGAGCGGAAACAGACAATAAAAATGGGTACAATTATTTACAGCAGTATAAAGAGTATTGCATTAAAACCAATGAAAGTAAGGGGGACAAGTTAATGTTTCAGAAAACAGATTTTTGGATTGGTTTGGCAGTAGGTGCAGTTGCAGGTATTTTTGGCTATCGCTTCATGCAGGAGCGTGAGCAGCAGATGGCGGCTATGCAGCAGTCCATGGTTCCAGCTGGTCAGATACCTTTGGCTGAGCTTCAGCGTCAGAAGGAAGAGCTTGAGGACATGATTGCAGCTCAGGAAGCAGCTCAGGCTGAGTAATTCTGTGTTTAGGTGGAGGTTGCTTTGGAATATCTGGAGCAGCCTCCTTCTTGTTATTGGACAAAAACTCGTTTTGCTGTAGGAGATGAGCAGGATGGAGATACATAATATTAAGGATTATATAAAGAATACGCCGCTATCAATGCCGTTGGGCATTACAGCCCTTGGTACGGCTGCTTCGCTGTGGCTGGGCAACAAGCGTATACATGCCATGTGCGGTATGCTGTGGCTGGGAGTATCCGCTGTGCACACCTGGCAGCATTGCAGCAAGGTAAGACAAGATGCGGCGAAGGTGGTAGAAAAAATGGGTATAATGGATGTTTTAAATCTTCCGAAGAGTAAATTGGATTTGTTTGTGCGCACTGTGGAGGTATCCTCCTATATTCCGGGACGGGTACGCCTCTACAGCAAGGCACTAATCAACAACAAGGCAAAGTGTCAGCAGGTGCTGGATTATCTGCAGGGAATTAATGAATTGGATGATGTGAAGGTAAATGAGGTTACCGGTTCTATCCTGATTTTGTACACCCCTCAGATATTGCGCAGCAACAAGGAATTGATACGTGCGGAAGAATATATAAAAACCCACGTGAGGAGGTAATCAGATGTCATTTATGTCTGGGATTATGATGGGAGCTGCCATTGGGCGTAATATTCACGAAATAATTGGCGGCAAAAAGCGTTGGAAGGGGGGCGCAGATGGCAGAAGACTCAATGCTGGCAGATGTAAAAGCAATCAGGCCAGTGTGGAGAATTTTGCTTTGGTAAGTAAATTGCCCGGTCGGCGTCGCTATCGTATAGCATCTTTGATAAACAATTCAGCCTTGTCTGCAATGCTGGAAAAAAAGTTAAAGGAAGAAAAGCACATTTCCAGGGTGGAGGTCAATTCCCTCACTGGCAGTGTTTTGCTGATACACTCAATGGATGAGGGTGCTTTGGATTTATTGATGGAAAGGGTAAAAAATAGAATTATGCCTCAAAGCAGTTATTGTGGTTGCGGACAGGGCAATTGGGGGAGGAATCCTGTTTTGTATGCTGCCAACTGGCATAATACGGCAAATTCCATCAACAATCAGGTGCGAAGTCTGACTTACGGCTGGTTTGATTTACCTACACTTCTGTCGGTGTTCTTTTTAATTCGCGGTCTGCGGAAGATGCTGTTATATGGCCAGCGTCCTTCCGGGCCTACCATGGTCTGGTGGGCACTGCATATGATGAAAGGAAGGAAGCACTGATGGCTTTTTACTGTTATAGTACAAAATTAGGGGCCAGACTGTCCCAGCCGGACAGCAGAATGTTATGTGTGCGCCTAAGAGCCATGCGGGGAATAGTTTCTGCTGTCGTGGAGGGAACAGAACTAAAAATCTGGTACAGGGGCGTATTTCCGTCATTTCAGGTCAAGGCTCTTATAGACAATGTAATGGCATCCTACAAAAAGCAGGACGATGTGCAGGACATGGCGGATTATCGCAGGGAGGCTATTTTGTCTGTCAGCAGCTTTATTGCCATGCAGCTTTTAAAAAAGGCTTCTCCGGCGGCTTTTGCCAGTGTTAAGCTGCTGCGCAGCGCACTGATCCTCTACATTGCCCGCAATTTTATCAAGAATGGTGTCACCGGCCTGGTTCGGGATAACCGTCCCAATGCAGATACTTTGACAGCAACTGCTGTGGTGGCATCTGTACTGGCCGGCAAGCCGGAATCCAGTCTCAGCCTGCTGGCACTGTCCAATGGTGCCGAGATGCTGACCAGCTATGCGGCGGAAAAGGCCCGGGGGCATATTTCCGGTCTGTTAAATCTCAATCAACCTTATGTCTGGCTGGTGGATGATGGTGTGGAAAGAAAGGTCCCTGTAAAGGAAATCAAGGCGGGGGATATTATTGCTGCCCATACAGGAGAAAAGATCTGTATTGACGGCCAGGTGCTGTCGGGAACGGCCGCCATAAATCAGGCTTCCATTACCGGTGAGTCTGCTCCTGCCATGAAGAAAAAAGGCCTGCCGGTATATGCGGGCAGTGTGGTAGAGGCTGGCGAAGTCATTATAAAGGTAGAAAAGGTAGGAGATGATACCTCCCTTGCCCACGTTGTGCATTTGGTGGAAGAAGCCCAGACCCGCCGGGCCCCAGTGCAGAATTTTGCCGATACCATGGCAAATCTGCTGGTGCCGATTTCTTTCCTTGGTGCGGCCATAGTATACGGTGCCACCAGAGATTGGCAGAGGGTATTGAATCTTCTGTTTATTGATTTCTCCTGTGGTCTTAAGCTGTCCACAGCCACAGCCATTTCTGCAGCCATTGGTGCGGCTGCCAGAAAGGGTATACTTGTAAAGGGCGGTAACTACATTGAGGCTCTTGCAGAGACCGACACTGTGGTGCTGGACAAAACAGGTACCATTACTGTAGGTGTGCCTCAGGTTTCATCTATCCTTACAGCGGATAAGGTGGACGAAAAGGAATTGCTGCTGTTGGCTGCCTCGGCAGAGCACCATTCAGTGCATCCTTTGGCAGTGGCTATTCAAAAATACGTGAAGGACAAGGAATGGACCGTGCCACAGCACAAGTCATCCAAAACCATTGTGGCCCGTGGCATGACAGCCGTTGTTCCGGACTTTGAGGAATATACCGGCGGTGAGGTACTGGTAGGCAGTGCCAAGCTGATGCAGGAGCGAAAAGTGTCCGGCATGGAGCAGATAACCGTGGAGGATATTACCATGGGCTATATCTATGTGGCCCGTGATGGTGAGCTTTTGGGAGCCATTGGCATAAAAGATCCTATCCGTCCACTAATGAAAAAGACCTTGAATCAGATGCGCCGTTATGGTGTGGATGAGGTGGTAATGCTGACCGGTGATTCCAAGACTGTGGCCAGCGAGGTGGCAAGGGATATGGATATTGATGCCTATCACGCGGAAGTCTTGCCGGAGGATAAGGCCAACCATGTAATGAAGCTGAAGAAACGTGGAACCGTAATGATGGTGGGAGATGGCATAAATGATGCGCCTGCCTTGGCCTTTGCCCATGTAGGTGTTACCTTGGGGGGACGCCAGACAGATTTGGCTGCGGAATCCTCTGCGGTGACCATCCGTTCTGAGGACCCGACCAGATTGATTGAAGCACTGCAGCTGGGCAGAAAGACCATGGATTTGATTCACCAGAATTTTACCGCAACCATTATGGTAAATTCTGCGGCCATGCTTCTGGGTGCCCTGGGCGTTATAAACCCTTTGTGGTCGGCAGTCATTCATAATACAGCCACTCTGGCAGTGGTGTTAAACAGTGCCCGTATACTGGCACCGGAGAAAAAACGAATAGTTGCGTAATTAATCTTTGCTTCTTTACTATGTGTAAAAGATGGTGTATTCTATAAATAAGTATTAGCGGTAGATAGCAATCATTTTTTACTATAAAGGAGAGAGGCTTATGTCAACTTTAACAGATAGCTTGAAATCCATGGGATGCGGTATTGATGAGGCTATGGCCAGATTTTTGAATAATGAGGCATTCTATGAGAAGTGCTTTAAGAAATTTTTGGATGATACCGTATTTGAGGGCTTGGGGGCGGCTCTGTCCACTCAAAGCGTGGAAGATGGCTTCAGCATGGCTCACAATCTGAAGGGTGTAAGTGCCAATCTGGGTATTACTCCTATGTATGAAATTGTGGCAGCCCTGACCGAGGAACTGAGAGCCGGCAGTATGCCTGCCGATGCCATGGACAGATACCAGGAGATTTTAAAGATGCGTGATGATTTAAAGCGTCTGGTTTAATCGTAAAAAATATAAAAAGTTGTTGACATGAATGGTTATTTAGTGTAGTATATTCAGTGTTGACGCGTTAAGCGCCAACACGATCGGGGCATGGCTCAGTTTGGTAGAGCACCTGGCTTGGGACCAGGGGGTCGCAGGTTCGAATCCTGCTGCTCCGACCATTTTTATTTGCGACAGTAGCTCAGTTGGATAGAGCAACGGCCTTCTAAGCCGTGGGTCGGGGGTTCGAATCCCTCCTGTCGCACCATAGAGAAATAAAGGGCTAGAGAGATTTTAGAAAATCTTCTTTAGCCCTTATTTTTATGTCAGTTTGCATTTTTTGCCGCGAGGTTTTAACCACGGAAAAAGGCCTTTTCTCTATCCCACTGAGCAACCATCGCATCTGCTCCTGAATAATTATCCAAAAAAGAGGACAAAAAAGGGGCTGATTAGTTTGCATATTTTGACTTTGACTACAGGAACAATCAATCAGAGGAAAGACCGCCGATATGTGGGACAGTTTGTTATTACTTACGCCGACGGGTGCAAAGAGCGTAAGACCGTTACAGACATGAGCCGTAAAAAGTGCCTTGCCAAAATGAAGAAGTTAAAAGAGGAAATACTTTTACAGGCCACTGAACACAGCGAAGACAAGCCCGTTAAGGATATGAGGAAAAGCGGGGCTTATAAGGCTAGTTATATTTATTATTTATTGAATGATTGGATGGAAGAAAAGAAGCATATAGAGGGGCTTGAAGAACATACCCTATGGAGTCATGAGCAACGCATTAAACACGACCTTAAACCGTGGTTTGGGAATTTGAAAGCCAAAGAAATAACCACTCAGAACATAATACAGTTGTATGAGTATTTGAGCAAAGAGCGGAATTTATCCGCAGAAACTATTCATAAGATAGGAGCAGTTATCAATAACAGTTTCAAGAAATTATGTAGAGATGGTATAGTTGCAGTTAATCCTACTGAGCATATAAAACTACCTAAGATTGTTGTAGAGGAAAAGAAACCACTTACACAGGAAGAAATTAAGCTGTTACTAGACACCGCCAAGGAATATAACGAACGGCCAACAACACAGACCAAGAACATTTATATGTTCTTACGCCTTGCCATTGTAAGCGGGTGCAGACGTGGGGAGCTTTGCGGGCTACATTGGCAAGAGGTAGATTTTAAGAATAATACTATAAATATCAAGTATTCATTGGAGGAATCGGGAAGCGGTAAATGCAGGCTGAAAGCCCCAAAGACCGACAAACCACGGGTTATTGCTATTCCTGCTGACGTTATGCAGGAATTGAAAGAGTTTAAAAAGTATTCTTCAGGCAGTGTTGTTTTCCGTTCTAAGCTTGACCCTGACAAGCCACAAGCACCAAGCAATATTAGCAGAGCTTTTGAAAAAGTAAGACAGTTGGCCGATTTATCACACATTACAATACATTTATTGCGTCATACCCATCTGTCAATATTGGCACAGAATAACGTTGATATACGCACTATAGCTCAGAGAGCAGGCCACCACAACATACAGACTACCATGAGATATATTCACTCCAATTCTGAATTAGACCAACAGGCAGCCGCGTTATTTTCCAATCTCTAACCAACATATCTTTTTTTACCATTTTGGGGGCTTTTAGCCCCTTTTTCTTTGCCATCTTTTCCCCCCTTTGCTTATTTCCCAATGATTTAGTACCACCCCCAAACCCTCAAAAATAGCAAAAATCGACAAATACCCCTGTCAGCTCACTAGGCCCCGCTGGCGGGGTTTTTTGATGCTCTAATACAAATACCTTACTAACCACCATAGAACCTAACACGAAACAACTGGCGGGGCCGTCAATAGTGGTTTGAACGTTTTAAAATGGGGGAGAATGAGGAAATAATTTTGAATTTTCGCGGTATTTAGTTTACAGAACCGACAGGAAATCAATATACCAATACAGAGATTATTTTAAGGGGGTGCATATATGCACATTTTAGAAGTGCTCAAAAAAATGGATGAAATAACCACGGCAATTATCGACACGGAAAGCGAAGAAAAAAACATATTGTACAGCGACCAATTACAGGACATTTATCAGGATTTACAGGCCTTTTATCCGCAAATGGTGGCCAATGCTGCTGAATATAAGCTGATAAGCGATTTTTTGGCCTATGACCTGATAGACGTTGACGAAATCGACATAGATATATATATGTTTGGTGGCAGATTGTTAGAGCTCATCCTTGCTTTTGAGGGGGTGCAGTAGTGCAGGAATTGACAGAGCAGTTTTTTTCTTTGCTTGGAAAAGACATAACAACAGAACAATATTATTATATGGCCAAGCATAAAGACGGCGAAAAATTTGAACAACACAAGAGCAAGAGAATAAAGGATATATTACAGGCGAAAAGACGTCCAAAGAATGTATGGTTTGCCGTGAATGATTTCTATTACATTTACAAGACCATTCACACGCCATATAACACCGAATTTTCATATAGATGGTATGACCGCAAGGCCGATAATACAAGACGTTTTAACAGCTTCTATTGTGATATAGACTTTCACGACAACAACGGCCAACACCTACAGGCTAATGAATTGCAGACCAAGAAACAAGCTATATATACCAAGCTTATGAGTTTACCCCTTGCCCCGTCTGCCCTTGTTGAATCAAGGAATGGTTGGCATGTATATTATGTTATCTCTATCAATGACCGCGAGGGATTAAGCCTTGACGCTTGGAACAAGCAAGAGCAAGGCATACAGGCCTTTATGTTGGCCAACGTATCAGAGGATGTTGACACCAAAGCCAAGGATGCATCCCGCGTTCTGAGAGTGCCCGAAACAGTGCACAAGAAGGACGACTCAGAGCCGTTTTTGATTCAGGTTCGTTATGTTTCCAAGGCCTACACCATGCTAGAGCTGCAGGAAGCTTTTCCACCTGTTACACAGCCACAGGCCAAAGAAAAGAAGGAAAAGAAAAAGCCTGTTAAGGCTGAAAAGGTGGCTAATAGTAACGAGGTAATACGCAACATATACAGGCTGAATGATTCATACTTCTCATATATTACCCCCTTGAATATTTCCCTTGATTGGCCTGAAGCTATAGAAGCGTTGTGCAGTGTTGACCTTTTGGACTTCTTGCAGATTCAGGCCAATGTGGGAGAGGCTTTTTCTAGTATTCTCAGACAAGACAAGCATCCATCATGTAATATTGGTATCAAGGATAATACATATCTTTACCATGATTACGGCACGGGGCAAACGTTCAATATTCTACAGCTTGTTTCCTACGTTTCAGGCGTGCAATTTACTAAGGCCGTCAAGTGGCTTGCGAAGGTTTACGGCCTGCACATCAAGGACACTTTCCAAAGCTCCAAGACACCGATACAACCATTAATAGAGGCCAATATATCAGTTATCAAGCAAGTAGCAAGACAACAAGGGCTAGGCTATGTGGGTAAGCTTTTACCGCTCTATCAGGTTATTATGGAGATATGGAAGAAGCAGACACAGGAAAAGGGGTTTAATAATCCCTCAGATTGCAACATACAACTTAGTAGCAGATATTTGGCAGAGGTGACAGGCAAGCAACGCAAGGCCATCAAAAGACACCTGTACAGCTTGGAAGCCCTTGGAATTATTAAGGCCATAGAGAGCAAGTCTAATATGGAATTGTACGGCCATAAGGCCAATACATACGTTATACAGCCGTTACAAGTTGACCAATTAGCCAAGACAGCCAACGAATTATTAGAATTTGAACCACGGCCATTAACAGACATGACCGCGGAAAAATGTTTAATTTTCTTGTGTTCTCGTATAGGTTGGAATGTAGAAGAATTCAAGGCGGGTTGATTTTCCCGCCTTTTCTCTTTTCTTACAATCCTTTAGTTGGCTAAAGAAATGACCCCTATATCATATATTAATATATATTATTATTTTTTTCTTTTTCTTTGTTATCTATATCTATTTCTATAACTATAACTATAGATATATCAAGAAATAAAGAGATATAAAGGATAAGAGAAGAAAAGAGCCCCCGCCGGGCCGACAGGCAGAGGCGAAGGGGCACACAGAAAACAAGAGAAAAAGCTAGTATTTACAAGGGGTTGGGTGCAAAAAGTAAAAAGTAACTCAGAAAGTAATATTTTTACCGTTTGTTTTTATATATTGGGTAGAAAGTAAATATAATACTAGAAAGTAAATTTTCAAAAAGTAAAAAGTAAAAAGTAAGAGGTGCAAAAAAATAATGAAAAAAATCTGTAGTCTGTATAACCAATGGTATAACATACGAATCCGCCAAGGAAGCAGGCCAAGCCCTACATATTGACGCGGGAAACATAACAAAAGTCTGCAAGGGCAAACTTAAACAGGCAGGGGGCTTTATTTTCAAGTATGCAGAAAGTAACGGCCAAAAAGTAAAAAGTAACAATGTAGAAAGTAATTCAAAAAGTAACAACATTGAAAAAGTAAAAAGTAACAGCTTGGAAAATAATTTCCAACAAGTAAAAAGTAACAGTAATTCAGAAAGTAACACAAGACCCGCCACGATCCAGGCCCACCACCTTGAACAATTTCGCAACGTCCTGACCGCTCAGACCCTAGAAGCCCTGCAACATACCAACCTTACTGTTATTGACTTATTGGCTACAGACATACAGGCCTACCGCCAACGCGTTAAAGCAGAGTTGAAAAAATGGAAATATGGCAAGCAGGCAGAGGAAAACACCAAGCCTGCTGTTATTCAGGAAGAACCAACCAAGCAGGAAGCCCCGAATTGTTGGGCATCGTTGGAGATTGAAGAAGAACCAACACCAACCAAGCAGGAATCTCCGATTATTGCAGAGGCCAAACAACAAGACCCTGACGACGATTGGGAAAGGGCGTGGGATAATATGAAGCCTGAGGAATACTTGACCCCGCAACAGCTTGTGGAATGGCAGAAACAAGAAGCCAAGCGGGCAGAGGAAGCCACCAAGCCTGCTGTTATTGCAGAACCACAGGAACAAGGCCAAAAATACAACTTCCCTAAGATTGACCCCGCTACCTTATCAGAAGAAGAACGGGAATCAAGACGGCGGGCAGGCGTGCCATTAGACCACGATTTGCAGGATTATAACGACGGTTGGGATGATTAACAGCAAGAATACAAAAGTTATTTAAAAACATTAAAAATCAAACCCGCGACAACTGCGAAGCCACAAAAACAGCTAGAAGCCTTGATATATAAAGGCTTTTGGCGTGTTATAGGCCGTTTTTAAAATCCTGTAAACGCAGTAAAATGTCAACACCATTTTAAAAGTTTAAGTTTAAGTTTATGTATTCTTAATTAATATTAAAAAATATGGCCAAAAACCTAAAAAATATTTGACATGACAGGCCAAAAATGTTAATATATGTACAACAAATCAATCTATATTATATTAGCGAGGTGTAAAACAAATGGACGCAGGATGTATTAATATTACGAATTTATCAACTTATTGTGATATTCCTTTGCCAAAAATGAAGGAAATTCTCATAGCGGGTGGAGTGTATGAGAATGAGTGCTTTGGCCATTGGACACGAGAGAGAATCACAAAATGGAAAAAGGGGAAAAATTATCCAACTGTATATTGGATAAATTCTTTCCAATACGATTGGGAAAAATTGGAAAAAGATTTTAAAGCCGATTATATGCGGTATAAACAGGGCGTTGGCAGAAGCAGAAAAGCCAAGCGATTTTTCGAGCTTGCAGGCCATGAGATTATCCGAGAACAAGGAATTTAAAGGGGGTGAAAAATTGTATCTAACTATCACACAGATGGCAGAGGAATTGGACATACCACACAACAAACTGAAAGAAATCCTCATAGCGGGCGACATATATAAGAATGACGCGGGCTTTGGGGTGTTCAACCCTCAGAGATTCTACTATAATCTCGAACGCGTCAAGCAAGACTTGGCCGAAAACTATGAGGTATATACCAAGGCCGTGGGCAAGAGCCGAAAAACCAAACTGTTTTATATACGCAATTTTGGCCTGTAATTAAGGGGGCGACAACATGAACCTAGAACAAGCATTAGAAAGTATTCTCCAAGAGGAATTGGAAGAATCATACCAACGTATTCTAGCTAGACAGCAACAGCAAGAGAAGCAAGAAGAAACCAACCAAGGGCAAGACTAACACAGCTCTACAGCACGGCGGGATAAGAAAAACCAACACATTACAACTATTCACAACGTCACAATGTATCTAGCCACCAAGCCACCAAGCGTACTGCACGCAACACGGCACAAGGCAACAAAGCACGATACACCCGACACCAAGAACCACAATAACAGCAGGGAACATCCCGCCATGCTTAGATAGATTGACAATAGAATATAGAGAAAAAGAAAAAAGGATAGGCACAAAAATGTCTATCCTTATTTTTTTTGCCCTTTTTTTAGCCATTCACACCAAACGGCCAAAAAAGCAAATAGCAGCCATGTTTGCCCACGCTCAGAGGGGCCAGAATGGCCACCAGCGGCACAAAGCGGCTCCACGATAGTTTGTACGTTTATTTTGCTTGCGTCGAAAACATCATTTACCCAGCAAAAAGCATATTTTATTTATATTTATTAATTCGAATCAAACACGGCTTATAAAATGATGGTTAATCGAAAATTATACAAAATAATTTATTAGCTAATTTCCTATACCTTCTCAACCCTTGAAAATAAAGGCTTTCAGAGGGGGGTTATATTTCTTTGTCCAAACTCTATTTATTTTTTAGAAACGGCCAAGAGGCCAATAAAAAATAAATGGAGTTGAAACGAAATGACACTAGATATTAATGGAAAGCAGATATTAATTAGCGACTCGGATGCAGAAAGAGTATCACAGCATAGATGGCGCGAACATGGCAAGGGTTATCTCTATACCTACATGCGGATAGGCGGAAAAACCAAAAAAGTCTACTTGCATAGGTTCATTCTAGGAGTCCATGACAAGAGCGACGGCCTACAAGTAGACCATAAAAACCGAAACCCTAGAGATAACAGGCGCGAGAACCTCAGACTTGTATCACAGGCCGTCAATCTCAGAAACCTGTCCATAACAGCCCCAACGTCTACAGGGTTCAGAAATATATACAGAGCGGGGAAAAAGTATGTTGTGCAGGCACGGTGGAATGGAAAGACCAAGACTTTTGGACGGTTCGCGACAATCGCAGAGGCACTAGAAAAAAAGATAGAAATATGGGCTGAATTGTTCGGCCTAGATATTCGCGAGGACGTATACCGCGCCACAATGGAACAACACGGCCTAGACAAAGAGCTTCAAAGCTATGTGTTACAAGCCTTGCAGGGGGTGGCGTAAATGACAACAACACTTTTAATATTTTCTGCAATTCTTGTAATTATCTCCATATATCGGGGAGTACAGGCCAAAAAGGAAATACAGAGATTGAAGCAACAGAACAAGGCCATAGAACAACGCCTGAAATACTGCAAGCAAGTCATTAAAGCCCTTCATAATCGGGGGTGTAAGTAATGGCGAAACATAGCGGAATAAATAGTACAGGAAATTATTCAGCAGCCGGCTGCGTAAAAAAAGAAATACGAAGCACCTGTAATTATGACTATGAATATTCGCCCGATTCAATCATACGAGCAATAGAGCACAAGGCAGAAATAATAAGCAATCGCAACAACGGAAGCTTTCAGGCCTGCGAATTATTGCTTGATATAGAAATGTATGAGGCCATGTACCTGGATCGAGAGCAACGCGAACTAATCCGCCTGCGATATGTTGACGGCCTAGAGCTAGGGGAGATAGCAAAAAAGAAGCATTGTAATAGGTGCACAATAGCCCGACAGTTGGCAGGGATAAGAAAAGATATAACAGACGGCTTGGAGAGTGAAGAACTGTGACTTATAATCCATTCCAAAAAATCAAGAGTGCAGAGAATTATTCAGAGAAAGAAATATTGGAACTGTTGGAAAGTGCTAGTAATTCATATCTCTATGATTATCTGATAGACAGGCTGTATTTTTACAGGCCAAATAAAAAGAACAATACTGTAAAAGACTATTCCATACTTACAGCCCGCCAATATATGGACAGGCTAAAAAGAGAGAAAAAAATATCCGAAAAATGCACATGAGGCCTGATTCTAACGTATTAATATATGAGAGATAAAATAAAAAACAAAGGATAGACACAAGAGCGTCTATCCTTATTTCTTTTGGAGATATAAAACGATGTTGAAAGCGTGCAGTTATTGTGGGCGAATTCACAGAGCAGGCGAAGCGTGCCCAAACAAACCACAAAGAACATATAAGAAGAACAACAGCCAAGAATCACAATTCAGGAACACAGGCCGATGGAAACGGGCAAGGGAAGAAATAAAGAAAAGGGATAAATACTTGTGTAGATTATGCCTTGCCAACGGCCATATAACAACAAATAACTTGGAAGTACATCACATAATCAAGATACGACAAGACAGCACACAAGCACTAGAACCTAGTAATCTAATAACCTTGTGCACTGCTTGTCATAACCTTGTAGAGAACGAGCCAAAATACATTGAAACGTTGCAAGAGCTAACACAACAGCCTGTAAACATCCCCCCCACGGGTTAAAATAATGCGTTGGGCAAAAAAAGGAACACCGACAGCAACTAGTCAAAATCTTATTTATTCCCTTAATAAAACTTAAACATTGAGAGGTGAGAGCATGGCAAGACCCGCCAAACCAACCAAGACCACAAGGAAACACCTGACCAAGGCCGAAAAAGCCACAAGAGAAGCTATAGAAAATCTAATAACTGACGGCTTGCCTGACACTCCACCTGAAGAATTCTCACAGCAAAGACAGACCATATATAGCTTTATTGTGGAGATATTAAGGCCTACAGGCTTATTAAAATCAATAGACTATCAGACAATCAAACAGGCCTGTATCATAATAGACCGCCTGAATCAAGTCAACACACTCATAGACCAAGCAGGCCTAGACACCAAACTTCTAAGAACACAAGAACAACTAATAAAACAATATTGGAAGGTAACAGACCTCTTGTGCATGTCCCCACAAGCCCGCGCCAAGGTGGGCGCGATGGTGGCGAACCAAGAGGAACAAAAAGACCCATTGGCCGAAATACTAGAAGGGCTAGAAAATGAGGAATAACAAGGCCTATAAATACGCCTGTGACGTAGTGGCGGGTAAAATCCCCGCGCCTCGATATGTGAAAAAGCAGTGTAAAGAATTCATACATATAGCCAACGGCCAAGACCCAAAATACATGATAGACGGCCATAAGGTGGCAGTAATAGAAAAGCTATTAAAACTCTTGATAATGCCTAAAGGCCTGAAAGCAGGCCAAACGGTGTATAACTGCCTATTGGGTTTTCAGTGGCTTATGATTGTGGCCGTATTATGCACCGTCCACAGGGAGAACAAAAAGAAAAGACGCTATGAAACGGCGGTGCTAGAAATTGCTAGAAAAAATGGTAAAACGTTCTTGGTCGCTGTATTATTCTTGGTTCTATTCTTCATTGAACCGCGATTATCAAAGTTTTACAGCGTCGCACCTGACGGCCAATTATCGCGAGAGGTAAAGACCGCCATACAAGACATAATCTCAATGAGTCCCGCACTAAATGGCCTGTATCAAGGCAAACAGAAATTCAAGCTTCTCAGAGATAGTATAACCTGCAACCTGACTAACAATTCTTATTATCCCTTGAACTTTTCAACCTCGCGACTAGATGGAAAATTGCCCGCGGTATGGGTAGCGGATGAGGTGGGCGCACTAACAAGCCCGTACCCCTTGGACGCTATGCGAAGTGGCCAATTAACAATCCTCAACAAACTTGGATTCATAATCTCTACGAAATACCCGACGGCCTCAAACCCATTCGAAACGGAGCTAGATTACGCAAAAAAAATCTTGGACGGAACAATCAAAAATGACACGGTATTCGGGCTGTTATATGAACCTGACCGCACAAGATCCTGGGCCGATAATGACGACATACTCAGACATTCCAACCCATTAGCCCTAGAAATCCAAGAGGTTTGGGATGACCTAATAAAAAAGCGCAAAGAAGCGGTGGAAGTCCCTGCCCGCCGTGAAAATTTCTTATGTAAACACTGCAATATAATCGCACAAAACACAGCAGAGTCATATATAAACGTATCAAAGCTCCAAGCCTGTAGGACAGACACGCCAATAAACTGGGCAGGCCGTCAGGTATATGTGGGGCTAGACTTATCAATGAGTAACGATAACACGGCCGTGACCTTCCTGACCTATGACGAATATGGGAAACTGCTTATAAAACCTATGTGTTTTATCCCTGCTGACCGTATAGCGGAAAAGAACGCCTTGGAAAAGATAAATTATAACCAATTCATACAGGCGGGAAACTGCATCCCTTGTGGTGGCTCTGTAATAGACTATTCAACTGTTGAAGAATACATACTAGGCCTTGAAAAACAATACAATGTCAAAATAGCAGGCGTGGGCTATGACCGCTATAACGCCCTTTCCTCAGTTGTAAAGCTAGAAAAAGCAGGCCTTCAATGTGTGGAAATTCGCCAACATAGCAGTATATTACACGCTCCGACCAAGTTACTTAAAGAGTTAGTGGAGCAAGGAAAAATCATATATGAAACCAACCCATTGTATGAGATTAATTTCCAAAATTGCCGATGCCAATATGATTCAAATATGAATAGATATATAAACAAAAAGAAGTCAAACGGGAAAATAGATATGGTAATAGCGACACTAAACGCCCTATATCTCGCACAACAAAACGAAATAAACCAAGCCAGTCAAGATTGGGCAGTACAAACCTAAAAGGGGGTGAAAAATAATTGTTAAACCGATTAAAAAACCTATGGACAAAAGAACAACGCAACGAAGAAGCTCAGGCCTTGTCTGACGTATTATTAGGCCGTGCAAGCTCTGAAGCCATGACAAAGGAAAAGGCGTTAAATATTCCCGCTGTTTCTGCTTCTATTGAATTTATCGCGGGAACTGTTTCAGGCCTGCCCGTGAAACTCTATGAGAACCAAGGCGGGAACGTCCAAGAAGTAACAGACGATTACCGCCTGAAATTACTGAACCAAGAAACGGGCGACACTTTGGATTCTAGACAAATGAAAAAAGCCTTAATCACTGATATGTTGTTACTGGGGGAAAGTTACACCTATATCAAGCACGACAGAAACAACATAACAGGCCTATTCTACATAGAGCCTAGCTATGTAAGTATCTTGAAGGGTGTAGACCCGATAAAAAAGGCCGTCAAGATATACATAAACGGCCAAGAGTACCCTGATTATGAAATACTCAGAATAACCCGCAACACCGCGGATGGGGTAACAGGTCAAGGGATTATAGACACAAATCCATTGTTACTCATGGCCTGCTATAACGCCTTGAATTATGAAAACAAAAGCATAAGCACCGGGACAAAGCGGGGCTTCCTCAAATCCGCCTACAAGCTAGACAAGGCCAAGATGGACGCTCTAAAATCTGCATGGCGTAAGCTATATTCTAATGACGCAAATTCCTCAAATGTCATGGTCTTAAATGATGGGATTTCTTTCCAAGAGGCCTCTGTTAGCTCTGCCGAAAATCAGCTAAACGAAAACAAAAAAAGTAATAGTGAGCTGATATATCAACTCTTTGGCTTGTCTAGCTCATTATTCGATGGGAGCAAAGGAAGCAGAGATACCTATATAAACAGCATAAAGACGGGGGTTCTGCCTGTCGTGTCTGCCTTAGAAAATGCGCTGAATAAATTCCTGCTTCTTGAAAAAGAAAAAGGCCTGCTATTCTTCAAAGTGGACAGCTCAGAGATATTAAAAACTACACAGCAGGAACGCTATACAGCCTATAACCTAGCCTTGCAAGGCGGGTGGATGACACCTGACGAAGTGAGAAAAGCGGAAAACTTGCCTGCTATGGGCTTGGAATTCCTCAAAATGTCATTAGGTAATACCTTGTATTATCCGCAGACAAAGCAACTATACACCCCAAACACCAATACATTACAACACATTGAAGGGGGTGAAAAGTAAATGAAAGTAGAAATCAGAAACAATTCTGCCCGTATATGCGGGTATGTAAATGTAGTAGGCCGTGAATCCCGTGTACTGCATGACGCAACAGGCGAATTCGTGGAGATAGTAAAGCCTCACACATTCCAACACGCCTTGGAGAAAAATGAAATTGGCCTAATGTTCAACCACAAAAGACAGCTAGAACCAATAACAATGGAGCTACATGAAGACGCTATAGGCCTGTATGCAGATATTGTCTTAAATGATTCTGAGATTATCGAAAAGGCCAAGAACCAAGAACTACAGGGATGGTCGTTTGGGTTCTATAACCCCCGCGACGAATGGACAACCCGCCAAGAAGACGGGATGCGAATACGAAAAATCTCAGACTTAACCCTTGAAGAAATCTCTATCTTAGATTGTACACCCGCGTATATAGCTACCTCTATAGAGGTTCGCGACGGCCAAGAATCATTAAAAGAATACCGCCAAAGCCAAGAACCTGTAACAGTACAGGAACAAACAGAAAAGCCAACATTGGCAGATATAGCCGACAGCGTGGCGGATGCACCGCCTGACATGTCGGGCTTTCAAACCTTAAAAAAGAAATATGAATACTACAAAACCAAGACTGCTATTAACTAGCGGTCTTTTATTATGCAAAAAAATAACAAAAAAATATGGAGTGATAAGCAAATGAATATGAAACAGTTAATTGAACGTCGTAATGAATTGGTAGAGAACATGGACGGCCTTTTTTCCAAGGTAGAAACAGAAAAGCGTGCCATGAACGACGAAGAAAACAACACCTACAACGAGATTATGAAGGAAATTCAGGCCATTGACGAAACCTTGGCAAAGATTAAGGAAGCTATGTCCGTAAAGGAAAATAGCGAACCACAGGCAGTTGAAGCAGACGACGAAGCAGACAAAGAGGAAAGAGCCTTTGTTTCCTTTATTCGCACCAAGGAAGCACGCGACGCAATGAGCGCGGGCGACAACGGCGCAGTAATCCCTCAGAGCGTGGCTAACAGAATTATCGAAACAGTAAAGAACATTGCGCCTGTATATGAACTTGCAAGCAAGTTTTCCGCAAAGGGTAAGTTGGTTTTCCCTGTATATGACGAATCCGCGGACAAGGTAACAACTGCTTATGCAACTGAATTCACCGCGCTCAATAGCTCTAGTGGTAAATTCGTTTCCATTTCCCTTGGTGGCCACTTGGCAGGAAGCCTGACCAAGATTTCCAAGAGCTTGATTAATAACAGCGAATTCGACTTACTCAGTTATGTTGTGAACAAGATGTCCGAATCTATCGCCCGTTTCTTGGAGCATGAATTGCTTCTTGGCGAAGGCGGCGACGACAAAATGACAGGCGTACTCACTGACGAAAACACCCCTGTAGTAACAGCTGCTGCCGCAGCCGCTATTTCTGCGGATGACCTTGTAAAGGTACAGGTAGAAGTACCTCAGGTATATCAGAATGATGCAGTATGGGTAATGAACAAAAGCACCCTCTTGGCAGTAAGAACCTTGAAGGACGGGGAAAATAGATACCTCTTGAATGAAGACCTTACAGCTCCATTCGGATATTCTCTGCTTGGCCATCCTGTATACATTAGCGACAATATGCCATCTATTGAAGCAAAGGCAAAGCCTGTAATTTATGGCGACTTTTCAGGCCTCTATGTAAATGTAAGACCAAATGTAGAAGTACAAGTAATGCATGAAAAGTACGCGGATGAGCACGCCATCGGTGTAATCGGTTGGATTGAAGCAGATTCCCGTGTAGTAGAAAAGCAGAAACTTGCTGTTCTCAAGATGGCCTAAGAGGTGTTAAACCATGACTTATAGAGTATTAGTAAGTTATGGCGGTAAAGTCAACGCGACAGCGGGGCAGACAGTAGAATATACAAACAAAGCTATTGTAAATGACTTGTTGAACGCGGGCTATATTGAAGAAATCAAGGGGGCAGAAAAAAACACTGCCCCTAAATCCTCTACAGAAAAGCCAAGCACCGCCACAACTAAAGCACCAACCAAGAAAAGAGCAACCAAAAAAGAGGGCTGATGCATCATGAAGGTATCAGACATTGACATAACAACACTAAAGAATTATCTCAGAGTAGATAGCGACCAAGACGACACACTACTACAACATATCCTGCAAGCCTCTGTGGAATTCTGCCAAAGCTACACAGGCCTAGACCTTGCAGACCTAGACAACTACTCAGATATTCCCTTGGCTGTATTGGCCTTATGTGCAGATATGTATGAGAATAGAGAGTACATCACGGATAGAGCAACCACCACAAACCCTACAGTTATACAAATCTTACATTCTCATTGTAATAATTTTCTCTAGGGGGTGGCCACTAATGAAAATAGGAAAAATGCGCTACCGCGTAATAATCCAATATCCTAGCGACACCGTGGACGACTACGGAAACGCCTGCGACGGGTGGGAAAATCTCTGTACAGTATGGGCAGACATAACGCCATTAAATGGCCGTGAATACTTTCAGGCTATGCAAGCAACCTCAGAAACCACCTATAAAATCTATATTCGCTACATAGACGGTATATCCCCAAAAATGCGAGCCGTTCACAATAACCAAGTATATGAGATTCAGGCCGTGTTGGCAGACCAACGCAAGGGCTACACAACGCTCATGTGTAAAGGGGTGGAGTAATGGCGAAAAGTAAGAATATATCCTCAAAAGCCTTGGAAGCATTGGGAGAGAATATACAAAGCTCTGTTAAATCCACCCTGAAGGATTGTGGCGAAATGCTTGTAAATGAAGCCAAAAGCAGATGCCCAGTAGATACAGGTAGGCTCAGAGATAGTATTCACATGGAAGCCAAGGCAAAGGGAACAAAGATACAAGTAGTAGCAGATGCGACGGACAACGAGGGCAGGGCGTATGGCAAGATTGTTGAATTTTCGCCATTAATCAACAGGCCTTTTTTATACCCCGCGTTAGACGCGTTGCGCTCAGAGATAAAAGATAAATTGATTCAGGCCGTTCGTGATGGCCTTAAAGGGGGGTAACTCATGGAAACGATTGTAAAAGAAGTAGTAAAAAAACTAAAGAATGAAATAAATATTCCTGTGTTCCATCAGTTTAGCCCCAACAATAAAGTATATCCAAACATAATATACACAGTTGTTTCTGACGTTCCCGCCCTTCATGGCGACAACAAAGAACTATCAAGCAACATAACAATAAGAATTCATATCATAACTAAAGATGGCAATTATTACGCCATCAAAAAACAGATAAATAAAATCATGCTAGACCTTGGCTTTTCCCGCGGGCAGGCGGTAGAAGTAACAGACCAAGGATATAAGATAGCAACACTAGACTATAAAATCGGAGTGATAAATAATGACAACAACTAAGAGTGGCATCACAAATAGCCCATTCATAGGCCTCAGTAATTTTCACATCGCAAAGCTTGTCAGCGATCCAGGGGAAGGAAACGCAACCTATGAAGAAGTAATTTCTATTCCACATATTCGCGAAGTTGATATTAAACCAACCACCGCCAACGCTACATTATATGCTGATGACATGGCCATCGATACCGCAACAGCAACTAGTGAGTATGAACTTACATTCAACGTCGCAAGCTTACCATTGGAATATAAAGCCTTATTGCTTGGCCATAGCTTGGAAAATGGCGTAATGACCGCAAATAAAGAAGATTCCGCCCCTTATTTCTGTGTTATGTTCGAGTGCACCAAAAGAAATGGCAAGAAACGTTTCTGCAAATTTCTCAAGGTTCAATTCCAAGAGCCAGAGGAAAAACCACAGACCAAGGCAGAAAATATCTCCTATAATACGCCAACCCTGTCAGCAAAAGCTATCTACAGAACCGCCGACGGCGTAAGCTACAGACAGGCCGATGAGGAAGCGGGCTATGTGGAAGAAACAGCCAACGAATGGTATACAACAGTATGAGGATAAAAGAAAATGGAAAAACCGTCATTGATAATTGATGGTGCAAAGATAGAGCCTGCCAAGCCAAAAATGAAGGTTTGGCGGGCTTTTCTTGCAAGCACCGAAACAAATCTAGAAGAAACAAGCTTGGAAACATTCTTGGAGAAGCAAATAGAACTAATCATTATTGGCTTTGGCCGTCCTGACGTGGTGAATAAAGAATCTATAGACGAAAATATAGAAATAGCCGATATAGTCCCAACTGTAAAGGCCTTGTTTCAATGGATACAGGCCGAAACATTCTCCAAACTTGCAGACCTACCAAAAAACGACTGAGCGGGGAAGGGGACAACCTGACCCCGTATGAAAATCTACTAAGTTACTATGAAAGACTACAAGAGGCATACGGATGGACAATCGCGGAAATCGACGCGACGGAAATAGAACCACTACTTGTACAACTTATCATACAGAGCAAAAAACAAAGCAAAAACAATCAAAAAAGTATAGAAGACATAATGGGGTGATTAGATGGCCAAAGGGCAAGAGATAGATAAACTATATTTATCATTAGGCCTGAATATTGATGACTTAAAACTTGGATTCAATACGGCCAACAAGACCGTACAACAGGCCATAACACGCCTAAACAGTGACGCAAAAAAAATAAAACTACAGACAGATATAGACCTGAGCAAGCTTCAGGGCGTTGGCTCTGAATTGGACAAAATCAGGGTAAAATATGAGGCAATAAACAAGCAGTTAGACATACAACGCCAAAAGGAAAGTATTCTAAACGCTCAGTATAAACATTCATTGAATACACATGGTGCAGACTCAGCAGTAACACAACGCGCTCAAATGGCCTTGTTAAATCAACAAAAAACTGTGGCGGGCATGGAAGCAGAGATGCGAAAGCTTGGTAACGCCCTAAACACACTGCCAAGCAAGAGCAACAAGGCCTTTTCTGCAATTACCAAAGGTGCAAGCCAAGCACGCCAAGGCATCGGAAAACTAACTGAGGGCTATACACTGTTAAACGCCAAGTTAGCGGCATTTTTGGCCGTAGCGGGCAGTGGTGCAGGCCTGTTGAACATAACCAAAGATTCGATGATGGCAGGCAATAACCTGTATAAATTACAGCAGAGATTAAACGTCAGCACACAAGAAGCAAGCCAATTAAACAGGGTTTTTTCATTGGCGGGAACTTCCATTAATTCATTAACACCATTTATCACGAGGATAGATAAACAATTAGAAACAGCAGGCCAAAATGGAAACAACACCACAAAAGCCTTGGAACGCTTTGGAATTTCATTAACAAACCAACATGGCCAACTACTGCCTATAAATCAGCAACTAGAGCAACTAGCCAAGGGCTACAAATCAGCAAGCGAAGCGGGCGAAGTAGAGGCCTTTACTGCTGAAATCCTTGGGGCTAGAGGTTCCGCTCTTATCCCTGTATTAGAGGAATATAACGAGCTGATGGCCGTTTCAGGCAGTATAAAAACTACAGGCCTATTAAATCCGCAAGAAGCCCATGAAACATATTTAGAATGGCAACGGATGCAGGCCGAATTATCACAACTAGAAATGGCCTTTGGTGCGGCCTTGCTACCCGTGGCCAAAGAAATGATGCCCGAACTAACTGAGGGCTTTACGAACTTGGTGGAGCTCATAGCAGAAAACAAAGACAATATAAAGACCCTTGGCGAAATAATGATACAAGCCATGAAGGGAGCGGGCGAAGCCGTTTCAATGGTAGCTGATGGCCTAGACATGATTGGCATAAATGCACGCACCGCGGGCGATTATCTCAAAGACGTAAAGGCCGAATTCGACGCGGGTTATGGCGCGTTACTCATGGGCCCCGGCATGTCTTCCCCTGCAACAGGCTTTTTATTATCTCAAAGGCTCAGGCTGCTTGATGACGTCAAAGACCAACGCAAACTAAACGACGAAACCCAAAGAGCAAAGCAAGCGGAAAAGGAATATTATGCAGAAATAGACAGACGCACGCAAGAGCGAAAGAAGCAAATAGACCAAGAAAGCAGAGCACAAAGGGCACAAGCAGAGCAAACCAAACAGCAGGCAGAGGCCTTGGAAGCACTGCATGAAAGCCTTTATTCTCTTAATCATACTGACCTAGAAACACAGCTCCACAACGTGGATAAAAGCATGAAGCAGTGGAAAGAAAAGGGCGTTTCTGAAGCAGAGATAACCAAGGCAACAGAACAGCAAAAAGCGGAAATTATAAAGAAATTCAACCAAGAAGTGGCTCAAAACATTGATTCTGTATGGAAATCTGCATACCAAAACCGATTGGAACAAATAGAACGGGAAAAGGAAGCTTGGAAGCAGAAAGGCCTAGAAGAAGTAAAAGCCACCAAGTGGGCAGAGGAACAAAAAAGACAGCTCCAACAAGAAACAGCCCTGAGTATGTTCAAAGAAAATTATAAATATTTGAAACTATACAGGACTGCGATGGCAGGCGGTGGAAGTCAAGAGCAAAAGCAGGCTAACGCCATGAATGCGGTATTAACACAGCTAAGAAAAGACGCTGACCTACCAAGCGACGCTTGGACTACACCGCAAGAGATTGCGGGCTTTCAACAGCTAATGAAAAGTGCACGGGAAAACATAATACCTATATACAACGGGGAGCCACAAGGCTATATATACAAGGGGACTCAGGCTGTACCGATGTTCCCACCTGATTATAACGAATCGGTGAGCAAGCTTGGAAACAACAGCCCTGCACCTGTAATGAACAAAACACAAGAGGATATAAATTATAATTTATACGTCCATGTGGACGGCTTGCAGGATGTCAGCAACGAAGTAGCACAAAGCGCTGCCAAGAAAATTCTTGACGTTCTGCCTAACGATTCAAATATAAATATGAGTTATGGGGGTTGATAGATTATGAAAATAAAAATTGGAAATGCACAAAGCCTAACCACCCCCGACAGCTTCAAGCTACAAACCGACGACAGACAACAAATCATAGCAACAGACGGCGGGAATATTATCCAAGATTATGGCCATATAGCTTCAGGGGACAGGATAACAATAAATGCAACATTCCATAAAAGCGAATTCCTGAAAGTGTGGGACTATTTCCAAACCCGTCAACTTGTGGAATTCCAAGACCCCGCGGGCATTACATGGCCTGATATGCGAGTCCGTGTGTTGTCTTATGGCTATAAATCGAGGTTCGAAAATTACATAAATTGTGAATTAGAGTTATGGAGGATATGACAAAATGATAAATCTATATACAAATAACCCAACAATCGGAAAGTCTGACGGTACTTTGGTTTCACAAGACCACACCCAAACAAGCCCTTTATCTGTAACCCTGAAAACAGGACAGCAAAAAGCCGTGAAAATCGCGGTACGTTGTGACCAAGGATTCACCGCCGTAGAGGGTGCAGAGATTTCACTAGCCTATTGGGACGGCCAAGAATATCAGGCAACAGGCGGTAATATCGCTAAATGGTATCTAGCCTTAGATGACAACTACACCGACAGCGACGACGCATTAAATAAAGGTACATGGGAACATACAGCCAACATAACCAACGCAATAACAGACAAGAATACAATTCTTTGGGCTAAGTACGATGGCCAAGACGACACCACACCGATGAACGACGACAAAACGGCTATATGTATCAAGGCAACTGTTGAAGCTGTGTAATGGGGTGTAGAGTATGAAATATATGAATACAAGTTACATGCTTTTCGACATGGCATCAAATATGAAATCATTGACAAAAACTTTAAACAGTATCAAATATCCTTGTTTTGGTGGTGGGGACGCAAAAATAAATCTAAACGCCGAAAATACAAAATTGTATGTTGCTTTCGAGGTGCAGTATGACTATAACACTTTATATTTAGACGGCTATCCAATGCAAATATTTATGGACGACGGCGGTTACGGAATAGTGAAACCGTCAACAGTACAATTCTACTTAAAACCTAGCGGAAATTATATGACATTAAACATAAATGGAAAAGAAATATATAAAACTCCTCGAACAACAGAAAATACATGGTATAGAGTATACCTAGTTGTAGACTCAGTAGCGGGCATAGTAGACTTATACTTAAACGGTGACAAAATATATTCTTACACAAGCTATGTAAAAACAGGCGTTAAGGCTACAGGCGTTAGGCTCGTGTTACAAAAATATAATAGTTATTATGTCACTATGAAAAATCTTATCATATCAGATGAATATTTCCCGCCGAACGAGGAAATAGTTGAGCTGCCCGCAACAGTAACAGCCGATGGGTGGACTTATGATTCTAGCAGTAATAAGTATTCAACAGAGCAAGAAAACAGCACACTAACAGTAACGCCTGACATGACCGTACTTGATGGCTATAAGGTAACTGCTTGTAACGTGGGAGCGGGTTCAACGGTATTAGGTGACACCATAAAAAATATAAAATGTGACGTGGGTACATATAGCAATACAAAGGAAATCCCCTCAACAGGCATAGGTATGTATTTTGATAATTTACCAACAAATATTAGCAATATAACAATAACGGCTAAAAAATAAGGGGGTGTAATAAATGGCTGAAAGCTCAATAAGCACCCCCCGAATACTAACAACGACCATTCCTAAAAATTCTGCTGTAAGTACACCCCGAATATTAACCACTGCGATTATTAAAAAATCAAGTATTAGCACGCCTAGAATATTATGTACTGTTGTACCGTCAACAAATAAGGCCTATTACTATGACACCTCTGTAAAGACCACTAAAGATATAACACAAAATCATGACACCGCCGTAAGGGTTCGACAGGATATATCACAAAATCATGATACAAACTTAAAGGCCACAGCAGACCTAGTAAAATATCTCGATACCTATACAATAACTAAGACCGACATATCAATATATTGTGACGTCGCCTTAGAGCTACAGGCCAAGGATTTACAGGCCTATTTTTATGACACGGCCTTAAAAATCAATGAGATTGTACAACATAGCTATGATACGGCAATAAATACCAAGGCAGACATATCAAGATATTATGATACCGCAATAGCTACAAAAGCAGACATATCAAGGTATTATGATACGGTATTAAACATCGTTGAACGCCAAGAAATAACCTATTACTGTGACACACGCATAAAGACCGATAAGCTAATAACCACCCATAGCGACACGGCCGTAAGCATCCCACATAATACAACCATACAACCTGACAACACGCCAACAAACCCATTTGAACCTTCACCACAGGCGGAAAAATCGGGCGTTGTGTCTATATCTATAAACCTAAATGAATTGTCATTATCTGACTCTTTCTCTATGGAAACGACACAGAATATCAATGTATTAGACACTATAAGCGGTAAAATTCTTGATTTCCCGTACATGTACAAAGTATCGGAAACACAGCAACAAGAAGCAGTAACAACTGCCAAGGGTATGTATGATGTGGACGAAATTCTTTATAAGTCAATAAATTATGCAGCCGGAAATCAAACCCACACACTACAAGAACACGCACAATATATAGCAGGGGCGTTGGGAAAAAGCCTTGTTTTCTGCTGTGACAATTTCACACACTCAGGCAAGTGGACAGGCGACGGACAGACATATAATTCTATTATTTCTTCATTGTTTGGGTGGTCTGCTTCCATTCCTCATAGAGCAATAAATGTATTCTTACGAGCAAAAGATAACAGCCTTAATGTGATACAAAGAGGCCAAGAAAACAAGGTAACAGACATTTCCAAAACAGCATATACAAGGCCTGTAATAAATCGCACTCTTGAAAGAACAATGATAAATTATTCTAGCTCCACAAGTAATGGCCATGACCAAGGATGGGGGCTATATATTGAACCGCTTCCATTTTGGGGAAGTCTTACTTTTGGAGATTCTGTATGTAGTTATGAATCAGGCTACTTACGAAGTGAACAAAACCAAGACGGGACAACAAGTTATGATTATGTCGGGGATGGGTTCGGAGAAGCAAAGTATTTATCCCGCAAAACTATCCAACATTCTGACGGCTCTGTAACAGTGACAACTTACAATTACGAGCACGCCAAGAGCGGAGTCCTTGTACTTGGCTCAGAAACAGAAACAACGACGGACAAGGACGGCAACGAAACAGTTAGAAAAACTATACACGCTCCACTTGGCGCGGGCTTCTATGGAACATCAGTATATATTGACGGGGAATTCCAAGGTAGTAGCATTAGCACGGGTAGCCCAGCTTGCACCGCTTCACGGTATCTAACAAGCCAAGAGTCCTTAACCCTTGGCGGGGCTAACTATGGGGATTCAGATGGAAACCCTCTTGGAAAAGGTAACGTACTAAAAGAAACTTTGGACTTGCCAACAACAGACGAAGACACCATAAAAGCGTACCTGAATCAAATCAAATGGCTGAACCGTAGAATAAAAGAAACTGTTTCCCTAGACATATACAACTTTAATCATATTCTTGATTTTTCTGAGCGTATCAAATTCAAAAACAACACATATTATCTGCAAAGCAATCAAATAACACAAACCACAAAAGAGCTAAAGCAAAGTATAACAATCGTGAGGTGGCTGTAATGTATCAGACAACAATACAAAGTATAAACGGAAATACCGCCACAGACTCACAGGGGAAAGTGTTATATATTGCGGGAAATAGCCATATAACAACAGGCCAACAGGTATGGACAGATGGAACAATCATATACGGGAACACATACGGCGGGGGTAATTCGTTTATCCCCGTTCCTTTATGTGGTGAGATTCTTTGGTTGATTCCTAATGATTCAATATGGTATACAGACACCCGACTAAACAAGCCTTTCAAAAAGCTGTGTGATACCAACGCACAATATATTACTTGTGGCAATAAGTCACAATTCTATATTAATCAAGGGAACTGGATTAGCGGACAAAATAAAGATATAATACAAACCCCGCAGAATTGGCATATTAAGGACGCTTGTTTTATTGACGATACAAGTCTTTTCGAGGTTGGGCATACATGCAAAAATCTCTATTATCCGCAAGGATTAAGGAAAAAAAGCGAGTCATATAGAATGGGCTATTATGCAGTGTGTACGGCTGTATTAGATGACTTTTCCGAAACCGTAAAAAAATATTATTCTAACGGCGTTAATCATGAAATGTACCGTTTTTACTATGAAGGGTTTGAAAAGGCACAAAATCAAGGCGGTATATATGTAAAAAAAGACGGCGACAATATAGACAATATAAACCTTGATAGCTATATAGACAAAGTAAACCAAAAAGCCTTAACGGCTGTAAACTCATTAAATGGGTTCGACCATGAACACATTCAGGACATAGCTAAAATAAATAACATGAGCTGTCATCCCGACGGCTCATATCAGATTGATTTTTGGGTTGGCTCATTCCATACCGTTTTTATTAATTCTTGGAATTCTTTTAATTATAAATTCTGCAACATGGTTAGCGTAATATCAGAAGCCCGTTATATTGTCACCAACGAAAAAGAAAAAATCATATACAGTAACACAAGAGCAAAAGTAATTAAAACGCCTATGCCTAACTGTAACCATACACCAACCGAGGAAGAAAAGCCCGCTAACCAAGAGGATGGCTATGTAACATTTTCGTATGGGAACGGACTTTTTAAGGGCGTTGATTGTTATATGAATAGTCCTGCAATAAGGGACAGTAAAACGCCGATTTGGGTAACGATTGCAGACCCCGAATTAAAATTAATGACCTATACATACGGAAACCCAACAAGTACAAAAGTACGAAATTTTACATATAAGTCAAAACATGATTATAAGTCTAATTGGTGGGCATGTGTAAATTCTCAAAAGATAATGGATAAACTACTAACTGAGGAACATTGGATATATAACGTCATTCTTGTTCCTTGGCCTGTACCCCCCGAAAACCAAGACGACGGGCAAGACACCCGACCACTACAAAATATAAAAGGGGCTTTTTGGCAACAATTAGAGGATTACTACGGGAAAGAGCAAGCAGAGGCAATACTAGACAACATCATAGTTGATGCCGTTCTTGAAGAAACGTGCTGTAGTAGTTACGAATGGAAATTAGATGACACAACGGCCACTTATTCTGCTGAAAATCAATATTATTTCAAAACGGCAATCGAAGGGTGTACGTTTACTGACAGCAGATATATTACAGACGCCTATAAAATCAAAAAAGGGTGTTGGCTTTTTTCCACGTTGCAGACTCTTGGAAATATTGAAAATGAGTTTTATAGAATTGAATTAATCTACTGGGACGGGAAAAATAAAAAAACACTGCAGTCAATGCTTGTTGACGAATATCAAGGAAGGAATACAAGAATAAAAAACATGAAGGACTTGAAAAAAATAAAACAGTTGGCAGGTGTTGAAGAATGAATAACCTTTTAAAATTACAATCAAAAGTAAATGAAATCATAAAAGAAGCCAACAAGAAGCCTGTAAACGTTGGGGCGTTGCGGGGTGTAATGGTTGGCCGTGATTCAGTAATGGTAAATGGAAATATATATACCGCCATAGCAGGCACACAAGCAAATACAATTATTGGGGCTTGCGTGTGGGTACAGCTTGCAAGCAATTCAACAGCCGTCATTATTGGAGCGTGATATGGAAATGGAGATAATACAGTATTTTTTGAGCCCTCTTATCCTTCTATTAATGGGGAAGTGGCTAGAAACAAAGATAGACAGCTACCGACAAAAGCAAGAAGCAGAAAAAGCAATACAAGAGCAAGCAGAAAAAGAGCTACAGCAAACCATAGAGCTATTAAAAACAGGAACTACCTGTATATTAAGGGACAGAATTCTTCAATCATGTAACTATTTCAACCAACAAGGCCATATAACCCCATTAGCGTTGGAGAATATTACACGGATGCATGAGGCCTATAAATCATTAGGCGGTAATGGTTTATGTGACAGGGTTTTCTCAGACTTAGAGCAACTGGAAGTGGATTGAATGAAATACATAAAGGAATACTTGAAAATTGATTTAGTTATAGCTATAGGCCTAGTTATAGCATTATGGGGGTGTATCTATTTAGGCCTACAGCAAGAAATAATAATAGCTATAGTGAGCGGATTAATTGGCTATATGAGTAACAGCAACAAAGGGGATTTTACAAAATGAGTAAATACTTTTCAGATTATGAGATAGAATGTCACGGCGTTGGATGCTGTGATGGCGGGGCTTATAAGGTAAACCCATTACTACTAGAGAAGCTTGACCAACTGCGAGAAATGATAGGCGGGCCGGTCTATATAAGTTGTGCCTATAGATGCCCTGAACATAACGCAGAGGTAGGGGGTGTTCCAAACAGCCAACATGTGCTTGGCAACGCGGCGGATGTGCAGACCCCTGATTACCAATTCTGCCACACACCTGAACAACTCAAATGGTACTGTGAGCAAATTGGCTTTGATGGGGTAGGCCTCTATGAGTGGGGCTGTCATGTGGATGTAAGGGACAACGGCAACAGCCCGAACTATTATCAGTGGTAAATAGAAATTTTGGTATGTATCTTAGCGGGTACATACCTTTTTTTCTTTGCCCTCAAAAATTCGACGCTCTGAAATGCGTTCTAAGCGTTTTTAAATGGCCTATGAAGGTATTTGTATTCGGGATAGCATAAAACCTCATACACGCCAACTGGAGAGCAACCAGCGGTAATTGCCAGAAATGGGGGCTAAAACATTAAAAAAATACCTTTAAAACTGTTGACAGTTTATCACGTTTGGAGAGGGTGGATTTTAACGAGTGTTGACAAGTTACTGAGAATAGGGGGATTTAAAGGCTTTTTGGGGGGATGTTATCCTGTATTGTATACTCATACAACGCGCATAAAGAAAAGCATCATTTAGTCAAATTTTGACATTATGGGTAAAAAAATATGCCGTGAGTTTGCATTTTTCGCCGCAAAAAGTTTGCATTTTGTGCCGCGAGTGTGCTATATTGAGTATAGATTGAACAGATGCTTTTTAGCCCGTGATGATAGATGCCACAAGGCTTTGGCGATGGCAAACAACTATTCGATTATAGTTGAAAATCTCGCCTTCTAAGCCGTGGGTCGGGGGTTCGAATCCCTCCTGTCGCACCATTTGAAATTAACCTCAAAATCTCGTAAATGGGATTTTGAGGTTTTTTTATGTCTTTTTTTGAAAAAAAATAAAAAATTAAAGGATTTTAGCTACAAAGGTAGAATTCCTCAGTAAACACATAAAGTAAGAAAGAGGGGGTTTTTATGAGCTTTTTCTACAATTTAAAAATGATGTACAAGATATTAACCCTTGTGGTAATTGCGGCCATTGGAATGGCCCTCATTGGTTACCGTGGTTATTCTACTATCTCCGAATCCAAGGAGTCATTGGAGATTATTTATCAGAAAAACATGCAGCAGCTGTATTGTATCGGTGAGATAAAATACATGCTGCGCGATATGCAGTCAAGAGGTGCTCTTTCCCTGTCCGCCAAGGATCAGAAGCGTATTGATGACCTTAGAAATGACCAGAAGGAAATAAGGGAAAACTTCGAGTCCAATTGGAAGCTGTATGAGCAGGCTACTGCTGGCACCGAGGCCGAGAAGGCCAATGCAGCTATTCTGGAAAAGTGGAATGTTTTTGGCACAGCCATTGATAGGGTAGTTGCTTTGGCAGAGGCCAACAATAAGGACGAGGGTGCAACATACCTCAGCAAAAATGCCGGTGATGCCACCAAGGCATTGAGACTCCTGCTGGAGGATCAACAGAAGCAGGCTCAGGAAAATTCCCATGCCCTGTTTGAGAAGATGGAAAGCGATGCGGCTTCAGCCAGCAGAATGATGATACTGTTTTCTGTTATGGCTTTAATTGCATTGTTTGGTGTTTCAGCTCTCATTATTCGGGCTATTACCGGTCCATTGGACAAAATGGTGGAAACCTGTCGTCGCATGGGCGATGGCGATTTTAGAATTACTCCTCGCAGCATAACCACCACAGATGAAATTGGTGAGCTGGCAGATACCGTCAGTGTTATGAGAGAAAATCTTAACAACCTTATGCGTCAGGCCAATGGCAGTGCCCAGCAGATTGCGGCAGCCGGTGAGGAATTGACCGCCAGTGCCCAGCAGTCAGCCCAGGCCTCCACTCAGGTGGCTCAGTCCGTTACTGATGCAGCCGGTGCCGTACAGATACAGCAGGGTGCTATTGAATCCAGTACCCAGGCCGTAGGACATATTAATGAATCGGTTTCTGCTATTGATGCCCAGTCCAATAACGTGGCTACCCGTGCTGAAGCGGCAGCAAAATCCGCTTCTCAGGGTCTTAAATCCATTGATGAAACCATCCAGCAGATTCGTAACGGTGCTGTTGGTGTTCAGGATTCCGCAGAAATTGTGGACAGACTTGGCGAAAGCTCACAGGAAATTGGTACTATCGTGGAAACCATCTCCGGCATAGCAGAGCAGACCAACCTGCTGGCGCTCAATGCAGCTATTGAGGCTGCCCGTGCCGGTGAGCATGGCCGTGGCTTTGCCGTAGTAGCAGAAGAGGTTCGTAAGCTGGCAGAGCAGTCCGGTGAGGCAGCTCAGAAGATTACTCAGCTTATTACTGGTATTCAGCAGGAAACCCAGCAGGCGGTTTCTGCTATGCAGAAGGGCCGGGCTACTGTAGATGCCGGTGCTGAGTCCGTGGCCAATCTGAGACAGAACTTTATCGAGATCGAGTCCCTGGTAAATGAAGTAACTCAGGAAGTAACCAACATGAGTCAGGCAGTTCATTCTGCTACTTCCGATACAGAGAATATTACTACCCAGGTGGCCAATATCGACACCCAGGGCCGTGCAGTTTCCGATGAAATGCAGACCGTTTCGGCAGCAACTGAGGAACAGTCCGCTTCCGCCAGTGAAATTGCTTCCGCCAGTGAGTCCCTGTCCAAGCTGGCAGAGGAATTGCAGAACTCCCTGCGTAAGTTTAAGTTTTAATTCATAAAGGATTCACAATAACGTGATATAGCAAAGGATGATGCCAGAGTGGTGTTTTTGCACCGCCCTGGCATTTATCCATCATTATCAAAGGGGAAAAAGATTTAGGAGGATAGCTATGGATTTGGATTATCATTATGCCACAATTTATGTGTTGTCCCGCTGGGCGAAGTTTGGTAGCGGCAATTCCAATATTATTGCTACCAGTTCCCAGTTTGTGGACGACAATTTTGACCAGAATCCTTTTTCCGATGCCGAGGAAAAGGAAAACATTGCCAATGGGGTACGGGTGCGTTATTCCTGTCAGAATGTCTGGGGGAATATGACCGGCAAGGGAAACTGCGAGGTGTGGATACCATTCCATTTTTTGCCGGGTCTGCAGGGAGAGAACAATGATGAAAAGCTGGTTTGCAAGAAAAACAGTGAACTGGCCAATAAGCTGGCGGACCGCCTGCTGGCTACCACCCTGGACAATTCGGATTTTGGCTTCCGGCTGGGGATAGGATTGCATGTTTATGCCGATACTTGGGCCCATCAGGAATTTGCCGGTCTGAATGCAGCTCTTAACAAGGTACAGAGTCTGCTGTTTGCCAACCAGGGCTCGCTTATTGAAAAGGCTGTGGGTGAGCTGATAGGTGCCAATACGGCATTAAACAAGCTGGTGGAAATGGTGAACCCGTTGGGACATGTGGCGGCGGTTCATTGTCCTGATATGCCGTTTTTGTGGTGGCGCAGCAGCGATCATTTCAAGGAGGGGCGGAAGAATTGGGATGAGTTCCTTGACGCCTCGGAAAAGATTTTCCGCATTTTGCAGTCTGTCAGCTGTGAGCCGGTTACAGGCTTATCGGAGCGGCAGCAGGAGTTATTATTGGAATGCTTCAAGGGGATTCAGTCTGACGATATTGATGTGCGGTATCAGGAGTGGATGAAGCGGATTCACAGCAATTTCTTCGAGATAGAGGACTTCAATGACGAGGATGCTGAAGTGGAATACAGTGCCGGAACGATTATCAATGATTTGAATTTCCGAACCCAGTTCTATGAAGAGCTCAATGACCATTTTGATTGGGTACGTCAGGAGCTGCTGGCAGCCGGTATCAATGTATTGCAGGAAGATGCCATTTATTAAGGTGGATTATCGGTTACATTAAGGAGTATATGGAATGAGAGTATCAATAGGCAGCTCAATATGTAAGCTACTGGTGGGTGTGCTGCTGGTGACCCTGGTCAGCATGTCCTGTGGGGAAATTTCTTCGGCCGGTGCCAAGGGTGGAAAATATGAGCCATCTCCAGATTGGGTGCAGCAGCTTCCTGAGGCCTACACCAGTCAGCAACTGTTTGTGGTAGCCGGTGTTGAGGGGACCACGGCCTGGATTTCTATGCATGAAAAGAACAAGCAGGGCCAATGGCATCAGATTATGACCACCCCGGGCTTTATCGGGAAACAAGGACTGGGAAAGACAAGGGAGGGGGACGGCATGACCCCTGTGGGGACCTTTTATTTTAATGCGGCCTTTGGAATTGCACCGGATCCGGGCTGCGCCATTCCTTATCAACAGGTGGACGAAAATTGCTATTGGTCCGGGGATGAGCGTCCGGGCATGAAATATAATCAGATGGTGGACATCCGGCAAATGCCCGGCTTAAATACGGAAGCCAGTGAGCATATTGTGGACTATAAAACCCACTATGTTTATTGCCTGAACATAAGCTATAACGAGAAGGCAGTTCCGGGTGAGGGCTCGGCCATATTCCTGCATTGCTTCGGCCCCAACAAGCCATATACTGGTGGCTGCGTAGCCATTCCAGCGGAAAAAATGAAGTTTGTCATGACACACGTCCGTCCAGACTGCGTGGTTATTATCAACAGCCTGGAAAAACTGGGCGGCAGTTTATAAAAAAAGAGGATTTGCTGATGGTTAAGGATATAAATAAGGATATAGAAATACTGAAGAAAAAGGCTAAGCCGGCCACCAAGGATGACATAGCCGGGGTGGCACAGGATTTGGCTGATACCCTGCAGGCCTATAGAATGACCTGTATCGGCATGGCGGCCAATATGATAGGGGTGCCAAAGGCGGTAATTGCCATAAGCCTGGATGCGGAGGACGGAGCGGGCAGCCTGCCGGGGGCTGGTCCTGCTGATGTGCTGGTAATGCTGAATCCAAAGTACGAAAAGCTTTCCGGCAAGACCTACACAGTGGAAGAGGGCTGCTTATCTTTGGAAGATAAGCATGAAGTAAAACGCAGTGAGTGGGTAGAGGTCAGCTACCGTGATATGCGTTGGCAGAAAAAGCGTCAGAAATTCACGGGACTGCTGGCAGAAATCGTCCAGCATGAAATGGACCATCTGGAAGGGAAAATAGTATAATATGTTTCAGTAGTATATTAAAAAGCAAGTAGAGGGTTTTATGCAAGGAGGATACTATGGAATTTAAGCAAGTTATCAAGGACCGGTATTCATGCAAAAAGTATTCTGACCGTCAGGTGGAAAAGGAGAAAATCACAGCTATTCTTGAGGCGGGGAGATTGGCACCAACTGCCAAAAATCTTCAGGAGCAGCACATTTATGTAGTGCAGTCTGCGGAGCTGCTGGCCAAGATTGATGAGGCAACACCATGCCGCTATGGTGCACCTACAGTGCTAGTGGTGGCCTTTGACAAAAATAATGTATTTACCTATCCTGGAGATAAGAGGAATTCAGGGGTTGAGGATGCAACCATTGTGGCAACCCACATGATTTTGGCTGCTGCCGATGAGGGCGTGGACAGCTGCTGGCTCAATTATTTTGATCCTGAGGTTGTGGCGAAAAAAATTAGGCTTGCCGGAAAATGAAGAAGTATTGATGCTGATGGATCTGGGCTATGCCGCAGAAGGGGCCGGTCCTTTGCCGAACCATGCAAGCCGCAAGGATTTGTCGGAAACCGTAAGTTATCTGTAATGATATAGTTTTTTGTGTGCCAGAGTGGTGTATCAACCGCTCTGGCCTTTTTAATATGGGTATGGCAGGAATAAAAAAGGATATTCTCCCCATAATAAAGAAATAAACAATTAAAAGATAGAATACCAATGGGTCAGAGGGAGTGATATTATGACCGGAAAAGAGAAAAAGAAGCTGGCGGAGCTGTCCAAGAACACGAAGCTCCTTTATCAGACTCTGAGCGCTAATATAAAGGGTCAGGATGAGGCCATTCATTATTTTGTGCAGGGGGTGTTCAAGGGGGAGTTTATTCCGGAAACCTCCAGCCAGGCCCTGAACAATATCTTTCTCCTGTCGGGACCACCGGGCAGCGGCAAGTCACGGCTGGCCTATATTACGGCAGATGTTTTGAAGCGGGAGATTTTGGAGGTCAATCTGGATGTAAATGCGGCAGAAACCTTTGCGGAGGATTTGGTGAATACGGTCAGCGGCAACAAGGAGGCTGGCCGGATTTCCCGTTTTGTGGAGGAAAATCCAAGGGGCATTCTGCTGTTAAAAAATATTGAAAAGGCCAGCCCAAAGGTGGTTTCAGCCATCAGCCAGATTATTGAAACCGGCCGGGTGGTGGACAAGACCAGAAACAAGGAAATATCCTATGGGGATAATCTGATTATTTTTACTACCCATGTGGGGGCGGAACTGTATTTAAATGACGCCCTTGGTTCCATGCTGCCAAAATCGGTTATTTTGGGTTCCTTTGCCAAAGAGCTGGAGGAGTCAGATTTTCCATTATTGTTCTTTTATGAATATTTTAATAATGAAAGCATTATTTTCTTTAAGGATTTAGCGGTAAATCATTTGCTGGAGCTCATGGAGCAGGGCTTCTGGGACTTTGCTGGGGAAGTGAAGAAGGAATACGGCTACGATATGGATCTTGACCCGGATATGCTGAATTTGTGCCTATTTAATCAGTGCGACATGATAGATGCCAATTCGGTGCTGCCCTTAAGCCGGGCCTTTTTAAAAAATGAGTTTTATGAGCTGAGCCGTCATCTGGATCCGAAGGCCCTGACCAAAATCCAGAAGATTAATTTTTCCGTGGAACGGCCGGAGCCGGACAGTCCAATGGCTACTCTTTTTAGCTACAAGGAAAAGCCTCAGGTGCTGCTGGTGGCGGACCAGAAGAAATATCAGTGCTTAACAGAAAATGACTACATAGATTATATTTTTGTTCAGAATCTTGATGAGGCAGTGAAGGTATTGTCCGAGGCCTATCTGTCCTTTGTGGTGGTGGACCTCATGGAAGGCGTGGAGGACCGGGGCTTCAACGTGCTGAGTCTTGATGATGAGGTGTCTGTGGGCCTTGGGGTCTTTGAAATTATTCGGGAAAATTTGCCAACCTTGCCGGTTTATCTCATTAAACACGACAATATCACCCTGGCGGACTACTTTACCTTTAGGCAAAAGGGGGCTCGGGGAACCGTCGATTTGTCCATTGACAGTGAGGGTGCTCAGGCGGAAATGCTGCTCATTGCCCGGGATATTCTTATTCAGAAGACCTATGATGCCCTGCAAAAAGAGGATTTGATTGTAAAATACAATACGGCCCAGCGGTTGTCGGAGGATGGCAAGACCGCCGAGGTTATTTTCTACGATTTTGAGTTTGAAAACTTGAAGGGGCCGGACCCGGTGGACGAGTATCTGGAGGAATACAAGGAACCGCGGTACTTTGATGATATTGTGGGCGGCACCAGTGCCAAGGAGGATTTGAAATACTTAAAGGAATATCTGGTCAATCCGGAGGCCTTTGTCATGAAGTATCACAGTGTGCCGGGGGGCGTGCTGCTTTTTGGTTCTGCTGATGCGGGAAAGGTATCCTTGACCCGGGCCTTGGCTACGGAATCCGAGGCCAATCTTTTGATGATAACCCCATCCCGCCTGGCGGATTTGACTCCTGAGGGGGCCTGCGAGCTTATAAAGGATTTGTTTGAAAAGGCTGTTCGGGAAGCTCCGTCCATTATTCTTATTGAGAAGTTTGACCTGCTCATAAAGGCCTGTGGCCTTGGGGCGGTCAGAACTATTATTAACGGAATAAAGGATATCAAGAGCTGCGGTTCTCCGGTGCTGTTTGTGGGCACCATGAACTGGACTCATTCCACGGTATCTGACGAAAATTCGGATCTTGACCCGGAGCTGCTGCATCTGCTGGAGCACAAGATTTATGTGAAGCTGCCGGACCGGGATGAGCGTATTGCGGGCATCAAGAAGGCCTTGGAAAATAAGGGGATAACCACCATTCCGGATTCTATCATTAATAATATAGCGGATCGGGTATTTGGCCACAGTATTGCGGATATTAATGATTTTATTGCCCTGGCCACCCGTATGGCCCTGAAGCAGCAAAAAGAGGTGGACAGCGATATTCTGTCGGATGCTCTGGATGAGCTGACCTTTGGTCAAAAGCACGAGTGGGAGGAAATCAATTATTTTGCCACAGCAGTCCATGAGGCGGGCCATGCGTATTTATTGTGGCTAACCGGAGAGCAGTCATCCTTTGTAACTATCGTTGGCCGTGAGGAATACGGTGGCTATACCAAGCCAAAGGTTAATGAAAAAATCAGCAAAAACTATAATCGTCAATGGTATATAGACAAAATTCGGGTAAGCCTGGCAGGCCGGGCGGCGGAGGTGGTTTTCTTCGGCGAGAAGGAGGGCATCAATGCCGGTATCAGCGGGGATTTGGAAAATGCCACGGTTCATGCTGTGCTTATGGTCAACAATCTGGGCATGGGCAGAAAGCTTCGGGCCTATATTCCGCTGGAAACCCTGTCAGTAAGTCCGGCGGCGGTGGCGGTTTATGAGGAAGCCAACGAGATTATTCAACAGGAGTACGAAAATACCCTAAAAATCATCAAGGGGGGCAAGAAGGCCATCAAGGCTTTGGCGGACAAGCTGGTGGAGAAGTATCAGCTGACAGGGCCGGAAATCGATGAAATTTTTGCCAGATTCAAGAAAAGCAAGATAGCAGAATAAGGGCCGATTTACACTATACAGTAAGGTTATGGCTAATATATTGATAATGTCCACTCCAGATAGTATAATCTTATATGTTGAGGACACCGGCTGACCCATGGGCGGTTAGATATTGGAGCCGGGTTCTACAGAAAGGTGTTGAATATGTCAGAAAAAGAAAAATACTTCCAGATAAGACGGGAAGCAATGTGGACTGGTATTACCTTATTGGTATTAATCGTCTTTTGGCTGTTTGCCGGCTTTGGCCTGGCCGGGGTGGATGTGAAGCTCTTTGGCCTGCCATTGTGGGCGGTGACCGGAACCTTCGGGGTGTGGATTTTTGCCATGGTATTGGTGAAGCTCCTGACCTCACTGGTATTTAAGGACATTGACCTGGAAACGGATGCTAACCCTTCCGGAGAGGAGGGACAGCCATGAATGGTGATTTTAGTCAGCTGCTGCCACTTTTGGGCTATATGGTGTTCATGATTGGCATCAGTGTGTTTATCCGATATCAGCAGCAAAATGCCGGTTTGATGAACAATTTCGTCAAGACCTATTTCATTGGCAACCGTGATTTGGGCGGCTTTGTATTGGCCATGACTACGGTGGCAACCTATAGCTCCGTAAGCTCCTTTGTTGGTGGCCCCGGTGTGGCCTGGAATGTGGGCTTTGGCTGGGTATATATGGCCGTAGTTCAGGTTACGGCAGTATTTCTTGTGCTGGGTATTTTTGGCAAGCGGGTGGCCCTGCTGGCCAGCAAGTTTAATGCGGTGACAGTGGTGGATATTATCCGTCATCGTTACAAGTCGGATTTATTGGCAGAGATTTCTGCCTTTATCATAGTTTTATTTTTCTGTGCCACTATGGTGGCACAGTTTGTGGGTGGTGCCAAGCTCTTTGAGGCAGTTACGGGCTACAGCTATGTAACGGGGCTGGTGCTCTTTGGTGCCATGGTTGTTGTATATACCACCATCGGCGGCTTTCGGGCGGTAGCCATCACGGATACCTGCTGTGCCGTGATGATGATGATCGGCATCGTTATGCTGGTATATTATGTATTGCAGGTTGGCGGGGGCTATGACAGCATTGTGGCCCATCTGGAAACCAACCGTCCTGATATGCTGGAGCCGCTGTCCGGCGGCAAGATGCCTTATGGTCTGTATTTGACCCAGTGGATTTTGGTAGGTATCTGTACCATTGCATTGCCTCAGTCTGTGGTTCGTGGCTTGGCCTTTAAGAACAACAAGAGTCTGGTTCGGGCCATGCTTATCGGTACCTTTGTGGTAGGCTTTATGAATATCGGCATCAATTTTACCGGTATTTTGGGGCAGGGGGTAATGACCGGCTCACCGGCTGATTATGGTGGAACGGACAGCATTATTCCACGGTTGGTGGAGACAGCTATGCCGGCTTCTTTGGCCAGCATCGCCATTATTGGCCCGTTGTCCGCCAGCATTTCTACCATCAGCAGTCTGCTGCTGGTAGGTTCATCAGCTATTATCAAGGATATTTATCTTCATCGGCAGGAGAGAAAGGGCAATACTCCGGGCAATGGCAAGCTGCGTATGCTGTCCATGCTGGCTACTGCGGTTATTGGTGCCATTGTATTTTTCATTGCCATGACACCACCGAGCCTTATCTGGCTTATCAATATGTTTGCTTTTGGTGGTTTGGAAACGGCATTCTTCTGGACTCTGCTGCTGGGGCTGTATTGGCGTAAGGCCAACAAAACCGGTGCCATGCTGTCCATGGTAGGGGGTACGGTGCTGTACTGTCTGGCGCAGGGTATGGGATACAAGATTATGGGCCTGCACCAGATTACCATTGGCATAACGGTTTCCCTTGTGCTGTTCCTCATTGGCTCCTATTTTGGCAAACCGGAGGACAAGGAAACACTGGCAGATTTTTTCCCTGAATAAGGAGAGGGAATTTGATATTTTTATTTTTTATTAAGAAAAGGGGTAGATAAGAAAATGTTAGATGCTTTAATTGGAGAAATCTCCAACTTTATGTATGGCAAGCTGCTGATTGTCATGATTTTGGGTGTAGGCCTTTATTACACCCTGCGGACCCGGTTCATCCAGATCCGTCTTTTCGGTGAAACCTTGAAGGTTATCATGGAAAAGAAAGAGGGCCAGAAGGTTTCTTCCTTCCAGGCTCTGATGGTATCCACTGCCTCCCGTGTAGGTACTGGTAACATTATCGGTGTATCCACTGCACTTTGCCTTGGTGGCTTTGGCTCCATGTTCTGGATGTGGCTGGCTGCCTTCCTGGGCGGCGGTGCTGCTTTCGTTGAGAGTACTTTGGCCCAGGTGTACAAGAAGCGTGGTGAGCATGCCAGCTATGGTGGCCCTGCATACTATATCGAGAGTGCATTGCACAACCGTTTCGTGGCAATCATCTTTGCCTTGGCGCTGATTTGTACTTATGGTATTGGTTTTAATATGCTGTGTGCATATAATCTCCAGTCCACCTTCTCCGGTTTTGCATTCTACAACCCAGATAGCACACCATGGGTTATTGGTGGTATCCTGGCCGTTCTTGTAGGATGGTGCATTTTTGGCGGTGGCCGTCGTATCATCAAGGCCAACTCCGCACTGGTTCCTTTCATGGGCCTGATCTATGTATTGGTTGCCCTTATTGTGGTTGTTATGAATATTGGCCTGCTGCCAAGTGTATTCAATACCATTTTTACCCAGGCCTTTGATTTCCAGGCCATCTTTGGTGGCTTCACCGGTTCCTGCGTAATGTTCGGTATCAAGCGTGGTCTGTTCTCCAACGAGGCCGGTGTAGGTTCTGCACCAAATGCTGCTGCCGCTGCTGATGTTTCCCATCCAGTAAAACAGGGTCTGGTTCAGATGTTCTCCGTATTTATTGATACCATGATTTTGTGTACCGCAACTGCCTTCCTGTGCATGAGCTCCGGCGTAACTCCTACCAAGGAGCTGGCAGGTGCACCATTTGTGCAGGCTGCTCTGGATGCTACTCTTGGCTCCGGTGCCGGTATCTTCCTCACAGTTTCCATGCTGCTCTTTGCCTTCACAACTCTGCTGGGTAATCTTTATTATGTAGACAACTGCCTGGCTTATGTAAACGGCAAGGTGCCTGGCAAGCTGTTCATGACCATCTATCGTGTATTTGCTGCACTGGTAATCTTTGTTGGTTCCGGTCTCAGCATGGATCTGCTTTGGAATCTGGCCGATGTGCTCATGGGCTGCATGGCCATCATCAACCTGCCTGTAATCGTTATTTTGGGCAAGCAGGCTATGGCTTGCCTCAACAACTACGAGGAGCAGAGGGATGCAGGCAAGGATCCTGTATTCTATGCCCAGGATATTGGCCTTACTGACAATCTGGATTATTGGCAGAAATAAGGTTTTTAAAATAGTTTAGAAAAAATTGTTGACAAGCAATGGCGATTATAGTATCATTATCGATGTTGACGCGACAAAAGGTCGACAACGGGGCATGGCTCAGTTTGGTAGAGCACCTGGCTTGGGACCAGGGGGTCGCAGGTTCGAATCCTGCTGCTCCGACCATTGCATTCAAAAGCTGGATTTTCGGATCCAGCTTTTTTTATTGCCATTTTGCAGGTGGTGAATACTGTTATTAATGTACAAATCCAACACATTTGTCTGATGATTATTGTTCAAAAAATGAAATTATGTTCAAGAAAAGGTTGCTTTCTTTTCATTTGTGCAAAAATAAAAAGAAAAAGCGAAATATTTTACAAAACAAATGGTTAGATGTATAATGAATTTGTAAAACATTTATATGTGAATTGTTATAGATGTTATCGGCACTTGATTTGTTTGCTGAATTTTGTGTAACGAGAGGAGAGTTAATCAAGTATGGGCAAAAAAATGAAGACTATGGATGGTAATACAGCTGCGGCATACGTGTCCTATGCATTTACCGATGTGGCTGCTATCTATCCTATCACCCCATCTTCACCAATGGCAGAGCATGTTGATGAGATGGCTGCAAAGGGCCAGAAAAACCTTTTTGGTCAGAAGGTACGCATTGTTGAGCTGCAGTCCGAGGCTGGTGCTGCAGGTGCAGTTCATGGTTCCCTGCAGGCTGGTGCCCTGACCACCACATACACTGCTTCTCAGGGTATGCTGTTGATGATTCCGAATATGTACAAGATTTCCGGCGAGATGCTGCCAGGCGTATTCCATGTATCGGCACGTGCTCTGGCTACTTCTTCCCTGAATATTTTTGGCGATCATCAGGATGTTATGGCTGCACGCCAGACTGGTGTGGCTATGCTGGCAGAGTCCTCTGTACAGGAGGTTATGGATTTGGCAGCTGTGGCACATCTGGTTGCCATTAAGGGCAAGATTCCTTTCCTGAATTTCTTTGATGGTTTCCGTACCTCCCATGAGATTCAGAAGATTGAACTGGTTGACTATGATGATCTGGCCAAGATTCTTGACTGGGATGCAGTAAATGCTTTCCGCCGTAACGCCTTGAATCCTGACCATCCAGTTATTCGTGGTACTGCCCAGAATGATGATATTTATTTCCAGGGCCGTGAGGCTGTAAACAAGGCTTATGATGCTTTGCCTGAGCTCGTGGAAGAGGCTATGGGTCAGATGGCCAAGATTACCGGCCGTGAGCATCATATTTTCGATTACTACGGTGCCAAGGATGCTGAGCGCGTAGTTATCGCTATTGGTTCCATTAACCAGACTCTCCAGGAATGTGTTGATTATCTCAACGCCAAGGGGGAGAAGGTTGGTGCAGTTGCAGTTCATCTCTTCCGTCCATTCTCCGTAGAGCATTTCCTGAAGGCTATTCCTTCCACTGCCACCAAGATTGCCACCTTGGATCGTACCAAGGAGCCAGGTGCTCTTGGTGAGCCATTGTATCAGGATGTACGCACTGCATTCTATGCAAGTGACCGTCATCCACTGATTGTTGGCGGCCGCTATGGTCTGGGTGGTAAGGATGTATCTCCTACTCAGGTTCTGGGAGTATTTGAGGAACTGAAGAAGGATGCACCAAAGAACGGCTTCACCATTGGTATTGTTGATGATCTTTCCAATACTTCTTTGGCTCCATATCCAGAGCATGTTAACCTCACTCCGGAGGGAACCACTGCCTGCAAGTTCTGGGGTCTGGGCTCCGATGGTACTGTAGGTGCCAACAAGTCCGCTATCAAGATTATCGGTGACAAGACTGATCTGTATGCTCAGGCATATTTTGCGTATGACTCCAAGAAGTCCGGTGGTATTACCATGTCTCACCTGCGCTTTGGTAAGTCTCCTATCGCATCACCATATCTTATTGATAATGCCAACTTTATTTCCTGCTCACAGCAGTCTTATGTAAATAAGTATGACCTTTTGGCAGGACTGCAGCCAGGCGGTACCTTCCTGCTGAATACCCTGTGGTCTGATGAGGAGCTGTCCGAGAAGTTGCCGGCTTCCATGAAGCGCTTTATCGCCAAGAACAACATTAAGTTCTACACTGTAAATGCAGTTAAGATCGCTCAGGATCTGGGTCTGGGCGGACGTTTCAATATGGTAATGCAATCCGCATTCTTCAAGCTGGCTGACATTATTCCACTTCAGAAGGCTGTTGGCTATCTGAAGGATGCCATCGTAACTTCCTACGGCAAGAAGGGCCAGAATATCGTTGATATGAACAATGGCGCTGTTGATGCCGGTATTGATGCCCTGCATCTGGTAAATGTTCCTGCTGATTGGGCTGATGCCAAGGATGCCGAGGCTGACGGCAAGGCTGATGTTCCAGCTTATGTTAAGGAGATTCTTGAGCCTGTTAACCGTCAGGAGGGCAACAAGATTACTGTTAAGCAGATGGCTGCCCATGCTGATGGTACCTTCCCATCCGGCACTGCTGCTTATGAGAAGCGCGGTATCGCCATCAATGTTCCTGAGTGGGATGTCAGCAAGTGTATCGAGTGTAACCAGTGCGCCTTTGTTTGCCCACATGCTGCTATCCGTCCGGTTCTCACCACTGATGAGGAAAAGGATGCTGCACCAGAGGGCTTTACCTCCAAGCCAGCACTTGGTACCAAGGGCCTGAACTTCACCATGGCTGTATCTGCTCTGGACTGCTCCGGCTGCGGCAACTGTGCTCAGGTTTGTCCTGCCAAGGAGAAGGCCCTGGTTATGAAGCCTATCGCTACCCAGCTTGACAAGCAGGCTGTATTTGACTATGGCGTAAAGGTTAGCCCTAAGACTAACCCTATGAAGAAGACTACTGTTAAGGGCTCCCAGTTCGAGACTCCATGTCTGGAATTCTCCGGTGCGTGCGCAGGCTGCGGTGAGACTCCTTATGCCAAGCTCATCACTCAGCTCTTTGGCGGCCGCATGATGGTAGCCAACGCTACTGGCTGCTCCTCCATCTGGGGTGCTTCTGCTCCTGCAATGCCATACACCAAGAATGCTTGGGGTCATGGTCCTGCCTGGGCTAACTCCCTCTTTGAGGATAACGCTGAATATGGTCTTGGTATGTTCCTGGGTGTTAAGGCAGTTCGTGAGGCTCTGGCAGCTGACGTGACTGCGGCTCTTGAATCCGGCAAGATTTCCGATGCATTGAAGAATGCAATGGTTGACTGGAAGGATAACATGAATCTCGGCGAAGGCACCCGCGAGCGTTCATTGAACCTCATTGGTGCTCTGGAAGCAGAGAAGGGCGACGACCCACTGCTGAACAAGATTTACGAGAACCGCGACTTCATGGTTAAGCGTTCCCAGTGGATCTTCGGCGGCGACGGCTGGGCTTATGATATCGGCTACGGCGGTCTGGATCATGTACTTGCTTCCGGTGAGGATGTAAATGTATTCGTATTCGATACTGAGGTATATTCCAACACTGGTGGTCAGGCTTCCAAGGCTACTCCTACTGCAGCAATTGCTCAGTTCGCAGCAACCGGTAAGAAGACCAAGAAGAAGGATTTGGGCATGATGGCCATGTCCTATGGTTATGTATATGTAGCACAGGTTAACATGGGTGCTGACAAGAACCAGGTACTGAAGGCTATCACTGAGGCTGAGGCTTATCCAGGACCATCCCTCATTATTGGTTATGCACCATGTATCAACCACGGTATCAAGATTGGTATGGGCAAGTCCCAGATGGAAGCTGCCCGTGCTGTTGAGTGCGGTTATTGGGCTAACTATCGCTACAATCCAGAGCTGGTTGGCACCGACAAGAATCCATTCAGCCTTGATTCCAAGGAGCCAGATTTCGGCAAGTTCCAGGAGTACCTCATGGGCGAGGTTCGCTACAACAGCTTGAAGCGTGCATTCCCAGAGGCTGCTGATGCTCTCTTTGAGAAGACTCAGAAGGATGCCGAAACCAGATTGGCAAATTACAAGCGTTTGGCTGGCAAAGAGTGATACACACCTTTGCTTACTATAGCTAACCCCTAGAAATATTTTTGGAGCACTGTGCAGCTTATTTGTTCAGTGCTCCCTTTTTATTGCTTTCGTGGGGCTTATTTTGGACTTTCCTTGCATAATGTGATAAAATTAGACGGATATAGAAAAATAGGAGGGTGTTATATTGGCACTGTTAGATATAGTAAAAGCTGGCGACCCTGTATTAAAGCAGGTGGCCGCTCCCATAGAGAAGGTTGACAGCAAGCTCAGAAAGCTTATGGAGAATATGGCTGAGACCATGTACAAGGCTGATGGCGTGGGCCTGGCTGCACCTCAGATTGGCCAGTCCATCCGTCTGGTGGTAATTGATGTAGGTGACGACAACGGCCTGCTGGAAATGGTGAATCCTGTGATTACCCGCCGCGAAGGCACCGAGATAGGCCAGGAGGGCTGCCTCAGTGTACCAAATGTATTTGGTGATGTGGAGCGGGCAGAGAAGGTCAGCGTGGATTATCTTAACCGTTGGGGCAAGAAGAAGCATTTGACTGCCAAGGGGCTGTTGGCCCGTTGCATCCAGCATGAGCTGGACCATCTTGAAGGTACTTTGTTTATTGATGTGGCCAAGACCATTAAACAGGGAGAAAAGGCATGAGCAGATTAAGAACAGTTTTCATGGGAACTCCGGATTTTGCCGTGGGCTGTCTGGAAGTGATGCAGGAAAAGACTGAAGTATTAACGGTTATTACTCAGCCGGACAGACCAAAGGGAAGAGGCCAGAAGCTGACTCCTTCCCCGGTGAAGGTGAAGGCACTGGAATATGATCTGCCAGTTTGGCAGCCGGAGAAAATCAAGACACCTGACTGTGTGGCAAGACTGAAGGAATTGCAGCCGGATTTGATAGTGGTGGTGGCCTTTGGCCAGATTCTCTCCCAGGAAATTCTGGATATTCCCCGTCTGGGCTGCGTGAATGTCCATGCATCACTGCTGCCCCGCTATCGTGGGGCGGCACCGATTCACTGGTCCATTATCAACGGCGAAAAGGAAACCGGCGTTACTACCATGATGATGGATGCCGGCCTGGATACCGGCGATATGCTCTTAAAGAGCAAGGTGGAGATTACCCCTGATATGACCACTGAGGAGCTCCATGATAAGTTGGCAGTTATGGGCAAGGAATTGCTGGCAGATACCGTTGATGGCGTGACAGCAGGAACCATTACCCCGGAGAAGCAGGATGACAGCCTGTCCAACTATGCCTCCATGCTGACCAAGGAAACTGGTCATATTGACTGGAGCAAAACTGCCCAGGAGGTTCACAATCTGGTGCGGGGTCTCAATTCCTGGCCGGTGGCCTGGACCATGTTGGATGGAAAGAACTACAAGGTATGGGGGACCAAGGTGCGCGATGATATGTCGGGCAAGCCGGGAGAGGTATTGGAGCTTACCAAAAAGAGCTTTGTTGTAGCTGCCGGACAGGGGGCTGTGGAGATTACTGAAATTCAGCCACCAAGCAAGAAGCGTATGGCAGCAGGTGATTTTGTTCGGGGAAATGGCGTAAGCCTGGGTGCAGTTTTTAACTGACGTAGTAATACCCCAGAGGAAAGAGTATGAAATTTACGGCAGAAAAGGCCAAGAAGCGGCTGTTTATCAGTCTTTTGTGCATTACCTATGTGATAATGCTCATAGTATGTGCCGGAGTCTGGTTTATTACCCTTCCGGGTCTTAATAATATAAATTCCCATTTGGCCCCGGCCTTTGCGGCGGCCATGATTGGCATTCTGTTTCTGGTGGGCTTTGGCATCCTGGGTATGCTGTTTGGTGTCAAGGGCTGGCCATTGCCGACTATTTTCAAGAAACAGACCTACAAATTACTGAATGTTTTGTATTATATCGTTTTGTCCGCTGGTAAAATCATTGGTATTGACCGGCGGCGTATTGAGGCGTCCTATGTGGCTGTCAGCAATACCATTGTGAGAAACCGCAACTTAAAGGTGCCGGCAGACAGGCTGCTGGTGGTGACTCCTCACTGTCTGCAGCTGCACACCTGCCCACATCGTATTACCACGGACCCAAGTAACTGTAAACGGTGCGGGGGCTGTAATATTGGCGATCTGGTGACTCTGGCTGAAAAGATAGGCTTTCACTTTTTTGTAGTTACGGGCGGTACCCTGGCCCGTCAGAAGGTCATGGAAATAAGACCACAGGCTGTGGTAGCTGTAGCCTGTGAGCGGGATTTGGCCAGCGGTATTCAGGATGTTTACCCGATACCGTCTGTCGGGGTTATGAATATTCGCCCTAATGGGCCTTGCTTCAACACCAAGGTGGATATTGAAGAATTTAAAAGAGCCATTATGGAAATCATAGATTTGCCTGAGTCTGATTTAATCCCTCAGGAAAAGGAGAATTGAATGGATAAAGCACGTGAAAGGGCTTTAAAAATTATAAATGCGGTCCATGAACAGGAGGCTTATGCCAATGTAGCTCTGGCCAAGGAGCTGCGGAAGGGCGGTCTGTCTGATATGGACCGTCGTTTTGTTACTGAACTTGTTTATGGCACTATCAAGGCCGGGGAAACCCTGGACTGGATAATCCGAAAGTATATTAATCGGCCTCTCAGCAAGGTAAGCCCGATTATCAGGGATATTCTGCGCATGGGCGTGTATCAGCTGAAATATATGGACAAGGTGCCGGCATCAGCCGCCTGCAATGAGTCCGTGGAGCTGGCCAAGCGCTTTGGCCATGCGGGAGTAGCCAAGTTTGTCAACGGTGTTATGCGGACCATGGTCAGAGAGCCGGAAAAGGGAGCCTTCCCCGAAGGAAAGGGCAATGCCACTGTGCAGCTGGCTCTTACGGAGCAGCACCCGGAGTGGCTGGTTCGCCGCTGGATAAAGGAATTTGGTTATGATGAGGCGGCAAAGCTCTGTGCCTTTGATAATGAGCAGGCCCCACTTTCCCTGCGGGCCAACACTTTAAGGACTAACCGCTCTGAGCTCATGCTGCAGCTGGTTTCCTTGGGAATTGACTGTCAGCAGTCAGAGCTTGCTCCTGAGGGGGTTATTGTGAAGTCCCATGGTTCCCTTGATGATTTGCAGGTGCTGCAGGATGGCTATTGCCAGGTGCAGGATGAAAGCTCCATGCTGGTGGCCCATGTGGTGGACCCACAGCCGGGGGAGCTGGTGCTGGATGTGTGCAGTGCCCCGGGGGGCAAGACAACCCACATGGCGGCCATGATGGAAAACCGGGGCCGCATAGTGGCCTGTGATGTGTACGACCATAAGCTGGAGCGGGTGAGAAGCAACGCTGAGCGTCTCGGGATTACCATTATTGACCCGTTATTGATGGATGCCAGAGAAATCTGGCAGGAATTCCCGCAGCAGGCGGACAGGGTGCTGGTGGATGCGCCATGCTCCGGCCTTGGGGTTCTAAGAAGAAAGCCGGATTCCCGTTGGCGCAAGTCCCCGGAGCTGTTAAAGGAATTGCCCAAGCTGCAGCTGGAAATCCTCAGAAGTGCGGCGGCAGCAGTAAAGCCGGGGGGACTTCTGGTATACAGCACCTGTACCATTGCTCCTGAGGAAAATCAGGATGTGGTCAAGGCCTTTTTGGAAAAGGCCAAAGAGTTTACCCTGGAGCATGCCGGGGAAAGACTGCCGGTGCCACGGGAGGATGAAATGGTGCAGCTGTATCCGCAGCGGGATGGTACAGACGGCTTCTTCATTGCCTGTATGAGGAGAAAATAACCATTATGATAAATATTTTCGGCAAAACATTGGAAGAACTCACTGAGCTTTTGGTGGAGTGGGGAATGCCCAAGTTCCGGGGCAAACAGCTGGCGGACTGGATGTACAAAAAGAGTGTAACAGACTTTAATGAGATGCAGAATCTGCCAAAGGCCATGCGGGAAAAGCTGGCAGCAGAATGTGTCATTGACAGGGCGGCCAGGGTGGATCAGCTGGATTCAGCCGACGGCAGGACCTCCAAGTTTCTGCTTAACTTTTCCGATGGTGTAGGTGTGGAAACAGTGCTGATGCGCCAGCCCTATGGCAACAGCATCTGTGTATCCTCCCAGGCCGGCTGCAACATGGGCTGTGCCTTTTGCGCCTCCACCCTTCATGGCATGGTGCGTAATCTGACAGCAGGGGAAATGCTGGCCCAGACCTACTACATAAATGATTTGCTCAGCAAGTCCGGGGAAAAGGTGGATACCATTGTCATTATGGGCTCGGGGGAACCCCTGACCAACTATGATAATGTATTAAAATATATCCGGCTTCTCCATGAGGATTACTGTCTGGGTATGAGCTATCGCAGCATAACCCTTTCCACCTCCGGCATTGTGCCTAATATTTATAGGCTGGCGGCGGAGGAGATACCGGTTAATCTGTCAATTTCCCTTCACGCACCGGAAAATGAGCTGCGCTCCGAGCTGATGCCAATTAACCGCAAGTATCCTATGGCGGATGTGGTAAAGGCCGGAGGGGACTATGGAGACAAGACCCATCGCCGGGTAACCTATGAATATATCCTTATTGACGGGGTTAACGATAATGCCAAGCAGGCCCAGGAGCTGGTAAATCTCCTGAAAGGGCAGCTGGCCAGTGTTAACCTCATTCCTATAAATCCTGTGGTGGAGCGGAATTGGAACCGGCCATCACTGGAGCGGATTGATTTCTTTGAGAAATATCTGGCCAAGCACCATATAACGGTGACGGTACGCCGGGAAATGGGCAATGATATTCAGGCGGCCTGTGGGCAGCTGAGAAATAGGCATCTTGACAAGGGCTGATTGCCGTTTTTTGAGCCTATTAACGTATTTACTTGTAGTGCTTTAAGAGGTAAAATTAAGGCATGGCAAGGGATAGCAAGGTATAGGAGGACTTTTCACATGTCTATTGGCAATTTGGAGTCTTTTCTGGAAAAAAAGATAGAGGGTTTTTTCAACCGCAAGCTGAGCAGTGTCCTGGAACCAACTGAGGTCATAAAGCAGCTGGAGCGTGAAATAACCAGAAAAAGGCGCAAGAGTCAGGGTGGTCTGGTTGTGCCTAATTTTTATTATATAGAGATGGCTCCCGAGGATTATCAGCGGCTGTGTGCCCGCCGGTTCCTGGATGAGCTTTATGTCATGGTGGAAAAAATGGTCATTTCCAACGACAGCTTTATGGATGGTCAGCTGGAAATAACCTTGAATGCCAATGAGGAATTCAAAAAGGGCACCTGTGAGGTGAAGGGCACCTTTGTGGATGACAGCTATGGGGAAATGGAGCATCCGGTGGAGGTGCCGGAGTGCCATACCATCGTGCTGAATAAATCAGAATTCAAGCCACCCCTTAATCTGCCGGTGGAATACAAGACGGTAAGCCTTTTGGCCATTGAGGGGCCGGATATAGATTCCTATCTGGAGTTTGGAGAAAAGCAGATATATATCGGCCGACGGGTCAACAATGACTTTATTCTGACTGATACCAATGCCTCCAGAGTCCATGCGTATATAACCTATGAAAGACATCGCCATATCCTTTACGATGCGGAAAGCCTGAACGGTACCTTTGTCGGCGGACAAAGGGTAGTATCACCACAGCTGCTTCACACCGGGGATGAAATACGAATTGGTGAGACGGTGCTGGTGTATGAGGTGATTTGATATGCAGGGAACTGCAATTGCAATTAAGATATTGGGCATTGTCCTTCAATATGGGCTGCTGCTCCTGTTATTGTATTTCGTCTACAAGCTGATGAAATTCATGAAAAAGGACAGCCAGCCTGTGGTAGAAGATATATATGCTGTAACGGAAATTTCCAATGAGGAAGCGGTACTGACCGTGCTGGAATCCTCAGATGACAATATGGTGGGCCAGCGGTTTGCCTTTTCCCACCATATCAGTATTGGGCGGGGCAATGATAACGACATCGTGCTTAACGACAGCTTTGCTTCCCACCATCATGCGGAAATAGCCCTTTTAAATAATTTATATGTTATAGAGGATATGGGCAGTGTCAACAAAACCTATGTCAATAATGAAGCCATTACGGGGCGTCATTATTTACAGTCCGGAGACTTGATAAGCATAGGCTCTGCCACATTTGAGTTCGGGAGGTGATGGATTTGCTAAGGGTTAGTCAGGCTACTGATATTGGCTTAGTGAGAGAGCTTAATGAAGACAGCATATTAGTGGGCCCAAAGGATGTATTTGTGGTGGCCGACGGTATGGGTGGTCATGTGGCCGGTGAAATCGCCAGCCATATTTTTACGGCCACGGTGGAAAACAGACTGTCCTCCGGGGATGCGGTCCTTGACCAGGATGGCTTGCGCTATCTGGTGGTGGACGGCAATGAGGCCATATATGACTGTACCAAGGAAAATCCTGAAAAGAGTGGCATGGGAACCACAGCCACAATTCTCCATATTGGGGAAAGGTCCGCGTTTTGGGCTCATGTGGGAGACAGCAGGCTTTATCGCCTGAGAAAAGGTGAGCTGCGGCAGATAACCAACGACCATACATACGTGGCTGAGCTGCTGGCCAACGGCAGTATCTCCGCTGATGAGGCTGCAGATCATCCAAATAAGAATATGCTGTTGCGGGCCGTGGGTGTCGATCCGGTGGTAAAGGTGGATACCGGCGAGCTGGCACTTAGGAATGGGGATACTTTTCTCCTTTGCTCCGACGGACTTACCAATATGGTAACCCTGCCTGCCATTCAGACAATCCTTGAGGCAGTGGATTGCCAGGATAAGGCTGAAGCACTGGTGGAGCTGGCCAAGGCCGGTGGCGGTTTTGATAATATTTCGGCAATAGTGGTGGAATATAATGAAGAGTAAGAGCCTGCTTTTGGTGGCAGTGGATTTTTTGATTATGTTTGCTGGTCTGGGTATCATTGCACTGAACCAGTATCCTGAAATAGATTATTCACCTGTTCCCTGGGCATTGGGGGCGGCTGTCATGGGTATTGCCATTCAGCTTTTTCTCATGAAGGGTAAATACAGCAACGATATATGGGTTTTCCCCATGGTGCTGTTTTTTTCAAGTATCGGCATAATAATGCTGGCAAGACTGAAGCCCATACTTTGTATACCACAGCTGCGATGGCTGATGATTGGTATGCTGGTTATGGTGGGTGTATTGTACTTTTCCCGCCAGCTTAAAAATATGATGCAATATCAGTACATTCTGGGTATCTGCACCCTGGTGGTGCTGTGCCTGTCACTGCTGTTCGGCGTGGAAATCGGCGGCAGCAAGAACTGGCTGGTTCTGGGACCTGTTTCTGTCCAGCCTTCCGAGTTTGGCAAGATTTTACTGGTGCTGTTTTTGGCAGCATTTTTATCAGATCACAGGGAAATGCTGGCAGGAGCCAGAAGGAAATTTCTGTTTTTGGACTTGCCACCCCTCAGATTTATCGCCCCACTTTTGGTAATTTGGGGCATTGCAATTCTCATGTTTGTGGTCCAGCGTGATCTGGGCTCGGCCCTTCTGTTTTTCTGCATGGCGGTGTTTATGACCTACATGGGCACCGGCAATAAATCCTATGTATTTATTGCCCTGCTGTTCTTTGGACTGGGAGCATTGGTGAGTTATGCGTTTTTCTCCCATGTGCAGGTGCGCTTCAATATTTGGCTGGACCCATGGGCTGACCCGGCGGGACAGGCCTATCAGGTGGTTCAGTCACTGTTTGCCTTTGCAGCCGGGGGAGTCTGGGGAACAGGCTTTACTCACGGACATCCGGGGCTTATTCCCGAGGTTCACACTGACTTTATTTTTTCCGCTGTGGCTGAGGAGCTGGGACTTCTTGGCTGTACAGCCATTATGATGGTGTATGTGATGTTTTTCTATCGTGGCATTATGATTGCCATGAATTGTAAAAAGGAGCTGCATACCCTGGTGGCGGCTGGATTTTCCATCGCCCTGTTTACACAGGCCTTTATCATTATTGCCGGCGTTACCAAGTTTCTGCCCCTTACGGGCATTACCCTTCCATTCATAAGCTATGGCGGCAGTTCCATGGTATCAGGCTTTATTATGATTGGTCTCTTGTTATCATTATCAAAGAAGGAAAAGATTCATGGGGCATAAAGATATAAAAAAATATATTTTGCACTGCAGTATATTTATGATGGTATGCTTTCTATGCCTCTTTGGATATATTGTTTACTTGCAGGTTGTAGCGGCCCCGTCTCTGGCGGCAAATCCCATGAACCGTCGGGGAAATGCGGCACTGGATATAGTCCGGGGTGCTATTCTGGACATAAATGGCAAGGAGCTGGCAACAAGCTCGGCACCGGGGGAACGAAGCTATCCCTATGGTGATATTATGGCCCCGGTAACAGGATATCTGGGGGAGGCCATCGGCAGTGATGGCATTGAGTCTGTGGAGGGCAATGACCTTACGGGGCAATCACAGCAGTTACAGATGCTGGGGCCAATTGGCCAGGCCATGCAGACTGCCCAGGGGAATAATGTAAAGCTGACGGTGGATGCAGATATTCAGGAGCTGGCCTACAATGCCATGGGAAATAACCGTGGTGCCGTGGTGGTTATGAATGCGGAAACCGGAGCTATTATAGCCATGGTAAGCAAGCCGGCCATCGACCCTACGGATGTGGAGGCCAATTGGAAGAGCCTTACAGACAGGGAGGACAGCCCGCTTTTAAACAGGGCCACCCAGGGGCTATATCCGCCAGGCTCCACCATAAAGGTGTTGATAGCTGATGCGGCCCTTGATGAAAAGGTTACTGACTTAAATGAGAAGTTCAACTGCAGCGGCAAGCTGCAGGTTGGCAATGAATATATTGGTGAAAGCCACGGGGCAGTTCATGGGGATAATCTTACCCTGAAGGATGCTTTGACAGAATCCTGTAATGTTACCTTTGGTACATTGGCCATGCGGATGCACGGCAAGGGTTTGGAAAATGCCTTTGAAAGGTTTGGCTTCACTACTCCTATAAACAGTGAATTCAATGAAAGCAAGTGTCATCTTCCCCGGTTTTCTGAGCTGGGGGATGGGGATACTGCCCAGGTTGGCATAGGCCAGGGTGAAACTTTGGTAACACCTCTCCGCATGGCTATGCTGGCCAGCGCCTATGTAAATCAGGGCAGGATAATGACCCCATATCTGGTGGAGGAAGTGATTTCTCCGGTAGGACTGGTTATCAGAAAGGCCTCTCCATCAAAGTGGCTGGAGGTTACCTCCGACAAGCGGGCCAACATAATTGGCGGCTTTATGGAGAATGTTGTAAATAACGGTACTGGTGGGGCAGCGGCAGTTTCCGGTGTCCGGGTTATTGGCAAGACCGGTACTGCAGAAAATTCCCAGGGGAAGGACCACGGCTGGTTTATTGGTGCAGCTGAGCTTCCAAGGGGAAAGATAGCCTTTTGCATTATAGTTGAAAATAGTGGTGGCGGTGGAACTGTAGCAGCTCCTATCGCCCGTCAGATAATTACAGCTTTAAGAGACAGGTAGGAGGATATGGCATGATAGAACGCGTTTTAGCAAGACGTTATGAAATTCAGGAACATATCGGTGGCGGCGGCATGGCTGATGTATATCGGGCCCATGATAAACTGCTGGATCGTTCTGTTGCTGTAAAGATCCTTCATGCACAGTTTGCCAACGATGCGGAATTTATTGAGAAATTCCATCGTGAAGCCAAGGGTGCGGCCAAATTGACCCATCAGAATATTGTTAATATATATGATGTAGGCGAGGACGAGGGCAGTCACTTTATCGTTATGGAATACGTGGCTGGCCATACTCTGAAGGAATATATTCAGGAAAATGGTTGTCTGGAGCCGGTGGAGGCTGCCCGCATTGCCAGGGAGCTGGCCTGTGCTCTGGAGGCTGCCCACAAGAACAATCTTGTGCATTGTGATATCAAGCCTCATAATATACTGATTATGGATGATGGCCATATTAAGGTTACTGATTTTGGTATTGCCAGAGCGGTTTCCTCATCCACCATGACCTATGGGGGCAACGTAATGGGCTCCGTTCATTACTTTTCCCCGGAGCAGGCCAAGGGTACGGCCATTACCACCAAGTCCGATGTTTACTCCCTTGGTGTGGTACTCTACGAGATGCTGACGGGTACCCTGCCGTATAACGGTGAGACCTCTGTCAGCATTGCCTTGAAGCATCTGCAGGAGGAGCCTGTTCCTATTCGTCAGATAAAGCCATCTGTGCCGGCCGTATTGGAGGCCATTGTTCAGAAGGCCATGAACAAGGACCCTATGCTGCGTCCAACCAGTACTGATATGTATGTGGATTTGGACCAGGCATTGGCCATGATGCAGGGGAAATCCGGCAGTGTAGCAGTGAGCACTCCTGCTGCAGCGGATGATCCGTTTGCTACACAGGTTATTCCGCGGGTTACTCCGGAGATGCTGCAACAGAATCAGTCGGCACAGTCATATGGCGGTGCGGATTATGATTATGGATATGATGATGGCTACGACGAGGATTTGGAGGATGACGAGGGTTCACTGAAGAAGCTCATCAAAACCAAGAAATTTATCCTTGGTCTGGTGGCTATCCTGATTTTGGGCTTCTTTGCCGGCTCCTTCCTGTCCTTTGGTAACTTCTGGAGCTCCGTTGAGGTGGAGGTGCCTGATGTTGTAGGCCGTCAGGTGGAAATAGCCCGTGACATGCTGGAGGAAAAGAATCTGCGTGTTAAGGTTGCTGAGGCCTACGATGCCAATGTGCCGGCAGGACAGGTGGTGTCCCAGTATCCTGAGGCGGGTATCATGGTCAAGGAGCAGCGCCAGGTTACCATCTATATCAGCAAGGGCGGCGAGGAGCTGACCATGCCGGATTTGAAGGGCATGTCCCGTTCCAATGCGGAAGCCAAGCTGAATAAGATGGGACTGAAAATCGGGGCGGTTTATGAGGAAGAATCCAATGAGCCGGCCGGAACGGTGCTGAAACAGGATCCTGGCAACGGTTCCAAGGTGCACAAGGGACAGACCGTTGATTTCACCGTCAGCAAGGGACCAAAGAAAACAGGTGTGACCATTCCGGATTATTCCGGCATGTCTGTGGACAGCGTTAAGTCCAATCTGGCAGCCAATAAATTGACCTTGGGCACAGTAAAGGAACAGACCAGCTCACAGCCAAAGGGCACTGTCATCGGACAGTCTCCGGCAGCAGGCTCTGAGGTCAAGGAGGGCGGCGCTGTGAACATCATTGTTTCCAGCGGTCAGGCTGCCCAGGCTCCGGCCAAGCCAACTGACACGGGGAAGAAAGCACAGAAAACCTCCCCTGATGAAGTCGTAAAGCCGTAATAGTGAATTTGTAAAGGAAAAATACATGCCAACAGGTCAGGTTATAAAAACATATAATGGATTTTATTACGTGCTGGAGGAGGGACAGCTGCTGTCCCGGGACCCGGAGCTGTTGTCCTGCCGTTTGCGGGGGCGTATCAAGCGCATCAAGGGCTCGGTGGTAACCGGCGACAGGGTGGAGTACGAGCTATTGGGTGATGGCACCGGCGTTATTGAAAAGCGACTGCCGAGAAAGACCCTGCTTCACCGTCCTTCCGTGGCCAATATTGACCAGGTGATTATTACCTTTGCAGTCAGAGAGCCGGATATGAACAGCCTGCTGTTAAACCGTTTTTTGGTGCTGGCCGAATGGTCGGATATTCCGGAAATTGTAATCTGTCTTAACAAGACTGATTTATTGCCGGAGCAGGCGGATGAATTTATTAAGCCTTATGTGGATGCGGGCTACAAGGTAATTTTTGCCTCAGCCCGGGAACAGCAGGGGATAGAGGAGCTGAGAGAGCTTCTGAAGGGGAAGGTTACCGCTTTTGCGGGCCCATCCGGCGTGGGAAAGTCCTCTCTCTTGAATGCCATTGACAGCAATTTGTCACTGACCACAGGGGTTATCAGTGAAAAGATAAAGCGGGGCAAGCATACAACCCGGGCAGCCTGTCTGCTGCCAGTAGCCAGCGGCGGTATCGTGGTGGATACCCCGGGCTTTAGTGCGGCAGAGCTGGAGCATTTGGACAAGCAGTTGCTGGGCAACTACTTCCCGGAATTCAGACCCCTTATGGAAAAATGTTATTATAATACCTGTACCCATAGCCATGAGCCAAACTGCGGAATAAAGCAGGCACTGGCCGAGGGGCTTATAAGTCAGGAGCGCTACGATGCGTATTTGAATATATTGCAGAGTATATTGGAAAGAAAGAAGGCATATTAATGACTAAGGTTGCGCCATCAATTTTATCGGCGGATTTTGCCCATCTGGGGCAGGAGGTCGACAAGGTAATTACAGCAGGCGCTGACTATGTACATATAGATGTAATGGACGGTACCTTTGTTCCGGAGATTACTTTGGGAGCCTTGATAGTAAAGGCTATCCGCCCGGTTACCAAGGCGGTTTTCGATGTACACCTCATGGTGGAGCATCCGGAAACCCAGATTGAGTCCTTTGCCAAGGCGGGGGCAGATATCATCACCTTTCATGTGGAAGCAGCCAAGCATCCTCATCGGGTGCTGCAGGCCATCAAGGCAGCGGGCTGCAGGGCGGGTATCTGTCTTAATCCTGGTACTCCCCTTTCCATGGTGGAGGAGCTGCTGGATGATTTGGACATGGTGGTTATTATGTCCGTAAATCCGGGCTACGGCGGCCAGAAGTTTATTCCAAATTCCTTGGATAAAATTGCCCGTCTAAAGGCCATGCTGGTGAAGGCCGGCAGTAAAGCTGAGATTGAGGTGGACGGCGGTGTAACCGTGGATAACTGCAGGGCACTGGCAGAAGCCGGGGCTGATGTATTGGTGGCCGGTTCAGCGGTCTATAAGGCACAGGATATTCCTGAGGCCATTCGTAAGCTGCATTGCGTCGGGTAAGGAGGGCGTTGCATAATGGAAAAAGCAGTTGTTTTATTGTCTGGTGGTCTTGATTCCACAGTTTGTATGGCAGTGGCCAAGTCAAAGGGCATGGAGGTATATCCTATCAGCTTCAACTATCACCAGCGTCATAATATTGAGCTTGAGGGTGCCAAAAAGGTGGCCGAATTCTACGGCGTCAAGACGCACCTTATTATAGAAACAAATATGGAAGGAATTGGCGGTTCAGCCCTGACGGATGATAATATCGAGGTTCCGGATGGTGATTTTGAGCATGGGGCAGAGGATATTCCAATCACCTATGTTCCGGCCCGCAATATGATTTTCCTCAGCTATGCCATGGCTTATGCTGAGGTTATAGGGGCAGACCATGTATTTATCGGTGTGAATGCAGTTGATTATTCCGGCTATCCGGACTGCCGTCCGGAATTTATCGGCAGCTTCCAGAAAACAGCCAACCTTGCCACCAAGGCCGGCACTGCCGATGGACGCAATATTAAGATAGAAACCCCGTTGCAGGACCTTTCCAAGAAGGACATTGTTCAGCTGGGCAGCAAGCTGGGAGCTCCATTGCAGTTTACCCACAGCTGCTACAAGGGTGGCGAAAAGGCCTGTGGTGTGTGCGACAGCTGCAAGCTGCGCCTGCGGGGCTTCGAGGAAGCCGGTGTGGTTGACCCGGTTGAATATGAAAATATGTAAACAGGTGTATTTATGAAGGATGTACAAAATAGTTCCGACAACCGTGGCATAGCCATTCAGAAGGTAGGCATAAGGGATGCCCATCTTCCGTTGCTGATTAAAACCAAGGATGGAGACTATCAGCAGGTGCTGGCCAATATCAGCTTTACGGTTTCCCTGCCAATGGAATACAAGGGAACCCACATGAGCCGGTTTCAGGAAATCCTCAACAAGTGGACCAGCAAGCCTATTGCTGAGCCGGAAATGGCGGATATCTTAAAGGAAGCCATGGACAAGCTTCAGGCAGAGACGGCGGCTATCCGCATTGAATTTAAATATTTTGTGGACCGCTTTGCTCCTGTGAGCGGGCGTAAATCCGTGCTGGATGTGGACTGCTTCTTTGATGGGTTCATGGAACGGGAAAAGCCACTGCAGTTTACCCTTGGGGTTAAGGTTCCGTACACTTCCCTCTGTCCGTGCAGCAAGGAAATTTCCGAATACGGTGCCCATAACCAGCGTGGTGTTATGGATGTCAGGGTTGCCTTTGATGATGAGCATGAATGTATTCTCATTGAGGATTTGGTGGCCCTCATGGAGCAGCAGGCCTCCTGCCAGGTTTATCCTCTGCTAAAGAGAGAGGATGAGAAATACGTTACCGAAAAAGCCTACGATAATCCAAAATTCGTTGAGGATATTTTAAGAGACGGGGTTATTGCCCTGCGTCAGCTGAATGGTATCAAGTGGTTTGCCCTGGACTGTGACAATTTCGAGAGCATCCATAACCATAGTGCCTATGCCAGCCATGAGGAGTATGTGGATTAAAGGCTGAATATTGGCATGAAAGACAGCATTTATTTGTTGTGATATAATATAGCTGATTTCTTTTTAAGGAGTTGCTGAATGAATAAGGTTTATGGGCGTATATTATGCTTATTCCTATTGGTTCTGGTAATATCCAGTGCGGTAATTTACTTTACGGTGGATATAAACACTATAACCAATTTATATATGTTTCAGCCCTGGTCCGTGGGGATGGCCATTTTGGCCATGGCCATTGGTCTTGTGCTGGATGGAACCAGATTAATGCACATGGTGAAGATCTCCGGGGAAAATATTACCTTGAAACAGGCCGTGCAGGTGGTGTTTGGTAATTATTTTCTGGCCATGCTGGGGCCGGGAGCGGCGGCCGGGGCCATTGCCCAGGTCATGTTTTTGCGCCGTGCCGGGGTTCCAGGGGGGAAGGCTGCAGTGTTGGCCCTGGTCCGCACTGTGGTATCCATCTTTTTCCTGGCCTGCTGTCTGCCATTTATCTTTTTGCATGATGAAGGCATACTGCCGGGGGTTTCCAATGCCGTCATGGTTTATGTGGCCGGAACGGCAACGCTGCTGATGCTGATAGCAGCCTATGGCATTCGCAGAAATGCCTTTGATTATCTGGCTGTCAGGATAACCCGGAAGCTGCCGCGGAAATGGAGCCGGAAATTTATCGATATGTATCGGGACAGCAAGTCCGCAATTGTCCTGCTGGCTTCTTCCCCGAAATCCATGATTCGGGTGTTCTTTGAATCCGGTCTGAGCCTGATTTTTATTTATATGGTGGTTCCGTTCCTCATGCTGGGGCTGGGAGCCACGGTGGACTGGCTTACCGTCATGGGACGCATGATGTTCCTGAACATTTTGCTGTATTTTTCCCCGACACCGGGAGGCTCCGGCATTGCCGAGGGTGGCTTTGTCTATCTCTTCAGTGAAAGCGTGCCATCGGGTACTGTAGGCATTCTGGCGGTATCCTGGCGCTTTATAGCAGAATATCTGCCGTTCTTCGTGGGCTTGTATTATACCCTCACTGTATTTGGCAAGACAGTTCTGGACAAGGACTTGGATGAAGACGAGCCGAACTCCATTAATGTTATGGATAAATAATAAACCAGTCTATGACCATGTTATAGGCTGATTTATTTTTGAGGTGTGAAATATATGACAGGTTTAATCAACTTCACACTGATTTTGATAAATATAATGGTAGTTACCATTATGTGGCAGAAGGCCGGCGTTCCCTTTAATGGGGCATACACGGCAGTGGTGCTGAGCTCTCTGGTGGGCACACTGGTGGCAGCCTACTATCGGCTGGCGGTGGCAGTGGCGCCGGGCATAGTCATTAACAGTTATTTGTGCTATGATCTGGTCATCTGTCAGGGCTTCACCTGGCAGGAGGCCATGGCAGTGCCAATGGTGGCCGGCCTGCTGGTATTGCTGCTACGCCATAGAAATTGCTGCCAAAAAATATTGGAGGCTCTGCCCCCGTATCTTGGTGCAATTATTCCAGCCTCCATGGGAATCTTCCTTATATATAATGGACTTATAATGGGGCGGCTGGTCATTGGGGATCCCTTTCATGTAACCGGCATGGGAAGTCTTTATGACCCGCTGGTTATCATTACCCTGGTGAGCTTTTTGGCAGTGATGCTTTTTTTGAGTCACCATAAGGAGAAGGGGATGGCCGTAGGATTGCTGGTGGCAGTGGCCATGGCCCTGATAAATGGTCTGGTGACCCTTCCGGAATATCTTTTTTCTGTGCCGGAGGGCTTTACAGATACCGCATTTCAGTTGAATTTTTCCGGAATTTTTGAACTGATATGCTCTGTGGCAGTGGTATTTCTCATTTTAGTATTCGATGGACTGGCGGTGGCCGGGGCCATGAAGGAAAATGAAGGAAGACTGCTGGCTGCCAATGGCCTTGGTTCCCTTGTGGGGGGACTGCTGGCCGGGGGAGCCATGAGCGTGGCTGAGGTATCGGCTGCCTGTGGCAGTGGAAACAGGAATCCGGCCAAATCAGCAGGTGTTACCGCCATATTGTTGTTTTTACTGCTGTTTTGTGGCCCCATGATGATGGAGCTTAAGGATTATCCGGTTATTTTTGCCGCCTCGGTGATAGGAGCCGGGTGCAGTTTGCTGTTGGATTTGAAATTTTTGCCAATTAATGATAATATATCTGTCTTGGCAGGAGTTTTTACTTTGATGCTGGTTCCCCTGTGGGGGAGCTTGACGGCGGGAATAGGCTTTGGCCTGCTTTTATATGGGCTTCTGAAGCTGGTGAACCGCTGTTTTAAAAGGTAAGTTTTAGCTTATAAGCATTGGGAGGTCTGTTGGGGTGCTATTTAATAAGAAAAGTTTACGATTTTTGTGTGCTATTGGTGCAGTGGCTGTAATAAGCTGCGGCCAGACTACTGAGGCCAAGCAGACGGTTGGCCAGACTACAGTTTCTGAGGAAAGAACCTATAATACCGGCAAAACTACCGTTGCCACGGACAATGCAACCTGGGCGGAGAGAAGAAAGAGCTTTGCAGAAAGAATTGAAGCCATTCTTCATCCTGAGCCTGAAAAGGAGCCTGAGGTTGTTGTGCCAACCGATTCCAATGAAATGAATATCATGGGAGCTGCGGTGGCTACCCAGGAGCAGTGTGTAAGGTATCTTTTGAAGAACAACCCAAATCCATTGCTTAATACCACTCCGGAGGAGCTGGTAAATTTCTATTATGAAGAAGCCTCCCGTGAGGGCATCCGTCCTGATATCGCCTTTGCCCAGGCCTTGAAGGAAACCGGCTTTTTCAGCTACGGCGGTACTGTTATTCCTGCCCAGAACAATTACTGCGGGCTGGGTACTACCAGTGCAACCGTAAAGGGCGCTTTCTTTGATTCTCCACGGGTGGGTGTGCGAGCCCATATCCAGCATTTGCTGGCTTATGCCTCCACCAAGGACCCAGAAACCCCGGTGGTGGATCCACGTTATTCCCTTGTAAGAGGGGTTTATGGCGATAACACACTGGAGCAGTGGCAGGACCTTAATGGCCGCTGGGCAGTTCCCGGTGTTGGCTATGGCCAGAGTATTTTAGATTATTATCATGCAATTTTAAATTCATGATTAATATATAGTTATATTAAAAACAGTATAGAGAGGATTTTTTACTAATGATTTCAACAAGTGGTGTTACACTCCAGTTCGGTAAGCGCGTGCTCTTTAAGGACGTGTCCATCAAGTTTACTCCAGGAAACTGCTATGGCGTTATCGGTGCCAACGGTGCCGGTAAGTCCACCTTCCTGAAGCTGCTGTCCGGCGACATTGAGCCTACCAAGGGTTCCATTGACATTACCCCTGGTGAGCGCATGTCCGTACTGAAGCAGGATCACTTTGCTTTTGACCAGTACGATGTTATCCGTACAGTTATTATGGGTAACCAGCATCTGGTAGATATTATGGAGGAAAAGGATGCTATTTATGCAAAGCCTGATTTCTCCGATGAGGATGGTATCCGTGCCGGCGAGCTGGAAGCAGAATTTGCTGAGCTGAACGGCTGGGATGCAGAGGCAGACGCAGCCAAGCTGTTAAATGGTCTTGGTATCCATGAGGAGCATCACAACAAGATGATGTCCGAGATGGACCCTGATTTAAAGGTGCGTGTACTGCTGGCCCAGGCCCTTTTCGGCAACCCTGATATTCTTCTGCTGGACGAGCCTACCAACCATTTGGACCTTGAGTCCATCAAGTGGCTGGAGGACTTCCTGGCTGATTTCGAGAACACCGTTATTGTAGTATCCCATGACCGTCACTTCCTTAATCAGGTCTGCACCCATATTGCCGATGTAGATTTTGGCAAAATCCAGCTTTATGTTGGTAACTATGATTTCTGGTATCATTCCAGCCAGCTGGCCCTGCAGATGGCCAAGGATGCCAACAAGAAGAAGGAAGAGAAGATCAAGGAGCTCCAGACCTTTATTGCCCGCTTTGCGGCCAATGCTTCCAAGTCCAAGCAGGCAACCTCCCGTAAGAAGCTGCTGGAGAAGATTACCCTTGATGACATCAAGCCATCCTCCCGCCGTTATCCTTATGTTGCCTTTACTCCGGACCGCGAGGCCGGGGACCAGCTCCTTATCGTTGAAGGTATTTCCAAGACCATCGAGGGTGAGAAGGTTCTTGATAATGTAAGCTTTACCCTGAAGAAGGGCGACAAGGTTGCATTTACCGGCCCTAACAGTGCCGGCAAGACCGCCCTGTTCCAGATTCTCATGGGCGAAATGGAGCCTGATGAGGGTACCTTCAAGTGGGGCGTTACCACTACCCAGGCTTATCTGCCAAATGACAACAGTGAGTACTTCGAGGGCTGCGAGCTGACCTTGACTGACTGGCTCCGCCAGTATTCCAAGGACCCTGATGAGTCCTTTGTACGCGGCTTCCTGGGCCGTATGCTCTTCAGCGGTGAGGAGAGCTTGAAGAAGGCTTCCGTTATCTCCGGTGGTGAGAAGGTTCGTTGCATGCTGTCCAAGATGATGCTCAGCGGTGCCAACGTGCTGCTGATGGATGAGCCTACCAACCATCTGGATCTGGAATCCATTACTGCACTCAATGATGGTCTCATTGCCTTCAAGGGCACCCTGCTCTTTACATCTCATGACCATGAGTTTGTTCAAACCATTGCTGACCGTATTATTGAGCTTACTCCGGGCGGAGTATTCGATAAGTTTACCACCTACGATGATTTCCTTGCTGATGAGGAGCTCCAGCATCGTTTGGCGGAAAAGTACGCAAATAAATAAGAAGGCTTGGCTCCCCCATTTTGGGGGAGCTTCTGTATTACATAGAATGAGGTACAGCTTATGAAATTATTTGAAGAATTAAGCGTTTCACAGCCACTGTGTGACGCCTTGAAGAAAATTGGCATAAGAGAGGCTACCCCGGTGCAGGAGCAGGCTATTCCGGCCCTCAGAAACGGCCGTGATACCATTGTGCAGGCCCAGACCGGTACCGGCAAGACACTGGCCTTTTTGCTCCCTTTATATGATAAAATCAAGACCCAGGCTGACAACGTGCAGACCCTTATTATTACCCCTACACGGGAGCTGACCATCCAGATTTCCAAGGTGGCCGCCCTATTGGACAAGGCTGTGGGTGTCCGCTCAATGGCTATTTATGGCGGTCAGGATATCGAGCGCCAGAAGCGCAAGCTGGGCAGGGACCCTCATGTTATTATTGGTACTCCTGGCCGTATTCTGGACCATCTCCGTCGCCGTACCCTGAATTTCTCTACTACTAATAAGATAGTTTTGGACGAGGCCGATGAAATGCTTCGCCGCGGCTTTATTGAGGACGTGGAGACCATTTTGTCCACCATGGCCAAGGACAGGCAGATTATGCTGTTTTCCGCCACCATGCCGGACAGAATCAAGTCACTGGCCCACCGCTACATGGTGCAGGTGCAGCACATTGAGATAAAGGCGGAGCACATTACCCTTGATACCATCAAGCAGCGCATAGTGGACACCGTGGAAACCTCCAAGGTGGACAAGCTGTGTGAGCTCATTAATGAGGAGCAGCCATATCTGGCCATGGTATTCTGTTCTACCCGTTCACGGGTATCCCAGGTGGCCATGACCCTGGCCAAGCGGGGCTATCTGGCTGATGAGCTCCATGGTGAGCTGAGCCAGCTGCAGCGGACCAACGTGCTGAAGAAGTTCCGTCAGGCCAAGCTGCAGATCCTGGTTACCACGGATATTGCTGCCCGTGGTCTGGACATCGAGGGCGTAACCCACGTATTCAACTATGATATTCCTCAGGATACGGAAAGCTATATCCATCGTATCGGCCGTACAGGCCGTGCCGGCCAGAAGGGTGTGGCCATTACCTTTGTCAATGCCCGTCAGTACAGCATGCTGAGAAAAATCGAGGCCGGCATCAAGAATCATATTACCAAGGATATGTCCACCAGAAGTCTGGCATCCCGTTTAAAGAGAGAAAAGCGGGAAAAGGAGCTGGCGGCCAAAAAGCAGCAGGCTGAAAAGCAGCAGGCAAAGCAGGCCAAAAGCAAGTATGCCAACAGAAAGGGAAGTGCCCACAAAGGCCGTAATGACAGGTCCCGCCGCCTTCGTGACAGGGCAAAAAGAAAAAAATAAGAAATTTTTTAAAAAAGTGCTTTACAAACCCAAAATAAGATGGTAGTATATATACCTGTCAGCGGGAAACACAAAAGACACCCGGCAAGAGGTGTACAACAGTGAGAACCGCCACCGAGAGAAGATATCTGGGTAGGTGCCCGAGTGGTTAAAGGGAACGGACTGTAAATCCGTCGCCGTAGGCTACGATGGTTCGAATCCATCCCTGCCCACCATTTTATATCTTTCTAACATCGCGGGATGGAGCAGTCGGTAGCTCGTCGGGCTCATAACCCGAAGGTCAGAGGTTCAAGTCCTCTTCCCGCAACCAAAAGCTTGGTATGCTGATATAGCTCAGTCGGTAGAGCGCATCCTTGGTAAGGATGAGGTCACCAGTTCAAATCTGGTTATCAGCTCCATATATATGGCTGCGTAGCTCAGTTGGCTAGAGCATTCGGTTCATACCCGGAGTGTCAGGAGTTCAAATCTCTTCGCAGCCACCAACTAATAAATTAGCCCCTTTGTACAAGGGGTTTTATTTATGCCATGAATAAAATGTCCGTTATTTATTTTTAATCCTTATGTCTGTTGACACTAAGATTAGATTATGATAAATTATGTTAGTGACATTTTGTTAAGTGTACATAATTTTTAATAGTAAGGAGTGCATAAGATGCGCAATGCAGTTACGTTGGCCTGCACCGAGTGCAAGAGTCGCAACTATCAGACCAACAAGAACAAGAAGAACGATCCGGACAGAATCGAATTCAACAAGTATTGCAAGTTCTGCAAGAAGCACACACTGCACAAGGAAACCAAATAATTAGCAGTTGAGTGTAAGGGTTGCAATATTAGACAGGATGTGAATGCATTGACGAGTGAAAAAACGTCAGCGATTCAGACGAAGTCTTCAGGTTTTAACCCTATGCAGTTTTTGCGTGAAGTTTCGGCTGAAATGAAAAAGGTATCCTGGTCCACTAAGGAAGAGCTCGGCAGATACACTGTTGTGGTTTCCATAACAGTATTCATCGTATGCTCTCTGATTTGGATATGCGATACTTTCTTTACAAGGTTGTTTAATCTGATTTTACGTTAAGACTGGAGGGTAGGGATGCTGGGCATCCAAGTGTATGGACTCTGATAAGAAGCTTGAAAGACATTGGTATGCTGTACATACCTATTCTGGATACGAAAATAAGGTTAAGTCCAATCTTGAGAGAAAAGTTAGTTCTTTAGGATTGGAAGACAAGATCTTCAATGTGCTTGTTCCTGTGAAGGATGAGATTGAAAAGAAGAACGGCGTTGAAAAAGTAATCAAGCGGAAGCTTTTCCCTGGTTATGTATTCGTTGAGATGATTGTCAATGAAAAGACATGGTTCGATGTACGTAATACTGACGGCGTTACTGGATTTGTTGGTTCCGGTACAGATCCAACACCTATCGGTGAAGCTGAGATGGAGAACATCCTGAGCAAGATGGGCATGGGCGAAGCCAAGGTTATTGTCAACATTGATGTTGAGGTTGGCGAAGTCATCAAAATCAAATCCGGTTCATTTGAAAACTACGCAGCAAAGGTTGTTTCCGTGGACAACGAGAAGGGCAAGGTTAAGGCTCTTATCGATATGTTCGGCCGTGAAACTCCTGTTGAACTTGACTTTGATCAGGTAGAAAAAAGCTGATTTCCTTTTAAGGAGGTGTATATAAGATGGCAAAGAAAGTTGCAAAGATGGTAAAGTTGCAGGTTGAGGCTGCTAAGGCTACTCCGGCTCCTCCAGTAGGTCCTGCTCTTGGTCAGGCTGGTGTTAACATCATGGCTTTCGTTAAGGAATTTAACGAGAGAACTGCTAAGCAGGCTGGTCTTATCATTCCAGTAGAGATTACTGTATTTGAGGATAGATCCTTTACCTTTATCACTAAGACTCCTCCAGCTGCTGTACTTCTGAAGAAGGCTGCAGGTCTGGCAAAGGCTTCTGGTGAACCAAACAAGAACAAGGTTGCAAAGCTGCCTCGCGCAAAGGCTCAGGAGATTGCTGAGTCCAAGATGGCAGATTTGAACGCTGCAAGCATTGAGGCTGCTACTCGTATGATCGAGGGTACCGCACGCAGCATGGGTATTGAAATCGTTGACTAATATCTGATTTCATGCCGTGGGAGGAAAATCCGTTATTACCACGAAGGGAGAAATTTTTAATGGCAAAAGCAGGTAAGAAGTATCAGGACGCTGCAAAGCTTCTTGAGACTGGTAAAGTTTACTCTGTTGAAGAAGCTGTAGAGCTCGTAAAGAAGACTGCAACTGCAAAGTTCGACGAGACTATTGAGCTTCATGTACGCTTGGGTGTAGATCCTAAGTATGCAGATCAGCAGGTTCGTGGCGCTATCGTGCTGCCACATGGTACTGGTAAGTCCAAGCGCGTATTAGTATTTGCTAAGGGCGCAAAGGTTGAAGAGGCAGAGGCTGCAGGTGCAGACTTTGTTGGCTCCGACGAAATCGTAACTAAGATCCAGGGTGGCTGGACTGACTTTGATGTCGCTGTAGCTACTCCAGATATGATGGGTACTGTTGGTCGTCTTGGTAAAATCCTCGGTCCTAGAGGCTTGATGCCAAACCCTAAACTCGGTACTGTAACTATGGATCTTGGCAAGGCAATCAGCGAAATCAAGGCTGGTAAGGTTGAATACCGTACTGATAAGGCTGGTAATGTTCACTGCCCTATCGGCAAGGCTTCCTTCGATGCTAACAAGCTCGTAGAGAACCTCAATGCTTTGATGGATACATTAATTAGAGTAAAACCGGCTGCTGCAAAGGGTCAGTATATTCGCTCTGTGACCATCAGCTCTACTATGGGCCCTGGTGTTCCAGTAGTTCATGCTTGATTTTTTGTGGGCTGTATAATAAAATAGTCTATGGCTGTAGACAGCAGGTATGAAACCGTGAGTTTCATTTAAAGGGAAAACGCCTGCCGAGGCCGGATGCATACGCATGAATATGCGGCTTCCGGTAAATCAGCCGGAGGCCGTTTTTGCTCTTTAAATTTAAATAAAGGAGGTGTATTCATGGCTGTAACTGAACAGAAGAAGGCAATTGTTGCTAACTTAAAAGAAATTCTCACCAGCTCCAAGGGCGCTGTCATCACTTCTTACAAGGGACTGACCGTAGCTCAGGACACTGCACTCCGTGTAGAGCTCCGCAAGGCTGGTGTTACCTACCATGTAATTAAAAACACAATGACTCGTATTGCTGCTAAGGAAGCAGGTCTCGATGATATGATTCCATTCCTCGAGGGCACTACCGCTATGGCATACTCTGCTGAGGATGCTGTTGCTCCAGCAAAGGTTATCAGCGAGTTCATTAAGAAGAACAACTTGGCTGAAGAGGAAAAGCTCGTAGTCAAGGGTGGTATCGTTGAGGGTAAGGTAGTATCTGCTGACGAAGTTAAGGCTATCGCTTCTCTGCCATCCAGAGAGGTCCTCATCGGCAAGCTGCTGGGCAGCATGCAGGCTCCAGTATCCAACACTGTTGGTCTCATGGGCAACATGGTTCGCAGCATCGTCAATGTGCTTGACGCTATTCGCAAGCAGAAGGAAGAGCAGGCATCCGCTTAATCTATCCGCTGCTTAAATAATATTTAAAAAAGAAATTAATGATTAAAATTGGAGGAAATAAACATGACTAACGAAGAGATTTTAGAGGCAATTGGTAACTTGACTGTTCTTGAGCTTTCCGAGCTCGTAAAGGCTGCTGAGGAGAAGTTCGGCGTATCCGCTGCTGCTCCTGTTGCTGTAGCTGCTGCTGCTCCTGCTGAGGGTGGCGCTGCTGGCGAGAAGTCCGAGTTTGACGTAATCCTGAAGGATGCTGGCGCTGGCAAGATCAACGTAATCAAGGCTGTACGTGAGGCTACTGGTCTCGGCCTGAAGGAAGCAAAGGCTCTGGTTGACGGTGCTCCTGCTGCTGTTAAGGAAGGTCTGTCCAAGGCTGACGCTGAGGCTCTCAAGGGTACCCTCGAGGCTGCTGGCGCAGTTGTAGAGCTGAAGTAATTTTTGCTTCATAGCATCTAAACTTTAAAATCAAGGCTGTGGAAATGAGCAATCATTTCCGCAGTCTTTTTTTATGCTCCAAAGCAGGGATTATGGGTATGTACATAGAATTTCTAAGAATGGAAAGTGTGAGTTTATGCATATTATGTAAAAGTATGGATTCATTTCCGTTGCAATAAGAATTTGTTGATACAGGGGGTATATTGATATGGAATGGGATTTTGGCATTGTATTATTTTTGTATAAACCTAGTGTGGTAGCAAAAGCCGTTGAACGGAAGCTTACTGAATGTGGCTACAAGGTGATAACCGTTGTGGGGGAATATGAAAAGCTCAAGGAGATGGCAGATACGGCCCTGCTGTTCGTGGCCTACCTGCCAGGCGATATTGCTGATGACCCTGAGGACATGAAAATTCTGGACACCATTCAGGAGCAGATTTGGGACAGCACCACAAACATGCTGCTGATTGGTGAGAAGAAGGACCGTCCTCGTCTGATACAGCATAATCATCGTCTTGACCATTTTTCCTGGCTGGACCGTCCACTTAAGATGGATGAGCTGGAAAAGACAGTTTTGGATACCATTTACACTGGGGGAAAGAAAAAAATCCTCATTGTGGATGACAATCCAACCTTTGCCAAGATGGCTACCGAATGGATGAAGGATGATTATCAGGTATATAGTGTTAAATCGGGAATGGATGCAATTACATTTTTGCTGAAAACTCCGGTGGATTTAATATTGCTTGATTATGAGATGCCTGTAGTGGATGGACCACAGGTCTTCCAGATGCTGCGTCAGGAGCAGTCTACCAAGCATATCCCGGTTGTTTTCCTTACTGGCGTGGGCACCAGAGAAGGAGTGGAAAGGGTTATGGCCCTTAAGCCTGATGGCTACATTTTAAAATCCACTACCAAGAGCAGCTTGTTGGAATCCTTAAGGGGAGTTCTTGCAGATTAATGGAGAGGGGCAATCTCTATGTTTTATCTGGGTTTAATAGGACTACTGGCTATACTCATTCTTTTGCTTGTAAATTATGATATTTTATTTCAGTATGGCAAAACTCAAAATCTTCCTGCAGTAAAAATGTATAGGAGATTTCTGTTTGCTGTTTTGGCATACTATATTTCCGATACACTATGGGGCGTTTTTAGTGAGCTGAATTTATTTAACCTGCTCTTTGCCAATGTGGTTATATACTATATTGTCATGGCTGCGGGCATACTCACTTGGACGCAGTACGTGGTTACATATTTAGGGGAGGAACACAAATTTGGAAAGTTCCTTCTCTGGACGGGACGCATTTTTTTTGTAGTTATTACACTGGCATCTCTTGCCAGCATATCTACTCCTGTGCTGTTTTGGTTTGATGATGCCGGTGAATACCATGCATGTCCTGCCCGATACGCACAGCTTATATTCCAGATTGTACTGTTCCTATTGACCACAGCCTATACCTTTAGTGCTATGCTAAGGTTGGAAGGTACCATAAAGAAGCGTCATCGTACCATTTGCTTCTTTGGCCTTGTTATAGCAGTGGCCCTTATTTTACAACTGGAATTTCTATTCCTTCCTATGTACACCATTGGTTATATGCTGGGCACCTGTCTGCTGCATACCTTTGTTATTAGTGAACGCGTGGAGGAATACCGTCGGGCCAGTCTGGAATCCCTGCGCCGTGAAAAAGAGGCTGCCGAACAGGCATCCCAGGCCAAGAGCGAATTCCTTTCCAATATGTCCCATGAAATCCGTACACCAATTAATGCGGTATTGGGCATGAACGAGCTGATACTTCGTGAATGCGAAGATGAGAATATCCTTTCTTATGCGGAAAATGTACGCAGCTCTGGTAATACCCTCCTTGGGCTAATAAACGATATTTTGGATTTCTCGAAGATTGAGGCTGGTAAAATCGATATTATTCCTGTGGATTATGATCTTTCATCCACCCTTAATGATATGGTGGTAATGATTCACAACCGGGCTGACGACAAAGGATTGGCATTTAATGTTAATTTTGACTCAAATATACCGAAGCAGCTTTTTGGCGATGAGGTACGTATAAAGCAGGTTATCACAAATATTCTGACGAATGCGGTAAAATATACAGAAACAGGCAGTGTGACATTTTCTGTTGGATTTGATCGTTGTGAAGATGACCCTGATTGTATCATTCTTCATGTGAAGGTGAAGGATACGGGTATCGGTATAAAGCCGGAGGATATGGAAAAGCTATTCTCCAAATTTGAGCGCATAGAGGAAAAGCGCAATCGAAATATCGAGGGAACCGGCCTTGGAATGACCATTACCAAAAATCTGCTGGATATGATGGGAAGCTACTTGCAGGTAGAAAGCACCTATGGTGTTGGAAGCACCTTCTTCTTCGATTTGCGGCAGAAGGTTGGCAAGTGGGTGCCATTGGGAGACTATAGGACATCCGTTAATGTGCTTTTAAAGGAGCATAAAAAATATAAGGAGAAGTTCACGGCACCAGATGCTAATGTATTGGTGGTGGATGATAATTCGATGAATCTGACAGTATTCAAGAGTCTTCTGAAGCGTACCAAGATAAAAATTGATACAGCAGACAGTGGTGACGAGGCACTCCAGATGACCAAGAGCAAAATGTATGACATGATTTTCCTGGATCACATGATGCCTGGTAAGGATGGTATCGAAACCCTACATGAGATTAAAGAGCAAGCTGAGGGACTGAATGACTGCACCGTGTCTGTATGTCTTACAGCCAATGCCGTATCCGGTGCAAGAGAGCAGTACATTGCTGCTGGCTTTGATAATTACCTTACCAAGCCAATTCATCCTAGCAAGCTGGAGGATATGCTGATGGCTTATCTCCCAGGGGATAAACTAATAATTTCCGAGGAAGATGATGTTGATACCGATGATGAAGATGAGCAGGACAATGTTCCTGAGAGTTTGGCACCTTTGGTGGGACTGGAGTGGATTGACCTTTCTAAGGGTATAAAAAATAGCGGTGATGCGGAATCCTATTTGTCCTTGCTTAAGATTTTGTATGAGTCCATTGATGAGGAGTCAACGGTACTGGATGGCTTCTATAAAGATAGTAATTTAAATGATTACACCATACAGGTACACGCCATGAAAAGTTCTGTACGGCTTATTGGGGCATCGTCCATGGCTGATGAGGCCCAACTGCTGGAAAACGCCGGCAAGGATGGGGATGAGGATTATATAAATCAGCATCATGAGGGATTTATATCAGCCTACAAGAGCCTCAAGGAGCCACTTTCCCAGGTCTTCGCCGAAGAAAATGTGGAAGATGAAACGGAAAATAATGTGGAAGATGAAATGCCGGAAGCAGATGCAGAGCTAATGGACACCGTATATGAGGAAGTCAAGGCATCCGCTGAAGCCAATGATGCCGAAAGCATAGATGCTGTATTTGCTGAGATAGAGGGATATCGACTTCCGGATTCAGACGCTGAGCTTTGCCAGAAGATAAAGGCGGCGGCAGCGAACTCCAACTGTGAAGAAATATTGTCATTGTTGGAACAAAAATAATCATGACATAATAATACGAAAGCTACTGTGAAAGAAACATCTGGGGGACTATAAGCGGACCTTTTTTACTTTGGTACTTGACGAACACAAACGACAGCGAAGTGCGAGTTTAGTACCACTAGGTAAAATACAGAGCGCGAGCGTGCCGCGTTAGTCCTCCGGATGGTTATTTTTTGTATAATTCTTGACACTGTATGATAATCTTGGTAAAATAAGTTGCTACAGAATAAATAACTGTAGCAGCGGCTTATGTCGCACAAAATAAGTATAATAAGTTCGTGCAAGGGGTATTAAATGGATTCATCAGGTGTCTTCGGACATTTGGCAATGCGTCGTGTGGTTTTAGCCCATGAAGAGGTGTTGTGAATCTGTTTATTTTTCGTGTGCGGATTTTTTGTCATTTTTGTTATTTTTTTAGCTAAGGAGTGAAGTTCTTAATGTTTCATCCTGTGCCGGTAGGCAAACGAACCAGGTATAGCTATGCCAAGATCAAGGAAGTTATGGAGATGCCACACCTTCTTGACATTCAGAGGAAGTCCTATGAATGGTTTATTGGCGACGTGGAAAAGGGTACCAAGGGCGCTGGCCTTATGGAAATCTTTGAGGATATTTCCCCAATCACTGATTTCCAGAACAAGATTGAATTAAGACTGTTGGATTACTCTCTGGGCGAGCCAAAGTATGGCTTGGAGGAGAGCAAGGAAAGAGATGCTACCTATTCTGCACCTCTTCGCGTGAAAGTTCGTCGTATCAACAAGGAAAATGGTGAGTTCCATGACAGTGAAATCTTCATGGGTGACTTCCCTCTGATGACTGACTCCGGTACCTTTGTTATCAACGGTGCAGAGCGTGTTATCGTAAGCCAGCTGGTACGTTCCCCTGGTGCTTACTATGGTGTTACTGTTGACTCCTCCGGTAAGTCCCTGTTCAACGCCACTGTTATTCCTAACCGTGGTGCCTGGATTGAGCTTGAAACTGATACCAACGATGTAATTTCTGTTCGTATCGATAGAACCCGTAAGCTGCCTGTAACTGTTTTCCTGCGTGCCCTTGATTTCATCAACAAGGCAGAAATCGCAAGAAATCAGCAGATTGCCGATGGTACTGCCAGTGCTGCAGAGACTGGCCGCAATGAGGACCACATCGATGTTCTGACCTCTGATTTGTCCTTCGGTACCAAGGATGAAATTTTGGCACTCTTTAACAATGACCCTGCCATCGTAGCTACCCTGGAGCGTGACGCCACCGAGGGTGTAGAGGGCAGAACCATTGAAGAGGTTGCTCTTGATGAGATTTACAAGAGACTGCGCCAGGGCGAGCCATTCAACGTAGATAATGCCCGCTCCATGCTCCGCAGCCTGTTCTTTGATAAGAAGCGTTACGATCTGGCTACTGTTGGTCGTCACAAGATTACCAAGAAGCTGGGCTGGAAGCACCGTCTGGTAGGCCAGGTTCTGGCTGAGCCATTGGTAAACCAGGAGACCGGCGAGGTTGTTATTCCGGCTAATGAGCTGATTACCCAGGATTTGGTGGACGAGATTTCCGATGACCAGGAGAAGGGTATTTTCGGCGAGGACAAGGCAATCATTGTCCAGGTTAAGCTCAACGATGAGGGCGATATGCTGGATATGATCTGCTCCCCAACCCTGATTGACAAGAAGCGTACCATCGCTGTTAATGATATTATTGCTTCCATCAGCTATCTGCTGAACCTCATGCACGGTGTAGGCCGCACTGATGATATCGACCATCTGGGCAACCGTCGTGTACGTTCCGTAGGTGAGCTGCTGCAGAACCAGTTCCGTATCGGTCTTACCCGTATGGAGCGTGTTGTTCGTGAGCGTATGTCCACTCAGGAGGACATTTCCGCAGTACAGAACCTCATTAATATCCGCCCTGTAGTGGCTGCTATTAAGGAGTTCTTCGGTTCCTCCCAGCTGTCCCAGTTCATGGACCAGCACAACCCATTGGCAGAGCTGACCCATAAGCGTCGTCTGTCTGCCCTTGGTCCTGGTGGTTTGTCCAGAGAGCGTGCCGGCTTCGAGGTTCGAGACGTACATAACTCCCATTACGGTCGTATGTGTCCTATTGAGACCCCGGAAGGTCCTAACATCGGTCTGATCGGTTCTCTGTCCAACTACGCCCGTATCAACAAGTATGGCTTTATGGAGACCCCATATCGCCGTATTGACAAGGAAAACAAGCGCGTTACCAATGATGTTAAGTACATCACTGCAGACGCTGAGGATACTCTGGTTATTGCCCAGGCCAATGAGCCATTGGATGAGAATGACTGGTTCGTAAACGAGCGTGTAGTAGCCCGTGTTCACGAGGAGACCACTGAGGTTCGCCGTGAAAAGGTTGACTACATGGACGTATCCCCTAAGCAGGTGGTTTCCATTGCAACCGCAATGATTCCATTCCTTGAAAACGATGATGCCAACCGCGCACTGATGGGTGCCAACATGCAGCGTCAGGCCGTTCCACTTCTCCGTACCCAGGCTCCACTGGTTGGTACCGGTATGGAGTACAAGGCAGCCTGCGACTCCGGTGTTATGATTCTGGCCAAGCGTGCCGGTGTGGTTGATTCCGTAAGTGCAGACAAGATTGTTATCCGCACTGAGGACGGTGATCTGGACGAGTACAAGCTCCAGAAGTTCATGCGTTCCAACCAGGGTACCTGCATTAACCAGCTCCCTATCGTATTTAAGGGTGACGTGGTAGAGGCCAAGCAGCCTATCGCTGACGGTCCTGCTACTGACCACGGTGAGCTGGCACTTGGTTACAACATTATCGTTGCATACATGCCTTGGGAAGGCTATAACTACGAGGATGCTATTCTTCTTAGTGAAAACCTTGTCAAGAGAGATATTTATACTTCCATTCACATTGAGGAATATGACTGCGAGGCCCGTGATACCAAGCTGGGACCAGAGGAAATTACCCGCGACATTCCAAATGTTTCCGAGGAAAATCTGAAGGATTTGGATGAAAACGGTATTATCCGCATCGGTGCTGAAGTAAGAACCGGTGATATTCTGGTTGGTAAGGTTACTCCAAAGGGAGAAACCGAGCTGTCCGCAGAGGAGCGTCTCCTCCGTGCCATCTTTGGTGAGAAGGCCCGCGAGGTCCGCGATACTTCCCTGAGAGTTCCTCATGGTGAAGCTGGTAAGATTGTTGACGTTAAGGTATACAGCCGTGAGAACAACGACGAGCTGAACCCTGGCGTAAACAACATGGTTCGCGTATACATTGCCCAGAAGCGTAAGATTTCCGTGGGTGATAAGATGTCCGGTCGTCATGGTAACAAGGGTGTAGTTTCCCGTATCATGCGCGAGGAGGATATGCCATTCCTGCCAGACGGTACTCCAGTAGATGTAGTTCTGAACCCATTGGGCGTACCTTCCCGTATGAACATTGGTCAGATTCTGGAGACTCATCTGGGTATGGCTGTCAGAAATATCGGTACTCAGATCAAGAACGGCGACCCTACTGTTGAGAAGCGTCTCCGTGCAATTGGCTACGACTTTGACAAGTACGGTATGCCTAAGTCCGACAAGGCTGGTGTTCATATTGCAACTCCAGTATTCGACGGCGCCCGTGAGAAGGACGTATTTGATACTATTCGTGCTTCCGGCATGGATGAGGACGCCAAGACCGTTCTCTACGATGGCCGTACCGGTGAGCCTTTCAAGAACAAGGTTACCGTTGGCTGCGTATACATGCTGAAGCTGCATCATCTGGTAGATGACAAGATTCATGCCCGTTCCGTTGGTCCTTACTCCTTAGTTACCCAGCAGCCATTGGGTGGTAAGGCACAGTTCGGTGGTCAGCGTTTCGGTGAGATGGAGGTTTGGGCACTGGAGGCTTATGGTGCTGCTTACACCCTGCAGGAGATTCTGACTGTTAAGTCCGATGATGTTGTGGGCCGTGTTAAGACCTATGAGTCCATTGTTAAGGGTGAGAATATCCCTGAGCCGGGTGTACCAGAGTCCTTCAAGGTTCTCATCAAGGAGCTCCAGAGTATCGGTCTGGATATCAAGGTTCAGGATGAGAATGCCAACGAGATTATGGTTCAGGACGATGAGGAAGACATCAGAGATGCAGCCAATGAGCTGGATGTTGATGTAAATGGTGTAGATGATTCCGGCAATGCCCCAGCACCTTCCGATGATTATGTGGAGGATGATGGTGAAGCAGGGGATGACTATTCCGATACTGACTTGATCGTTGACGTTAATGCCGATAATTTTGACAATGAATAATGGAAGGGAGTGACACGCCCTTGTTGGATGTCAATAATTTTGATTCAATGCGTATAGGTCTGGCTTCCCCTGATAAGATCAGAGAGTGGTCTTATGGTGAGGTTACCAAGCCAGAAACTATTAACTACCGTACTTTAAAGCCAGAGACCGCCGGCCTGTTCTGTGAGCGTATCTTTGGACCAACCCGTGACTGGGAATGCCATTGCGGTAAATATAAGAGAATTCGTCATAAGGGAACTGTCTGCGAGCGTTGCGGCGTTGAGGTTACCCGTGCCAAGGTTCGTCGTGAGAGAATGGGCCACATTGAGCTGGCTGCTCCTGTATCTCACATCTGGTACTTTAAGGGTATCCCTAGCCGTTTGGGTCTTGTATTGGATATTGCTCCTAGAGCACTGGAGAAGGTTTTATACTTCGCTTCCTATATCGTAATCGACCCGGGCACCACTGAGCTCAGCAAGAAGCAGCTCTTGAGCGAGAAGGAGTACAGCGAGTATCGCAGCAAGTATTCCTCCGCCGCTTTCAAGGTTGGCATGGGTGCTGAGGCTATCAAGGAGCTGCTTGTGGAAATGGAAGCAGACCTGCCTGAGGACCAGCAGAAGCCGGAGGAAGGCATTATCAGCCGTCTCGACCTGCTGCATCAGGAGCTGACCAACGAGCTGAAGACTGTAACCAGCCAGCAGCGTCGTCTGAAGGCTATCCGTCGTCTGGAGGTTGTTGAGGCATTCCGTAAGTCCGGCAACAAGCCATCCTGGATGATTATGGATGTAGTTCCGGTTATTCCGCCAGAGCTGCGCCCAATGGTACAGCTGGATGGTGGCCGTTTTGCTACCTCCGACCTCAACGACCTTTATCGTCGTGTAATTAACAGAAATAACCGTCTGAAGCGCCTCTTGGAGCTTCATGCACCAGATATTATTGTCCGTAACGAGAAGCGTATGCTTCAGGAAGCCGTTGACGCCCTCATTGATAATGGTCGTCGTGGCCGTCCTGTTACCGGTCCTGGCAACCGCCCACTGAAGTCCTTGTCCGATATGCTCAAGGGTAAGCAGGGCCGTTTCCGTCAGAACCTCCTTGGTAAGCGTGTAGACTATTCCGGTCGTTCCGTTATCGTAGTAGGTCCTGAGCTGAAGCTCCATCAGTGCGGTCTCCCTAAGGAGATGGCTCTGGAGCTCTTTAAGCCATTCGTTATGAAGCGTCTGGTTTCCGATGGTATTGCCCACAACATCAAGTCCGCAAAGCGCATGGTTGAGCGTGCCAAGGACGAGGTTTGGGATGTACTGGAAGGCGTAATCAAGGAGCATCCAGTTCTTCTGAACCGTGCACCAACACTGCATCGTCTTGGTATTCAGGCCTTCGAGCCGGTTCTCACCGAGGGCCGTGCCCTGAAGCTGCATCCATTGGCATGTACTGCGTACAACGCCGACTTCGATGGTGACCAGATGGCTATCCATCTCCCACTGTCTGCTGAGGCACAGGCTGAGGCCCGTGTACTGATGCTGGCAGCCAACCACATCCTTGCTCCTAAGGATGGTGGCCCTATCATCGTTCCTTCCCAGGATATGGTTCTGGGCTCCTACTATCTGACCGCTGTAAGAAATTCCAGCCAGGGCAGACCTATCGTAGGCGAGGGCAAAATCTTCACTGGTATCAACGAGGCCCTGCTGGCTTACCAGCATCAGGAGCTGGATATCCAGGCTGAGATTAAGGTTCGCATGAAGGACGTGGACGAGGATGGTAACGTAGTCAAGGATTATGGCCTTGTTCGTACCTCCCTTGGCCGTATGATTTTCAATGAGACCCTGCCAAAGGCTGTACGTCAGTTCAGCCAGGACAAGAAGACCGGCGAGTGGTCCCTTGGTATGCTCATGAACAAGAAACAGCTGGGCAAGCTGGTAGACATCTGCTTCAAGACTCTTGGCGCCAGCGAGACTGCTGTTGTTATCGATAATGTTAAGAATCTGGGTTACCACTATGCTTGTATCGCAGGTATGACCGTTGCTATCTCTGATATCAAGGTTCCTGAGAAGAAGCAGTCCCTGCTGGATGAGGCAGAGGCTAAGGTTAAGAAGACCCAGCGTCAGTTCGAGCGCGGTCTCATCAGTGATGAGGAGCGTTACAAGAAGGTCTGCAAGGTTTGGGATGACGCCACCAACCTGGTTGCCGATGCAATGTATGACAACTATGCAGACAACGAGCCATTTAACCCAATCTACATGATGGCTGACTCCGGTGCCCGCGGTAACAAGTCCCAGATGCGTCAGCTTGCCGGTATGCGTGGTCTGATGGCTGATCCATCCGGTAAGACCATCGAAATTCCAATTACCGCAAACTTCCGTGAGGGTCTGTCCGTATCCGATTACTTCATTTCTTCCCATGGTGCCAGAAAGGGTTTGGCGGATACTGCACTTAGAACCGCTGACTCCGGTTACCTTACCCGTCGTCTGGTTGACGTTGCTCAGGACGTTATCGTTCGTGAGGAGGACTGCGACGTTGTAGGCATTAACCTCATCCGTGAGCGTGCTAAGCTGGCTGAGTCCGCAGCAGCAGCTGTTGAACAGCTTAAGGAGACTCTCGCGGGCCGTATTTTGGCCTCCGATGTCCTCAGCCCTGAAACTGCTGAGGTTATCGTGGAGAAGGGTGTAACCCTGGACGAGGAAATTCTCAAGACCATCGGCGAGGCCGGTGTGGCTGAGATTACTCTCCGTGGTTCTTCCTCCAACAGCGATGCAGCCATTACCAATGCTGCAGCTACTGACACCGTTAAGCTGGGTGCTCCTGATGAGAACATCAGAAAGTCCATCAAGTCCGCTATGGTAGCAGAGATGATGGGCAAGGATACCACTGCCGCTGTTGTTGATAGCAAGGGCAATGAGATTATCCCTGCCGGTGTACCTCTCACCGAGGAATACATTGAGGCAGTTCTCTCCAGCGATGCCAAGGAGGTTAAGGTTCGCAACAATAACATCCGTGGTATTGAGGTTGAAGCTATTGTTGAGGGCAGCGGCGTTATCGAGCCTCTCAAGGACCGTATCGTTGGCCGCGTACTGGCTGAGGATATTATCAACCCTGAGACCGGCGAGAAGATCGCTTCCATCAATGATGATATTGATGAGAAGCTGGCTGACGAGATCGTTAAGGTCCGCAACAAGGTTTCCATCCGCAGCGTACTGACCTGTAAGTCTCAGTACGGTGTCTGCATCAAGTGCTATGGCCGTGACCTGGCTAACGCAACCAAGGTTAACGTGGGTGAGGCAGTTGGTATTATCGCTGCCCAGTCCATCGGTGAGCCTGGTACCCAGCTGACCATGCGTACATTCCACTCCGGTGGTGTCGCAGGCGGCGACGATATTACCCAGGGTCTGCCACGTGTCGAGGAATTGTTCGAGGCACGTAAGCCTAAGCACAATGCAATCATTGCTGAAATCGAGGGTGACGTTTCTGTTACCGAGAAGGATAAAATCTTCACTGTTACCATCACTCCTAAGGAAGGCAAGGAGAAGGCCAAGGAATACGTTCTGCCGTTCAACTCCCGCCTTGCTACCAAGGATGGCGACCATATCATGCCTGGTGACAAGCTCACCGAGGGTTCCATCAACCCACATGATATTCTCCGTGTCTGCGGCCTGAAGGAAACTCAGAACTATCTGGTTTATGAGGTTCAGAAGGTTTACAAGCAGCAGGGTGTTGGTATCAACGATAAGCATATCGAGGTTATGGTTCGTCAGATGCTCCACAAGGTTCGTATCGAGGCTTATGGCGGCACCGACTTCCTGCCGGGCGAGTATGTTGACATCAACAGCTTCGAGGCAGCCAATACCAAGGCTATTGCCGAGGGCAAGGAGCCAGCAGTGGCCAAGCCAATTCTCCTTGGTATCACCAAGGCAGCACTGGCAACTGATTCCTTCCTGTCCGCTGCATCCTTCCAGGAGACTACCCGTGTCCTGACCGATGCTGCTATCAAGGGCAAGGTTGACCCTCTCCTCGGTCTGAAGGAAAATGTTATCATTGGTAAGCTGATTCCGGCTGGTACCGGCATGAGCTGCTATCGTAACATCAAGGTGGTTTACGAAGATGAACCAGAGCAGACTGTAGAGGCAGAAGCCGAAGCAGAAGCAGCTGCTGAGTAAGCATTGCTTTAGATAAAGACAAACTAAAAGAGTTGTGTGTCCGAAGCCCCCGTGGCTTCCTCTCACAGCTCTTTTTTTGTTTAAGAACATCCTTTTTGTATATTTGACTAAACTAAAAAAATAAAATATTTGACAGTAATTATTTAAAATAATAATATAATTTTAGAAAAATAATTAACGGTATTGGCATATAGATATTAATATATAAATTATATTATATGATGTTCACATATTTCATATGCTATAATCATAAGAAATGGGGTATTATTTTGGGTAACAAGGATTCCATTACAAAGAGCTACATGGGAAATCCGGCTCGTTTTGCCGACTTGTTTAATGGATATTGTTTTGCTGGTGAAGGGAGAATGTGCCAATGTTGAGCTTAAGCTTTCCGAAGGAAAGGAGAAGATTAATATGTGCAAAGCAATAGAAGATATGAAAAACGATGCCCGTAATGAAGGCCGTGCGGATGCACAATTGACCTCTATTCGCAATGTTATGACAAATTTAGGAGTATCCCTTCAGCGGGCCATGGAGATTCTGGGGATTCCCGCAGAGAGCAGGAAAAATACATATCAATGATATAACGTACTATATCCACTGCTGCCGCATATATTTATGCGGCAGTTTTTTTGTGTTTTGAACGCCTTCACAAAAATCTTTTTTAACTTTGCAGGATTTTCAGTTTTTTTGGCGAAGAGGTACACAAATAGGTATCTACAATTTTACCCCGAAAGGAGTGACAGGGCATGAAAGCGCAGAAGCTATTGACAACCAACGTGCAGGGCGGTTTTTTTGTGTCTAGAACTGTCCTTACGGGGGGGACAACTGTCCGTTAAATATAGATACTTATACACAAGTGAATAATAATGTAAATAAGCCTTCTCTCAGGAGGCTGGTGAGTCTTTGCGGCTTGCCGGCGGCCTGGGGGGAGGCTTTTTGTGTTTTTGAGCGGTAAATAGCCCAGGGAGGGGAGTAATATGAAAAACAAGAAAAGCAAGCAGGAATTGACCCGTCTTATATTGACGGCACTTATATTGGGCGGCGGGAGCCTTTTGGGGCCTGTGGCCGAGGCAGCGACTGATTCCGGCATTGATAATAATGGTAATTTTTATGGAAAAGCAGATAACGTGTCTACTCAAGGCAAGGATATTATTTATTATAATGGTACACCGAATGCGAATGATAGTATGACTTTCAATGTCACCAGTACCTCTGCTTTTAATGCCTATCGGACCTATATATTGACTGGTAAGTATGGCGTTAATAGTCCTTCAGGAATTAGTACTGAATTTACGGTAAATCACAAAAGTGGAACTGTAGGGAGTGTATGGGGTGCTTATTATTTTAAAACTCCTACTGCTGGCACTAGTTATGCCAGTGCTTCAAACCAACATGTTTATATTTCGGGGGGAAATTTAAACACCTCTAGTAGTTCATACGGTGATGTTGGTGGTGCCTATACAGTAGGCGGCAGTGCAAATAATAATACTGTTAATATTACCAGCGGCACAGGAATTTCTAATGTTTATGGGGGCTATTCCGGGGAAGGCGATGCCTGTGCTAACAGTGTAACTCTCGGGGGGACCACGACTGCACCAGTAATAATAGGAGGAAATGTGATTGGCGGCAGAGCTGGCAGTGGTCAGAATGCGTATAACAATAGTGTAACCCTTCAGGGAACAGCACAAATATCCGGCAACCTTTATGGTGGAATGCAAAATACTAATGTGACCAGTGGTGAAGCCGGTCATCCTAATATATTATATCTGGCTGGTAATGCCAAAGGTAATGATGTAAACGGTGTGATTGACGGCTTTGATGTGTTTGCCACAAAAAATAACTTTACTTTTAAAAACGGTGAAACGATACTTAGTGGTTCTGGTATAGAGTCACCAACACAATTAAATATTGCTGGTGAAAATAACAATAGTACTCTTTGGAATGACAAAATGAGTGCTGGTACCATGACACTTTTTAAAATCACCTCCGGAAATGGACGTTTTACAGATAATATAGTATTAACGTATAGAGATGACAGTGGTACTGTGAAATCAGGTGGTTATTTGACCACAGACCGTAAAACGATTAGAACAATAAATGCTACGGGAAATAATGCTGATTCTATTGATAATGGCGTGAAGTTGGGTCATATAAGTACCCATACCGTCAATCTTACTGAAGTCACTACTACCTACGGTACTTACAAGCAAAAAATTGATTACAATATCACTAATGAGCTTAAAACTGTTAATCTGTCGAACTGGAACGGCACCACAGATAGTACTACCCTTACCAACTGGACGAGAGGCTCGTCAGCTGTAACAGTTAGCGGCACTATTAGTGATGCAGCAAAAACTGCTGTGGGGACTGGCAAGGCCACTATTCTGACCGGAGACGCGGGGATTTTTGCTGGTGCAAGTATTCCTACCGAAATCGCGTATGGTGATAAAGGTGATTTTTCCGATGCCATAGGAACAACTGGCGTGACCCTTAGCGGCGATAAAATGGGTGGTGTTAAGGTGGAAGCCGACGACACCAAGGCGAACGCAAAGCTCACTTACTACGCCGAGACAAAGGAAGTAACCACGGCTAACCTTGGCACCATGACCTGGGGCACCACCGCCACACCTACTGGTTACAAGTTCGTCGGTGGTAATTCCGGAACCACCATCAATGACACAAACCTTGCCTTTGGTAAAACTGATACATTGATAGAGAACGGTACCAGAACACTGCTTAATGCAAGTGGCTTGAATAGCAATAATCCAATCACGACTAACACTAATAAAAACATTGCTATTGAAAATACCGATGCATACGGCATTAAATATAACGCCACAGCCACAGGAAAGGCTGTAGCGGCGACAAATGCTGTTAACTTCACGGTTTCAAGTGTGACACTGGATAGTGTTGATCTTTTAGGCTGGAATAAAAACACGAGTACTACTCCATTGCCATCAACCTGGCTGAAAAAAGATGGCGGTGTATCTGTGGAAGGAAACTTTTCCAAGCCTGGCCTTGACCCAGGACAGTACAAGGTTATTCTTACTTCAACGCAAGACCTGTTCAGTAATGCTAACATTGACGCTTCAATCAAATATACAGATGCTGGCACCTTCGATGATACGGTCAATGGGGTTACTCTGAGCGGCAACAGAGCTGGCGGTGTAAAGGCCGAGGACAGCGGCAAAAAGCTGACTTATTATGCTGAAAAATTTGATGTGAATACTGTTTCCTTGGGAGATATGAAATGGGATACCCCACGGAAAGACATCTCAGCCTATGACTTCGCTGGAGTAACAAATATCAACGCTTCTGGTCTGACCTTTACGGGGACAGCTGATGCACCGAATGATACCACCAATTTAATTACTGGTGCCAAGAATCTTTCTGACACCATCACCCCGCTAAACAATGCCAAGGTAGCTGCTGAGTTTACCGACAATAATATTGTCTATAAGGGCACTGGTACTGGTAATGTATCGTTGGAAAATACAGCTAACGGCACAAATGTAAAATATACCATTACTGGCGGTACCATTAGCAGCATGAACCTTAATGGCTGGACGGGTACGCAAAATATGAATCTTCCTACCAGCTGGACAGGCACCAACATAGCGGTGGAGACAGGGAATTTTGCTTCCCTGGCGGCAGATAAAACCCTCTTTAACAACTTGGGGGCAAACACTTTCGGCACCGTATCCGGGTCCAAGGCTTACAAAAGCGGTGAGCGGGTTACTGACGATACCCAAAATGGCGTAACTCTGGCTGGCAGCAAAACCGGCGGTATTAAGGCGGAAGACAGCGGTGCAACCCTGAAATATTATGCCGAGTCCATGGCTGTAGATGCCATCACCCTGGGTGAAATGAAATGGGGCACTGGCCGCAACATTACAGGCACAGGCTATACATTCAATAATGTCGGAAACAATGGCGTAGACGCATCGAAGTTGACGTTTACTTTTGATGGAGCTACTTCCGTCAATGATGTTACCGCTGGGGATCATTGGGGGCTGCTTACCAATGCCAATGGACTTGCAGCAAACCTTAAAGTAAAGGGCTCCCCAGTAAGCCAGAAGATTAGCCATGGCATAAATAATGCAGCAAACCTTACTGGTACATTGAAGGGTGACGTTACTACAGGTGACGGCATAGTTCAATATGCTGTAACCAGCAAGACTCTTGAAACTGTAGATATTTCCAAGTGGGACGGTTCCAGCACTGGTACTGTGAATAGCACTTGGGGAAAACTCGACAGCGGTATTATTGCCGTTACTGGCAGCGGCTTTAAAACTCCTACAGCTGTAGGCGATTATGATATTCTCACCCGTAATACAGCGGGCTTCTTTACTGGTGCCAAAATTGATGACAGCATAAAGTACCAGCCAAGTGCTGCCTACAGCGAAACCGAGAAAAATATCACCATATCCGGCAAGCAGGCCAAGGGCGTCCAGGCCAGCAATGACGGTACGGCTCTCCAGTATAGCGTAGGAGCGGCCTACATAGACACTATCGGGCTGGGTAAGGTCACCTATAACAAGGATGCAGTGCTGGTGGATAAAAGCTCTGCCATGTACAACTTCTCCAATGTAAAGACTCTGGATAAATCCGGCTTTGGTGTAACCATGACCGATGACCAGAAAAAGACGGCAGCTGCCAATGATTCCATGACACTGGTGAAGGCCAATAATACTTTGAATAATATTGGGGCCCAGGATACTGGCAAGCTGAATTACACCTACACAGCCAATCCGGGTCTGACCGTCAAGGGGGCAGTGACGGGCAATGTATCCGCCACCGGCGGCAATGTACTCTACACAGTATCCTCCAACAAGGCCTCTGACCTTAACGTTGGCAAGCTGGGCTGGAACAGCACCTATGCCCGTCCAAATACAGAAATCGCTTACAGTGATGCCTTTGTAAATGCAGAAAATGTATTCTTTACAGGGGTAAGCGCTCTCAACAAGGGTGATACCATGAAGCTGGTATCCAACTTTGGTGACAGCGTCAACAAGACCCGTGCGGGCATCTTTACCCTGGACAACGGCAAGACCGGCAAGGGCCATGCTTATTGGGACAGTGCTACGAAGAGCCTGATGTATGTGGTTGACCGCGGCGTTGATGAGCAGGTGGCACCTGTGGAGGCCGTGAAGGTTGAGACCACAATAGACGGCGAAAATCCTCATAAGGGCGATGTTCCGGGCGGCAAGGCCGAAGGTGACGGCGAGGCCAAGGATAATGAAACCAAGGTTAAAAACTCCCATATTCAGAAGAACGATGACGGCACCGGCGGTGATGCCAACGGTGGTACCAGTGAGAACGGCAATGCCAACAAGAACAAGCTGAATGTGGAAGACAGTGAAATAGACGGTGATGCCAACGGTGGCCAGAGCGATACCGGCAACACCGAGGAAAACGAGGTCATTATCAAGAGAGGTACAATCCACGGCACCGTAACCGGTGGTGAAACCCTCGGTGGCCATGGCGGCTCCAAGGGCAACACGACCACGGTGGAAGGCAGCACAGTGGATGGTGATGTAAACGGCGGCAAGACCGGTGGCAGCGGCAATACCGAAGAAAACCACGTGATCCTGACTGGCAGTAAGGTCGGCGGCGATGTGAACGGTGGCCACTCTGGTGGCAGCGGCGGCTCCAAGGGCAATGAGACCACGTTGGATGGCACTGAAGTCGGCGGCGATGTAAACGGCGGCAAGACTGATGGCGACGGCGAAACCAAGGAAAACAAGGTTGACATCAAGAACGGCAGCAAGATTGGCGGTAACGTAACTGGCGGCCGTTCCGGCGGCAACGGCGACTCCACAGACAATGAAACCACTGTAGAAGGCAAGAGCCAGGTAGATGGTGACGTAACCGGCGGCCAGAGTGAAAAGGGCAATGCCAACAAGAACGAAACCACCGTTACTGAAGGCAGCAAGGTGGGCGGTGATGTTACCGGTGGTAAGTCCAACGGTGACGGCACTTCCAACGAAAACAAGACTACTGTATCCGGCGGCAGCGAGATAGGCGGCAACGTAGTTGGCGGCCATAGCAAGAATGGCGATACCAACCAGAATGAAACCACTGTAACTGGCGGCAGCAAGGTAGAGAAGGATGTAATCGGCGGCCAGAACGAGGGCAAGGGCACTTCCAATGAAAACAAGGCAACTGTTGATGGAAGTACTGTAGGCGGTAATGTTACTGGCGGTCAGAGTGAAAGCGGCAATACCGGCAAGAACGAAACCAAGGTCAGTGGCAAGAGCAAGGTTACCGGTGATGTTACCGGTGGCAAGACCAACAGCGGCACTTCCTCCGAAAACAAGGCTACTGTAGAAGGCGGCAGCGAGGTTGGCGGTTCCGTAGTCGGCGGCCAGAGTACCAGCGGCAACACCAGCAAGAACGAGGCCACTGTAACTGGCGGAAGCAAGGTAGATAAGGATGTAATTGGCGGCAAGACCGGCAGCGGCACTTCCTCTGAAAACAAGGCAACTGTTGAGGGAAGTACTGTAGGCGGTTCCGTGGTCGGCGGCCAGAGTGAAAGCGGTACTTCTGTACAGAATACTGTTAATGTTACCAACAGCAATGTTGGTGGCAGCGTAATGGGTGGCTACAGCAAGGAAGGTGCTGTTTCCACCAATGAGGCATCTGTATCCGGCGGCAGTGTAGGCGGCAGCGTATACGGCGGCAAGACCGATGGCACCGGTGTGGCAGCTTCCAACAATGTAACCCTTGACGGTGATGTTAAAGTTAAGGGTGCAGTTTACGGCGGCTACAGTGAAAACGGCACTGCTGACGGCAACGTAGTTACCGTAAAGAAAGCTACTGTTGATGATTACGTCTACGGCGGCAAGAGCAAGATCCGTTCCTCCAACGATCTGGTTTACTTCCACGATGGTACCGTTCTTGGTATTATCGGCGGCGGCTGTGACGAGGCGGTAAGCAACAGTGTATCCCTGCTGAAGGGTGGCGTAACTGAGCACGTTATCGGCGGCTTTGCAACTTCTACTGCTACCAATAATACAGTTAATGTACTGGGAGGCGAAGTAAAGGGCAGCGTTATCGGTGGCTATGGCGGAACCTCCACTGCTGACAACAACACCGTAAATCTTGGCGGTGGCACCGTAACCGGCAATACCATTACTTCTGAAACCCTGGGCGTAACCATTGACGGCGGCGTATATGGTGGCTACAGTGTAAGCGGCACCACCCAGAACAATACAGTTAATCTCTTTGGTACCGCAGATGTTTCCAATACCGGCATCTTCGGCGGCAACCTGCAGTACAACGGCAATACCCTGAATATTGGCTACAGCGGTACTCCATGGACTGGCGGCGAACAGAAGGTAAAGAGCATCAAGAACTTTGAGGCCATGAACTTCACCGTGGTTCCTTGGAGCAAGTCCAAGGCAGCTGTTACCGTTACTGATGACACAAACAGTGACCTCTCCATGACCACTGTATCTGCCAAGAACGTGGAATTTACAGGCGTCAAGGTAGTGGCCAAGGACGATACCATGACTCTCCTTGACCAGAGTGCGGTAACCAACAAGGCTGTCAATGTCAATGAGGATTCTGACTTTACCATTGGCATAGCAGTAGAGGGTACTGGCAAGGTTGCCCTTGATGAAAATAACAATGTGGTTTACAACGTAAAGAGTGTAAGGGCCACTGAGCAGACCCACAACACCCTGATGGGTGCCGAGGCTACCATGACCACCTTGAATGTAGGTAATGACTACATCGGTTCTGCAGTTGATGGTCTGGCATTGCCGGAAAACACCGGCAAGGACGGTCTTGCGACCTTTGCCAAGCTGGGTGGCGGCAAGCTGACCCAGGAAACCGGCAGCCATATTGATGTAAGCACCTGGAATGCCATCCTGGCTCTGGGCCACAAGAACGTGAAGAAGCACTCCACCTTTGAGTATGGTGCCTTCTTCGAGTATGGAAACGGCAACTACACCACCTATAACGATGCAGCACAGCGTGGCGACGGAAGCACCCGTTATACCGGCGGCGGTCTCCTGGCCAAGTGGTATACTCCTAAGGGCCTCTATGTGGAGGGCAGCCTCCGTGCCGGTACTGTTCATGAGGATGCCAACGGTCTCCTTAGGGATAACATGGGCAATGCCTACAGCTACAACACCGACACCGGCTATTATGGCTTCCATGTTGGTGTGGGCCGTGAGCTGAAGCTTGACAGACACACCGTACTGGATGTCTATGCCAAGTATTTCTACAACCACAGAAATGGTACCGACTTTACGGTGGCTGGCGCTGACTACAGACTTGACGACATTACCAGCAGCCTGCTGCGGGTAGGGGCACGCTACACCGAAAAGAGGGACGATCAGTGGAGCTTCTACGGCGGTCTGGCCTATGAGTATGAGATGTGCGGCAGGGCCTATGGCACTGTAAACGGTCTCGACATCCGTGGTGCTGACATTGGCGGCGGCAGAATCCGCGGCGAAATCGGCGCATTTATCAAGCCAACTGCTGATACCCCATGGGGCGTAGACCTGAATCTCACCGCCTATGCGGGCAAGAAGCAGGGCGTCATGGGCAGCATAAGCACAGTTTATACCTTCTAAGAATATAAACACAAATAAAAAACTGTTGCATAAAAATTTATGCAACAGTTTTTTTATTGATTCAACTTATCCTTTTACCAGATTTACCACATTTTCCTGCAGGCCCTTTAGGAAGGCTGGGTTAGGGGTGTTCTGGATCTTCTGCTGGTCAAGGACGATTTCTACCTTGCAGTCCTTCAGTGCTTCTTCCACCTGTGGAATGCTCTGGCCGCCCCAGCCGTAGGAGCCGAAGGCAAAGCCCTTAAGGCCCTTTGGTGCCAGGCCCTTCATGTAGCAGAAGAAAGCGGCTACGGATGGCATCATCTGGTTGTTGATGGTAGGGGAGCCTACGGCGATGTATTTGGCATCCAGCAGCTCCGTCATTACATCGGAAATATGGTCACATCTAAGGTCAAAGAGCTTTGGCTCAATGCCGGCCTTGTGGAAGGCATCGGCCACGTTCTTGGCCATAATTTCTGTGGTGTGCCACATGGTATCAAAGACTACAACAGCCTTGTCGGTTTTCTTGAAGGTGCTCCAGTCCTTGTAGGCCTGGATGATTTCCGGAATATGCTTGCGCCAGGAAACACCGTGGCCGGTGGCTATCATGCTGATCTTGAGACCGCTGAGGGCTTCAATGGCCTTGGTGGCCTGCATGCCAAATGGCATGAGAATGTTGGCATAATACTTCTTGGCCTGATGCATAACCTCGTGCAGGTCGGTTTCATCATCGAAACGGGCTGTGGTGGCCAAATGCTGGCCAAAGGCATCATTGGCAAACAACAGCTCCTCCTCCGGACAGTAGGTAACCATGCTGTCTGGCCAGTGGAGCATAGGAGTAGGCACGAAGGTCAGGGTGCGCTTGCCCAGAGACAGGGTATCGCCGGCCTTTACGGCGATGTAATCCCGCTCACCATAGCGGCCGGTGAGTCCCTTGAGGCCGTTAGGGTCGCTGGTGACGATTTTGGCATTAGGGCAATGCTGCATCATAAATGGAATACCGCCGGAGTGGTCCGGCTCTACGTGGTTGGACACGATATAATCAATCTTGGCCGGGTCAATAACAGTTCTGAGGCGGCCAAACATTTCCATGCAGAATGGTGCCTTTACGGTATCAATAAGGGTTATTTTGTCATCAATAATGAGGTAGGCATTGTAGGTAGAGCCGCGGTCTGTGCTGTAGCCGTGGAAGCTGCGCATGGAATAGTCCATGGAACCAACCCAATAAATGCCCGGCTTAAATTCAACTGAAAACATTAATAAAAACCACCTTTCACTAATAAAATAATAGTCAAAAAAACATTTGTAGACTAAAATATAATGTATAAGTATATTATATCGCAGATATACTAAAAATTCTCTGAAAAATTAAAAATTTAAATATATTGCTGGTGTGGAGGTAGGTAATGCGCCACGATTGGTCAAAATTAAAGAAGGATAAAAAGTTTCGGGTGGCAGGAGCAGTGTGCCTGCTGCTGGTATTTATATTGGGCTATTTTGTGTTTGTAAAGGGCGGTGACAAGGGCAGAAAGCCGGAGCTGCCGCTGCCAAAAATCGCCACCTATCAGGTGAAGCGGGCTGATATGAAGCGACATATTGTATTGTCCGGCCATACCACGGCGGATGCCACTATTGTTCTGGCTCCGAAGTATGCCGGCCGGGTTACGGCGGTCAATGTCAAGCTGGGTGACCAGGTGGCAGAGGGAGATATTCTGGTGGCCCAGGACACTGTGGATCTGGATATTGCCATTTTGCAGGGTGAGGCAGCAGCTGAGGCTGCCCTGGCAGACAGTGAAACTGAGGAGGCTTCCTACAATGCCAAGTTTGCCAAGGCGGGTGCGGCCTACGAAATACAGAAAAGCCACTACGAGCGGCAGCAGTATCTGTATAATATCGGGGCCATTTCCCTTGACCAGCTGGAAAATGCCAGAAATGTCTATGTGACGGCCAAGGCAGAATACGATGCCCTGATGGACCAGAATACGGGAACCTCTCCGGCCAGTGTCCGCTCCAAGCTCTACAACGCCCGTAAGAACGCCTATAGTGTGGATGCTCTCCGCAAGCAGCGGGAGGATATGTTTATCCGGGCACCACGGGGTGGTGTCATTGGCTTCCGTGATGTGGAGGTGGGAAGCTATCTCACCGCCGGCAGCAAGGTGCTGACCCTGGTGGACAACAGCCATCTGTATGTGGACTGCTCTATTTCAGAGAATGATGCGGCACTGCTGACCACCGGCATGCCTGTGTCAGTGACCATTGATGCCATGGGCAATACCTATCAGGGCAAGGTGGTATATGTAAGCCCTGCCATGAGTGACGATACCAAGGCTTATTCTGTCCGCATATCCTTGGATGTTGCCAAAGGGGATATAAAGGCAGGCTTATTTGCCAGAACCTCTGTAGATATTTTGCAGCGCAGGGATACTCTCTTTGCACCTAAGGATGCCCTTTTGACGAAGAATGGCAGAACCACTGTATTTGTGTACAACGGGGACACGGAAACCGTGGAGGAACGGGAAATTACCATAGGACTTATCAATGATGCCGAGGTGGAAATCCTCTCCGGCATAAATGAAGGGGATATTGTGGCTGTTTCCAGCATTGACCGCTTGAAGCATGGTGGCAGGGTGACATTGGAATCATCGGACGAAGCAGGTGATGGAAATTGATGAACATTACAAGACTTTCCATTAAGCGGCCGGTGGGTATTTCCATGATCGTCTGCCTCTTTGTGGTGCTGGGGCTGTTCAGCTTTATCCGCATCGGGGTGGAGCTGCTGCCGGCGGTCAATACTCCTTATATCACGGTAATGGTGCGCTATCCGGGGGCCAGTGCGGAGTCCGTGGAGCAGCAGGTGGTAAAGCCGGTGGAGGAGGCTCTGTCCTCCCTGTCCAACGTGAAGAATATCCAGTCAACGGCCCAATATGAGCGGGCCCGGGTGACGGTGGAGCTGGAATTTGATGCCAATGCGGACAGTGCTGCCATAGATGCCACCAAGAAGGTGGAGGCCATACGCTATAATCTGCCGGATGAGGCGGATGAGCCGGTGGTCATCAAGCGTGATGACAATGACGAGCCAATAGTTGAGGTGGCGGTAACCTCGGAGCATTCCATGTCGGATATGTATTCCAAGGTGGACAAGGTCTTTGCCGATGAGCTCCAGCAGGCCGGCGGCGTGTCGGAGATAGAGGTTTTCGGCGGGCTGGACAAAGAGATTGCCGTCGAGGTGGACAAGGACAAGATGGCGGCCTACAAGCTGAATCTTAATGACATTGTAGCGGCCATCAGAAATGAAAATAAGCTGCTGCCATCCGGCACCATCTATACGGATAAATACAAGTCTGATGTGCGGGCAGTGGCCCAGTACGAGAAGGCATCAGATATTGAGCATATTTTTGTGCAGAATGCCGACAGGGCACAGATTCCCTTGACTTCTGTGGCTTCAGTACGCCATCAGAACGCACGGGTAAACCGTTATGGCGAATTCAACGGTGAGTCCTCGGTAATGATGCTTATCTACAAAAACAGTGATGCCAATGTGGTGGAAACTGCGGATAACATCGAAAGAAAGCTGGCAGTCATCAGGCGGGATAATCCGGATTATCAGTTTACGGTGACCAGCAATGATGCGGATTATGTCCGCAATTCCTTGAACAATACCTTGGGAACACTGGTGGAGGGTCTTATTACCACCGGTCTGGTGCTGTTTTTGTTCCTCAGGGGCTGGCGGTCCATGGCAGCGGTTATGGTGGCTATTCCAACCTCCTTGGTGGCTACCTTTTTTGTAATGTATTCGGCGGGTTTTACCTTCAACATGATGTCCCTTATGGGTATGACCCTGTGTATTGGTATTCTGGTGGATGACTCCGTGGTGGTACTGGAAAATATTATCCGCCACCTGAAAATGGGTGAGTCCCCTGATGATGCGGCGGAAAACGGCCGTATGGAAATTGGCATGGCGGCGGTGGCCATTACCCTGTGTGATGCGGTGACCTTCCTGCCTATTGCCTTTATGTCCGGCATGACGGGGCAGTTCTTCCGTCAGTTCGGTCTTACCATTGTGTTTGCAGGCATGTTTTCCCTGTTTGTGTCCTTTACGCTGACGCCGATGCTGGCCTCAAAGTTTTATCGCAAGGGCTATCACCCTTCCAAGAAAAGGCTTTGGGAATTTATGGACCGGCTGGAGGAAAGGGCGGTTGCCAAATATGAGGAGCTGCTGAAAAAGAGCTTTGCCAACCAGAAGAAGCTGCTGCTGGGGGCACTGGCCCTGTTTATCGGCTCTGTGTCACTGATTCCGTTGGGGGCAGTGGGTGCTGAATTTATGCCCCGCACCGATGAGGGCAGCTTCCAGATATTTGTGGAAATGCCGGTAAGCTATACTGCTGACGAGACCCACAAGGTCATTACCCGCATAGAGGAAAAGCTGAATACCATTCCCGAGGTTAAGCATTATCTGGCTAACGCCGGAGGAAGCAGCTCCAATGAAGGCCGTATCCGGGTGGAGCTGAAGGACCGGGGAGACCGCAGCCGCAGTGTATGGGAAGTGGCGGATGAAATGCGGGCCTTTTGTGGTGGTATAGATGACGCTACAATCCGTGTGTCCGAGACCCAGACCTCGGTAGCCGGTGTATCCGGTGGCGGTATCCGTGGCGGCGGTGCTGTGCGCATTGAGCTGCGCAGTATGGACAATGAAAAGCTGGTGGCGGCAGCTGACAAGGTGAAGGATGTATTGAATCACAAGGTGTCCGGCATCACCGATGTGGCTTCCTCCTATGTGGAGGGGGCACCGGAGCTGCGGCTGAACCTTGACCGTGAGAAGATTCGTGCCATGGGAGTTTCCGTGGGGGATGTGGATACAGCTATTTCCTCGGCAATTTCCGGCAAGAAGGCGGGCAATATCAGCAATGACCCACTGAACAATAATCAGGATACTGATATCAATGTGCGTTTTAAGGGGGCAGATGGCTTCAAGGCTTCCGATGTGGCATCTATTCCTATTGATGTCAACGGCCGCACCATGTTTATTGGTGATGTAACCGATATGAAATATGCTACGGGACCGGTGCGCATACGCCGTGTCAACAAGCAGCGTTCCATAACGTTGTTTGCCAACGCTGGTAACAGGCCTCTGAATGATGTGCTTCAGGATGTAAGGAAGGAATTGAAGAAGGTGGATCTGGGGGATGGTGTGTCCTATAGATTTACGGGCCAGTCCGACAAGATGGACGATTCCTTCCAGCAGCTGTTTATGGCCCTGATTATGGCCATGGTATTGATTTATATGCTGCTGGCGGTGCTGTATGAATCCCTTATTACGCCGTTTATAAGAATGTTTTCCTTGCCGTTGGGTATTATTGGTGCTATTCTCTTTTTGCTGTTTACCCACAATACCCTGAATTTGTATTCCATGATCGGTATTTTGGTAATGGACGGCGTGGTGGCCAAGAATGGTACCCTGCTGCTGGATTATACCATGACCCTGCAGAGCCGGGGCTACAGTGCCTACGAGGCCATTGTGGAGGCCGGCAAGGTGCGTTTGAAGCCGATTATGATGACTACCATCACCATGATAGTGGGCATGATGCCGACGGCACTGGCCATGTCCGAGGGTGCAGAAACCAGGGTAAGCATGGCCTGGGTTATCATTGGCGGTCTGCTGTCATCCACTATATTTACCCTGTTGATTATTCCGATTATCTTTATGTTCTTTGAGAATCATCCGGCCAGTACATGGCTTGACCGATTGCGCAAGAGGTAATTATGCAATATAAAAATATTATTGAGGGACGGTTTATTGACCGTCCCAATCGTTTTATCGCCCATGTGGAAATTGATGGGCAGGTGGAAACGGTTCATGTGAAAAATACCGGCCGCTGCAAGGAACTGCTCCTTCCGGGGGTGACGGTGGTGCTGGAAATAGCCGACAATCCCAACCGCAAGACCAAGTACGACATTATTGCGGTGTACAAGGAGGGGCTGGGACTGATTAACATGGACAGCCAGGCTCCCAATAAAGTGGTTTTGGAGTGGCTAAAACAACAAAATTTTGATATGATAAAGCCTGAGTTTTCTTTTGGAAGCTCCAGAATAGATTTTTACATGGAACGGGGCCAGGACAACTATCTGATGGAGGTTAAGGGCTGTACCCTGGAGGTGGATGGCATCGGTTATTTTCCCGATGCACCTACTGAGCGGGGTATAAAGCACCTTAACGAGCTGGCCGGGGCAGTGGCCGAGGGCTATAAATGTGCCATTGCCTATGTCATTCAGATGGAGGGCATTACTGAGGTGCGCCCCAATATTGCCACTCATCCCCAGTATGGTGAGGCACTGGCAGCGGCCAGGGCTGCGGGGGTAGAAGTGATTTTCTACTGTACGGAAATCAGACCGGATTCCATGATTATTGTTAAGGAGATACGAGCTTGAGTATTGTAAATGTTGAAAGAATGTCCCATGGCTTTGGGGCCAGGACTATTTTTGAGGATGTTAGCTTTCGCCTGCTGAAGGGGGAGCATGTGGCACTGGTAGGAGCCAACGGTGAGGGCAAGTCTACTTTTCTGTCCATTATTACCGGCCAGATGACCCCGGATGAGGGCAAGGTGGAGTGGGCCAAGCGGGTTACCGCCGGCTATCTGGACCAGCACGCTGTTCTGAAGGCTGGCATGACCATCCGTGATGTGCTGAAAACCGCCTTTGATGAAATGTACAAGCTGGAAGCAGAAATGCAGTCCTGCTACGATAAAATGGGTGAAGCCTCTCCGGAGGAAATGGACAAGCTCCTGAATGATGCGGGAGAAATTCAGGAAATCCTGGATGCCCACAGCTTTTACACCCTGGACAGCAAGATAGAGGAGGTGGCCGGAGGCCTGGGCCTGCGGGATATTGGCCTTGACCGCATGGTTGATGAATTGTCCGGCGGTCAGCGCACCAAGGTATTGCTGACGAAGCTGCTTTTGCAGAGCCCGGATATCCTTATTTTGGACGAGCCTACCAATTATCTTGATGTGGAGCATATTGAGTGGCTGAAGACCTATTTGCAGGGCTATGAGAATGCCTTTATTCTGGTGTCCCATGATGTGCCGTTCCTGAATGCGGTGACCAATGTTATTTATCATGTGGAGAATGCCAGCCTGACCCGTTATACCGGCAGCTATGAGAAGTTCCAGGAGATGTATGCCATCAAGCGTCGTCAGGAGGATGCGGCCTATGAGCGCCAGCAGGCAGAAATTGCCCGGGAGAAGGACTTTATTCAGCGAAACAAGGCCCGGGTGGCTACCCGTGGCATGGCCAATTCACGTCAGAAGAAGCTGGATAAGATGGAAGTGCTGGAAAAGCGCACGGAAAAGCCAAAGCCTCACTTCAATTTTCAGATGGACCGTACTCCAAGCCGGTTTGTTATTGAGGCCAAGCGGCTGATTTTAGGTTATGATACCCCGCTGACCAACCCGGTGGATTTACAGCTGGAGCGGGGCAAGAAGGTGGCTCTGCGGGGCGTGAACGGTCTGGGTAAGACCACCCTGTTAAAGACTTTGCTGGGCATGATTAAGCCGATTTCCGGCAAGATAGAGCTGGGTGAGTTTGTGACCCCTGGTTATTTTGAGCAGGAGTCCACCAAGGGCAACGACAACACTGCCATTGAGGAAATTTGGCAGGAATATCCGGGCATGAGCGAGTTTGAGGTTCGGGCAGCTCTGGCAGCCTGTGGCCTTACCAACGAGCATATTACCAGCAAGATGATGGTTCTCTCCGGCGGTGAGGCGGCCAAGGTGCGTCTGTGCAAGATTATGCAGAAGCCGGTTAATCTGCTGGTACTGGACGAGCCAACCAACCATCTGGATGTGGATGCCAAGGCTGAATTGAAGCGGGCCCTTAAGGAATACAAGGGTACCATTTTGCTGGTTTCCCATGAGCCGGATTTCTATGAGGACTGGGTGGATTCTGTATGGAATATTGAGGGCTGGACCACCAAAATTATCTAATTAAAATTTAATGAGCAGGATTATTGCCTGTAGCACGGATTTTTCGCTAAAAACATTTTTTACATATCAAAAAATAGTGATAAAAATTATAACTCGCTTTGCTCAAACAAATAATTTTTATCACTAATGCAGGTTTATAAAAAAAGTTTTTTGACGCTCAAAATCCTATTGCTCCAGTCATTAATCCTGCTATTTTTTAATTGAATTTTAAGTAGCAAAATTCTTCTCATTCATATATTATTGAGTCAAGGTAAGCACAATATTTATTGTGAATGGAGGGATTATTATGTGGAAAAAAATGCTGGTAGCAGGGGTTGCTGTGGCAGCACTGGGTATTTGGGCACCTGTAACTACAGATTACAGTTATACCGGAGTGGCCATGGCTTGTGAGGAACCGGGGGATTTTGCAACACCGGGCGGTATTCCTTACAGTACTCCATTGGCGTACAACACCAGCGTGCAGAGGTCGGAGCTGGTCTATTATGGCAGAAAGCTGATGGAATCCAGCACCTATGAGGTTACTTTGGCTCCTGACTTTGCAGAGGCTTATCCAAAATTACAGGATTCTCTCGATAAGCTTTCTGCTGAAAACTGGAGCTATATGCGGCGGATGATGAACAGCTGGTCCCCTGATTTGATTGCACTGTATGAGGAGGGCAAGGCCGGTGGCTGGTATCAGGGTGACAGCAATGATCCTATATACAGCTATGAGCTGAGCTACAGCGGGCTGCGGGCTGATTCCACGGTATTCAGCTGTGTAGGCGGTGAGTTTGTTTATCTTGGCGGTGCTCATCCTGTTTATTATTACAAGGCCCACGTTTTTGATTCCAAGACCGGCAAGGAGCTGAAGCTCAACGATATTTTCAAGACTACCGATGGTTTGGCAGAGATAATCGTGGAAGAAGCAGCCAACCAGATTGAGCCGCGTTCTGCAATGCCGGACAGAACTGAAGCTCTCAAGGCAGTTAAGGCACTGATTGAGGACGGCAACCTGCAATTCGGTTTGAGCGAGGATGATTGCATCATATACTTCGGCAACTATGAAATCGGCTGCTATGCTATGGGAACCTTGGAGGTTAAGCTGCCATACCACAAGTATTTTAAGCTCTTCAACAACAAGTATGTTTTCTACGGTGCAAGGGCAAAAGGCTGATTAATTCAGGAATTATTCAAGTTATAGCAAATATTAAAAAGTTGTGGCATCCTTTCGGGGAGTGCCACAGCTTTTTTGATGGTGATAATTAAAAAAGTAACTTAATTTGTAATGGTTTTCCATTTGGTTCGTATGTTCAAACAGAGATGTTTTTGAATCGAAGAAAAAGGGGGAAAATCATTATGGAAAAAGTATTATGCAGCAAGGCATTGAAGATAGTGGCAAGTGCTACCCCCGGGGGTGCTTTGAGCCGTATTACACCGGCTATACCTAATATCATCAAATTTAATGCAAAGAAAATTACCAAGCCTGTACCACGGTTTAACCGCCTTAAGGCTGTACATGTGCCGGTTTGGCCATCAAATATCTAGTCTACCCACAGTGTGTCCTTTTATTGTATAATTGCCTCAGAACGTTGTACTCTAGATAAGCATGCAGTGGGGAGTGTGATTTTGTGTCTGAGGAAGTTATCAAGTACGAGAGGGAAGACCGGGTTGCCATTTTAACCTTGAATAGGCCCAAGAGCTTAAATTCCATGAGTTTGGAGCTTATAAATGGCTGGATAGAGAAATTACATCAGGCGGAGCATGACCCGGAGGTGCGGGTTGTGGTATTGACCGGGGAAGGCCGTGGATTTTGTGCGGGGGGCGATTTGGCTTCCCTGGACAATTTGAAAACTACGGAGGAACGTAGGCGGTTTGTGGCCCAGGCGGGTATGGTAGTAAAACTCATTCATAGTATGTCAAAGCCGGTAATTGCCATGGTAAACGGAGTGGCAGCCGGAGCTGGCTTTAATATCGCCATTGCCTGTGATCTTTGCTATGCCGCTCAGGGTGTGAAGTTCATTCAGAGCTTTGCCAATATTGGTTTGGCACCGGACTGTGGCGGATATTATTTCCTTGCCAAGGCAGTGGGCTTGGCCAAGGCCAAAGAGTTAATGTTTACTGCCCGGCCGGTGGAGGCTGCTGAAGCCCATACATTGGGGCTGGTCAATGATGTATTCCCGGCAGAGGAATTGCGGGAAAAGACCTTGGCGGTGGCCAAGCAAATAGCCGGGGCGGCTCCATTGGCACTGGCCATGATGAAGAAGGAAATCAATAATTTTGGTGCTTCCCTGGATGAAACCCTGACCTACGAGTCCATGGCTATGGCAATGCTGCTGGGCACCGAGGATTTCCGGGAAGGCATACAGGCCTTTGCTGAAAAGCGTCCACCAGTGTTTAATGGAAAATAAATAACATAAGTATATATACGAAAAGACGTGCCAATTTATATGGCACGCCTTTTTGATTTTTGGTTATGTTTAAATTTTAGCCGATAATTTGCACCCTTTCCCGCTATACTTTTATATTTCTCCTTTGTCCATTATACCAAGCTTGCGCTTCCAGTATCTGGAGTAAATAGCTCCCAAAGGATTATGGGCCAGCAGTCTGTCCTTTACCACCAGGGTAGTGACAGGACCTGGGCAGCTGCCGTTAAAGATGGCATCGTGACCCACGCACAGGCCACAGGAGATGAACAGCTCCGTTCCCTTTTCTGCCAACAATTTGGCCTGAAATTTGGGGTTGCACATGGCTTCATGCTCCAGCTCCGGCTTGACCTGTTTAAGGCCAAGCTCTTTTTTATTGAAGCTGCAATTTTTACAGCATACACTGTAAAATTCAAAGCCCTGCTGCTCATAGTAGCGGGCAATATAGCGGGCCTCCGTATTCAGACCAATACAGAAGGCCATGCCCAGCTTCTTGTAGCCCATGGCTTTGGCGAATTCCGCTGTTTCCTGAAGACGGGTAATATTGCTGTAAAAGGTGCCTTCCACATAGGCTGCAGCTTCCATAATACGACGTTCATCGTCATTGTATGCTTCCAGAATAGTTTCCCTATCTATCCCCGTGCAGTTCACGCCCTTGGTGTAACAGGCATGGGTCTTACAGTTGGCGCAGTCAGCTTTCATAGTGAAGCCCTCCATTATTAGATGCTATTTCTTTTCCGCAGCCAGCAGCTTTTCTACTGCGTCCTGCAAAAATTCCGCTTCTACAGTTTCAATCTGCCCGGCATCACATTTGGCGGCCAGGGATGGCTGAATTGGGATACGGCCCAGAATATCCAGATTATATTCCTTGGCAATTTCCTCAAGATGGCTTTCACCATATATTTTATGCTGCTTGCCACAATCCGGACATTCAAAGTAGCTCATGTTTTCTACTACGCCTAAAATAGGTACCTTCATAACAGAAGCCATCTTTACGGCCTTTTCAACTATCATGGAAACCAGCTCCTGAGGGCTGGTAACGATAACAATGCCATCCAGCTTAATGGACTGCATTACTGTTAATGGTACGTCACCGGTTCCCGGTGGCATATCAATGAACAAATAATCTATATCATTCCAGATAACATCCTGCCAAAACTGCTTTACGACGCCGCTGATAACAGGGCCCCGCCATACTACCGGGTCAGAGGTGTTTTCCAGAAATAAATTCATGCTGACAATATCAATACCGCCGGCAGAGCTGACAGGATATGCACCAGCCTGATTACCAATTATTTCTCCGGATATGCCAAACATCTTCGGCACAGATGGACCAGTAATATCCGCATCCATGATACCTACATGGCGTCCCTTTCTGGACATTAACACGGATAACAGACCGGTTACCAGAGATTTTCCTACACCGCCTTTGCCGCTGACTACTGCAATGGCATGGCGGATTTTACTTAACTCATTTGGCTCCTCGTAAAAAGATTTCCTGCGGGTGTCCTCACCGCAGGTAGTACCGCAGGAGCTACAGTCGTGATTACATTCTTCTGCCATGAAGTTGGCCTCCTAACTAAAATAATACAAACACAAAAATATAATATTAAAAAGTATTAGTGTTGGCAACCATGATCGCCACAGGTTTGACGTTCACCATGTCCATGATGGTTGCAGTGAACAGCTGGATTATAGGCAAGATTACCCGCCAAAAGTGCTTCAACTGCAGCATCAGCAGAACCGGAAACACCACCATAAAGGGCAATCCCGGCGGATGCCAAGGCATTCTGGGCACCACCACCGATACCACCGCAAATCAAGGTATCAATGTGCAGATCCTGAAGAATACCAGCCAATGCACCATGGCCCTGACCATTGGTACCAATAACCTCAGATTTGACTACCTTGTTATCCTGAATATCATATACCTTAAACTCGCTGGTTTTTCCAAAATGCTGGAAAATTTCACCATTATCATAAGTTACTGCCAATTTCATAATACGACTTCCTTTCTGTTCATAGGGACAATGATTTTTACGGCGGCGGATACTGCCACATAACTGGTCTTCGCCGCAGACCTCATAATCACCGCCAATTATTTTTAGAGGCTTTCCTTCCACCAAACACACAGCCATGCGCCTGCGGGCAGCCACGTATAGGGCCTGTACTGTTGTTCTGGCAACATTCATTTGCTCAGCACATTCCAGCTGGGTTAACCCGTTGTAATCCATGAGGCGGATGGTTTCATATTCTTCCACCGGCATGAACACCACCGGCATATCCTTGTTGCCATCCTTGGGAACAAATTCCGGAAAAGCAGGCAATGAGCATATTTTTTTCTTTTTCACCGGTCTGGCCATAGATACCCTCCTTTAATGACTTATGTCATTAACTATATTATATTTCGTTTATGACTTATGTCAATATCCGTTGTGTTAAGGATTTAAAATAGCTATTGACAGCAAACTGTAGAATAGGTAAAATTACTTATTCGATAAAATAGTGAAGTTTAACAAGTGAAGGAGATGATAACATGAGTATCGGCAGTGTAATGAGCGGAGTTAATCATTCCCTTAACAACTTAAATCGTGCCCAATCTGCACAATCAAGCAGTATTCAGCGTATATCAACCGGTTCCAAGTATTATAGTGCGGCCAATGGTGCCTCCGAATATGCCATTGTCCAGCGCATGTATAATAATATCGGCAGTGTAGCTCAATCCAACAGCAATACTCAGACTGCTAATTCCATGTTGAATGTAGCGGCCGGCGCCGTAGGCAATACAGTAAGTTCCCTGTCTTCCTTAAAGGAGACATTGATTAGTGCCGCAAACGGTACCAATGGTAAATCTGATATTGCAGCATTGCAGAAGTCAGTAAATCAGACTTTAGCACAGATTAATTCCAATGCACAGGTTACCTACAATGGCCAGAAGCTGCTGGATGGCAGTCAGTCTGTACAGGTGGCAAGCTATAACGGTTATGAAACCGTTAATCTTGGTGATATGAGTACCGCAGGCCTGGGCCTTACTGACAGTGATGGCAACAGCAACATCAAGCTGGGTGATCTCTCAGATTTGGGTAGTGCCATTGAAACAGTTGACAATGCCTTAAATACTGCCCTTGATCAGGCAACAAGTATCGGCGCTTCCCAGCAGGGCTTGGACTATCAGTCCAGCAACTACACTGTTATGGAAGAAAACCTCTATGATGCAGTATCCACCATAGATGATACCGATATTGCCGCTGAGTCTGTAAATAATGCCAGTGCCAATGCACAGAGCCAGGTTGCAATGTGGGCCGTAAAGCAGGGCTTGCAGTCTCTCAGCCAGGAAGTGGGGGCCCTTGGTGGTCTCAATAATCACAGCCGTGGCGCAGCCTTTGGCATGTTGTACTAAGAGAATATATTAACCTAAGCATAAAGAATCCCTGACTTCCAGTGAAGTCAGGGATTTTTTGTATTAAAATAAAAGTCTAAAACTATGGCCGCAGTTATGTGGCCATTTTATTATTTGTGATAAAATGAAAGAAACGTTTTCGGGAGGTAGGGTAATGGCAGAGAAGCAGCTGAACCAAAAAGAGAAAATGCTCAACGGAGAATGGTTTCAGGATAATGAGCCTTGGATGGTAAAAAAGCGGGCACTGGCAGGAAATACCAGTACCATATACAACCAGACTATGGTGGAGGAAAAGGAAAAAAGACGCAAATTATTGACTGATCTTTTGGGGCATATTGGGGAAAATTCCTTTATAGCCAACGGCGTGCAGTTCGATTACGGCTGTAATATATACATCGGGGACGATGTATATATTAACTTTAATGCTGTATTTCTTGATGGCAATGAAATACATATCGGCGACAGATGCTTAATCGGTCCGGGAGCCTTGTTTGCAACTCCTTCCCATCCATTGGTGGCTGATGAGCGTGCCAAGCATTTTAATGAGTATGGCGCGTATTTCCCGGAAAAGGTGAAGAAGATTATTTTGGAGGAAGATGTCTGGGTTGGTGGTCATGTTACCATTATGCCGGGGGTAAGAATAGGCAGGGGAGCAGTAATCGGTGGCGGCAGTGTTGTCACCAAGGATATTCCAGCTAATTCCCTGGCAGTGGGAAATCCCTGCAGAGTAATCAGGAAGATTACTGACGAAGACCGTGTGGGTATATAACGAGCTTTAAGATGTTTTAGGTGGGGGGAAACAAACTACAACAGCTGGTGAGCATATCTCCCAGCTCGTTGAAACGCTAATTGGAAGATTTTTCTTCTAAAAAAGAAAAATTTGAACAATGGCGTTATAATAATACTCTCGCTATTGGAAGTGTAAACTTGGTATAATGGATGAGGGCGAAGTATAAGTACAATATGGAAAGGAATGGATAATATGCTTAACAAGAACCACATGGCCGGAAATGTTCATCTTAGTTCAGAGGCAGCAGATCCTTTTGATGTGCGCATAAAAAAGGAAAAGCCGGAAATGGCTGATGGTGTAGACAAATTAAAGGATCTCATTCCTGAAGACATTTTTAATCGTGCCTTCAAAAAAATCCAAACCTTCAATAAACGGGGAGATACCCTTCTCATTGTCAGCGGTGGCATACTGGAACGGTCCTTTTTGGAGCGTGACTGTATCCCAGCCCTGAAGGAAGCCTTTGGTGTTTCCAAGGTGCAGATTATAGGATAGCGAGGAAGAGCTTTATCTAGCCAAATTTATCGCTCAGCTATGGCAAATCCACGTGTTTGGTGAAGGAAATACCAGAACAACAGCAGTATTTCTTATAAAATATCTGCGGAGTTTAGGCTTTAATGCCACTAATGACTTGTTTGCAGATAATTCTTGGTATTTTCGTAATGCTTTGGTCCGGGCCAACTACAGCAATCTGCAAAATGGCATACATGAAACACCTGTTTATTTGGAAAATTTCCTGAGGAATTTGTTGCTGGGTGAGGATAATGAGCTGAAAAATCGGTATTTGCATATTGATTGGCAACTAAAAAACAGGACATTCCGGGAGGGAATACAGGCCTTTGCGGAAAAGCGTCCCCCTGTATTTAATGGGAAATAGAAAAGATATCTGATTTTTGGAGAAATATGTTGACAAAGATTTTTGGTTAGTCTATATTATTACTGACCTAAGTCAGTAAGGAGATGAACCAGATGACAAGAATTAGAAAATCCCCGGAGGAGCGGCGGCAGGAAATAATGGAAGCTGCCTTTAAAATGTTTGCCTCCAAGGGTTATGATAAAACTGATGTAAGCAGTATCTGCAGGGAAATTGGCATTGCCAAAAGTACCTATTTTTATCATTTTTCCACCAAGGAAACTGTAATGGAAAGTATCCTGCAAAAGTTCGCCAATGACTTTGTGGCGGCATTGCGGGAAAAATGTGACGGCAAGACAGCCCTGGAGCAGCTGCAGCTGTTTCTTGATGCCATAAATCAGGAGCTGCCGGTGGAATGTATGCTGGACCAGATAGAAACACCATCAGACTACAAATACTTTGAATATATGTGGGAAAAAATGCTGGTGGAGGATCTGGAGCCAGTGCTTCAGGCTATGTTTTCCTTGGGAATTGAAGAAGGCTCCCTGCACTTTTCTGCTGAGGAAATACCGGAACGGCTGAGGTTTTTATGGTCTTTGGCAGATTATCTGTGGCAGGTGCCTGAGAATATGACTTCAGATGATATTTCTGATAAGGAAATGGATATACGCTATAAAATTGTTTCCAGCCAGCTGAATACATTGCTGGGCATCAAACCAGGGCTTTTACGGCTTTCTATGCCATGATTATTAAAGGATAGGTGCATTTTAGATGCACTTTCTTTTTTGCGACACTACTGACCGTAGTCAGTAATTAGGACGAAGGGACAGGACATGATTAAGACTTTTTTAAGGAAAAAAATATACTTGATAATATTGCTGGTTATGGTGGTGGCCCTGGGGGCATCCAGGTTTATATCGGCAGAGGATAATCCGGGAATGCAGGATTCACTGGCGGTGTCTGTTACCAAGGCAAAGCTCATGGACAAGCCATCTCTGGTACCGGTGCCGGGCAGTATTGAGGGATTGACCTCCAATATTATCAGCAGCCGGTTTAATGGCAAGGTAACCAATGTGCTGGTAGAGGATGGTGAATATGTTCATAAGGGGCAGGTGCTGTTTACCATTGATATGGAGGAGCTTAATAATAGCCTGCAGGTTGCCCAAAACAGCTTAAGACAGGCTCAGGCCAAGTATGATAAGGCCAATGCCGATTATGCCCGCACTGAGAAGCTGGGCAGCATCGGGGCAATATCCATACAGCAGCTGGAGAGTGCCAGAACCAACCTGCTTTCAGCTCAGGCGGATATGGCCTCAGCCCAGGCCCAGGTCAACAGTGCCCAAAAGCAGGTCAATGATGCTTCTGTGGTAAGCCCCGTTGATGGGGTGGTGGCCAATAAAAATGTAACTGCGGGTCAGTTTGTTTCCGCAGGAACACAGCTGATGACTGTGGAGCAGATGGGGGAAGTGTACGCAGTAATTAATGTGGAGCAGAAATACATGGGAGTGTTAAACCGGGAGGTTCCTCTTGATGTGAAGGTGGATACTTATCCAGACCAGATATTCAAGGGCCTTATTACAGTAGTAAATCCTGTGGCAGGCAACGAAAACCGCATGTTCCGGGTGAAGGTGAAGATGAACAACACAGACAATAAGCTGAAGCCGGGTATGTTTGTGGAGGTCGGTCTGATTACTGGTCAACCATCCAAAACCTTGGCGGTGCCACGGCAGGCGGTACTTGGTAAGAAGGGAATCCAGTATGTATTCACCGTGGAGAAGGGCAAAGCCAAGCGGGTACGGGTGGAAACCGGTGCTATTATTGGTGATTATATTGAAATTGTAAGCGGTGTACAGGGGGAGACCCGGATATTAACCAATGCTTTGGATAAGGTGAAGGATGGGGATACCCTGACTATAAATGAGGTGGATGAATGAATCTGTCGGAAATCAGCATAAAGCGTCCCGTATTTGCTACTGTTACGCTGGTTGCATTGGTTATATTGGGAATCGTAGGTTATTTTCAGATGAGTATCAATGAAAATCCTGAGACTAATACTCCCTTTGTCAATGTGTCAGTAACCTATGACGGAGCCCAGCCGGAGCAGGTGGATGCCCAGGTTACCAAAAGAATTGAGGAGGCCATTGGCGAGGCCCGTGGAGTGAAGCATATTACCTCCGTATCCCGGGCCGGCAGTGCCGAGATAAATGTGGAATTTAATATAGGTGTTGATGCAGCCACGGCGACTCAGGAGATTCGGGACAAGGTGGGAGCCGTCCGTGAGGAGCTGCCCACTGGAGTCAAGGAGCCTGTTATTTCACGCTATGATGAAAATGCGGCGGCAGTGGTTTCCTATGCCATTACCATGGATGAAGGCGTCAGTCGGCGGGAAGCCAGTATCTTTATTGAGGATGTGCTGAAGCCTCGCCTCCAGAAAATTAATGGCGTGGGCAAATTCACTGTTACGGGTGAGGAAAAGCGGGAAATAAAGCTGCTGCTGGATCAGGACAAGTTGAACATGTTTGGCTTGTCCATCAGCGATATAAACAACAGGCTGACCCAGGCCAATAATGATATTCCAGCCGGCAAGATTAAAACGGACCAGCAGGAGCTGTCAGTCCGTACCGCCGGCAATTTTACCAATATTAATGAGTTTAATCAGGTGGTGCTGGGAAAAAGAAATAATGTTCCCATATATTTTCACCAGGTGGGTATTGTAAAGGATTATATAAAGGAGGCAGATACCACTGCCCGTTATGACGGCGAGCAGGCCCTGGGTATTGAAATCGGCAAGCAGTCCGGGGCCAATGCCGTTCAGGTGGCCACTGCCGTCAAAAAGGAAATGGAAGCCATTCAGGACCAGATTCCCAAGGGGATGAAGATAAATCTGGTGCGGGATGATGCAGCCCGTATTTCCGACTCTATCCATGAGGTATGGTTTGATTTGCTGGTGGGTGGTATCTTTGCGGTTATTATCGTTTTGTGGTTTTTGGGAGACTGGCAAAGCACCCTTATTTCCGCTCTGGCTATCCCGGTGTCCATAGTGTCCACCTTTTTCTTTATGAAGCTGGCGGGATTTTCCATAAATACCATGTCGCTGTTGGGCCTGTCCCTGTCAGTAGGCTTGTTGATAGATGATGCCATAGTGGTCATTGAGAATATTATCCGTCACCGTCGTATGGGCAAGGATCCCCTGACCGCAGCGGCAGAGGGCACCAAGGAAATCAGCCTGGCGGTTATGGCTACCACCTTTACTGTGGTGGCAGTTTTTGTTCCGGTGGGGATAATGTCCGGCATGACTGGCGAATACGTAAAGGAATTTGGATTGTCCATTGCCTTCGCCATGCTGGTATCCCTGTTTGTTTCCTTTACGCTGACGCCTATGATGGCAGCCCATTATCTGCCGGTAGGTGAGGCGAAAATGCCTGCTCTTATCCGTACCAGGTGGCGGGGCTGGCAGATATGGTTTGCCCGCATGACCAACGTCTATGGTGAGTTTCTCGCCAGGGTGCTGGCAAAATACAAGAAACGTACTTTGGCGGCGGCAGGGGGAGTTTTGTTATTGAGCTTGCTGTTGATTCCATTTTTGGGTTCTACCTTTATGCCATCAACTGATCAGGCCCAGTTTACGGCCACGGTGCAAAGTGCCGGCAGCGACAGCCCCCAGGCCGTAGATGAGCAGACCCGCCAGCTTACGGCGGCGATACAGGATATCCCTGAAATTGCCCATATCTATGTCAGCAGCTCCAACCATCAGCAGAATTATTTTATTAAGCTGAAGCCGAAAAAGGAGCGCAGCCGCAGCCAGAAGGATGTAATTGCCGAGGTCCGCAGCCGTTGGAATAAAATTCCGGGGGTTAAGGCAGATTTTATCGAGGATTATGAAAAGCCGGTGGCCGTGTCCATAACTGGTGAAAATATGGAGGATATGGCCAAGGCAGCGGAGAAAATCCAAAAATATATGGAGGAAAAGCCGGAGCTTATGGATGTAAGCTCTACCTATAATGCCGGTCTGCCAAATCTGAATCTGACCATGCGGGAAGCACAGGCCGGTGATCTGGGAGTATCCACAGAAAAGGTGGGCAGCACCATTCAGACCATGCTGGAGGGCAAGGTTATAGGAAAATTCAGTGATGGTGATGACCGGGTGGATATTCGGCTGCAGCTTAATGATGCCAGCCGCAGTCGGACGGATATGCTCCATAAGATATTTGTTCCCAGCGAAAAAATGGTGGGAGACCGCAATATGCTGGTGCCCCTGTCCCAGGTGGCCAAGTGGGATTACACCACCACTGCCAGTGATATTAGGCGCTATGACCGTATGAAGGAAATTCGTCTCTCTGCCAATATCAATGGTTCGTCCTTGGGTGATGTCAATGATGAAATTTATAACAGCCCAATTGTAACCGAACTGCCGGCAGGGGTATCCCTGGGCGGGGCAGGAGCAACTGCTGATATGGATGAATCCTTCAGCAGCTTCCGGACAGCTATTCTTCTGGCTGTGGCCTTTATATTTATGATTATGGCTGCCCAGTTCGAAAGCTATTTGGAGCCTTTTGCCATTATGTTTTCTCTGCCTTTGGCAGTTATTGGTGCATTGGTGGCCCTATTTGTTACCGGCAGTGAGCTGAGCCTGATTTCCTTTATCGGTATTATGATGCTCATGGGCCTGGTTACCAAAAACGCTATTCTTCTTATTGATTTTGCCAAGCAGCAGATGGCTCAAGGCGTAGCCTGCAATGAGGCACTGGTAATGGCTGGCAAGACCCGTCTGCGGCCAATTTTGATGACCAGCATGGCCATGATATTCGGTATGCTGCCAATAGCCCTGGGGCTGGGCCCGGGTGCTGAAATGCGCAGTCCCATGGCTTATGTGGTTATCGGTGGTATTATTACCTCAACTATATTGACCCTTATTGTGGTGCCGGTGGTGTATGCCTTTATTACCAGCCGTAAAGCAAAGAGGGTCCCGTTGGCCGAATAATATTAATACACCCACGAATGCAGTGTTTCCATAAGCTGGATTAGACAATCCGGCTTATGTTTTTTTATTTCGGCAGGAAAAAGGGCTGCTTATATCGAAGTAAAATACATGCATTTATGAAAATGAGGCAGTAAAAAATGTTATAAGGAGGTCCTTTTATGAGAAGATTTGTGTCAATATTGTTGTCTTTAGCAGTGCTGCTCAGCTGTTCAATGGCCTTTGCCCAAAATCCCATGGCCCCGATGAACAGGTTTTACGCAGCTGTCAAGGGCGTCTGGTGTGACCAGGATGGACATCGTAAGGTTGTTTTTGGGGATGACAATATTATGAATGGCATCCGGGTGTCTGAGGTAAATAATTTGGTAGGGGACAATTTAAACGGCAGTGCCACCATAACCGTTATTGGCAAGATGGGTGTAAATTATGTCAACGTATTTTGGGATACCACTGCTGGAAAGAAATCCATAAAATTGGGCAATTATGTGACGCTGGTTCCTTACACCGGTGATCCACAATATGTGGAATCTGTGGGTGGTCTTCACCTTGATATGACAGAGCCTGAGGTGGAAAACAGGTATGGTGCGGCCCAGCTGCTGGATGCATCCGCTACCAAGGCTTTGTGTGGTGTCAGTGATGAAAGCTGGTATTATCCGAATATCGGTCTGGTAGTAACCTTTGATCCTGTTACCTTTACCGCTGACCGCCTTATTCTGCTAAAGGGTGCTTCCTCTGCATTTGATATAAGCGTATTGAATGCTGATTCCCCACTTTATAAATACTCCGCCATTTATGGCTGGTCCTTTACACCGGCTCCGGGGGATATTGTAGATATGGGGTATGGACAGTCCATGAACTTTAAATACTATCCTCAGGCTGTAATGCTGCAGCTTAACTACGTGAATTAACAAGGCAATGGGGACTTGGCCCTGCCAATAGGAAATAAGAAAGGACAGCCCGCGGGCTGTCCTTTTTGCTGTAAAGATTTATTATGCTTATTATCGTTCTACCTCTGCCAGCTTCAGCTTTGGCAGGCGGGGGATAAGGCCCAGCTCATGGGCATATTTGTAGAATACCATGAGATTGTCCAGATATTCCTCCGTGAGATTCCACTTGATGACCTCCAGATATTCATCCAGCTGCTGGAAGGAAAATGGCTTGTCCTCCAAAATTGAATTGATGGCGTCAATCTTATGGGCGTAGCCGTGACGGAGCCCCTTGTACAGACGGTCATAGAGGAGCTGGAGGGCCTCCGGGTGGTCCTTGGCAAAATCCTTGTGTACTGCCCACACGGCATATACCATGCAGCGGCCTGTGAGCTTTTTCCATTCAACACCCATATCGTAATAATGGAACCTTGCCTTGTCCTTATGGTGATACACGTCTAGGGCATCGTCACCTATAAAGAGAGCTGCGGTGCAGTCATCAGGCACCGGCTTGTCCGGGGAGAGATGGCGCACACAGTATTCCGGGGCGGCATCATAGGATTTATTGAGTACAATCTTTACCAGAGCGTGGGAAGTGGCTGATTGGGCAGTCAGTGCGATTCTGTCCTGGTTAATATCCTCAATAGGCTTTTTGGATACCAGAATAATGCTGCGTACAGGACCGTCAGCCCGGACACACAGATCCGGCAGGATAAGAAGATTATCAAAGTTTTTGGCATAAACAATGGAGGATACCTCACTGGCATCCAGCCTGTTGTTTATAAGGTCGTTATTCATAACAGATGGGACACCGCCCTTGATGTCGATGCCTTCACCGTAGCCACACTGGGTCAGGCTGTAGGTTATAGGCAGGACATTCAGAAAGTGAATATGTCCCAGACGTGGTTTCTCCATAAATACCTCCTATGATACAGAGTACATGACAAAGACTATTATACCTTCAAAAGACAATTTTGTTTAGTGATTTGTCTTATGTTTTAATGTATACATGAAAAAGGGCACAAAAAAACTCCTGAGAATCAGGAGTTTTTATCAATTAATCGTCTTTATTGCTGTCCTTGTTCTTCAGCATGTTGATGACCTTGCTGCCGGTGTTATGAATACGGCGGAGAGGCGCAACCTTGGTCTTGGTCTTTGGCTTCATATCTGTATTGGTGCCAAAGTCACCACGCTTCAGGATAGTGGTCTTGGTCTTTTCCGGCTTAAACAGCTTTCTGATGGAGCTGAAAATTTCCTCAGGAGCAGCATCCTCCTCACAGATAAAGGCATCTGCGGAAACATACTGGAGGTCCGGGAAGGCGTGAACCGTAATATGGCCCTCGTCAAAAAGCAGAACAATGGCAATATGGTCATCTGACATAATCTGGCTGCTGGAGGACAGAATATCAAGATTGCTTTCCATCAGCAGGGTTTTTAATGTAGCCTGTAAGGCCTGCACATCATCAAAGCAGGAATTTTTGCACTTGTACATGTCAACTGTAAGGTGACGGGCGATTATACTCAAGTAAAATACCCCTTTCGAAACATATTTATCTACATAATTATACAATAGTTGACTTTTATAGTAAAGAAATTGTAAAGAATAGTTATAGTTTAAGCCTTATTTTCGGTGTCCCTTTTTCCCTTGACATGCAATGCAAGAAAACAGATAAGGGCAATGGTAAAGCCTACAATACTGGTCATCTGGGCGGAGGTAAAGGCCCACAGCACCGGATTTGCATAGTCCCCCCGGAGAAATTCCAGGCCAAATCTTACCAGACAGTAAAGCATAACGTAAAGGGAGAAGGCCTGTCCCTTTGCGTGAGGAAAGGCACGGAACAGCAGGAGCAGGGCAAAAATTACGAAGTCCAGCTGTCCCTCCCAGATTTCTGCCGGCCATAGGGGCTGATTGCCATAAGTGTGATGGGCAAGGGTAGTGGCCGGATAGAGAATACCAAAGTCTCCCCCCGTTGGTGCCCCAAAGGCATCACCGTTCAGCAAATTGGCACAGCGTCCCAGGCCCTGACCGAAGACAATAGCCGGTGCGGCAATGTCCATCATGGCCAGAATATCTATGTTGTGACGGCGGCAATACAATATGCCGGTGGTAACTCCCAGCACAATGCCCCCCTGAATGGCCATGCCGCCCTGCCATACGTTCAATATTTCCGTAAGATGCTGGCTGTAATATTCCCAGTCGAAAAAAAATACATCCCAGAGGCGGGCACCCAAAAGACCGCTTAAACCGCAGTAAATGCCCAGATCCACCACATGGCTGTGATAGCGGCCGTCCTGCCTGGCCAGAAAGTATCCTACTCCAGTGGCCAGAATGATGCTGAGACTGAGTACAAGCCCGTAGGCCCGCACGGGGAAATCACCTATATAAAACAAATACTGATGCATATTATCCTCCAAATAAATTCAGACTAATTATATTATACGCCAGTGGTCAAGGAAAATAGCCAAAACAGCCGTAATAATGTATAATCTACATATATTTGCGTAAAATAGATTGTCACACAAGGAGATTTTGTTCATGAAAATAATCGCCGGATTGGGTAATCCAGGTGCAGAATATGCCAGAAACCGCCATAATGTGGGCTGGATGATGGTGGATGCCCTGGCTGAGAAGCTGGGAGCTGATGGCTGGAAGGAAAAGGAAAAGGGACTGGTGGCAGAGGCCCGTATCGGTGCAGAAAAGGTGCTGCTGGTCAAGCCCCAGACCTATATGAATAACAGCGGTGAATGTATTGGCCCCCTTATGCGGTGGTACAAGCTGGAGCCGGAGGATTTAATCGTCTGCCATGATGATATGGACATTCCGGCGGGCACCATCCGCATCCGCAAAAAGGGCGGTGACGGCGGCCATAATGGCATTAAATCCATCCTTGCCCATATGGGGGATGAAAACTTTGGACGGGTCCGTATTGGCATAGGACGTCCATTGCCGGGCTGGACCGTGGTAAACCATGTACTGGCCAATTTCCCCGAGGAGGAAGTGCCAAAGATTCAGGAGGCCATTCAGTATCTTATTCCGGCCATTGAGTGTATGGTAAATGAAGATATTGATAATGCCATGAACAAATACAACCCGAAGAAACAGAAGAAGCCAAAGAAGAATTGGAAGGAGCAGTCCAATGAAGGAGCTGCTTCTGCAGATACAACAGATAATAATGAGGTAGCAGAAAAGGTGGCCGCAGATGGGAAAGAATAAAAATACCGATCAGATAATTGCGCTGTACGCCGATGAAAACGGGGAAATCTTTGATGCACCGGGCATTCTTGCTATGGGCCGTGAGGGGGATGAAATTCGCCCTCTGACTCCGGAGGATCTGATTCCTCTGCCGGAGAGTGCTGACCTAATGTTCCTGCCGGAACGCCAGGCCATAGGCATGACTCAGGAGGGGGAAGTGCTGGCCCTGACCGGAAATGCGGTATCAGCCATTTTGCCGGCGGGCTACACCCGGACCATGATGCCGGCCTTCCAGCTGGAGGAGGATGCCAGCCGCCTGCCTTTGTATGGTTACACTGCAGTGTGCGTTTATAAGGACCAGCTCTACGGGGCGGCCATTTATACCGACGAAAATCATAAGTGGGACCCGGAGCATTATAATACAAAGAATCTGAAGCGTCTTGTAAAACAGGTGAAGAAGGACCTGCCGGATAATCCTCTCATTGACCACTTGGCCAACTGCTCCCTGGAGTGGCATTGCTGCACGGCGGAAAATATTTTCTATCGCCGTTGGGAGTGTGGTATTCCTACCTCCCCTGTGTGCAACGCCAACTGCTTTGGCTGTATTTCCCTGCAGCCGGCAGAATGCTGTCCGTCACCCCAGAGCCGGATAAAGTTCCGCCCGACCCCGGAGCAGATTGCGGAGCTGGGCATTTATCATCTGGAAAGTGCCCCGGAGGGCATCATCAGCTTTGGACAGGGCTGTGAAGGAGAGCCGTCACTGGCGGCCAAGAATATTTCAGCCGGCATTAAGATAATTCGTTCCAAGACAGACAAGGGCCAGATTAATATTAATACAAATGCCGGTTATACTGAGGGCATCAAGAGCATTGTGGATGCGGGCCTCGATACCATGCGGGTCAGCATTATCAGCGCCATTCCGGAGAGCTACGATGCCTATTACCGCAGCAACTACAAGCTGGAGGATGTGAAGGCTTCCATTCGATATGCCCTGGACCATGGCATATATGTGTCCCTCAATATGCTGTATTTCCCTGGCTTTAACGACCGGGAGGAGGAGCTGGCGGCTTGGAAGGACTTCTTTAGGGAGCTGCCGGTGCAGATGATACAGGTGCGGAACCTTAATATTGATCCGGATGCCTTTTTGGAGATAATGCCGGAGCAGAAAACAAAATTTGTGGGCACCAGAAGGTTCCTCAAGGAGCTGAAGGAGGAATTTCCTCAGCTGGTTATAGGAAGCTTTAGCCATTATGTTGAAGGATAATAACTTATTTCAAAAAAAATAAAGGATTTTTGATTTTTTAGTGGAATAAGAATTAGTGAATACGTAGAACCGTTTGGAGGGATAGCTTATGACAGCAGAACAGGATTGGACTGAATTTAAAAGAAAGTTAAAGGCAAAGACTGAAATAGACCTGGATTTGTACAAGGCACCGCAGATGCAGCGCCGTATCATGAACCTGGCAAAGCGAAATGGTTATGATACCTATTCCGGGTACTTTGACAAGGTTGTTCAGGACCATGATGAGTTTGCAGCATTTATCGAGTATCTGACTATCAACGTGTCTGAGTTCTTCCGTACTCCTGACAAGTTTGCCAAGCTGGAGACAGATGTTATTCCTGACCTCCTGAAGCGCAGCAGTAAGCTGAACATTTGGAGTGCCGGCTGTTCTATCGGTGCTGAGCCTTATTCCTTGGCCATGATTATGAAGACACTGACTCCGAATATGCGTCATCGTATTTTGGCAACTGACCTTGATATTGAGATTTTGGGCAAGGCCAGAAAAGGTGAGTATACTGACAATGAGCTGAAGGCCATTGATCCGGAGCGCAAGAGAAAGTATTTCACTCAGGATGGGGATAAGTATCTGGTTTCCCAGGAGATTAAAGATTGCATTGAGTTCAAGCGCCATAATCTTCTTAAGGATAATTTTGAATCCGGCTTTGACCTTATTCTCTGCCGTAACGTGGTTATTTATTTCACCGAGGAAGCAAAGGATCAGCTGTATGCCAACTTCTTCAAGGCCTTGAAGCCGGGTGGAATTTTGTTTGTCGGTGCTACTGAGGCTATTTTGAATTTCCGTAAGTTGGGTTATACCAGCTTCCAGCCATTCTTCTATCAGAAGCCTCTTGCCTGATGTTGTAAGTTAACACGGGAGAAATGTGATTACAATGATTGCCAATCCAAAGATAGAGACTATGGACCGTTTCCAGCTGGAGGATTATCAGCTGGAAGCCCTGAAGAAGCGTGTGAAATGGGCTCATGAGAAAAGTGCCTATTATCAGCGGGCCTTTGAGGAGGCGGGAGTGAGTCCCCAGGACATACAGACCCTGGAGGATATCCAGAAGCTGCCTTTTACGGAGCGAAGTGTGCTGAAGGAAGTATCGGTTTTTGATCTGCTTACACTGCCTATGAGCGGTGTCCTGCGCATATCAAGACAGGGTGATGCGGAAACCTTTATTAAGATGTACACCAGCGGCGATGTGGCCCGTCAGATGGAAATGATGACCAGGGTGCTTATAGCCTATGGTATCAATGATACTACGGTGGTAGGCCTTCTGGGTGAGGCTTCGGACAGCCGCCTGATGGATGTACAGTATGCCCTTGAGGGTATCGGTGCTTCAGTTATGCTTATGGGCAGCAATATGGACAATATTGTGGAGCTCATGACAAGATGCCATGTGGATGTGCTGATTAGTGATTTCCGTCTGGTGACCCAGTTCATTGTAAAGCTGCAGGCTGATGGTGAGAATGCCCAGGACCTTTATCTTCCGTCCATAGTATGTTTGGAGGAGACCCTGCATAATCCTATGCGGGCCTATCTGGAGCGTCGAATGAATGTAAGGACCAACACGGTTTACAATTCACCTGGCTTCGGATGTGCCGGCATCATGTATCAGTGTCCGGAGGACAAGGGCTTCCACATTCAGGAGGATTATTTCTATCCGGAGATTGTGGAATTTGGCAGTAATCAGGTTATTACGGAGCCACACCGGGTAGGTGAGCTGGTGCTCACATCCCTCGCCAACGAGGCTATGCCGATTTTCCGCTTGCGTACCGGTCATGCGGTACTGCGGATAGATGATGAATGTGTATGTGGGCGCACAATGATGCGGGTGGCAGAGCCGACTGAGTATGAGGGCAATGCTTCAAATTAAAAAAAACAGAAATGAGGGCCAGTTGCTGGCCCTTTTTTTTGACGGCTAAATTTTACTGAGCTGTGTTGGACAGCTATAATATGATATATGATAATCACTTAAAACAGGGGGGCAGCGCAATATGCTGGAAATTATTACAGGCAGGGCCGGCAGCGGCAAGACGGCCTATGTTCTCGGGCAGATATACAAGGAGCTTATGGCAAGACCATTGGGGCCTGCCATTATTCTGCTGCTGCCGGAACACATGACATATAAGGTGGAGCGTCAGCTGGCAGCCATGATGGAAAAGCAGGGCAGGGGCTATATGCGGTGCCAGATCTATGGCTTTAAGCGGTTTGCCTACCATGTGCTGCAGGAAACCGGCGGTGCCCTGGAGCAGGGCATTACGGATATGGGGCGGCAGCTCCTTTTGAAAAGCATTTTGGATAAACGCTACAGCCAGCTGAAGGTTTTTGGCAGGGCATCCCGTCAGCGGGGCTTTGCCAATGTGCTCAGCAGCATTATCAATGAACTGAAGGGCTATGGTATTTCTCCTGAGCTGTTGCAGGAGGCCGGTGACAGCATTGATGATTCCCGGCTGGCCAACAAGCTGTCTGATTTGGCAATGCTATATGGCGACTATAATGATGCCATGGCAGGCCGATATAACGACGGCAAGGATATAATGAGCATTCTGGCGGAGCGGCTGCCTATGTCAAAGATGGTGGCAGGGGCTGAAATATGGCTGGACGGCTTTTTGTTTTTTAATCCTCTGGAGCTTAAGGTGCTGGAGGGCTTATTCACCTATGGAGCCAATGTACATGTGACCTTCAATATGGATGATATGGCTTCACCACAGGGGCAGTGGGCCAATCAGGAGGCCTCAGGCCTGTTTAACCGTGCCTATATCAGCCGCAACCGCCTTTTGCAGCTTGCCCAGAGACTGAATATTTCCGTGGAATACCGGCATTTTGCCGAGACAAAGCGGTTTGCTAATCCTGTGCTTAAGGCCCTTGAGGCCGGCTTTGACAAGCGTAGAATGGAGCCGGTGGCTGGGGCAGCGGACATATCCTTGGTGGAGGCGGCCACCTGCCGTCTGGAGGTAGAGGCTGCAGCGGCTGATATTATTCGGCTGGTCAAGGAAAAGGGCTATAAGTGGCGGGATATCGGTATTCTTATCCGGGATGAGGACTCCTATGGGGATATTCTCAATTTCGTATTCAAGGACTATGAAATCCCATTTTTTAGTGACAAAAAGCGTCAATGTGCCAATCATCCGGTGGCGGAGCTTATTCGCTCAGCTATTGCCATTACTGAGGGCTGGTCCTATGACGATATGTTTTGCTGCATAAAAACAGGGTTTTTCCGCCTTACGGCCCAGCAGACAGATTTGCTGGAAAATTATTGCCTGGAATTTAATTTGAAGGGCAAAAAGGTATGGCGGCGGCAGGAGCCTTGGGAGTATTTCTCACGTTATTCCATTGATGAGGAAAATGAGCAGGCGGACAGTAAGCAAATGCTGAGAGCTGCCACTGCGGACCAGCTGCGGCGTCAGGTGGCAGAGCCCTTGGGCAGGCTTCAGGATGCCCTTAAGGCTGCGGCTGATACTAGGGCCATGATACAGGCCATATATCAGTTTATGACGGATATTGAGGTTCCGAAGATTTTGCAGGAGTGGTCTGACCAGGCGGAGCAAAGTGGTGCACTGGATGTGGCAAGGGAGCATCAGCAGGTCTGGAATGACATAATGGAAATGCTGGACCAGCTGGTGGAGGTCAGTGGCGATACCAAAATGAGCATCAAGGAGCTTCGCCAGCTTTTGGAGGAGGGGCTTTCTTCTTTGGAAATGGCTCTGGTTCCCCCGGGGCTGGATTATGTCAATATTGCTTCCTTTGACCAGAATGCACTGGATAATATCAAGGCAGTGTATATTTTGGGAGCCAATGTGGGCATCATGCCGGGAAAATCCGTGGAGAATACGGTTCTTTCCGATGCTGACCGCATGCATATTAACCGGAACAATGTGATAGAGCTGTCTGTTTCGGGGGAAGAGGCCAGCTTTAATGAAAACTATCTCATTTACAAGGCCTTTACTCAGGCACGGGAATATATGTGGGTATCCTACTCCTTGTCCTCACCTGCCGGTGATGCCATGACCGGGTCGGAAATCGTTACCAAAATAAAGTCCCTGCTGCCGGAAAACAGCATTAAGACTATACCATTGGACTGGATTAGTAAATTTTCTGAGGATGACCAGCTGAAAATGCTGGCCAACAAACGGCAGACCCTGTCCTCTCTGGCCATTGCCCTTAGGGAGCTTCGGGATGCGGGGGAGCTTTCTGAATTGTGGCAGAGAGTATATAACTATCTGCTGGAGGATGAGGATGTAAAGGGAATGGTGGGGCTGATCCGCCGGGGTCTCTTTATGAATCCACGCCTTGATAAGCTGCCAAGGGATATTGCCAAGGAGCTTTATGCGGCCAGGGGAGTTCTCAGGGGCTCTGTTACCAAATTTGAGAGATATAACAATTGCCCATTCCAGTTCTTTGCCCAATACGGGCTCAATCTGAAGGAGCGGAAAATCAGCCGCTTCAGTAGTCCGGAGCTGGGAACCCTGCTTCATGCTGTTTTGAAGGAGTATGGGGAACGCCTAAATAAGGAAGGACGCCGCTGGGGGGATATTGCCCCGGCAGAGCGGGATGCTCTCTGCCATGAAATTCTTCACAGGCTGGCTCCACGCCTTAATAATGGCGTGCTTTACAACTCAAAGCAGATGGAAGCACAGCTCAGACGGCTGGAGTCTACAGCCAAATTTGCCCTGAAGCGTCTGGCTGAGTTTGACCATGTAAGCAAATTTCATCCTCAGCTGTTTGAACGTTCCTTTGGGGGGAATCATGGGCCGGAGGATACCCTGGAGCTGGTGTATAAGCTTCACGAAAATAACCGCCTTGAGCTGGTGGGGCAAATCGACCGCATAGATGTGAACGAGCAGGGGAGCCACTTCATGATTATGGATTACAAGACAGGCTATGCGGCCATTAATCTTGTGGATGTCTATTATGGACTGAAATTGCAGCTTCTCACCTACCTGCTGGTGGCCAATGAGCTGATGAAAAGGGGGCAGGACACCCCGATGATGCCGGCGGGTATGCTGTATTTCTTCCTGAAGCGGCCTGTGCTTACCATGAAAAATCACAGCCATGACCCGGAATTTATTCGTGCAGCTCTGGATGAGGAATTAAAAATGCCGGGGTGGGTGCTATTGGACAAGGATATTGCCGAGCAGATTGATAATACCCTGTATACCGACAATAAGAGCCGTTTTCTGAAGATATCCTACAAAAAGGATCTCAGCTTCAGCTTACCAAGCCTTAAAATGTTAAAGAGCCAGGAAGACTTTGCGGTGCTCATGGGATATATTGAGCTGATTTTGCAGGAAACAGGCGAACAAATCATGGATGGACGGATAGATATCCAACCGGTGAGGAAGGACAGTCAAACACCGTGCAAGTATTGCAAATATCATCCTCTTTGTGGCTTTGATGCCCGTCTGGAGGGTTATGATTATCGCCGAATCAGCGGCAGTGATGGGGAAATAATGGAAGCTATAACAAACAAGGTCAAGGGAGAAATTCAGGCCCAAAGTGAAAATAAGTCTGATGGAAAGGAGGAATAGGCGTGGAGTGGTCCAAGGAACAAAAACTGGCTATAAGCAATGATGAAAAAAATATTCTGGTATCGGCGGCGGCCGGCTCCGGCAAGACAGCGGTGCTGGTTGAGCGGGTGGTGTCCCACCTTCTGCGGGACCCGGAGCAGGATGCCAATGCCTGGGATGTGGACCGGCTGCTGGTGGTTACCTTTACCAAGGCGGCAGCGGATGAAATGAAGCAGCGTATCAAGAAGCGTCTGCAGGAAGCCATTGCCCAGGAGATGGACAAGAAAGAGGCGGATAAAAAAATGGTACGCCGGCTGGACCGTCAGCTTATCATGTTGTCCGGCGCTTCTATCTCCACCATTGATTCCTTCTGTCAGACGGTGGTGAAGAATAATTTTAATGCTATTGATATCGACCCTAAATTCCGTATTGCTGATGATAATGAGCTGATAATTCTCCAGCAGGATGTGCTGGAGGAGCTGTTTGAGGCCAGATACATGGCGGGGGATGAGGTGCTGGAGGGCTTTGCTGCCAAGTATGGCACTGATCGGGGGGATGGTGCCCTTTATGATATAGTGCTTAATCTTTATGAAAAATCCCAAAATCAGCCTTTTCCGGATTTGTGGCTGAACCGGCTGGCGGAAGACTATCTGCCGAATGGGAAGGAGATTTCCTCTATTGAGGAGACCAAATGGTGGCCGATAATGGACAGCGAGATAAGCTGTCGTTTGGCACCGGCCAAGGCCTGGTTGGCGGAACTGAAATCCATTGTGACAAATTTTGAAGCACCAAAGGTGCGGGGCAAATTTGAGGAAATAGTTGACGCCTACGATTTGGTGGTTACAGGCTTGGAAAACGCCATGGGACATGGCTGGCACCAAATGTTTGCGGCCATGTCTTTGATGAAAATACCTCGTACACCGGGGAATTTAAAGGACATGGAGCCGGAGGTCAAGGAGGCCTTTGTTGAAGTAGCCGGCAATTTGAAGGATATTTTGGGCCAGATTAATGCTCTGGTCCAGGATGATGAGGCTGTGCTGCTGGAGGAGCTGCGGGAGTCGGCCAAGGATGTTGCCTGCATTGTGCAAATAGTAAAGGATTTTGCTGTGGCCTACAGCAAGGCCAAAAGGGAGAAAAATATTGCAGACTTCAGTGATGTGGAGCACTTTGCCCTGGAAATTTTAAATTCTCCTGAGGCGTCTCCGGGTGAACTGAAGCCGTCGGATATTGCCCTGGAGCTTCGCCGCCGTTATCAGGAGATTATGGTGGACGAGTATCAGGATACCAATGAGGTTCAGGAATTTATCGTGCGGCTGATTTCCGGTGACGGCAATGCCAACACCTTCACCGTTGGCGATGTAAAGCAGAGTATTTACGGCTTCCGTTCTTCGGAGCCGGGGCTCTTCCTGAAAAAATACCATTCCTACGAAAAGGCGGACAACAACGACGGGGAGCTTATTACTCTGGGGCGGAATTTCCGCAGCCGGCGGGAGATTCTCTCTGCCATAAATTATGTATTTGCCCAGGTGATGACTCCCAATCCCAATGAGATTGAATATGATGAACGGGCCATGCTGAACGAAGGAGAGCCTTACGGTTATAAGGAGCCGGAGCATGGTGAAGTTTTCGGGGAAAATGTGGAGTTGGCACTGATAGATTTGGATGCCGAGAAGGAGGATGAGGATGAGAAAAAGCCTCTGGAATCCTTGGAAAATCCGGATGATGAAGGGGAGGAGCTGGAGGGCTTTGAGCTGGAGGCTCAATATATTGCCACCCGTCTGAAGGAGATAAAGGCCAGCGGCAAGATGGTCTTTGATAAGGATTGCCGGGAAAATAACGGCTATCGGCCGGTAACCTGGCGGGATATGGTAATACTTCTCAGAGCCACCCAAAATAAGGCGGATGTCCTGCAGGAGATTCTTCAGCAGAATGACATCCCGGTTTATGCCAATACCAGCGGTGGCTTCTTCCAGACTACGGAGATTCAGACCATGCATTCTTTGCTGTCGGTGATAGATAATGCCCAGCAGGATATTCATCTGGCAGCAGTACTGTTTTCACCAATAGTGGGGCTAAGTGCCACTGAATTGGCCAAGCTGAAGTCCTCCGCCAAGGGGGAGGATATGTATACTGCCCTGCTGGCGGCCAATACTCCTGAATCCCAGCTTGAGGCTGATATTAAGGAAAAGGTGGATGCCTTTTTAAACCAGCTCAGTGTCTGGCGGCAAATGGCAAGACAGATCAGTGTTCCGGAGCTTATATGGCAGATTTTCCGTGATACGGGCTATTATGATTATGTGGGGAGCCTTAAGGGCGGTATCCTTCGTCAGGCCAACCTTCGTATGCTGATAACCCGGGCCCAGGAGTTCCAGAACACGGATTATCAGGGGCTGTTCCGCTTTCTGCGGTTTATCCAGCGCATGACTGATATGGAAACCGACCTTTCCATGGCCAGAACCCTGGGTGAGGGGGAAGATGTTGTGCGGGTAATGACCATACATAAGAGCAAGGGACTTGAGTTCCCGGTGGTGGTCATTGCGGATATGTGCAAGTCATTTAATGACATGGATTTAAACAATAATGTGCTGATTCACAAGGAATTGGGCATGGGTATCAGATATGTGGACCCTGAATATATGACCAAATATGATACCTTCGCCCGGCAGGCGGTAAGGGTCAAGGGGAAGCGGGAGCTTCAGGCAGAGGAGCTTCGGGTGCTCTATGTAGCCATGACCCGTGCCAGAGAAAAGCTGATTATGGTAGGACGCAGCAAGGGCATGGCCAACAGAGCTGCCAAGTGGTGCCAGTATATTGATGCCACGGACAGGGTGTTGCCTGTTCACACCTTGCTGTCAGTAGATTCCTATGCAGACTGGGTAGCCAGGGCAGTGGCCCATCATCCTGATGGCTTGCCTCTGGTGGACTATTCCGGCACCACCAAAAATCGGGCAGCTATCCCCGATGCCATGGGGCAGGAATCCCAATGGAAGGTCACTGTGGTAAATGCCAATGATATTACTGGTGTCAATGAAATTAAGGACGTGGACAATGAGCTGATTCAGGCGGTGCGGGCAGGAAAGGAAATGCCGGTGACAGCAGCTGCTGAAGCGTTGTCCGCCCAGCTGCAGCTGGATTACGATTACAGAGGCACCCGGGAGGTTCCGGCAAAGCTGACCGTGTCTGAATTAAAGCGTCGCTTTGCAGAGGAGGCGGTGAAGGAAAATTCCATGGGAGACAGCCAGCAGCTGGCGGCTCAGCATCGTGAGTACATCTTCACCCGTCCGAGATTTATTCAGGAGGCTGAGGGCAAGGCAGGGCTGAAGGGCAATGAATATGGTACCCTTATGCACTCCGTAATGCAGCACCTGGATTTGAACGACAGTCTTGATTCTGATGATGTGAAAAAGCAGCTGGCAGGCATGGTGGCCAATGAAATCATGACTGAGGAGCAGGCTGGCTACATTAATGTGAAGGCCGTTGAATCCTTCTTTAAAACCGATATTGGCCGGCGGCTGAAAAATGCCTCGGAGCTTTGGCGTGAGCTTCCATTCAGCCGGATGCTGGATGCCGGGGAATACTATGACAACACGGAGGGAGAATACATTTTCAGCCAGGGCGTTATCGATGTGCTTTTTAAGGAGAATGATGGCAATTATGTGTTGCTGGACTACAAGACGGACAGCAATACGGAGCCGGAGGCAGTGAAAAAGCGGTACGCCCTGCAGCTGCAGCTTTATACGTCTGCTGCAGAAGCCATCTTGGGCATAAAGGTAGGAGAAAGATATCTCTACATGCTTCATGACAGCAGTTTGATATCCATGTAACAATTAAATGTTTTGAAAAGACTACAGTAAGTGCTTATTTTTACTGTAGTCTTTTTATTTTACCGAAAAATATCATAAAATTTAATAAAATATATTGAAAATATTTTGAGTAATGATAAAATAGTTAATAAAGATAGGTGCTATATTTAACAAACAAAAGGAAACAAAAATGAGAACGAAAAATAAGAAAGGATTAAAGGAATTATTTGATATTGCCCGACGAAGCAACACTTCCTATGGGAGCCCCATAGCCATTCCTGTGAAAACAGTCAATGACCGATCACCGGTGGTGGAGGTGGTGAACCACGTTATTCAGGATGCCCTGGAGCAAAACGCCTCTGATATTCATGTGGAGCCGGGAAGGACGGTGGGGCGGCTTCGCTACAGGATAGATGGCAGGCTGGAAACTCTTTATGAGGAGATTCCCATGGAGCTTTACGGCAATGTTATTTCTCGCATAAAGATAATGTGCCAGCTGAATATTGCAGAGAACCGCCTGCCCCAGGATGGACGCTTTTCCTATGACTTTAATGGTCAGGAAATTGATGTGCGGGTGTCCGTTGTGCCCCTTATCAACGGGGAAAAGGCAGTGCTTCGGCTGCTGAACCGGGCTGGGGGCTTTATGGATATTGACAGTCTGTATTTGCTCATGGAAAACAAGGAGAAATTTTTTGGGCTTTGTCATGAGGCAAGCGGTGCTGTTATTGTGGCCGGGCCCGTAAATTCCGGAAAAACCACGACACTGTACGGGGCACTTCATTATTTGAATGACAGCAAAAAGAACATTGTCACCATTGAGGACCCGGTGGAATATCAGATAGCGGGAATAAATCAGGTGCAGGTTAATCCCAAAATCAGGCTGGATTTTGAGGAGGCCTTAAAGGCGGTGTTAAGGCAGGATTATGATATTTTGGCCATCGGTGAGGTCCGCAGTGACGAGGTGGCAAATATGCTGGTAAAGAGCTCTCTGGCAGGTCATCTGGTATTTGCCACAATCCATACCTCCAGTGCGGCCAGGGTTATCTTTCGCCTTTTGGATATGGGGATAAAGCCCTTCCTGCTGGGTACGGCCCTAAAGGGGATTGTGGCCCAGCGGCTGGTTCCCAGGCTGTGTCCTCATTGCTGTGAGGCTTATGAGGTACTGGAAAAAAGCAGCATGGCCAAAACCCTGGGAGATGCCTATGAGCCGGGATTATGGCTTTATCACCGCCGGGGCTGCGATAAATGCAGGAGGCGTGGCGTTATGGGGAGAGTGGCAATACAGGAAATCCTTGTTATTGATAACCGGCTTCAGCAATGCATCAGCAACCGCCCCACCATAGGGGAGTTGGAGGAAGCTATAAGGGAGACCAATATGAGGTCCATGTGGCTTGACGGCGTAGAGAAGGCCAAGGCTGGACTGGTGGAAATAGAAGAGGTTATGCGGGTTTGCAGTGAATAGGGGTGGATAAAATGGGAGCTTTTGAAAAGGAATTTGAAAGGATACTGATCAGTTCGTCCCAGGAGGGAATATCCGATGTGTTTATAACCGAGGGGGCGCCAGTGTTTTGCCGCCGGGCAGGGCTGATGTTCAGGCTGGGGGATTATGAGATTACCAGGGATGATATCTGGTCAGTTTTTACAAGGATTACCCGCCGTGAGCATCAGGAGGATTTTCTGAAAAGAAAGGAGGCTGATTTTACATGGGAGCTTTCCGAATGGCGTTATCGGGTGCATATTTATCGTCAAAGGGGAAGGACGGCCTTTGCCTTTCGTGTGCTGCCAAAGGAAATTCCCCCGCTGGAGCGGCTGGGGCAGGCCGGGGCTGTTGAGCAGTTTATGGATTATGAGGATGGACTGCTGCTGATAACAGGGGCTACTGGCGCCGGCAAGACCACTACTGTGGCCTCCTTTTTGGCAGAAATGAGTACAAGGAAGGATTATCACATTCTTACTCTGGAGGACCCGGTGGAGTTTGTGTTTCCCCAGGGCAGATGTCTTTTCAGCCAGCAGGAGCTGGGAAGGGATTTTCTGGGGTATCCCGGGGGGATTATAAGTGCCATGCGGGAGAATCCCAATGTGATTATGATTGCGGAGCTGCGTGATGGGGAGTCCTGTGAGGCTGCTTTGAGTGCCGCGGCCTCCGGGCATTTCGTCATTGCCACCATGCACACTGGTGGTGTGGTGGAAACTGTGGAGCGCTTTATCAGCATGTTTTACGAGGAGAGGCAGAATTTGGCAAGGAGCATGCTGGCCTCGTCCTTAAGGGGGATATGTGCCCAAAAGCTGTTTGCGGGCCAGAGGGGACGTCAGTATTGCGGAGTGGAGGTATTGCATGGCAATAACGCGGCGGCCAATATTATCCGCAGGGGCAAATATGAGCAGCTTCAGTCTGTCATGCAGTCAGGGGGTGATCAGGGGATGCAGACCATGGAAATGGCCGTTGAAAGACTCAGGGGTGAGCAGCTCCGGGCTATGGACAGGGCTATATGAAAATATTTGAATATTCGGTGATAGACAATACAGGGAAACGGTCTGTGGGGATAATTCAGGCAGAGAGCAGAGAGGCGGCCTATGGAGAGCTGAAAAAGCAGAGTGTAGTTATTCTGGGGCTCAGTGAGAAAAAAAGGCCGCGGCTTATGGGAAAAATACGGGGGTCGGGGAAGGAGCATAAAATCAGGAAAAGCCATTTTTATCGTAAGGGGGCCCTGCTTATGAGGGCGGGGATTCCTATTGATGAGGTGGTGGGGCTGATGGAGGAGGAAAATGCCGGTGGCGGCAGGCTAAAGGAAAAGCTTGCCGGCGGCGTATCCCTGGCCGGTGCCATGTCAGCCTGTGGACGGCTGTTCAGCTCCCAGGAAATAGCCATGGTGGAGGCGGGGGAATATGGAGGCAATCTGGAATGGGTATTCAGCTCTTTGGCCAGTCATTTTGAACGAAGGGAAAAGCTTCAGCAGAACCTTAAAATGGCCATGGCTTATCCCCTGTTCCTAATATTTTTGAGCGTGTGCTCCCTGATATTTATTGTTACGGTAGTCCTGCCGGTGGTTCTGGATATATTTGTGGACTTATCCCTTGAGCTGCCCTGGCCCACACGCTTTCTCATGACAGTTTCCCATTTGTCATCTGGGGCGGCAGGATTGGTTTTGGCTGTTATTGTGCTGCTGGCTCTGGGGGTGACCCTTGCCCGCAGCAGGCCATGGGTGGCCCGGTGGCTGGATAAGGGGCTGTTGTCCTTTCCGTTTTTGGGCAGGTTGTGGTTGATGAAGGACATGAGTGTGTTGCTTGGTACCCTGTCCATGCTGCTGGACAGCGGAATCGTCATAGACAAGGCCATGGCCAATTGTGCTGCCCTGTGCAGCAACGGCTATCTGAGATACAGCTTTCAGCAGATGGCCAGCAGCCTGGCCCGGGGAAACAGCCTTCAAAGCTGTATGGCAGATGGGCTATATCCTGTGACAGTGCGAAGTATGGTGGCGGCCGGGGAGACCTCCGGGGAGCTTACGGCCATGCTGAGGCACGCCGGTGAATATTGCACGGAGGCAACTGAGAACAGGGTAAGGGTAATTGAAACCATGGCGGAGCCCGTAATTGTGTCTTTGTTGGGGATGGTCATAGGTTTTATAGTCATCAGCGTGGTATGGCCAATGCTGGAGCTGATGACAGGGTATATTTAAGGAGAGGTTTATGATGGGAAAAATAAGGGATGATTCGGGCTTTTCTATGCTGGAGCTGATAATTTATATCTCCATAGTGGGCATCATTATGGCAGTGGCAGTGCCCAAGTACAACAATGCCATTGCCATGGCCAATACGGCCAGAATACAGGCTGATCTGCAGGCACTGGACGGGGCCATTATGATGTACTACACGGATAATGGGTCGTATCCCGGTGAGGTCAGCGATTTGGGGGATTATGTGAAAAATGCCTCGGAGCTTCGTCCCCCCAAGGGAAAATATATGCTGAGAAATGGAGAGGTCGGGGAGTTGTCGGAGGGGGAATATACCATAGACAGTGAGGAAAATGAGGCCTTGTGTGACGGTCACAGACTGGCTGAGTTTGGCCGTCAGGACAGGCTGGCTGGTGGGACAGAGTGATGGAGATTTTGGATTTACTAAAAAAACACGCTTGGGAAATTATGGTGCTATATCTGGCAGTAACGTGGGTGGAGCTTTTCTTGTGCAGCTCACTGTTGGAGGATAAAGTCATGGGCCCCAGGTGGCTTCTCCCCTTGTTCAATATTGGCATAATTCCCCTGAGCGTCTTGGATTATCATTACAAACGGCTGTTTAACGGGCTGGTGTTCTTATTGGGTTTGCTGGGGATAATAGTTTGTGCAGTAGCCAGACATAATATGGTGGATTCCCTTATGGGGGCAATGACCTTTGGGGGCATTCTTTATCTCATACGCTGCCTTTCAGGGGGAAAGCTGGGGCTGGGGGATGTGAAGCTGGGGCTGGCTGTCGGTATATGGCTGGGGCCCCGGGCCTCTGTGGCAGCCCTTTATATCTCCTTTGCTTTGGGAGGCGTATACGCCATAGGTTATCTGTTAAAGATGGTGACAGCTGAAGGAGTGGAAGGCTTGTGGAAGGCAAGAGGAAGGGCTCTGCCCTTTGGTCCCTTTTTGGCTTTGGGAAGCTCAGTGGGACTGCTTTACGGGGAAAGCATTGCAGACATTTATATGAGTTTTTTTTGGCAGACAGTGGGAACAGCCTTATAGAGGTGCTTTTGGCCGCTGCCGTAATTGCCTTGGCTGTGGGTATAGCCATACCTTCATTGAAATATACAGACAGATTTAGGCTGGACTATGAAGCGGGTCTTTTGGCAAAGCGTCTGCAATATGTGAAGGAGGTATCCGGGGAGATGGATACTTTTACTGTGGATGGGCGTAAGGATTGCGCTTCTATGCCCGGATTTAATATAAAATCAGGCGGACAGGGCTATTACTATCACGTTAACAGTAAAGTCAAGGAGTCCTGGGAATTACCCCGGGATTTTCATATCACCTGCAACAGGGCGGAAACATTTTTTTATAAATCCGGTGAAGCCACCACCTGTACCTACATCCTGACCTTAAAGGATAAGAGTCGCAATGTGGTGGTGGACAGAGTGGGGCGGATACGGGTTGAGTAAGAATAATCACATTAATTTTGGGGAGCTTATCAGTGATATGGATGAGGGCTTCGTAATGATGGATATTTTGCTGCTGTCCCTGCTGCTGTTAGCCCTGTTGGGGATGGTCAGATACAGCTTTCTTGTACACGAGGATGCTGTCAGATTGGAGCAGCGGTTTATGGCAGAGGAGATTATGCAGGAATATATGGACAGGATGGAAATGGAAAATGACAGATGACAGGGGCTTTACCCTGCCGGAAATTCTGGTGTGCATGCCATTATGCCTTATGCTGATGACGGCACTGGTGGCGGCCTATGGGGTAATCAGCCAGAATTACATTAAGACTGCCAGCCAGTGGGCATATATTGAGGAGGTCAGGACCATAACGGATATTGTCCGTCAACGGGTTAGACGTGCCGATAATCTCAGCATCAGCAACAGCCATACCCTATGGGTCAAATACGAAGGCCTGACACAAGGGAACAATGACAGGCTCCAGTTTTATATCTCGCCGGGCAATAATAAAGGGGTATTCCTGCTGAATGGCCAGCCCGTTTCCAGTGACGACAGCAGGCGATACATAAATATCAGGGACATTGTTTTTGAACAGCCCCTGCCCCATAAGGTGATTATGAGGCTTACCCTGGAAAATAAGGCTACAGGCAGGATAAGCACAGTTGAAAGCAGTATGTATAGCCGGTTTATCTGGATGAAGGAGAGATATGGGGATGTTGGTGACGGGGAATGACAGGGGCAGTATTTCCGTAATGGCTGTTATTTTGGTGTTCACCGCCTCTGTTCTGGTGGCGGCAATGGAAAGCTACAACAGTATGGAGCACAGGCTGGTGGATAAAATCATAGCTCATAGAAGCCTCGGGCTGATGGCGGAGGAGGCACTTCGGCAGGAGTATGAACGACTGAGGTCGGACAGTGGGCTGATGACCGCCATCGTCAATGAACATAGACCCCTGCGGCCTTACGGAAATGTGCTGGCGGATGACAGGGGCCGCTGTGAGGTCTTTGTGGGTGAAAGGAAGGGCTATGTAATAATATGGGCAGTGGCAGAAAAGGGAAGGGACAGGGCACAGGCAGGCTGCTTTCAGGCCTTTGATGAGGCTGAAGAAAAATTTGTTTTAAAGGGAATGTTTTAATTGGCTCTGAGGGATGTATTTCGGAATAGTTATAGGGATATGGCAGCTGTTTTGTTTCAGGGGAATGCCGCTTATATGATGGGGCTGAGATGGCATGGGGGCGGTACTGTTTCCGTGCTATGGGCAGAAGCTCTGGAGGGAGAGGAAAGGGCAATTCATGACAGGCTGGTTGGCAGGCTTCTGAGCCGCAGTGAGGGCAGTAATGAGGTCATATTTTGCATAGGGGATGACAGACTGATAATGCAGACCCGGGAGCTGCCGGGGCTTACAGACAGGGAAGCGGAGCAGTCCGTTATGCTGGAGATGGAATATTCAGGGGAGGAATGCCAGTGGGCCCATAAATACCATGACGGAGTGCTGACCCTGAAGAAGCTGCCACTGGGTGATTATGGGGATTTGGTGGAGGCTTATAGGGGGGAGCTCACCATCTCCGGGGTAATGGCTGTGGAATATCCCGAGGATACTATTGATATTTCAGATGGAGAAATGCCGGAGGTGGAGTGGAGGACGCCTGTCACGGGGCAGCTTCAGGGGGAATATATGGCACTGCTGTATACTGCCTCCAGCTATATAAGGCGGCGGGGCTGCTGTTTTGAAAGAGTGCCTGATTTATTTTATCGATGGAACTGGCTTAGAATAGGCGCATTGCTTTTGCTGGTAAATGTTTTTGTGTCCTTGAGCATTGGCATAGGCGGCTTTTTAAAATGCCAGGAAATTGACGGGAAAATCCACGAATATAAGCAGCAGCTGGCCTTGCTGGAGAGTGTGAGGGATATGAAAAAGGATGCTGAGGACATGACGGGGGAAATCAGGAGCAGAGCCCGGATACTGGCTTCTGTAAGAGATAAGGGAACAGGCCTTTCCGGATATGCCTTTATGGTTAAATTATCCAGTGCAGCCGGCGGGGGAGTAACCCTCACGGAGGCAAGGGTTGAGGCGGATAAGCAGATTATGCTGAAGGGCAGGGCAGGTAATGTGGGAGAGCTGGTTAAATACATAAATGGATTTGGTGGGGAAATATCCATAGAGAAAACTCAGCAGGGTGAAAAAGGCGATGTGGAATTTGTTTGCAGGGGACAGCTATAAAGGACTGCCGGTAAAGGTTTATATTTGCGGAGCGATATTTGCCCTTAGTATCTTGCTTCTGCTGTTTAATATTTTTGTCCTGTTTCCCCGTACGGCAATGGAGATTGAGAAGGAACAGGGTGACTTGGAAAAATTGGGCAGGCAGGTGGATGAAATCAATTCCTTTCAGGGGATCCATGGCGATATGGAGGTGTATCTGGCCAATCTGTCCAGGGAATACAACCGCATGGAGGGGCTGCTGCCGGGTGATGAGTCCATTGCCGGTGTTGTTGGCGAGCTGCAGACTCAGGCAGAAGCAAGCCGTTTGGAATTAATACTGTTAAAGCCGGGAAAGAAAATCAGCCACGACAAGTACGGGGAGCGGGATATTGAGCTGGGAGTGCGTGGGGAATATTTCTCCATTATGGATTTTTTGCAGGCCCTGCAGCAGGGGACACGCTTCAACAAAACCAATTCCATCAGCATAAAATACTCGCCACAAGGACTTGAGTGTCATATTAATATCTCAATATTTTACTTAATAGGTGAAAAATAGGGATAAAATCTTGCTTTATGTAAACACTTATCATAGAATTAAAAAGTACATGTTTTTCAAAGAATAAAGGTTATGGGGTGTTTTATGAGCAATTTCAGATTTTTGACCTCCGGTGAATCACATGGCCAGTGTCTTACGGCTATTGTGGAGGGGATTCCCGCAGGACTGAAGATAGATATTGAGAAAATCAACCGGGATTTGGCCCGCCGTCAGCAGGGCTATGGCCGGGGGGGCCGTATGAAAATTGAAACGGACAAGGCGGATGTGGTTTCCGGTGTACGCTTCGGGGAGACCATGGGGGATCCTGTTACCCTGCGGGTGGTGAACCGGGACTGGCAGAACTGGACCGACCGCATGTCTGTATTTGGTCCTGAGTTTGGTGACAAGGTTACAGCAGTCCGTCCGGGTCATGCGGATTTGACTGGTGTACTTAAATATGACAGAAACGATGCCAGGGATATTTTGGAGCGGGCCAGTGCCAGAGAGACGGCAGCCCGGGTGGCTGTAGGCGGTCTGTGCAAGGAGTTCTTGAAGGCCTGCGGCATTGAGGTGGTATCCCACGTAACCAAAATAGGCGGTGTTTCCGTCGATGAAGCAAATATTGACAGAAGCAAAATCGGCAGCGGTGATTCTGAGCTTAATTGCTATGACTCTGAGGCCGAGGAAAGAATGAAGCTGAAGATTCAGGAGGCCATGAAGGCCGGGGATACCCTGGGAGGCGTTTTCGAGGTCATTGTCCGTGGGGCACCTCTTGGTTTGGGAAGCCACATCCAGTGGGACAAGCGTCTTGATGGCAAGCTGGCCTGGGCCATGATGGCCATTCAGGCAATCAAGGGCGTGGAAATCGGAGCCGGGTTCCAGTGCGGTGAGCTGCCGGGAAGCCAGATTCACGATGAAATGTTCCTGGACAAGGACAACAAGGTATACAGAAAGACCAATAGGGCCGGTGGCCTTGAGGGCGGCATGACAAATGGTGAGGAAATTTGTATCAAGGCCTGCATGAAGCCGATTCCAACCCTGATGCAGCCACTTAATTCCGTAGATATTGGCTCAAAAACGGAGGTTGCTGCCTGCAAGGAACGCAGTGACTGCTGTGCTGTTTCCGCTGCATCGGTGGTGGGCGAGGCAATGACAGCTATTGTTATTGCTGAAGCTGTACTGGACAAATTCGGCGGGGATGCCATGGTGGATTTGTTAAGTGCATTGAATAATTACAGGGACAGGGTTCAGGGTGGCTTATGATAAAAAATGTTGTGCTGATTGGCTTTATGGGAGTAGGCAAGTCCAGCACCGGCCGTATGCTGGCCAATATGCTGGGATTCAAGTTTATCGACATGGACAAGGCCATTGAGAAAAAATATCGCATGACCATTCCTGAGATGTTTGAGAAGCATGGTGAGGCGTATTTCCGTGAAAAGGAAAAGGAAATGTGCCGGGAGGTATCCGCCAGAAAAAGTGTGGTAATTGCCACTGGTGGCGGTACAGTCAAGGATCCTGAAAATGTGGCGATTTTAAAGCGCACCGGTAAAATAGTATGTCTGTCCGCCAGTGTGGATTCTATTTTGGAGCGCACCTCGGCCAGAGGTACAAGACCTCTTTTGGATGCCATGGAGGACAGGCGGCAGGGGATAATTGACTTGCTGGCAGAGCGTCAGCCCATGTACGCCCAGGCGGATTATACCCTGGATACCACGGGTTTATCACCTTTGCAGGTGTCCAAGGATATTATTGCTTATATGAAACGGCGCTAAGATGATTTACGATAACAAGGAGACAATGGCATGATTTCTATTGATCTTGAAAATATGCTGGTGTGCCGCAGTATTTTAAAGGACAAGCTGGTGCAGGAGCTGATGGCGGCCAGCCGGGAGCCTAAAAATTTGGCCCTCAGCCATGCCTTTGCCGGCCATCTGGTGGAAAAGGCGGAAAATGAGGGCTGGAGCGGTAATCTTATACGGGCCTTGTTCCTTCACCTGCTCAGCCAGGAGGGCTGTCTGGCGGCCAAGATGGCCGAGGCCTCCAAGGGGTCCGTGGGGGAAAGCCTGAAAAAGGCCTTTGTGCATGATGTGACCAAGCTGATGCCCCTGCTGTTCAACCGGGCCAGCAGCATTGTCAACATAAGTATTCTGGATGATTATATTCCATCTATTCCATATACCTTGGAGGCTACCGGCTTTCTCGAGAAGCAGCTTGTGGGCTGCAAAACTCCGGAAAAAGTGGCGGAGGCCTTTTTGGCCTTTTACCAAAAGTATGGCTATGGGGAAATTGCTTCCCATCAGGCCTTTGCCTGGGACAGCAAGCACCAGAAGCTGCAGGGTATCCGCCATTTTGAGGCCATGGATTTTGAGGATATTATTGCCTACAAGCGCCAGAAGGAGCAGCTTATCAATAATACGGTGGCCTTCATTAATAAGAAGCCGGCCAACAATGTGCTGCTGGTGGGAGCCAGGGGCACCGGCAAATCCTCCGGGGTGAAGGCTTTGGCCAAGACATATTACAGCCAGGGGCTGCGGCTTCTCCAGATGCAGAAGACCCAGCTGAACGAGCTGCCGAAAATCATGGCTACCCTGCGTCAGTACGCCAGCAAGCGGTTCATTATCTTTTTTGATGATCTGTCCTTTGAGGAATCCGACAGCGATTACAAGTATTTAAAATCTGCCATTGAGGGCGGTGTTGAATCCTGTCCGGAAAATGTGCTGATTTATGCCACCTCCAACCGCCGTCATCTCATCCGTGAGACATGGAGGGACAGGGCAGATGGTCAGGACGAGCTGTTCAGAAATGACAGTATAAATGAAACCATATCTCTGTCAGACCGTTTCGGGCTGATTATTACATATCTGGAGCCAACCCAGGATGAATATCTGGATATAATCGACCACTTCCTTGGTCAGGAGGGAATTCATCTGGAACGTGAGGAATTAAGAATTTTGGGGCATAGATGGAATCTGGAGCATTCCGGCAGAAGCGGCCGAAGTGCCCGCCAGTTTGTGACCCATTACTTGGGACAGATGAAATAGCATTTAAAAACCAAATAAAAAAGGCTTTGATTGTGCGTTGCCGCATAGTCAAAGCCTTTTGTTATGCTTGAGTGATATGTAACAGAGTAGTGCTGCTTAATGATGCTCATTAAGGGTATTTTTGCAGAAATCAATGAAGGATTGGGCTGCCTTTGATATATAGCGTTCCTTCTTCCAGGCCAGACCCAAATCTACATATATTGGATCCTCGAAAGGCAGAATCTTGATGCCCGGTGAACCCTTAACAATGAAGTCCAGCAGGAAGGAAATGCCCACATTGCTGCTGACCAGACCCTTGATGGTTTCTATCTGGTTGGACTCCAGTACAATGTTAGGGGATATATTTGCCATTTTCAGCTTGTTCAATACCATGTAACGCAGGAAGGAGCCTTCCTTCAGCATTATGAGATCCGCCTCACTAATGTCGTTAATGTTAATTGATTTCTTGCTGGCCAGGGGATGGTCCTCAGGCACGCAGGCCACGATCTGGTTTCGGGCCATAGGCAGCAGCTGAAGGCTGGAGGAAGCATCTGACAGGATAACGATGCCAAAATCAAGCTCGTCCCGTTCCAGCTGTTCGCGGATGGTCATGGAGCCTTCCTCATAAAGATAAATGTCAAGATGAGGGTAGAGGTGCTGGAAGCTGGAGAAAATTCTTGGGAAAAGGTAAGCGCCGATCATGGAAGGAATACCAATCTTGATGGTGCCCTTCTGCAGCTGCTTGTAGTCGTTTACCTCCAGTACGGCATCCTGAATGTTTCTCAGGGCCAGCTCAATGCGGTTGAGAAAAATAGTGCCCTCAGGAGTGAGTGAAAGCTGCTTCTGGCTCCGGTCAAAGAGCTGTATGCCCAGCTCCGCTTCAAGCTTCTTGATGGCTACGGTAATGTTTGGCTGGGATACATTCAGGCGCTCCGCAGCCCTGGTTATATTTTTTAACCGGCTGGCCATCTGAAAATATTCCAATTGTCTTAATTCCATTAGTAATCACTCCGATATAATACATAAGGATATTTCTGTGCGATAAATCAAAATTATCCGCTGATTATTATATCATATATTTTGCAAATATTAAATACTTCTTATATTAGTATAAGGAATATTTATTATTCTGTAATATTTACCAATATTTAGGCATTTAGTTTTTTGGTTTTTTGGAAAATTTGGTGTATAATGAATATATATTTATCGGTAGAGGTAGGATTTTTTTTACTTTTATTGAATATACACATTGTAAAGTATATTTGTTTTCTCTTATACGTATTATGTAGGGATAGAAACGGAAAAATGCAATCTATATATGTTTGTCCAGTTAGCAGCATGTAATGGGTTGAATGGGGGGAATTATTTTGGAATTAGCTACAATAGTTGGCTTGGTTATGGGTCTTATATCCGTATTCGTAGGTATGGTAATTAAGGGTGCTCCTATTTCGGCGTTGAATAACCCTGCGGCATTCCTTATCATCATAGGTGGTACGGCGTCATGTATTTTTATCGGCTTCCGTATGGATCAGGTGGTTAGATTCCCGAAGCTGATAGGCATGACCTTTAAGAAAAATAATCTGCAATCTTCCAGCGAGCTCCTGCAGCTGTTTATTGAGTTGTCCCAGTTGGCCCGTCGTGAAGGTATTCTGGCCCTGGAAAGTAAGGTTCAGGAGATTGAGGACCCATTCTTCCGCACTGGCCTTGGTATGGTTATCGATGGTATGGAGCCGGAATTCGTAAGTGATGTACTTGATGCGGAGCTGTCAATTATGCAGGCCCGTCATACAGAGAACCGTTCCATGTTTTCACAGGCCGGTACCTACGCACCGACACTGGGCGTACTTGGTGCCGTAGTAGGTCTGATTGCAGCACTTGGTAACCTGAACGATATCGATAAGCTGGGTCATTCCATCGCGGCGGCATTCGTTGCTACAATACTTGGTATATTCACCGGTTACGTATTGTGGCTCCCATTCTGTAATAAGCTGAAGATTTTGTCTGAGCAGGAAATTAATCAGAAACGTATGATTATCGAGGGTATATTGTCCTTGCAGGCAGGTGACTCTCCTACAGCAATAGAAGCTAAACTGATGGTATTTATTCCTCAGACGGCTCGTGAAGGCTTGAAGAAGGAGGAATAGTTCATGGCGAAGAAAAAAAGACCAAAGCCTCATGAAGAAGAAGCATCCGAGGCGTGGCTTCTGCCTTATTCTGACCTGATGACACTGCTCCTGGCCTTGTTTATCTGCTTGTTCGCAATTTCCCAGACTGATGAAACCAAGCTGACTCAGATGGCTCAGGCCTTCAGCTCGGCCTTTAATCTGGGCGGTCCGTCCTTCTTCCAGGGCGCCGGCCCGTCATCCACCAGCTCCCGTGATTATCTGTCCGATGAGGATGGCGGTGCTGAGGCATATCTGGCGGAGAATAATCAGCTGGAGGCTGTCAAGAGAAGTCTGGACCAGTATATTGATCAAAACGAATTACAGGAAGATTTAAGCACCACCCTTACAGAGGATGGGCTTATGATAAGAATCAAGGAGAAGGCTCTGTTCCCATCCGGATCAGCTGACCTGGTTCCGGGGGTACAGCGCATTGGTCCTGCCATTGCAGCATTGATAGCACCTATCCCTCAGCGTATTCTGATTTCCGGACATACGGATGATGTTCCTATCAACACTGCTCAGTTCCCTTCCAACTGGGAGCTCAGCTCTGCCCGTGCCCTGAATTTTATGAAGTACATTCTGGCCCAGGATTCCCGCATGAATCCGGCCCGGTTCAGTGCATTGGGCTGCAGCCAGTACAGGCCGATAGCTGATAATGTTACTGAAGAGGGGCGCACCCAAAACCGTCGGGTTGAAGTGCTCATTGAACGTGCAGTTCACCTTGACAGATCGGCAATGCAGTCAATTCGTTAAAAGTAAAAGGGCTCTGAGGGAGCCCTTTTTTGCTAGGTTTTTTTATTGCGTTTTAGGGAGAAATAGTATGATTATAGGCATTGGTGTGGATATTATAGAGCTGGATAGGGTGAAAAAGGCCATTTCCAGTGACGCCTTTATAAAGCGGGTTTACAGTCCGGGGGAAATAGAATACTGCCAGGCCCGGGGGAAAAGCAGTGTTCAATCCTTTGCGGGACGCTTTGCGGCCAAGGAGGCTATATTAAAGGCCTTTGGCACCGGACTTCGTGGGGGAGAGCTGGTGGATATTAATATATATAATGATGATTTGGGCTGTCCCAAGGTAAAGCTGACAGGCTGGTTCGGGGAATATGCCGAAAAAAAGGGCGTAAAAAATATCTGGATTAGCATCAGCCATTCAAAAAACAGTGCAGTGGCCCAATGTGTTTTAGAGGGATAAGGCGAATAAGAGGCGATTTTTATGAAGGAGTTAATCCCTATTGATAAGGCTTTGGTAAAGGAAATTTTAATGCCCCGCCCCAAGGAATGCCATAAGGGGACCTGCGGCCGGGTTTTGGTAATTGCCGGTTCCACAGGCCTGACTGGGGCGGCTGTCATGGCCTCCCAGGCTGCCATGCGGGCCGGGGCCGGTATCGTTAGCCTGGCCTGTGCCAAGAGTCTGAACGATATCTTTGAAATTAAGCTGACGGAGGTTATGACCATTCCCGTGGAAGAGGCCGATACAGGCTGTATAGGTATGGGTGCATTGGATACCTTGCTGGACAAGGCGGAGGAGTACGATGTGGCGCTCATCGGACCGGGGCTGGGCCGCCATGAAAGCACCATAAAGCTGGTGCGGGAATTTGTCCGTCAGACAGAAACCCAGCTTGTTATTGATGCCGATGCCCTGTATGCCTTTCGGGGGCAGGGCCTGCGCCTGAAGGAATGTAAAAAGGCACCGATTCTGACTCCCCATGTGGGTGAGCTGGCAGGACTGTTAAATTTGTCCGTAAACCAGTTACAGGCAAATTATCTGGATATAATCCGCAGGGCCGCCATGGGCTATCATGCCATATTTGTGGCCAAGAGTGAGGAGACTATTGTGGTTTATCCTGATGGACGGGCTTATGCAACAACCGTGGGAAATCCGGGGATGGCTACAGCCGGCAGCGGTGACGTTTTGGCGGGAACCATTGCCGGTTTATATGTACAGACCAGGAAAGGTGGGGCACCTCTGGCGGGGGTATATGTCCATGGACGGGCCGGTGATTTGTCCTATGCCGATAACGGCAATGGCCTTATCGCCACGGACATGATTGGCAAAATCGGTCCGGTACTGCTGGAGCTGGCAGAATCGTAGTTGCCTATCTGTAGACAGGAGTTTACAAAAAACACATCTTTTATACTAAAAATGCTTGATTTATTACAGTTAAAAGAATATAATTTTTTATTATATGTTTACACAAGTGCGTGGTTCACGTACAAAAAGTTAGGAGATGTATATTTATGGCAGACGTTCGTTTTGTGAAAGCGGATACTTTAAAGGCCAAGCCTGATGTAACAAAAATCGGCTTTGGTACTCACTTTACAGATTACATGTTTGTAATGGATTACGAGGAAGGAAAAGGCTGGTATGATCCACGTATTGTCCCTTATGAGGATATTAAGGTAAGCCCGGCCAACACTACTCTCCATTATGGCCAGGCTATTTTCGAGGGCTGCAAGGCATACCGCTATAAGGGCAACAAGGCAGTCGTATTCCGTGCCAAGGACCATATTGCAAGACTGAATAAATCTGCCAAGATTTTGGATATTCCTCAGGTGGATGAGAAGCTGGTTTATGATGCACTCATGCAGCTTATTGACCTTGAAAAGGAGTGGATTCCTGATGGCCCTGGCCAGAGCCTTTACATCCGCCCATTTATTTTCGCCAATGACCCATATCTGGGGGTTAGCGTCAGCAAGTGCTACAAGCTCATGATTATCCTGTCTCCAGTAGCAGCCTATTACGCTCATGGCTTTGCTCCGGTTAAGATTATGGTGGAGGATACCTATGTAAGAGCTGTTCGCGGTGGCCTGGGTGCTGCCAAGACTCCTGCCAACTACGCTGCTTCCCTTCATGCTGGACTGGTTGCCCATGAGAAGGGCTATGACCAGACCCTGTGGCTGGATGGCGTAGAGCGCAAGTATATCGGCGAAGTTGGTTCCATGAACATTCTCTTCAAGATTGACAATAAGATTGTTACTCCTGAGCTGGATGGAACAATTCTGGACGGTATCACCAGACGCACCGTGCTGCAGGTGGCCAAGGCTTGGGGCTATGAGGTGGAGGAGCGCAAGATTTCCACTGATGAGCTGCTGAAGGCTTACAAGGACGGCAAGCTGGAGGAGGTATTTGGCTCCGGTACTGCGGCAGTTATTTCTCCTGTCGGCGAGCTGGGCTATGACAATGCTGATACCAAAATGGTGTTCAATGACGGCAAAATCGGTCCGTTTGCCCAGAAGATGTATGATTATATCGACGGGCTTCATACCGGTGAGGTGGAGGATACCTTCGGCTTCATCGATGTGGCTGGTCAGTATTAACAGCAAAAGCAACGAAGGCGTTTCTCTTTTGGAGGAACGCCTTTTATTTACCTGTAATCACCTTGTTTTCATAAAAAACTGCTATTATAATTAATATAGTTGCAAAGTAACGAATTTTTGAGAATAATAGTACAATTTATTAATAGTTTTCTTAAAATTCATAGCAGGATTTTTTTTACTGATGATAGAATAAAAAATATATATAGTTGTGTGTAGGAACTACAAGGAGATTTTGATATGCCGTTTAATTTGCCAATTCCGTCCCAGATACACGGGCTGCTTAGAACTGTGGGGTTTTGGGATGTAATCGATATATTGATTGTAGCCGTAATCCTGTATAAGGTTTACGAGATGCTGCAGGATACACGGGCCATCACCTTGGTGAAGGGCCTTATTGTGCTGATGGTTGTTACTCTTGTGGCCAGCTTCCTGGAGCTCCATGTTATTTCCTGGCTGCTGCAGAAAACTGTAACCCTGCTGTTTGTGGCGTTGCCGATCGTATTTCAGCCGGAGCTGCGCCGGGCCCTTGAACGTCTGGGGCAGGGGCGCTTCCTGGGGTTGGATCAGTATCTTGATGTGGAGGAAGCCAATTCTCTGACAAATGAAATTGACAAGGCCGTATTCAATATGGCTGATAAGAAAATTGGTGCCCTGCTGGTTATCGAAAAAAATGTAGGTATCAATGAAATAATTGATACGGGAATCAAAATTGAGGGTCTCATAACTACTGAGTTCCTTATGAATGTATTTATTCCAAACACGCCTCTCCATGATGGTGCGGCGGTTATCCGCGGCAAGCGGCTGGTGGCTGCCGGCTGTTATCTGCCCCTTACGGAGAACCGCTCCCTCAGCAGTGAGCTGGGAACCCGTCACAGGGCGGCTATTGGCCTGTCAGAGCAGTGCGACGCGGTTATCATCATTGTCAGTGAGGAAACCGGTGTGGTTTCTGTGGCGGAAAATGGCCGTATTGAGCGCTATATGACCCATGACAGCCTGAGACAGCGGATTCGTCCGTTGTTTGTGAAGGAAAAGCCAAGCATGAAGTTTAAGGATATTATCGCAAATTGGAGGAAGAAAGATGATGAATAGAATTCAAAATTTATTCAGGCGTAATCTTCCTGCCAAGATACTGGCCATATTGGGGGCAGTGGTTTTGTGGTTTTTCGTAATGAATGAGCAGAATCCGGCGGTTAATTCCACCTTTACCGTGCCAGTGGGCATCGTTAATGAGCCTGCCAACCACAAGGTAACCCTCAGTACCCACGAGGTAAACATTGAGGTGAGGGCCCCAAGGGCTTCCTTTACTTCCGCCAAGGCAGAGGATTTTAAGGCCTATGTTGATTTGTCAGAGGCTGTTGACGGTACCAATAATGTAAAGGTGCGGACAGTGGTCCCTCAAGGCTTTGAGGTAGTAGACGTTTCCTCTGATGTCATAGAGGTTACCATGGAGGCCATCATAGACAAGGTGGTGCCTGTAGATATTCAGGTGACCGGAAATACCGGGGCCCACAGTGCATTGGAGAAGGTTACGCCGGCAAAGGGCCATGTCAGGGTATCGGGCACAAGAAGCAGTGTGGACCGGGTGAACCGGATAGTGGGATATATCAATCTGGCCAACAATACGGCCGATTTTGCCAACAAGGTTAAATTGACTCCGGTTGACTCGGCGGGCAATATGGTGGAATCTGTATCACTGGATTTCTCGGAAATGACGGTTACGGTCAAGATAATGAGCGGCGTCGATAAGAAGCTGGTACCAATAAAGCCGGTTTACAGCGGGAAACCGGGGTATAAGCTGATAGTGGGCGATACCACGACCCAGCCGGACAAGGTGGAAATCACCGGCAAGACTGAGCTGCTGGAAAAAATCAACGATATTGCCACTGAAACCATAGATGTCAGTGGGGCCACCGAAGATATTGTAAAAGACGTGAATCTTGTCCTGCCAGATGGTATAATATCTCCAAGCAGGAAAGTAACTGTAAAGATATTTTTTAAAAAAGTAAATTAAGGATTATGCAATAAGAGAGGTAAGCTGCTGTGATCAGGATTCAGAATTTCAATGTTTCCTTTGACGATACGACACCGCTTACTGTTCTGGCTGAAAAACGATTGGAATTACCACCTCACTCTGTCAGTGAGGTGGTAATTGTGCGTAAAGCCATAGATGCCAGACGCTACAAGGGTGCCAAAATAAAATTTGTATATATTCTGGATGTTGCTGTAACGGGCAACGAAAAAAAGATTATTAACCGCTTTCGGAAGGACAGGAATGTTGACTGGGCCCCGGACAAGGTGAAGCCAAAGCAATATCCTGCCCCGGAGGGCACGGACCAGCCACCTGTTATCGTGGGCTTTGGCCCTGCTGGAATGTTTGCGGCCCTGACCCTGGCCCGGGCCGGCTATAACCCTATAGTGGTGGAGCGGGGACGGGATGTGGACCGTCGCCATGAGGATATTCAAAGCTTCTGGGCGGGAGGCGCATTGTGTACCCAGTCCAATGTTCAGTTTGGTGAAGGGGGAGCGGGAACCTTTTCTGATGGCAAGCTGACCACCCGTGTCAATGACCCGCTGATAACCGCCGTGCTGGATGACTTTGTTGCAGCCGGAGCCCCTGAGGATATCAAGTATCTCCACAAGCCTCATATCGGTACGGATATGCTGCGGACAGTGGTTAAAAATATCCGGCTGGAGGTTATCCGTCTGGGGGGCAGGGTGCTGTTTGAAAGCCAGGTTACCGGTATCGAGAAGAACAGCGACGGCTCCTTAAAGGCTGTTATTGTCAATGACAGTGAACGTATAAACACCGGGGCGGCCTTTTTCGGCATTGGTCATTCTGCCCGGGATACTTATAAAATGCTGTATGAAAGCGGTCTCAGCATGGAGGCCAAGCCCTTTGCCGTGGGAGTCCGCATCGAGCATCCCCAGGAGCTGATTGACCGCAATCAGTACGGGGAGGACACGGGCCATGAGCGCCTGCCTGTGGCGGATTATGCCGTTACATACAATGATAAGGAAAAGGGCCGGGGTGCCTATTCCTTCTGTATGTGTCCCGGGGGCCAGGTGGTGGCCGCAACCTCAGAGGAGGGCGGCGTAGTAACCAATGGCATGAGCAATTATAAGCGGGATTCCGGGGTAGCCAATTCCGCCTTGCTGGTAACGGTCAATACCAAGGATTTTGCAGACCATGTGCTGGGGGGCATCGAGTTCCAGCGGAAATGGGAAAGGGCAGCCTTTAAGGCCGGCGGTGGCGAGTATTATGCACCGGTTCAGACAGTAGGGGACTTCCTTGGAGGAAAATCCGGCTCCACTGATTTTCTCATCCGTCCGTCCTATCAGCCGGGGTTCAAGGCAGTGGATTTGCATGAGTGCCTGCCGGATTTTGTCAGTGGCATGCTTACGGATGCCCTGCCATATTTTGGACGGAAAATTGCCGGCTTCGATGACCCGGGAGCAGTGATGACCGGCATTGAATCCCGTTCCTCGGCCCCATGCCGGATTATTCGCAATAAGGAGTCCTTTGAGTCCGAGAGCGTGGCCGGCTTCTACCCTATCGGCGAAGGAGCAGGCTATGCCGGGGGCATTATGAGTGCGGCCCTGGATGGAATGAATGCGGCACTTGCTTTTTTGGATAAAAAGGCTCATACTAAGAGAATGTGAATTTGAAATTACTCATTATGGAGGTTATTGATTTATGGCTAGATTATTTGGTACTGATGGTGTGCGTGGAGAGGCAAATGTTGAATTGACTCCGGAGCTGGCATATCGTCTGGGCAGAGCGGCAACTCTGTATTTTGGTGAAAATTCTGAGGCTATGCCAAAGATTCTCATTGGCCGCGATACCCGTATTTCTGGTCAGATGTTTGAGGCGGCCCTTTGTGCCGGTATTTGTTCCGCCGGTGGCCGGGCAATTATTGTGGGTGTTATCCCTACTCCGGCTATTGCATACCTTACCAAGAAAAAGAATGCCAACTGCGGTATCGTGATTTCCGCATCCCACAACCCATTCCATGATAACGGCATCAAGTTCTTTGGCGGCAATGGCTACAAGCTGCCGGATTCCGTGGAGGATGAGCTGGAGGCAATCGTAAGAAAGATTGAGGCGGGCAACGATGACTTCCCACGTTCCACCGGGGCCAAGATGGGCTATATTGATTACCGCCATAACTATATCAACGAATACAAGGACTTCATTCTGTCCACCTGCAAGGAGCGTTTTGACGGCATGAAGATTGTGCTGGATTGCTCCAATGGTGCAGCCTATGAGGTAATGCCAATGGTATTGAACAGCCTGGGTGCTGATGTTATCGTGCTGAACAATGCACCAAATGGCCGCAATATCAATGATAACTGCGGTTCCACCCACATGGACCGCCTGCAGAATGCTGTAGTCGGCCTGGGGGCTGATTTTGGTATTGCCCATGATGGTGATGCCGACCGTTGCCTCTGTGTGGATGAAAAGGGCAACATTATTGACGGTGACCACATTCTGGTAATGTGTGCCAAGGAAATGATGGCAGCAGGCACCCTTACCCACAACACTGTTGTAACTACTGTAATGGCCAATATCGGCTTCCACAAGGCTGTCAAGGAGCTGGGTGGTCGTGCGGAAATCACCAAGGTTGGTGACCGCTATGTACTGGAAAATATGCTGGCCAATGGCTACAAGCTGGGTGGCGAGCAGTCCGGCCATATTATTTTCACTGATTACAATACCACCGGTGATGGCCCTGTAACGGCTATCCAGGTATTGTCTGCCATTAAGCGCAGCGGCAAGAAGGCCTCTGAGCTCAATGAAATGATGGTAAGCTATCCGCAGCTTCTGGTTAATGTTGCTGTAAAGACCAAGGAGGGCTGGGAGGAAAACGCCAATATTAAGGCGGCTATCAAGGTCGGCGAGGAAAAGCTGGGCTCCGAGGGCCGTATTCTCGTTCGTCCTTCCGGTACTGAGCCACTTATCCGTGTAATGGCTGAGGGCCCGGATCAGGCCCAGCTGGATGTTATCTGTCATGAAATCGCTGATGTTGTCGTTGCAGAGCAGGGAGCAAGATAATGAAAAAGGCAATTGTTGTAACTACCTTTGGGGTAGGGGATAAGAACGTAAAAAAGAAGTGTATCGATACCCTTATTGCGGATATCCGTGAAGCTTTTCCGGATTATGATGTCTTTGAGGCCTGGACCAGCCGTTTTTTGATTAAAAAGCTGGCGGCCCAGGGGACAAATTATGAGACTCTGGAGGAGGTTCTGGGAGACCTTGAGGAGGCCGGCTACGAGAAGGTTGTGGTGGCGCCTACTCATTTGACACCGGGTCAGGAGTTTGACAACAAGGTCGTCAAAGTGGTGGAAGAGGTAAAGGACAAGTTTACGGAGGTCCATGTGGCAGAGCCGGCTTTGGCTGGGAAGGGCCCGGAGGATTATGAAGGAATTGCCGATATACTCTTTTATCTGGATTCCTTGGAGCCGGGTGAGGAGCTGCTCCTTATGGGTCACGGTTCACCACAGCGTCACAACCCTGTTTATGAGTGGGTACAGCAGTATGCTGACAAAAAGCATTTGCCGGTGCATATCGGTGTCCTGGAGGCGGAGGACCATCCAAATCTGGATGATGTATTGGAACGCCTTAAATCCAAGGGCGTTAAAAAAGTATTTATGCGGCCTATGCTGCTGACCGGCGGCGACCACGCTACCAAGGATATGGCGGGGGATGAGCCTGATTCCTGGAAAAACGTGGTAAGCGCGGCAGGCATCGAGGTGCGGTTTTCCACCAAGGGCTTGGGTGAGAACAATCTGTACCGTTCCATCTACATAAAACGCATCAAAAATGCCCTGTAATTCCATTAAGTTATAAAATTATGCCAAAATGGTTAATAAAAGTCTGTTATAACGGGACAAAAGCTGTTTTTTGTCCCGTTAAAACACTAAAATGAATATTTTTCCATTTAGAAATGGAAAAAATTGGGCAAGTGCGTTATAATAAGCAGTGTATCAAATGTGTTAAAAGGGGGGCACTGCTTCACCCTGAATAATTTTTATTCAAATTGAGGCGGTGACAGTTTTAAATTTTTTATAAGGCGGTGTATTTATGGAAACTCAGAATCCTATTGTCATTATGCTTATCAACATGACAATCGTATTCGCGGTGCTGTTTGTGTTAAGCCTTTACATCAGATTGATCCACAAGATTGATCCGACTGCAAAAGCAGCAGCAGCTCCAAAGGCAGCTCCGAAGGCAGCCCCAGCTCCTAAGACTGCGGCACCTGCTCCTGTTGTGGAGAAGGGGATTGCAGATGAGACCGTAGCAGCTATTGCGGCAGCTTTGGCGACTATGGGCGTGGGCTTTTCTCGTGTTAAGGCTATCAGGGTGGCTGATCGTCCTCAGTGGGGCGGCGCAGCTCGTCATGAAGGTCTTACCAGCTTAAAGATGAGATGATAAGGAGAAGTCATTAGAGTATGGATATATTAAGCGCATTTTTAACATCTATTCAGTCAGTATGGCTGGACAGCGGTTTTGCTTCCTTTACCTTTGGTAATTTTATTATGATTCTCGTTGGCCTGTTGCTTCTGTACATGGCCATCGGTAAAGAATTTGAGCCGCTTCTTTTGGCTCCGATTGCTTTTGGTTGTATCATGGCCAACTTCCCATGCACTGGTTTCCTCGAAGAACCGGGTGTTATGAAGATGATTAACTATGGTATTCAGTTTGAGATTTTCCCTCCACTGATTTTCCTTGGTGTAGGTGCCATGACGGACTTTGGACCGCTGCTTGCAAACCCTAACACCCTGTTCTTGGGTGCAGCTGCCCAGTTTGGTGTATTTATTTCCCTGGCTGGTGCAATGGCCTTGGGCTTCACCGCCCAGGAGGCTTCCGCTATCGGTATTATCGGTGGTGCTGATGGCCCTACTGCTATTTACATGGCATCCAAGATGGCTCCAAACCTTCTTGGTGCAATCGCCGTAGCAGCTTATTCTTATATGTCTCTGGTACCTCTCATTCAGCCTCCTATTATGAAGCTGATGACTTCCAAGGAAGAGAGAGCTATCAAGATGGAACAGCTCCGCAATGTTACTAAGTTTGAGAGACTGGTATTCCCAGTATCTGCTGCTATTATCATTTCTTTGCTGCTTCCACCTGTAGCCGCTCTTATCAGCATGCTGATGCTTGGTAATCTGTTCCGTGAGTCTGGCGTAACTGACCGTCTGTCTGATACTTCCCAGAATGCACTGTGCAACATCGTTACCATCTTCCTGGCAACCGGTACTGGTATGACTATGAGTGCCGAGCACTTCCTGACTGTACAGACTATTGAGATTATCCTCCTTGGTCTCCTGGCATTCGCTGGTGGTACTGCTGCCGGTGTACTGCTTGGTAAGGTTATGTGCCGTCTCTCCGGTGGCAAGATTAATCCGCTCATTGGTTCCGCTGGTGTATCCGCAGTTCCAATGGCAGCCCGTGTATCTCAGATGGTAGGCCAGAAGGCAAACCCTTCCAACTTCCTGCTGATGCATGCAATGGGCCCTAACGTAGCCGGCGTAATCGGTACTGCAGTTGCTGCAGGTACCATGATGGCTATGTTGGCTAAATAAAATCGTATATTCCTGCAAGCTGGTGTGCTTTTGTACACCAGCTTTTTTATGTGGAAAACCGTCTTCAAATTCGCATTAGCAGGTGAATTGTGATAGAATTATATCTTGAGAAAAAATGATTAGGCTGGTGTATTTTATTGCAGTTAAAAAGGCTGGAGGCTTATGGATTCAAATCCTTTGCCGATAAAATAGAAGTTGATTTTGATAAGGGAATAACCGCCATTGTTGGTCCTAACGGCAGTGGCAAGAGCAATATTTCCGATGCCATAAAATGGGTGCTGGGTGAGCAGAATGTCCGCAATATCCGCGGTACCAAGGCTGAGGATATTATCTTCAACGGCAGTGCGGCCCGTCGGGCCATGGGTGTGGCTGAGGTTTCCTTGGTATTTGACAATGATGGTACCCTGCCGGTGGATTTTCAGGAGGTTACTATCACAAGACGGTTGTTCCGCAACGGGGACAGTGAGTTTTATATTAACAAGGCCCGTTGCCGCCTGAAGGATATAACCAATCTCTTTGCCGATACGGGTATTGGCCATGATAGCATGGGCATTATCAGTCAGAATAAGATAGATGATGTGCTGAATGCCCGGCCGGAGGAGCGCCGGCTGTTTTTTGAAGAAGCGGCTGGAATTACCAAATACCGTAACCGCAAGCGGGAGTCCATGCGGAAGCTGGAGGACACCGAGGCCAATCTGCTCCGTGTGCAGGATATTATTGGCGAGATAGAGAACCAGCTGGAGCCGTTGAAGCTCAGTGCAGAAAAGACCGAGAAGTACAACGGCCTGCAGGAGGAGCTGAAAAAGTTCAATCTGGCAGGTATTTATCTCAATTATCTGGATTTGAACAAAAAGATGGCCAAGCATTCTGCGGCCATTACTGCCAAGAAGGACCAGGAAATTGCGGCCAGAACTGCGCTGCAGCTGTCCGAAAACCGCAAGGAGCAGTTTGACAAGGCTGTATTGGAGCTGGAAAAGGAGCAGGAAACCATTTCCCAGAAGCGAAATGAGCTCCACAGCCAGCTGGAGGCGGCAGAGAGTGACATCAAGGTGCTGGAGGAGCGTCGCCGTCAAGGCAAGGGTGCCCGACAGATGCTGAGCCAGCAGCTGAAGGAATTAAAGGCAGCAGCCCAGGAAGCGCAGCAGGATATTGAGGCGGCGCAAAAAAGCGGGGACGAGTCCCAGAATGCTTTGACAGAAGCCACCGAAAAAATCAAAAAGTGCCGTGAGCAGGCCAAGGAGCTGCGGGCTGCTTTACAGAATAAACGTGAGGAACGGGCCAGACTGGAAAAACAGGTACAGGATGGCACCGAGGAATACAACGCCAAGCACAGCCAGCTGTTGGTGCTGGAGCGTGACTTGGAAAATGACAGCCAGAACCGGGGAGATCAACAGGCACAGCTGGATGCCCTGCGGGGAGACATTGCCGGCATGGAACAGGAGTTGACCCAGCTGGCTGCTGTCATGGAAGGAACTGCTCAAGATAAGAGGAATAAGCAGGCTTCCATGGAAGCTGATGAACAGCAAATCAACGCTGATACCCAGACCTTGGGCGACCTTAACAGGGAAAAGAACCAGCTGGATGGTACCTTGCAGAAAATGGCCAGCCGTCTGCAGATTATGGAAAATCTGCAGCACTCCTATGAGGGCTTTGGCAAGGCCGTAAAGGCGGTGCTTAAGAGCAATGCACCATGGCGTCAGCAGGTGTGCGGTACCGTGGCGGAGCTTATGGATGTGCCGGGCAAGTATGTTACGGCCATTGAAACTGCTCTGGGGGGCAGTTTGCAGAATATTGTTACCCGGGATACGGATACCGCCAAGGCGGCCATTGAGTATTTGAAGCGGGACCGCTTGGGACGGGTTACTTTCCTTCCATTGTCCTCCATTACTCCGAGGGGCAACCGGGAAAGCCTGTCATCTGATGCTGCCGGTGTTATTGGCTGGGCCAATGATATTGTGACCACTGATGCGGATTACAGCAGGGTAATGGAATTTTTGCTGGGCCGTACTTTGGTGGTTGATACCATGGATAACGCCATTGGCCTTAACCGCAAGATGGGCCAGCGGCTTCGTATCGTGACCTTGGAGGGTGAGCTCCTCAGCCCGGGTGGTGCCATGACTGGTGGCAGCCATCAGCATAGGGAAAGCAGCTTCCTCAATCGTCAGGATGAAATCAAGCAGCTGCGGGACAAGCTGACCGCTGACCGGCAGCATTTTGAGGAATTAAAGCAAAGGACCGCTGACTTAAAACAGCAGCTGGAAGATAAACAGGCGGAGCTGGTTCAGCTTCGCAACGATCTGCACGCTCTGGAAATGCAGGAGCAGGAGCAGCAGCTTAACGAGGCGGCTCTTAAGGAAAAGCTGGACAGTGCCCGCAGTGATTTCACGTTACTGGAGCAGAATCTGGCCAATGCCCAGGCGAACTTCACCGCCATTCAGGAGCAGGTGAATGAACTGAGAAATCAGACCCGTCAGCTGGATGATAATAACCAGTCCCTGAAGAACCAGCTTCAGGAGGTTATTGAGGATTACGGGGACATGGATCAGGATGCGGAGGATTTGTCCGTATTCACCAACCAGCTGGAGCATGACAAGACCGTGCTGGAACAGAGTATCCTGCGCATGAAGGAAAAATCCCTGCTCCGTCAGCGGGAATTGACCCGCAACGAGGAAACCATCAGCCAGAATGAGCAGGAAATCCGCCGTCTGGACAATGAGCTGGAGGAAAGCCAGAATAAGATCGGTGGCCTGATCACCCGTACCCAGCATTTGCAGGCGGATTATGCCACTGTGCAGACAGAATACAAGGAAGTTCACCAGCGCCGCATGGACAAGCTGGTGGAAAGCCAGAAAAATGAAAAGGAAACCAAGGCAGCCCAGCAGCGGCTCAATGCTATTCAGGACGAGCTGCACCAGCTGGAGCTGAATGCTTCCCATACAGAGTATGACTTGGAGCAGCTGCAGGATCGGATGCTGTCTGAATACGGTATTGTGCCGGAGCGGGCAGCAGAAATGGTACCGGAAATGGAGCCGACGGCCCTGAAGCGGGAGCTGAAACGGCTGGAGCGGGAAATTGAGTCCCTGGGGGCAGTAAATCCAAATGCTCCGACGGAGTATCGGGAGCTGCTGGAACGTCACAGCTTCCTGTCCGGCAATGCAGAGGACTTGAATGCCGCCAAGGCGGATTTGCTGAAGATAATCGGCGAAATGGATGCCACCATGACCAAGCAGTTCAAGGAGGCCTTTAACAGCATTAATCTGTTCTTCAAGGACATTTTCGTGCGGCTCTTTGGCGGTGGTGAGGCCAGGATTATTCTTATAGATAAGGACAATGTGCTGGAATCCGGCGTGGATATTGTGGTCCAGATTCCGGACAAGAAGCAGCAGAATCTGGCGGTACTGTCCGGCGGTGAACGTGCCTTGACGGTAGTAGCCCTGCTGTTCTCCTTCCTGCGGTATCGCCCGGCACCGTTCTCACTGCTGGACGAGGTGGATGCACCACTGGATGAGGCCAATATCGGCCGCTTCGGCAGCTTCCTGGAGGAATACGCCGACAATACCCAGTTTATTGTGGTGACCCACCGTAAGGGTACCATGGAGTCAGCTGATTCCATGTATGGCGTAACTGTGGAGGATGCCGGTGTGTCCAAGATTCTGTCCGTGAAGCTGAAGGAAGCAGAGTCTATGATAGATAATTAACATCTTTGGAGGTTTGAAATGGGATTTTTTGATAAATTAAAGAAGGGCCTGACCAAGACCCGGGAAACTATTACGGAGAAGATTGAAAAGCTGGTTATCGGCTATGCAGATATTGATGATGATTTGCTGGATGATCTGGAGGAAATCCTTATCATGGCAGATGTGGGTGTCAATACCACTGAGCATCTCATGGGAGAAGTCCGCAAGGGCATCAAGAAGAAGGAAATCAACACTCCGGAGGATTTGAAGCCATTCTTGGCCGGAAAAATCTCCGAGCTTTTGACCAAGGATTCTGATGAGACCCGCATGGCCCAGAGCGGTCCGACGGTTATTCTGGTAATCGGCGTCAATGGTGTAGGCAAGACTACCACTATTGGCAAGCTCAGTAATTATTATAAGCAGCAGGGCAAGAGTGTTATGCTGGCAGCGGCCGATACCTTTAGGGCAGCGGCTATCGACCAGCTGGAGATCTGGGGTCAGCGTACTGATGCCAAGGTCATCCGCCATGAGGAAAACTCCGACCCGGCAGCGGTGGCCTTTGATGCAGTAAAGGCCGCAGTGGCCAGAAATGTGGATGTGCTCCTCATTGATACTGCCGGCCGTCTGCAGACCAAGTCCAACCTTATGGAGGAGCTGAAGAAAATCAATCGGGTTATTCAGCGGGAGATTCCTGATGCACCTCATGAGACCCTGCTGGTGCTGGATGCCACCACCGGCCAGAATGCCATCAGCCAGGCCAAGCTCTTTACTGAGGCTGCACCAATTTCCGGCGTGGTTCTCACCAAGCTGGATGGCACCGCCAAGGGCGGCGTGGTAATCGGCATCAAGGCAGAGCTGTCCATGCCAGTAAAATGGATTGGTGTCGGCGAGGGCGTAGACGACCTTCGTCCGTTCGTGGCCGAGGACTTCGCCAAGGCATTGTTTGAAGGGAAATAATATAAGTGGTAATATGTTGGCCATTGATTGTCTAACTTCATAATTTAGACTGGCACTATGATAATTTTAGTTTTTACGTCAGGACTGCGAAAGCAGTCCTTTTTCTTTGCACCGTATTGCGTTATGACTCGTTACAACTCGTCGCGACGCGAAGCTAGTGGCATTGGCAAAACGCTAAGAGGTATATTTTCCCATATTAAATGGGAAAATTTGAATAATTGCGTTATAATAAAATATAACTGTAAGTTATCGTGTTATTAAGGAGAAAAAATGGCCAAGGAGCTTAGGGGCGGGTATACCACCGGGGCCTGTGTGGCGGCCGGGGTGAAGGCGGCGGCTCTGTTTATGCAGGGCAGCAGTGCGGATTATGTGGAAATAAACGCCCTTGATGGAACAAAACTGCATATACCAGTTAAGGCTGTTGAGCCTGTTGGGGATGGCATTCGGGTGGAAATCGTCAAGGATTCCGGGGATGACCCGGATATTACCAATGGCGTGTCCATTTTGACCACCCTCACCATGGATAAGTCCCACGAAGGGATTGAGCTGGTGGCCGGGGAAGGGGTAGGCACCATTACCAAGCCGGGCTTGGCAGTGCCGCCGGGAGAGCCTTCCATTAATCCGGGGCCAAGGCAGCTTATTCGCCAGTCACTGCAGGAGGTTTTCGGCACCATTCCGGGCTGTCAGGTCAGAGTGGATGTGCCGGGAGGCGAGGAGCTGGCCAAGAAAACCCTTAACTCAGTTCTGGGAGTAGTGGGTGGTATATCCATCATTGGAACCACAGGGGTTCTGCGGCCTATGTCGGAGGAGGCCTTTAAGGATTCTCTGGTGCCCCAGATAAGCGTAGCACTGGCGGCCGGCTACAAAACCCAGATTTTTGTGCCGGGGAAAATCGGCGAGCGTATTGCCGGTGAGTGGGGACTTCCTGTGGAGGCCATGGCCCAAACCAGCAACTTTATTGGTCATATGCTGGAAAAAGCGGCTGATATGGGAGTGGAGCGGGTTCTGCTCTTTGGGCATATTGGCAAGCTGGCCAAGGTGGCGGCCGGGGTATTTCATACCCATAACCGTATGGGAGACGGGCGCATGGAAACCATGGCAGCCTATAGCGCGGCGGCAGGAATGCCTCCGGAGGGGGTTCAGGAAATTCTGTCTGCTGTAACTACGGAGGAAGCATTGCCGGTTATTGAACGCTACAAGCTGGAAGCTGTTTACGATACCATTGCGGCCAGAGCAAGCCTGAGGGCCCAGCGTTATGTATTTGAAAAAATGCAGGTGGGCACCGTTATGGTTACCTTGAAGGGCAAGCTGTTGGGCATGGATGATATGGCAAAAAAGATTGGCGGAGATTTTGGATGGAACATAAGATAATTGTTGTGGGCATTGGCCCCGGAAGTGCAGATTATATGATACCGGCAGCCCTTAAGACTATTACTGAAGCCAAGGTGCTGGTAGGTGGCAGCAGGGCCATAGAGCAGTACGGCCAGGAAAAGGGGCAGAAACAGTGTGTCATTCGGGCTGATATCTCATCAGTAATGGATTTTATTGCCCGTGAGCTGCAATACCACGATGTGGTGGTAATGGTTTCCGGCGACCCTGGATATTATTCTCTGCTGGATGCAGTAAAGCGCAGCTTTGAGGACAGCCAGATAGAGGTAATTCCCGGCTTGAGTGCCATGCAGGTGGCTTTTTGCAAGCTGGGCCTGCCTTGGCATAATGCGGAATTAATGAGTATGCACGGACGCACGGTGGCAAAGGAAAAACTCCGTTATAAGCCTGGCCGGACTATTGGCTTCCTGACAGACGGGAAAAACAATTCCAAGACCATTCCGGCATTACTGTTGTCACTGGGATGGCCGGCAGATACCATGCTGGGGATTTGCAGCCGCCTTTCCTATGAGGATGAATTGATTATAAAAACTACATTGGGCGAAGCAGAAGACTTGAAAAAGACGTTTTTAAGCTGTGTATTGGTGGTGAAAGCAAAATGATTCCATTGGGAATTCCAGATGAGGAATTTATTCGGGGCAAGGTGCCCATGACCAAGCAGGAAATCAGGGTACTGACTGTTGCCAAGGCTGGTATTAAGCCGGACAGCGTAATATGTGATGTGGGGGCCGGTACCGGCTCCATTTCCATTGAAGCGGCCATCCAAGCCAAGGACGGTATGGTGTATGCCATTGAACGCAACCCCGAGGGCATAGAGCTTATTAAGAAGAATGCTGAAAAGTTTGGCGTATACAATCTGAAGGTTATTGAGGCTTATGCTCCTGAGGGGATGGATGAGCTGCCACAGCTGGATGCTGCTATTATTGGCGGCAGCGGGAAGAATTTGCCCATCATCCTTGACGAGATAGACAAGAAACTGGTCAATGGGGGCAGAATAGTTATAAACTGTATTACAATACAGACCATTGCCAAGTGTCTGGAATATATGAGGAAACGTGAGGATTATTCCTATGAGGCCATTCAGGTGCAGGTGAATCTGCTGGAGCAGGTGGGTCCTTATGACATGGCCAAGGCCAATAATCCGATTTATATAGTTACGTGCGTAAAGCAGGGAGGTAAATAATGGCAATTGTTAGCATTGTTGGAGCAGGTCCTGGGGACCCGGAGCTGATTACTGTAAAGGGAAGACGTTTACTGGAGGAGGCCGATGTAATTATTTACGCCGGTTCTCTGGTTCCGGAGGCATTGTTGGGATATGCAAAAGAGGGATGTGAGATTCATAATTCCGCATCCATGTCCCTGCCTGAGGTGCTGGAGGTTATTGAAAAATCTGTGGCCGCTGACAAGAAGGTGGTACGTCTCCATACTGGTGACCCGGCCATTTATGGTGCCATTCAGGAGCAGATGGATGCCCTTAGTAAGAAGGGCATTGAATTCCAGGTTATTCCTGGCGTCAGCAGCTTTTTGGCCACGGCGGCTGCCTTGAAGCAGGAATATACATTGCCAGGGGTAACCCAGACGGTTATTATTACCCGTAATGAGGGACGGACTCCAGTGCCGGATCGGGAGAAGTTGCGCTCTCTGGCAGCTCACAAGGCTACCATGTGTATCTTCCTGAGTATTTCCATGCTTGAGGATGTCGTTAAGGAGCTTATTGAGGGCGGCTATGAGCCGAATACACCTATTGCTATTGTTCAGAGAGCCAGCTGGCCTGAGCAGCGAATTTTCCGTGGCACCTTGGAGACCATTTGCAAGGAAATCGAGGGCAAGGGTGTGGACCGCACCTCCATGATAGTTGTAAGTCATGTTTTGGGCAGTGATTATGAGCTCTCAAGGCTTTATGCCCCTGAGTTCAGTCACGGATTTAGGGAAGCGAGCGTATGAGATATGCCATCTTTACTTCATCGGAAAACGGATTGAATGTTGCCGGGCGCATTAAGAAAAATATAAAGGATTCTGTGGATATTTACGTCCATGAAGGTTTAGGGGAACAGTCTGAGGCTATTTCCTACAGCCGGTTGTCAGATGCCGTAAAGGAAGAATTTTCCAGATATGGGGCGTTGATTTTTATTATGGCTGCAGGCATAGTGGTGCGTACCATTGCGCCGTTTTTGAACAGCAAGCTGACAGACCCGGCTGTGGTGGTAATGGATGAACAGGCCAAGAATATTATTAGCCTGCTATCCGGACACATGGGCGGGGCAAATGAGCTCACCTTGGAGTTGGCTGAAATTCTACACAGCAATCCTGTTATTACCACGGCAACAGATGTGAACAACAAGCTGGCCCCGGACCTGCTGGCGTCACGCCTGGGACTGGTGCCATATCCAAAGAAGAATATCCTTCACCTCAATAATGCAGTGCTTGGTGAAGTGCAGCCGGAATATCTGATAGATGAAAATATACCGTGTCTTGATGAGTATCTGGAAAAGATGAAGGAAAATGGCATTGAGGTTACGGTATGTAACGACGGGGAAATTACCAAAAGAGCTGTTGAAAGCGGGAAATACAAGGTAATTGTTTCCGCAGAGCAATATCCTGTTAATGAGTGGGTGCTGTACCTTAGACCAAGACGCCTGATAGCCGGCGTTGGCTGTCGCAGGGGTGTGGGGGCGGATTTAATCCGCGGAGCCCTGGAGGAATCTTGCAAGAGAATCGGGTGGAGCATAGACCGTATAGACGAGCTGGCCAGCACTACCTTCAAGGCTGATGAGAAGGGGCTTTTGGATATTGCCAAGGAATTGAACAAGAAAATTACTTTTTGGGATAACAGCAAGCTGAAGGAACAGATAGAATACTACAATTTGGCAGAGTCGGAATTTGTGAGGAAGGCCATTGGCGTGGGAAATGTGGCCGAAGCGGCGGCATTTTGCTGTGTCAACCACGGAGTAGAGGCCCTTTTGAAAACTAAGTATGAGAAAGTGACGGTGGCGTTAATATGGGAAAAATAACAGTAATCGGAATTGGTCCTGGCAGTATGGATGATATGACTCCAAGAGCCAGAAAGGCCATAGAGGCAGCTGAGGTAGTAGCTGGTTACACCACATATATTGATTTGATCAAGCCAATGCTGGAGGGCAAGGAAGTAATCGGCACCGGCATGATGCAGGAGGTGGACCGCTGCAAGATGGCAGTGGAGTCTGCGGCTTCCGGCAAGGATACCATTGTGGTATCCAGTGGTGATGCCGGGGTATATGGCATGGCCGGCCTGGTATTGGAGCTGGTGCTTCAGTGCCCGGAGGACAAGCGTCCGGAATATGGTGGCACCATTGCCGGAGTTTCTGCAGTAAATGCAGCAGCCTCCATTTTGGGTGCCCCTCTGATGCATGATTTTGCCGTAATCAGCCTCAGCGACTGGATGACCCCTTGGGATTTAATCCAAAAGCGGGTTAAGCTGGCAGGAGAAGGGGATTTTGTTATTGCCCTTTATAATCCAAAGAGCAAGGCCCGTCCTGATTATATTGATGTGGTTCAAGAGATTCTCCTGAAGTGCCGTGATCCAAAGACCCCGGTTGGTATTGTAACCAGTGCCAGCCGTGAGCAGGAGGATTGTGTGATTTCTGATCTGGCCCATTTCACTGAGGAAGAAATCGGCATGTTCTCCATTGTCATCATTGGTAACAGTCACACTTATGTAAAGGACGGTTACATGGTAACGCCAAGAGGTTATAAGGTATGATTTTTGTTGCGGCAGGGACCCAGGATGGCCGGGAGCTGGCGGGATATATCCTGTCCAGAGGCTATGAGGTAGTGGCCTCCGTGGTGAGCCAGTATGGTCAGGAGCTTTTGCAGTCCTATAAGGGAATTAAGGTTAATGACAGGCCTCTGGATGAGGCTGGTTTTGTGGAGTATTTCCGTGAAAATGACGTAAAATGCTTCGTGGATGCCAGCCATCCTTATGCTGCCAATATTTCCACCAATGCCATGAAGGCCTGTGAGCAGGCTGGGGTGCCTTATATTCGCTATGAGCGGGCTATGAGTCACCTGGACTATGATAAGGCGTATTACGTTAATGGCTACGAGGAAGCAGCCGTGAAGGCCGGGGAGCTGGGCAAAAATGTGTTTTTGACCACCGGCAGCCGCAGTCTGCCTATATTTGCCAAGTCCGAGGCTCTGGGTGATGCCCGCATAGTATGCCGCATACTGCCGGAGTCCGGGGTGGTAAAGGAAGCCCGGGAGCTGGGTTTTACCCCTGATAACATCATTGCCATGCAGGGGCCGTTTTCCAAGGAACTGAACAAGGAACTGTTTATTAAGTACAACGCTGATGTGGTGGTAACCAAAAACAGCGGCAGTCTGGGTGGAGCAGATACCAAGTTCGACGCCGTAAAGGAGCTGGGTCTGCCACTGGTCATCATCGACCGGCCAAAAATCCAGTACAGCAATGTAACAGACAGCTTTGATGGGGTTTTGGATTTCCTGGAAGCACAATTGAAGAAATAAAAATAAGGGACTGCATTGCAGTCCCTATTTTAGTGGTTTTACTCATGGTTCAGGAGTTGTTCTTCATTGTTTTGGGATTTTTTAAAAGGAAAGTACCGAGAATGGCGGTGTTCCTTGGATTTTTTGAATAACTGCGATATAATTAACCTATGTATTTCAGTATAACTTAGAGGCATTAATGATTAGCTTATAGGAGGTTTTGGAATGGATTTTATTAAGAAACCTATGGAAATAGAAAATAAGAGCATGGAAATCATTGCACCCCATTTGGCCGGGCTGAATCTTAACGAGGAGGAAACCAAGGTTTATTCCCGCATGATTCATGCGGCGGGGGATGTGGAGTATGCACCAATAATCAGGCTGCATCCAAATGCCATTGAGTCCGGCAAAAAGGCTATTTTGTCCGGATGCAATATTTATACAGATGTGGAAATGGTCCGCACCGGCATAAACAAGCGGAAGCTGGCCACCTTTGGTGGTGAGGTGTTCTGTCGGGTGGCGGATTCGGAGATTGCCAGGATAGCCAAGGAGAAGGGAATTACCCGGTCCATGGCGGCCATGCAGAGCTTTGGCAAGGATCTGGAGGGCTCTATTATCGCTGTGGGAAATGCGCCAACAGCATTGTTTGAGGTACTGCGCATGGTAGAGGAGGAAGGCCTGCGCCCGGCCCTGATTGTGGGTATCCCCGTGGGCTTTGTTGGGGCGGCTGATTCTAAGGAGGCCTTGGCCAAGAATACCCTTGTTCCTTATGTAACCGTAGAGGGAACCAAGGGGGGCAGCCCTATTGCGGCTTCCGTTATTAATGCCATTATGTATATTATTGATAATGAGCGGGTTTGAATGTAAGGGGCGTTATAGATGGAATGTAACATTCCAAGAGTTGTAATTGCGGCCACCAAAAGCGGTTCCGGGAAGACGACTATAGTTACGGGCCTTTTGGCGGCACTGAAGCAAAAGGGACTGAAGGTCCAGCCCTACAAGGTTGGTCCCGACTATATAGATCCGGGCTATCATCGGCTGGCCAGCGGTCAGCCATCCCATAATCTGGATTCTTGGCTTATGCCCAAGGAAACCATGAAGGAGGTCTTTGCCTTGTCGGCGGCCCGGTCGGAGCTGGCTGTTATTGAAGGGGTTATGGGCCTTTATGACGGCGGCAGCAAGGGCATAAGCTCCACGGCGGAGATAGCCAGGCTGCTGGAAGCTCCGGTGGTTCTGGTTATTGACTGCAAATCCATGGGGGCTTCCGCGGCGGCGTTGGCCCTTGGCTTTAAGATGTATGACAAGGATGTAAAGCTGGCGGGAGTAATTCTCAACCGTCTGGGGTCTGATAATCATGAAAGGATTATTCGTGAGGCCCTGGAGCAATTGGACATACCCGTATTGGGCGCGGTTCGTCGCAACGATGAGCTGATTATGCCGGAGCGTCATTTGGGGCTGCTGCCGGTGGAGGAAAATCAGGAGCAGGAAATCATTGACCGCATGGGTGAGGCCATGGCATCACAAATTGATGTGGAGGCTGTTATCAATATTGGCCGCCAGGCACCACCAATGCAGGTTCCGGAGCATCAAGCAGATGATGGGGACCTTTCAAGGGTGCGTATTGGTATCGCCCGGGACGAAGCCTTTTCCTTTTATTATCCCGAAAGCATTCGGATTTTAGAGGAAAAGGGGGCGGAGATAGTGGAGTTCAGCCCTTTGAATGATAGCAGTCTGCCTCAGGTGGATGGCCTTATTTTCGGTGGCGGCTTTCCGGAAATGTTTGCGGAGCAGCTCAGCAACAATAAGGAGCTGATAGCAGACATAAGGGAGGCAGCGGCCAAAGGAATGCCTGTTTATGCTGAGTGCGGCGGTTTTATGTTCCTCAGCAAAGCCATGGAGGACTTTGATGGCAAGGTATTTCCAATGTGCGATATTTTGCCATGTCGGGTGAAGATGAATAAGAAGCTGCAGATGGTGGGCTATGTATCAGCCCAGCTGCAGGGGGACAGTATTCTTGGCAAACAGGGCACGGTTATTAAAGGCCACGAATTCCATTTTTCCACGGAGGATGAAGATGGGGGCAAAACGGATGCCCAGCGGGCCTTTTTATTTACCCGTTCCCGTAATGGGGCCCAGTATTTGGGCGGATACAGCAAGGGCAATGTGCTGGGGTCTTACCTGCATTTGCATTTTGCCGGATGTCCTGAGGCGGTGGCCAGCTTTGTGGCAAGGTGCCGTGAATATAATTTGAAGATAAGTAAGGAATAGTAATGGGGAAGATAATCTTGGTAACCGGGGGTGCCCGCAGCGGCAAAAGCTCCTTTGCGGAGCGGTTTGTGGCCAAGCATGGCAGGAATATAGGCTATATTGCCACCTCCCAGGTTTGTGACGAAGAAATGGAATATCGGGTCAAGCTCCATCAGGAGCGGCGCCCGGCGGAATGGAAAACCTTTGAGGCTCCTTTTGATGCATACAAGGTCCTTGAGGAGCAGGGGAAGAATTACGATATGTTTCTCTTTGACTGCGTTACCATATACATCAGCAATGTAATGAGTACACTGGCGGATCTGGACGATTTTGACGGAAATTACCAGCATGTAACCAAAGCGTTGCAGCAGCTGATAGATTCTATTTTGAACTCCGATGCCACGGTTGTAATGGTGACCAACGAGGTGGGCTCCGGCATTGTGCCCAATAACCGTTTGGCCCGTGAATACCGTGATTTGGCGGGGCTGGCCAACCAGATGCTGGCCGAGGCGGCAGAAAAGGTCTATCTTGTGGTGTCCGGAATACCGGTGGATATCAAGAAGCTGGAGGAAAAAATCTGATGGCAAAAAAGATTATGTGCATGGGGACCTCATCCCATGTGGGGAAGAGTATACTGACCACGGCTCTTTGCCGTATTTTCTATAGACAGGGCCAGATGGTAGTGCCTTTCAAGGCCCAGAATATGGCCCTTAATTCTTATGTTACCCGGGATGGGGACGAAATGGGCCGGGCCCAGGTGGCCCAGGCGGAGGCTGCCGGTTTGGAGCCTATGGTGGACATGAACCCGGTTCTCTTAAAGCCTACGGGCAATTCCTGCTCCCAGGTGGTGATTATGGGCAAGCCGGTGGGCAATATGTCCGCCCGGGAGTATCATCAGGGCTATTCACTGAAAGCCTTTGGGGCGGTAAAGGAAGCCCTGGGACGGTTGGACCGGGATTTTGATACCATTGTTATTGAAGGTGCCGGCAGTCCGGCGGAGATTAACTTAAAGGCCAATGATATCGTGAATATGCGGGTGGCCAAGTATTTGAATGCTCCTGTTCTCCTTATTGCGGACATTGATCGGGGCGGTGCATTGGCTTCCCTTGTAGGCACACTGGAGCTTTTGGACGAGGAAGAAAGAGCTTTGGTAAAAGGCCTGGTTATTAATAAATTCCGTGGTGATGTTACCCTTCTGACTCCAGCCATAGAGTTTTTGGAGGAAAAGACCGGCAAACCGGTGCTGGGGGTGGTGCCTCATATTGAAAGGATGGGCATTGATGACGAGGATTCCGTGTCCCTTCAGGATAAGCAGGCAGCTCCTGTGGACGGGGATATAAAAATTGCCGTTATCCAGACACCAAAGATTTCCAATTTTACGGATTTTGATGCCCTTTCCGGCGAGGGGGATGTGTCCCTTTACTATGTGCAGAATGCAGCAGATTTTGGCACTCCTGATATAGTGATACTGCCCGGCAGTAAAAATACCACCGAGGATATGCTTTATCTTGAGAAATCCGGCATTGGCGGGCTGATTAAGAAGCATGCAGCGGCTGGCAAGGCGGTTATTGGTATTTGTGGCGGGTATCAGATGCTGGGCGAAAGGATTATGGACCCACATCATACGGAGTCGGACAATGATGAGGTCGAGGGTCTTGGCCTTCTGGGCATGACTACATTGTTTGCGGAAAAGAAGCTTACCAGCCAGGTGAAGGCGGACTGCAACGGCTTGAAGTTTATGAAGCAGTCCATCAGTGCAAGGGATTTGCTGGGCTATGAGATTCACATGGGTCAGACTGATTTTACCCGAGAAGCAGACAGCCATCCGTTTGTCATCAAGGAGCGGAGCCGTAAGGCCTGTGATACTGTGGAGGGCACGGCCTGTGCCCAGGAGAATGTATTTGGCACCTATATTCATGGTGTATTTGATAACGATGAATTCCGAAGAAGTATTTTAAATGCAGTTCGTCTCACCAAGGGCCTTGAGCCTTTGGCCAATACCAGAAATGTCATGGCAGAAAAGCAGCAGAGCTATGAACGGCTGGCGGATATTGTGGAACAGCATTTGGATATGGACAAGCTGAGAGAAATTATGGGTGAGCAGGATTAATGATAACAGGAATATTGGCCTTCTTTATTGACGCTGTGGTGGGAGATCCAAGGAGCAAGCTGCATCCCGTGGTGCTTATTGGCAACCTCATAGCCGGCATTGAAGGAATGCTCTATGGTAAAGAGGACAGTGACAGAAAAAAATTAATACTGGGCGGCTTTCTGGTTGTTTTGGTTTTACTATTCACCTTTGCAGTGGTAAATGGTATAATGAATTTAGTAGAAAAAATAGATAATACTTACGTTGTAACCATTATAGAAGCTTTTTTTCTTAGCTTTACCATTTCACCCAAAAGTCTGGCAGCGGCCGGCAAGGAGCTTTATGGCTATCTGCAGGCCGAGGATCTGGAACAGGCCAGATATAAGGTGGGCTGGATAGTAGGCCGTGACACGGAGGAGCTGACTCCTGGTGAGGTTTCCCGGGCAACCATTGAAACCATAGCGGAAAATACCGTGGATGGCATTATTGCCCCCCTGTTTTACTTTGCCTTGGGCGGCGTGCCGCTGGCTTTTCTGTATCGTGCAGTTAATACCATGGACTCCATGGTAGGCTACAAGAACGACAGATATCTGTATTTTGGCCGGGTGGCGGCCAGGGCGGATGACATTTTGGGATATATTCCTGCCAGAATTACTGGTATCTTGTTTGTGGCTTCTGCCTTTATACTGGGATTTGACGGCAAAAAGGCCTGGAAGATTTTACGTAGAGATGCGGCCAAGCATCCAAGTCCCAATGGTGGCTGGGCTGAGGCAACAGTGGCCGGAGCCCTGCATATAAGGCTGGGTGGCTATAATTCATATTTTGGCAAGGTGCATTTCCGGGAATATATGGGTGACCCCATTGAGGAGATTGACCTTGAACACATTATGAAGACAATTCGTATGATGTATACGGATACAATTTTATTTTTGATAATTTGTCATATAATTTTTGTGATTTGTAGTATGGGAGTGCTGTAAATGCAGCAATTTTTAATCGGGCTGCAGTTTTTGACCCGAATTCAAGTAGTGACGCAGACCGTTTGGACCGAAGAGGATTTTGGCAAAAGCGTCCGTTACTTTCCATTGGTTGGAGCAGTGTTGGGAGCTATATACGGACTGGTGGCCTGGGGGGCCACATATCTGCTTCCACAGGTGGGAGTGGTTTTGCCCCATCATCTGCTGCTGGCTGTCATGGTGGCATTGCCCATTATTCTTACTGGTGGTATCCACTGTGATGGCTTTATGGATACAGTGGATGGCATCTTTTCCGGCCGGGAGAGAGAACGCATGCTGGAAATAATGAAGGACAGCCGGGTAGGTGCCTTTGGCGTTGTGGCCTTCGTTCTGCTGGTGATGTTTCAGTATTCTGCCCTGGCAGATGTGCCGGAGGTGGATTTGCCGGCAGCCATGTTCGTTATGCCGATTATTTCCAGAATGATGATGGTAATGGCCATATCTCTATATCCTTATGCAAGAAAAGAAGGAATGGGAAAGGCCTTTAGCGAATATAGTAGTAAGAAAACCTTTATACTTGTTTTCATATATGGACTGGCATTGGTGCTGCCATGGGGAGTAAAGGCACTGATAGCAGTCCTGGTATCACTTTTGTTTACAGCATGTTTCTGCAATTATGTGACTAAAAAATTAGGGGGAGTCACCGGTGACGTTTATGGTGCTGTATGCACCCTGTGCGAGTTGCTGGTTTTAATTGCATTCACATGTAAAATACCTTTTTAAGAGGGGGAGATATATATGTTGTTAGAAGTATTAGTGCCTGGGTCCTGCGGCGAGATTGCCCAGGGTTGGAGAGATGGTCAGCCATTTATGGTTACCTGCCCAATAGGTCTATATTCTAGAGCATTAGTAACAGAAAGAACCTCTGCAAAAACGGGTCTGGGGAAGAAAGCTCGTGCAGCGCTGAAAAACACGGTGGGATACATGGGGTTCACGGATTTTCCATTGGGCCTGGCCCTGGAATCACAGCTTCCTACCGGCAAGGGGATGGCCGCCAGCACCGCAGATATTGTGGCGGTAATTCAGGCAGTGGCTACGGCTATTGATGATGAGCTGGATCCAGAGGAGGTTGCAACACTGGCCGCCGGGATTGAGCCAACTGATGGCGTGTTCTATCCAGGTGTAGTGCAGATGGATTACATGACTGGCAAGCTCATTGAGTCCTATGAACCGGTTCCAAAGATGATAATTGCCATGTTTGATACTGGTGGGGAAATCAATACCGTTGAGTTCCACTCGGATTATTCAGAAAATCATGGTAATGAAAACAGCCCGGCTGAATTGCTGGATGCAGTGGATTCTCTCAGCAAGGACTTTTCACCGGAAAATATTGCCCGGGTGGCTACACTGAGTGCCCGTGCCAACCAGAAGGTGGTGGAAAAGCCACAGCTGGAGGAGATTATTGAATTTGCCAAGTGCAAGGGGGCTCTTGGAGTCAATGTGGCCCATAGCGGCACCATGATGGGGATTCTCTTTAAGCCTGACGAGTCCATGCGCAAGGTTTTGGACATTTCCAAGGAGATTGAGGCAAAGTTCCCGCACATGGAATATTTTGAAACAGAGCGTCTGATTTCAGGCGGCTGTATTATCAGACAGAGATGATTTAAGGGTGTTTTTTAAAGCATGAAGCCTTTTGAACATGGTGGTAATGTGTATAGCGCTGGGGTCCGCAATGATGAATGGCTGGACTTCAGCGCTAATATTAATCCACTGGGATTATCAGACAGTATTAAAAACTCAATAATAGATAACATGGAGAGCCTGGTTCACTACCCTGATCCAACGGGTACGTTATTGAAGCAGGCTATTTCAGTGCATTATGGCGTAGAACCGGATAACATCATTTTGGGTAATGGTGCAGTGGAGCTGATGTACATTTATTTTCATACCCGTCAGCCCCGCAGGGTGCTAATCCCGGTACCATCCTTCAGTGAATATGAACGGGGAGCCAAGGCGGCCGGCTGCCAGATAGAAATGCTCTATATGGATAAGGAGCAGGGCTTCGTTCTGGACAAGGCCCGGCTGCTGGAGCGATTGCCTGATGTGGACGCAGTAATTTTGGGCAATCCCAATAATCCAACGGGAGAATTGATTTTACGTAGAGATTTGCTGAAAATCCTTTCCAAGGCGAAGGAAGCAGGCACGGATATTATGGTGGATGAATCCTTTTTGGATTTTCTTGCCACGGACAAGGAATATACTGTATTGGATATGATAAAGGATTATCCTAATCTGCTGGTGCTCCGTTCCATGACCAAATTCTTTGCTGTTCCGGGGCTGCGTTTGGGCTTTGGGGTGGCAAATGCGGAGCTGGTGCAGAAAATGGAGCTGTCCAAGGACCCGTGGAATGTGAATCTGCTGGCCCAGATGGCAGGCGTGGCGGCCTTGAAGGATAAAACCTATCAGATGGACTCCCGGCAGATTATTACGGGATGTATAAATTATCTATATAATGCATTGTCGGCTATTGATGGGCTGAAGGTATATGCTCCATCGGTGAACTTTATTCTGCTCAGCGTAGAAGCCTGTGGCATGACCAGCAGCGAATTTGTGCAGGCCATGCGGGAAAAGGGGATACTGGTGAGGGATTGCTGCAATTATCCGGGGATGGACCAATATCATGTGCGGGTTGCGGTTCGGCTGATGGAAGAAAACCAAAAGCTGGTGGAAGCTATAAAAAGCCTGTTGGCAGAAAGGTAAAATGGTGAGTCTATGACAAAGATTGTTTTGGTGCGACACGGCCAGACAGTATGGAATAAGCTGGGAAAATACCAGGGGCAGGCTGATATTGATTTAAGCGAGGTGGGCAAGGAGCAGGCAAAGCTGCTGGGAGAAAGCTTTCCGGTGGAAGGTGTGGATGCTGTTTTTTCCAGCCCGCTGGTTCGTGCCATGGAAACAGCGGAGGCCATTGCTGCACCATTAAATTTACCAGTTACATCCTGCCAGGAGTTTTGTGAGATTAGCTTTGGCAAATGGGAAGGACTGACCTATGATGAAATTCACGCATCCTGGCCCAAGGAGCACGACCTTTTATTTACCCGTCCCGATGAATTAATCTGTCCGGAGGGGGAGGGCTTTGTCCAGGTTCAGCAACGGGCAGCGGCGAAAATGGAGTCTCTTATAAAGGAAAATCCGGATAAAACTATAGTTATAGTGGCTCATGGCGGTGTTATAAGAACCCTTCTTTGCCATGCTCTGGGGATGCCATTGAAAAATATGTGGCGTATCCGTCAGGATAACACGGCCGTAAGCATTGTCACTGCTTACAATGAGGGAATGACAGTGGAATTGATGAACTCTACAGTACACCTAACCGGCAGCAAATTTAACCCAAATATTAATAATTGGGTAAAAAAGAGTTGACAAGATGCTCTGAAAATAGTAATATTATCGATGTTGTCGCTGACAGTGCTTTGGATAGCCAAGCAGCGGGCAGCAAAAAGAAAATATCAAAAAGTGCTTGACATTACAGTGACTTCG
>NZ_ANBM01000007.1 GCF_002100115.1 Anaerovibrio sp. JC8 | reverse complement strand
AGTAAACAAAACCTGCTGGGACATTTTGTATAATTGCGATAAGCAGATATATTCTACTTAAGGACAAGTTATATTGTAATGTCAAAGGGGTGGATATTATGATTAAACGGTTGTTTGTGATGTTTGCGATTTGTACATGTCTGTTTGCTTGTTCCGGTACCTCCTATGCTTATGAGGGTGAAAGCATAGAGGAATGCTTTGATCGGGTAGTATATCAAAATAGTTGGATTTGTCAGGAGCCAAGCCCAGGAACGGTTATTCCGCCTGAAAATATGCCTAAATTAATAAGAAATGCGCATATAACTTCATGTGATGTCCAGAGTGAGAATATGACCTTTACCTGTAATACCCAGTATTTGAGCAATCTGCATGGTGAAATAGTAAAAGGACACATGATGATTATATACAATGCAGAAGGCGAATGGGTTATAAAAATGGTTCGTTGGGGATAATGATTTGGAGAAATGACATGGAGAGGGGGATGACCCCTCTCTTTTTTATGCCTAGAATAGATGTAAATTGAGTTTTAATATTTTTGAAAAAATCCTGTTACAGCTAATTCCCATAACAGTATAGATTTGTGAGTTAGTGAATTACAAATCTTACATTACTTATCCGACAATCGAAAATGTTGGTAATAATGCAGGAATTTTTATAATTTATGTTGAAATAGATGGTTAAAACTTGTTATAAATAACTATTTGAAATGTTTGTTTTACACAAAGGTTATTTTTTGCTCGACAAAATATTGACGAATATTATCGGTTGAATAAAATCTAATCAATAATAATTATTTAAATTATTTGAAACGAAAAACTTGCATCAGAGAAGGAGGAAGATCGGAATGAATAAATTTGAGGATAACTTAATCCGTTTTATGGATGCAGGATTTCCTATTATTTATATTGACACCTTCGAGGAAAGCAAGGCTGTAAAATATGTGCAAAGTGCAGCCTGTGGACGGGTAATTATGGAATGGTCAGTAACCGGCTTTTGTGATTATGCAACTAATTCTGTATGCCCGGACTGGTCTTTGGCTGATACATTGAGATTTTTAATAAGTGATGCAAACAGCTGTCATCGTAGGGTACTGGTCTTGACGGATATTCATAGTTATCTGTCAGATCCGGTTGTAACAGCATTACTGAAATTATTAGCACAAAAGATTGTAAAGGGACTGGATGATTTTAATATTGTGATGGTTTCTCCAGTAGTAGTTATTCCTCCGGAACTGGAAAAATTTATGTCAATATTATCCATGGATTATTTAAGCCAGCCAGAGATAAAACAAGTGGTAAATGATTTTTGTGATGAACAGGAAATAGACAGGCTCAGCCCACAATTTTTGGATGAATTGTCAATGGCTTTAAAGGGGCTTACAGAATTTGAAATATGTAATATGTTGGCCATGGCTCTGACTGATGATGGTGAAATTACCAGTAGCGATATGGACCTCATTATTGAACAAAAACAACAGTTGATAAGAAAATCTGGCATATTGGAAATGATCCCGGTAAAAGAGGACTTATCCAGCATCGGAGGACTGGAAAATCTCAAAAATTGGCTTCAGCGAAAAGGAAAAATATTTAAGAATGTGGCAAAGGCTGAAAAGTTTGGTGTTGATATTCCAAAAGGTGTATTAATCGCTGGGATGCCGGGATGTGGTAAATCACTTAATGCCAAGGCTGCCGCAAAACTCTTTAATGTTCCGCTTTTGCGCATGGATATGGGGCGGCTAATGGGTAAATATGTTGGTGAGTCCGAGGCCAATATGCGTAAGGCCATAAAGCTGGCGGAGGCGATTTCTCCGTGTGTTCTTTGGATTGATGAGCTGGAAAAAGCCTTTGCTGGGGTAGGAGGTAACAGCGGAGCTTCCGATGTAACAACCCGACTTTTTGGAACATTTTTGACATGGCTGCAGGAAAAGGAAAGCCTAGCCTTTGTAGTAGCTACTGCAAATGATATTGAAAAGATGCCACCTGAGCTTATGCGTAAGGGTCGTTTTGATGAAATATTTTATGTCGGATTGCCAAACAAGAATGAGCGGGAAAAAATATTTGAAATACATATAAAAAAGCGTCGGCCAAACGACTTTAAGAAAATAGATATAAGTGCTTTGGCCAGTAAGACAGATGGTTACAGCGGAGCGGACATTGAAGGTGTAGTAAAGGAAAGTATAGAGGATACCTATGCAAATGAAAAAACCGAACTTACTACCCAGGCTATTAATGAAGCTATAAAAAATACCCACTCCCTAAAGGAAATAATGAAGGATAAATTGGAAAAAATGGATACTTTATATAAGGAGCGGAAATATAAAAATGCATCAGTATAGGGGGCGGTGCTATGGAGAATAAAATCGTAGATGCTGTGGAAGAAACACCTACAACACCTGATGAAATGGCCCAAAATCTTAAACCTATAATGCAGCGCTTTTTGACATCCTACAGTGAAAAAGACAGTAAACAATCTGATGAAGAATGGCTTAAACAACGATTTAAGGAGGAACTTCCGGAAAAATCCGAAGAAGAAATAGAGCGGATGAGTAAGGAGGTTATTTCAGAGGTACAGTCTTTTGATAGCAATTTAGCTGGACTGAACAAAGTTCGGGAAGCTGGAGGAACCAGTGAAGAATGGCTATGTAACAAATTAGAGGATGCGGCTGTAGGGTACAGCGTTACGGAATTTGGCCAATATTTGGCAAATGTGGAAAGTACGCTGGCCCAAAACAATCAGTTATTAATGGAAGCTGTTGCCACGAAAGGTGGCGCTACCAGTATGAATCCTAATTTAGATGGATTTATTGCAGAGCAGCTTCATGTAAATTCCTTTAATGCAAATGCTGCCTTAGAAAATCAAAGTTATCGGGCAGAGGTGTTGGTACCAGAACCCGGACAGGCCTATGGCAAAAACTCCATGGATATTTTGATAAGAGATGGCAACAAGACTCTGCACCAGTATCAAGCCAAGTTTGGTAAGGACGCCCAAGCTACTGCCGAGATGTTACGGCATGGAAATTATAATAATCAGCGCTATTTGGTACCCAAAGGGCAAGCTGAAGCCCTACAGGAGAAATTTCCGACTAAATCGGTTTCCGACCATATAGGTGGAACAGACCGTGTTTCCACTAAGTCTCAAGCCCTTTCTAAGGAGCAAGTAAAAAAAATACAAAATAGGGTGCAGGAAAAGGGTACTATTGTGGGGCAGGACTGGAATAGCTTTACCAATCGCCAGCTGGCTATGAATATTGGTAAACAGGCTGCAGTGGCTGGTATGGGGGCAGCTGCTTTGGGGACTGGCTTTCATTTGGCCTATAAAGTTTTTAAAGGTGAGGAAATAAAGGGCAGTGAAGTGGTACAGACTGCTTTAGTAACTGGTGCCGATGCTGGCGTAAAAGCCGCCACCGCCGGAGCATTAAAAGTGGGAGCGGAAAAAGGCCTTATTCCTCTACTGACAAAAGGTACCCCGTTGGGACTTATTACCAACATTGCTTGCGTTGGTATTGAAAATGCCAAGGTGATGTATAAATTGGCTAAAGGTGAGATAACTGGTTTGCAAGCGGCTGACTTAATGGGACGAACCACCACATCTATGGTAGGTGGACTGGTGGCCTCCGGATATGGAGCGGGCAAAGGATTTGCTATAGGTGGAGTTTTAGGTGGCCCAATAGGCGCAATCGTTGGCGGTATTGCCGGAGGCGCAGTAAGCTATATGGCTGGTTCGGCAGTTGGCAATATGGTATATAGTGGTGTTAAGAAAGTGGGTTCAGTGGCCAAAAGTTGTGCCAGTGCAGCCTGGAGTGGAATAAAATCTGTTGGCTCCGGTATTTTTAGTGGAGTGGGATCAGTATTTAGCGGTATTGGTAATGCTGTAAGTTCTTTTGGAGATTGGCTGTTTGGCTAATTGAAGGATGATTAATATTATTATTTATAAATATTACAAGGAGGATGCTTCTTATGGCTAAGAAAATCAAATTTGCATTGGAAATGGCTAACGGAGTACAAGTAAGAACTATTGAGGAATTGCGGGATAACTTTGATCAGGGCAAGGCCATGGAATATTTTGTTAATGGAAAATTAGTTGAATGGCTGGAAGATCGTTACTATGATGAGGAAGCAGAAGCCATTTCCGAGATAGAGGAAAATGCTCCGGATGCTGCAAAAAAAATCTGTAAGGCATTAGGCGTTGAATATAAGGATGATGGCAACGATATGGAGGATGCTATCAATGTAGCGGAAAAAACTGCCAAGCTAAAGAAAGTAACTAATGATGAGGCTATACTGAAAAATGCCGGCTATACAGCTTTTGATCAGGAGGATTTGGCTGATTTGCTGGATGCTGATGCCAAAACCATTTACCTCTATGGTGATGTTTTTAGTGTTCCTGTAAAAAGAATAAGTAATGTAAAATTCGTGGGTATACTGGAATCAGAACCTAAGATTAAATTGCCTAGCAGTTGCACTAAAGAAATGCTGGGAGAGAAAAAGATAGTATTTGAAGATGTATTATTACCGAAAGAATTTAGAGATGAAGTAGCGCCGGCTAAGTCGGAAGAAAATACTACAAATAGCATAAGAGAAGTTAGTGATGTTCAATTTAAAGTAATGAAAAAAGCCGTATATTCTGGCATGAAAAAAGTACAGCTTTCAAATACTATTTTGAATGATGAATATGATTTAACGAAAAATAAATTCTTTACGCTAGATGAATATGATGTACATGAAATTGATGATGAGATTGATGAAGCTGTTTATTATATGTGTGGCGATAAATACTCAAAGGATGATATCATATTGCTGGTAGTTGCAGAAGACTTTTCCTCCGGATTTGCATTTACGAGGGACGCCTTATGTATAATCAGTGATCTTGTTGATACATCTGATAAATATGAATATGTAACTAAGGCGATTATAAAATACTTTGACATTATAAGAGTAGATGGAGAATATGACGATGTCATAATAAATAAACTTAAAATCGGATTTAGTAAGTTGTATATGAACTGTAATTATGAAGATTTTGGACAGGTTATACTGAATGTGTGTAATGTCTTGAATGTCAAGGCTGGCAAGCAAATTCCAGATGGATATACGGAAGTAGATTTAAGTGGAGCTATAAACACGGTTAGCGCATTTTATGAATTAACAAATATTTTTAAAAAATAGCTTGTATAGCTAAAATGGAGCTGTAGTGTTATATAAAGATTTGTAATATTAAGGGCCAGTCGTTTTGACTGACCTTATCTTTAAAGTTAACGACGAACAGCAGATTTTAGCAAAAACACAAAGATTGTTTTTATCTTTAAAAACAAATAACCATAAAAATTGTCCCAGCGGGTAAACAAAACCTGCTGGGACATTTTGTATAATTGCGTTGAGTTGTAATGGCTCTATTGAGATTCATTTGGATGGTTTTCCTGATCATATACGGCATTAAGGGTGATATCCACAATATCCTTGCCGGAATCGCTTAAATCCAGATATTTCTGGAGCTGTCCGCTTATATGGGGAGATACTTCCCGTACCTTGCTTTCCAGTGTAGATTCCTCACGGCCAAGCAAGTAGTCGACACTGACATTAAACAAGACTGCCAGTTCATTGAGCTTTCGTACAGGTTTGATGTCGCCACTTTCGTACTTGTTATAGGCGGTTCGAGTGATACCAAGATATTTGGCTACATCTTCCTGAGAAAGCTGCTTTAACTTACGAAGCTCCCGCAGTCGGGACGCTATAATATCCATACGCAATCACTCCTTACTTTAATAAGTATAGGGGTTATTTTGCGTACGAAAAAGTCGTGAGTTTAAGTAAAAATATTCTTACTACTATGGCAGGATTTTTGTTATTTTACGTTGAAATAGTGAGTTAAAGTATACTAAACGAGATTAAAGTCGTAAGTAATAATTAATATCTTTATTATTATGAATGAAGGGATATGCTATGTGTAAGTGTATAAAGAACTCATGGTTTTATGGAATTGTTATGGGATTCGCGACAATTATCGTTATGACGGCGGTATTCACTAGCGTTGCAGTAGTAATATACTTTGTTCTGGGTAATATCCTAAGTTATATAGGTATTCCTACGGATGAAGTCAATATAGCATCTTTATTTGGGAATGTGCTTGCACTGACGACATTGGGTTATACTGCACTTAAAGTATATGAAAAAAGAAATTTTAGAAGAAAATTACAATACAAAAAGATTATTGCAAATGAGAGATTTCGGGAAAATTGGAAACTGGGGAAAGTTATTGCGGCTCTGCATGGGGCGGAACGAGCTATTTTAGAATTAAAGAAAAATAAGAGACGGGAGAAATTTATTTGTGAAATAGAGCAAAAATTATCGATGGTTGTAATGATGCTCAAAATTTATGGCCTATCGGACAGTTGTGATGAATTTGTCTATTTAGCTAAAAGAGTTAAATGTTGTGCTGGAAAAGATAGTGGAGATAGAGCAGAACTGCTATGTGATATATCCAATCAGGAAGATAAATGGGGCAGAAAATTATACAAGAGGCAGAAGTATGCTAAAAGAAAGGCAAAATGGAAGAAAAAATATAAATAGGGCAATAATATTTAAGTGTTAATTGATAATCATTATATGTACTACATGAGAGATGAGGTGACAAATATGGGCTTTTTTAGTTCAAACACCGAGGAACGTATATTAGGAAATTGTCTTTATTGTGGTAAACCCATGATAGGCAAAGTGGATAAAGATTCCGGCAAAATAGAAAAGAAGCCTGATGGCACGACGAAGGATGGAAAAGGATTTATTTGTAAAGAATGTTATGAAGCAAGAGATTTAATGTCATATGATGTTGAAGATAAAAATCTACCTGATTTGTTGGATTTTTTAAAAAAGAAAAACTTTGCGGATCCATATTCTTTTACTCCAACACATAAAATTCACCATTTGGCCAAATCTATTTCTCCAAGAAAAAAACTTATGTATTTAGAGGTAGATGAAGAAAATGAAATGATAAATATTCCTTATTATAAAATAGGATTCTTTTCTGATGATATGTTTGATGTTGTCTACAGATATGAGGATATTATTGATTTTAAGGTTATTGAAAATGGGCTTACCCTTACGGAAGGCGCTAGTCTGTTGGGGGCTGCCGTGGGTGGAATATTATTTGGTGGAGCCGGAGCTGTAGTTGGTTCTATGTTTGGTTCTAGGCAATCCAGTGGAGTTTGTAGGGAATTAGTCGTTAAAATTGTAACAAATGACATAAAAAATAATTCTAGATATATATGTATATTAGGACCAAATACGGAATTTAATGATAGCGATGGATATGAACATAACAGTAGTTTATATGGTGCGGCAGTGGCAAAAGCAGAGGAATGTTTATCTGTTCTGACGATTATATTACGTCGGAACAGAGAGCGGGCGAGTGCAGCAGCCATGAGTGCTATGACAAAAGTAATCGCTGGTAATAATACTCCTAAAAGTTTGGATGCTTCCGATTCAAATAAATGGACCTGTTCCTGTGGATCGACAAATATTGGTAATTTCTGTTCACAGTGTGGAGGCAAAAAACCAGATACATGGAAATGTGAATGCGGTAGTGTTAACACTGGAAATTTTTGTACTAACTGTGGCAAGAAAAAGGTAGACAAGTGGATATGTGATTGTGGTAGTGAAAACACGGGAAATTTTTGTACGCATTGTGGGAAAAAAGCTGATGATTGTTTATTGACAGCTCCTACATCAACTGGCGGGAATACCTCATTGAAAATCGAAGATTTGTATAACGTACGATTGGTTGGTGTCCCTGAGGATAAGGTAAATTTTATAAAGACTATCCGGTCTGAAATGATGGATTATGGTGTTTCACTCAAGGAAGCTAAGGAAATGGTCGATTCATACCCTATAGATATTGCAAATAATGTTCCGCTTGATAAGGCAAACAGATTAAAGGAGGAACTTGAAAAGCAAGGTGGTAAAGTGGTTGTTTTTAATTAATTATAAAACTTAAAAGCATAGGTACCTTCATTACTTGTAATGGATGGCCTGAGAAGAAATATTTTTTGCGATAAATATGTTATTAGTGAAAGGTAGATTTTCTTATGAAAAATAATATACTTGATGAATTGGCTAATATTTTGACTAAGTATCCAGCTGTTATTGCATCAGTAGTGTTGGTTTATGTTTTTTTAAGAGGTGATGGACTTTATGATTATGTAGGTAGTTTGTTAGCTATTGGTGCCCTGGTTATTTTAATTTTTTGTTTAAGAATAATGAAAATGCCAGATGAAACATGGTTAGAGAAAGAAAAAGAGAAGCGTTTACAGAATCCTTATTACAAAATCAAGGAAAAGCCTGCAAAGAATGTAATTATACTTGTTATTATTGCATCACTTGCAATGGGGGCTGGAGGTATTACATTAAAACACTATAACGGGGTGGTAACAACACAAGAACAACTGGAAGATCTAGACAAGAAAATTGCTTCATTAGATGAAAAAGATAGAGAAGCTTTTAACAGTGTCTACGATAAGAAATGGGATGGAACCTCTAAAGAAGTTAAATTCAAAAGGATGGCATATGACCAAATAAGGAAACAAGTAGCAGAAAGATTAGATTTGACTCATAAAATTGTAGCTTTGGATGAAAAGGGAAAAGCTATTTTTGATGGCTTTTATGACAGTAAATGGGATGGAACCCCTGATGAAAATAAATATAAGAAAGAGGCCTATAATAAAACCATTAACATAATTGAAGAAGAAAAACAAAAAGTTGAAGAAGAAAAAAAGGAACTTCAGAAAAAATATGATGATCAGGCTAAATATGAGGAGTGGGTAGCATGGAAAAAAGCAGAAGAGGCAAAGTCGGCCCAAGCCGCTGAACAACAACGTATAAAAGATAATACTATTTCTATGGGAGATTCTCCTTCCAAGGTAGAACGAGTGAAAGGTAGCCCTAAGAATGTAACCAAATCAACTAATGCGCTTGGTACGGTATTGGTTTATACGTATTTAAGAAATGGATACGATTACAGCAATGGAGTAGTTATTTATGAATTCGTGAATTCTGAATTAGTAAATATAACAGAATCACATTAAAGAAACAGGGAGGTATATAGTTATGAAAAAAAGTATTTCTATTTTATTTGCCGTTCTAACATTTCTATCATGCGCTTTATGTTGCGCCGAAATTTCGCCTAGCGAAGTTGCGTTAGGTGGCATAAAACTTGGTTCTTCACCTGAATATGTGAAAAGTGTTTATGGAGAACCAACCTCATATGATTATGGGGCTGGGAATAGTATTATTTACAATTATAATGGAACATTTAAAATCATGTTTGCTAGCGGAAAATATATGTATTGGATGGAAACAACTGCTAATAATGGAATTACAACTCCGAGTGGAATTGCCGTTGGGATGAATGCCTCAGTGTTGGATAGATATGGTGAAGCATATTACGATAAAATTGAAAATGGAGTACGCAAAAAGGCTTTCTGGGCACCAGGAAGGATTGTTCTTATTTTCAGTATAGTAAATAACAAAATCGTTTCCATAAGAGCAGAATGTTGAGCATGAAAAAGGGGAGCAAAATAATATCAAAATTTGTACATCACTTTAACAACAATAGATATCAATGGGGGTAATTGCATGAAAAAGTATGTAACTACATTTTTTGCTTTGCTTACTTTATTAATGTCACTTTCAGTTGCTTCGGCATATAGAGGTTATGACATATCAAATAGTGATTGGGACCACACATATCAAGGGATAATTCCGAAACATGCCCTGAGTGCCAGAGACTATGCTTATGGCCAATATCCACTGGTAGGAGCCAGCGAAGCCGGAACATATTATTTGGATACTTCCAGTTGCACTTACTATATTGACGGTGATGTGGCGGTAGTTAGCTGTATCGCTTATAAGGGTAGTGGTGGTGCTGCCCCAGATGGAAGCCCAGCTAAAATGAGTCCAGATACTTATAAATTTGCTACTGCTAAGCAGGATGGTCAAAGAGTGATATTTTTGTTAAGTATTGCCAAAAATTCCAATGGTGATGATGAAACCCAATGGATTTTTAAGCAGGATAATGGCTATCTGAAAAATTTGTTTTGGGAGACAGCCGATCATAGTGGATTGAGTAAAAGCCTAGACTGATTTTTATTGTGTCATATTAAGGTAAAGTGTTATAAGAGTATTCTAAATAAAATTAAATTCTGTTATACACTTGGAGGGATATAATCATGAAAAAATATATTCTGGGGATATTAGCTGTATTAACTGTTTATCTGGGAAGCACCATTTGTTTTATGCCTCAAGCTGAGGCTACTGATGTGTGGGTATGTGATGGATACTATATAGTCACGGAGTCAGTTGTATACGGAAATAAAACCTCATATTATGCTAAATTAAATGTTAAACGCGTGGCAAGGGATGGTTCCTTGCTTAACAATAGTCGTATGGAAATTAATAAAGATGGAGGTGATTGGTATTTTGCTTCCGAAGGGGAAAATAGAGGTTTAAGAGCATATGATTATGAATATACAACCGCTATTGTAAATTGGCTCATTGCACATAGAAGTGAAGCTCATCCAATAGGTAATGGTATGGAATTAGTATTCTAGTACAATGGAGGTTTGGATTATGGTAAAAAAGACTCTTGTATGTTTATTTTGAGTATCGTATTTGTTGCGGCAAGCTCATTAGTAACTTATACGCCATTAAAATATTCTATTGGTGAGGCGTCTGTTACGGTCAATTAGCAATACGGTCAAATTGGGCCATTGCGATTTGTGGCATACCAATGGATGAATAGATGTAGTTGTAAATTTCCGTCATGTCAATATCGTTCAAGTTGGGGAGATTCATGTACCGGCGAGGTTCTAAAGGGACATATTATGATTTTGTATGGTTCTGATGGTGGTGTGTTATCCAAGTTCGTCCGTTGGGGATAAAAAAATAACGCCAGGAGGTAGCAAGTAGCTACACTCCTGGCGTTTTTATGTGGAGTTATTTAGTTCGTTTAGCAAGCTCCTTGATACGGGTTTCTGGCAAGTGGGAATATTTAATGATTTCTTCCATAGGCTTGTTGTCACGGAGCATTTCTTTGGCGGTTGCTTCGCGTTCTTCGTTACGGGCTTCTGCCTGTAATTCGTTTCCAAATTTTTCCATTATTCCACACATGGCTTTAACTCCCTTCTCGTCATATTTGAAGAAATTGGCTCGTTTGGCCAGTTCAGGATAGTGCATTTTTGCTGGGTCTGCACAGAAGAAATCCTGCATTAGGAAGCCCAAGGCATCGTTACCTTTATGTTCTCCATTGACATAAATAATATGAGCAGCATCCAGGAAGGGCTGGTTTAGCTCGGTGATAACCCGCTCAATATGGTACATAGGAAGCTGAGCACCGAATATATCATTTTCAGTGATGAAAATAACCCAGATTTCAGGAAAATCTTTATACTCAGTATTTCTGTTGATTTCCCGTGAGTCAATAAGTGCGTTATTGAAACGGGCCCTCTTGGGATTAGCACCTTCGTCAGCTCGTTGAACTTCAACGTTGTATATTTTGCCATTACTATCCATGGCAATAACATCAAAACATACACCACGTCCATATAAGTTGCGGGCGGAACGCTGAGTAACAACCTCGTTGACAATGATATCATTTCGTTTGAAAAAGATGTTAAGCAATAACTGCATACATTCGTTACTGCCATCGAAACAGACATCAAAGAATGTATCATCAATTAGGCGGAATTGCCTAATCAGTTCAAGATATCTTTGGGGCGGGTCAAAGGTAAACATCTCCACATAACATCATCCTTTCTTAAAGTATAGCATATTTTGGAAAATGGAAAAATAGTATAATAGATGTTGTATAATGAAATTATATAGCATCTATTCTCAATATTCAATAATATATTATGCAATTATATTAAAATACATTACATTGTAAAATACCATGCTTATATTTTTATCTAAACTTGTTGGCTACACGCACCAGTGGTGTCCTAATTTATCATAAATGTTATTTCAGTACGTAATATTACGTATTATAATATGATACAAAGAAGGGATAAAACATGGAGGTATAGCTATGAATAGCAAATTATTCTACCCCGCTATTTTTGAACCTGAAGAAAAAGGTTTTTCTGTTTATGTACCGGATATTCCTGGATGTATGTCTCAAGGGGATAACCTTAATGAAGCTGTAGAAATGATTCAGGATGCCATTGGACTTATGCTGGAAGATGTTTCAGAGAGTGATTATCCTGCTGCTTCTGATCCATCTGCCATTTCATTAGAGGGCAAACAGTTTGTTATGATGGTATGTTTTGATAAATTGGCCTATGACAAGAAATATAATTCAAAGGCTATTAAGAAAACTCTATCCATCCCCGCGTGGCTAAATAAATTGGCTCAAGAACGGAATATCAATTTTTCAAATATATTACAAAATGCACTTATGCGGGAGCTTAATTTATAGGGATTAGAATAGATATTGTTTTTTCGTATTTATGCCAATTTTCGCAAAAAAAGTGTAAATTTAAAAGGCAATGTGCCTAGTATTTAAAGGGTTTGTATGCTATAATACGAAATAAGAGAAAATTCAACAGAGAGGGAGGTATAATAATATGCCATTAGTTGATACCAAAGAAATGTTTAAGAGGGCATACGAGGGTGGTTACGCCATTGGTGCCTTCAATGTAAACAATATGGAGATTGTTCAGGGAATTGTTGCTGCCGCTGAAGAAACTCAGTCTCCTGTTATTTTGCAGGCTTCTGCTGGTGCCAGAAAGTATGCTGGTGCTGAGTACCTGTTCGGTTTAGTACAGTCTGCTTTGAAGGTTAGCTCTGTACCTATTGCATTGCATCTCGACCATGGTGCAGATTTTGAAACCTGTAAGTCCTGTATCGATGGCGGCTTTACATCCGTTATGATTGATGGCTCCGCTCATTCCTTTGAGGCAAACATTGCCATTACCAAGGAAGTTGTAGAGTATGCTCATGCCCACGGCGTAGTGGTAGAGGGCGAGCTTGGTCAGCTGGAAGGCATTGAGGATGATGTCAATGTGGCAACAGGCAGCTATACTGATCCTGATGATGTGGAGGAATTTGTGTCCCGCACAGGTGTAGATTCCTTGGCTATTGCCATTGGTACCAGCCATGGCGCATTTAAGTTCAGACCAGAGCAGTGCACCAGAAACGACCAGGGTGTGCTTGTTCCGCCAGAGCTGCGCTTTGATATTTTAGAGGAAATTTCCCAGCGTTTGCCTGGCTTCCCTATTGTATTGCACGGTGCTTCCTCTGTTGTGCCTAAGTATGTAGAGATTATTAACCACTTTGGTGGTAACTTGAAGGATGCTATTGGTATTCCTGAGGATCAGCTTCGCAAGGCTGCCCGCAGTGCAGTTTGCAAGATTAACATTGATTCTGATATGCGTCTGGCCCTGACTGCCGGTATTCGTGAGCACATGGCCAAGTATCCGGAGCATTTTGATCCACGTCAGTATCTGAAGCCTGCACGCCAGAATATTCAGGATATTGTGGCTCACAAGATCAGAAATGTTCTTGGCTCCGATGGTAAGGCAATTGATGTTTAATAGTTGAATATTTAAACATAAAAATAAGGACCGGCCCGCTGGGCTGGTCCTTTTATGTTATTTGTAGAAGGCCTGTATCATGTCCTGGGGAATATCCGAATATACAGAAACAGTTTCCCCGTTAAGTGGGTTAAATACCTCCAAATGATAGGCATGAAGGGCCTGACGGCCGATTATATCATGATTTCCGCCATAGAGGTCATCACCTAACAATGGAAAACCAATAGAGGCCAGATGAACCCGTATTTGATGGGTACGGCCTGTTTTCAGCTCCAGCTTTATGAGGGACTTGCCGTTATTGACAGCAACTGTTTGGTAATGGGTTTCAGCGTATTGTCCATCGGGGCTGCAAATCCGCTGTATAATGCTGTCGGGATGACGGGCAATAGGCAGGTCAATTATTCCTTCCCGCTTTGGCATTATGCCGTCAATAAGGGCAAAGTAGCTGCGATGAAAGAATTTCTGGGTTATGTTATGCTCCTGCATATTTCCCTTCATTCGTCTGCCGGGCTGGGTAAGGGCACTCTGCAGCTGGGGCAGCTTGGCTACCACCACAAGGCCGGTGGTATTTCTGTCCAGCCGATGTACCGGGTGGAAGTCTATGTCTTGTCCCGTTGCCTGATAATAATATTTTAGGCCATTGCCCAAGGTGTTTGTGTGATCGCCCCCTGTGGGGTGTACCAGAATACCGTTGGGCTTGTTTAAAATAATAAGGTATTTATCCTCATAGCGGATATCCAGGGGCATTTTGGTAGGAACGATGGCTGATTCTTCTTCCAGAATACAGGTTACTTTGTCACCGGCAGCAACGGTGGCCATGGTGGCCTTTACGGCTTCACCGTTTACCAGAATTGTGCCGTTCCATTTCAGGCGGCGCCATAGACCATGGGACACACCGCAATGACTTCTAAGAAAAGCCCTGACCGAAACAGGGGTCAGGGCTTCATTATCCTTAACTTCGTAAGTGATGTTCATTTTATTTCTCACCGCGGAGCTTCTTGATTACATTGAAGCAGATGCTGAGAATGATAGCCACAACAGTGGCCAGGGACATGCCGGCCAAGGTAGTGGAGCCAATGGTGATGCTGGCAGTGGATACGCCGATACCGAGCACAATGGCGGTAAGCATCAGATTAATTGGCTGGTTGTAGTCAATCTTGGCATCTACCAGAACACGAATACCGGAAGCGGCAATAACACCAAAGAGCAGCATGGAAACGCCACCCATTACTGGTACTGGAATACTCTGAATTGCAGCGGCCAGCTTGCCGAAGCAGGACAGAAGGATTGCAAAGATAGCAGCACCGCCGATAACCCAGGTGGAGAATACCTTGGAGATAGCCAATACACCGATGTTTTCACCGTAGGTGGTGTTAGGGGTGGAGCCGAAGAAACCGGACAGGATGGTGGAGATACCGTTACCGATGATGGAACGGTCAAGACCAGGATCCTTGGTAAGGTCGGAACCAACAATGTTGCTGGTTACAAAGAGATGGCCCACATGCTCGGCAATAACTACCAGGGAGGCCGGCAAAATGATGGTAATAGCAGTAAGATTAAATTCAGGGGTATAGAAGGTAGGCAGAGCGAACCATGGTGCCTTTTCAATACCGCTGAGGTCAACAATGCCGAAGCAAAGGGAAATAACATAACCGCAGATGATACCGATGAGAATTGGAATGATACCCAGGAAGCCACGGAATACAATCTGGGCAAAGAGGGTAATTGCAAGAGTAGCAACTGCTACGATGATGCTGTTCATATCCGGCTCAGCCTCAGTGAGACCGGCCATCTTGGCAGCGGTAGGCATAAGCTCAAGACCGATAACAGCCACGATGGCACCCATGGCAGCCGGTGGAAAGATGAAGTCTATCCAGGCAGTGCCTACAGCCTTAACAATTAAACCAACCAGAACAAATACAAGTCCTACGGCAATGAAGCCGCCCAGAGCTGCCTCGTAGTTGAACTGACTCAATACGGCAAATACAGGGGAGATAAAAGCGAAGCTGGACCCCAGATAAGCAGGGATTTTACCCTTACAGATTATCAAGTAAAGCAATGTACCGATACCGTTAAACAGCAGTACAGTTGCAGGATTTACATTGAACAGGATTGGCACCAGTACGGTGGAGCCAAACATAGCAAATAAATGCTGTAAAGATAGCGGAATAGTTTTTGTAATAGGTGGCCTCTCATGGACCTGAATTACGCGATTCTCACTCATTAATAAAAACACTCCTTTAAAAATATAAACAAAAGTGGGCTTAAAAAACCCTATAAGACTTTAACACAAAAAAACAACTTGTCTATTAAAGATTTGACAAGTTGTTCATGTATACAAGATATTATTATTTATGCTGATCCTTCAGGTGATCCTTCCAGTATTCCTTATCCGGCTCGCTGAGGGGCAGTGACACCTTGTCGCCGTTATCGTAGGCAAACTGAATGGTGATAACCTCTGCCTTGCGCATGGAATCAAAGGATTCCGGCGGGAATTCCACAAAGAGCTTGTTGGTATTTTTTAAAGTGGTCTTGTCGTTATAAAAAGCGAAGGAATAGCTGGGTGGAGTCTGACGGACAGAGGCTTCCATGGTGTAGGTATCATCATCACAAATCAAAGTCATGGCAGCCAGCAGATTGGCACTGGAATAGCGGTAATCCTGTATGGTGAGGGTGGCGGAATTTACCTTGCCGTTTAAATCCACTCCGGTCTGGAAATCTATATCGCAGTAGCCGGAAAGATTATCAGCAGGACGATGGTCGAATACATAGGTAAATCCCCAGCCGAAGCCGCCCAAGCAGATTAAAAAGATACCGAAAACCATGAAAAACTTACTTGGTGATTTAGACATTTAAGTATTAATCCTTTCTACGTGTGGTTCCAAACATACGATTAAGAGGGTTCTCCTTGAAGAGATTACCCTGCTCAATGTAACGGTGAACCATTTTTTCAGATTTATGCCTGGTCTGTCTCATTATGGAAAGAGCATCCAGATCATGCTGGGCTGCACTGGTAGCAAAGCCACGGCGTAGGCTGTGGCCTGCAAAATCATCAGGATTCATACCAAGCATACCCATATATTTTTTGACAATCAGGGCTACGGCCTTATCAGAAAGCTGTGTTTCCCGAGGGTCAAGATTACGTTTAAAGCCTCTGAACAGAGGTCCTGACTTGATATTTGCTGCCTCTATCCATTCCTGAACAGCGGTAACTGCACAGGTGTGAGGGTCAGGAGCATAAGGAATGGCTATCTGGCTGCCGTGTCCCATCTGGTCTCCCTTGGATTGTGGAATAAAAATAACCATACCCTGAGGAGAAAAGGTGATATCTCTCATCTGAATAGCCACCAGCTCTGAGCGGCGAAAGGCACCGGCAAAGCCAAGAAAAATCAGAGCTTTGTCACGAATGGATACCAAATCACCGGCATCAAAAAGGTCAGCCAGCAGAGACATGGTTTCCATAAGAATAGGGGCCTTGCCATGCTGGAAGGTGCCCTTTTCACGGCGTATGGCCTGCATAGCATTACGTACCATGCCGTCCTTGGCAGGATTATTGTCATGAAAGCCGGCGGCAATGTGGTTTTCAGAGATGGCTGTTATGCGTCTGGAAACCGTATTGGCATGGGCATGGTCTGCCAGATCATTAACGTAGTTAACGATGGTTTCCGGAGTGCATGGCAGAGCAGATACCTCATGGGCCTCGCACCAGTCCGTAAAGTCATTCCAGTCGGCAGAATAGGATTTCAAGGTGTTGTCAGCCTTGGATTTCCTCATTCGTCGCTTACTTTTGGCAGACAGCATGACATTTTGGTTTATATTGTCATTTTTATAAAGAAAAAAATCATTGCGCACATTCATAAACAATTCACCACTCATATTTTATACAAGAAAACAGGGTAAATCAATAGCAGTGCCTTTATCAAGGTGACTTATGGGTGTATAATGTAGTAGTTATTAACGAATATGAAAGGTTCTTGATAAAATGACATCGGAAAATCCTATTGGGATAATGGATTCAGGCATGGGAGGCATCAGTGTGCTTCGGGAAATTACCAAGCTGATGCCTAATGAAAGCTATATATTTTATGGAGATTCCAAGAACGCACCCTATGGCAGCAGAAGCACCGAAGAAATTTATCAGCTTACGTCCAATGTAGTGGACAGGATGCTGGAACGTGGGGTAAAGGCTGTGGTTATTGCCTGCAATACCGCCAGCAGTGCCGCCGGAAAACGTCTGAGGGAAAAATATCCCCAGCTGCCAATCATTGCCATTGAGCCTGCACTGAAGCCGGCGGTTATCAGCTGCCCGGGAGGCCGGGTGCTGGTACTTGCCACCGAGGCCACCCTGAGGGAGCAGAAATTCGCCACCTTGATGGAGGCATGGAAGGACAGGGCTGAAATTATTAAAATGCCCCTGCCGGGACTCCCCGAATTCGTGGAACGGGGAGAGCTGGATTCTCCTGCCCTGCGGGAGTTTCTTATGGGTTATTTCAGCAGGCTGGAGGGCAAAAAAATTGATGGAGTAGTCCTTGGCTGCACCCATTATCCTTTTGTCAGAAAAGTTATAAGTGAGCTTTTTTAATAATGAGGTTAAGATATTTGATGGTGCTGCCGGTACTGCCAGACAGCTGAGAAGACGGCTTCACTCCAGAAATCTGCTTAATTCGTCTGCTAAACAGGGGAGCATTACATGGCTTAACAGCTCCGATGACCCTAAGATGCTTGAGCTGTCCCAAAAGCTTTATAATTTGAAATTAGATTAAAAAAAATAGGCTGATAACAGCCTATTTTTTACGTTATTCAGAATCACATAATAAGTCCCAGCAGTAGGCCTATAACGCCACTGCCAAAGAGCAGGGTAATGACACTGACCTTCTTTTTTACAGCAATCATGGCAATTAATATAATAATGATTCCTTTTATATCAAAGTCTGCAAAATTTGTTGGTATGGTCTCTGTATCCCATACGGAAAGCCATATAAAGCTAAGACCAGCGGTACAGATAAGAGCCACAACCGCAGGGCGGAGCCCGTTCAGGGTTCCCTTGATGACACTGAGATCACCGTATTTTTTCATCAGATAGGTTATCAGCAGGCACAGAATAAGGGATGGAGTGACAAAGCCCAGGGTGGCCACAATGGCACCGGGAGTACCGGCAATTTTCGTGCCTACAAAGGTTGCAGCATTTATTCCTATTGGTCCCGGAGTCATCTGGGAAATGGTAAATATATCAATGAATTCCGTCATGGTAATCCAGTGATAGTCATCGACTACAGCCGCCTGAATCCAGGGCAGTGAGGCATAGCCACCACCAACGCAGAAAAGGCCGATTTTGCAGAATTCCCAATATAATAGAATTAATATGTTCATTTTATGTACTGGCCTCCTTCTTAGTTGTACTTAGGATCTCTCAGCAGCAAAAGACCGATAATCGCATCCACAAGAACGCAATACATAGGATTTACATTAAAGCAAAGTGATGCCACAAAGGTTCCAACTGCAATTAATATTGGAAGCAACAGCTTCTTTTTGAACAGCTTGTTCACCAGATTAAGTCCCACATCGATAATTACCGCTGTGGCACCGCACTGCATGCCCTTTAGAATCAGCTGCACATAGTAGTTATGGGCAAAAAGGTCATAGAAAAAGGCAATTATGGTAATAGTAATAAGGGGAGGCAGTATCGTTGCCAGAATGGTTACCATTGTACCCATCAAACCGGACATTTTATACCCCAGCATAATGGAGGCATTAACAGCCATTATTCCCGGCAGTGACTGGGCAATAGCGGTTATATCCAGGGTATCCTTGTCATTGATCCAGCCGTATTCATCCACAAATTTTTTCTTCAGCAAGGGAATGATGACCATTCCGCCGCCTACAGTAAAGGCACTGATGAGAAAGGTGGATTTAAAAAGCACCCAGTAAAAGTGACGGGTGCCGGGTACTATATTTAGTTTGCCAGCGGCTTCCTCCAGCATTTTGTTTTCTTCTTCCATTGTCCTGCTCCTTTTAAAATTCGTCATACCTTTGTAATAATTATATACGATTAGGTAATCTAATTGCAAAGATAAAGACAAAATAAAAGAAGCCCCTTGGAGATGAGGGGCTTCTCACGGAGAAGGAATGATAATGGGATCTACATCAAGGTAATCTTCGCGTAACAAGCAATTGGAGAGGTTTGTCTGTTACTTTAACCTTGATTAGCTTTCAATAGGAGAAAAAATACTCTCCTTTGATGTAGGATAATACTACTATTTATAAATTAAATAAAAATGAAACAAAGATTAAAATAAGATTAGAAAATACTAAAGGTTCAATTTTGATGATACAATAGGTTAAACAAGTATTATGGGAAGGGACGAAAAATTATGAATATCTTAAAGCTGTGTCTGGTAGCAGTGCTGGTATTTTGGTTAATTTCCGAATTTGCACCTGAAGATGTGTCAGCTGTAACCAGCATGCTGGGAATTGCCGTGGCAGTTGTGGCCATGATCCTGTATAACAAAAAGCAAAATTCCGATGATGAACAGGGAGAGTATGGCGACTCTGATGACTATGATGATGACTACGAGGAGGACAAGCTGTCAGACAGCAAAAAATAAATCTATAGTATTATGGTCTGAAACGTGGTATAGTTAACAGGATATTTGCTCACTGTAAAATGATAGTGAATGAAAGGTTGTGTTAGTGAGGCAATGGAAGAAAAAGGAATGAACAGGGGATTGAAGAATCGCCATTTGCAGCTTATTTCCTTAGGCGGTGTAATTGGCAGCGGATATTTCCTTGGTACCGGTTATATTCTGGAAAAAGCAGGACCAGCTGCAATAGTTTCCTATTTATTGGGAGGAGCCATTGTACTGTGTGTCATGCTTTGTTTGGCAGAATTGGCGGTAGCAGAACCTATAGCGGGCTCTTTTGTAACGTATGCCAGAAAATATATTAATCCTACTTGGGCGTGTGGTGTAGGCTGGACGTATTGGGTCACATGGGTTTCCTATGTCCCGTCAGAAATGATTGCTGCCGGCATTATAATGAACAATTTCGTGCCGGAGGTCAGTCAGCTTTGGTGGGCTGTTCTTTTTTGTCTTCTGGTCACGATAGTGAACCTGTTTCAGGTTGATAAATTTGGCGAAAGCGAATTTTGGCTGGCGATCATAAAAATAATAGCTTTGTTGGCTTTCGTTTTGGTAGGTATCCTTATTATTTTAGGTATTATTGGTGATCAGGGTTACCTTGGTACCACGCTTCTCCTTGGAAGTGGGGGCTTTACGCCAAACGGCTACTGGGCCATCATTGTAACCATGACCATTATTCTTGTTAATTTCCAAGGAACGGAAATCATCGGTCTTGCTGCCGGTGAATGTGAGAACCCGGAGGAAAGTATTCCTCTGGCTGTCAGAAATGTTACCTGGAGAATTATCGCTTTATATATTATTCCAATATCAGTTTTGATTTCTATTTTGCCTTGGGATAAGGCAAGCCTTGAAGAAAGTGTTTTTGCTGTGGCTTTGTCCCAGTACGGATTGGACAAGTTTGCCGCATTCTTTAGCTTTGTGGTGCTGACAGCAGCCCTGTCCTGTACCAATTCCGGCCTTTATGGAACCAGCCGTGCCCTTTATTCCTTGTCAAAGATAGGCATGGCTCCGAAAAAGCTGGCCAAGCTGAATAAAAACGGTATGCCGCAGAATTCCGTGGTGGTTACCATTGCCACCTGCTGGCTGATTATTCTGCTTTACAGCTTTGATACCAGTGATATGGCCTATACTTACCTTCTTTCCCTTTCAGGATTTACAGGGGCCATAGCCTGGATTTCCATTTGCTGGAGCCAGTACAATTTCCGCAAGCATTGCGAGGTCAGAAACTCTGTGGATAGACTTCGCTATAAGACGCCGTTTTTCCCGTTTGTTACCCATTTTGGTATCTGGGCACAGATCATCAGTATTATTATTGTGGCATCTGAGCCGGAGCTTCGGGAGACCATTTATCTGGGTGTGATCAGTCTTATTATTCCTATGGTAATATATAAAATTGAGCATAGCCGCTGGAAGCGAAAAAAGAAGAAACGCGTTATGCAAATAAAGAATAGCTGAATATGCCTGAGCCCTTTTCGGTAGATGTCTGAGAAGGGCTTTTTTATTATGTTTTAACGTTGAAAAAAACAAATTGCCATGATAAACTTGTAGTTGTAATTTATATTATCCGGAGGATGAATATGATGGGGTTTAGGGCAAGAAAAATTGTGGGCATGATATGCGCAGCAATGCTAATATACGGTACAGCCTGGGCAGCTGAACCGGTGGCAGCCAACGTGACTGAGCATGAGGTGGGTACTGCCAATGTTCAGACAGCAGCAGTGACCAATGGGGAACAGAAAGCTCATGAGGAGGAGCTGATTCCTATGGTCAATGATGGTACCAAGATTATGGTAAATCTTGCTTCACGGGGGATTTATCTTTATGAGAAGGGGATAAAGACCAAGATTTATCCTATAGCCTGTGGCAGAGTGGAATATCGTTCACCTGTAGGCTATTATAAGGTGTATGAAAAGGCGGTAAATCCTACCTGGATTGACCCATCTAACCGCGAAGTAGAGGTGGCTTCAGGTCCGGATAATCCTCTTGGATATCGCTGGATTGGCTTTAATGGCTACTATGGCATTCACGGCACCAATAATCCTGCCAGCATCGGCACCTATGCCTCCAAGGGCTGCATCCGCATGCGTGAGGAGGATGTGGAGGATTTGTACGAGCGGGTAGATGTTGGTACTCCTGTGGAGGTTTACTACAACCGCTGTGTAATGGAAAAATCTCCTGATGGCACGGTAGTATATTACATTTATCCTGATGCCTACGACTGTCAGCCTATTACAGTGGAGCAGATCAATGAGTGGCTCCACGGTTATGGTGTAGATTGTTTTGAAAGCAATGAGGCCATTCAGACCAATATTGACGATGCAGACGGTGAGCCAAATTATGTGGCCAAGCCATTTAATTTGCTGGTAAATGGAATTGACCTTCAGAGAAAGGCCGTTTTAAAGGATGGCATTTACTATCTGCCGATTTATCAGCTGTCTGAGGTCCTGAACATTCCTGTTCACAGTGATTTGGATGCTGGTATGGTTCGTACTTCTCATGGCTTCGCTACGGTTTATCTGTTTAAGGATATTCTCTATGTAAATGCTGATGAGGTTGAAGGCCTGTTTAATATCAGCGGTGGAAAATTCTCCAACAATTCCATGGTTTATAAGTCCAATCCTGTCAAGGCTGTTGAGCCGGTAAGGGAGCCGGAGACGGTCAAGGAGCCTGTAAAGGAAATTGTTGCTCAGCAAAACACATTGGTTCAGGCTGAAGCTGTAAAACAGCCCGAAAAGGTTGTAGAAGCCGAAAAGGCTAAAGAGCCTGAAAAAGTTACGGAAGCTGAAAAGGTTGAGTTGCCTGAAAAGGTTGAGACAGCCGAAAAGGTAATAGAGCCTGAAAAGGTTAAGGAAGCCGAAAATCCTAAGGCGTCTGAAGAGGCCAAGGCACCGGAGACGGTAAAGGAGGCTGAAGAGGCCAAGGCACCGGAGACGGTAAAGGAGGCTGAACCTGTAAAGGATAATGAGCCAGCTAAGCCGGCTGAAAATAAGAAGAAAAAGATAAAACAGCCTACTACCACAGTAAATACTACTCCTTGGTACGCCAGAAGGGTTACAGCGGTAATTAAATAAGTTTTGTAAAGTTTGTTTTTCAAAGCAGAGGTAGATAATATCTCTGCTTTCTTGTGCCTATACGTCCATAGGCTTTGTATGGGGGGAGAACCTTGAAGAAAAAGTTTTTTATTTTAGACGGAAGCAGCCTGTTGTATAGGGCCTTTTATGCCTTGCCACTTTTGGAATCCAAGTCCGGTGAGTTTACCAATGCCATTTATGGCTTTTCCAATATGCTGGTTAAGCTTATGACAGAGTGGAAGCCGGATTATTTGGTTATTGCATTTGATGCCGGCAAAAAGACCTTCCGCAATGATATGTTCACAGAATACAAAGGAACCAGAAAGCCTACTCCTCCCGAGCTTTTAAGCCAGATTCCAATTTTCCATGAAATGATTAAGGCCTGGGGCATATCCCTGGTGGAGCTTTCCGGATATGAGGCTGATGATATTATTGGCACTCTGGCCAACAAGGCCCTGGATAACGGCTGTGAAGCCTATGTGGTCACTGGTGACAGGGATGCCCTGCAGCTGGTTAAGCCTGATTTAAAGGTGCTGTTTACCAAGAAGGGCATTTCCGAGCTGAAGGTTTATGATGAGGCCGCTTTCCAGGAGGAATATGAGGGATTGGACCCAATTCAGCTCATTGACATGAAGGGGCTTATGGGTGATACCTCCGATAATATTCCGGGTGTACCGGGGGTGGGCCCAAAAACAGCCATGAAGCTGCTGGCAGCCTATGGTACTGTGGAGGAAGTGCTGCTCCATGTTGAGGAAATTGCGGGCAAGAAGCTGAAGGAAAACATCCGTGATAATCAGCAGATGGCTGTTTTGTCCAAGAAGCTGGCCACTATTTGTCTTGAGGTGCCTGTGGACTTCAATGAGGCAGAGTATAAAATCACCACGGACGGCAATGAGCTTACCCGCTTTTATACCCGCTACAATATCAAATCCATGCTGAAGGCTATTCAGCCATTTATTACCGATGGTGAGGCTGTGGCGGCTGTTCCTGAAGAAACGATTCCTGATTGCGTGATAATCAATGATATTTCAACGGCAGAGAAGGTTGTTGAGGAATGCAGACAGCATGGAAAGCTTTATGCTTCGGCCGTAATCAGGGGCAAAACTCCAGATTTATCCATTGAGGGGCTTGGGATAGCCGTAAATGGCAAGCGTTTTTTTGCAGAGGTCTCTACCAATGGTGAGTTTGGACAGGATTCGCTGTTTTTTGATGAAAGCACTGCTGACAACGGGCTTTGGAATGTATTCAAGGAGCTGTTTGCTGACGAATCGGTGGAAAAATATGTCCACGGCTTAAAGAATTATTATCATGCTGGTGTTGAGGTTAAGGGTAAGGTTTATGATTTGGAGCTTATAGGCTACCTTTTAAATCCTGTCAGCTCCAAATATGATATAGCCGAGCTGGCGTCCATATATGGTCCCAGCATCAATGCACCGGAAAAGAACGCGTCATTGTGTGAAAAAGAGTCATGGCAGGCAATGGCCATGGAGCGCATAAGTGCTGATATGCTAGAAGGCATGAAGGACAAAGAGCTGGACAGGCTGTATTTTGATATGGAGCTCCCATTGGCAGAGGTGCTGGCGGATATGGAGAGTAACGGAATCTATGTAAACCGCAAAAATCTCCATGAGCAGTCAGTGGCCGTGGGAAAAACCATTGCTGAGCTGGAGAAGGAAATTCATGAGCTGGCAGGACAGGAGTTTAATATTAACTCGCCAAAACAGCTGGGTGAAGTTCTCTTTGAAAAGCTGGGGCTGCCGGTGATTAAAAAGACCAAGACCGGATATTCCACCAACGCGGAGGTTCTGAATCAGCTTCGGCATGAGCATCCGGTTGTTGAGAAAATATTAAGCTATCGCCTTTGGACCAAGCTGAAATCCACTTATCTTGACGGTATTAGTCAGCTTATAAATCCGGATACCAACCGTGTTCATACCAATTTTAATCAGACTGTTACGGCAACGGGAAGACTCAGCAGCTCTGATCCAAATTTACAGAATATCCCGGTCCGTACAGAAGAAGGCAAGAAAATCCGTCTGCTTTTTGAGCCTGGAGAGGGCTATGATTATCTTCTCAGTGCTGATTATTCCCAGATTGAGCTAAGAGTCTTGGCGGATATGTCAAAGGATGAGAGCTTTATCAAGGCCTTTAAAAATAATGAGGACATTCATGCCCGTACTGCTGCAGAGGTGTTTGGAATCTCAATTGATGAGGTTACCCAATTGCAGCGCCGTAATGCCAAGGCAGTAAATTTCGGCATTGTTTACGGTATCAGCGATTATGGCCTGTCCCAGGATTTGGGAATTACCCGCAAGGAAGCTGCCGGGTATATTGAAAGCTATTTTGAAAAATGCAAAGGTGTGAAGACCTTTATTGATAAGGTGGTTGAGGATGCCCATGCCAAGGGATATGTGCAGACCTCCTTTGGTCGGCGCCGTGAGCTGCCTTCCATCAACAGCTCCAATTATATGCAGCGGATGCTGGCTGAAAGAATGGCCATGAACACACCAATTCAGGGTACTGCAGCTGATATAATCAAGCTGGCAATGATTAAGGCCCACAAAATGCTGAAGGATGCCAAGCTTAAGAGCCGCATTCTTCTTCAGGTTCATGATGAGCTGGTATTGGAGGTTGTGGAGTCCGAGATTGAGGCAGTAAAGAGCATTTTAAGGGATGCAATGGAAAATATTGTCAAACTGGATGTGCCTCTTTCCATTGATATAAACATGGGTAAGAATTGGGCTGAGGCTAAATAGTAAGGGGGAAATGGCCATGCCGGAAATGCCGGAGCTTGAAACCATAAAGCGTTCATTGGAGCCACATATAAAGGGCAGGAAAATCACTGATGTGGAGCTGCTTCTGTCCAGACAAATAAAATTCCCGTCCCCTGAGGAGTTTGTATCCCGTATTAAGGGACAAGTAATCAGCGAGCTTCTGCGCAGGGGAAAATATCTTATTTTAAAGCTGAACAATGGAATATCCCTGGTTATCCATCTTAGAATGAGCGGACAGGCCTGCTACTGTGGTCCGAATGATCCCGATAGAAGGCATTCACGCATTATTTTCCATTTGGATGATGATGCCCGCTTTATTTTTGCGGATACCCGCACCCTGGGAACCATCTATGCCATGACGGATGAGGAGCTTCCACAGATTGGTGGTTTGGCAGAGCTGGGGCCGGAGCCTCTTAGTGACGAATTTACCCTGGAGTACCTTAAAAATATACTTTCCAGAAAAAAGGGCAAAATAAAGAGCTTTCTTTTGAAGCAGAACTATATTGCAGGCCTGGGAAATATTTATGTGGATGAGTGCCTGTTTTTGGCGGGAATTAATCCTTTAAGGACCCCTGATTCTGTAACTGGAACTGAGGCCAAGAAGCTGTATGCCTCAATTAATAAGGTTATAGAGGACGGAATAAATGACGGTGGTACCACCTTCCGGGACTATCGTGATGGTACTGGTGGCAAGGGAAGTCATCAGGATAATCTTTATGCCTATGGCCGTGCTGGTCAGCCATGTCGTAAATGTGGTACTATAATGGAGAAGCTGAAGGTTGGTGGCCGTGGTACCGTCTATTGCCCTAAATGTCAGCTTCCTAAATAATACTTAAATATATTAGTAATGCTTCAAAAATAAGGATTCATTTAAAATATGAAGATTATTGGTTTAACTGGTGGTATAGCCAGTGGCAAGAGTACTGTTACCAACTACCTTCGTCAGCAGGGCTATACTGTGGTGGATTGTGACAAAATTGCCTGGGAGCTGGCAGAGCCTGACCGTTCAATATGGCAGATATATTTTGCCCGTTATGGCAGCAGGGTTATAAACCCTGACAGAAGCCTTAATCGTCAGGCTGTTGCTGATATTGTGTTCAACAATAAAAATGAGCTGTCAGTCATTAACAGCCTTGTGCATCCCCTTATAAAGGAGGAGATGCTTTCCCAGGTGGAGGAGGCCAGAAGCAGGGGAGAGAAATATATTTTTCTGGATGTACCTCTGTTGTTTGAGGCTTCTTATGATAAAATAACTGATGAAACATGGCTGGTATATGTACCCCGTAATACACAGCTCAAAAGGCTGATGGCTCGAAATCACTACAGCCGTGAGGAAGCTATTCGACGGATAGATTCACAGATGAGCCTTGAGGAAAAGAAAAAATTAAGTGATGTAATAATAAACAACAATGCTGACAGAAAGCGACTTCGCAGTCAGCTTGAGGAAAAGCTGGAAAAATTGATGTTAGAAGGTGAGTAATGGACAGGGAAGACGAACGTTTAAAACGTCGCCGTGAATATCTACGCCAAAAAAAAGAATTTCAGAGACGAACCTGGAGCTGCGCAATAGGTATTATCATCCTTCTGATGGCCTTTGTGGTTTTCTTTGTTACTCAGCAGAAAAGTGTTCAGCAGACCTTCATGTTTCCGTATCATTATCGCCAGATTGTTCAGGTGTGCAGTCAGGAGCATGGCGTGGATGAGTTTTTGGTGGCTGCGGTCATAAAGAACGAAAGCAATTTTAAGGATAAGGCAGTTTCCACCCCTGGGGCCATTGGACTGATGCAGCTTATGCCTGATACTGCCAAATGGATTGCAGGGGAAATAAACGATGAAAGCTATTCTCCGGAGATGCTTGAGGCCCCGGAGATGAATATATACTACGGTTCATGGTATTTGGGCCGTTTGTTGAAGGATTTTCACGGCAACAAGATATTGGCCCTGGCGGCCTATAATGCCGGACATGGCAACGTGGAGGAATGGATGAAGGAATATGGCTGGGATTATGATTTTAATGATATATCCGCCATTCCTTTCCGGGAAACCGAAATGTATGTCAAGAGCGTCTTGAAAACGGAAAAGAAATATATTCAATTATACGGAGAGAGTGAATAATACCTTGGCTAATAACAAGCTCAACCTTGAGGGACAGATACAGCAGATGAAGTCGAAAAATATTGGCTTCAACATAGTGAAGGAACCGGAAGCACTGGAATATCTTGCCAGACATACCTATTATTTTCGGCTTAAGCATTATGCAGAAAACTATGAGAAAACCAAGAAGCCTGGGGTAGGTACCAGATATGTAGATCTGGAATTTGCCTATTTAAAGGAATTGTCCCTTCTGGACCTTTATTATCGCCGGGTAATGTTTAATCTCGTGCAGGATGTGGAGCATTATGCCAAAATCCAGCTTTTGAACGCCCTTGCCCGCAACAAGAAGGAAAATGGCTACAGCATTGTCAGTGAATACATGGAAAAGCGCAAATACATGGACAAGGAATTGTCCCGCCACCAGTCCAAGTATGCCAAGGGCCTGATTGAAAAGTACAATGGAAATTTTGCCGTATGGAATATTATAGAGGTTCAGACCTTCTCACAGTTCATTGACCTCTATCAGATGTATTTTGAAAAATATCAGCAAAAGCATGTTGAGGCCAAATATCTTGATACGGTAAAAATGCTCCGTAACAGTATTGCCCATAACAACTGCCTGATGTTTAACCTTCATCCATCTGCTACGGCACCGGATACTGATTTGGCTATTAAAATTGCGGTGGATATGGGCCTGGATGAAAACGAATCAAGGGTGCTGAATCATGTTTCCTTCATTAAGGAGCTAAATATAACCCTCTTTGTTTTCTGGAATATTGTTACCAGTACCGAGGAAAAGCATTTTCAGCTGGAGCTGTTGCATGATTTGGTAAATAAGCGCTTCAACCGTCACATGTATTATTTTGAAAACAACGCTACAGTATTACCGGTATTAAAATATGCACAAAAGCTGGTAAAGTATTACTTTGATATGATTCACGAAGAAAAATAAATAGACACAAAAACAGCTGCCGGGGGTATCTGGCAGCTGTTTTTGTGTTGGACTATCATTAGGATAATCGAGTTGGGTTATATGTGTATGTAATGATAGGGAACGACTAATTAATCACGGACTATAACGGATATTCCGTTTGGAATACAGGTTACAGTAGCATTTTCACCCTTGATGCGGCGTGCCTCTGCATAAGCCTCTTCCAGGGTAGGGAAGTAGTGGGCCTTCAAATCCTCAATAAGCTGCTTCTGGGCCGGATCAGCCACAAAGAGAACAGTGTGCTTTCTGAGAATGCGGCACCAAACCTGGGCACACCACTGATCCGGGAGAGTTTCCTCCTGCGGTGTGTTCACGCACTTCTGGAAAAACTCATCGGCAGTGGCAGCATCATGTATAGAGTCATAATAAGACTGACCGCCGTGGCCGTCTTTACAGGTGGCCAGCATTATTATGACACCGCCTTCATTAATGGAGGCCTCAGCGGCGGTCATCCCCTTTGGACACTGGTATGCGTTCTGGTCCAGTGGATAGCCACCGTTGGTTGTGATAACAATATCAGCAGGAGCTGGCTTTACGGCACAGTACTTCGCCAGGAATTCAGTGCCCTCCAAATGTGCTGTTTCAAAATTGCCGGCATAAGCGGCAACAGTTTTTTGTTCTTCGTCAATAATTACATTGCAGATAAAGGCAAGCTTGGCCATCTTGGCTGCAGCCACCATATCAATGTGCAGTGGATTACCCTTCAAAATACCGGTACGGGCATAAGGGGAGGCAATAAACTCACCGCAATGGTTGCCCATAACAGTTACAGCATCACAAATTCCAGGCAGGACACTCTTGCGTCCACCGGAGAAGCCGGCAAAGAAATGAGCCTCAATGAAGCCTTCTGCCACCAGCAGGGAAGATTCAGCAGCCACCTTGTCAATTATGCAGTCTGGGCCGGATGGCAATACACCAACCTTGGTGTTGCAATCTGGATTATGGGCGTCATGTACTATGATGTTTTCTTTGAATTCATCATACAAGTCATCCCCAAGTTTACTGCGCAATTCATCAATGCTTGTAGGACGATGGAAGCCGGTAGCTACCAATAGCTTGATTTTTATATCTGGGCTGCCCTTGCGGAGCTCAGCGATCATTTCAGGTAAAATATCCTTGCTTGGAACAGGACGGGTGTGGTCAGAAATAATGATGCAGCAGTCCGGCTTACCCTTGGCAAGCTCGGAAAGACGTGGGCTGTCTATTGGATTCATCATTGCTTCATGCACGATTTCACGGCCGGAGCGGGAGCTTTTCAGTTCATCCACCCGGGAGGTGAGAACTGCACTTTCAGCTGGAACCTCCAGTTCAACAGTACCTGTATCGTAGAGAAAACTAACTTTTTTGGTATTTTTCATGTTATTTTGCATCCTTTCCTTCTGATATCTCTATTGTAATTTGTTCGACAAATTTTGTCAAAGACCTTTTTTTCATATGATAAATTTTTATTGAAAATATTTCAAAATTATTTTTTAAATTGACACCGACCGATTAATCGGTTATTATTTAAAACATGAGAAAGCGTGATGAACAAAAGAGTAATTTAATATTGAAAACCACCGCAGACCTTATGGCCAAGCAGGGGATCAGTGGGGTATCCATGTCCATGATCGCCAAGGCTTCCGGTGTTCCTCAGGCCACTATTTACGTGTATTTCAGCAGCAAGGAGGAGCTGCTGAAGGAGCTTTATAAGTACGTAATCAAAAAGAATTGCGACTACATTATGGAAGATTTTGATGACAGTGGCGATATAAAGGAATGCTTTAAGCGATATTTTTGGCGGATGGTGGAATATTTTCGCCTTTATCCTGCGGAGTTTCAGGTTTATGAGCAATTTATGTCGTCTATGTTGGGCAAAGCATTGATGCTGGATAATGTTACTGACTTATTCGAGCCTATGTATGCCTTTGTAGAACGGGGGCAAAAAGAGGGGATTATAAAAAAAGAGCTGCATCCTATTGTGGTCCTGAGTTATTTTTCTCTTTTGGCTTCCAATATAGAAAAGGGTAAGCTGTTTTGGGGCAATAGGGCCGATGACATTGTTTACCAAATCATTTTTGATACCAGCTGGGATGCTGTTACTATACACAAATAATTATTCGAAGGGTGTTGTATTGTTAAGATGACGGGGAAAAGACTATTTTTTATGGATAATCTGAAGATGTTTACCATTAATCTGATGATTGTCTTCCATTTAGGACTTTGCTACATGGCATACGCTCCGGAATGGTGGTATGTGGTGGATAAGGAGCATTGTTCACTGTTTCTTACAGGTTTTGTTTGCTGGGTTGATATCTTTATTATGCCAATGATGTTCTTTATCAGTGGTTATTTTGGTATCAGGACCTTAAAAAAGCACGGGGGAAGCAAGTGGTGGCATGGCCGCTTTAAGCGGATTATTGTTCCGTGGATAGTGGGTGCAGCCCTTTTTGCGGCTCCTGTATCATATCTGACCTTCTTTAGCCGTAACTATCCTGTTGATTTTGCCACTTTTTGCCGTGACTGGTTTTTCTTTGACCCGGTAAATGGCGGATCCGGTTTGTTCTTTTCCCATATCCAGTATTGGTTTTTGGGAATTTTGACGGTATTTTATCTGCTTATGTACATTATCAGCAGATTGGACAAGAACTACCTTACCCAGTATGAGCCTACTCCAAATGACAGATCCATGGCCGTGCCATTGTTTATCTTTGTATTTTGTAATGTTGTAGCCATGGATATTATTACAGGCTTTGATGATTTATGGATTCATCTCAGCTACTTCCTTGTTCTTCAGCCATGCCGTATTTTGCCATATGTGTGGGCATTCTTTTTGGGTGCTTATGCCTGGAAGCATCAGTGGTTTACTGATAACGGATATAAGCCTTCTGTAAAGATTTGGGTACCTTTTTTTGTTATTGCTACTGCGGCTTATCCTTTGTGGGTGCTTATGGGCCGGTTTATGGTGGCTAATCCGCTTCATTTCGTCTTTATCAGGGGAATTTTGCAGGCCTTGATGTTTACTTCATCCTTCTTTGGCCTCTTGGCAATTTTCTTCAGATTTTTCGATGGAACCAATAAGTTCTGGGGAGAAATGGCCGCCAATTCCTATACCATGTACTACGCTCACATGCAGATCGTATTCCCGGTAGCATATTTCCTGCTTCCATTGGATATTCCGTGGTTCCCTAAGTGGATACTGAGCAGCATAATCGGCCTGTTTGTGACATATTGTGTAAGTAAGCTGCTGCTGTTCCTGCCGTGCTTTGCCAGCAGTAAAAAAGCCAAGCTGTCTTATTACGAAAAATAACGACGCTTGGCATTGAATGCAGCTAAAGCATTAATTTATTAAAATATATCTATACTAATAAGGTTACTGTGATATAATCATTATAGTAACCTTATTTTATTTTTGAAAATAAAAAAGGCACCTGATAAAAATCAGCTGCAATTTCAGTTTAGTGAAGAATATCTCTAAGATTAGAGAATAGACTTCACAAGGGCACGCATTTCGCTCATAGCCAGCTCTGGTGCAAAGATGCAAGGAATAGCTGCTGCTACGGTGAATAACCCTACCATTGAAAATAACATATCGATGTTAGTCAATGTTCCCACTCCTTTCGTGGCGATATTCAGTTTTTAAAAACTGTTGGTAGTTTATAACAATTATTGATTGATGTCAAGAATTATTTTTAGATTTTAGATATTTATGGCGGTGATTGTATGGAAATCAGTTTTGTAACGCCTAATGACCTGGTTCTTTTGGGGAGATTGGCGCTGTCCTGTATATTAGGTGGGCTCATAGGATATGAACGTGAGTCCAAAAGCAAATCAGCAGGCCTTAGAACCAATATGCTGGTGTGTCTGGGTTCCTGCCTTATTATGATTCTTTCCACTGAGATTTATTCCACAGTTGAGGGAAAAACCAATGCGGATCCGGCCCGTTTGGCAGCCCAGGTAGTAAGTGGTATCGGTTTCCTTGGTGCAGGTGCTATCATGAAAGAGGGGCTCAACGTCACTGGTCTTACCACCGCCGCCTGCCTGTGGGTAGTTGCCGGTGTTGGACTTTCTGTAGGTGCCGGCTATTACATGAGTGCCTTTATGACAGCGGCACTGGTATTTTTGGTATTGGAGGTTTTTGCCAAGCTGGATTCCTTTCACCCTATTGATAAGAAGATGACAGCAAAAGCAATAATTAAAAATGATTCAGTAACTATCCAGCAAATATATGATGTCTTAAAGCTCCATGACGTAAAGATAAGTCAGGTGAAAATGAAGACTGCCGAGCATTGTCAGGATGATTCCAAGGCTCTGGTTGAGATGGATTTGATTAACACCAAGCATATTAGAGAAGTTGAAATAATGAATGCAATGTATGCTTTGGATGGAGTAGAGACAGTAGAAATGACTTAATATATAATGGCATATAAAATGAAAAGGAGACCCGAGGGGCCTCCTTTTTATATCAGCGAAACAGCATATTGAACCTCATTCTTGGCAAAACCTTCCACGAGAAGCCGCTGGTTGATTTTGTCATTGGACCAGCCCATTTCCTTGTATTGACGGGCTTTGCCCAAAGCCTGGGCCTGCCAGTCAGCCACCACGTTGGTCATGGCATAAAAGGCTTCCTCCCTGGTAAAGCCCTCATTTGGAGAAAGAAGCTGAGTATAGATGCCATTTTTTGAATAATAGCCGGTGGTTAAATAATCACTGGCCCGATTTAAAGCATTATTTTTCCAGTCTATATCAGCATTTTCACTGATCATAGTTGCAATATTTCTGGGATAACCATTGTTCAGCATATATTTGAATAATCCCTTTTTCGAGAGATGATTCGATAGAGAATAGGCTTTGGCCTGTTGTAAAGCCCCCTGATATTCCGGAGGGATGGTTTTGGATGGTTGAGTATTAGGCTGAGTAGGCTGAGGGATTATAACTGGTTGTGGTGTAATAGGCTGTGGTGTTACAGAAGGGATAGGGGAGGCTGAAGTAGCATTACCACTCTGTGGCGACTTAAGGGTAGAAAGATGCTTTAATTCTGTAAGTACTAAATCCGGGTCTGCATTGCCAGTAATACGGGCTGTAATATGAATGTCGCCATCATCATCAATATGCCGTTCTATTTTTTTATCCAGCACCTTTACAAAACTGCTGCTAAAGGTGACTATTTCATCGTGGGTTACAACAGCATTTTCTACTTTGGTATTGCTTGATACAACTACGCCTACTTGTTCAGATATATCTCGTAGGGCTTCCTTTACTGCACTGTCTTCAGCCTGCTGCAAGGTCTCATTATCGCTGACAGTATATTCCCCAGTGCCCCGAAATGTTTCCATTCGAGCCTCACTATGTTGAGGGATAAAAGAGAACAGGCTAATGGCCAATAATGTATGTAAGATAAGTTGTCTATAGTGTTTCATATCCATCCGCTCCTAAGTGTATTTCTACTGATATTTTATTCATTTTAGCCATAAAATTGCAAATTAGAATTAAATTAAGGGGCTGTTTTGGCAAATTTGTACTTCAAGTATACATTTGCCAATTTTTATGAGAAAATGTGATAAAAGCAATAAAAATGTGTTGAAAAATGTGATTTTCATCGCTAAAAATGCCAGAAAAATGTGATATAATATAAGCGAAATGGGGTGATTTTTGTGAGTGACCGTTTACAACGTAAAATTGACCAATATTTAATTGAATGGAAAAACTCAGAAGGACATCTGCCCCTAATCGTTAGAGGGGCACGTCAGATAGGAAAAACTGAAGCTATAGAGCATTTTGCCAGGAATAATTATAAACATGTGGTGGAAATAAATTTTATATTACAGCCAGAGTACCAACATATTTTTGCTGACGGTTTTGATGTAGACCGAATAATTCAAAACATAACGTTTATAAATCCTGATTTTGCTTTGGAAGCGCACGAAACATTGATTTTTTTTGATGAAATGCAGGTGTGTCCTAGTTGTGCCACCAGCCTGAAAGCATTTAAAATTGATGGACGTTTCGACATAATATGTTCTGGCTCTATGATGGGATTAAATTATCAGGAGATAGAATCCAATAGTGTAGGGTATAAGCAGGATTATAATATGCACTCATTGGATTTTGAAGAATACTTGTGGGGCAAGGGATATTCGTCAAAGCAAATTGATATGCTTTATGAGTGCATGAAGGAGCTGAAGCCTCTTTCAACTGGAATGATGAGTTCTTTGCGTCAAAATTTTCAGGAATATTTAATGCTGGGGGGGATGCCAGCTGTGGTTTGGCTTTTTATTCAGCAAAAGAACTATAGCGGTATTCTCAATCTACAAAGCCAATTGCTGCTCGACTATGAAGAAGATATTACAAAATATGCCGGGGGCCTGGATAAAGTCAAAATCCTTAATGTTTACAGAAAAATACCGGTTTTTCTTGGGCAGGATAATAAGAAGTTTAAGATATCAAAAGTCGCCCATGGTGCAAGAAGTCGGGAATACGTTGGCGTTGGTGATTGGCTGATAAATGCTGGTATTGTAAATGTGTGTTACTGCCTGGATACTTTGTCACTGCCTTTGCGGGGTAATTACAATCCAGATAATTATCGCTTGTATTATGGTGATACGGGATTACTGATTGCCAGTTTAGACGAGGAGGCCCAGACAGATTTGCGGGCAAACCGAAATTTTGGCGTTTATAAGGGAGCATTGATAGAAAATGTTGTAGCTCAAATGCTTAAACAACAGGGGTACAATTTGTATTTTTATCGTAATGACAATGCCACTGTGGAAATGGATTTCTTCTTACGTGATGCCGATAGTTTAATACCTTTGGAAGTTAAAGCAACTAATGGTGCTACAAAGTCACTTAATGCTCTCATTAGTGCTGATAAATATTCTGACATAATATACGGAATAAAATTAGGTGATACCAATATTGGCTGGAATGGTAAGTTTTACACCTTCCCTTATGCATTAACATTCTTGCTTAAACGGTGGCTAAAGGAACATATTCCTGTTGAAATAAATGCTGATTCATGATATAGCAGGAAAAATATCATAAATCACGAAAGTAGTAATGTAGATTATGATTGTGATTATTGTGCCCTCATTTACAACTATTACTTGATTGATGGGAGATGATTAAATGTACAGAAGCTTATTAATGTTGGTATCGATGCTGGTTTTTAGTACAGGTATATGCTTTGCTCAGGTGTTGCCAGTGAACAGCTTGCCGGAAAAACAAGTAACGGAAATAAGGCAAACGGATTTATTGCCACATGAGCATACTTCAGAATGCCAGCTTACATCCGCTGAGCCAGTGCAAATTGTATGCATTTTGGACCGCTCCGGCTCAATGAGACATTTAGTTGGAGATACTATAGGCGGTTATAATTCTTTCTTGGATAAGCAGCGGCAGGAAAAGGGAAGTGCTGAGGTTACCACGGTTCTTTTTGATGATAAGTATGAAAAGCTGGTGGAAGCAGAGGATATAAAGAAGGTGTCTGAGCTAACCGACAAAGAATACTATGCAAGAGGGATGACTGCCCTTCTGGATGCAGTGGGAAGAACGATTACAGATATATTTGGCAAAATGAATCATGATGGTATTTGCCCTGCCAAGCGCCGAGTGTTGTTTCTCATTATGACCGATGGCAAAGAAAATCACAGCAAGGAGTATACCAAAGCAGACGTAAAGACCATGATAGAAAAGGCAACTCAGGAGTACAAGTGGAATTTTATTTTCATGGGAGCAAATATGGATTCTGTGTCTGAGGCTGCGTCTATTGGAATTTCAGCTGACCATGCAGTAAATTTTGCACATGATTCTGCTGGCGTTAGACAATCTTTTGACCTTATGAGCGAGGCAGCCACGGAAATGAGGGAAGCAGGCACTGTTGGTGAAGGCTGGAAAAAAGGTGATGAATAATTTAAGCATATTTTGAGAAAAGTTTAGTGACGTTACCAGAAAATAGGCATTGGCTGCAGTTGAGCCAATGCCTATTAAAGTGATTTTATTTAATTGGTGTTACGAGTTACATGAGCTGTCGGAACATATCGATTACCTGTTGTTCGGTGGCTTCGCAAGGGTTGCCAGGGTAGCAGGCGTCAGCCAGGGCATCCTTGGCCAGAATCTTAAGGTCAGCTTCGGTAATCTTTTCGTTCTTGACTGGAATTCCAACATCCTCAGACAGCTTCTTTACTGCAGCAATGGCAGCATCCCGGTATTCGGCCTGGGACATGGAGTCAACATTGGCTACACCCATAGCACGGGCAATTTCACGATAGCGCTCGCCAGTGTGTTCCTTGTTGAATTCCATGGAAATTGGCAGAAGCATAGCACAGGCAACACCGTGAGGAGTGTCATAATGTGCACTGAGAGTATGGGCCATCGCATGGTCTATCCCCAGACCTACATTGGAAAAGCCCATTCCGGCTATATACTGAGCCAAAGCCATGCCGTTGCGTCCTTCTGGCTTGTTGGCTACTGCGTCACGAAGATTCTGGGAAATAAGCTTGATTGCTTCCAGATGGAACATATCGGTAAGCTCCCAGGCTGCCTTGGTAATATAGCCTTCAATGGCATGGGTGAGGGCATCCATACCGGTGGCAGCGGTCAATCCCTTTGGCATGGAAGCCATCATATCAGGGTCAACAATAGCCACAGAAGGAATATCATTAGGGTCAACACACACGAATTTACGCTGTTTCTCCACATCGGTAATTACATAGTTGATGGTAACCTCTGCTGCAGTTCCGGCAGTAGTTGGTACAGCGATGGTAGGTACAGCATGGTTCTTGGTTGGAGATAAGCCCTCCAGTGAGCGTACATCCTCAAATTCCGGATTGGTGATAATAATACCAACAGCTTTTGCTGTATCCATGGAAGAACCGCCACCAACAGCAATTATGGAATCGGCCTTGCACGCCTTAAAGGCTGCCACGCCATCCTGTACGTTCTGGATGGTAGGATTTGGCTTAATCTTGTCATAAACAGTATAAGGAATATTGTTTTTGCTCAGCAGGTCTGTAATCTTGGCTGTTACCCCAAATTTTACCAGGTCCGGATCGGTGCATACAAAGATATGCTTATAACCGCCCCGTTCAACTTCACCAATAATTTCATTGATGGAACCGGAACCATGATAGGAAACTGTGTTTAATACGATTCTGTTTGACATTTGGTAATCCCCCAATCTGTTATAAATAATACTCTATGTAAATTTTAATCCATTTGATTAGCCATGACAATAAATAAAGCAAGAATTTTATAAATAGTTTGACAATTATATATAAAATGATATATAAGCTATAAAATAAAGCACTGGTTCAAAATTGAGCCAGTGCTTTTAGAATGATGTTTATTTCATTACGATTAATTCATAATCTCTGGTGCCGATGCCGATTTTTTCGCTGTGCTCCAGGGTTTCCTTCCAATGTACGTTAGGGTTGTTGTTGAGCCAGTGGTCACCATGGTCATGGTGGTGTGGGTCAGCCAGATTATCTCCCAGCTGGGAGTTGCGTATAGGCTCTGCCTTTTGGCAGATGTCCACGCAGGCCTGGTCAAGGGCAACCGGGTCAAAGGAGCAGGCAATACCCAGATTTGGCAGAATAGGGGCATCGTTTTCACCGTGACAGTCACAGTTTGGTGATACATCCATAATCATGTTGATATGGAAGCAAGGACGGTCCTGAACAACAGCCTGGGCATATTCAGCCATCTTCTTGTCCAGCAGATCCCCGGCATCCCATTGGTCGTTGCGGATAGCATCAAATGGGCAGGCACCGATACAGCGGCCGCAGCCCTTACAGATATCCTTGTCAATAATGGCCTTTTTATTTTCATAGGTGATGGCATTGGAGCCGCAATGCTTGGAACAAATCTGGCAGCCACGGCACTTATCCGGATTTACAACCACCTTGCCGGAGGAATGCTGTTCCATCTTGCCGGCACGGCTGCCACAGCCCATACCGATATTCTTGATGGCACCACCGAAGCCGGTCATTTCATGGCCCTTGAAGTGAGCCAGGGAAATGAATACATCAGCGTCCATAACAGCACGGCCAATCTTGGCAGTTTTGCAGTACTCACCATTTTTTACAGGAACCTCAACATCATCGGTGCCTTTAAGGCCGTCACCAATTATTATCTGACAGCCGGTGGAAATGGTGTTAAAGCCGTTGATATTGGCACAGTCCATGTGCTCCAGGGCATGCTTTCTGCTGCCAGGATAAAGAGTGTTGCAGTCAGTAAGGAAGGGGAGACCACCCTGTTCCTTAACCAAATCTGCTACCACCTTGGCATAGTTGGGACGCAGAAAAGCCATGTTTCCCAGCTCGCCAAAATGCATTTTTATGGCTACAAAGCGATTTTCCATGTCAATATCCTTAAAACCAGCTTTGATAAACAGATTCTTCATCTTTGTCAAAATACTGGTACCAACAGGAACACGGAAATCAGTAAAGTAAACCTTTGATTTGTCCATAATAACCTCCAAAATATCATTACACACAACACTTCTGTTTAAAGAATATCATAAGTAAAGCAGTGAATCAAACTAATGTTTTTTAGTTTAAATCACTGCTTTTACCCTTACAAATATTTACTTTTTAAGCATTGTTTCTACTTTGTCTTTGAGATATTCAGCAATTTTTCTGGAACCCTCCTGGGTAGGATGAACACCATCACCAACGTAATCAGAGGCCTGAAGGAGAGGAGTACCCTTATTCAGCGGAATATAATAAATGGCTTTATCACCTTGCTTTATAAGCTCCTTTACAGCTTTTTCCGTCCACAGGCCGGCATCAGGCCCGATAACTGCCGGAACAGGTTCTATGCAGATTATGGCAGCCTTGGGATTATGGTTTCGCACTACATTTATAAGGTTAATGTATCCCTTAATAAATTCATCCTCTGTAGGCTTATTTTCAAAGAGAAAGTCATTGGCACCGATGGAGATTAAAATTGCATCTGTAGGATTATCTGCAAAATTCCAATCAGGATGCTCGTCATTCCAGTTAAATGAGTAATAGGTCCAAGGATAGCGGTCAGCAGTGTGTACCTGGTTATATGGCCATTCCTCTGCGTAATTATGTACAAGTCCCTCACCAGATTTTCCTAAAACACTGTAATCTGCATCCAGCATTCTGGCCAGCTGTGGACCGTAGGACATATCGTTGTTCTCCACATCGTGGTACATCACCACCTCATGGGGACCGTCATTAAAGGCACCGGCTGTAATGGAGTCACCAACAAATTCCAGCTTCAGGCGATTAGGCTCCTTAATTGGGAGGAATTCAGCGCCATCATCCAGTATAAAGCCCATGAATATACTAAGTCCTGCTTCACCCTCCGTGGAGCGGACCAGCCTGATTTCATGCTGTCCATTTTCCAGATTCTCTGCAAGGATGGTGGTTTCTTTTTTGAACTTTATTCTATTATATGGTTTTCCATCTATTTCATAGCGCCACCAGCAGTTTCTGTCATCCATTCTGGCAGCAATGCTGGTGCCTGTGAAACGGGCTTTTATATATGTTGCTCCGTTGCCACAGGTAGCCTGCTGGTCCTCTACATTCCAGCGGCCGAAAAATTTATGTTTTTTTTAAAATCGTTGCTTTCGTTAATGGTAATCCCTCCAATAAAGGTAATATGCCATGGGAAAGTGACCTTAATGTCAGTGGAGTTGGGATATTCACCCAGATGCTGGGCTGCAAAGGCACGAAGCTCGTTTGCAACAAGGCTTTCAGCAGTTTTTTCATAGTCTGCCAAATCAAAATAATATTTGGAGCCTGGAAGACTTCTCATTAGCTTTTCACGCACATTTGCCTGATAGCCCCAGTCATCCAGATAGCGCTTTACCAGCAGTTTGTTGCAGTCCTCCTGGGAAAGACTGAGGTTTACAAGTCCTTGTCCAAGGGCGAAGCCCGTACTGTTGGTAGGGGTATTCCAGCCGGAGTAGGAACGCAGCCTGAACAGCAGTTTATTTTCTGAAAGCAAATTCATAAGGGCGTTGTCACTGCCATTTGCGAAGCAGATGTCAGCCAAAGCCACCTTACGTCCCTTGGCAATATTCTCCTGAATCATGTTCAGAAAATATTGGGAGTCCCTGCGTGGCTGTCCGTCGTTATACATAGGCTCCGGATCGTTAGGGTCAGGGTAGCCATCTGTAGTACGTCCCTTGTAATCCGTGTTTACCAAAAGCACTAAATCAGCCTTATCAGCTTTATCAGTTTCCCATGCACCGGCCATGATCAATTCGTCCTTTATGGACTTGTGAATTCTGGCATCGGAAAATTTTGGTACTGTATCCTCGCCTGTTCCCATGTTGAATTTTACATTTACAGAGTATTGCTTGTTCTCAATGGAAGTAACAGCTCTTGTCAACAGCAGCATACCAAATTCATCAATACCGTTGGTAATCATAAATTTGTTATTTGGCAGGTTTAATTTTTTGGAATAGGTAATAAGGTGACGGGACTCTTGATGGGTAGCACAGAATGGAGCATTATCATCCTTGCCAATAACAAAAAAGTTTAAGGTTCCATTCCTGGTTAAATCCATAAGGCGTTTGGTAACCGTAATATTTTTTGTCCGCCGCCCAAAATAATCCTTGTGAACACCACTTGGAATTTCGGCCTTTAGCTTTTCGAATTCCGCTTTTTCTTTTGCCCCTAGTACGCGAATTTCTTTTTGGTCATTTAGGGCAGAATATTTAAAAAGCTTATTGCCATAATCCTGATAATAGGCTGGTTCCTCAGCACCGGCAGCTGCGCCGTCCTTGGGAGTACGCATGAGGGAGGCAAAGGCGAATACCTTAACCTTTGGATTAGCTTTCCTTAAGTTCTTAAATTTATCTGTTCTTGATAACAATTCATCCTCTGTGGCGTTATGATTCCGGGAAGCCACCAGCCCGCCGTAAATCAGTGAGTCAGTGGATACTACTGCCACATCAGCCTTTGCGATATTTTTATTAACCCAATTCCATAGCTCTGCTGTATCCCCATTGTTATGCAGGCCCCCCAGCATATCCTTGGGAGGCATTATCACATTGTAGCCTGCCAGCTCCAGGGCTTCCGTGGATTGCTCACAGGAAGTGGGGCGATTATCGTGGGGAACAAATAAAATTGTCCCCTGACCTGTGGACTGGGCTGCGGCCTCTGTCTGTGGCAGGTCTGCAGAATTGGACAGGCCAAACACCAGTGATAGCATGGATAATAGAATTGAAAGCTTCTTTTTCATAATTGGACTCCAAATAATTGATATTGTTTTAAATAACAGTTTTTGCAGTTATCTCTGTTAATTATACATATCGACTAATTCTCTTTGCAAGGCAGGAAGATTTTTCCTTATTAAATGGGAAAATATGAGTATTTAGGTTATAATTAAGATAACGTATTAATAATTTCATGTAAGGAGCGATAAAAGTATGAAAGCATTAGTTTTGTTGGCCAATGGTTTTGAAGAGGTTGAGGGCCTGACCCAGGTTGATTTTCTCCGCCGTGGCGGCATTCAGGTTACGGCTGCTTCCATTCATGGGGAGAAAAAGGTTGTTGGTGCCCACAATATTACTGTAGAGGCTGATGAGCTTCTTTCCAATTTGAATTCTGATGAATATGATATTGTTGTGCTGCCAGGTGGAATGGGCGGTATGAATAACTTAGGCGGCAGCAAGGAAGTAGTGGCTCTCATAAAGAAATTTAATGAAGCTGGAAAATGGGTGGCTGCTATCTGTGCCTCTCCATCTGTTCTTGGTGACAATGGTCTGGTAGAGGGTAAAAAATGCACCTGTTACCCTGGCTTTGAAGGTCGCCTGAAGGGTGGCAAGACCAGCACTGATGAGGTTGTGGTTGATGGCAATATTATCACCAGCCGGGGCCCAGCTACTTCTATTGCCTTCGCTTTGAAGATGATTGAACTGCTGAAGGATAAGGCAACAGCAGAAGAGGTAGGCAAGGATACCCTTTATCTTAAATAATATTTGGAGTAAATGACCCTGCCTCTGGTGGGGTCGTTTTTGCTTTGGTTGTATTTCGCAATCAGCTAAAAATATGGTATAATGAAATGGTTTTGTGAAAACATTTAACTATTTTAATAACCAATAAGGAGTTTTTCTGATGAGCTTAACCGCAAGTGACATAAACTATGTAAAGGATCATATCCGTCTGGTGGATGATTTCCCAAAAGAGGGAATCAAGTTTGTGGACATTACCACAACCTTAAAGGATGCCAAGGCCTTTGGCCTGACTCTGGACTATATGAAGGAGCTGGTCAAGGGTGAGAAGATTGATATGATTGTGGGCCTGGAATCCCGTGGCTTTATTTATGGTGCAGCTCTTTCCGCAGCCATGAATATCGGCTTTGTGCCTATCCGCAAGCCGGGCAAGCTGCCAGCAGAGGTTATCAGTGTGGATTATGATCTGGAATATGGCAGTGATACCATTGAAATACATAAGGATGCCATAAAGCCGGGCCAGAAGGTGTTAATCGTTGACGATCTGCTGGCTACCGGCGGTACTGCTACTGCGGCTGCCAAGCTAATTAAGAAAATTGGCGGCGAGGTTGCAGCGGCTGTATTCTTTGTGGAGCTGACTACCCTTGGTGGTCGTCAGAAGCTGGAAAATGACGGTATTAAGGTTATGTCCATGCTTCAGTACGATTTGGATTAAGGAGGACGCAGTTCCATGGGAGTTAAGTTTGTTAAGAAGTCTGTGGCCGTTGTGGCGGCACTTTGCCTGATGGTGCTGAGTGTGCTGGTGGCTGGTTGCGGCTCCAAGAATATTGAATTGCACGATGTAAGTGTAAATGGCCATGCAGGAACACTGACCATGAGCCTGCCTTTCGATTTCAGAAATCCTATGGCTCCAAAGACCTTCCCTAATGGTACTACTATCTGTACCAGTGCGGATCATAACAGTGATTTTGAGATAACTGTTATGAGTGTTCACTACGACCGGGCCAAGTACAAGCAGTTTACTACCTTCGATTTTAAACCTGACTTAAATAAATACTCCGAGGATCTTTTAAAGACCTATAAGAGCAAGCGCAGTGCCACCGGCGGTCAGCTGGAGGATGCCACAGTTGCCGGCGAGCCGGCCAAGGTAACTACCCTGGATGGTACCAGCAACGATATTAAGATTAAGACCAGATTCATTTCCTTCTTCAAGGGTGATGAGCATTGGTGCATAACGATTTCCTACAAGGCCGACGATGAGGATTATCAGAAGGCGGCGGACAAAATGATAGAGAGCATACATTTTTAATGTATAAAAGCACCTAATAAAGTTAAACGGGACTAGCAAAACAGTCCCGTTTCTTCGTTATATTAGTCATACATAGGATGGATTGATATTGTGATACTGGCTGATGTTTATATTAATATTCCCATAAAAAGCATATCCCAGGCATACAGCTATATAGTTCCTGACGAGCTGAGCTACCTCGATGTGGGCTGGCGTGTTATTGTACCCTTTGGCGGCCGCAGCATTGAGGGCTTTATTGTATCTGTAAGAAATGTGGATGAGAACAGTATTGGTGGAGAATATAAGCTAAAGCCTATTAAGGAAACCCTGGACGAAGAGGCATGGTTCACAAAAGAGGTAATTGAGGCAGCCCGTTGGATGGCGGATTTTTATCTTTGCTCCGTGGGGGAAATGATGCGTCTGTTTATTCCGGGGAAAAGTGGGGCCCATATTCAGCTGGCCTATGAGGCGATTCACGGTCAGAAGGATAATGTGCTGTTGCAGGTTCAAAGCTACGGTCGGGTCTATGAGGCTTTGGTAGCTGCCGGAACAGCCAAGAAAAAGGAGCTAAAGGACCAGCTGGTGGCAGACGGTAATGAGGACATTGCCCAGGAGCTGGAAAATATACTGGAGAAGCTGCTGCAGTATAATGTTATAAAACGGGTATATAATGCAGATAATAAGGCCAAGGCGGCTTTTCAGACTGTTTATGTACCATCACTGCAGCTGACAGAGGAAATACTGGAGGAATATTCACGCAAGCCTGCACAGAAAAAGGCATTGCTGTATATAAATGACAAACAGCAAGCAGTGGCAGAAGAAAGTAAGCCACTCATTTTTACAGCAGAAGATTTCAAAAATAAAGGAATATCGGCTGCCACTATAAAAGCATTGACAGAAGCCGGTATGCTTTCCAAGAGCAGACAGCGTGTTTTCCGTAACAGCTATGATTCCTTGTCTGTAAAGCGTAAGGAAGTGGAGCTGACCAGGGAACAAAGGGCTGCGGTGGAAGCCATAGAGGAAGCAGTAGCTGCCAAGAAATTCCAGGAGTTTTTGCTTTATGGAGTAACAGGCAGCGGCAAGACCCAGGTGTACATAGAAGCTGCACAGAAGGTGCGGAAAATGGACCGCCGGGTTGTGGTTCTGGTGCCTGAAATAGCCCTTACGGGTCAGGTGGTACAGGCCTTTAAAAGCTATTTTGAAGAAGATATTATCGTTATTCATAGCCGTCTGTCCATCAGTGAGCGTAATGATGCCATTATGCGGGTACGGCGGGGAGAAGCCGGAATCATTATTGGGGCCCGTTCCGCCCTCTTTACTCCGGCGGATAATCTGGGACTGATTATCATGGATGAGGAGCAGGACAATTCCTACAAACAGGATGAATCACCCCGTTATCATGCCAGAGTGGTGGCAGAAAAGCTGGCTCAGATTTATGGGGCACCCCTGTTGCTGGGCAGTGCCACCCCTTCACTGGAAACCTATCACAAGGCCCATACAGGTCAGTGTACCATGCTGAGACTTCCTTATCGCATTGGCAATAAGCCATTGCCTGAGGTGTCCTGTGTGGATATGCGGCAGGAGCTGAAAAGGGGCCGCCGAAATATTATAAGCTATCCTTTGCGTCTTCTTATTGAAGACACTATCAGCAAGGGGGAGCAGATGATTATAATGCTGAACCGTCGGGGCTTCGCTACCTTTGTTATGTGCCGCTCCTGTGGTGAGGTTATAAAATGTCCGCAGTGTACCATGCCACTGGTTTATCACAAGGACAAGAGGCTTATGTGCCATCATTGTGATATTACGGTGCCGGTTCCGGATGTCTGCCCGAAGTGCGAGAGCCGTTATATTAAATATTTTGGTTCCGGAACTGAAAAGCTGGAGCAGGAGCTGCAAGCCTTGGTTCCTCAGGCCAGAGTGATTCGCATGGACAGGGACACCACAACGGGCAAGTTTGGCCACACTAACATTATTAACAGGTTCCGTGATAAGGAGTTTGATATTCTTTTGGGAACTCAGATGGTGGCCAAGGGCCATGATATTCCCAACGTAACAGCAGTGGGTATTATAAGTGCGGATTCGGCCTTGAATATGCCGGATTTCCGGGCCGCAGAGCGGGTGTTTATGCTCATCACCCAGACCGCCGGCCGGGCCGGGCGTGGAGATATTCCCGGAAAGGTTATTGTTCAAAGCTATTCACCGGAGCATAATGCGGTTCAAAGTGGCATAAAGCAGGATTATCAGGCATTTTATGACGAAGAAATGAAGCTGCGAAAGAGTCTGTTCTTCCCGCCTTTTTGCCGCATTGTTAAGCTGATTTTCCAAAATGAACAGCCTGAGCTGGCCCGCCAGCAGGCTCAAAATTTAAAGGATAACTTCCTTGATAAATTTGGCCGTACCGCCCATCATCAGATTATTGGGCCGGCCCCGGCCATGATTCCTACCTTCAAGGGAGTTCACCGTTTTTCCATGTTGATTAAGACTGATGATTTAAAGGTTGTAAACACTTTTCTGCGGGAACAGGGTATTCACCGCGATATGAATGTAATAATAGATATCGACCCCATAACCACAGCCTGATTGGAGCAAGTATGACTAGAGATTTATTAGAAAACAAGCTGGCAGCAGCTTACGATTACTTTAAAGATATAAATCATACCCGTAATATGAGCCATGTACGGCATCTGGCCCAGAAGCTGGCCAATGACCAATATGGTATCGCCTTTGCGGGACATTTTTCTGCGGGCAAGTCACGGCTGATAAATTCCTTCTTGGGGGATAATATATTGCCTTCCAGCCCTATACCTACCAGTGCCAATCTTGTAAAGGTGTACAAGGGGGAGGACTATGCCCGGGTATTCTTCAGCAAGGGCAAGCCACGAAAATATGTAGCTCCTTATGATTATGATCTGGTTAAGAGCTATTGCCGTGATGGGGATGCGGTTTCCTGCATTGAGCTAAGCTATTCCACCCTTAAGATTCCTTCTGGTGTGGAGATTATGGATACCCCTGGTATTGATTCAGCAGATGATGCCCATCGAATAGTTACAGAGGATGCTATTCATCTGGCTGACATTATTTTTTATGTTATGGACTATAACCACGTCCAGTCAGAGCTTAACTTTTCCTTTACCCGGGATCTGACCAGGGCCGGCAAGGAAGTGTATCTGGTTATTAATCAGGTGGATAAGCACCGTGATAACGAGCTGTCCTTTGCTGATTTTAAAAAATCAGTTTATGATGCTTTTGAAAGCTGGGGGGTAAAGGCCAGGGGGATTTATTTCATTTCTGCCAAATATCCTGAGGCACCACATAATCAATATTCTGAGCTGATGGCCTTATTGGATGACAAAATTGCCCATCGCAATGATAATCTGGAGGAGTCCATTTATGCTTCTCTCACCAGAATAATCACCGAATACATTAAGGATGCGGATAAAAATTCGGCGGCTGAACAAAATGACGCTAGGGCACTTTTGGCAGATATTTCCGAGGATAAACTCCATTTAATGCGTCAGGAGTATGACAGCTTACACAGGGAGCAGACAGCTCTTGCGGAGGATTGGGAGGAAGTCTTTAAAGCCGGTGTGGCCAAAATATTGGATAATGCCTATTTGATGCCTACCTCAACCAGAGATTTGGCCCGGGATTATCTGGAGGCCTGTCAGCCTTCCTTTAAGGTGGGGCTGTTTGGCCGTGGCAAGAAGACCATGGCAGAGCTGGAGCGCCGCAAGCAGGCCTTTTTTGAGGATGCCTCTGAAAAGGCCAGGACCCAGATAGAATGGCATTTAAAGACCTTCCTGGTTGATTTTCTGCGCCAGCACAATGTTTCCAACAAAGAACTGCAGGATAAAATTCAAACCATAGAAATATTACCGCCGGAGGAGCTGCTTACGGAGGCTATGCGTTCCGGGGCCCAGCTCACCCAGGATGGCAGCTATGTCATGAATTATACCCTTAATTTTGCCGAGGGCATAAAGAACGTGGCCCGGAGTCAGGCGGGGGAAATAAAAACAGCACTGGCTGATCTGCTGTCCATTCAGAGGCAGCAGCGGCTGGAAACCGTAAAAAAACGTCTGGAGGAGCTGAAGGAATACCAGCAGGCATGGAGTACACTGGACAATCTGGCAGCTGAAAGTGCCCAACGGGAGAGTCAGCTTAAGGAGCTGCTTGTCAATGAACATATGGCAGATGCAATATCCAATTTTGACGATTTGTCCGCCATTGAACTACCGGAGGAAGAGCTAGTAGAGCCGGATGGTACTTTAGATTCTTCAGATACATTAAAAAATAAATCCAAACATACAAAAAATAATCACCATACTATTGAAAATTCTGCATTAAACGCTGATTTCGATGCGGCTTTAATGAAGGCCTCCGGTACCGAAAAGCTAAAGGAAATGTCCGTCAAGCTCCACAAGGGGGCTGAGCTCATCGGTGAAATTCCAGGGGTTGGGCAGCTGGCCCAGGAGCTGCAGGAAAGGGCGGAACGCCTTAACAATAAAGGCTTCCTGGTAACCTTATTCGGTGCATTTAGTGCCGGCAAGTCCTCCTTTGCCAATTCCCTGCTGGGTGAACGCCTGCTGCCGGTATCTCCAAACCCTACTACGGCAGCTATCAACATGATATTGCCGGTGGATGAGGGGCATCCTCACGGCACAGTAGAGATTAAGCTGAAAAGCGACCAGATGCTTCTTGATGACCTTATCCGGGCCTTTAAGCCGTTTAATCTGCGTCCGTCCACCCTGCGTGAAGCACTGCAGCTGGCCAAGGATACGATGAACCAGGGGGGCAGTGCCCACCAAAAGGAAAAATCCTTCCTGCGGGCCTTTGTGGTTGGCTTTGCTGACGTTGAAAATAAATTAGGTGAGGTATTTAACAGTGATTTAAATGGCTTTGGACAGTACGCCGCCCAGGAATACAAATCCTGCTTTGTGGACTGGATCAAGGTGTATTATGATTGTCCGTTGACCGCCAAGGGAATAACCTTGGTAGATACACCGGGTGCTGATTCCATCAATGCCCGTCATACGAATATGTCCTTTAATTTTATCCGCCAGTCTGATGTGGTGCTGTATGTGACCTACTACAACCACGCCTTTGGCAAGGCGGATCGTGAATTTATTATTCAGATGGGCCGTGTCAAGGATTCCTTCCAGCTGGATAAGATGTTCTTTATTGTCAATGCCATTGATTTGGCGGAGGACAAGGACGAGGCGGATCATGTGGTAAATTATGTCCGCAAGCAGCTAAAATCTTATGGTGTTTCCAAGCCACAGCTGTTTGCCCTGTCCAGCCAGCAGGTGCTGGAGCAGAAGCAGGCTGGTGAAACTGCCCCTACGGAGTTTGAAGCAGCCTTCTATAATTTCGTTGTCAATGACTTAAATGATATTGCTCTTTCCGCGGCCAGACAGGAATATGACAAGGCTGTGGAGCGCATTAAGGACTTAATAAATATCAGTCATAGCGACAGTGCCCAAAAGGAGCAGCGACGGGCTGATCTGGAGCGGTTCCGCAGGGAAATTGACAGTGTTCTGGCTGATATAAATGACAGGGAATTAATGGCCGGCCTTAAGCAGGAAGCCACAGAGCTTATTTATTATGTTAAGCAGCGCGTATTTTTAAGGTATCTTGATTTCTTCCGTGAGTCCTTTAATCCGGCCACCTTAAAGTCTGGCGGTAATTCCAAAGTCCAGCTGAAGGAAGCATTGGACCAGCTGCTGGAAAGCATAGGCTTTGATTTGGCCCAGGAGCTGAGAGCCACCAGTCTGCGGACTGACAATTACATCAAAGGCTCCCTTGTGAAAATGCAGATACATGTCAATGAGCTGCTCAATCAGATCAGCAATGAATTTACCCTGTCCATAAAGGAATACAGCTATGAAAACAAGCTGACCTTCGAGCCGGCCTTTGTGGGACTGGACCGTGAAATGTTCCGGGAGGTATTGTCCATTTATAAGAATCCAAAGGATTTCTTTGAGGAGGGTGCCTCAAAGGTTATGGCAGAGGAAATGGAAGGCATTGTATCCAGATTGGCAGATGAATATCTGGCCAATGAGCATGCCAAGCTGATCAAGGAGGAATCTGCCGCCCTGGAGGAGTTGTACAACAAGGTATGTAAGCGGTTTGATACCCGTCTTCATGAGCGTTTGGCTACCAACCTTGCAGCCCTTGATGGCGGTTTGGACTCTGCCCGTTTGGAGCAGATTTATGAACAGCTTTTGCACTTGCAAAATCAGTGATTTATCGTTAAAATAAAATGATGTAAAAAAACAATTTACATTGTTATCTCCTATGTAAGTTAAGGAGGAAAATTCAGGATGAAATTTAATTTTACCAAGCTTCAAGGCACAGGTAATGATTTTGTATTAATTGACTGTTTAAAGGAGCCAAAGCAGGACTATATTGGTGCTGCCAAGGCCCTTTGTGACCGTCATTATGGTATCGGGGCCGATGGCATTTTACTGGTGCTGCCTTCTGACAAGGCGGATATCTGCATGCGGATTATCAATGCCGATGGCAGTGAGGCAGAAATGTGCGGCAATGGTATCCGCTGCTTTGCCCGCTATGTCTATGAAAAGGGCATTGTGGACAAGGAAGAATTCACCGTTGAAACCGGCGCCGGCATTTTGGTTCCCAAAATGATATTGGAAAATGGTCAGGTGAGCCAGGTTCGGGTGGACATGGGAGAGCCAATTCTGGAGGGGGACAAGATTCCTGTTTCCGGCTATGGCATGAACCGTGTTATAAAGGAAGCTATCACCGTCAAGGACAAGGAATTCCAGATGACCTGTGTTTCCATGGGCAATCCTCATTGTGTGGTATTTGTTGAGGATGCGGAGAGCTTTCCAATTTATGAATATGGCCCTCTCTTTGAGGCCCATGAGAAGTTCCCAAGAAAGACCAATACGGAGTTCGTTGAGGTCAAGGACAAATCCCATCTGCGTATGCGGGTTTGGGAGCGTGGTGCAGCAGTTACACTGGCCTGTGGCACCGGTTCCTGCGCTACCCTTACGGCAGCCGTATTGAATGGTCTGGCTGACCGCAGGGCTGAGATTCAGTTGGATGGTGGCAAGCTCCAGGTGGAGTGGGCTGACAACAACCATTTGTACATGACTGGACCGGCGGAGGAAGTTTTCACCGGGGTAGCAGATATTTAATATTTAGGAGTATATAGATGATAAAGAGTATGACCGGCTTTGGGGCCGGCGATTTTGAGAATGATTCCTTCAAGGCTCATGTTGAAATAAAGACCGTAAATCAGCGTTATCTGGAAATTAATTTCCACATGCATCACACCCTGGCACGTTTCGAGGGTGATATAACCAAAAAAATCAAAGAATACGCCTCCCGTGGTAAGCTGGACATAAATGTCAGCTTCCGCGATCTTCGGGAAAAGGCTGTATCCATTATCGTAGACAAGGGCCTGGTCAATGCCTATAGTCAGGCTCTTAATTCCATCAATGAGCAGATTGGCACTGACAGACCATATTCTGCCATGGATATTGCCCGCTTTCCTGATGTGCTGAAGGTGGACGATGATGCCAATGAGCTGGATGAGGCAGGCCCCGCTATTTTGGCAGCAGTAGAGGAGGCCATGAAAAATCTTGTGGCCATGCGGGAGCATGAAGGGGAAAATATTCAGGCCGATTTGCTGGCCCGTATTGATACCCTTGAGGACTATGTATCCCAGCTGGAGAAGCTGGCTCCTGAGATTGTGGCGGCTTATCGTCAGCGGCTTGAAGCCCTTCTGGAGCAGTATCTTGCCAAGGAGGATATTGACGAGAACCGTCTGATTCAGGAAACTGCCTTGTATACTGACAAGGTAAATTACACTGAGGAAGTGGTTCGTCTCCACAGTCATTTTGATCAATTCCGTACGATTATCAAGTCCAATGAGCCTGTGGGCCGCAAGCTGGACTTCCTGATTCAGGAAATGAACCGTGAAATCAATACTGTGGCTTCCAAGGCCAATTCCACCGGAGCAGCCCAGATTGCCGTGGATGTTAAATGCGAAATCGAAAAGATTCGTGAACAGATTCAGAACATTGAGTAAGGTTGTGGCTTAATTATGAAATTAAAGCTTATAAACATAGGTTTTGGCAATATAGTTTCAGCCAGCAGGGTAATAGCTATAGTAAGTCCTGAATCCGCCCCGATAAAGCGGGTAGTACAGGATGCCAGAGACAGAGGGGAGCTTATCGATGCCACTTATGGCCGCAGAACCAGAGCCGTTATCGTTATGGACAGCGGTCATGTTGTGCTGTCGGCGGTTCAGCCCGATACCATGTCACACCGATTTGATGAGGAGGATAAGAATTAATGCGTAAAGGTCTGCTGATTGTTATTTCTGGACCATCAGGCACCGGCAAGGGCACTGTCTGCGAAGTAGTGCGCAAGAAAAATCCGGATATAGCCTATTCTGTATCCGCTACCACCCGTGCAGCCCGTCCCGGGGAGCAGGATGGTGTAAATTATTATTTCCACACCAAGGAAGAATTTGTAAGCATGATAAATAATGGAGAGCTGCTGGAGTGGGCCAATGTATATGGCAACTACTACGGAACTCCATTAAAGAAAATAGAGGAGCAGCGGGCCAAGGGTATTGATATTATTCTTGAAATAGATACCCAGGGGGCCATGAACGTAAAGGAAAAATGTCCTGATGGACTGTTTATTTTCCTTGTTCCACCTTCTTTGGAGGAGCTGGAACAGCGTCTTTGCGGCCGCGGTACCGAGTCCGAGGAAAGTCTGAAGCGCCGTTTGGGTTCAGCTATTGCTGAAATCGAAATCGGCCGTCAGTACAGATACGTTGTAGTCAATAAAACAGTGGAGATTGCCGCCGATGAAATCACTAACATCATTAAGGCGGAGCGTCATCGCACTGATTTGAATATTGAAATTTTGGAAAAGTTAAAGAACCGGAAGGAGATTTTATAATGGATATTGTAACCCCATCCTTAGACCAGGTATTACCAAAGGTAGACAGCCGCTATACTCTTGTTTCCCTGGCTGCCAAGCGTGCCCGTGATATTATGGACGGCACTCATGATGTGACTGCAGAGCGTACCTCTATCAGAGACGTAACCAACGCTTTGGAGGAGATTTACGAGGGCAAGATTACCTATAAGCGTCTGCGTAATTCTACAAAATAATTAGGTGTTGGTTGTCCTATTTCTCTGCAGGTGGTGAGGGTATAGTATGTTAAAAGGCAAAAATGTTGTACTGGGAGTTACTGGTGGTATCGCCGCTTATAAGTCGGTGGAAATAGCCAGCCGACTTCGCAAGGCAGGGGCTTCGGTCCATGTTATTATGACCCGTGGGGCTCAGAATTTTATTACTCCCCTGACCTTTAGGGAGATTACGGGCAATCCGGTTACCACCACCATGTGGGGGGAGGTAACCCACCATAATGTGGAGCATATTGCTTTGGCCAATCTGGCTGATGTTGTCATAGTGGCCCCGGCCACCGCAAACTTCATTGCCAAATGTGCCATGGGCATGGCTGATGATATGCTGACCACTACCTTGCTGGCCACCAAGGCACCTATTTTCTTTGCGCCGGCCATGAACAGCAATATGTATGAAAATCAGCTTACTCAGCATAATATTGATTCTTTGATTGAGAATGGCTGGAATTTTATTCCACCTGAATCCGGGCACCTGGCCTGTGGGGTGGATGGCGTCGGCCGCATGCCCGAGCCTGCTGATATAATTGATTTTGTACGCTTTACCATGGCCTTTGCGGCAGATATGCTGGGCATCAAGGTTTTGGTAACGGCAGCTGGCACCTACGAGCCTATTGACCCTGTCCGCTATATCGGCAACCGTTCCAGCGGAAAAATGGGCTATGCCATTGCAGAGGCGGCCCAGAAGCGTGGGGCCGAGGTAATATTGGTTTCCGGTCCATCGGCACTTACACCGCCTGATGGTGTGGAATTTATAGGTGTTGAGTCTGCTGCTGAAATGCGGGAGGCTGTACTGGAGCGTTTCTCTGAGGCTGATTTGATCATAAAGGCTGCGGCAGTGGCTGATTACCGTGTCCGCGATGTGTCGGAGCAGAAGATCAAGAAGAATGACCAGGAGCTGACTCTTGTACTGGAAAAGAATCCGGATATACTCAAGGAGCTGGGGGAGAAGAAAAGACCAGGCCAGTTTTTGATGGGCTTTGCCGCCGAGACACAAAACCTTCTGGAGTATGCCAAGGCCAAGCTGGAAAAGAAGAATCTTGATATGATTGTGGCCAACGATGTGTCCCGCAAGGATGCCGGCTTCAATACCGATACCAATGTGGTTAAGCTGCTTTACCGCAATGGCAGCATCGAAGAGCTGCCAATTATGACCAAGCAAAAATTGGCAGATGAATTGCTCAATCGGGTGTTAAAAATTAAAATTAAATTTTACTTAGCAATATACGGACTATGTCTGTATATTGCTTTTTTTTGCAGGAATAGAAAAAATTTTGACGAATTGATAAATGATATAATTTTTTGAAAGGATGATCTGCATTATGGAGATAAAAAAGGAAAAAAATGGTTCAGCACTTACCCTGACTCTTATCGGAAAGCTATCGATACAGGAGGCCAAGGATTTGAGCAAGGTTGTTGATGAAGAATTGACTGATATTACCGATCTGACCCTGGATTTTAAGGATTTGACCTATGTGTCATCAGCAGGTCTCAGAGTTTTGCTGACGGCTCAGAACATAATGGATGATGCCGAGGGTGAAATGAAATTAATAAATGTACCACCATTTATTGTGGATGTTCTCAAATTGACGGGCTTCAATAAGTTTATGAACATTGTAGATTGATTTTTATATCTATCATGGGAGAAACGCAAATGAAATTATTAGTAAATGAATTTTTGGCTCAAGCATCAGCACATCCTGATAAGCCAGCAGTGATGGATTGCTATGGCACGGATACATATGGGTGTCTAAATCATCGTTCGGCTATTTTAGCTAATCGTTTACTTGATACTTTCCAAGATCAACATAATGGAATGAGGGTTGGTGTATTGCTGCCCCGGGCACGGGTTTACTTGACGGCGGTTCTAGGCATACTTCGTGCCGGCGGAGCAGTTGTACCCCTGGAGGAGGATTATCCGTCAGAGCGGGTTAAGTCGGTGCTGAAGGATGCAAGCTGTAGGGTCTGTGTTACTACTGAACAACTGGCAGCAAAGGTTACTGATGTTCCTGTTATGACCCTGGAGGATCTATTTGCTGAGGAAGGCACCCTTCAGGTGGATGAAACCATAAATTTGTCTGCCCCTGATAAGGAGGGCTTGATTCTCTTTACTTCCGGCTCTACCGGTAAGCCAAAGGGCGTTGTTCATCGTCAGACCTTTTTCTCCATGTGGATCCATACTGTTAAGGGGTACCATGCTTTTTCGGAAAAGGATGTGACCTGCTGTATGGCAGGGCTGACATTTATTGCCTCCTTTGTTGATCTTTATCCGCCTCTCATGGTAGGAGGAAGCGTGTACATTGCCAGTTCAACGGAGCGGATGAATGCGGACATGCTGTTTAAAATTATCCAAAAGCGCCATATCACCGGAATGTTTTTGCCACCCCAGATGTTCTATGTAATGAGGGAGTTGTACGGGCGTTTGCCCCTTGATTATGTTGTCCTGGGCGGGGAAAAGGCGAAGGCGAAGTACACCATGGACGGCAATATAATTGAGGTATATGGCTCCAGCGAATGTGCAGCTATTCTTCTCCACAAAATATCCCAGGAGGATTCCCGTATGCTGGGAAAACCGGGGCATAGTGTAAAGACTTATCTGCTATCTGATGATGGAGAATTGATTCAGAAGCCGGGGATTCTGGGTGAGCTTTGCGTAGCAGGTCCTTGGCTGGCTTTGAGATATAACAATATGCCACAGGAAACGGCTGCCAGGTTTACGGATAATCCATTCTGTGAAGGCCGCCTGTTTCACACCGGGGATTATATGGCCTACGATGAGTCCGGAAATCTTCTGTTCCATGGGCGAAAAGACCACATGGTGAAGCTCAGAGGCTATCGGGTTGAGCTTGGTGAAGTGGAACTGACCGTGCAAAAGGCCAATGGAGTCAAGGAGGCGGCCTGTGTCACCCTTCGGGTTCATGGCGGTGACAAGCTGGCTTGCTATTATATTGGCGACAGGGTGGAAAGCAATAATTTACGGAATCATGTGAAGGCTGTTTTGCCGGAATATATGGTGCCGGATTATTTTGTATATCTTGATGAGATGCCCCGAAACGAACGAAACAAGGTGGATTACTTAGCCTTGAAGAATATGGAGCCACCAGTGGAGGAGGAGGTATATGAGCCTCCGCAGAATGAGCTGGAGGCGAGGATTTGCTCTGCCTTTGCCAAGGTTTTGGAGTTACCCCGGGTCAGTGCATCGGCAGACTTCTTTAATATGGGCGGAACCTCCCTTTCCGTGGCTATGCTGGTGGCCAAGCTGGATGATACCAGCCTGTCATTTAATGATGTGGCCTCTTATCCAACTCCACGGGCTCTTGCTGCCTATATACAGGAAAAAGCCCATAATAATTATCCGGAAAAGCCACAAATGGACCGTGAATTTTATCCTTTGACCAAAACCCAGATGGGTATTTATCTGGAGGGCTTAACCGGTGGAAATAATGCCACCTACACCCTATCCTATCTGATGGTGGCAGATACCCGTGTAACTGCTGAACAGCTGGCAGCTGCCGTACAGGAGGTCGTGGCAGCTCATCCTTCCATGAAATATATTATTCGGGCGAGGAAGGATGGTATTCCCCATATGTATATGGCCCCTGAAGCCGTGGTTGAGGTTCCTGTGACAGATGGCAGTGAGGATAAACGCCTTGATTTTATCCGTGAATTTATGCCAGTGGTACCTATGACAGAAGAGCTACTGTTTTATTTTGCCATTTATCGCACCCCGGAAAGATGTTATTTGGCCTTAAAGAGTCATCTGATTTTTCTTGATGCTACCTCCCTGAGCCTTCTGATTAGCGAGCTGAACCGTGCTCTTGGTTCTTCCTCCGGAGGTGTGGAATATCTGCAGGAGGAATATACCATACAGCAGGTGGGGATGTATGAAGAAGCCCTTATGCAGGGCGGTGCCCATAAAAAGGCCGAGTCCTATTTTCAAAATTTGTTTGCCAGGATGGATGAAGTGCCGGCTCTGGTGGGTGATCGGGAGGGTAGCCTGACCCCGGGAGTAAGCGAAAACATTCGTTATGTACCGAAAACCCTTGCACCGGAAAGGGTCAAGGCCTTCTGTAGCCGTTACCAGATTTCCGAAGGCAGCTTCTTTATGGGAGCCATGGCATTACTGTTATCCAAATACCTTACTTGTAAACAGGTATCATTTTCCAGCGTATACAATGGCCGGGCCCGGACGGGAATGGATACCACCATTGGTACTCTTATAAAACGAATTCCTGTTTATGGAGATTTTACAGAAAATATTTCCGTGGTGGATTATCTGAAAAATATGGGACGACAAATCGTCAACAGCATGGGCAACGATATTTATTCCTTTGATGAGGTGCTGAAGCATTGTCCTGTAAATGAGGATGTGGAATTCATCTATCAGGGGGATTTATTTACTGATAACATGGGCGGTGGCCATGGTAACAGTGATGCTGAAGGTGGCAATCTCATTTGTGGAGATTCCTACTTCCTTGAGCATTACCACACCGGCATGGTAACCGGGTGCTTTTCCATTCAATTCTTCTGTACCGATGGTCTTTATAACATGACCATTGAATACCGTAATGAGCGGTTTTCACCGGCCTTTGTGAAGCGGTTTGCCCAGGATTTATTTACTGTGGCTGAGGGGCTTTTAAAGGAGGAATTAATTGGTGATATTTCCCTCCTGACAGAAGATGACAGGAAGTCCTTGGCACTCTTCAACAATACAGAGGTGGCCATGGACTTTGTGCCGGTACAGGAGCAGATTCGCCGTCAGGCCCATATGACACCGGATAAAGCAGCGGTTACTGCCGCCGGAAAGACCTTGACCTATAGAGAATTGGATGAGCTTTCCGACAGGGTGGCCTATTCCCTTTTACAGAAAGGGGTGACTATGGAAACGCTGGTAGGTGTTCTCTTTGACCGGGAGGTTTGGACCTATGTGGCTGAAATCGGCATATTAAAGGCCGGCGGGGCATTTGTGCCATTTATTCCGGAGTATCCGGACGAGCGAATTGAGTTTTGCCTGGAAGATGGCAATATTCCTATTTTGCTTACCTCAAAGGATTTGCTTGCTTCACGTTCCGCCCTAAAGGAGCATTGCAGGGTTTTGTCTTTGGACGAGCTCATTGAACGTGAGGGTGCAGAGGCTGCTCTGCCAGTTGTTGGTGCTGATAATTTGGCATATTGTATCTATACCTCCGGTACCACGGGCAAACCAAAAGGGGTAATGATTGAGCATAAAAATATTGCCAATTATGTCCATCGTAATGAAAAATCTCCGGAAATCATGCATTATACCAAGCCTGGGCGCATTGCACTGGCCCTAGCCTCCTTCTCCTTTGACGTGTCCATTGTGGAGGAGTTTGTTCCCCTGTGTAATGGGTGTTCTGTGGTAATTGCCACTGAGGAAGAAATACACACCCCAAGTCAGCTGGCTCAGCTGATTCTGAACAATGGGGTAAATGGCATCACCTGTACTCCAACCTATCTGTTGGGGCTTTTGGCTATTCCGGAAACGGCGGAAGCCTTAAGGCAGATTACCTTTTATGATGTGGGTGCTGAGGCCTTCCCAGCCGGTCTTTATCAAAAGCTGCGGGATTTGCGTCAGGACAGCGTGATTTTAAATGTTTATGGTCCTACAGAGGCCACTATGGGCTGTGCCGCCGAGGAAATGGCGGATAGCAGGGTGGTGACTGTTGGTACGCCTATAGCCAATACCCAGTTCTATATAGCTGATTCTTTTGGTAATCCATTGCCAGTTGGCATACGTGGCGAGCTGATGATTTGCGGTCAGCAGGTTGGTCGCGGCTATATTAATTTGCCTGACAAGACGGCGGCGTCCTTCTTTACCCATGATGGGGTACGGGCATATCGTAGCGGTGATTTGGCGGCATGGACCGATGAAGGAAAAATCCGGGTCTTTGGCCGTATTGATAATCAGATAAAGCTGCGTGGCTTCCGAATTGAACTGGATGAAATCGAAAAGGTATTGATGGAATATCCTGCCATTAATTCAGGGGCTGTTTCTGTCCTGAAAAAGGGAACGGGTGAATATCTGGTGGGCTATTATACTGCGGTTAAGGACGTGGATGATAATGACCTTAAGAACCATCTTGCTGCTAAACTCCCTGAATACATGGTACCTAATCTGTTTGTCCATTTGGAGGCTATGCCGTTGACACCAAATGGAAAGGTGAACAGGAGAGCGCTGCCAGAACCGGATTTATCAGCCTTCAGGGCCCAATATGAGCCACCTGCCACAGATGTGGAAAGGGCTCTTTGCCATGCCTTTGCTTTGGCTCTTAAATTGCCGGAGGACAAGGTGGGGGCATTGGATGATTTCTTTGATTTGGGTGGCGATTCCCTCAGTGCCATGGTGGCTTTGGCCAACGCGGATATTTCGGGACTGATTGCCGCAGATATTTTCCAGAAGCGTACCCCTAGAAAAATTGCTGCTATTGCCATGGAACGCATGAAAATGGGCAGTATCGAGGATCGGGAAATGGAGGCCCGGAAACGGCCATTGGCATTAACACCGCTGCAAACCCAAATCTTGGATGTACAGCTTTTCCGTCCGGATGCCACTATGTGGAGCAATATGCATTTTCTTGTTCAATTTGAGCCGAATGATGTTGATATTCATCGATTATGTAAAGCAGTTAATCGGGCAATTAACAATCATCCTGCCTTATCATCCGTATTCCGTTTTGACGAGAACCGGGAGCTGGTGCAGCAGTACGTGCCAGGTCTTTTGGAGGAGATTGAGGTTCAGGATATTAACGAAGAAACTGTACCAATGCTGCCGGATGTATTGGTGATGCCATTTGATAAAATATTAGATGCCTGTCTGTGTCGCGTGAAGGTATTCCGTTCGCCGTCCCATGGATATCTGTTTATGGATATTCACCACATGTTGATGGATGGTGATTCCCTTGGTGTGCTGCTGGCGGATATTGTAAATGCATACTTTGATCGTGATCTGCTTCCTGATTATTACTTTGCCCTTCGCAGTGAAGAAATACAGCGGATGAAGCAGGGGAGTTTTGAAGAGGATAGGGCTTGGTTTGAGTCCCGATATGGAGATGAGGTTTGGTGTAATATGCCTGATGAATCGGTGGAGGCCCAGATGCTGGTAGATCGTGACCATATCGATCAGGCTGATATGGATAAAAGACTTGAGTTTACAGCAGATGATGTGGAAAAAGCTGAGAGCTTCTGGGGTGTAAGCCACTCAGTTATGGCCATTGGAGCGGCTCTTTTGACCCTGTCCCGCTTTACGGGCAAACAGCATGTTATGGTAAACTGGATTTTCAATAATCGTTTGGCTGTGGAGGCCCAAAATGCCGTGGGTATGATGATAAAGAATTTACCGGCGGCTGCCCGGATGGAAGAATATACATCCATGTCTGACTTCCTTCTTTCAGTAAAGGAGCAGGTGGCGGAAGGAATTGCCCATAGCTCCTATGATTTTATGGCTGGGAACTATGAAGCATTTGTCAATGATTGTATTGAGGTAAATCTTCAGCTGGGAATCAATGGTGATGAACTGGATGTGTTAAAGCCAACCCTGATTGAACTTAATAATGATTTTTCCGCTGCCGGTGCCCGTTTGGAGCTGGAGCTTTTGGAAAATGAGCATGGGGATGGAGGCTTTGATTCTGAAATGGAATATGCAAAGGGGCTGTTTGACCCGACGCAAATGGAAGACTTCCACAATCTCTACGTAGAAATACTGGAAGGGATTGTCCGTTGTGAGGATAATATATGAATATAAAACTGTCAGATCATTTTACATGTGGCAAACTTGTTTTGTTTGCGTTGCCCACCATTGGTATGATTCTGGTTTCTACAACCTATGATCTTATTGATGGCTATTTCGTGTCCAATTATATTGGTAAGACAGCCTTTGCTGCCATAAATATTATTTATCCATATTTGTTGGCGATTATGGCCGTGGGGATGATGTTCGGAGTTGGTGGCAGCGCCCTTATTGCCGCTGAGCTGGGCAAGGGGGATAGAGATCGGGCCAACCGCTACTTTACCATGATTATCAAGGCAGCCTTTGGTGCTGGAATTTTTCTTGGAGCTGTTGGCTTGTTTGCATTACCTACAGTGTCTGGTTGGCTAGGGGCTACAGAGGATATGATGGCCTATGGATTGCCTTACGGTCGTGTCCTGTTAGTATTTATGCCAATAGCAATGCTTAGCTATGCCTTTCAAAGCCTATTAATTACTGCTGAAAAGCCCCAGTTTGGCTTGTATTTTTCCCTGATAAACATGTTGTCAAATATTTTTTTCGACTGGCTGTTTATCGTGATTTTTGGCTGGGGCATGACTGGAGCAGCACTGGCTACAGCCATAGGTATGTGCCTTAACGGTATTTTGCCTCTTATCTATTTTATGCGGGAAAATACCAGTCCGTTGCGGCTGGTTAAGAGTGGCTGGGAGATTGGACCATTGCTGGGGGCCATGGGGAATGGTTCCTCAGAAATGGTGACCAACGTTTCCACTGCATTAATTTTTATTTTTTACAATATGCAGCTTATGCGATTTATTGGTGAAGATGGTGTTGCTGCCTACGGAACGGTTCTTTTTGTTGAGGGTATTTTTGCCGCTATCTTTTATGGACTGGCTATGGAGGCTGCCTCTGTAGTGGGTTATCATGCAGGTGCACAAAATTATCAGGAGCTGCAGAGCCTGTTGAAAAATGGCATTAAGCTTAATTTGGGCTGTGGTATAGTGATGTTTGGTACAGCTCAATGCTTTGCCCCATTTGTGGCAGAAATCTATTTAGGCTATGATGCTGAGTTATGTGCTTTGGGAATATATGCCCTTAGGATGTTTGCTTTTGCCTTTATATTACAAGGCTTCAATGAATATGCGTCGGCATACTTTACTGGCTTGGGTAATGGTAAGGTTTCAGCAGCTATAGCTTTTATGCGCACCTTTGTGCTGCAATCCGTTGCCATTTTTGGCCTGCCACTTCTTTTCGGTGTTGATGGACTGTGGTTTTCCCAGACCTTTGCTGAGGTGGTTTCTACAGTGGTGGCCATCGTTTTCTTAATCAAATTTCGTCATGAATACATGGGGTAAAATGATAGATTATGTAGATGGAGTATCATCGATATGAAAGATATCTTTAGCTATTTGTCAGGTGGAAAAGTGAATAGTATTTTGCATAAGATGATACGGATACTCCTTGGCAGTAATCTGGTTATTATTCTGGTTTTGGTTATAATTGCCTTTTATGGCTTGGGCTCGGCTCTTTATCGGGCGGAAGAATTGGTGAACAGACTTGGTGAAGTGTCCTACGAGAACAGCTCGGAGCTTTTGGTTGAGCAAGGGCAGGAGGAGCTGATGTATATTACCAGTGATAATGCCAAAATTATCAGTTTATACATGGAGTCCAATGCCTATGATGTGGAGGCCGTTGCCCGTGAGGCCGGGGAAATTCACCGGCATTCGGAGTTGTATTCTCCATGGAAGGTAGCGGTGCCAAGTGAAGGGGATTTTAAACCACTGAAAATTTATCTTCAGCACGGAGCTGAGGTAAACCCGGACAATTATCGCCATGAAATAGCCTTAATGGGAAATATTGAAGGTCTCCTTGTCCGTCTTTTGGAATGTAATGATATGGTAAAATCCTTTTTCGTTACTTCCAATCATAATTTTACCCTTTCCGTTGATGAACCCGATGAGCTGGAAGGGAACAAGGAAAATATTCCACAGACTGTATACAACGCAGTGGAGGCTGATTGGTATAAGCAGGCGGTAGAAAAGGGAAATACTATCTTTACAGATGTTAGAATGTTTACATTCTCCAATATGCCTGGACTGTTTTGTGCCAGCCCATATTATGATGATGACGGCAACTTGCTTGGTGTGGCTTCCATGGAGATTTCCCTGGAAAATATGCGAATTCTTGTTAGAGATATTAATCTGCCTAATGCCGGATTTTGTTTTGCCTTGGATAAAAAGGGAAGGGTCATTTTATCCTCCCAGAAAGAGGCTTACGCAGTCGGTGCGGAAATGGAGCTGCCGGTAGATTTGAATAAGGATATCCGCACTGCAACAAATCATTTCCTGGCCCAGATAGCCCAGGAAATGACTTTGGGACACAAGGGGATACAGCTGGCAGAAATAGATGGTGATGAATATTTTGTTGCCTACACTCCCATTGAATGTACGGGATGGAGCTTTGCTACGGTCTTTGCCAAGGACGAGGTAATTGCCCCGGTAGAAAAAAATAGGGAAATTATTGAAAAGCTTACTGCTGACAAGATAGAAGATATGGTGAATCATATAGATTTAATCATACTTTTTATGGTCGTTTCTATTATCGTCCTGCTTTGTTTAGTGATTCGTGTCGGCCAAAAATTATCCGGCAGATTTGTTGCATCCATTCAACGGCTGACTGATGGTGTTCGTGATATAACCAAGCATGTTGTAATTGGTACATTGAATGCTTATGGCGACTTACCGGATGGAGATAAAAATAATGCCAATAATATGTTTAAGAAGCGGGTGAAAATAAATTCCGGAGATGAAATTGAGGAACTGGCAAATTGTTTTAATATTATGACTGAGGAACTGGAAGGTTACATGGATACCCTTGTGTCTGAGACAGCAGAAAAGGAGCGTATAGCCACTGAGCTGACTCTGGCCCAGGATATACAGATGGGTGTATTGCCTCATAAGTTTCCACCATTTCCGGAACATAAGGAATTTACTCTTTATGCATCTATGCAGTCAGCCAGGGAGGTTGGAGGCGATTTCTACGATTTCTACATGGTAGATGAAAACCATCTGGCAGTAACTATTGCTGATGTGTCCGGTAAGGGTGTTGGAGCGGCCATGTTTATGGCCATATCAAAAACTATATTAAAGAACTTGCTGCTTACAGGAAAAAATATGACGCTATCCGATATTGCGGCCCATGCCAACAATCAGCTCAAAGAGGATAATACCGCCAGAATGTTTGTAACGGCTTTCATTGGTCTTTTGGACATACGGACAGGTTATTTTGAATATGTAAATTGTGGCCATAATCCATCGCTTATTTACGAAAAGGAGACGGGAGCTTTCCGTTATCTTGATGTGGAATCAAATTTTGTCCTGGCCGGTCGCAAGAACATTACCTACGAAAGTCAGACCCTTATCCTGAAGCCGGGTGACAGTCTGTTCCTGTATACCGATGGCGTTACTGAGGCCATGAATAATAAAGATGAGCTATATGGTGAGGAAAGACTGCTGTCTCAGCTTAATTGCTCTAAAAATGCTGATGAACCTCAATCACTTTTGGAGGAAATTGACAAGTCTGTGGCAACCTTTGTGGGAGATGCAGAACAGTCTGATGATATTACTATGCTGGCACTGACTTATTTCGGCCCAGTTGGGGAAAAATAACTTTTTTCCAGATAAATAAAGGATTTTGAAGGTTTATTATCGAAGTGTAAAGGGTAAGATAATTTTTGAAAACGGAGGGGCTTTTTTATGTATCAGAATGAATATAAGCGTTGGATGTCCTTTGACCTTGAAGACTGCGACCTGTATCCTGAATTAGCAAAGATTGAAGGTAATGACGAGGAAATAAAGGACCGCTTTGCAGTGTCCTTAAAGTTTGGTACTGCTGGCCTGCGTGGTGTGCTGGGAGCCGGTACTAACCGTATGAATATTTACGTTGTTCGGCAGGCCACCCAGGGCCTGGCCAACTGGGTAAAGAAGCAGGGGGGCAGCCAGACTGTTGCTATCAGCTTTGATACCCGCCTAAAGAGTGATGTGTTCTCCAAGACTGCGGCTACTGTACTGGCGGCCAATGGCATCAAGGTCCGCATTTATGATGCAGCCATGCCGGTTCCCGCTTTGTCCTTTGCCACCCGCTATTATAAGTGCAATGCCGGTATTATGGTGACAGCTTCCCATAATCCGTCCAAGTATAACGGCTACAAAGCTTATGGCCCTGATGGCTGTCAGATGACTGATGATGCTGCCGCCATTGTTTATGATGAGATTCAGAAGACCGATGTGCTCACCGGTGCCAAGACCATGTCCTTTGCCCAGGGGGTAGAGGAAGGCCTTATCCGTTTTGTAGGAGATGACTGCAAGAAGGCCTTCTATGAGGCTATCGAGTCCAGACAGGTCCGTCCGGGGCTGGCCAAGACCAGCGGTCTGAAGCTGGTGTACAGCCCGTTGAATGGTTCCGGTCTGGTGCCTGTAACCCAGGTGCTGAAGGATATTGGTATCAATGATATTACCATTGTTCCTGAGCAGGAGTATCCAAACGGCTATTTCACCACCTGCAGCTATCCAAATCCGGAGATTTATGAGGCCCTGGAGGCTGGCCTTAAGCTGGCCAAGGAGTGCGGTGCCGATCTGATGCTGGCTACAGACCCTGATGCAGACCGTGTTGGTATTGCCATGAAGTGTCCTGACGGCTCCTATGAGCTGGTATCCGGCAATGAGATGGGCGTATTGCTGCTGGATTATATCTGTGCCGGCCGCATTGAAAAGGGTACCATGCCAAAGGACCCTGTAGCAGTTATGTCCCTTGTATCCACTCCGTTGGCTGATGCAGTGGCCAAGAATTATGGCGTGGAGCTCCGCAAGGTTTTGACTGGCTTTAAGTGGATTGGCGACCAGATTCTCCATTTGGAGGAGGTAGGCCAGGAGGAGCGGTTTATTTTCGGCTTTGAGGAAAGCTATGGTTATCTGTCCGGTTCCTATGTCCGTGACAAGGATGCTGTTGTTGCTTCCATGCTGATTTGCGAAATGGCGGCTTACTATAGAAGCATTGGCTCCAGCATTAAACAGCGTCTGGAGGAAATTTATGCCAAGTATGGCCGTTACTATAACAAGATTGACAGCTTTGAATTCCCTGGTCTCAGCGGAATGGACAAGATGGCGGGAATTATGCAGGGCCTTCGTGAGAATCCACCAAAGGAATTTGCGGGCTTAAAGGTTACCAAATCCGTGGATTACAAGAAGACAGAGGAGACCGGGCTGCCAGCCGCCAATGTGCTTATCTATACCTTGGAGGACGGCGCTACCATTGTGGTAAGACCTTCCGGCACTGAGCCAAAGATTAAGGCTTACTTTACAACATTGGGTAAGGATTTGGCGGAAGCACAGGCAAAGAAGGAAAAATTGTCTGTTGCCTGCAAACCATTGTTTGAATAATAATTGAAAAAATGCCATAGAACCTGTATAATGAAAGGGATTTTCGTACACGGTTGTTAGATTTGGGCATTTCATATTACTCGGGGAGAATGAATGAGGTGCAAGAAAAATGAAGTATGAGAAGATTCGCGAGCAGGATGCCAAGCATTACATTTATGAATTTGAGGGTAGGTACCCTGTAATCAGTGACAAGGCCTATTCCTTCAGCACAGCCACCCTGGTTGGTGATGTGGAGCTCAAGGAGTATGCCAGTGTTTGGCCAAATTCCACTCTGCGTGGTGATGTTAATAAGGTTGTTGTAGGCCGTTACAGCAACATTCAGGATAATTGCTGTCTCCATGTAGCAGATGATTATGCCTGTATTGTAGGAGATTATGTAACCGTTGGTCACAGCGTAACCCTTCATGCATGTACCATTGAGGATTATTGCCTTATCGGCATGGGCGCAACAGTGCTGGATGGAGCGGTTATCGGCCGTGGTTCCATCGTAGGGGCTGGAGCATTGGTTACCAAGGGCACTATTATTCCACCAAATTCTCTGGTGGTGGGCTGTCCTGCCAAGGTTAAGAAGACTCTGGACGAAAATGGCTTCAAGGCCATTCACGCCCAGGCAGTAAAGTATAAGTCCGAATGGGCTGAGAAATATGGTCTTGGTCCTGATGTAGGCGGCGAGGTTTACGACGGCTCCAAGATAGTTTAAAGGGAGATTTAAATGGCTATAATGGATGAGAAAATTCAGGGGATTACCGAGGATATTTTTGCAGATGTGGTGGAGGCCCATTCTGCCAGTAAGTTGTTTGAGCATTTGCAGATAGACAAGGATTGTATTATCAATATCCTGGATAACCTTGTAGCCATTCTGTTTCCTGTTCATTTTGCCGACCAGAAAACTCCTGGAAGCAATGCTTTAAAGTATGAAATGGGTACTCGGCTCTCCAATGTTGTGGAGGAGCTTACCAAGCAGATAAAAATATCCCTGCAGCAGCATCCTGAGTACATGAATAAAAATGATGATGTCCGCAGTGATCATGCTGAGGCTGTGGTGGGTGTCTTTATCGATTCTCTCCCCAATATCCGTCAGCTTTTGAAGAAGGATATTCAGGCGGGCTACGACGGAGACCCGGCTGCCACCAGCTTTGATGAGATTATTTTTTCATATCCCGGCTTTTATGCCATTATGGTGAACCGAATTGCCCATGTGCTGTATAAAATGGAAATTCCTATGATTCCCCGTATTATGACGGAATATGCCCATGGTCGTACTGGTGTGGACATTCATCCTGGTGCCCAAATTGGGGAGTATTTCTTTATTGACCACGGAACCGGCGTTGTTATTGGAGAAACCACCATTATTGGCAACCATGTTAAGCTTTATCAGGGGGTTACCCTGGGTGGTCTGTCCACCAGAGCTGGCCGGGGACTCATTGGTGTTCAACGTCATCCAACCATTGGGGATAATGTTACCATTTATTCCAATGCTTCTATTTTGGGTGGAGAAACTGTTATTGGTGATGGTTGTATTATCAGCGGTAACTGCTTCATTACCAGCTCTGTACCACCAGGAATGCGGGTAAGCAATGCCAAGGGTGAGCTGCAGATTATACCGGACAGGAAAGAGAAATAAAAATTTCATGAAAGTGCTGTCGTAGTTGGTGTTTGACAATATCATCAAGTGCGGCAGCCTTTTTAAAAATCATTGCAAATTCTGATGAGAGGATGGAGCCCATTGAGAAGGAAAAATGTTTTATGCAATATCTTTCTCTGTTTTTTGGCAGTTATTATTTGCCTTTTTACTCAAATTAATAGTACCTCCAATGCGGCCACCCAGCCTCTGAGGGAGCATAAGGACGTGCGGGTGGGTTATGTTCAGTCCACTAATTTTATGGAGGGTATAGGAGACAAAGCCGTAAAGAGAGGCATGGCCTATGATTATATCCAGAGGGTGTCATACTATGCCAATTGGCACTGTATCTATGTCTATGGAGATTGGAATACTATACTGGACAAGCTGTATAACGGTGAAATAGACTTAATGGCCGGGGTGTCCAAAACGCCGGAACGGATGGAAAAGGTGCTGTTTCCTGATTATCCTATGGGCTCTGAAAGCTATTATATTTACGTCCATGCCAACAATCCATTGGCAAATCAGGGAATGGCAGCACTGGCAGGACACACGGTAAGCGTAAATCATAATACCCTGATGGAGACTATACTGCGGAACTGGAATGATTCGGAAAATCATCATGTCCGCATCAAAACCTTCAGTGGCAACCAGTCGCGGTATAATGACTTTTATGCCGGGAAAACCGATGCCACAGTAGATACGGATAACGCTGTCAAGCCGGAGGATAAGATGATACCCGTGGCCAAAATTGGCCAATCGGAATTTTATTTGGCAGTAAACCGGCAGCGGCCTGATATATTGAAGGAGCTTAATACAGCACTGCGCAAGATTAATTCCACTACGCCTGGTTTTACCAATCAGCTCTCCAATAAGTATTTTTCCGGACTGGCTGTTTTGGCCCAGCTCCAAAATGATGAGCTTGCCTGGCTAAAGTATCACCCGGTTATCTCAGTGGGTTACGTTGATGATTATCTGCCATTATCCGGTACGGGCAACAATGGTCGGCCTACGGGTATCATTGTGGATGTACTGAATGAAATGGTTGAGGAGCTTAAGATACAGGACAAGGTTCAGTTTAAATATGTGGCCTTTGGCAGCTATGAGGCAATGATTCAGGGGCTGAAAAACGGTGCCGTGGATATGGTGTTCCCGGCCAACAATGACGTTGATCAGGCGGAACGGGATGATATATTCCTTACCAGTGAGGTTATCAATGCACCTATGTATCTGGTATATAAGGGTGACTATTCTGACCTGCAGCTTAGGCGTATGTCCGCCAAACGGGGCAATTCCATAGGTGACATCTATATCCGCGCCCATTATCCAAATGTAGAGCTGGTTTATTATGATGATATTTTTGAGGTATTGGATGCCGTTAAGGATGGAACAGTGGACGGCTGTATTTTAAACCAGTTCCGCAAGGATGGTTATCTTAGCCATCCTGATTATTGGGACCTTAACACCTTTATGCTAAAGGAAACCGTAAGCCGGTGTTTTGCCGTAAAATGCGGCAATAATGAGCTTCTGTCAATTCTAAATCGGGGGATAACCAATCTGCCGGAGGATTTTGGCATGAACTGCACATACACCTATACTGAAAAAATTTCTTCCATGACCATAAAGGATTTCTTTTTACAGCACATTTTTATCTTCACAATAGTAGTAGTACTTATCAGTACTGTTTTCAGCGGTCTGGTTGCCTACATCATACTCATTCAGCGCAATAAGAGGAGAATGGCTTTTCTTGCCCATCATGACAGCCTTACAGGCTTGTTGAACCGTCAGAGCTTTGATGAGGTTATTGATACCGGGGGAGCTCTGCCGGCAACGGAAAACCTCGTTGTAATAGCCATGGACCTTAATGGCTTAAAGAATGTCAATGATGCCCTGGGGCATGAAGCGGGAGATGAACTGATTAAGGGAGCAGCTGACTGCATGACCCGGATATTGTCACCTTATGGTACGGTTTACCGGATTGGCGGTGACGAATTTATGTCTGTTCTCTACGCTGAGCCTGATCAATGGCCGGATATTATTCAGCGGCTGAAGGAAGCCTTTAATGGCTGGAAGGGCGAAAAGGTGGACAAGCTGTCCGTTTCCGTTGGCTCGGTGGTGTTCAATGAAGCTGAAAACCTGACCATGAAAAAGATGGTAACCATGGCTGATGAGCGTATGTATCAGGACAAGGCTGAATATTACAGGCACTCCGGTGCTGACAGAAGAAAAAATAGATAATTTGCATACGATTAATCACAATAAAAAGAGCAGTGCGTTTTGCACTGCTCTATATTTTCCCATAATTTACCCTTTAAGGCGTTCAGCTATGCTTCTGGCAGCCAGCTTCATAAGTATGAAAAAGGGGTCTGTATCATTATAAAGAAGCTCCTGGATTTCTGTGGCCACATCATCAAGAATTTTATCTACTGCTGTATAAATCCTGCACCGTTCCTTCTCGTCCACCTTCTGGCAATAAAAGGACAAGCGGCCAGTACAGGTATTCTTGCCTCTTTCAAGCCCAAAGAAAAGCCGCTGTCTGTCAGCATCAAAATTGCCAAAGGCAGCGATTTGTCCAATGGCATCAGCACAGATTTCGTCCAGAGCGTGATTTTTCATACCACTAAGGAGCCTCAGGGTTTCGTAATGTGTGCCTTCATGGGCAAGACGAAGCCCATAGGAATGCTCCAGCCATTCTTCAGAGGACAATCCCAGCTTTTCAGCGGGAACATTGCTGTATGGAGCATGATTCAGGAGTATTATTCGGTGATGAAATATACTTGCTGCCCGGGCCTGAATTGTAAAAGCGTTGACCGACAGGGGCAGCTCCCGGGGGTGGCTGCCACCGTTTACCAGGGCCTCCATGGCACGAAAATCCTCATGGCAGCCTGTGGTTATTACTGGTAATTTTCCCCCTGCGGTCTGGGTGAAGGAAATGCTGAGAGAATCAGCTTTCAGCCATTTAAAGTCAGGAGTCGGAAGGCCCAGACTATTTTTCATGAACTCCAGTACATTGCTTCCGGCTGACTCCTGCCATCGATTAAGGAAAGGCTCGTCCTCCAGTGGCAGTACCGGAATTTTCTTCGGAATGCTATAACAGTGTTCCAGATACTCATCTGCACCTTGCAGTGGCATTTTATATTTATTCATTTCGATTATCCGTCCTTTCTTTATAATTCAATAATTCGTTATAATAAAAATGATTCCTGCTTAAATTGTTCTTAAGGCAAAATAGTAAAGCTGCTTCACCTTATAGAACAAAAATGGCAGGATTTTTTGATTTTTTGCAGAATTTAAATATAAATGGAACAAAAAGAATAATCGTTTTTTACGACAGCTTTTGCATAATTATATTTATTATAGAAGGGGCTTAATCAATATGAAGCGGTATTTTTACATTGGTGTTGCTGTTATCGTTGCCATGGCCTTTGCCATTGTAGCCTACGGAGCATGGCTTAATTACAGTGATGAGAACCAGATTGCAAATCGTATGGACAACAGAAGAGTGCAGCTTATTGGCGCCAAGGCAAAAATACAGGAGCTGCGTCCAACCCTTTCCCTGCCATCCATCCGCTTTTCCAGCCGTAATATGACAGATGCTGTGGCCCTTACGGATGGAAGGATTTTACGTTGGTATGTGGATAAGAACAGTCCCATCAGTAAGGGACAGCCCCTGCTTTCCATGGCCAATGAGCAGATTCCCCTTCGCATTCAGCAGGCCACCAGTGCCGTAAGCCGTGCTGAGGCCATGCTGGCCCAGACCTACAGCTCCTATCAGCGGCAGGGTCGGCTGCTGGCAAAAAATGCCACCTCCCAGGAAAAATATGAGGAGGCCCAGGCGCAATATCTGGCCGCCCAGCAGGCTCTTTTGGAGGCCCAGGCCCAGCGGGATCAGGTTATTGTACAGCAGGGCTGGCTGACAGTGACTGCCCCAATAAGCGGCGAAGTATTGGTAATTTATCAGCGTGAGGGGACCTATGTTCAGGCCGGTACTCCAGTAGCGCTGGTGGGTGATTTTGATAATCTCACCTTTTCCTTGAACTTACAGGATGTTGATTCCCGTCATCTGGAGCTTGGCCAGACCACGGAGCTCACCTTCCCGGAGCGTATTGCTGTGGGCAAGGCCTATGATACGGATTATGGCGCCGGAAATACGGGCTGGAATCAGAAAATCACTGCCACATTAAAGGAAATTGTCCCACCTCTGTCCCAGCCAGCCAATATGCGGCGTTCAGTGTGGGAAGTTGATAATACTACACGTCTGCTGGAGCCAATGACCTATACGGACGTTACCATGAGGACCAATAAGCCATATTACTGTCTTGCAGTGCCTCTGAAGGCCATGATTGATAAATCCCATGACAAGGTATTCGTGGTAGATGACGAGGGTATTTTACAGCTACGAAATGTAGTGACCGGCCCTGATGACGGCAAGCAGATTGAAATTGTCAGCGGCCTTCAGCCAGGTGACGTGGTGGCTGTAGGAAACTTTGAAGGCTTAAGCGATGGCATGAAGGTAGACATTACGCTGGAAGGGGATGAGGGCTGATGAGTGCAGAGGACAAGCACAATGATGGCGAGATGAGTGCCACCGAGCGTTGGCAAAACACCGGAAAAAGCATTTTCAGCAAGGAAGCCCTGGACAAAATGAGGTCCCCTGAAAAGCTGGATACTGTACTGCCAATTACTTCCCCTGTAGGCTGGATGGGCCTGGTGGGGGTTGCCATAATGCTGGTGGCGGTAGTGGTATGGTCCATCTTTGGCTCCTTCACAGTAAAAGCCGATGGCATGGGGCTGATTATGGATTTTTCCGGCGTTACCAAGGTTTCTTCCCTGTCCAACGGAACCATTGACGAAATTTATGTCCATGTTGGGCAAAAGGTGCATAAGGGTGACCTTATTGCCCACTTAAACCAGGCACAGGAGACGGCAGCTACCCGCATGGCCCAGTATGGACCGGAGATGGGATCCAGCAACCGCGATGTGGCCAACAGGGTGCATGAATATGATTCCCGCCGTTATCAAAAGGAAACTGCCGAGTATATTACTGCCTCAAGCGATGGTATTGTAACAGAAATTATGATTCATGAGGGAAGCATCATCGGCAGTGGTACCCCGGTTGTAAATCTGCGGGTGGATGACGGCCGTGAGGACTTAAAGGGCGTTTTGTATATTCCAGTAGCCAAGGGCAAACGGGTGGAGCAGGGCCAGAGCATTCAGCTGGCACCTAACGGGGTGGATGTATCCCAGACCGGCTACCTGCTGGGAACAGTGCGTTCAGTTTCCCAGTATCCTGTTTCTCCACAGACCATGCAGATGACCCTGGGCAATGAGCAGCTGGCTCAGTGGATAGTCAATACTCAGCAGAGTGCTGTTATGGAAGTGAATTTTGATCTGGTAAAGGATCCGGGCTCCCAGTCCGGTTATTTATGGACCAGCTCGGTGGGTGAGCACAAGCCTATATCTGCCGGCAGCTTCTGCACTGGTTCTATAATTATTGAGCGTCGTCCGCCTATTGAGAAGGTGTTCAATAAGTTAAGTCAATGGCTGAGGAACAGGTGAGGATATGATTGAGAAGCTGAAAAATATATTTTTCTCCCAGTTCCGGGTCAAGGTACCTACGGTACTCCAGATGGAGGCCACAGAATGCGGTGCAGCGGCCTTGGGAATGGTGCTGGCCCATTATGGACTGTGGATTCCGCTGGAAAAGCTTCGGGCTGAATGTGGTGTCAACCGTGATGGCTCCAAGGCCAGCTGTGTTGTCCGTGCGGCCCGGAAAAACCACTGTGAGGCCAACGGCTATCGATGGACGGTTAATGATCTGCTGAAGCTGCTGCCACAAAAGCCATTTCCTCTGATTATTCATTGGGAATTCAACCATTTTGTGGTGCTGGAGGGAATCAAGGATGACACTGTCTATCTGAATGATCCGGCCATGGGACGTCGGACAGTGAAGCTGGAGGAATTCCGTACCTCCTATACAGGTGTTTCGCTGCATATAACGCCAGGGCCGGACTTTGTAAAGTCGGGCAAGCGCTACAATGTCTATAAGGACATTTTTAAAAAGCTCAAGGAGGACCGCTGGGCGGCCACCTTTATCTTTGTTTTGGAATTATGTGCCATTATCCCCGGACTGGCGGCACCGGTTATGAGTCAGATCTTTATGGATGATATTCTGACAAAAAAGCATCCTGATTGGATGACCAATTTCTGTATCGCCATGACGGTATCCTTTATTATTTCCGGTATTATTACATGGCTGCGGGCAGTGGTGCTGACCTTCTGGCAGCGAAAGCTGACCCTGGCTGATTCCTCCAGCTACTTTTGGCATCTGCTGAAGCTGCCGATGCAGTTTTTCCATCAGCGGTATGCGGCGGAGGTAGCCAGTCGTGTGGGCTTTAATGAATCCATTGCCGGAGTTCTGTCAGGACCGGCGGCCACGGCGGTATTGGATTTATTTGTTGCTATTTTCTATTTGCTGTTATTGCTTCAATATAATGTTACCCTGACCCTTATCGGAGTAGCCTTTCTTTCCGTTGAGATTATCCTGTTTTTTGCAACACGACGTTATCTTACGGACCTTAATATGCGTATTCAGCAGGATGCGGGCAAGGCCTATGGTGTATCCATGAATGGCCTGCGGATGATTGAAACCATAAAGGCCAATGGTGACGAATCAGATTTCTTCACCAAATGGGCAGGCTATCAGACGAAAGTATTGACGGCCTCTCAGGAAACGGCCATGTGGTCCATGTCTGTAAAAATGCTGCCAGCCCTGTTATCCGGCATTAATGGAGCCCTGATAATGACCATTGGTGGCTTTTCAATTATGGAAGGTGCCATGACAGCAGGTATGTTTATGGCTTTCCAGCACTTAATGGGCAGCTTTACGGCACCTGTAAATGCCCTGGTGGGCCTGGGGTCCACCCTGCAGACCACTGAAATGCAGATGCAGCGTCTGAATGATGTACGTTGCTATGAAATAGACAGGCTGAACTTCCCAACAGAGGAAGATGAAGCACAAAAAGACTTTCCCAATGACCGTCTGTCCGGAGATGTAAGGCTGGAGGACGTAAGCTTTGGCTATAGCCCATTGGAAAAGCCTTTATTGGAGCATTTTAACCTTCATGCCAAGCCTGGCCAATGGATTGCCGTGGTGGGAGCCTCCGGCAGCGGAAAATCCACTCTGGCAAAGATTATTACAGGGTTATATGAGGAATGGAGCGGTACCCTGTCCTTTGACGGTGTGCCAAGACGTCAGCTGCCCCGTCAGGTGGTGGTGGGGTCACTGGCCTCTGTGGACCAGGATATATTCCTTATATCCGGAACTGTGGCAGAAAATATTACCCTGTTTGATAACACTGTACGCAAGTCAGACATTGTGGCAGCAGCCAAGGATGCCTGCATTCACGAGGATATTATAAAGCTGGAGAGGGGCTATGATTTCCAGGTGGCAGAAGGAGGCATGAATTTCTCCGGCGGTCAGCGTCAGCGTCTGGAAATTGCCCGGGCTCTGGCTGTTAATCCATCAATATTGGTGCTGGATGAGGCCACCAGTGCCCTGGACCCTATTACAGAAAAAATCGTTTTGGAAAATATCCGTCATCGTGGCTGCACCTGTATTATCGTAGCTCATCGCCTGTCCACCATTCGGGACTGTGACGAAATTATCGTTTTGTCCCAGGGCAAGGTGGTGGAACGGGGCACCCATCGGGAGATGATGAAGCACGATGGTCCTTACAAGCTTCTCATCGAAGAACGGGAGCAGGAGCATGATGACAGTATGGAGGATTAAAGGAGGTAAGGCCCATGACAACTAAAGAGCATTTATTGGCGGGGCAACGCTTCCTTTTGCAGAATGATGAGGAATTTCTGCAGATTCAGTCAGGCCAGGTGGAGGTTTATGCCGTAACCAATCCGGAGGAAAAAGGGGCTGATGTGCTTTCCTTCCGCCAGTGTTATCTGATGAAGCTAAACGCGGGAGATGCAGTTTTTCCGGCCATGGATGAATTTAAGGACATCTGCATGCAGGTTTATGCCGTGGAGGATACGGAGTTGTCAGTAGCTTCCATGGTAAAGCAGCCATTGGATGAACTGAAGTCTACTATGGAAAAATGGTTTAGTCAGCTGCTCCAAATTTCTTGGCTACGGATCAAGGCAGACAAGGGTGATGACATGCTCCAGCTTTGGCAAAGGGGCAATATGTTTGCCGGCATGGATGATTTTCCGTCAGTTTTGGGAGAATTTCAGGAGCATGAGCAGGTACTGTCCATGTTTTTGGGTATGCGGTTTGGGGCAGAGGACAAGCGTCTGTCACGTCGTATCCGCATGCGGAATAAGGTCAAGAAAATATTGGTAGAAAACGGTATCAGAAGTCTGCTGGGCGAAGAAATGCTATTTACGGGGGACAACGAGGATACCTCTACCAATCGTCATATATCGGAAGCCACCTTTGTAGTACAGCAGGTGGCCAAGGCCCTGTCCATGGCCACAGACAATATAAATATTACTGAAGAAAATGCCAGACTGTTGGATGAAGTGGGGTTACTGCGCCGTCTGATACAGAAGGGCAATATGCAAATGCGTCTGGTGACCCTGCCGGAAGGCTGGTATAAAAAGGACACAGGTGTCATGATAGGCTTTTATACGCCACCAGGTGCCAAGGAAAAGGAACTGGCGGCCATTATTCCTGTCACTCCTGAAAGCTACAAAATTGTTCTGCGCAATCATCCGGAGGGGATTCCCCTTGATGATGAGACAACAAAGCATCTTTCCAACGATGCTTTCCAGTGCTATGCGGGTTTTCCGGCCCGAAGCCTGAAGCTGATGGATCTGGTGAAATTTATGTTCCACCAGTGCTGGAAGGCGGATTATCGCACGATTATAATTTGCAGCTTATTTGCCGGTCTTATTCCTCTGGCAACACCTATAATCACTGAAACCATATTCCAGGATATTATTCCAATATTGGACAGACAGGGGCTGGCTACGGTAACCCAGGCCCTTATGGTCACCAGCTTTACCACGGCGGCCTTGGGAATTGTCCGTTCTATAGCTGTAATGCGTATTTCTACCAAGATAGAGATTACGGCTGAGGCGGCCATGTGGGGACGGCTGCTTTCCCTTCCGCCAAAATTCTTCCGCCGCTTTACGGTGGGAGAGCTGGCCAGCCGCATTGCGGGTATTGGTATCGCCAAGAGTCTGGCCTCCGGAGATTTCGTTGGCTCCATTTTGAGCTTTGTGTTCTCCTTCTGGAGCATTTTCCTCATGTGTTATTACAGCCTGAAGCTTACAGGAGCTGCCGTGGCTGTTTGGATTGTCTATGGTCTGTTTACTGCCCTGGTATTTAGGCGGGTGCTGTTTTTCCAGAGGAAAATTATTGATGCTGGCAATAAATCAGCCGGCACGGTACAGCAGATTTTCGCCGGCCTTCCAAAATTCCGGGTACATGGCGCCGGGGAGCAGGCCTACAATTTATGGACCAGGAGCTTTGGTGAACACTGGAATTGGAGCTTGAGACTGCGGTGGCTGAACAACTATACAGCGATTATTTCAAGCATACAGCCATTTATTCTCACCATGCTTTTATATTGGATTGCCGTATACGGCCTTAATGAGGTGGGCCCTGACGGAAAGACCGTTCAGCAGGGCATTGGCTATGCCCAGTTTATGGCATTTAATGCGGCCTACACCAGCTTTAACGGAGTTATTAGCGGTGTTATTGGCCTTGTCACCCAATACTTTGGCATTCAGCCGCAGCTGGAAAATCTGCGGCCTATCCTGAACGAAGTGCCGGAAAGCAACGAAGAAAAGCAGGATGCCGGGAAGCTGTCCGGGGCCTTTGAGGTCAGCCACCTGTCCTTTGCCTATTCCAACATGGTTCCAGATAGCAAGGGGGGCTATGAGGAAGTGGAAGGACCGGAGGTGCTGTCTGATGTGAGCTTTTCCGTTTCCCCGGGAGAGAATGTGGCCATAGTTGGCAAATCCGGCAGTGGCAAAAGCACCCTTGTGCGGCTATTGCTGGGCTTTGAGGATTTAAAAAAGGGCAGCATAACCTTTGACGGCCAGGAGCTGGCAGATTTGTCACTGCCTTCTGTCCGTTCCCAGATGGGCGTGGTGCTGCAAAATGGCCAGCTGATGACCGGGGATATTTTCAGCAACATTGTGGGGACTAAAATGCTTTCCCAGGATGATGCCTGGCAGGCGGCAGAGGCCGCCGGCATTGCAGAGGATATCGCCGATATGCCTATGGGCATGCAGACGGTTATTGGGGAAGGCAGCAGCAATATTTCCGGTGGTCAGCGTCAGCGTATTCTCATCGCCAGAGCGTTGGCGGGCAAGCCTTCAATATTAATTTTTGACGAGGCTACCAGTGCCTTGGACAACCGTTCCCAGAGTATTGTTACCAAGAGTCTGGAGAAGTTAAAGGTGACCCGTATAATTGTGGCTCATCGGCTATCAACTATCCGTAACTGTGACCGGATAATTGTCATGGACAGCGGAAAAATTGTGGAAACAGGTTCCTTTGATGAACTGATAGCCAAAAACGGCCTCTTTGCCGAGCTGGTTAAACGGCAAGTGGCGTAAAGGGATGTGAGGGGTAATGATAATAAAGAAGAAAAAAATATCAGGAGCCAAGGCATTGGCAGTACTGTTGTCTACAGCACTGCTGATGTCCGGGGGAATAGCCCAGGCAGAGAATATGCCGCTTTCCCTGGCGGACAGTATAGATATGGCCCTGGATACCAGTGATGCCATCGAAGCCTCAGAGGCTGGACGAAGAGCGGCCAAATGGACATTGTCTGCTGCCCGGCACTCCACGGGGCCAGTGGTCAGCTGGAATTCCCAGGCCTATAAAATCGGGGGCCGTTCCTATGAAAACGCCAATGATGCCCATGATATGTATGGGGATCCCCATAAAGAAACCAAGCTGTCAGTTGTGGGCTACACATTATTTTCAGATGAACCTGTAATATCCGAACAGGCGGTAACGGTAGGTGCCTATCCTTATCATAATACCTTTGCCAACAGCTGGAACATGACAGTACCGCTTTATACCGGTGGCAAGCTGGAGGGGCAGATAAGATCCAGCCGCTATGGGTTAAATCGTGCCGACCTGACTCTGGAACGGTCCCGACAGACTGTGCGTTTTCAGGCAGCGGAGGCCTATGCCAATCTGTTACATAGACTGAATCTAAAACGGATAGCCCAACAGGCAGTGGACATGGCCAATACCCAGCTGAAGCTAATTAATGACCAATTTAGTGAAGGGGCCGTAGCCAAGGCAGATGTGCTGATGATGGAGGTACGGTTGGCCAACTACAGGCAGAATCTGGTCAACAGTGAGGCGCTGATGGAGGTTGCAGAATCAACCCTGGCCAATGTGGTGGGACTGGAGCAGGATACAAAAATCCAGCCTGTGGATGTATTTTCCTATGAGCCATACGACAAGGATCTGGCGGCGTGTGAGGAATATGCCATGGCCCATCGTCCTGATGGCCTGGCCGCTGAATATGTTATCAAGGCTGCGGAGGCCCAGACAGATACGGCCAAGGCGGATTACAGGCCCAGGGTTAACGGAATAGTAGGTCATAGCCGGGCTTCCAATCACCCCTTTGGCATTGAGCGTAACCATACATGGGAAGCCGGAGTCGGCGTATCCTGGAATATTTTTGATAATGGCATAACAGAAGCCGGGGTGCAGAAGTCAAAGGCTTTGGAAGATCAATATCGGGCCGAAGCCAGGAACCTCTGGAAAAATATACGGCTGGAAACCCGCAGTGCCTATATCGAAATGAAAGCAGCCGAGGCCAATATCAACACTACTGCCGCAGCAGTAAAGCAGGCGGAGGAAAGCTACAATATAGCCAAGGTACGTTATGAAGAGGGTGTTGATATACTGCTGAGCGTTACAGATGCCCAGGAAAAGCTCACCCAGGCCCAGTCTAATTATTCTACTGCCCTGTATCAATACAATTTGTATCGGGCGAACCTGGAAAAAGCCATAGGTGTTCCAGTGGAGCTTGATCCAAGCATATATGTGGAGGCAGAGCAGCAGGGGGCTTCAGCTGATGAAGCCACAAGGACGGCACAGCTGGCCCAGTAAAGGAGTAAAAAATATGGAAAAATTACAAATTAGTACAAATGAAATGAATGGCTGGCATATTCTTTCCCTGTCCGGCAGTTTGGATCGGATGACATCGGAAGAAACCGGAAAACGGGGAGAAGAATTACAGCAGGACATTGAAAAAATAGCCATGGACCTGTCCGGGCTTGAATATATATCCAGTGCAGGAATCCGCGTATTGCTGAAGCTGGCCAAAAAAGCCAAGGCTGACGGCAAAAAATATGCTATTTGCGGGGCCACTGGATTTGTCAAGGAAGTACTGGAGGATGCCAATATGGATGTATTGGTGGATATGTTTGATTCCACCGACCAACTTTCATAAGGGCTGACGGATGTAGTTGTAACCGTTATTTTTGAAGGAGCAAGATTATGATTTCCAGCACTGAATATTGGAGTCAGAAGGCACGGCAGGCCATTACTGATGAAGAGGCTTTTACGGAATTATATGAATATTATTTTCCACGGGTTTATCAATATCTTCTGGGAAAAACCAAGGACAGCTCCCTGGCTGATGAATTTGTCAGTAAAACCTTTCTAAATATGTATCAGCATTTGCGGGATTACGATCCGGACCGGGGAGCCTTTTCCACCTGGCTGTTTCGTATTGCCCAAAATGTGGTGAACAAATACTATGGCAGCAAGGCGTATACTGCCCATACCGCCTGGGATGAGGACTTTGACCCGGCGGACCCGCAGCAGGCTACCCCGGAGCAGCAATATGTTGACAAGGAGCAGGATGAGGAATTGAAGGCTGCCATTATGCAGCTGCCGGAGCGGGATCAGAAGATTTTGGAAATGACGTACTGGCTGAACATGAAATCCAACGAAATCGGAGAGGCACTGGGGATGGCCCCCAGCTCTGTGCGGGTTGCCTTAAAGCAGGCCCGGGAGCGTTTGAAGGTGCTTTTGGAAAAGTAACCAATACGTTGAGCAAGGATGCCAAATAACATAATTGTTGAATTTTGATTTTGGTGCAGCGGAACAGCTTTAAGAATGGGGGCAGGGGATATGAAATTAAATATTCAGCAAAAGGCCCTGCTCTTAATTGGTCTGGCTGGTCTGTTGACCTGTATTTTCTGGGGTGGTGTACTGTTTTGGGGACTGGACAGGGTTGACAAAGAGCTGGACAGCCGTTCCACATATCTGGTGGGGACAGTCACCGATGAAGCGGAAAATTTCGCTACAGATGAGGTCCGCAAACGGTTGGAGGGCATTATTCGCCTGAAGGCTTATCGCATTAATTCCGTTATGGGTGAGCTGGAGGGAGATGTGCTTACTCTGTCTGAGAACATGACCAAGCTTTCCCAAAGCAAGGATAGCGCTCCTTATGCTTTACAGGACAGAAATCATGATCCCCGTTATTCGACAATTCATTCCAATGAAATTTATTATCTGCCTGGCCCCAATGGGGATAGGCTGTCTCCTTTGGCGCAAAAAGCCCTGAGTCTGGAGCCAAGTCTGGTTCACTTAATGGAAAGCTATGATATGACGCCAATTTTTTTGTTCGTTGGTTCCAAGGACGGCTGGAGCCTGCGAATGGATAAGCTGGCTAGTGATACGGAGCAAATTAAGCTGCCATCGGAGGCCACAACAGCCCAGTATGATGCGAGGGACAGGGTATGGTATAAGTTGGGTGAGAAGGCCAAAGCAACAGATTATCCGGTTTATACACCACTGTATGGCAGCCTTGGGGATGAGGCCATGGTGGGATGTGTCATGCCCTATCAGGATGCAGAGGGCTTCGCCGGAGTAGTTGGAATGGCAGTAGAGCCCCTTACCCTTTACCGAAAATTTGCCGACCAGGTGCTGGATGACAGCAATATCAGCTTTGTGCTGAATCAACAGGGCCAGATAATCTTTTCCTCAATCAGTGAGGGGACCTTGGAGCCAAACCGCCCGGACATAGACCTTCGCCAAACCCAAAATGAAGGCCTGGCTGTGGCAGCTACCGCCATGGCGGCAGGAGAAAGCGGCTCCAGTCATATTGAGTTAGATGGCAAGGAATATTATCTTGTATATGCTCCCATCAGTGAACAGGGTTGGAGCCTTGGAGAGCTGGTGAAGCTGGAGGAAATTCAGGAGCCCACCCGTAATATTGGTCTTGTAGTAGGACGGGATATGGGGGAAATAAAGGAAACCATAATGCCCATGCTTCCTCAAATACGCAGCATGATGGCCGGTTCCCTCGGGTTGCTTTTAGTAGTGCTGATTATTGTAAGCTGGCGTTGGGCTGCAAAATTCGCCCAGCCTGTAAAAGCCTTGTCCAATAGCGTAGGACAGGTTGCCAAGGGTAATTTTGATGAGAAAATAAATATTCATACCGAGGATGAAATAGAGGAATTGGCCGACAGCTTCAATTCCATGACGGATGAGCTTAAGGATTATATTGAAAAATTAACGGCGGTAACGGCGGAAAAAGCTAAAATAGCTGCCGGGCTGGATGTGGCTGCTGCCATTCAGCAGGGAATGCTGCCACAGGAATTTCCACAAAATGAGCATTTTTCCATATGTGCTTCCATGGAACCTTCCAAGGAAATGACTGGTGACTTTTACGATTTTTATTATATTGATGAACATCATCTGGTATTGACCATAGCCGAGGTATCTGACACGGGTATACCGGCAGCCATCTTTATGGTAGTAGCCAAAACCCTGTTAAAGAATGCCATCATCTCAAAAGGCATAGATAAACTGACTGTGGCCGTGGGGCAGACCAATGACCATTTGGCGGAGTGCAATGAGGATGGCTTGTTTATTACGGCTTTTATTGGGGTGCTGGATGTCAGAAATGGTGAGCTTACTTATGTAAAACAACGACTGGGTGTCAGCCAGGGGGTAACCTTCAGTCAGCAGACTGTCATGCTGTCCCCGGGTGATTTGATATATTTGCATACGCAAAATATGACCACCATGTCTATACGTTGGTATGAATAAAGGAGCGATTTAGTTGGGTATAAGACGAAGACTTTTTCTGCTCATGCTGGCGGGCTGTGCCTTGAGCCTGTTGATTTTGGGAGCTCCGCTTCTCTACGGCATGTACGGTTTGTATGATGCCATTGATGCCAAGGGGGACAGCCTTTCTCAGGCAGTATCCTCCTATACGACGGACTTTGCCAAGGAGCAGGCCTGGGAGCAGATGGAAAAGGAAGTCCAATTACGGGCTGATATAATTGGCTACGAAGCCAGGGCTGTAAAGACGGATGTGGAATATTTGTCCAAGGAAATGACCAGTATTATTGGTTCACCGGAAAAATATTCTCCTGTAATACTTCCTAATGCCCTTAATGAGGACGTTCCTGCAGGAAAGCCCTATATTCACTATAGTCCAAGCATGGTACAGGCTGGTGTTTCGCCTGAGCTGGAGCAGGAGATCCGGCGGGCTGCCAATATAACCAGCAGCATGGATACCATGGGAAAATATTACAACTGTATATTTATTGGCTCCAAGGACGGCTATGTAATTCGTTTGGATGTTCCTAATGAAAACGGAGAGCTGTCCCGTCTTAGTCAGGACCAATTACGGCATACTCATGACAATCGTGAACAATATTGGTACAGTCTGGGAGAATCAAATGACAAACCGGTTTATACCAAGGTTTATACCGGCACAGACGGAAAGCCGGTTATTTCCTGCGTAAGAAATTATTATGATTCCAACGGACAGATTGCCGGTGTGGTAGGGGTTGATTGTTCACCAACAAATTTCCTGCCCCTGGAGCAGGGAAATATTACCAACAGCTTTATTCTTGGCTCAAAGGGCGAGGTATTGCTTTCCTCTCTGCCAAAGGAACTGCTCATAATAGATGAAAATACCCAGGATCTGCGTCAAAATTCCAATAAGGTGCTGGCGGAAGTAGCTGCAAATATGCTGGAGGGCAGAACCGGTTATAATAAGTTCACAATAAATGATGAAGAATATTATATTGCATACGCTCCTATCCCAGCCTTGGGATGGAGTGTGGCCACAGTGCTGGACAAAGATGTGGTAATTGCGGCGGCTGACCAGGGACAGGCCCGCATGATGAACCGCATGGGAGAGTTCAGGACTTCCTTTACTCACCTGTTTTTGGGCTTTGCAGCAGTGGCAATTTTGATATTGGCTGTTTTCCTTGCCATAGCCTCCTATGGCAGTAAAAACGGAGCCGAGCATTTTTACCGGCCGATAAAAAAATTGATGGAAGGCACCAGGGAAATTGCCCGGGGAAATTTTTCTTATAAAATGGACGTGGACACAGGGGATGAACTGGAAGAGCTGGCGGATTCCTTTAATGAAATGACAGAGAAGCTGGAAAAGCATGAGCAGCAGATTGCCAAAACAATTCAGGATAAGTCCCGTATAGAAGCAGAGCTGGATATGGCGGCCCGGATTCAGGCGAGTCTTTTGCCTCTTCCCCTGGCTGTACAGGATAGGGTTAAGCTGGCTGCAACCATGTCACCCGCCAGGGAAGTGGGAGGTGACTTCTATAACTTTTACTACCTTGATGATGACAGACTGGCCATAACCATAGCAGATGTATCAGACAAGGGGGTATCAGCCGCTCTATTTATGGCCATGGCTACCACAATTTTACAGAACTGCATCATGACGGAGCCGCAACTGACCCTTGCGGTGGGCAAGGCCAATGACCAGCTGGCAGCCCAAAATGAAGAAGAGCTGTTTGTGACGGTGTTTGCCGGAGTACTTAATTTAACCAACGGACAACTAAATTACGTAAATGCCGGTCATAATCCGCCATTATTATGGCATGATGCGAAGCTGGACTATTTGCCACGAACTAAAAAAAGCCCAATATTGGGCATTATGCCGGGAATACAGTTCGAGGATAATACGGTGAAGCTGTCGTCAGATGACAGCCTTTTCCTCTACACTGACGGAGTTACCGAGGCCATGAACGAAGAACTGGAGCTGTTTGGAGCACAGCGGCTGGAGCAACTGCTTTCAGGAATAATGAAGCAGGCGGAACCGGCAGAGGTAATAAATAGGGTTATGGACTCCATAAGGGGCCATGCTAAGGCAGCGGACCAGTCAGATGATATTACCATGGTTGCCCTTAAGTATACGGATGGGGGAAAAGAGGAGGCTGCTGTTTCACGGGAAATTACCATTCCGGCCTCAGTAAATGAGCTTTCCAGGGTAATGGCTTTCGTCAAGGAGCTGGCACCATCAGACAATGTTTCTTCCCGGGCATTGCAGCAGCTTATGCTGGTGGTAGAGGAAATATTCGTTAATATTGCGGATTATGCCTATGACGGCACTGCCGGTGTAGCTGTAATTAAGGGAAAAGTAACGGGAACACCTCCGGAGATAGAGCTTTCCTTTATTGACGAAGGGGTTCCCTATAATCCGCTGGAAAATCAGGACCCGGATTTGGACCAAGCTCTGGATGACCGAAAAATTGGGGGGCTGGGGATATATCTTGTCAGGAAAAAGGTAGACCACATTTCTTATGAACGACAGGATGGAAAAAATATATTGACCATAAAGAAAAAATTAATTTAATGAAGAATTTTTTCAATATATTAATAACAATTTATGCTTCCCAGGGATATAAAGGACAAGAAGAATGATAAATCACGAAAACCGACTTGGGAGGGATAGAAAATGGATGATGAAAAATTGACAACCAGACTGGAAAACTTTGATTTTTCCTCTAGTCATCCTGTGAAGGAGACTTTATTGAATCAGCTGCTCTTCATGCACCGCCGGGATAATGCCCCACAAGGCTTATGGTCAGGCAAAATGACAGATGAGGAGCTGGACATGGCAGTAGCTGCCGGCAATCCTGCTCTGGAAAAGAAACATGAAAAGTAAGCAAAATGACGGAAAAGAGAGGAGGCGCAGCTGGTGTATTACAAGCTGAAGGATGATTTGCGGTTGCGGGGCTGGGAGCTTTTGCCTACGGGTATTGTACGACAGCTGTCTGATGAAGTAAGCTTTATGCCCACAGATGTTTATCGGGCCCTGCAAAAAGCCTGTGGTTCTGTTCCTGTAAACAGTCCGCTATTTTCACCAAAGGAAAAGAAAATACTCGATGAACTGTTACAAGAAGGCATTTTGGAGGAAACAAATACTCCGGTGCCTCTTTCTCCTGCTCAAAAATATCGCGTGTATCCCAACCGTTTTCTTTATTCTGTTCATTGGTCCATTACGGGAAATTGCAACTGTCGCTGCCGCCATTGCTATATGTCCGCACCTTCTGCGAAAATTGGCGAACCTTCCTTGGAGGAATGTCTGGATGTGGTCAGACAGATGGAGGCGGCCGGACTGCGCACCGTATCCCTGACCGGAGGTGAAGCTCTGTTACGGAAGGATTTCTTTAACATTGTTGATGCACTTTTGGAGGCAGATATTCTCATTACTACCGTTATGTCCAACGGACTACTGGTTAACGAAGGGATTTTGGACAAATTTGAACAGCGAGGAATTAAGCCGGAATTTAATATGAGCTTTGATGGCATTGACTGTCATGATTGGCTGCGGGGGATTCCGGGAGTGGAAAAGGCAGTTAAAAGGGCTTTTTCCCTATGCAAGGAAAGAAATTTTCCTACGGGGGCAGAATATTGTCTGCATAAGGGAAATATGGATGCCCTGCGGGAGAGCGTAAAGCTACTTGGGGAATTGGGGTGCCAAACCCTGAAGGTAAACCGTCTTAGCCTGGAAGGTGAAGGCCTGGCCATGGCAGATAAGGCCATTACACGGGATGAGGAATATCAGGCCTACTTGGATTATATACCGCAATTTTACGAGGATGGTGCACCTCTTAACATTATGCTGGCTGGAATCTTCAGCAATGTTGGCAATAATGACTATATCATTCCATGCGAAAAGAATCTGGAGGAGGAAGACTGCGACAATTACTGCCTTTGTGGCCATGCCCGTAGTCATATGTACATAACTCCTGATGGGTATATGGTACCTTGTATTCCGATGGGCAGCGTGGAAGGTGGACGGCGTCATTTTCCTAATCTGAAGACAACATCACTTAGCTCAGCATTGCAGGATTCCTATTATATGGACTTCATTGATATGAGACTGCGGGATTACTTCACGCATAATCCAGGGTGTGAGTCCTGTAAATATCGTAACCGCTGTGCCGGTGGCTGCCGTGGTCATGTGGCAGCTGTAGGCGGTGGCGAGGATCTGCTGGCCAGGGACGAGGACACCTGTGCATTTTTCCGGCAGGGCTGGTACCAAAAAATTAATGAATTAATGGCATCAGTATTGAATAAATCTTAAAAATAGGTTGATTGGGTTAATCCTTTTATAATGTACAATATTAATGACATAAACTTTGTTTGAGGAGTGATTGTATGAAAAAAATTCAGAGGAAAATAGGGGCTAAATCAAAAAGTGCTCTGGTATCAGCTGTGCTTATCGGCCTAATGTCTATCACTCCTTATGCTTCGGCCGACGAAAGTGAATATTTGGCAACCGAATATTTGGACTATAATGGCAGACATGTTGCGGAAATCAATTTTTTGAAAGAGGGCCAGGGGATTGGTGCCACCAATCGATATCTGGTTCCTGCATCTACATACAATTTGTCGAGTGAGCTGATTGCGGCCACGGCAGCCAGTGCGTCCTACTGGACAAATATGTTGGGGCCTGGCCTGAAGAATACCACTCCTTGGCAGATTTTTGTGTCAACATACTGGGACGGAAATGCATCAGCAGCCTCTCAAAGCATTGTGTCCAACGGTATAAATCCGGCCCGCAGAAGTTATAAGAACAACTTACACTTCGTTATGGATCAGCTCCAAAATGGTACTGTTTATAATAAGCTGACCTATGAAAATGCCAAAACCGGGATATTGCCGGAAGGTGAATACGGTTTTAGCCGGATTAGGATAGGCTATTATTCAGGGGCCAAGCGATCTGGTGCCATTGACGGCTGGTGGATAGACACCGATACAGTGCTGCCAACCAACGAACAGGCCACCAATTTTGCGTCAACCCTTCGCCATGAGTTAGGCCATGCCCTGGGTATTTCTGCACGCAAGCGGACAAGAAATGACAAAACAATGTTTCTTTCGACACTAACTGATGAAAAATCCTGGACCTTACATCTCTATGACCAGAATGGGAACAAGGCCAAGCCCGGAATGCAGATTATTACCTCAGATACTTTTGATGAAATGAAGGATGACAACCCGAAAATTTCTCCAAAGGACTACTTTATTGTAGACAAAAAGGTTTCAGCAGATGGTAGTGGTTTTGCATATTTTACTGGGCCTAATGTGGTGGATGCCCTGGGAGAAGGTAAATTTTTTGGACGCAGTGCCATACCTGTCAATGGATGGGAAGGTGACAGATTTGACGGTTCCCATATTCAGACGTCCGGCATGATAAGCCATCGAAATTATAGTAACTATGCTGTTTTTTTGGAAGTGGAATTGGCTGCATTGCAGGATTTGGGCTATAAGCTGGACCGCAGGGCATATTATGGCAAGTCCATTTATGTAAATGGAGGAAATATTACCAACACTCAGGGATATTCTGCCCGCAATACTACTGGAACAGCTTATTTGGCAGATACCTACAGTGATGTACCTCTCGGCATTGGTTTACATGTATATGGTTATGGCAATACGGTTACCCAGGCAGCTGATATACTGACCCATGGTACGGGAGCTGTTGGCATTCGTGTAGATGGTATGACAAACAAACTGGTTATCCCGAAGGATACGGAAATTCACGCTGATGGATATCGTGGCAACGGTGTGATGATTGCCTATGGACGGGACCAAAATGTGGACCAGGCAGGTACTGTAACCGCCTTGGGAGAAGGGGGTACAGCCATGCGTTTTGATTTCGGGTCCGGACGCGGGTACCGTGAGTATCGCGGTTCATATATTCGTTATAGACGTTGGGTAAACAGGAAAAATAGTGGCAAAGAGCCTGGAGAAATAAATCGGGCCATTAATTATGAGCTGACTGAGCTTAATCCTGAAGCCTATAATGCCGGAAACGATGAGCTGGAAGGAGCTTTAGTGAATAATTATAATCTTTCCGGCAAGCTGACTGGCAGTAATGCGGCCATATATATTGGTAAAAATGCCTTTGTAAAGAATATTAATATCAATTCCGGAGCAAGTATCCAGGGAAATATAATTTCTGATTGGAAGCATTTTGGAGATGCGGCCAATGAAGGAGCCTATGATAAAGGTGATGATAGGGATGTACTTCGCATTCAGTATAATGGAAAAACAGGAATTTATGGCTATGATTACCACACATACATTCCTGATTTGGTAACCAATCTTAACTTTAATAATGATGGCATGGTTTATAAGGGAAACATATTGGGCGAAGACAATATGAAGCTGAATGTAAAGGGTGGTACTCTTACTTATAACGGCCAGGCCAACGTAGTCAATGTAAATGTAGAAAAGGATGCAAAGCTGTATGGTGGCTCTTACACAGTTAATGATATGTTGGAAAAGATGGCCACAGGATATACAGACGAGACCACAGGAAAGTTCATCAATCATGGTACCATTGGTGCAGAAAATGGCGATACCACTATGAATATTAAGGGAAATCTTGTTTCTGACGGGTATCTACAGGCCTATGATGGTGGTACACAAGGACAGATCAAGGTTGACGGGGATGCCAATATTGAGGGCTCCACGGTTTTGGCAGAGGCTTCACTGCCAGGTGAGGACACCATTGTTCTTGAAACAACTGGCTCCATATCCGGCAGCATTACTAACGACAAGTTTAATCCTTATGCTTTTTCCGCTATGCTAAATACGACTGGTGCAGTGGAAGGAAATAAGCTGATTGTATATGCCTATGCCAATAATAATCTGGTAGGGGCTGACCCGCAGCAGGTGGAAACCTATTATGCCATGAGTAACATGTTCGACCACCTTTATCACTATGGTGACAAACGGACGGAAGAAATGCGCACCCTATACAGTATGGATAACAAGGAGGCAAAGGAAGCTCTTACTTCCATTTCTTCCAGTCCAGTGCCAAATACCATGAATCTCATTCAGAGAAATACCATGAACAGCCATATTATCACTTCACGACTTAGTGAGGCCTTTGCCAAAAAAGATGTGGAGGTTGCTGTTCCGATGGCAGGATTGGATGGGGATGACAACAGCAAGAATCCTACCATGAAGATGAAGCTGGATCAGCCGGTGGACAATGATTTCTGGTTTAAGACATCCCGTAACTGGGGTGAAGGAAGCGGCACCAGCTATTATCAGGGGACAACCCTTGCCGGTGGCTGGGACCGGGCCTATGGCAAGAACTGGCGGTCCGGTGTATTTGTCAGCTACGGCAGCTTCTCCTTTGCAGATAATTTATCCCACGACGGCATAAAGGACACCCGCCTTGGTTTATATGGAGGCTACAGTAATGGCCCTCATAACGGTTATGTATATCTGGATTATGGCTGGCAGAAGAATGATCTGACCCGTCGCCTGACTGGTCTTGGTCTGCAGGCCCAGGCTGATTATAACAGCCGTATTCTGGAGCTGGGCGGAGAATATAAATACGATTTGAATGCCAAGAGCATGAATACATGGCATATCAGTCCTTATGCCAATGTACAGCTGTCCCAGCTGTGGCAGGACGGCTACACGGAAAAGGGTGCCGGCATTTTCGGCCATAGGGTGGACAGCCAGTCCAATACCTATTTCGCCGGTGGCCTTGGTATTGAATTCAAGCGCTATCTGAGCAATGGCAGCTATGGAATGAGGCTGGGAGTAAAGCACGCCTTTGCGGGCAGTGACCCTAAACTCACCTACGGTTATGTTGGCGATACTAACAACAGCTACGAGCTTCGTGGCCAGAATGACAAGACCCATTTTGTTATGTCCCTTGGTGGCGAGGCTGAATTTGCCCCGGGCTGGACCCTGGCCGGAGATTTGGCCCTGCAGAAGGGCAGCCATGACAAAGACATTATGGCGGCAATTACCTTGAGAAGAATGTGGTAAAATAATACGCAATAAAAAATACCAGCTGGCGAAGAATAATCTCGTCGGCTGGTATTCTTATTGTCCACATAATCAACGCTTCTACTGTTTAAATACGTCTTTATGTTGGTTGATAATTTCTGCCATAATCATTTTTCCCATTATATCAGGATGAAGACCGTCATTGGCAAAGACGGGATCCATAAAGGTATGGGTTGGGTCATAGAAATATGGCTCCAAATCAATATAGTATGGCTTGGATTTAATGTATTTATTTATGGCCACCATCTTGGTGTACCAGTTAGGGTCTGTTGGCGTCCTGAAGGCCAGCATAATATTGGCCGGATTTACAGGCGGCAGGGTCAGCATTATTGGCCGGATATCATTGGAAATACACTTCTGATAAATACCTTCCAGATCTGAAATAACCGTTTCAGCTGTAATATATGGATTACGCAGGCAGTTGGAGCCCGTCAGAATCATAAGATTAATCGGCTTAATAGGCACCACGTCCTGGTCAAAGCGGTCCAGGGACATGCGTGAAGTATCACCGCTGCGGCCAATATTAATAGCCGGAAAATCAAGATAGGTGGTGTAGCTGTACTCCATGCTGGATGGTGAGAAGGAAACCGCACCCCCGCCATGGGTAATGCTGTCACCAAAGGCTGCAGCAAACGGCCTGGTCAGGTGGGCCGGCATTTCAAAGGTATCTGTATCTGAGTAAACGCCGATGGTTTCTCCCTTGGCATTAACAGCCCGTACCCGCCAATAGTATTTGCCGGCATACATACGTGGATACTCATCGTAACAGCTGAAGGAATCGTTGACCACCTTGGCCCATGCCCGATGTGGAGTAGGGGCAGTGTTGTTTTCCTCCAACGGCGGCTCTGCCATTAGCTCCACCTCATAGTTTATGGCACCAAACATAGGAATCCAGTGATAAACCGGATAAATTGGCTGCTGGAAATCCGGCATTACATCAAAGTTATTGAGCAAAGGTTTATTTGGAATAGTCTTGGCGGAATCAACCACAATAGGCTCTGCCGTCGAGAACACGCCGATAGGCTCTTTTCTGAGATTCAGGGCACGTACCCGCCAGTACAGACGGGGCTGATTCAGATACGGCCGCAAATCAAACTGAACTCCGTTGGTAAATACCTGCTGAGTGGAAGTCAGATGGTTTGTCTTTGATAAAGTAGTGGTATTTTCTTCATCCGGTGGTCCCGAAAGCAGCTCAAACTCATAGAGGACTCCATCCGGAATACTGTGCCAAACAAAATACGGAATAGGACTGGCAGGATTTTCCCTGGTATATCGGTAAATTGGTATAGGCCTCATAGGATTGTTGTAGTTTGGATTTGGCACGAATATTTCATCTGAGGATAATTTGCCGAAAATACCATAGGCTGTGACCTTGTAATAATTAGGAATAGCTGTGGTCGGCACATGATAGGAATTTTCAAAGGTGTATTCGTTCTTCAGATGGTGATATTCACCACTTCCCGCTACCTTACCAGTGGTTTTGGAGTATACATCCACCTTGTAAAAGCAAGGATAAGGGTACTTGGTCCAGGTCATGGTCATGCTGCCGTTTTCCTCAGTGAAGGTAGCCTCTATTTTTAAATTCTTTAAATTAAATAAATCAGTTTTCTCGGTTAAAAATACGCACAGGGCAGTAAAGCTTAAAGTCAGAAGAAGAACTGAAACAAATGCAACGATAAATTTACGCATTATTAATTCACCTATAATTTAAAATTAACTCATAGAATAGATTATACAATATAATGGAAGTAACAACAATCAACTCTTTTCAAATAGGTATGAAACGAGTATAATATAGAAGTTAAAACGTTATTTGAGAATAAATCTACTAATTGGAGATATGACGGAATGGAAATTAACCAGGAATTTGTTGATGGCATAAAGAAAATTTTACCTGAAGAACAGTTTTTTATAAATGAACCAATGAGCAAGCACACCACCTTCAATATTGGTGGTCCTGCGGATTATCTTATTTTCCCAGGCAGCATGGATCAGCTCCAGGCGGTGGTAAAGCTCATGAATCAATGTGATATACCTTTTACTATACTTGGCAACGGATCCAATGTACTGGTATTGGACAAAGGAATCAGAGGCGCTGTATTAAAATTCCACGCGCCAATGTCCTACAAGCGTTGTGAGGGCAATAAAATTATTGCCGGTGCCGGGGCTTATTTGAAGCATATTTCCCAGTATGCGGCTGAAAACGGTCTGTCGGGCATGGAGTTTGCCTGCGGTATTCCGGGTTCTCTTGGCGGTGCAGTGTTCATGAATGCCGGAGCCTACGACGGGGAAATGAAAAACGTGGTAAGAGAGGTTAAGACCGTTACAGCCACTGGCAAGGTTTTGACCTATGGTCCTGACGAATTTAATTTTGGCTATCGCCACAGTGTATTCCAGGCCAATGGTCAGGCTATAGCGGAGATTACCCTGGAGCTGGAGCCTGGAGACAAGCAGGAGATTCAGGCCAAAATGGATGATTATACTGCACGCCGTGAAAGCAAGCAGCCACTGGAAATGCCAAGTGCCGGCAGCACCTTTAAGCGTCCTGAGGGCTATTATGCGGGAACACTGATAGACAGCACCGGTTTAAAGGGCCTGCAGGTTGGCGGAGCCCAGATTTCCACCAAGCATGCCGGCTTTGTGGTTAATTCCGGCAATGCCACTGCCCAGGATGTACTGGACCTTATAAAAGAGGTACAGGACCGGGTATACAAGGAAAAGGGCGTAAAGCTTTATCCTGAGGTGCGTATAATCGGAGAACAGTAATGGCAGTAGAAATTGAGCGCAAATTCCTTATAAATGAAGCCAAATGGCAGCCTGTGGATGAGGGTGTCAATATCCGTCAGGGCTATCTCTGTACGGACAAGGAACGGACTGTGCGGGTGCGGACCAAAGGAAATAAAGGCTACCTTACAATTAAAGGCCAGACTGAGGGCCTGTCCCGGCTGGAGCTGGAATATGAGATTCCACTTGAGGAAGCCACCCAGCTGTTGGATAATCTATGTCACAGGCCGTTAATTGAAAAGACCCGTCACATAGAGGAGCACTTGGGCCATATATGGGAAATTGATGTGTTCTTTGGTGATAATGAGGGCCTGATAGTGGCAGAGGTGGAGCTTTCTTCCGAGGAGGAAGAAATAGATCTTCCGGATTGGATTGTGGAGGAAGTATCCCATGATAAACGGTATTATAATTCCTGCCTGTCACAAAAGCCCTATACAACATGGTAATAAATAATTTATTTAATTAAAGATGTGTAGACTATATTTGGAACAGTACCGATGCAAAATACGTCCGTATATAGCCTACACATCTTTTTAATTAAATAGGCATTTTGACCCATACTAATAGTACTATTATGTGATATAATTTTTACTCGGGTGTTGAAATAAACATATAATTTATTATTAATCATAACCCTTTAGTTTATTAACTAAAGGCCCTTTTTATGTTATAAATTGTTTTAATATGGAGGAAGTTACTCTTAATTGTTATGAGCAAGAAGTTTGGTTTTATAGGCCTGGGCTTGTCCCTGGCCATTTTGCCGTATCCGGCTGTTTGTGCCTCTCCACTGGCTATGCCGGATGCAGGTGTTATTTCTTCAAATATAAATAAAGACAGAGAATGGCGTCCAAAGAACGATACGGACGAGGTAGAGGTAGATATTAATCTGGGACAGCAACAGCTGGCAGATAATAAAATTAAGGTCAAGGTCAATGAAATACAGCTCAGCGGTAATACTATTTATTCAACCCAGGAGCTGCTGGAGCATGTGAATCATTTCATTATGCCGCAAATGACCTTTGAGGATATGCTGAAGGTGAGTCAGGCAATTACTGATTATTATCGTGATCATGGCTACATGACTACCATTGCATATCTGCCTACTCAGAACATTACAGAAGGAAACATCAGAATTGACGTTATGGAAGGCGCCTATGATGAAATTTCCTTTGACAACACCTCGGAGCTGGTTACGGGCCGTGCCGAGGGCTTAACACACAGGGCCAAGAAGGATAGAGTTATCAACAAGCATGAACTTGACCGGATGCTGCTTATTTTAAATGACATTCCCGGCGTTAAGGCTCACGGAATTTTGTCACCGGGGGAAACTCGGGGCGAAGCTAATACATTATTTAAGCTGACCACCACGGAACGCAGCGGTGGCTTTATTTATGCAGATAATTTCGGCAACACTTACACCGGCCGTAACCGTATCGGTGTTTTATATCATTGGAATAATGTGGGCCATGTAGGTGACCAGCTGCAGCTGGGTTATATGCGCAGTACACAACGTAATGATTTGCAGAACTATTCCATTAAATATGAACTGCCAATATTAAATTTTGGTACCTTCGGAGCTTTGGAGTATTATCGTACTGACTATGAGCTGGGGGGCAAATATCGTCCACTCCATGCTTACGGCTATTCAGATACCTTGCGACTGACCACCAGAACCCCAATGAAGCGCACCTTGGACAATAATCTGTATTTCAGATTTAATGCAGGCATTACCCGTTTGACAGACCGTATTGGTTACTGGGATACAGATTCCCGCAAGCACCTCTTTGGTATTCGTTTTGGTCTGGACGGGGATTATCGGACCAAAAGCTACGCTTCCAGCTATAAGGTGATGCACACTATTGGCCGCCTGGTAATGGATACCCGGTATGCCATGGCCGGCGACGTCTTTAATACAGAAGGCTTTTATCAGAAAACCAATTTTGATTTTTATCATATTCAACGGTTAAACAGTAATTTGACCGCCCATTTTACCTTGTCCGGACAGAAGTCATGGAATAATCTTGATTCGTCGGAGAAGTTTTATATTGCCGGCTATAACGGTGTTCGAGCCTTTCCACAGGGTGAGGCCTGCGGTGATGACGGCGTTTTGGGCTCACTGGAATTGCGCCAAAGCCTTGGAAACAATTTCCAGCTGGCGGCATTTTATGATGCAGGCTGGGTTAATGTGATAAATAATAATCCATTTGGTGCCAACTCTTCCCGCTATTTGCAGGGCGTTGGCCTGGGACTGATTTATCAGAAGTCCGGTGACTGGTATGCCAGAATTGATCATGCCCGTCCAGTGGGTAATCCATATTCAGAAAGCTATGGCCACGATGCTGATGGTATCTGGTGGTTCCAGGCTGTAAAGAAAATTTAAGCTTAATAAGTAATTAAACGGAGAAATTGTATAAAGTGAGTAAGAATAATTATTTAAAAAAGAAAATACTTATTGGCCTTGCCACTGCTTCCGTATTGTGTGGGCCAATGGGAATCGGGTACGCAGTGCCTGATGTGACTGCTTTGCCAACGGATGGAAAAATAGCGCAGAGTGCTGATGGTACAAAAATGGGCGAAGTATCATTCGATAAAATAGATGATAGTCATACCTTGAATGTATTTCAGACCTCCAAGCGGGCTATTATTGATTGGGAGTCATTTAACGTAGGTAAGGATGCTACCGTAAATTTTGTTCAAACTCTTAATGGCAAGCCAAACGTGGCAGCCATGACCCTGAACAGGGTAAATGCTGCTGGTGGTATGTCTGAAATTGCCGGCCAAATTAATTCAATCGGTTCCTTCCTGCTGGTAAATCCAAATGGAATTATGTTTTACGAGGGATCTGCTGTCAATGCAGCCGGAGTGGTTCTTTCCACTGCAGAAATTAATGCCGATGAATTTTATAACAATGGCAGACTGTATTTCAGCCAGAGTAACGCGACAAATAACAATATCACTATAAATGGTTCAATAAATGCTTCCACCAATGGCTCTTATCTTACCGGTGCTGATGGTATGCTGGCGAAATTAAAGGAACAGGTGGATAATTCCGCCCTTAATCTTGATGGTATTGAATTTGCTACCGGCTTTTCAGTAGCCAACAACGTCATTAAGCTGGTGGCTGATGGAGATATCATAGTAGGGAATAAGGGCTCCTTGCAGGCTGTGACCTCTACAACTCTTTCCGGTGACAAGACAGTGGGTACCGAAGAATTCTCTGTGGAAGGAGAAAGCAGTACCCGTGAAGGTTCCATAACCCTGCGGGCAGACCAGAATGCAGATGATATAAATGCTGATAACAAAGCTGCCAAGGTATATCTTAATAATGACGATGCAGCACAGATAGCTTCACACAGTGTAGGTATATATTATAATCCTGACCTTGTTGAGCATGATGTGGATGGAGTAAAAAAGGATATTAATGGCGCCAAGGTTGCTGACTTGGGGCTGGCCAATACCGGTGCCGAAACATACACTCAGAAGGATTACACCAAGTATTCTGAAGAAGCTGCAGCTTATAAGTCCAAGGTGGCCCAGAGCTTTAATGAATTTAGCCGTAATGATGCCAAAGAGGCTGTAACCAAAACTCGTGATATCCGTAACCAGAGCTACAATATGCTGGTAAATAACCTCTATCAGATGGAGGCTATTCAGTATTCAAACAAGTCCAATATGGGTGGTTCATATGCTCAGGGTACCAGCTTTGGTGCTGCTGATACCAAGAATTGGAATGGCGGTAAAGGCTTTAATTCTATTGGATCCACAAACAATGTATTCCATGGCAGCTTTACAGGCCATGGTGGTTCCAATACCTATTCTATTACTGATTTATCCATTAATCGTTCAGACGAGAATAATATTGGTCTGTTTGGTGTTGCCAAGGGGGCTTCTTTCTGGTCCGTTAATTTAGTTGACTCCAATATTATTGGCCATGATAATGTTGGTGGTATTGCGGGCAGTGCTTCTGATCATAGCAAGTTCAGCAGCATTAGTGTCCGCAAGCGGGTTACTGAGTATGATAAGGCTACTACCAAGACTCTGAATGCTGATAATGTTGCTGGAAATGATAATGTAGGCGGTATCGTAGGCAATTTGGCTGATGGTACCATTCGTTTTTCCAATAACGGTGCCCAGGTGTCCGGACATGATAATGTAGGTGGCTTAGCTGGTAATCTTTCTGGCGTAGCTGAAGGCGGTTCTGAAGAAGGTAGTGTATATAACGTCTATAAGAGCAGCAATAATGGCTTTTATAGCGACACTGAAACTATAAAGGAAACTGTAAATGAGGGCTATGGTGTTATAAAATCCACTGGCAAAAATGCTGGTGGTTTAGTAGGCTCCTTAGCTTCAACCAATAAGGATGCTACAGGTATCGAAAAGGAAGCTGTTATTGAGTCTAAGTCCAACGGCCAGGTTCAGGGTACTAACAATGTAGGCGGACTTGTAGGCGACCTTGCATCTGGTACTGTTAAGTGGTCCTATAATACCAATGAGGATGCTGCTTTAAGTAAAAACTCTGTCGTTGATACAGCTTCTGTTGGTGCTGGTACCTCTGTGTATGGCCAGGTTACTGGTGGTGACAATGTTGGTGGTATTATCGGCTTCATGTCTGGTGGCAAGGTGGAGGAATCCTATAATGCCGGCAACGTATCCGGAACCACCAATGTAGGCGGTGTTGTGGGCAATATGAGCGGTGGTGAAATTGCCAAGGCTTATAATGCAGACAATAATACTGTACTTAAAAGTAGTACAAATGATGCAGAATACTATGGTTTTACGGTTAAAAACGAATCTGGTATTGTCTCCTACACATATGATCACTCTAAGCAAACGTGGTTAAAAAATGGTACTGAGATAATTACAGCAGAACAGCTAAAAGCTGTGCCTGAAAATACCCGTACTTACTACAATCGTCTAGCCTATAGAGATGCCACTGTAACCGGTACAGAAAACGTAGGTGGTGTTGTGGGCTCTATGTCTGGTGGTTCCATAAATGAGGTATACAACGCTGGACAGGTAAAGACAGATGGAACATCAAGCAATATTGGTGCATTTACTGGCGAATATACCGGTGGTACTATTAATAACAGTTTTTATGTTACTACTGAAAATGACAGAACTAAAATTGCCGCTCAGGACAAAGCTATAGGAAATGACGTTGCTGTAGCTGGCATTACAGCTAAAACATTACATGAGGCCCAGAATACCAATGATACAAAGTGGACTGGGGATGCAAATAAAAATACCGGCAATGGCTGGACTATTTATAATAATTCCTCCACACCATTGCTGAACCACTTCATGAAGTGGATTAATATCAATCGTCAGTATGAATACGATGGTACAGTGCATAATCTTATGACTACTGATGTTGCTAATTATTATGGCGGTGCATTCTTCGATAATGGTGATGGCAAGAATGTATACTCCACCAATCCAAGATACGGCCTCGTTAAGGATGTAATGGGTGGCTATAAAGCCAGCGACTGGGTAATCAAGTCCGGTAGTGCCAATGCCGATACCAGCCATTCTTCTGTTTACACTTATGATAATTCCACCATGTGGTCACCACAGCATGGTTATTACACTCATGACGATGCCCGCATGATTATTACTCCAAAGACTGTTACTGCCACCTTAACCGGTGAAAAGACTTATGGTGAAAATGCTGTTGAAGGTGTTGCAACCAATGCTGAGGATAAAGCCGGAAAGTACACAATGACATTTGGTGCCGATGACTTTATTGGTGACGATACCGCTGATTCTGTATTTGCTATAGACCGTAGCGTGGCAATATACAAGAACGATAAGAATCAGCTGGGAGTCGACACTTATGACAATGTAGATGATTTTACAAACCCAACCTTTAACCGTAAGGATAACAACTATAACTATAATGTTGAATTTAAAGATACATTAACCGTAAATAAGGCGGATCTTTTGGTTGATATCGTTGGCACCAAGGTATATGGTGATACCGTTAACAAGGGCAGCTATAAGTATTATGCCCATGGTCAAAACACTGATACTGCTGATGATAAGCTGAATAATGGCAAATTGAAGAGCTGGGAAACAACCCTGACTACCAAAGATAATGCCAAGGCACTTAATAAAGATACTGTTACTGCTTTGGCTGCTGACATGACTGTATCCCATAATAACAAAGACACTGGTGAAAAAACCATTACTACTGGTACTGATGTTATTGGCCATTATGATGAAAGTGGCAAGTTTATCGAGGATGCCTATACATTATCCAAGGCGGAAATCTCTGGTGTAGACGATACCAATAAGGTACTTAAGACACTGGAAAACAACTATAACCTTATTTTTGACATGGCCAAGGGCAGTAATGGTAAAGTAACTGTTACCCCTAAAACTATCAATATGGTAGTTGAAGGTGAGAAGATTTATGGTCAGGATGCTCTTAAGGGCGGTGTAGTTGGCAAAACTGTGGCAGAAGCCAGCAAAAATGGCAACTATTCTGTCAAAATTGAAGGTTATATAGCTGGTGACAATCCTGCATTGGAAGCTGATTTTAAGGATATTGCCTATACTGGGGATGCTGGGGATGATAATAAGCTTGCAGTGGGCGTATATACTGATACTACTAATACATCAGCTCATTTTACAAATCCTAGTGTAACCAATACTAAGTTTAGCGAGTCTGAAAAAATAAATCATAATTATACTGGTAAGATTACCAATAAGCTGACCGTCAAGAAGGCTGATTTGTATATCAATATTGACGGCTCCAAGCAGTATGGAGATAGTATAAATGGTACTTCTGCGACCTATACCTATTCTGCTGCCAGCAAGAATGACGCCAATGCAACTGGTACTGCCACAGAAAAGGATAAACTGAATGATGGTAGTCTGAAAAGCTGGGATTCCCTTCCATCTGATGTAGCCATCAATAAGATGAATATTACATCATTAACAGCTAATGATGATGTTTATCATAATGATAAAAAACAGGAAAACCGTGATATCACTGCTAACTCCAATGTAATAACTGACAGCAAAGGAAATATTGTTGCTTATGATTTAGAAAAGGCTGGCTTTAAAGACAATACCTTTAATAACTTGAAAAACTATAATGTTATCTTTGACACTAACAAGGGCAGCAAGGGAACCATGACGGTAAATCCTGCTAAGCTCACTGTTAAATCTACAGGTACCAAAAACTATGGTGATGCGCCTCTTAAGGGTGGAGTATTAGGTACTACTTCTGAAAAGGGCAAGTATGCTGTGAGCGTTACAGGCTATGTGGCTGGTGATACCACTTCCGGTACTTTTGATGTTAAATTGGATAATGTAAAGAGTGGTGCTGATAATGAAAAATTAGCCGTTGGTACTTATACTGATAAAAATAGTACAGACTTTACTAATCCAGTATTTACACCTAAGAAGAGTAATACTCGCAATTATGATATTATCTTTAATAATGAGTTAACTGTTAAGGCGGTAGAGCCAACTCCAACTACAAGCACCGTTCCTTCCAGAGGATCCAGTTCTGTGCCAACAACTGGATCAAGTACAATTCCTGCCAGTGAACCTGCTGCGACTCCTGTAGTCGAACCAAGTACTGCTCCAGTTAGTGAGCCTGTTAAGACTCCAACAGCTGAGCCAATTACAGCTCCAGTCAGTGAGCCTACTACGACTCCAGTCAGTGAGCCAACCACAACTCCTGTAGCCGAGCCAACTGTAGCTCCTACCACAGAGCCTTCCAAGATTATTACTGATGTAATTATTGAAATCAAGGAAACGACAGAGGTTATAAATGCTGAATCCAAGGAAGTAACTGAGGAAAGCAAAAAAATCCGCTATGGTGGTTACATTCCAAAGGATTCCAGAGATGGCATCAGATTTATTACTGTTGAAGATACCGGCATCAATGTTGAGGAAGCAAAGATAGAGAATACTACTATTACTGTTGCTCCTGACAGTGTGGTGGACAATAGTGATGAAGTAATTATGAGCGATGACGTGGATGTTGCAGCAGAGTAAATTTTAAAAATTTTATATTTTATTCAACGATGTGTAGACTATATTCGGAACGCTTGCGCTCACTAGTTTGCATAGCGGATACTAAGCTCATCCTGCGCTTTCAGCTTGGATTTGCTAAGTACCGATGCAAAATACGTCCTCATATAGTCTACACATCTTTTTTATTTCTGAATAATCTTCAACACATAAATCCAACACGTTCCTCATGTAAGCACTCCATTTTTATTGCTATATTTTTCATGAACTTGTGTGCAACTCTACTGTACATTTTTTTCAAATTTTACATTTATTTTACAAAAATATGCCAAAATATGTTGACAAAAGTGTTTAATAGCGTAATAATATACACATGTTTACGAGGTTTTGAACTAAAGTAAGCAGATACAACATGATATTTTGTGAATGGCAATGAATGGGACGAAGAGTAGTAGTTTTTTTACAGAGAGTCGGGTTGCTGGAAGCCGATATTAAGCAAAGCTTGGACATCACCCATGAGCTTCAACGTCGAGTTGCACAAGTTGCAGAGGAGGCGTTGACGTGGTTCAGCGTTAATGAAGGTTGAGTATAATGCAGGGTGGTACCGCGAGACATCGCCCCTGTTGCCTTATGGCAATGGGGGCTTTTTTAGTTGGAGGATTTTATGAAGCATGTTTTATCTGTATTGGTTAAAAACCAGCCAGGTGTGTTGGTGAGAGTAGCCAGCATGTTTTCCCGGCGAGAGTTTAACATAGAAAGCCTGACTGTAGGGGAAACGGAAAAAAGCGAGTTTTCCCGTATTACAGTAGTAGTCAGCGGTGATGAAAACATCGTTGATCAGGTTTTGAAGCAGTTGGGCAAGATGCCGGACGTAGAAGTGGTCAAGCGCCTCAATGAAGGCTCTTCCGTATGCAGGATTATGACCCTTATCAAGGTTCAGGCAGATGACACCAACCGGCTGGATGTGTTAAAAATGGCCGAGCTTTTCGGAGCCCGTGTCATTGATGTGCAGCCCACCACATTGATTTTTGAAATCACTGGAAGTGAGGACAAGGTGAAGGCCTTTAACCGGGTTCTTTCCTCCTACAAGGTTTTGGAGGTCATTCAGACTGGCTTTACCGGTCTGGAGCGGGGGGAGCATACTATACTAGAATATTGCGAGGAGAGAGAGTATTATGGCAAAAATCTTTTATGATCAGGATGTTAATTGGGAAGTTATTAAGGATAAGACCGTTGCCATTATCGGTTATGGTTCCCAGGGTCATGCTCATGCACTGAACCTGAAGGAAAGCGGCCTGAACGTGGTTGTAGGTCTTTATGAAGGTTCCCGTTCCAAGGCAGTTGCTGAGAGCAAGGGTCTGAAGGTCCTGCCAGTTGGTGAGGCTACCGCTGCAGCAGATATTGTCATGATTCTGATTCCAGACGAGAAGCAGGCTGAGGTTTACAAGAATGAAATCGCTCCTAATCTGAAGTCTGGTGCAGCTCTTGCCTTTGCACATGGTTTTAATATCCATTTCCAGCAGATTATTCCACCAAAGGATGTAGACGTATTCATGGTTGCTCCAAAGGGTCCTGGCCATCTTGTACGCCGTACCTTCACTGAGGGTGGCGGTGTTCCGGATGTATTCGCTGTAGAGCAGGATGCTACCGGCCATGCATTTGAGCTTGCACTGGCTTATGCCCGCGGTATCGGCGGTACCCGTTCCGGCTGTATCCAGACTACCTTCAGAGAAGAAACTGAAACCGACCTCTTTGGTGAGCAGGCTGTTCTCTGCGGTGGCGTTTGCTCCCTTATCAAGAACGGCTTTGAAACTCTGGTGGCTGCAGGCTATCAGCCAGAGATTGCTTATTTCGAGTGCTTCCACGAGATGAAGCTCATTGTTGACCTCATGTATGAGGGCGGTATGGCCAAGATGCGCAAGTCCATTTCCAATACTGCTGAGTTCGGTGATTATGTATCCGGTCCTCGTGTAGTTGGTGAGCCAAGCCGCAAGGCTATGGAGCAGGTACTGAAGGAAATTCAGGATGGTACCTTTGCCAACAAGTTCCTCACTGACAACCGTGCTGCCGGCTGGGCTAACTTCTATGCTATGCGCCGTCTGAATGCTGAGCATCAGATTGAAGAGGTTGGCGCCAAGCTCCGTGGCATGATGTCTTGGCTGAAGGATGGAGCTGACCTTTCCAAAGACTAATTAAGTTTAAAAGAGGTTTTCTTCCTCAAATATAGAATAGTCTAAATGTAGAACGGCTTACGCCATATTCTGGTGTAAGCCGTTTTTTGAAAAATGAACTGTGCATTTAGGAGGGACAAACAATGGGTATGAACATGACCGAAAAGATTCTGGCCCAGCATGCAGGACTGGAATCTGTGGTACCGGGTCAGCTTATTACCTGTAAGCTGGACATGGTACTGGCCAATGATGTAACTGCACCGCCGGCCATAAAGGAATTTGCCAAGATAGGCCGTCCGGTATTTGATAATACAAAAATTGCCCTGGTGCCTGACCATTTCACGCCAAACAAGGATATTAAGGCGGCTGGTCTGGCGAAAACTGTGCGGGATTTCGCCAAGGAAAACAAAATTAAGAACTATTTTGAAGTGGGCCGGGTAGGCATTGAGCATGTTATATTGCCGGAGAAGGGCATTGTGGCACCTGGCATGTGCATTATTGGAGCGGATTCCCATACCTGCACATACGGCGCCGTAAATGCTTTTTCCACTGGTGTAGGCTCTACTGATCTTGGTGTAGCCATGGCCACTGGTGAAGCCTGGTTCAAGGTTCCCAAGACCATCAAGATTGAACTGACCGGCAAAAAGCCAAAGAATATCTGTGGTAAGGATGTTATTTTAACACTTATCGGAAAAATCGGTGTGGATGGGGCTCTGTACAAGTCACTGGAGTTTGCCGGAGAAGGCGTTGCAGAGCTGACCATGACAGACCGTTTGACCATTGCCAACATGGCCATTGAGGCTGGCGGCAAGAATGGAATTTTCCCTTATGACAAGGTTGCCGAGGAATATGTCAAGGGCCGTGTAGATTATGATTTTACACCGGTGGAGGCAGATGCTGACGCCCAGTATGACCAGGTTATTGAAATTAATCTGTCTGAGCTGACTCCAGTGGTGGCATTCCCTCATTTGCCGGAGAATACCCACCCTGTATCTGAGATTGGCGAAATCAAGATTGACCAGGTGGTTATTGGCTCCTGTACCAATGGCCGTTTCGAGGATCTTGAGCAGGCAGCAGAGGTCTTTAAGGGACACAAGGTACATCCTGATGTGCGCTGCATTATTATTCCTGGCTCCCAGAAGGTATATATGGACGCCATTCATGCAGGCTTCGTGGATATATTTGTAGAAGCCGGCTGTGCTGTCAGCACTCCAACCTGTGGTCCTTGTCTTGGGGCCCACATGGGTATCATGACTGCCGGGGAAAAGGCAGTATCTACCACTAACCGTAATTTTAGAGGCCGTATGGGCCATGTAGATTCCGAGGTTTATCTGGCCGGTCCTTATGTAGCTGCTGCCAGCGCTATTCTTGGACGGATTGCAGTTCCAGAGGAGGTTGAATAATATGGCACATGAAGGCAAGGTATGGCGGTATGGTGACAATATCGACACTGATGTTATCATTCCCGCAAGGTATTTAAACTCCTTTGATCCCAAGGATTTGGCGGCTCATTGTATGGAAGACAGTGACGAACACCAGGACGCACCTTTTGCGGCCAATGTGGTTGAAGGTGACATTATGGTGGGGGGCAAGAATTTCGGCTGTGGCTCCTCCCGTGAGCACGCGCCGGTGGCAATTAAGGCTGCCGGGGTTCCTGTGGTAATTGCCGCGGATTTTGCCCGTATTTTCTACAGAAACGGTATCAACATCGGTTTGCCGCTGCTGGAAATCGGTGATGATGTTAAGAAAATTAGTCATGGGGATAAATTGAAGGTGGACCCATCCACCGGTGTTATTGAAAATCTCACTACCGGGGAAACCTTCCACGCCCAGCCACTTCCGGGCTTTGTGCAGGAAATTGCCAAGGCAGGCGGTTTGATTAATTATATTAAGGAGAAGAAATAATGGCGAAAAAGATAGTAGTTATTCCCGGTGATGGAATCGGCAAGGAAATAACTGATTCCGCCGTAGAAGTATTAAAGAAGGTTGCAGAGAAGTTCTCTCTGGACCTTGAATATGAGTATAAGGACGCTGGTGGTACTGCCTATGATAAGTTTGGGGTACCGTTGCCGGAGGATACCCTGGAGGCCTGCAAGGCAGCTGATGGTGTACTGTTTGGCGCTGTTGGCGGCGACAAATGGGACAATGTGGACCCACAGCTCCGGCCTGAGAAGGCTATTTTAGGCCTTAGAAAAGGGCTGGGCCTGTACGCCAATCTTCGTCCAGTTAAGGTTGCAGACTCTCTGGTGGAGTATTCCCCGTTAAAGCCTGACAGAATCAAGGGCTGTGATATTGTTATTGTCCGTGAGCTTGTTGGAGGCATTTATTTTGGTGATAAATGCGAGTCTGAGCAGCATAACGGAGCTGAAAGAGCCTGGGATTTGGAGAATTACTCCGTTCCTGAGGTACAACGCATTGCCAAGCTGGCCTTTGAAACCGCCAAGCTGCGCCGCAGCAAGGTGACTTCCGTAGACAAGGCCAATGTACTGGCTACCTCCCGTCTGTGGCGCCGTACAGTTGCCGAAGTGGCCAAGGATTATCCTGAGGTGGAGCTGAACAATCTCTATGTGGATAATACGGCTATGCAGCTGGCAGTACGACCAACCCAGTTTGATGTAATTCTCACCGGTAATCTGTTTGGTGATATTTTAAGTGATGAGGCAGCTGTATTGGGTGGTTCCATCGGCATGATGCCATCAGCTTCCATTGGTGAACTGACCAGCCTGTATGAGCCAATTCACGGCTCCGCACCGGATATTGCCGGCAAGGGTATTGCCAACCCGGTTGGTACCATTTTGTCAGCGGCTATGCTGCTTCGTTATTCTCTTAAGGAAGAAAAAGCTGCAGTGGCCATTGAGCAGGCAGTGGACAAGGCTTTGGCTGCTGGCTGGCGGACAGCAGATTTGTGGCATGACGGCTTCAAGAAGGCTGACACGGCTGCTATGACTCAGGCAGTAATTGACTGCCTCTAATCTCTAATGGAGGTATGCTCACATGAAGGGTGCCCAGATAGTTGTTGAAATATTAAAGGAGCAGGGTATAGACACCCTGTTTGGTTATCCGGGAGGAATGATTCTTCCTCTTTATGATGCCCTATATGATGAGAAAAATATAAATCAGGTGCTGGTAACCCATGAGCAGAATGCAGCTCATGCGGCGGACGGCTATGCCCGGGCCACAGGAAAGGTAGGCGTGTGTATAGCCACCTCCGGTCCCGGGGCTACCAATCTGGTAACTGGTATTGCCACGGCCTTTATGGATTCCATTCCTATAGTGGCAATAACCGGTCAGGTGGATACCAGCCTGCTGGGAACTGACTCCTTCCAGGAAACGGATATAATGGGTGTAACCATGCCTATTACCAAGCATAATTTCAAGGTTAAGAGTCCAAAGGTATTGGCAGAAACCCTGCGGGAGGCTTTTAAAATTGCCAAAAGCGGCCGTCCTGGCCCTGTATTGGTAGATATTCCAAAGGATATTCTGCTAAACGAGGCACCTTTTGCCAAGGAGGAAATTATCCCGAAGAAACCAGGGGAGCCTGATGTAGACTTTAAAATCTGTGCTGCTGAGGCGGCCCAGGTTATTTGCGAAGCTGAGCGGCCAGTAGTTATTGTAGGCGGTGGTGTAGTTTCGGCAGGGGCCACCAAAGAGGTTATTGCCTTTGCGGAGCATTATAATCTGCCTATAGTGTTTACCCTTATGGGAATCGGCGGTGTGCCAATGTCACATCCCAATGCCTTAGGCTTTACGGGAATGCATGGAAAAAAGGCGGCCAACAGTGCAGTATATCGGGCTGATCTGATTATTTCCCTGGGCAGCCGTTTTGCGGACCGACTGACGGGCAATGTGGACAAATACACAGCCAATACCAAGTTTATCCATATTGATATTGACCCGGCGGAAATTGATAAAAATATCCCAAGCTCCATTGGACTGGCCGGTGATATGAAGACCATTCTGGCCATGCTGATGAGGCGGGAGCCAGCGAAAAAGCTGGATGAATGGTGGGAGGAAATTCATTCCTGGAAGGACGAGTTTGCCTACGATTATGATGTAAATCGTCTTACATTGCCATGGGCTTTGCATCATATTGTAAAAGCAACCCAGGGCAAGGAATTTGCCTTTGCCACTGATGTGGGCCAGCATCAGATGTGGTGTGCCCTGCATTTACGGGTTGAAGAGCCCCGGACCTGGTTTACCTCAGGTGGTTTGGGAACCATGGGCTATGGCCTGCCGGCTGCCATGGGTGCCCAGGTGGCTTATGTAACCAGTGGCAGTAAACGTCGGGTGATTCATGTAGCTGGTGATGGCGGTATAAAAATGACTGGTAATGAGTATTACACCATAGCCAGACTTAATTTGCCGATTATTTCCATCATCGTGAATAACACCAGCCTGGGCATGATCCGTCAGCTCCAGACCGTTTTCTACAACAAACGCTACATTGCCTGTGAGCTGGACTATAATATGGATTACGCAGCCTATGCCAAGAGCTTTGGTATTGATTCCTACAGTGTATCCACACCGGATGATTTCGCTGTGGCCTTTAACAAGTGTCTAGGTGAAGCAGATAAGCCTCATGTAATTGTGGTAAATCTCCATCGCAGCTTTGTGGAACCAATGACCAAGGGCGGGGCCAAGATAAACGAATTTGTAGATTTTAAATAAGAAGTTATAAGCTGTGATAATATATGTAACCATATTGTCACAGCTTATTTTTATTATGTTATAATGTAGTGAAAAGGAAATAGCGTTTTGATTTAAACATAAATCCAGTTAAAAAGGTGCATATCATGAACGAGAAAATCGAAAATTTTATAAAATTTTGGTTCCCGGAATACCAAATCATAGAATGTTTGCAGAAACACGGCTTTATTGAGAGTGAAAAGCCTGCCAATAATTATTATTCTACAACTTCACCTAGCTATTCCAATGGAAATCTTGCCACTGCACCCGCAAATAATGACAGACCTGTATCTATAAATACGTCCATATTTTCCACAAAAAACAACTCTGTTACAACGGAAAGTAAGACTAATTCTCCAGCCAATGATACTTTTGCTTATTTGGGAGATGAACTAAAAAAACAATGGATTGGTTCAGAAGAAGATATAACATCTCTTTGTAAAGCATTTGAGAGGCCCTACGTTCGTGGCTTTGATAACAATAAGCCTCGTAATGTGATGCTTATTGTTGGGCATGAAAGTCGTGGGAAGCTTTTTGCCGTACGTTGTATTAGTGATATTTTAAAAAAGAAAAAGGTATTTAAAAAAGCAGAAGTGTCTCTGGTGAATTTTTCGGATTATGATGGTGATTCAACAAACAACCTTTTTATGTCTGATTTATATAAAGCCTTGAATGCCAAAGGAGAATCCGTTGCTTTCGAGGCTATAGACAAAGCTTCACCTGCACAATTGGATATATTGTACCAGCTTATTACAGTGGGTTATTATAAGCTTTCTAAACGATATATGATGCTTAACGGTAGTCTGATGGAAGCTGCCGGAGTATTGGATAAAGGTCTTGTATCACAGATTTCTGCTAATGGCAAATTTTTCATTTTTACATCAACCTGTGATAAAAATAATGTACTATCATCATTAGGCAATAAAATTATTAAAGAAATAGATGATGTCATAGTTCTGGAACCATTCTCACAAGAGCAAAAAATTGCCTTAGGTACACAATTATTAATTGATTTTAAATTAAAATGTAATGAAAAATTAAATATTCCAATTATTTTTGATAATTCATTAATTAATGAAATTATTGCACAGTATAAAGTAAATCGTGGGGTGAAAGCATTATCTGAACACATCGATGAGCAGCTCTATGAACCTTTGACCGAGATGGTATTACAGAAAAAGATTACAAATGCTGCTGAAAGCAAAATAAGCTACAACGACGGGTATATTGTTACCCTGAGTGATGGTACCATCCTTAAATTAATTGATTATACGAATAAATACAATAGCGCAGCCATCGACGAAGCCCGTCACGAGTTGGAACAGGTGGTAGGGCTGACCGAGGTAAAAGAATATATCCTTAATTTGGAAAACAATTACAAGGTTCAGCATTTACGTGAGCGCAAAGGCCTGAAAAGGTCTGAACTGTCAATGCACATGATTTTTACGGGCAATCCCGGCACCGGCAAAACCACTATAGCAAGAATAGTGGCCAAGTATCTGAAAGCCATAGGTGTGCTTTCATCCGGGCATCTTTGTGAAGTAACAAGGGCTGATTTGGTTGCTGAATATGTAGGCCACACAGCGGTAAAAACATCTACTGTAATAAAAAGTGCCTTGGGTGGTGTGTTATTTATTGATGAAGCATACGCTTTGTGCCGTAACCAGAGTGATGTTTTTGGTTTGGAAGCAATCGATACCTTAGTGAAAGCCATGGAGGACAATCGTGATAATCTTGTGGTTATCCTGGCCGGATATGATGAAGAAATGTCAGAATTTCTAAAGACAAATTCCGGATTAAAATCCAGATTTCCTAATGTGGTGCACTTTGATGATTATACAGTAGATGAAATGTATAAAATTGCCCAAATTGCCACCAAATCCAAGGGCTATAGTCTTTCAGCCGCATGTGAGGATGGGTTACGACACCAATTCGAGCTGAGCCAAAGTAAAGACAAAAAAGACAGCGGCAATGGCCGGTTAGTTCGAAATCTTATTGAAAAGGCCATATTAAATCAATCCCAACGTATTGTTAAAAATCCCGGGGATGATATGGAGCTTCTTATGCCAGAGGATTTTGGATTCACCAATATTCCTGAATTTGATTTGGATAGGGAACTCGACAAAGTTATTGGTTTGGGATCAGTAAAAAAATATATTCGTAGTTTGAATGCCCGTTTGAAGCTGCAGGCAGAGCGGAAGAAGGTTGGTCTAAAGACAGATAACACCCAAACTATGCACATGATTTTTACCGGCAATCCAGGCACCGGCAAAACTATGATGGCAAGAACTGTGGCTAATGTCTTATATAATATGAATGTCATCAAAACCAATAATCTGGTGGAGACTGACAGATCTGGATTAGTAGCTGGTTATGTAGGGCAAACTGCTATAAAAACAAGGGAAGTAATTGAAAGTGCCTTAGGAGGCGTATTGTTTATTGATGAAGCCTATGCACTTGCTCAGGGCGGTCAAAACGATTTTGGACAGGAAGCGATTGATACATTGGTCAAAATGATGGATGATAACCGGGACAATTTGGTAGTTATATTGGCTGGCTACAATGACGATATGAGACATTTCCTGACTAAAAACGTGGGGCTACATTCTCGTTTTCCAAATATTATTGAATTCCCTGATTATACTGTTGATGAGCTTATGCAGATTGCCGATGGTATGTATTCGGCACAGGGATATGTGTTGAATGATAAAGGTAAAAAGGTTTTGCAGGAGCATCTGGTCATCGCAAAACAGGATACGCATTTTGGTAACGGCCGTCATGTGCGTAATGTATTTGAACGATCATTAAATAATCAGGCTCTACGCCTTAGCGGTAAATCTAAGTTATCCAAGGAAGACTTGATTACTATTACAGAAGAAGATATTCGGGGGGTATAGTGATATGGGAAAAGGACTAAAAGATTTTTTTATGTATTCTTGGTTTCTTTTTTTAATATTCATGCTATTTATCGCTGGATTTGCATTATTTATGCTGATTTTTCATGATATTCCTGGAATGATTAGCAGTGGCTTTGTAGGTATAACAGCTGGTTTTGCGATTTTTGGTTCTATGAGCTTCATTGTTATGTTAACAGGATTTATACCAGTTTTTAGAAGATGTTATTATAAATTTCCTTGGCTTTACCCTTTTACTATAATGCTGATGATGAATCTTTTTATCGCTGCATTGGCTGAATTTATTTTAGAGCAGGGCTTTGCAGTTACTGGCAGCCCACGATATGAGATTACAGTATTCTTGATGATAGTTCAGGTTATCGTTTGTCGTTATATTATGTGCCTTTATCTTAAAAAGCATCCTGTAGTTTATTACAAAGATGATGAACAGTATTATTAACTGAAGGTGACTTGGTATGAATTTTTTTAAAAAGGAATCAACAGAAAAATCAATTACCCAGGAAAACTTATCTCAAAACAGTGAATCAATTCAGTATGGTACTGAAACTAAAAATAGGCAGTATGTACATCCATATACCAAGAGAATAAAGAAAGGGTCTTGGATATTTTTGGCTGTCTTGTTGATAGGTTTTTTTTATGCTTTCAACATATCTACTAAGGCAAAGGTAGATAACAGTCCCGCAGCACAAGAAGCTTTGGAAAGTCATATATCTACCACATTGGCACCGGGAACCAAATTACTGCAACAAGATGGCAATTATGTTGGGGGAGATATTGTAATTAGTCATTCCAGCGAAGAGACAACAACTAATCTTTTGGTATGGGACTACGCAGCGGAAGATGGTGATTATGTACAGATTTTGGCTAATGATACTCCCTTAGGCGAACCATTCATGATAAAAAATAAGCCAGTTTCCTTCACTGTCCCAACAACTGGTGAAATACAAGTAGTAGGAACTCATGACGGTGGCGGAGGTATAACATACGCAGTTCACTATGGAATGAACAATACTACATATTTTAATGGGATGAACCAAGGCGGGAGTAATACGTATACATTACAGCGTGAGTAATTGCGATACGTAATGAACTGAATCTCGTATAAATTAACCATAGAATGGGAGGAATTTATTATGTCAGAATCCAACTGGGGTGGTAAAAGGGAAGGGGCAGGTCGTCGTCCTAAAGCACATGATGGAACTGAGCGAAAAATGCGCTCCACCAGAGCCTCAGATGAGGAATGGGAACTTATAAAGCAATTCGCTCATTTGCTAAAGGATAATCCAGAAAAGGCTAAAGAGCTAATAGATAAATTAAACTAGTATAAGGTAGAATTGACACAATAATAAAAAGTATGATAATATAGTCACACAAGAGAGGCCACTGAGGACGGAACTGGCAGCCGTCGCCGGATGATCGCGAGGTCTGATTAGGAGATGCAGGATAGTCACCCTGCCTTGGCTTCGGAAACGAAAGACGTAACCTTACGGTTACGTCTTTTTTGAATGCTCTTTTAAATATCCTCCATCAGCATATTGTTTGAATTTCCATTCCTCGATGGTAAAAATAGTACGTGCAAAAGCATTGCCCTTAGTGGAAACACGAACACCTATTACTATATGATCAGCCATGGTTTTTATATATTTTATTGAGTTATCTTTCGGATTACGATTAACATAATCCGGAGCCTTTAAAATATCCTCAATAAGAGTAAAATACTTTTCAAAGGCTTTCGGATGGCTTTCCTTCATGTGCAGAATATTGCTGTTGCCAAGCAATATAGGTGTGCCAGGCGCAATATCAAGTCCCAAAAGCTTTATAGTTTTTTCGTCAATAATGCCAACTTGACGTGTACTCATATTGTTTAACCCTTTCATCCACTCCATTGTAGGGCGACTTTATTAATTTTGATGTTATTCATCTTCTGTTATTATAATAAATTAATTTAATCAATTTGTAAAAGAAAATTCTGATAAAGACGATAATATTTTAAATTAATTACCAAATTGTTACCATTAAATACTTTGCCCCCTTTTGACCCCCAAATTTTAAAACTGTAAAAATATCTTATTTTAAATACCTTTATATGCATATGTATAGCGGGGGAATATGTGAAGCTACCAGCATTTATTTTTACTTCCGATAAGTATAAATTATCGGAAGTAAATTAATAAAAGAAAAAGGGCCGCAAA
>NZ_ANBM01000006.1 GCF_002100115.1 Anaerovibrio sp. JC8 | reverse complement strand
GTAATAAATAGCCTATACATGACTATATTGTATCATAAAATTAGAATACATGACCTGATTGTATCTTTAAATCAACAATAAAAATAGAATATAATGATACATTTTAGTCATATATGATAATTTAAGGATACAATTCAGTCATCTATTTGAAATTTTGTTACATTTTAGTATATATATGACCGAATTGTATCATAGATTTTTAAAGGTTTTTATACAATATGGTCATGTATAAATGAAAAATCACGATAATAAATCACGGGAGACCAGAAAACATGGGAAGTGACAATACACGACTTAGATGTAACATTTCTTGAAAAAATATCAAAAAGTATTATACATTTCACTCAGATAATGTTATAATGGTCGCGTAAGAATGATACAATAAGGTCATTTGAACAATACTTTCTATAAAAAAGGTATAAAAGGATGGATACAAAACTTAGTAGTCATAAGCGAAGTACAAAACAGATAATCATTCAGGCCAATACCCTGATCGAATCTGCGTCCTTCTTTTCCAATTTAATGGAGGCCAGACTGTTTTATATGGCATTGGCCAGCCTAAGACCCCAGCTGAAGGCCGGGGAGCCAACAGAAAATAAGGTGGTAAGTATCCCTTCGGTGGATGTCATCAAGATGTTTGGTGGCAACAACGTGTATTATTCACGGCTGAAGGGCTTTTGTCGTAACCTTCAGGGCATTCAGGTAGAGCTGCAGGATAATGAGGAAAAAGGCAAGCTGGTATCTGTAGTGCCATTCCCTAAATTTGAGTTTGATAAGGCCAAGGGTATGCTTTCCATAGAGCTGCACAAGGATTTTGCTCCTTATGTATTGGAGTTGGCTGACAAGCCATATACCCAGATCGCTGCCAGCTCAATCTTTTCATTGAAATCAACCCATTCCATCAAGCTGCTGGAGCTGCTGCTGCAGTACCAGGGCATTGAAAAGTTCAAGACCTCCGGGGTTATTGAGCGTAAGTTTACCCTGGAGGAATTGCGCTTCTTCATGGGTATTCCTGAGGATAAGTATTTGAATGTATCAGTTTTTATCCGCTCGGTTATTAATTATTCCATAAATGATATAAACGAGCATACTCCATATTTTATTGAATACGAAAAAATCAAGCCAAGCCGCACCATTACCGGCTTTAAGTTCTTCCTCAGCAAGCAGGAGGATGCACCAAATCTTGAGGATAATCTCACGGTGGCGGAGGATGATCTGGTGGATATTCTCCTGAAATACGGCATCGGCAAGATAGTGGCCAGACGTCTCATCAGGAGCTATTCTGCCCAGCGCATCAAGGACAATGTCCAGTACACCCTGACCCAGCATGGGGTCAAGAATATCCCCGCATATATGCGGAAGGCCATTGAAAACGATTACGCCGGCAATGCCAAGAAGGCGGCCATGCAGTTTGATCTGTTCGAGCAGCAGAAGCAGTCCGGCAGTGCCGATAGTGCTAGGGCCTGTGAGGACTTCCTTATTTCCCGCGGTATCGGTGAAATGGCCCGGGAGCTCATTATGGCCAAGGCCACAGCCAGTGAGATGGATGATGATGTGGTGGATAAGCTGCTGGGTGATATTGACAAGCAGCAGTTTATGGAATGCTACCAAAAGGCTGATTTCTCCAGCATGATGGATGCTGAAGAAGCAATAGATGACCTAAATGTATCAGAGTTTGAGGATGACGAGGACAAGGATACATTCGAGGCCCAGGATGCTGCCATTCTGGAGGCTGTGGAGGACGTGCCTGAGGCTAAGGTGGCTCATGTTGAGGAGCATGCCAATTCCCATAAGGAAGCCCTGAAAAACCAGCTGGTGCTTACTGTATTGGTCAATGGCCAGAAAATCAGCAAGGAATTCCTCCAGCAGTGCCTGGATGCCAAGCTCAATATTTCCGAAATTCAGAGTATTGTGGGCAAGACATCCATTGCAGATATTCTGGAGTAATCCACACAGTCCACAGGCTGCCTGTTAATAACTCTGCATAAACACTTGGTAAGCTGTGGATTTATGTGATTAAAATTTAATTATTTAATACAAAAAAGGACCCGAAACCTTACGGGTCCTTTTATTTTGGCCTGTGAATAAGTAACAGGACAAACTTTTATACAATTAGGTCATGTATTGTTATTCGTTGTCAGAAATAATGTCGTCAATTGTGGTAGAGTTCGCCTGTACCTCAGCAACAATTTCCTCCGGTACAGAGGAAAGATTTCCACCGTGGGCAAGGCACATCTTGTAGTATTTGATAGCCCCTTCCCTATCCCCCAGCTTTAAGCTGTTGTAGCCGATGCGACGATAGTTTTTCTCCTTGTCAGGCTGCATGGCAATTGCCGTTAAGGCAGCTTCATTGGACAGAGTGTAATTGCCGGCCTGCTGCTGATAAAGAGCCATATTGGTGTACAGCCAGTAGGTGTCATTAATGGAATTACTGTTGGCAATGTTCAGGGCCTTCTCGTTGAATTCAATGGCCTTCCGGGAGTACTCATCATTGAAGGAATCATGCTTTTCCTTGTAATCGTCATTAAGGGCACTGTAAGCACGGGCCATGTTGCCGTTCTGAATATAGCTGTTTGGATCAGCCGTGAGGGCCTTTTCTGCCTCCTTGAAGGCCAGCTTATTGAGCTCCATGTCAAGGTAGCTGTCGCAGTGAGCCCTGTAGGCACCGGCATTTTCCGGAGCCATGACCTCAGCCTTGTGGGCAGCAATCTTGTCATTGCGCTCCTTTTCAGCCTGCTTCAGCTTAACCTTGGTGTTACGGTGCTCCTTGTCAGTGACATCCAGGGAGTAAGCGTTTTCAAGCATGGTCTGGAATTTGGCGGCAAGCTCAGCATTGCTCAGGGCATCCCTAAGGGTATCATAGGCCCTGTCGTTTAAAAAGTCCTTGGAGCCAAAATTCCAGGCATAGGCTGAATGATAGTCGTGAATACCCTTGCTTATGCCGCCGGCAATAAGGTAGGCATTTTCCCAATCCTCAAGCCCATTGCCCTCGGTGGCGGTCATTAAATACTGTCCGTCAATATATACTTCATTGCCGTTTTTAACCTTTACGTGATTGTAGCCGTATTCCTCCATGCGCTGCTCAGCCTGATTAAAACGCTTCTGGGAAGCCGGATGGTCATATACGCCAGTGAATATTTCCGTTAAGATTCCGCGGTTGGACTTGTCCATCTGGGCCATTCTGCAGGTTTCAATAGGAAATCCTCCAGGATTGAAGCCTGCACTGGCAAGCAGATAGAAACCGGATTCGTCAGCATCAGCCTCGGAAATATTGGAGGTATTCTTTATGGTAACATAATTCGTAAGATAATTTGACAGGGTTGCCTGAATATAGTCCGCATTCATGGTAAGGAGGCCTGCACCGTACTGATAAAGCACCTGCTGGGCTGCATCATTTGCCATGTGCTGGTGAAGGCCGTGAATCATTTCGTGGGCCAATACGCCAGCCAATGCGTCATCACTGGTGAGATCCTTTACCAGTGCACTGTTTACCTCAATGTAGTCAGTTGGATAACAGCCGGCGTTCCATTCATCACTGTTGATTACACGCCATCTGAATGGAAGGCTGTTGGGCTCCATGGCATAATTACCACGGTCGATCAACTGATTTAATACCCGTGAAACCCGCTCATTATGCTCTACATCAGTATCAATACCGTTTTTTGATATTGAGGAATCCAATGTGGATTGCTGGTTTTTGGGGCTGTTGCTCCAACGGAGTATCTCATATCGAACTGCCTCGGATTCGGCAGTTGCCTGGGATACTGTTCCGAGAATGCTGCCCACAATATCCCAGCCACCGGCCTCAGCCACAGAGGAAGCTCCCATAGGCGCCAGTGACAGGGTACCGGCCAGAAGGCCTGTGGAAATGGTATACATAACCTTTTTTCGTAAATCCATTTTATTCAAAATCATCACCTCATTTAATTTTTCCAGGATTCATCATACCATTATTTATGGAGAAAATCATCCTCAGAGGTCATTATCTTTATAAATAATAGAAGAGGGATTCAATTCTTTTTTTTGATAATTTCACATTAGTGGGACTTTCAATATATTAAGTTTTAGCTTTCAACTAAATTTCAGAATAACTTGCTATAGTTTAACCATGGACAGTGGCCCATGGGTCATTGTCAGGTATCACAGCTATATAGGAAGCAGAAGGGAAGTGAAGCTGTATGGATACTGGTGAAGTCTGTAATTATATTAAAAAAGTGAGGAAGTATTTGAGAAATTCTAAGATTAACGATTTATCACGGATGATTGAAATCACCAAGATGGACAACCTGGGCAAGGGGAAAGCCTTTCTCGTAGCCGGTGTTGTGGCCTGGTCTGCATTTACATGCAGCTTTGGTAATGTAAATAGTGCGGCGGCAGCCCAGCTCGCCCTTATGAGCAGCGGCGCCACTGTATTGACTGAAGGAATGCGTCTCGGGGGCGTGCCATATCGCAACAGAGATGGTGAAGTAGTGGTTTCCGGCAGTGCTTCAGAGAATGATAACATTCTGGAGGGCTGTCAGCTGAGGGCTCAGGTGGCCTACAACATGGCCAGGGCCAATGAACCCCGTATCACCATGGATATGCTGGATATAGCCAACAGGCTGGGCACCACCATGGAGGGGCTGGAGTATTCCGTAAAGACCGCCTCCAGCGTCAAGAGCAAGATTGACCGCAAGACCAACAAGGCTCTTGAGGCCGGCGAAACACCAAAGCAGGATTTTGAGTATGTTTCCGAGACCGGGGACCTGCTCCGTTATACCGAGGTAGTCAACCATAATGAGATGGCGGGCAAGGTTCGTGCCACCGTGTCACTTCTTGAGGAAAAGGGGTATACACTGGATGAAATCGACAATAAGTACCTCAACAAGGACGGCCGCTACAAGGCAGTTCATATAAATGCCACCAGCCCGTCCGGCCAGCCGTTTGAAATCCAGGTGCATTCCCAGGAAACTCTGGCAGCCAGCCGTACTACCCATGAGATGTACGAGGAGTGGAGAAAGCCGGAGACCAGCGCTGAGAGAAAAGCCGAACTTTTCTCAGCCATCAAGAGCACCTATGACAGCCTGCCTGAGCCAAAGGATATAGGCAGCCTGGCCAATTACAAGAAAGCTGTATAGATATATATAAACAGCTAAATAATACTAAATAAACAATAATAAAATATTAATATAATGTTAAAATAATATTTTATTAAACTTACCCAAAAGATATTAACCTATTTTTGATAAACCCATAAGACCTTCCTAGGGGAAACGCCCGCCATGTAAAATGGCGGGTGTTTTCTATTTATCCGAAATAATCAGCAGGATTTTTATATTTATATGCAGAATACATGAAAATTAAGACAAACGGAAAATCTCCAGTGATTGTGAGGTGGTTTTGAATGGGTGCTGAACAGATAAAGAAGCTCAAGGAGATTATTGACAAGAGCCGTTCCATAGTATTTTTGGGAGGAGCAGGAGTTTCCACCGAGTCCGGGATTCCGGATTTCCGCAGTGCCAAGGGGCTATATAATCGGAAGCTGAAGCAGAAATTTTCCCCGGAGGAAATGGTTTCCCACACCTTTTTGGAGGATCATCCAAAGGAATTCTTCGATTATTACAAGAAAAATCTGATTTATTTGGATGCCAAGCCAAATAATGCCCATAAGGCTCTGGCAAAGCTGGAGGAAATGGGGAAGCTGAAGGCAGTGGTGACACAAAATATTGATGGACTGCATCAGATGGCCGGCTCGAAACGGGTAATTGAGCTGCACGGCTCAGTGCATCGGAATTTTTGTGTTAAATGCCATGCCACCTATGACGCAGAATTTGTAGTCAACAGTGAGGGGATTCCTACCTGTCCTAAGTGTGGCGGCATGGTTAGGCCTGATGTGGTGCTTTACGAGGAGGCCCTTAACCGTCAGGACCTGATTGATGCGGAGGAGGCCATTTCCAAGGCAGATACCATGATTGTGGGGGGAACCTCCCTGATGGTTTATCCGGCGGCCAGCCTGGTAAGGTTTTTCCGTGGCATGAACCTTATAGTGGTAAACAAGACTCCTACTACAGCAGATGAATGGTGCGACCTTGTGATTCATGACGCTGTGGGGAAGGTTTTCAAGGCCTGCGTGCTGTAAGATAATTGTAAAATAATTGTATTTTAACAATAAACAAACACTTATATAATATTTATATAATGTTTTAAAAATGTTAAAATGACTTTAGAGGAGACAGTCAGCGTGCAATATATTTCTTTTTTTGATTCCCCTTTGGGAAAGCTGTATCTTACTGCTGATGATGATGGCCTTACAGGCCTGGTATTTGAGCAGGATGAGGGGAATCAGCTGCCCATAAATCTCAAGGATGTAGAATTCAATGATGAACAGCCGGACATAATGGATGCAAAGCTGTGGCTGAGCCTTTATTTTGCTGGGAGCAGGCCTGATTTTACTCCCAAATTATCCATGAAAGGGTCAGAATTTCGCATGGATGTGTGGGATGTGCTGAAGGACATTCCATACGGGGAAACCATGACCTACGGTGACATAGCCAAGCTGGTGGGGGAGAGAAGGGGCACCAGGGCCTCAGCCCAGGCAGTAGGCGGGGCCGTGGGGCATAACCCCATAGCCATTATTGTTCCCTGTCATAGGGTCCTGGGGGCAGGAAAGGCCATAACCGGCTATACAGGTGGCTTGGACAAAAAGAGATTTTTGTTGGATTTGGAAAAAATAGTGTACAATGAATAAGAAGGATATATAAAGACGCACCTCCGGGGGAGAAAGCTTTCCGGGGGTGCGTGTTCTATGAGCGGGTGATAGTGTGGAACAAAGTTATTACATATTGGATGGAAAAAACAATCAATGGGTGGAATGTGAGGACGCATGGGCCCAGGATGATATAGAAAAATATGGGCTCAGTATAATCAGCAGTGAAATGAGTGATGAGGAAATCAGTGAGGTTACAGCCAATAAGACTTCCAATAATCTTTTGGCCTATGTGGACGTCACAGATTTTAAAAACAGATACAGCTGTGCTTATAAAAAAGCAGCCGCCAGATGGCGGGTACAGCTGTATAAGCCCCAGAAAACAGCCATTATACTGGTAGACGTATTCAATGTCATGTGGGATGACTATCATGGGATACAGCTTAACAGGAAGTCCAGCAAGCAGTATTCCCTGAGGCTGGATTATGGCAAATGGAGATATATGGGCATTCCGGCTGTCTCGGACAAGGTAGAATCCGGGGGAAATAATTTTATTTATAAATACGACTGGACGGATAACGGCTTTGATTTTTCCGTTGATATTCCCCAGCTGGTTATTGATAAAGTAATGGCCTTTTTGCAGGAGCTGGCGGGGGAGGAGTTTGGCTTTGTGCCCACCATACCGGCCAATATGCCCCCAGCCCGTTTATTAAAATATTTTACTCTGTACCCTCTGGATGTAAATGTGGGCTGGTATGTGGATATGTTGGGCTATGATTTTGCCCAGCAGGTTCTCAGAACCAATGACAGCAATTTTGAAATAATCTGTGATTACCTTGATTTGCCAAAGACAAAGGGACTGCAAAAGGCCTATCGGGAAAACGGGTTTGTCCTGCTGATATGTTATTTTCTGAAGCAAATTGGCATCACGGATGTAAATATGTGGTCACTTTTTTATAATGTAGACAGACTGGCTGGGAAAAATCCTGATATTCTGGGAGTTGATCGGGTCGGTACCATATATTCAAAAAAAGTAGATTATTATAGCCGTGGGTGGGGGAATCTTGATAATTATCATATTAGATCCTGGTGGAAAAAGCAGGATAAGGAAACACAAGCTGCCTATGATTCCCGCTATGTGGGCTGGCAGCTGCTTTATCGGTGGTTGATGGAAAAATGGGAGCCTCAGAAGGTGGCGGAAATACTCCGGGGGGCATTGCTTATGAATGACCAGCATGTAAGGGACTGTCTGTACATGTGGTTTAAGAGCTATGTCAATGATGAACTGAAGGATGATTTCGTTCAGGCCATTTATCGTTATGGCTTTTCCAAGGAAACCCATGATATATGGACGGCAGAGGAACGCCGCATGTATCAGCTTCAGGCAGAGCAGCGTCGCCGGGAGGAAAATGCCCGTCACAAGAGCTACATGGATGTGGAATTTACCATGACCAAGGGTGATCTCATGAAGGAGGAGGAGACTCCCCAGGGCAGCTTCAAGGCGGCCCGAAGCGGCAAGGAGCTCTTTGAGCTGTCGGAGAAATTCCATAATTGTGTATTTTATCTGTATACTGAAAAGGCCAGCCGCAAGGAATGCACCATATATTATTTGGAGCAGCAGGGGGAGCCTGTGGCCTGCATTGAAGTGTCCAACGGTGCTATCCTCCAGGCCCTGGGGGATCATAATCACATCCTTACTGGGGAAATAAAGGATGCGGTGATAGATTGGAGCATAAGAAACAATCTGGAATTCAAGCCATTGCAGTAGCACTGAGATGACAATTTTAAAACATTAAAAAAATGCTTAATAAATGATATAAAACTATTTATTAAGCATTTTTATTGCACTTTATTAAGTATATGAAAATTAAAGGGCGTACATGTGATTAAGTGGGCCGGAGCCTTTTCCCAGATCAAGGCCATCCTTTAGGGCACCGGTAAGATATTTCTTGGCTCTGGCAATAGCCTCCGGCAAATCATAGCCCAGGGCCAGATTGCAGGCAATGGCAGAGGAAAGGGTACAGCCGGTGCCATGGGTGTTAGGATTATCTATATGCTCCTGGCGGTACCAGTTGATTTCACCGTCATAGTACAGCAGATCCGTGGCAGTGGTGGTTAAGTGACCACCTTTTATGAGAACACCGCCGTAGATTTTGCTGCCGATAATTTTGGCGGCTTCCTCCATATCCTCCAGGGTCTTGATTTCCATATCAGCCAGCACCTGGGCCTCAGGAATATTTGGAGTTATAACGCTGGCAATAGGCAGCAGCAGGCGACAGAGATTATCTATGGCCTCATCCTCCAAAAGCTTGGAGCCGCTGGTGGATACCATCACCGGGTCAACCACAATATTCATGGCCCCGTAATCCCGCAGCTTTTGGGAAATTATCTGAATGATGTCGGGGCTGGAAACCATGCCGATTTTAACGGCATCTGGCGCTATGTCCTCAAATATGGCATCCAGCTGCTGACCAACAAATTCTGCAGGAGCATTGTGAATAGCCCGTACCCCGGTGGTATTCTGGGCGGTCAGGGCCGTAATGGCACTGGTGGCAAAGAGCTTATGGGCAGTAATGGTCTTAATGTCAGCTTGGATTCCTGCCCCCCCGCTGGAATCTGAGCCGGCAATGGTCAATACGGATTTCATGGTTAAACCTCACTCTCTTTTGGGACAAATTTTTCCTATCCCAATATCACATTTCTAAGTATAGACCGACGGATGGGCTCTGGCAACATGATTATTTAGTGATTTCAGCAGGATTTAGGAAGTCCATTGGCGAAATAAAAACCAAGGAATTATATTTATGGAGGATTTTTGTAATGAAAAGTGTAATGGATGAAGCCTTCAGGAAATATGGCCGGGTTATGGACATGGAGGTTTCTGAATTTATAACGGAGGTAGAAAAGCTGCCGGAGGCACCTCAGGGGGAAGTATTGTATGAAGCCTCTATACCAGAATTTGAAACCACCAAGCTGTTTCTGAAGTTTATGGACGAGGTTTATGGGGGAATGCCAATAGAGTTTGGCTGCTGCTACGGCTTCAACGATAAGCTCAATGGGCTGGAATACCATCGGGATTCGGAAATCAATATTGCCGGAACGGACATGATTCTCATGGTGGGGCACCGCTGGGATATTGATTATGAGGACAATTCCTACGATACCTCCAAGGTGGAGGCCTTTTTCGTACCCAAGGGCACCGTGGTGGAGATTTATGCTACCACCCTGCATTATGCCCCATGTGGTGTAGACGGCAAGGAGTTCCGCAGTGGTGTGGTACTGCCGGGAGGCACCAATGAGGCCCTGGATGTGGAACCGGAGGCCAAGGGTGAGTCTGCCATGCTCTTTGCCATAAACAAATGGCTGCTGGTACACCCGGAAAGTGGCGAAAGCGGACGGGTAGGAACCCTGAAGGGGAAGAATTTAAGTCTGCAGGATTTTGAATAGGTTTGCTGTAATAGTAAGGGGGAATAAATATGTGCAAGATTTTAGTTCCGGTTGACGGCTCCGAAGAGTCTGAGAAGGCCGTAGAGCAGGCTGTACGTCTGGCCAAGCTGGAGCCCGGCTCCTTAATATTTTTCTACGTGGTAAACATTCAGCAGGCCGCCATTTCCGTTCATCTCTGCCAGGAAATCATTGATTCCTTGACGGAGGAAGGAAACCGTATTTTAGGGGAGATCAAGGAAGGACTTCCAGAGGGCCTGACCTGTGAAACCGTGCTGGATGTGGGTATTCCTTATGAGAAAATTGTGGACTACGCCACTGACAATGCCGTTGACCTTATCGTAATGGGCAGCCGTGGCCTGAGTCTGGTGGAAGGCATCCTGATGGGCAGTGTAAGCCGCAATGTGCTGGAGCAGGCACCTTGCTCTGTATTAATTGCAAAATAACAATTTTAAAACAATATTTTAGTAATTAATAAATATTAAAATAGCGTTAAATAAATAATAATTAAATGTTCTAAAAAAGGCAGGGGCTGGTGGCTATAGCAATTAGCTCATGGGTCGTTAATAAACTGTTTTGTCCGTACCTTAATATTAGTGGAAAAAATCATTTGTTTGAGCGACGCGAAGCTAGTCCTATAAGGGCGACGCGAGTTATGATTTTTTACACTATATAATCGGACAAAAAGTTTTAGGCCCATGAGTGGCGCTATAGACAGCAGTCCCTGCCTTTTATATTTTTCTACTTTATATGTTTATTATTAAAAATGAAGCTTGTTTTTGATGCGTTCTACGGCCCGCAGGGTGTTTTCCCTGTCACCAAAAGCTGTAAGGCGGAAATAGCCTTCACCGCATGGTCCAAAGCCGGCACCTGGGGTACCCACAATATTTACCTCTGTCAGGAGCTTGTCAAAGAAGTCCCAGGATGGCATATTGTTTGGAGTCTTAAGCCAGATATATGGAGCATTTACGCCGCCATAGGCCTCAATGCCGGCAGCTGCAAGGCCCTCACGGATAATCCGGGCATTTTCCATATAGTAGCCCACCAGCTCCTTGACCTGCTTCTGGCCCTCTGGAGTGTAAATAGCGGCAGCACCCCGCTGGATAATGTAGGCAGTGCCGTTGAACTTGGTGGTATGACGGCGGTTCCAGAGCTTGTTGAATTCCACTGGCTTGCCTTCCTTTGTAAAGCCCTTAACAGCCTTAGGAATTACGGTATAACCGCAACGGGTTCCGGTGAAGCCCGCAGTCTTGGAGAAGGAGCGGAACTCAATGGCCACTTCCTTGGCACCCTCGATTTCATAAATGGAACGAGGCACATCAGCTTCAGTAATATAGGCGGCATAGGCAGCGTCAAAAAGGATAACTGCCTTATTTTCCTTGGCATAATCCACCCATTTCTTCAGCTGTTCCTTGGAAAGGGTGGTACCGGTAGGATTGTTAGGGCAGCAGAGATAGATCATATCCACCGGCTCCTTGGGAAGCTCAGGGGAGAAATTGTTGCTGGCATCACATGGAAGGTAGGTAATACCTTCAAAATGACCGTCCTCCTTGATTTCACCGGTGCGGCCTGCCATAACATTGGAATCAAGGTATACAGGATATACAGGGTCAGTAATGGCTACCTTGTTATCAGTGCCGAAAATCTCCTGAATATTGCCGCAGTCACTCTTGGAACCATCGCTGACAAATATTTCATCAGCAGCAATCTCAATGCCACGACCTACATAATTGGTCTGTCGAATGGCTTCAATAAGGAAGTCATAGCCCTGCTCCGGGCCATAGCCACGGAAGGTTTCGGCCTTGGCCATTTCGTCTACGGCCTTGTGCATGGCCTCAATGCAGACAGCCGGCAAAGGCTGGGTAACGTCACCAATGCCCAGACGGATAACATCAGCCTCAGGATGGGCTTCCTTAAAGGCAGCCACACGGCGGCCAATTTCTGCAAAGAGATAGCTTCCCGGTAATTTTAAATAGTTTTCATTTACTGTAGCCATACATACACCTCATAAACTTTCTATAACGTGATATAATGTATTATAACATTTTTATCATATTATACCATATTACTATGCAATTTCAATAGATATTTTTGAAAATTATTATCAATTTCTCCTTAAAACAAGAGATAAATCACGAAATGAAATAATACGGAAAATGTTTTATTTAAAACAGAAAAAAGTTGCACCATTGAGTTATACTAAATAAGGAATTAAGATATTAGGAGAGATTGTTATGAAGAAAATTGCTATTTTACGTTGTTTAAAGACTTCTGCCGCCTGTGCCGGGACCGGGTGCCTCCGGGCCTTCAATGAGCGCAGCGAAGGCTTCAAAAAATATGCCGGTGAGGATATACAGCTGGCGGCCATGTGGACCTGCAACGGCTGCGGAGACAGTATGCTGGAAGATCAGGAGGGCATTGAAAAGAAAATAGCCCGCATGGCGAAAAACGGCATTGATGCCGTGCATCTTTCCCATTGCACCAGCAAGAAAAATGCCGATGAGGTGCCGGTGCTTTGCCCAACCATTAAAAATATCAGCAGGCGTCTGGAAGCCGCAGGGGTAGCAGTATACGACGGTACCCACGGCCAGCACGCCACAGGAGAGCGTTTAGTTATCGAGTAATAGAGGATTATTCCTATGGACAGAATTATAATGCACGTGGATATGGATGCCTTTTTTGCTTCGGTGGAGCAGCTGGACCATAAGGAATACCGGGGCAAGCCCCTCATAGTAGGAGGCATTGGGGGCAGGGGAGTGGTCTCCACCTGTTCCTATGAGGCCAGAAAATTCGGGGTTCATTCCGCCATGCCTACATCCAAGGCAAGGAAGCTGTGTCCCCAGGGCATTTTTATCCAGGGGAATTATCCCCGCTATGCTGAGGTATCCCAGCAGATTTTTGACATATTTGACCACTATTCACCCCTTATAGAGCCCTTGTCCATTGATGAGGCCTTTCTGGATTTGACAGGCATGGGGCGGCTCATGGATGATCCCCTGCAGTATGCCATGAAGCTGAAGCAGGAAATAAGGGAAAAGACAGGCATAGTTGCTTCTGTGGGAATTGCCCCCAATAAGTTTATTGCCAAGATTGCCTCGGATCTGGACAAACCCGACGGGCTGGTAGTGGTGGCGAAGGATGAAGTGCAGGACTTTCTTGATCCGCTGCCTGTCAGGAGAATTTGGGGAGTAGGGGCCAAGACCGCGGCTTTACTGGATTCCATTCATATAAGGACCGTTTTGGATTTGCGCAAGCTGGATTATCAGCGGCTGCGGAATATGATAGGGGAGAAAACCGCCCAGCACCTATATAATCTGTCCCGTGGTCTGGATGAACGGCCGGTGGCCCCACGGGGCCGGGCCAAGTCCATTGGCAATGAAATCACCTTTGGGGAGGATATTCAGACCGCAGAGGAGGCCCTGGAGGTGCTGCTGCAGCTGTCTGTCAAGGTGGGCTGGCGGCTGAGGAAGGCCGGCTTCAAGGCCAAGACCATTCAGTTAAAGCTGAGGACCCGGGATTTTACCACCTATACCCGCCAGAAGCAGCTGTTTGAGCCATCAAATTTCGATAATGATATTTTCACCGCCATCAAGGAGCTGTTTCAAAACCTCAACATAACCAGAAATATCCGCCTGCTGGGAGTTTCCACCAGCGGCTTTGGGGAAATGGAGGCGGTGTCCTTATTCCACGACGAGAAAAAGGACAAGCTCTATCAGGCCATTGACGGTATAAACAGCAAATTCGGCAAGCTGGGAGTAACCCGGGGCAGCCTCATAAAATGAAGACTTATTCAGGTGGAGTTTTATACTCCATCTGAATTTAGTCGAATTTTACCCATTGCTTTACGGGTGCTTAGCTCTGCATAAGCGATTATCACACAATCAGCAAGCTGCTTGTGGATACCTGCTTAACTCCCGCCTAAGAGGAGGGAGTCTTAGCAACCGTTAGCATCGGATAAAAAATAAAATGCTGGAATCTGCTACGGGATTCCAGCATTTTTTAAATGTTATTTTAATGCTTAAATAGTATTATTTTAGCTTTTGGAGGACTCCTTTTTCTCACCAGGAATATCCATTATGGCGGTAGCACCCCTCTGGCCGGTGCGGATGCGGACAGCATCAGTAAGCTCATATACAAAGATCTTGCCGTCGCCGTAGTTGCCGGTGCGCAGGACCCTCTGGGCAGTGTCCAGAACCAGATCCACAGGAACCTCACATACCACAGTTTCGATTTTTACCTTTGGCACCAGATTTATATCGTACTTTTTGCCACGGTATACCTCTTCATGGCCCTTCTGGAGGCCACAGCCAAAGACCTGGCTAACAGTCATGCCCAGCACCCCGATATCATTCAGGGCACCCATAAGGTCGTCCAGCTTGTTGGAACGGGTAATAATTTCAATCTTGGTCATTTTCATAATATCACCTGTCCTTTCTTACGCCTTGTTGGCATTGGCCTGCATTACTGTGTTGGCCAGCATTTCACTGGAATCCTCAAAGCTGCCCATAATAGGGGAGCCACCCAGGATGGAACGGGCATAGCCACGCTCGCCGTGCTCCACGATATCAAGGCCGGTAAGCTCCTCAGCCTCGGAGACACGGGCCTCAGTAACAAGGGTAACCAGCTTGTACAGGATACAGGTGCCTACTACTGCCAAAGCGACAGCTACACCGATGGAAATGACCTGTGCAATAAAGAGATGGGTATCACCATAGTAAAGGCCGTTGGCACCATCAGGATTAATCTCGGTGGTAGCCCAGATACCGGTGGCCAAAGCACCCCACATACCGCCAATACCATGTACGCCGAAAGCGTCAAGGGCATCATCGTAGCCCAGCTTTTCCTTGAGAACTGCCACAGCGAAGTAGCAGACAACACCGCCTACAAGGCCGATAATAACGGATGGCAGTGGAGCCACGAAGCCTGCAGCCGGGGTAATGGCTACAAGGCCGGCGATACAACCGGAAGCTGCACCGAGGATGGTAGGCTTGCCATTCATCTTCCACTCAGTAACTACCCAGGAAAGAGTTGCCGCAGCCGCTGCTGCCTGAGAGGTGACGAAAGCATTAGCGGCTAAGGCGTTGGCGCCAAGAGCACTGCCGGCATTGAAACCAAACCAACCAAACCACAGAAGTGCTGCGCCCAAAACAGTCATAGGAAGATTATGAGGAATCATGGCGGTGCGGCCGTAGCCAGCACGCTTACCAAGGAGTATGCAAAGAGTCAAACCGGAAACACCGGAGAGAATGTGAATTACCAGACCACCAGCGAAGTCCAGAGCACCAAGCTCGGCCAGGAAGCCACCGCCCCATACCCAGTGGGCCATTGGGTTGTAAATGAAGATAGCCCAGAGAAGAATAAAGAGAGCAAAGGCAGCGAACTTCATGCGCTCAGCAAAGGCGCCGGTGATAAGGGCTGGGGTAATAACGGCAAACATGCACTGGAAGGCTACGAAGGCCAGCTCAGGAATAGTGCCATTTTCCAGGACATTGAGGCCAACCCCTACGAGGCCAATCTTGTCCAAAGCACCAATAAAGCCGTTGATGTCGGTGCCGAAGGTCATGGCATAGCCGATAAGCACCCATTCCACGGAGATAAGAGCCACAATGAAGAAGCTCTGCATAATAGTTGTAAGAACATTTTTACTGCGGACCATGCCGCCATAGAAGAAGGCCAGTCCAGGAGTCATTAGAAATACCAGGGCTGCACTAATCAGTACCCAGGCAGTATCGCCAGTATCGATCATAATTATCATTCCTTTCCAGAAAATTTTGGATAATGGTATTAGTCCTTTGCCAAATAGAAAAGGCGGCCCATAGCTCTCGTATCTTTCAAGAACTACAGGACGCCTTTGTCCCAATACGTCTGCTGAAGAAAAAGCTAGGAGATCTGATTCTTGCGTGACAGCAGCCGTACACCCTATTTGACTTTCAAATGAAACAACCTACCAGAAAACAGAAACGCCCCACCAAATCCGGTACCTGAATTGGTGGGGCATCATTGCCTTGATATGTTGTTGTCATTAAGTATACTCTTTTTTTCTACTATGTCAATAGGGTATAGAAAGAAAATTTTAATTAGTTTTTAAGTATAGGAGAAATCAGGGTCACTAAAGGTGTCAGTGAAGTATTCTTTTTCGAAAAATCCATCACTGTTCTTAAAGAATAAAAAGGAGCTGTGCAAAGCACAGCTCCCTTGTTATTGTGGCTTATTTAATTGTAGGCTCAGCAGTTTCGTCTACTGGGGCATTTCCGGCAGGTGCCTGAATTGGGCGCTCGGACTGAGGTGCCTTTAAAACTGGCTCGTCCTTCATAGGACCCTCATCAGTTGGTGCCTGAATAGCTGGCTCCTGATGAATTGGTCTCTGGGTTACGGCAGAACCATTTTTAGATGCATCCAAATCCGGCTTTTCGTTTACTGTTCCATGATTTATAGCTTCTTCGGTCATTGGTTCGTTATCCACAACAGCCCCAACCCGAGATGCGTCAACTGATTCTTCTGTGATTACGGCTCCTGCCGCAGCAGTACCGATTTTATCCTGTGGTGCTTCGCTGGCGAATGCACTGCAACTAAACAACATTACGGCTAAAACAGACATACAAGTAATAATCTTTTTCATAAATATCTACCTCCGATATATAAACTTTAATTCAACTTCATAGGCCTATGTTGTGTAATATGTTATAAGACAAAACTGAAAAATTTATGGGTGATTATGAAAATAACAAGGAAATTTAAGTGAAAAAGTTTTATTTTTATGCTTTATGGTGAACTTATCCGGGCATAAAAAAAGAAGCCGCTGGGGTGCGGCTCCTGTGAGAGTGACGGGTTGGAGGACCCGTCTGCAGAGAAAAAGAAAGTGCACGATAGACCAGCCTTATCATCCTTGATTAAACATGGTCCGTATCGTTTTCCATTTATACATACGGATGAAAAAATAATCTATTACAAAAAAATAAAATTTTTTTCGAAAAAATTGTAGCATACAAAAAATGCAACGAAAAATTTTTCGTTGCATTTTTGTTTTGGTTATTATATGATGTGGTAAAAATAGTGGCACGAAATGGGAGGGGTAACGATGAAAGAGGGACGAAATTTAGAGTTTAAGCGGGAAATTACTAATAGTTTTTTAAAAACTGTCAGTGCATTTGCCAATTTCAGCGGGGGAAAAATACTGTTTGGGGTAGATGATGATGGGACACCTGTCGGCGTTTCAGAACCGGAAAGAGTTCGTCTGGATATTGAAAATAAAATCAATGACAGCATTAATCCCAAGCCGGACTATTCTATCAACATAAACAGGAAAACTGGGGTCATAACTATTGCAGTGTCCGAAGGTAAGTTTAAGCCTTATTTTTACAGAGGCAAGGCCTATCGTCGCAGCGATACAGCTACCATAGAGGTTGACCAGCTTGAGCTGAAGAGATTGGCCCTGGAGGGTTCAAACCTGTATTATGAGGGGCTTTCCTGCGGTGCGATAGAGCCTACCTTTGATTATTTTGAGAAAAAACTAATCAAAATACTGGGGGTGTCCCGGCTGTCGGAGGATATATTGCGGACCTTCGGTTTTTTGGGTGATGAAAAACAGTATAATATAGCGGCGGCTCTTTTTGCTGATGAAAATAAATTCAGTGGCATCGATATAGCCAAATTTGGCAATAGCCTCAGTGAAATAATGGATAGGGAAACTCATTCCGGTATTTCAATTTTGCAGCAATATGATATGGCTGTTTCCATGTATAAGCGTTACTACCAATATGAAAAAATAGACGGGATAGAGCGCAAGACGGTAGATATTATTCCCGAAATGGCTTTTCGTGAGGCGGTTGCCAACGCATTGGTACATCGGACCTGGGATGTTAATTCTCACATAAGGATTTCCATGTTTGCCGATAGAATAGAGATAGCTTCTCCGGGTGGCTTGCCAAAGGGACTTACCAAGGAAGAATACATAAACGGCTATATTTCCAATTTGCGTAATCCTATAATCGGAAATGTATTTTTCAGGCTGCATCTTATTGAAATGTTTGGTACTGGCATCAAGAGAATACAGGAGGCTTATAGCGGTGCAACCCGGCAGCCGTCCTTTGATGTGACGGAAAATGCGGTGTTCGTTTCCTTGCCATGCCTAACCACCACCTATGAAATAACCACGGCAAATAAAAAGGTCATGGAGGTTTTGGAAAGCGGGATGCGGCTTTCCAGCAGTGAAATTGCCACCAGGCTGAATTGGAGCAAATCTAAAACTATCCGGGCATTAAATACTTTGCATGACAGGGGCTATATTCAGAAGAATGGCAATGGCCGCGGCACTACCTATGGGCGATAAAACTGACCAGATTTTTTTGCAAATTAAAAGAAGCCGCTGGGTAATACGGCTTCTTGGAGAGGAACGGGTTGGAGAGGACCCGTCAAAAAAAGGAAAAAAAGTGTATGAGGTCCTGCATTATCATCTAAGATGAAGCAGGTTATGTAAGTTTCCATTCATACATACGGATGAAAAACTAATCTATTACAAAAAAATTATAATTTTTTTATTTCGTAAAAACCGTATATTTTAAAGTTTGGGGCGGAATGGTGGATTATAGGGGGCATTTTCGGAAAAATTGGCATAAATAGGCTTTAGATATTTTCCCATAAAAATAATGTTATATTCTCTATAAAATTTAAGCAATAGACAAAATTTATGCAAATAATATAATTAACATTGTGAATATTATTAATGAAAATAATTAAAATACGAGCAATAATAATATTTGCACGCAATACATGTATATACCGGTGCATAAGTTATCTGCGAGGATTTAACTTCTAAGAGAAATAATTAGTGTGATATAATGGGGTAAAAATAAAATGAGATTGTATCTAGATTGCTGTTGCTATAACAGGCCTTATGATGATTTGTCCGATTTACGCGTGGCCAGAGAGGCAAATGCGATAAAAACTATATTGAACAGCTATAAACATATCTTGGGAAGTGACTTCTTGGATATGGAAATCAGTATGATAAAGGATGCCAAGAAATTATATTATGTTTTTACCCTGTACAAAGAGTCTGTTTCCGAGCACATTAAAACGACTGATTTTATAGTAAATAAGGCTTTGCAATATGGGTCCTGCTCTTCTTTGCACGATATGGATAGTCTGCATATTGCTGCAGCAGAAATAGGAAAGGCGGATGTGTTTTTAACTGTTGATGATAGGTTAATCCGTTCAAGTAAGGACCTTTCTTTGTCTGTGAAAATACTAAATCCTGTGGATTTTTTAAGGGAGGGATAGCCATGATTGATATTAAGGATAAAAAGGAACTACACCGCGTAGGGATGAAGGCACTTAAAGAAGCATTAGGCCCGGTGGGTGCTTTGGAGTTTTTGGGACTGTTTAATTACAATCATGGTGACTATACCAAGGAAAAGTACGAACAGCAGGAATTGTCCACGGAAGAAATATTGTCCGGCATTGAGGCCATGAAAGAAAAGAATAATGTTGTTTAACACGCAGATGATCCAGTAAAGATACTACAGAATATGCGAAACCCGTCAGTTTTTGCTGACGGGTTTTATTGTTGCCCAAATATAATCTTTATCCAAGGGTAGTATCAAGTATCATCATAAGGGAAAAGCCCAGGGCAAACATGATGGTACCGATGTTGGAATGTTCCCCTTCAGACATTTCGGGAATGATTTCCTCCACAACCACGTACAGCATGGCACCGGCGGCGAAGCTCAGCAAAAATGGCAGCACTGGCACAATTATGCTGGCACAGGCAATGGTGAGAAGGGCCCCGATGGGCTCCACCGCGCCGGAAAGAGCGCCATAGATGAAGGAACGGAGCTTTGACAGGCCCTCGGCCCGCAGCGGCATGGAAATAATGGCCCCCTCAGGAAAATTCTGGATGGCAATACCGATGGACAGGGCAATGGCTGCCCCCAGGGTAATGTCGGCGGCACCGCTATACCAGCTGGCATAAAGGACACCCACCGCCATGCCCTCCGGAATGTTGTGGAGAACTACTGCCAGAACCAGCATGGTGGACTTTGAACCCTTCCAGCTGGGACCTTCTGTTTCATCCGTGTTTAAATGCTGGTGGGGAATCAGGTGGTCCAACAGGAGCAGAAACAGTATTCCTGCCCAAAAACCGGTTACGGCAGGAATACAGCTGAGAACTTCACCCCAGCTGAATACAGCCTGATCCATGGCGGGAATCAGCAGACTCCATACGGAAGCGGCAACCATTATGCCGGCGGCAAAGCCCAGCAGTCCCCGCTGCAGCAGGGGATTAAGCTGATTTTTCATAAAAAATACACAGGCGGCTCCCAGGCTGGTACCCAGAAAAGGTATCAGGAGTCCCTGGATGATTTCAATAGACATACTCGTTCCTCTTTCAAAAATCATGCTACCAACAAATACTACTTCATATTATATATGGCCGAGCCCTTTTTGCAAAGTTGGGAGGCTTTCGCATACTTGAACTGTTTCATAGCGCTATGGGGCGGCCTTTTGTAATTTTTTATCCCTTGACATATACCCCTGATGGGTATATTATACCCCCATAAGGTATATTTGCCATGTGTATTTATAAGGAGAGCAAAGATGAATAATGCAGAGATAGAGGAAAAGGGCTGTGGCTGTTGCTGCAGCCAGGAGGGTGAAGGACTTCACAAGCATAAGTTTCGGGATAAGCAGGGGGAGGAATACAAGGGCTTGATTCGCCGCCTTAATCGCATTGAGGGGCAGATTCGGGGAATTCACAATATGGTAGACGAGGACCGGTATTGTGTGGATATTCTTACCCAGGTCAGTGCCGTGCAGTCGGCCCTGAATGCCTTTACCAAGGAGCTGCTGAATCAGCATATCCACAGCTGTGTGGTGGAGGATATCCGTCAGGGCAATGATGCTGTGGTGGACGAGCTTTGCTGTCTTCTGCAAAAGGTTATGAAGTAGCGGGGGTATATTTTGAAGAAAGAAAAGTTTGATGTTACAGGCATGACCTGTTCTGCCTGCTCTGCCCGGGTTCAGAAGGCGGTGGAAAAGCTGGAGGGTACCCAGGGTGTGGCGGTGAATCTGCTGACCAACAGTATGCAGCTGGAATATGACGAGGATACCACCAGCCCGGAGGTCATTATTGCGGCGGTGGAAAAGGCCGGTTATGGGGCCAGCGTCAAGGGCAAGCAGAGCATTGGAACCAGTTCACGGACAGAAGAAAAAAACAGCACTGCGAGTGCCGCCGGTCAGGCGGAGACCATATTGAAACGGCTTATTTGGTCCGCGGTATTTTTATTGCCGGTGGTGTATATTTCCATGCACCAGATGCTGGAAAGCATGCTGGGGCTGCCGGTTCCGTCTATCATCAGAAATCTTTTTGATGGGCCGGAAAATGCCATCGCCTTTGCCTTTGCCCAGATGCTGTTGGTGCTGCCAATTATGTATCTTAACAGACATTTCTATATTGTGGGCTTTCGTACACTATTTCAGGGTGCTCCCAATATGGATACCCTGGTGGGTATGGGCTCCATGGCCTCGGCGGTTTTTGGTGCCTTTGCCATCTTCCGCATGGGCTATGGGCTGGGCCACGGCGACATGGCCTTGGTGACGGAATACAGCACCAACCTGTATTTTGAGTCGGCGGGCATGATTGTGACCCTCATAACTCTGGGAAAATATCTGGAGGCCCGGGCCAAGGGACAGACCAGCAAGGCTCTGGAAAAGCTCATGGATTTGGCACCGAAGCAGGCCACTGTATTAAAGGATGGTCAGGAAAAAGTGGTGCCGGTGGGAACCCTTATAGTAGGTGATATAATCGTTGTGCGGCCCGGTGAGAGGCTGCCGGCGGACGGTGTAATTATCGAGGGAACCACCAGCATTGATGAATCCGCAATTTCCGGGGAGAGCATCCCCGTGGCCAAGAAGGTGGGGGACAGGGTTATTTCCGCCACCATCAATAAAAATGGCTATATTAAATTCAAGGCCCAGCGGGTGGGTGAGGATTCCACCATCAGCCAGATTATTCGGCTGGTGGATGAGGCCAGTGCCACCAAGGCACCTATCGCCCGCATGGCGGATAAAATCGCCGGGATTTTCGTGCCGGCTGTTATGGCCATTGCCCTGGCGGCCGGTGGTGTATGGCTGTTCATGGGGGCCAGCGTGGAGTTTGCCTTTTCCATCATGATTTCCGTGCTGGTTATTTCCTGCCCATGTGCCTTGGGGCTGGCTACTCCTGTGGCCATTATGGTGGGTACTGGCAAGGGGGCGGAGCACGGTATTTTGATAAAGTCCGGTGAAGCCCTGGAAATCGCCCACAGCATTGATACCGTAGTAATGGACAAGACCGGTACCATTACGGTAGGTAAACCCTCAATATTAGCTATCAAGTCGGTAGGCGTAAGCGAAGAGGAGCTTCTGGCGGTGGCTGCCGGCATGGAGCAGGGCAGTGAGCATCCCTTGGCCGAGGCGGTGCTGCAGCATGCCAGCGATAAAGGCATTGCCCCTATGGTCATGACTAATTTTCAGGCTGTATTTGGCCGGGGGATTATGGCGGATAATGGGGAAATGGATGCCGAAAATAAAAAGGCCAGCCATTTTGTGGCTGGTAATGAGCAGTTTATGGCGGATCAGGGCGTGGATGTCAGCCCGTATAAGGATTATCTTGCGGAGCTGGCGGATAAGGGAATCACTCCCCTGATATTTGCCAAGGATAAAGTCCTCATAGGAATTCTTGGGGCGGCAGACCGTGAAAAGGACACCAGTGCCGAAGCCATCAGCCTCTTTGAGAAAATGGGCATCAAGGTGGTTATGCTGACAGGGGATAATCAGCGGACTGCGGAGGCCATTGGCCGGCGGCTGAATATTTCCCAGGTTATTGCGGGGGTATTGCCGGAGCATAAGGAGGCCCACATTGCAGCCCTTCAGAAGGAGGGGCATAAGGTGGCCATGATAGGTGATGGTATCAATGATGCCCCGGCCCTGGCAAGGGCGGATTTGGGCATTGCCATTGGTGCGGGCACGGATATCGCCATTGAAAGTGCTGATGCAGTGCTGGTGCGAAATGACCTTTTGGATGCCGTCAGTGCGGTCCAGCTCAGCAGAGCCGTAATCCGCAATATCAAGGAGAACCTGTTTTGGGCCTTTTTCTACAATATTATCTGTATTCCTGTGGCGGCGGGGGTACTCTTTACGTCCTTTGGAATTAAGCTGTCCCCGGTAATGGGGGCTGCAGCCATGAGCATGTCCAGTCTGTGTGTATGCTTAAACGCACTAAGACTTAGATATTTTAAGTATGTTAAGAATTTTAAGGAGGAAACAACCATGGAGAAAACTTTAAAAATTGAGGGCATGATGTGCCAGCATTGCCAGAAGCACGTTTTTGAGGCACTGTCCAAGATGGATGGCGTCACTGAGGTCAATGTTGATCTGGAAGGGAAAAAGGCTGATGTAAAGGCCACCCGTGATATTCCGGAGAGCGAATTCAAGGCCGTAATTGAAGAAGCAGGCTACGAGCTGGTAGGCTGAGCCGCTAAATAGCACAAAAAGGAGATTTTCCCCTGAGTTTATTGCTTCGTGGAACAGTCTCCTTTTATATTGGTGTTTATTTTAAGTTTGGGTCCTCAGATACCCTGATGGCCTTTCCGAAGGTCCATAGGGTTTCCGGAGTGAAATTATAGGCGGGGCTGGACAGATCCTCCTGGGCTTCATAGAAGCCGGATTCGGCATTCATGATGCCGCTGAGGGTGTTGTACATCATGTCATTGGTGAAGAAGGTGTCCTTTCTGTCCTTAAGGAGTCCGTATTTTGCCGGATTATTGCTCTGGTATTCCGGGGCCAGATAGATAAACATAGGGATGCGTACCTTTACGAAATCCCGGTCATTGGGGGTGTGGCCTGTTCCCATATGCTCCCCATGGTCGGAAAAATAGAGCATAACCTGCAGATTGAGATTTTTCCTTCCATATTCAAATACGGCCTGCAAAAATTCATCTGTGTAGCGGATGCTGTTGGCGTATTCTGCCTCTCTGGTGCTGTCCGTAAACAGGGCCTTATCCTTGGGATACCGCTCCTTGTAGGCGGCGTGGCTGCCGTTGCCATGAAGGATGATGAGATTGCTTTCCTGCGGGTTAATGCTGGCCAGCTCTCCTATCATGCTGTGGTCATCATGCTTGCCAGTATTGATAAGGACGTCAGCCCGGGCGGCCACGTTAAAGAAGGAGGACTCGTTGTTGTCCCGGCCCAGATTGGTTATCCAGTAGGTTTTATAGCCCTTCTTTTTGGCAACATCGATAATGTTCATGCTGTTCAGAAAATCCTTGCCGTTATAGGCACTCTTTTCTGTCAAGGCACTTTCCAGCACCTGCTGGGTAAGGCTCTGGCAGGCATAGGCATTATTAAAGATGATAAAATCAGGATTATCGATCTGGCGGCTGAGCCATGGGGTATCATCAAAGGGGTCGGAGGGGGTATATGCCTTCATTCTGTCCCGGGTGGCTGATTCCCCGATAACCATAATGATGGTGTGGGGGGACTGGGTTACGGCAGCCGGGTTTGAAATAACAATATTATCCTTTTGGCCTTCCATATTTCTGTAATATTGGCTGAGCCCCATGCTGTAGCGCACCGCCTGGGCATAGGGTGCCATGAAATCAGTCTGAAGCCAGGAATACCCGGCCATCAGCGATACTGCCAGCATTCCGGTGACGGTGAGGATTAACAGGGGCGGCTGTCCATTATATTGGCTGTTTTCCATTAGGAGGGAACGCAGCTTATGTATGAGAACGATACTTCCCACCATGACTGCTCCAAGCATAATGGTATACAGGGGGCCTACATAGGTCAGCAGCCATTCCAGGGCCTCACGGAAATTGGTATTGTGAATGGCAGTGGCTTCATCGTAGGTTATGAGGCTTCCGTAGAGCTGATAGTGGATGATGGAAAACAGGGGCGGCAGGCAGTAGATAAACTGCATTATATCCAGACACCAGAAGGCCCCAGGCTTTTTTATGTATCTTTCGCAGAGGAACTGCAGCAATATAAAGGCAGCGGCACCCATTGTACCCGCCATGAGCCCGCTGTAAAAAACGGCACTGGTGTCGGCCTTTATGAACAGATATTGATACAGAACATAAGCGTACCACCAGCCGGCTACCAGCAGGCAGGCTCCCCATTGTTTTAAGTATTTTCCCATGTTTATCCTATCCATCTTGCCCGGCTCCTAAATAACAAAAAAGCCCAGGAGATAATCCTGGGCTGTGATTTCTGGTGACGCGTAGGGGATTCGAACCCCTGAAGCCGCCGTGAGAGGGCGGAGTCTTAACCACTTGACCAACGCGCCGTGAACAAGAGATATAATATCACTGAATTAATACTGCGTCAAGTATTTTTTTATCATGGATATTATATTTTATGTAATATAATTGACGAAATATTTTCTATATTTCCTTATTTTTTATTAAATAATTGGCTAATTTTTGATATAATATTACTAAATATACTTATGCCGTGGGTGGGCATGTCGTGTATTAGTAAAGGAAAGATATTTTTCTTTTTGGATAAATGTAGGGGTGCATGAAAATGCGGCATTGTCAGGGGACAATATTTAAGCAATTAAATGTACGAAACTTGTTCTGCATAATCGCTATTTTTGCCTTCCTGCTGGGCTCCTTCAAAATATGGCCCATGATGTCAGCCGAAGCCAACCAGGAAAAGGTTGTCCGGGTTGGATATTTTGAGGAGGAGGGCTTCCAGGAGGGAGCCTACGAGGGCGTAGTCAAAAGCGGCTATGGCTACGATTATTTGCAGCGTCTGAAGCTGTACAGTAATTGGAAATATGAATATGTATATGGCCCATTTGGTGAGCTGTACGACAAGCTGCTGAAGGGTGAGGTTGACCTGCTGGGGGGACTGGCCTTAACGCCTGAGCGAATGGCCATAGTTTCTTATCCGAAGGACCCTATGGGAGCCAGCCAGTATCTGTTCTTCAAGCGGTCCTCCAATGTGCATGTCACCTCGGAGCCGGAATCCTTAAACGGAAAGCGTATCGGGTCCCTTACGGGGGCCCAGATTAAGGTTGTCCAAAAATATCTGGACTCTCACCATATTCAGGCTACCATTGTGGAATATGATGATATAAAGGCCCGTGATGATGCCCTTAAGAGCGGCTATATAGATGTTATGATAGCCGAGGGATATAATTTCTTCCGCAATATGGGTATTGAGGTTTGTCTTGAGGCCGGAACCTCTGATTTCTATCTGGTAGTCAGCAAGCACCGTCCTGATATATTGGCAGACCTTAACAAGGCCCAGCATCGGTTAAACCTTGAGAATCCTCATTTTGTTACGGACCTTTCAGGAAAGTGGTTCAAGAAAACAGCCTTTACCACTACCCTGTCTGCGGCTGAGCGGGAGTGGCTGGCCACCCATAATACCTTCAGGGTTGGTTATTTCAATAATTATCTCCCGTATTGCGGCACGGACGCAGAGGGCAATGTTACAGGTGTTATAAAGGATCTTATTCCGGAAATCTTTAAGTCTCTGGGCGTCAGCGATATGCAAATTGAATACAAGGGCTATAACAGCGGTGAGGAGCTGGTAAAGGCCCTGCAGGACCATGAGGTAGATGTTGTATTCCCGTCTCTTTCCAATTATTGGATTACAGAAAAATACGACATGATACCAAGTGATCCGGTAATAAATTCAAATTTCAACCTTATTTACAAGGGAGATTATCCCGACATGCGCAGGGCCAGAATTGCCATTTCCCGCCCTGACGGGATGATAGATGCCTTTAGGGCAATTAATTACCCTGATAACCAGGTGCGTTATTACAATTCCAATGAGGAAGCCATGAATGCAGTTCTTGCCGGGGAAGTGGATGTTACCATTGTGGCCGGCATGAGAACGGAGCATCTTTTGAACAGCAAGTCCAGCTACAGTGTTCTTCACTCGGCCCAGCTGGTGAGCGATGTGGCCATTGGCTTTGCGTGCCTGAATGCCGAGGCTGATACCATGAGCGTATTTAATCATGGTATTAATCTCATGGACAAGGATTTTGCCTTGACCCGTTCCTATGAATATATGCCACGTCACGAAATGACGCCGGGAGAATTCTTGAAGCAGAATATCTGGATTCCTATAGGAGCCCTGATACTGCTGTTTAGCCTTATAGTATTCTTTATTTCCAGAGAAAACAGAAGGAACCGTGAGCACCTTGCAGAGTCGGAGCAGCAGATTCAGGAAATATCCACCCTTAATGAAATTCTTAAGGACAGACAGATGCGCCTGGAGGAGCTTACTGCGGCCCAGGATATTCAGCTGGAAAAAACCAAGATTCTTAATGAGACCCTGCAGCATCAGCACATAAAGCTGGAGGAGGCCCGTGAAGCCGCGGATGTGGCCAACCAGGCCAAGACTACCTTCCTGTTTAATATGTCCCATGATATCCGCACTCCGTTGAATGCCATTATCGGCTTTACTGAGCTGGAGGAGCGGGACCCGGACAATGTGGAGCTGAACAAGGATTACCGCAAGAAGGTAAAGCTGGCCAGCTATCAGCTGCTGGATATATTGAATAATGTATTGGAAATGGCCCGTATCGAAAATAAGAAGCTGGTCATTGATGAGGAACTGTCGGATTCCACGGAATTGTTCAGCTCATGTACCGCCGTGTTTGAAGGGGAAATGAAGAAGAAGAATCTGAGCTTCATGTTCACCCGGGATGTGCAGCACCGGTATCTCTATCTGGATAAGACCCATTTGTCCGAGGTTATTATGAATATCATCAGCAATGCGGTGAAATATACCCCTGAGGGTGGCAATATAACCGTAAATGTTAAGGAGCTGCCAGGGGAAACCGATGACAAATGCTTCCTGGAAATTAGGGTCAAGGACAATGGTATCGGCATGACCGAGGAATTCGTGGCGGAGATTTTCGAGCAGTTCTCCCGTGCCCGGACCTCCTCCCAGAGCGGTATTCAGGGCACCGGCCTTGGTATGGCCATTGTTAAGAATATCGTTGACATGATGAATGGTGTCATTGAAATCAACAGTAAGGTAGGCAAGGGTACCGAGGTCATTCTGCGGATGCCGTTCAGAATAGGACAGGAGCCGGCTGAGGTAGGCAATGATACCCAGGAAGAGGAGATGGACTTCAGCGGCAACCGGATTCTGCTGGCAGAGGATAATGACCTTAATGCGGAGATTGCCACGGTTATTCTGGAGGACAGCGGCTTTATCGTTGATAGGGCCCAGGACGGCGTGGAGTGCTTTAATATGCTGACAAAGGCTGAGCCGGGCTATTATGATCTGATACTTATGGATATTCAGATGCCGAACCTCAATGGCTATGATGCTACCAGAAAGATAAGGGATTTGGATGATCCGGTGAAGGCCAATATCAAGATTGTGGCCATGACGGCCAATGCCTTCAAGGAGGATCAGCAGAAGGCCCAGGAGGTGGGCATGAACGGCCATCTGGCCAAGCCGATAGATGTGAAGAAGCTGTTTGAAACCCTGCGGGAAATGTTGAAGTAAGGCTTTAACATTAAAGTAAATAAAACAAAGAGAAGGTGGACGTCATCGACGCCCACCTTTTAGGTTTAACGGTAGAACATAAGGCTATATATATTTACTGCACAATATCCACATTGCTTGCAGCAGATACTCTTGCCTGCATTTTATTTGGATTATAGAGCTTTATCATGTCCATGACCCGGCTGTCCGGCTGTTGCTTTCCGGCTTCCTCAATACCCTCCGGCATTGCCTTGTAGTCAGAGGTATGTACGAATTTGTCCCATGCATTTTGCAGGGCCCGGATTTTGAACAGGAAGGTCTCCAGAATATCCTGATCATTCTCTGCCGGTGCGGTGCTCTTTAGTGGTGGCAAAGGCATGGCCGCCTCTGTAGCATCCGTGACATCAGCACGAATAGCCTTGGCACTCTGCGCTATTTCCGCGGTCTTGCCGGCTTCTGTGCTGGCTCCAAGGCTGGTCTTAATCTGGGTCATGAGGGTGGTCAGCATCTGCTCGATGGCTGAGGCCTCACTGGCCTGATTATCAATGATTTGCTTGTCCTCATCGCCCTTGGCAGTCCGGCCGGCACCCTGGTTGAGGGCACTCATGAGAGCATTTCTGGCCTCTTCCTTGGTTTGGCAGCTGGCCAGCTGGTTCTCAAGGTCTGTCCGGGCATTTTCTGCAATCTGCGCCTGACGATGAAGCTTTGGATTTTTTTCATTGAGATGGTCCATCTCAATGCGGGTGAGTTGTTGGCCCTCTTTTAGTTTGGACCTGATGCTGGTAGTTTCAATAGCATCACTGGAGCTTATCCCGGAAGAATGATGGGTATCATTCCTTTTCGGGGAACGCTGCAGCGGCGATGTATCTGAGGGCATCAGGTTCCGTCCGTAATTGGCACGGTACTGGGCAACCAACTGAAAATTACGTTGCCTTGAGCTTGTGCCAACGCGCCCAATCGCTTCCAGCATAGAAAACACCTCCTTGTATTCTCTGCCTTTCTCTGCATTTTATAGGAATTTAGTCTGAATTGTAGTAAAATTTAGACTATAGTTCACACATATTATATCACGTTTTTGGAGGATAGTGTATATGGACAGAAAAAAAGAAGCCTGCCACTGTAAAAATATCACCTACGGCATGATTGAGGATGCCATAAAGAGTGGTATAACAAGCTTTGATGAGCTTCAGGAAAAGCTCCGCTTTGGCACGTCCTGCGGCCAATGCAGGGAATTTATACAGTATCTGGTAAGGGATATAAAAGAGGAACTTGAAAAGGCACCCTGAAAAACAGGGTGCCTAAAATTTTTAAAGCAGCTTTAATTATTTTTGTTTTTCCAGAACCTCCACCAGTGCCTTCATGTACTGAGGGATATCCGGCGGTCTTCTGGCGGATACGATATTTCTGTCCACCACGCATGGCTCGTCCAGCCAGGTGGCTCCTGCATTTGCCAGATCGTCCTTTATGCCCGGGGTGCTGGTGACCTCTCTGCCCTTTAATACGTTGGCAGAGGCCAGAACCCAGCCAGCGTGGCATATCTGTCCAATGAGCTTTCCGTCCTTGTCCATTTCAGACACCAGCTCCAACACCTTCGGGAATCTTCTCAGCTTGTCCGGTGCCCAGCCTCCGGGAACCAGTATGCCGTCATAATCCTTGGCGCTTACGTCATTGAAGGACATGTCCACCTCGCATGGCACACCATATTTGCCGTGATATAGCCCCGGCTTTTCGGCCACCAGGTCCACCTGGACTCCTTCTTCCCTGAGTCTCATTACAGGACACCACAATTCCAGATCCTCGAAGTCATTGCTGACCAGCTGCAAAACTTTCTTCATACTTGCTTCTCCTTACTTCTTGCTTAATTTTTGTCGGATTTTATCTTCTTCCCCAAGTCATCGAAAAATGACTTGCTGATACGACCAAAGATACCCTCCTGCCCGTGATAGGAACCATCCCTTACACGGAGCTCGTCACGGGACATAACAAGCTTGTCGGTTTTCATGTCATACACGTCGAACTTCACCCGGACAGTGGAGGTGTACACAGTTTCCGCCGGATGATAAACAGGCACAGTATAATAATAGGTTTCATCATACCAGCTGCCATCAGAGCGCTTAACCTTTCTGGTGGCAGAGCGGGTCTCCCAGTCGGTGTAGGCCGGTTTGATGTAATAATCGTCATGCCATTTCAAAATTTCTGCCTTCACATAGATGTCAGCCGCCTCCAATGGATGCAGAACTCCGTTCTGTTCAGGACGCAGCATCTTATAAGGAGGGCGGGCGGCGGTTTTCAGGAATTCCTCCTGCACTACCTTTTCAGTAAGGTCACTTGGAATTTCCGAGGTATCCACAATGACCAGATCATGGATAATTGCCTCCTTGATTTTGGTAAAATCATAGGCTTTGTCCTCCCAGTTGACCTTTTCAGCCTGGGCAGTCAACGGACAAAGAACCAACAGCAGGAGCAGTATTCCGCTTAGGAGAGGTGTGAAAAAACGACGCATGGAAAATCCTCCTTTCAAGGGGGCAAACCCCATTCTGTTCCTAAATATATTATGTTGCCTATTCGCCATCAAGATGATTTATTCCTGCCTAAAACCTAAATATATTCGTGTTGTGCCAACATATTCAATGTGCTATGATAAGGCTAAATAAGAATATACGGATAGGTGGCGGTATAATGGGTGACCAGTCAAAAAAGAGAATTCTTATTATTGATGATGCCGAGGTTAATCAGTTGTTGCTGTCCAGAATTCTGGAGGCGTATGAACTGCTTAATGCCTACACCGGGGAGCAGGCATTTGAACAGCTGCGGGCCAATGGAGAGACCCTGGATTTGATTATTTTGGATCTGGTGCTGCCGGATATGAACGGGCTGGAGCTGTTGAAGTTTATGAAGGCAGACGATACCCTGAAGGAAATTCCGGTGGTGGTTATGAGTGCCCAGGTGCAGATGGAGCAGACTTCTCTGGACATGGGAGCTGTGGAGTTCTGGAAAAAGCCATTCTGGAATGCCCAGGAGGTCCAGAACAGGGTGGCCAAGTATTTTGAGTAAATATGAAACTGAATTTTAAAATGTAATAATTAATCAGATAATAAGATAGCCATTAGAGGCTATCTTATTAATTTGATTTTGTAAGAGGTAAAATATGGATTGTATCATAGCTTTGGATCGCAGTATTATTTTTTCCGTGCAGGACTTGGTGGTTACACCATGGCTTACACCGCTGATGAGGTTCATATCCTTTATTGGTGAATATGCTGGGATGTGGGTGCTTTTAGGCGTCCTTCTTTGTTTAAAAAAAGAATATCGAAAAGTCGGGGTAGCCGTTTTGTTGGGGGTGCTTTTTACCCTGCTGGTGGGCAATATAACCCTAAAGCACCTGGTAATGCGATTGCGCCCATGTATTGACTATGCCGGGGTTTCTGTCGCTTCGGTAATTCCGGCAGCCAATGATTACTCCTTTCCTTCCGGGCATACCTTTAGCTCTTTTGCCGCTACAACGGCTCTTATTCTGTTCAGAAAAAATCTCTGGACCCTATTGGCCCTGTGCGTGGCTGTGGTAATGGGTTTTTCCCGGATATATCTTTTTATGCATTATCCCAGCGATGTCTTGACAGGAGCCATATTAGGCGTGATATTTGGAATAGTATCCTGGAAAATCGTGGGGAAAAGAATGTAATAAAAAATGTGATTTTTAGGCCTAAACCAAGAGGAAAAATGTGATATATACTTTCCCTCATGCATTAACATTCCTGCTAAAACGGTGGCTAAAATATTAAAAGGACTGAGCTGTTGTATGCATCAAAGCATTAAACAGTCAGTCCTTTTTGTTATTTAATAATTAAGGTGACAGGCAGGTCTGATTCAGCATTTAACCAGTTTTGCAGGCGGTCTTGTTCTTCCTGGTTTATGGCGTTTTTCAAGGTGACAAGAGCGATGAAATTCCTGTAGGCAACCTTGCCATCTTTATCCTTGGTGGCAAATGCTGCCCCTTCTATACCTTCAAAGTAGGGGAATAGAATCGGGGCTTTTTTTCGGATATTTTCAAGCAACTTCTGGTCGCTTTCAAAGCGTTGGTGGGCCGTGGAGTACCGCATGCTTAAATCCTTGTATTTTTTTATTTCCTCCTGGGCCTCGGTTATGGATAATCCCCCGGCAGATTTCCACTGGTTATTGATGAGATCCTTCACATCTTCAGAGCGGACGGCGTCGGACATGTCGTTTTGGACAATATGTAAACTCCAACCATTAAAGTAGGAATATCCTTGAAGATTTTTTTCCAGCTCTGTTTCTTCCTCCGAGGTTATAATGCGCCCGATAAGGGTTAGATTCAGCCGATGACTGTCTGGTTCAATATTGTAGGCCACCACCTGGGGATTTCCTTGTGAGAAATTTTTTTCAATATAGGTTTGGGCCTGTACCTGCTCCAGGTTGGAGCGAATGCTGTGGTAGGCCATGTACATACTTGGTAAAATAATAATTATACCAAGAAGTGTAAGCTGCCAGCGCTGTCTGCGGAAGGCCTCGTCAGTAACGTAGGTCTTGGCTGGAATTTTTATTAATTTTAAAACTATAAAGGTTGTCAGACAGATAAAAAAGCTGTTTATGAAGAAAAGATACAGGGCCCCTAAAAAGAATTTCAGGGAATGGGCGGCTATACCGTAGCCTGCAGTACAAAGAGGTGGCATAAGGGCAGTAGCAATAGCTACCCCGGGGATAACGTTGCTCTTTTCAATTCGTGTGCTGCCAATGATGCCGGCCAGACCACCAAAAATCGCTATGAGCACATCCCAAATGGTGGGCTCGGTGCGGGCCAGCAGCTCGGAAGAAGCGGTGTCAATAGGGGATAGGGTGAAATATATTGCCGAGGTCATAACCGACAGGGTGACCTGAAAAACTAGCTTCAGGACTGACTCGCGAACATATTCACCGTCATAGGTAGCCATACCATAGCCAATAGACATAATAACCCCCATTAGGGGTGAAATGAGCATGGCACCGATGATAACAGCCGTACTGTTCATATTCAGGCCAATGGAGGCAATGAATATGGCCAGAATTAAGATACACATATTTGTGCCCTTAAGAGTTCCACCGGAATAAATACGTTCGGTAATTTCATCCAGGGGTGCCCGGTCTTTATGCAGGTCAAAAACATCAGCAAGAATGTTTTTTAAAATATTCATAGAAAATCCTCCTTGCACAAATCTTGCCTTTTAATAATTCTATATCCATTGATAAATTCCCTGCCTGGAACCATGGGATAACGGAGTCTCGTTTTACATTTTTATGTAAAGTATTATATAATGAAAAAATAATTGTTGTTTTAGGAGGCGGTTTCATGAATTTTTTGCACATAAGTAAAGAGGCGTTGTCTATTGCCCTGGCTTATGTGGGCGTTTTAGTTGGTGCTGGTCTTTCCTCCGGTCAGGATATGCTGCAATACTTTTTGTGTTTTGGACAAATGGGTATACTTGGAGTAGTATTGCTGGGTATATTGAATATAATTTTTGGACGGATTATTGTTACCCTGGGGTCCCATTATCAGTCAAGCAACCACCAGGATGTGCTGGAGCAGATAACTCACCCTGTCATAAATCGTATTATTGATATAACCTTGGTAATATCCTGCTTCGTTGTGGGCTTTGTTATGGTAGCTGGGGCAGGAGCCAATCTGCAGCAGCAGTTTGGTATTGCCAGCTGGCTGGGGGCTTTGGTGTGCTCCCTTGCAGTAATTGTTGTGTCCTTTATGGATTTTGAAAAGATTACGCGAATATTGGGAATTTTTACGCCAATTATTGTAGTAATGATAATGTCATTGGCGTGTTATACCTTCTGGGACAAGTCCTATGACTATGCTTATCTTGATACATTGGCTGGCACAATGGAGCCAACCATGCCTAATATATGGTTGTCGGTAATTAATTATTTTGCCCTTTGTGCCATGAATGGCGTATCAATGGCCTTTGTGCTTGGAGGCTCCGTAATTCGTATTGGTGATGCGGAAAAGGGCGGTGCATTGGGCGGTACTATCATTGGCCTGATTGTAGCCTGTGCAGCAGTGACACTGTTTGCCAATTTGGACAAGGTTAAGGATGCGGAAATTCCCATGCTGCTCATAGTCAACAATATTCATCCGGGTGTTGCTGTGGTGTATGCGATGGTTATTTTTGCCCTGATTTTTAATACAGCCTTTAGTCTGTATTATGCTACTGCCCGCCGGTTTGCCGGCAATAATCTTAAAAAGATGCGTTATTTGCTGATATGTATTGTGGCAGTAGGGTATATATGCAGCTTTGGCGGTTTTACCAAGCTGGTTTACTATATGTATCCACTGCTGGGCTATATGGGCATACTGCTTTTGGTGGTGCTTACTGTTGCCTGGATTCAGGAGAGGGAAAATATAATCAGGGAAAAGTTTTTGCGCAGAAAAATGATGAGGCTGCTTTTTCGCAAATATGACGATGATTATGAATTTACAGCCCAAAACAAACGAACTTTTCAAAAATTAGGTGAAATGTCTGCTGCTGATACGGAGGATTTAAAGAAGGACATTAAAGCCTATGTTGAGGAAGTGGTGGAAAAAACGGATGATTTACAGGGTTATGCCAAGGAAAAACTTTCAATGAAGGGTTCACCGTTAAAAAAAGAATAAAAACTGTTGACAAATAATATATCTGTGTTATCATATCCAACGTACTCATCGGAGGGTATTAATAATACCGGATAAGATGGCGGCACTGCCGTAGTCTTATCCGGTTTTTTGTTTTATTAGGAGGTTTTTATGGTAAGACAGAAGCATTTGAACAATCCGGCCCTGATAGGGTTTATCACATTTATGAATATGTTTATACCCCTGTCTACGGATCTTTATTTACCTGCTATGCCGGAAATGGGAGATTATTTCATGGCAGACAGTTTTCTTGTGGGGTTGACCCTGTCGGCATTTTTTGTGGTATTTGCTGTAAGTATTGTATTTTTTGGCCCAGTAACCGATAAATATGGACGTAAAAAAGTGCTTATATTTAGTACTGTGCTTTATACAGCAGCATCCCTCAGCTGTGCATTAGCTGAAAGTATTTATGTTTTAATTGCCGGGCGAATTCTGCAGGCGTTTGGGGCAGGTGCGGTTATTACTGTCGCAACAGCACTGATCAAGGAATGCTTCAGGGGCAGGCTAATGACAAAAATATTGGCTATCAGCCAGGCCCTGGGGGTTATTGCTCCTATGTGCGCCCCAATTGTCGGAGGCCTGCTTTTGACGGTCACCTCCTGGCATGGAGCATTTTATCTGCTTACAGGCTTGGGAATCATCAACCTGATCCTTGCGTGCTTATTAACTGAGACATTACCGTCAGAGAAGCGTTATCAGGGTAGTTTATTAAAATCCTTTTCCTTGCTGGGGCAATTGCTCAAGTTTAGAAGATTTATGCAGCTGTTGCTCATGTTTTCTTTGCTGGCAGCACCTTATATGGCATATTTGGCGGTATCCTCCTTTGTGTATATTGAGCAGTTTGGGCTGTCAGCCCAGGAATACAGCTATTTCTTTGCGATAAACTCTGCTATGGCGGTTTTGGGTCCGATCCTATACATTAGAATTAAAAGTAAATTTACAAATGACCAGCTGATCCTCTTCTCCTTTGGGGTGGCAATTATAAGCACGGCAGCTGTATTATTTGGTGGCAAAATGGGGGCCGTTTTTTTCCTATTGTCATTTTTGCCTTTTACTGTCATTGAGTCTATGGTACGACCTTTCAGTATGGATATACTGCTTCGGGAAACAAAGGAAAATGTTGGTACCGCTGCTGCCATGATAAATTTCGTTCAAACCTTTTTTGGAAGTGTAGGAATGTTGGCCGGAACGTTGCCATGGCCTGATTTTATTTTGGGCTTGGGCTATATTATGTTGGGCTTTTCCGTATTGGGGATTATTCTGTGGCGCACATTGCCGGCACAAAATTAATATACTGTATTTGAATATACTGGATAGAACAGTTTTTGAGGACTGTTTGTCCAGTATATTTTTATATAAAAAAATATATTTTGATTGACACCGTATAAAAAAATATATAAAATGATGGCAAATAAAATATTTGTAAGTTTTCATTTAGGAGGGCTGAACATGTTGTATAGAGATTTAGATACTCCCGCTTTGTTAATTGACAGGGAAAGACTGGAGAAAAATTTAGTGTATATGCAGTCCTATGCTGATAAAAATAAGGTTAACTTACGGCCTCATACAAAAACACACAAAATGCCGGAAATTGCCAAGATGCAGTTGAAAGCTGGTGCCTGTGGAATAGCGGTAGCCAAGGTAGGCGAGGCGGAGTGTATGGCTCAGCATGGCATAAAGGATATTTTTATAGCTAATGAGATAGTGGGTAAACCTAAATTGGACAGAATTGCCCAACTGGCCAGAAGTGGTGTGAAGATTTCCTTTGGTGTTGATTCCGTGTGCCATATTACGGCGGCAGAAGAAGTTTTTTCAGCTTACAATGTTTCAGTTCCGGTGCTTATTGAAATTGAAGTCGGAGAAAATCGCTCTGGAATTATCGAAGATAAGGATTTTATCAATCTGTTGGAAGAACTAAAAAAGTGTGAATTTGTGAAATTTGGTGGCATTTTTTCCCATGACGGTAACAGCTACGGTGCCGAAAATATTCATCAATTAAAAGAAATTGCCCAATATGCCCAGAAAAGGACAATTTATTTTGCAAATATGGCAAAAGAACATGGAATGATATGTGAAATCGTCAGCTATGGTGCTACACCTACTTTCATGAATGGAGTAGAAATTTTGGACGGAATTACCGAGCTTAGACCGGGTACATATTCCTTAATGGATGCTTCTCAGGGGAATGCAGTCGGTACTTTGGATAAATGTGCAGCCACTGTTCTTGCGACGGTTATAAGTAAACCCACCAGTGAACGGATAATTGTGGATGTGGGGGCCAAGGGGCTGACTATGCAGCGCAGAACAGTAGGAATTTGTGCAACTCCAGGCTTAGGAACCATATATGAATATCCAGAGGTACATATTGATAAGGTTTTTGATGAACATGGAATTATTAATAACCAAGGTTTTCATGATCAGATAGAAATAGGGGACAAGCTTCGTATAATACCAGTTCATATATGTCCTGTATGTAATCTGTATGAAAAAGCATATCTTATTTCCGGGGATAAGGTGGTAAATGAAATTGAAATTGCCTGTCGCGGAAAAATTGTGTAGAGGCAATTGAGTTGAAGTAAAAGGGAAAAGGAGGACGTGAAGGGTGAAGATATTACAGGCGCAAATGATGGTATCACCGAGTAAAGATGAGGCGATTAAGACACTGGAAGCAGCTTGTAAGCAGGCTGTTAAGGTGGGGGCAGATTTCTTGTCCTTGCCGGAAATGTTCTGCTGTCCCTATGAAACGGCTAATTTCCCTCTTTATGCCGAGGCGGAAGGAGGAAATGTCTGGAGTAAATGTGCTGCCCTGGCAAAAAAATACAGTATTTACATATCCGCTGGGTCGGTACCGGAGCAGGGAGAAGCTGGCGAAGTTTATAATACGGCTTATGTCTTTGACCGTCAGGGAAGGCAAATCGCCAAACACCGCAAAATGCATCTTTTTGATATAGATGTCAAGGGGGGACAATCCTTCAAGGAATCAGATACCTTAACTGCTGGTCGGGATGTAACTGTGTTTGATACAGAATTTGGACCTATGGGATTGTGTATATGCTATGATTTTCGCTTTCCGGAATTGGCCCGTTTAATGGTGCTAAAGGGGGCAAAGGTTATTTTTGCACCGGCAGCCTTTAATATGACTACTGGCCCGGCCCATTGGGAGCTGATGTACCGTTCCCAGGCCATGTTCAATCAATGCTTTGCCATCGGGACTGCCCCAGCCCGGGATTTAAATGCCACCTATCATTCCTGGGGACACAGCATTGCCGTTGGCCCTTGGGGAAATGTAATAGCCCAAATGGATGAAAAAGAGGGCTATCAGCTAATAGAGTTGGATTTATCTGAAACAGAGGCTATCAGGCAGCAACTGCCATTAATTAAGCATCGGCGGACTGACCTTTATGCTTTGGAGGTGAAATAGGATGAAAAGTATTACTATTGATTCCAAGCTGGAAAACAAGGGGCACTATGTGCCTGGCGTTATTTCCAATGGTATGCTGTATATATCGGGGCAGCTCCCTGTACATCACGAAACGGGGGCACCATTAGCTGACAATATAACCCAGCAGACCCTTGATGCACTTCATAATGTTGAGTTAGTGCTGCATGCCGCTGGCCTTAAAAAAGAAAATGTAATAATGTGTCATGTGTATATTCCCAATGTTGAGTATTGGGATGAGGTAAATGCTGCCTATGCCAAATTCTTTGGGACCCACAAGCCAGCCAGAGTAGTGGTGCCCAGCAGGGAATTGCATGGCGGTGCCTTGGTGGAAATTGAAGCGATGGCTGAAATTCCAAAGCTTAAGTAAAATGGGGGATAATAGTGAATCCAAAATTAAAGGCCTATATTCCGATGGCGGATATGTTGGCAGAAACATTTGGGGATGAGTGTGAAGTAGTGCTCCACGATATTGCGGATCCGGAGCATAGTGTAGTGTATGTGGCCAACGGAACAGTAACAGGCAGAAAAATAGGTCAGGGCTTTGAGCATTTTGTGAAAACGGCAATTACCCAAGGGGCTGAGGAAGATTTTGTTGCAAATGATTTTTTCCAAAAAAATGGCAGGCTCATCCGTACCTCTTCTGCGTTGATAAGGGATGACGATGGCAGGCTTATTGGAGCCCTGTGCATAAATCTGGATATGACACACACCCAGCAGCAGATAGCATATCTGCAAGGCTTTATGCCAAAGCCTAAGCCACCGGCAACTAAAAACGAAGGAAAGGGCAAAAGGGTGGAGGAAATGGTCATGGCCCTGGTAGACAATATTTTGGCTGGCTGTGATGTTACCGCTCTTAGCCGGGAGGAGCGAATCGAAAAAATCCGCTTTATGGATTCCAGGGGAATTTTCCAACTAAAAGGCAGCATTGACCAGGTGGCTGAACGCCTGGGCATCAACAGAGTCACTGTATACAGCTATTTGGATGAGGTTCGGGGAAAAAGATAAGTACAGTTTGGTGTAATTTTGAAGGGGGCAGTTACAAATGAAGTATGTTTGTGGAAAATGCGGTCATAGTGAAGAAGTTACCACCAAAAAGATGAAATGTGACTGTGGCGGTTTGTGGAAGCTGGATTATCAGCCGCCAAGGTTTGACTTGTCACAGGTGGATAAAAACACCTGGAGTCTGTTTCGGTATAGAAAATTCATGGCACTGACTGATGATACCTGGAAAAAAGTCACCTTAGGGGAAGGCATGACCCCAATCATTCCTTTTGATGAGCATACCTATTTTAAGATGGACTATTTCATGCCGACTTTGTCCTTCAAGGATAGAGGCGCAGCAGTTTTGGTGGCCTTTTTGAAATCCCAGGGTGTAAAAAAGGTGGTGCAGGACAGCAGCGGCAACGCCGGCAACAGTGTGGCAGCATATTGTGGACGGGTTGGTATAGAGTGTGAGATTTTCGTGCCGGAAGGGACTTCCGACAAGAAAATTAATATGATTGAAGCCCATGGTGCGAAGGCTACAGTGGTGCCGGGCAATCGGGATCACTGCGCTGATGTTTGCCGGGCCAAGGTGGAGCAGGAGGGTGTATGCTACGCCAACCACGTATATAATCCATTCTTTTACGAGGGCACAAAAACTTATATTTATGAAACCTATGAGCAGCTGGGCAAAATTCCTGATCACATCTTTGTTCCTCTGGGAAATGGAACCCTGTTCATTGGCATTATGAAGGGGCTGGAGGAGCTGTTGGCCAGCGGGGCCATAGCAAAGATGCCTCAGGTGGTTATAGTTCAAAGTGAGGTATGCCAGCCTTTTGTAAAGGCCATGGAGAAAAAGCTGGCTGATGTGGAAATAGAGCCGGTGGAAAGAACGCTGGCAGAGGGTATTGCCATTGGTGTACCAATGCGCAGCGAGGAAATTTTGGAGTATATATACAAGTATGATGTACAGGGTATAACAATTCCAGAGGACATGATCCTGCCGGCCAGGATGAAAATATCCAGACAGGGCATTTACTGCGAGCATACCACGGCTGCTGTTTATGCGGGCTATGAGCATTATTGTGAAAAATATGGAAAGCCTCAGGAGGCATTGCTGTCCATGTGCGGGGCAGGTTTAAAATCTGATCATAGCTGATATCACGGAAACAGGCGTCAAATATGGCGTCTGTTTATTTTTGGAAAGACAAATTGCACAAAATTAAATTTCACACTTGACTTTTATTTGAGGTTGAATTATTATAAATGCATCAAATTAATTGTACACAATTTAATTTAGGTAAGGAGAGTTATATATGAGCATTTTCGGAAAGACTAAAGGCACTGCCATGGAAGAGGTAGTGGAGTATATGGCCAAGGCTGAGAGCGACGGAGCAATGGTGTATCAGTTCCTGTCCCGCATGGCCAGAGAGCAGGGTTTGCCAGAAGTGGCCAAGAAGTTTTATAATATTGCTATGCAGGAGTCCATTCACTCCGGCTTTTTCTCAGCCTTGAACGGCAAGTATGACCAGAATTTCTGGCCAATGGTGGCAGAAATCCAGAAGCTGGAGGCCTCTGCTGACGAGAAGATGCCTGAGATGATCGAGGGCCTGCGCAAGCTCGGTATACCAGAGGCTGCTGATGAGCTGGAGGTATTTATGGGCCAGGAGATGAATCACGGCAAGGTATTGGCTGAGCTTCTCAAGGAGCATGCCCCAGAGCTTTGCAAGTAAAAAATATTAAATCCAAGGAGATACCCCATGGCAGATTATGAACAGTTAAAATTAAGCAACCAGCTTTGTTTTCCTTTGTATGTGTGTTCAAAGGAGGTAGTGCGCAGGTACAAGCCATTTCTGGATGAGCTGGATTTGACCTATACCCAATACATTACCATGATGGCCATGTGGGAGCACCGGCAGCTTACCGCCAAGGAGCTGGGGGATATTCTCTATCTGGACTCCGGAACCCTGACACCGGTGCTGAAAACCCTGGAAAAGAAGGGCTTTGTGGCCCGTCAGCGATCCCAGGATGACGAGCGCAGCCTTGTGGTGACCCTTACCGATGAGGGGTGGCAGCTACAGGACAAAGCGGCTTCGGTTCCAGAAAAAATGGGCCAGTGCATAGATATGGAGCTGGAGGATTTGCAGATCATGCACCGTCTGCTTCATAAGTTTATGGACACCTTTATAAAAAAATAACTGTATTTCAGGATGGATCAGAGAAAATCTCTGGTCCTTTTTATTTGCGGATGAGGCAAAGTATTTTGCTTCATAGAAATTTTTACATAAAAAAAAGAAGCCGCTGTGCCAGGCGGCTTCCTTGATGAAACGGGCCTATATAGCCCGTTTGTAGTTTTCCAGCTGGAAGATTCCCGTAGGTAATGGCAGATTGTCGTAGGTACGCTTGATGGTGGAATAGAGAGCGGCTTTCCGCTCAGCATTGGTTTCAGGCTTGCGCCATTCCTCATAGAGCTTATGGGTAAACTGGTTGGCTTCCATGGTTTCCCGGGAATGAATCTGTATTTCAAAGGTCTGGCCCGATGGGCTCAGAACATTAAGGTGAACCGCCTTGTAACGGCCCTGCTGGTTCAGATATTTGTTGTCGATTTCGTACAGAGTGTACCCCTTATCCTCAAGGAGCAACACGGTTTCACGGGCCTTGCCGGCCATTTCGTCGTGGTCAACCAGCTCGGTATAGCGGAGAAGGTCACCGAATTCGGCCACATAGGCGTAATCCTGCTTTGGCTCTTCCCCGGCCAGCAGTGCATCATTGGTGAGACGGTCAATTTTTTTCTTGATGCTGGAGGCTGTCTTGATGGAATTTTCCAAACCCACCATGGTGGTGCCCAGCTTATGGGCTATATCCAGCATGTCAATGGTGATGTAGGGTTCCTTGGCTATGGCCATATTGTAAATCATCTGAGCCTGAAGCTGGCATCCGGCCAAAACATTGTCCTGGGCTGCAGCGCTGCCGGAAACTAGGACTGCATCATCAGTAATGCAGCATGGCAGTGATAAATTGCTGTTGTTGGAATACATCAATTTCTTCATCTTGTTTTCCTTTCTATCAAATAGCAGATAGCAGATGAATTTCTTTTCTCGTTTATTACATACGAACAGCAAAAGGATGTATTACAAAAAAATTTCACATAGGAAAATGTGGGAAAAATTTGTAAAATTACGTTATAATTAAAAAATAACTGTTGTTAGGTAAGAAATGACGTAAAGAGGGTAAGATAATATGAAGCTGGATATTAATATAAACAGAAATGATGCCAATAATGACGTGATGGTGGCAAGGCTGGTGGGGCGGCTGGATGCCAATACATCTCCGGAATTTAATGGTAAGCTGGAGTCCTTGACCCGTGATTTTGCTGAAATCCAGGTTGATTTATCCCAGCTGGAGTATATGTCATCGGCGGGGCTGCGTGCCATCCTTTTGGCCAAAAAGTGGGCGGACCGGGAAAATATTAAATTCAAGGTGGTAAATCCAAAGGAAGAGGTGGACGAGGTCTTTTCCATGACTGGCTTCAACCGGTTTGTGGATATTGTTCACATTGGTCAGGAGGATGAGGAGGGGGAACTCCAGGACAGCCTGGGAGGATTTTATCCGCTCCGTCCGATCCAGCGCTGGATGATGGACACCCATTTCCAGAAGGCCAATTCTACCATGATGAACGAAGGCGGTCTGGCCAAGTTGGATGATTCCATTGATATGGAGCGTTTGGCAGGGGCTATCAATGATACCCTGGCGGCCCATGATATTTTCCGTTGCCGTATATTGTTCCATCCGGAAACCGGCGAAATATCCCAACGCTTTGACGGAACCCTGTCCAAGGTACGGATTGAGTCCCTGTCGGAAGCGGAGTTTGAAAAGCGCAAGCTGGAGCTGAAGAAGCCATATCAGATTATAGACAGACCATTGTTCCGTATTTATTTGATAATCACCCCGTCGGGGAAATATCTCTATGTGGATTTCTATCATGTGATAATGGACGGTGTGGCCACGGCATTGCTGTTTTTCCGTGAATTGGACAACCGCTATCTGGGAAAACCGGTAAAGCAGCCTCCATATAGCTATGCGGAGTATATAAAAGAGGAATGTGCCAAACCGAAGAATGAGGCCGGGGCAGCCTATTGGCACAAAATGCTGACGGATTTTGATGAAAGTAAACATCTTCCTCCAAGTGATAAAAATGAGGGGTCCTGGAATTTTAATGCTCATTTTGCTACACTGCAGAACATTAAAAAGAACTTTTTAAAGGAAACAAAATGTCCTGAGCATATATTTTTGCTGGGAGCCATGATGCTGGCCATTGCCAAGTCCACCGGCAGCCGCAATGCCATCATGAGCTATGTCCATAACGGGCGCACCACCAGGGCGGAAATGCGGCTGATGGGGCTGATGCTTATCCAGATACCGGTAAGATATGATTTTGACAAGGATATAAGTGTCGGCTATTTCCTTGAGGATCTGGAGCGACTGGTAGCGGAGGGCTTCCAGTATCGTGACTGCCTGGAAACTGTGTATAATGAGGGGCTGGAGGATGAATGTGCCACCTTTATTTTGCAGAAGGGCAATATAATGGGCAATGTCAGCGGTGAATTCCCACTTTGCGGCACTGTGGCCATAATCCAGGATTTGCCGCAAAACAAAGCCTCGGCGGTGGAAAATTCACTGGACATCCATGTGGTGTGCGAGGATGACGGCTCCTACCGCTTGAAGCTGGAATATGACGCCAGCCGTTATTCTGAGGGAATGATGGAGCGCTTTGCCACATTGGTGGATGAAATGATCAAGGGCCTGCAGGAAAAGGATAAATCGGTGCTGGAGCTGTTATCATGAGCCTTCTCTCAATATTGCGGAAGAAAACGGTTATTTCTACCAGATTTCGTTCAGTGTTCGTGTCAGCCATGGTGGCCATGACCCTGTCCTATATCCTTATGCTGTCGGATAACATCGTAGCCGGACAGTTTATTGATGATGATGCAGTGGCGGCCATGTCCTTGGTCTTTCCACTGCTGACCATATTGTTCTTTGTGAGCTATCTCATTGCAGATGGTCTGGGAATGATGGCGGCCTATGCCCAGGGGCAGGAGGACAGGGAGAAGGTCAACCGCCTATTTAGCCAGGGCATAATGCTGTCCGTAGGCCTGGGGCTGGTGCTGAGTCTGCTGTTAAGTATTTTTCGGGAGCAGCTGCTGTCCTTTTGGGAGATTTCACCGGCTTATATGGCCTATGCCAGAGGCTATTATGACGGGCTGAAATGGCTGCCTCCTGTGGTGTTCTTAAATATTTTGTTCTACACCTTTCTCATACAGGAGGGGGAGGAGCAGGTCTGCGTCAGGGCCTCATCCATTGCCTTTGTGGCCAATATTATATCGGATATCATTCTGTGCAAGGCTTTGGGAACCATTGGCATCGGCTTGGGAACTGTAGCCGGGACCACCATATCCTGTGTGGTGCAGTGTGCTTTTTTATTTTCCGAAAAGAGCCAGCTTGAATTTGTCTGGTACTGTAATTTTCGGGAAATTGTAAGGAGCTTTGCCTACAGCTTTTACCACTCTGCGGATACCCTGTATTTGTCCATGCTTCCTTTGGTATTTTCCTCGTATGTTATCGCCCATTGGGGTGAGAGCCATATCATTGTTGTAACTGTTATTACCAATGTACTGGTATTGGCCATAGCCCTGTATACCGGCGTGGTGGACTGTCTGCAGCCCATGGTGTGCCAGTATCATTCCGAGGGCAGCTATTCCAGTGTCAGCAAGACCATGGAGCTGGGTATAGCCTGTACAGTTATCATGAGCCTGCTTGTGGCCATTGGGGTGGGCGTATTTGCCTTCCTGTTGCCGCTGCTCTTTGGCGTGGATGAGGATTATCTTATTGCGGAGATAGTTGCTTCCTTGCGCTGCGTCCTGATTTTCCTGGTATTTCTGGGGCCGACCCTGATTTACAGCAATTATTATATATACATCGAGGAACGCAATTATGGCCTTATCCTCAAAACCATGCTGCTGCTTGTATTTCCAATCTTGGGAATGCTCCTGGGAACTGACTGGGGCATGGAAGGTATGTGGCTGGGAGTAGGTGCAGGATATTTGCTGGCCTTTTTATTTAATCTGCTGATCACAAGGCTATGGCCCGGACGGGGGAATATCCTCCTGCTGAACAGGGACAAAATGGCAAGGCAGTATTCCTATGATATAAATGCCGTTATGGAAGAGGTTATGAATTTATCCTATTCAGTACGTGATGAATTAAAGGCCTGGGGACTGCCCAAATCAAAGATATTGCGGCTCAGCCTTCTGGTGGAGGAAGTGGGGCTGAATGCCGTGGAAAGGGCTCAGAATAAGCCGGTTCAGCTGGAGTTTTCCTTTTTGCTGGAGGACGCCGCAAATCAAACGGTTAAGCTGATTGCCCGGGATAATGGGAAGCCCTATGATGTTCTTTCTGTAGTTAACGAGGGGCAATACTCTTTTAGGGATTATTTTATTGATTCAGTAACCAAGGATTTCTATAGACGCAAGTATTTGTCAGCCGGGGATGAAAACAAGCTGGTATTTGAAATGAATTAGTCAGTCTTTAGTCTTGGAAGTAATGGGGGAAAAGCATTGGCACAATATTTTATCAGGCACCCTCTGCAGGCGGTAGTAGGGGCTATTTTGCTGACACTGTTGGGTATATTGGCGGTCATCAGGCTGCCGATAGAGGAATACCCGAACATGAACCAGCCCACGGTTAGTGTTTCCACTTCATATCCGGGGGCTGATTCCCAGGTGCTGCAGGATACAGTGGCCAAAATTATCGAAAATGAAATAAGGGGAATCGAAGGCATTGATTCACTGAGCTCCTTTTCCGATTCATCGGGAAGCTATCAGCTGAACGTGACCTTTGATTATGGTATCAATGGTGATATTGCCACCGTCAATGTGCAGAACCGTTTGCAGGCTATTCTTCCACAACTGCCACAGGCGGTTCAGTCCGAGGGAATACAGGTGACCCGCAATACCAGGGATACCATCTTTGTTATGGCCTTATGCTCCCCTAATGGCACCTATGACAGCGTGTATTTGCAGAATTACGCCAAGTCCTATTTCCTTGACCGTATCAAGAGGGTTTCCGGTGTCGGCGGTGTGGATGAGTACACTGAGGATTATGCCATGCGGATATGGCTGCAGCCTGACAAAATGGCTGCAAGGGGAATTACTGTCAGTGATGTTTCCAACGCCATTGAGGAGCAGAATGTCCGGCCCGCAGTGGGCTCTTTGGGCAAGCTCCCGACAACGGATGTTCAGGAAAAGCAGTTAATCGGCCGGGTAATGAACACCAAGAAGACCCCCGCTGATTTTGAAAAAATAATTTTGCAGTCAGAAAACGGCGCCACCACCAGACTGAGGGATGTGGCCCGTATCAGTGAGGGGGTAAGGGATACCCGTTATTTATCCTATGTGGATGGCCAGCCCGCTGCCGCTTATGGTATCACTCTGGCGGATAATGCCAATGCACTGGAGACCATAAACAAGGTACGGGATATATTGGAGGAGGCTGAAGGAGCCTTTCCGCCTGACATGGAATGCAGGATAGTGGTGGACCGCACCAAATATATTTCTGAATCCATGCAGGAGGTTTCCTATACCTTTTTTGAGGCCCTGCTTCTGGTAATGGTAATCATGTTCCTGTTTTTGCAGAACCGTGGTGCCACCATTATTTCCATTATCGCCATACCGGTGTCGTTGATAGCCACCTTTATCGCCTTTAAGCTGCTGGGCTTTACCCTGAATCTTCTCACTCTCTTTGCCCTTATTCTGGCCATCGGCCTTGTGGTGGATGACGCTATAGTGGTGGTGGAAAGTGTAATGCAGGAGCGGGAGAGAGGCATTCTGGATATCAAGGAAGCCACCAGGGCGGCCATGGGTGTGGTTCAGAAGCCTGTTGTGGCCATTGCCTTTGTATTGTTGGCTGTATTTTTGCCGGTAGCCTTTTTTGACGGCATGACAGGCATTTTGTATCGTCAGTTTGCCCTGACCATAGCCGTGTCCATGGGAATATCTGCCGTTGTGGCATTATCTCTCACACCGGCTCTCTGTGTGCTTATACTGCCAATTTGGAATGATAAGGTAGAAAACAGTAAAATACTGGCGGGATTCCAAAATTATTTCAGAAGCTGCCAGCAAAAATATTTAAAGGTTCTGGGCTGGTGCATCAGACGTACCAGAACAATATTGGTGGGTCTGGCAATTATGACCGTGGGCATCATATTGTGCTATCGGTTATTGCCTACGGAGTATATTCCGGGGGAGGACCAGGGGTATTTCATGGTAGGACTTAATCTTACTGAGGGTACCTCCATGAACCGCACGGCTGATGCCATTAACAGGCTGACGGAGAATATGCTGCAATATGAGGCCATCGAGAATATTGTGGGCATTGCCGGCTCCGATCTGCTAAGTGATACCACCAAGCCAAATGCGGGCATAATGTTCGTGGCACTGAAGGACTGGAGCGAACGTAAGGATTTGGGCATTGCACCAGATGATATTGTGGATGCTGCCAACGAAGCTATTGAAAAGGCAGTGCCGGAGGCCCACGGGCTGGTGGCGGCCCCGTTCCTGTCGAGGGATATATCCATGCAGATTATGGATGTCAGCGGCCATACAGATGAGGAGCTTAACGATTTGGCTACGGCCCTTTATCTGGAGGCCCAGAAGCATGAGGAGCTGGATGAGGTGGAAATCGGTTTTTCCATCAATACCCCTTATGCTGATTTTACTGTAAATGAGGATCTGGCCAAGGAATTAAAGGTGAATATAAGTGACATCTACACCACCATGGAAGCCATGTTTGGTGGGGAGGAGGTCAATGATTTCACCCGCTATGGCCAAGTATATAAGACTGTTATCCAGGCTGACCGTGGCTATCGGGAAACCGAGGAGGATCTGCGCTATCTGTTTGTCCGCAGCGAGGACGGGGAAATGGTGCCAATAAGCAGTCTGGTCCATTCCTCCAAGGGCGTGGGCCCGGGCTATATCAGCCGCTACAACGGTGTACGGAGCATACAGGTCAATGTAACCGCTGCCGACGGCTACTCCTCCGGAGAGGCTATGGATGCTTTGGAGGAAGCGGCGGGCAAGGTAATCGGAACTGGCTTCCGTATGGCCTGGTCCAAGGACAGCCTGCAGGAAAAAAAGGCTCAGCGTGAGGTTATTTATATTCTGGCACTGGGTATTCTGTTTGTGTTCCTTTGTCTGGTGGCTCTTTACGAGTCCTGGAGCCTGCCAGTGGCGGTGCTGCTGTCTGTACCGCTGGGAATCGGCGGCACCCTGCTGGGGGTAGCCGTGGCTGATAAGCCTATCAGCATTTTTGTTCAGATTGGTATTCTCCTGATAGTAGGTCTGACGGTTAAAAATGCGATTTTAATAGTGGAATACGCCAAATTGCGGGTGGATAATGGCATGGCCCCTCTGCGGGCGGTGATGACTGCTGCCAAATTGCGTTTCAGGCCAATTATAATGACATCCTTTGCCTTCGTGGTGGGCTGTCTGCCGCTGGCCTTTGCTGACGGTGCGGGCAGTGTATCCCGCTGCAGCATGGGTGTGGCTGTGGTAGGCGGCATGACCGTGGGCACAATTTTGGGTGTATTTGTTATTCCATTGCTGTTTATTATGATCAGCAGAGTATATAAGGGTACGGCTCAAGGATGAATTGGATTGCTAAAACGTGGGAAAAAATACCTTGGCAGGTTATATTGCTTATTGTGGGCATAATATTTTTCTGGCGCAATAACCTTATGCCCATGGTGGGGGATGACTATTCCTATGCCTTTATATGGGACCCGGAGCACGGTGGCAATCTTATGGATGATATAGGCCCACGGCAGAAGATTGCAAGCATAGGTGATGTTTTTGCCTCTCAATGGACCCATTATTTTACATGGGGCGGGCGCACCTTCTCCATGCTGATAATTCAGTTTTTTGCCTGGCAGGACATGGCTTGCTTCGATATGGCCAACACTGCTGCCTGTCTGCTGCTGATGACGATTGTCTATTGGCTGGCCATGGGAAAAATTGTGTCCCCTGCCAAGGCCAAGGGCTGTTTTCTGTGGGTTATTTTGTGTATTCACTTTGGGGTATTTGATTACATTACCACCATGGTATGGATGACAGGGGCCTGCGTTTATCTGTGGACGGGCCTTTGGGAGTGTGCCTTTTTGCTGCCCTACGCACTGGCCTACAGAAACGGGGATTTTGGGCGGCAATGGCCTAAATGGTCCATACTGGTCATGGCTCTTTTGGGCCTTGTGGCCGGCTGGTCAGAGGAAGGGGGCAGTCTGGTTACACTGACCCTGGTGGGGCTGGCATTGTTCTTTTTCTACCGTCAGGAGGGGCACCTTAAGCACTGGATGGTGGCGGGGGCAGCGGGAGCCGTTATAGGCTGTTTGCTGCTGATGCTGGCACCGGGCTCCATTATGCGTGAAAAATTCATGCTGCAGTACGAGCCGGAATACGTATTGGCAGCGGAAAAGCTCTTTACCTCGGAAATGTTTTACAGAAACTTCACCGAGGGGTTCCTGCCGATTTTTGTTTGGGAGTCTTTTTTGCTTCTCCCTCTGATAATATATTTTATGAAAGTGCAAAAGACCCGTGAGGTGAAGCATTATATTATGGCCTTTGCGGGGGCCGGCATGGAAATACTGTGCCTGATGATGTTTGCCCCCGAATTTAAGGTGCATACGGGCTTTCATTCCACCATGTTTCTGACAGTGGCTTCCACGGCGGCCCTTAAGGAATGCGTACCATTCCTAAGGGAAAAATGCCGGCTGTCTGCAGTGTGGCGCAATTCACTTTGGGGCCTGGGAATGGTCACCTTTGTATATGTGGTGCTATCACTGATGGGGGCGCTATACGTGGAAACCTCCAATGCCCGTCAGTGGGAGAGACGCATGGAGTATATAGAGCAGCACCGCAACGATGATGAAATTGTGGTTCCTGCCCTATATATACAGGATGATTTGGATGAATGGCTTGGGCCACGGTCCATGACCATATACCACCTGATTTACGGGGCGGATTTGGAATACAAGCCCAAGGATAACCGCTCCAATATGTTTGCCCAGTTTTATGGCTTAAAAAGCATTCGTATCGACAAGGAAAATGATTGGAAAAAGGTAGGAGAATAATATGGCAAAACACAACGAAGGACGGATTGAGCAAAATACAGCTGTATTGCCCTCCTGGCTGTCCTGGCAGGCCATTTTGCTGGTGGTGACCCTGGTCTTTTTTGTGCGGAATATGATTCTTCCTCTGGTATCTGATGATATACCCTATGCTTTTATATGGGATGGGGCAGACCGGGGAAATCTTCTGGACGGAGTAGGGGAACGGGTGCGGATAACGTCATTTTATGATATTGTGGTCAGCCAGTGGTCCCATTACTTCACCTGGGGCGGCAGAATATTGGGAATCGGCCTTACCCAGTTTTTCGCCTGGCAGGGCAAGCTGCCCTTCAACATTTTGAATACTGTTGTTTTTGTGGCACTTATATTTTTAATGTTCCGCCTGGGAACCGGCGAAATTCTGAAGAGCATGAACAAGACCTATATGATATGGCTGGTGGTGGCCGCCTGGTTTTTCCTGCCGGACCCGTTCTTGACCATATTATGGATGTGCGGCAGCTGCGTTTATCTCTGGATGGCCCTGCTGGAATGCTTGTTTTTACTGCCTTATTGCCTCAAATACTGGCACAGTGATTTTTGGGAAGCTCCCCCAAAATGGAGTATTCCCGTGATGGCTGTAAGTGGTCTGGCCGCCGGCTGGTCCGTGGAAACAGGGGCGGCAGCCGTAGCCTTTATTACCTTTTTTGCCTTGATATACTTCTGGCGGCAGAAGCAGCTGGAGGCTTGGATGGTGGTAGGGTTTATTTTCCTCTGCATAGGAACCCTTATGCTGACCCAGGCACCGGGAGAAATGCATCGTTTGGCTTTGCAGCGGGAATTTGAATATAATCCTGCCCTGCCACCGGAAATGTATTGGACTTCCTTGATGTTTTACATCAATTTCGATGAATGTTTTTGGCCGGTGACAAAATTCTGGCTGCCTTTATTGGTGCCGGTGGTGCTGTACATTTATAACCTTCCGGCTGGTCAGCGGCTGAACAGGGTAACCATGTTTCAGGGGGTATTTTTTGCCGCAGCACTGGTGGTTATGATAATCATGATGTTTGTGCCCATGGCCTCGGCCCGGGCTGGCTTTTTCCCTACAGTTTGCCTGATTATTCTTTCATTGACGGCATTGAGGGAATTAATGCCGGAGCTGGAGCATTTTGCAAAGAACCACGTGGGATTTTGCCGGGGTGCCTTTGGACTGGTGGCGGCTGTTTGGCTGGTGGTTTCGGGCATCCTTATCCATGTGGAATGGAGCGTCTATGAACAGTGGACCGACCGCATAGACTACATTAACGCCCGTGCCAATCAGGAGCTGGTGGTGGTGCATCAGATAGATGTGCCGCCGATTGCTGATGAACTGGGAGAGTGGTGCGAGAGTGCCATGACCTGGAATACGGGTATTCTGGCCTGGGGCGCTGATCTGGAGCCCCGTCTTGAAGGAAGCCATAATATTATGTACGCCCAGTATTATGGGTGGAATAAGGTCATAACAGACGGAGAAGACAGGCGCCAGCCATAAAAGGAAAAATTAATCAGACAAATTTAAAAACTGTGGACAGACCCATAAAGGGCATATCCACAGTTTTTTGTTTGCGATTTTAATTAAGTTGTCAGTCAAGGACAACGGATGGTCTGTCAACAATGGAGGACAGCACCACGATAGTCTGGGTTTTGGTAACACCAGCCTGCTCCTTGATACGGGTAAGGAGACCTTCCAATGTCTGGGTGTTATGAGTAATAATCTTCAGGCAATAGTCGAAATCACCGGTAATGTAGAAGCATTCCTTGATGTCAGGCTCGTTTACAACGAATTTCTTGAAATCGTCGGCCTTGGAAGGATTATCAAAGCCCAAATTTACCAAGGCAGTGAGATTCTTGTCCATTAATTCTGGGTTGAGAATCGCAGTGTACTGCTTAATAACACCGGAAGCCTCCAGCTTCTTCAGACGCTCGCTGATAGCCGGCATGGAAAGGGAAATCTCGGAGCTCAGCACGGAAATAGTTACACGGGCATTCTCCTGCAGGCGCTTTAAAATTTGCTTATCGATTTTATCCATTTTTATTAATCACCACCATTTCGATGATATTATAAAGTATATATGGAAAAATGTAAATGGAAATATTGGTTTTTAGCTTAAATTATAATTATTAGAAAAGAAATTCGTTAAACAATTTCAAGAATCGGTAAATGATGGATACACGAAACCATAATAGGTTAACTTTAATGTCAACCATCAGTAAACTTTTGGTTGACGAATGGTTGACAGGGGGTTATACTTGTATTCGTAATAAAGCTCTTGGAGCAAGAAAGGTAAGTGTTGACAAGATGAGTCAGAGTGTTGCAGTTCAGCAGAATATTTCCGTTAAGGTCTTGGCCAAGATGGCCATGTGTCTGGCGGTGGTCAGTGTGTCATCATACATAGCATTTCCGCTTCCCTTTACACCGGCTATGGTGGTGGCCACCACTGCAGCAACCTGCCTGACGGCCTTTGTGCTGACGCCGAAGCAGACATTCATGACCTTGTCAGCTTATCTTATTCTGGGAGGGCTGGCAGGGCTGCCTATATTGCCAGGCGGTACGGGCGGCCTGGGGCGGCTTCTTGGTCCCACAGGAGGCTTCTATTTTGCCTGGGTGCTGGCCTTTACGGCGGTTTCTTATTTCAAGGGCTCCCGTCCTGATTTAAAGCGTTACATTGCCGTAGCCATTATCGTAAGTATTCCTATTGTTTATATTGGTGGACTGATTTCCATGATGTTAGTCCTAAATATAGGATTTAAGGCCGCTTTTATGCAGGCAGTACTTCCTTTTATCCCGGGAGATGTAGTAAAATGTATCTTAGCAGCATTTATTGGGGTTAGAGTAAATAGTGCTCTGGGGGAGTGAATAGCGTTAAGATGCTAAACTATTACGATTTACTTGTCGGGCAGTGCAGCAGAATACCGGATAAAATGATGCTGGACTGCGATGGGGAAAGTTTTTCTTATGCTTCTCTTTTAAGGCTTGTGGATGAACTGGCTGCCAGTGCGTCCGAAAAGGGGATCAAGCCGTATAAACCAATACTGATAATTGCAGAGGGTCCTGTCTATCAAGTCGGGGCCTTTTTTGGCATTGGAGAAGCTGGGGGCCATTCCTGTTCTGATGCATCAGGATTGTTCCTCCGACGTGGTGGAAGCCATAATGCAGGAAAACAACATTTACGGCATGTGGCAGGTAGGAACCATGCAAAACAATTTCCTTCTGCTGGATGAAGGGGTGACGGACCATTACCCTTGTGATGTCATGGGGGCACTGAGCTCCGGAACCACGGGGGTGGCCAAGGTAATGTACCGCACCTACGAAAGCTGGGCGGGATTTTTTCAGGAGCAGAACAAGGTGTTTGGTGTGGATGCCGACACTGTTATGTTCCTTCACGGAAGCATGAGCTTTACCGGCAATCTTAATATGTTCCTGTCGGTGATGGCTGCCGGGGGCTCCGTGGTGACCTGCCGACGCATCAGCGGAAATTACTGGAATATGCTTATAGTCCGTAATTTTGTCACCCATGTGTACATGGTGCCGGCCAAGCTCCAGATTTTGGGGGTTGCGGCCAAGGGAGAAAGCCCTTATGTGAAGCAGATAATTGCAGGGTCCCAGATTTTAAGCCTCAAGACCCAGCGGGCTCTCCGCAGGACCTTTACCGGGGCGGATATAATTCTTTACTACGGCTCCAGTGAGCTCAGCTATATTTCCTACAAGCATCTGGAGATAGATGATGAGAACACAATGAATCTGGGCAAGCCCTTTGAGGGCATCCGGGTGAAGTCCGTAGACGGTGTTTTGGTGGTTGATACCCCATTTCATGTCAGCGGGGTTCAGGTGCCGTATTGCTGCGATGATACAGGCTATATAAATGATGATGGGGATATCATTTTTACAGGCCGTAAGACAGACTGGATAAACAAGGGCGGCTACAAAATCAGCTGCTTTAAGCTGGAGCAGCAAATCAGAAATATGGACAACGTCAGAGATGTGGCCGTGCTGCCCTTTGCGGATGAAACCAGGGGCCAGGATATTGCGGCCTTTGTGGTTACGGAGGGGCCTGCGGATTCCAAGCAGTTCCGCCATGATGTTGGTGAATATGTAGATGAAAGGGAGCGTCCAAAGAAGCTGGTCTTTTTGGAAATGCTTCCATTAAATGATAGAGGCAAGGTCAACAAGGAGGCCTTGAAGGAGTTGCTATGAATCGAGAATTAGCAGTAATTGCAGGCCGCTTAAGAGGCGGAGATTATGATGGTGTAATGATTATCAAGAATTTGTGGCAGAAGGAAAGCCCGGATACCTACAAGGGTGACACCTACGAGCCGGAAATGCTGAAATCCACCAAGCGTATGCTGTTGTGTCAGGCCCGTTCCGGTATGGAGAGCCTTACCACAACCATGCTGCTGACCCCAAAGGAGGCGGCAGCCAAGGCGGAGCTCACCGCTCCCGAGCTTACAGGGGATAATGCCGTAAATTCTGAGGGCTGCTGGCATGTATTTACCCGCCAGGAGACTTTGGATTTTGTTATTGCCGTAGGAGATACCAATCAGATTCACCGTACTGAGATTCCTGTGGTGCCTGGTATCTTCATTATGGAGAGAATTTTGGAGACCCTGCCGCAGAATGTGGTGAAGTTTGAGGTTTCCTACAGAAATGCCGTGTTTGCAGGGGAACCACTGTGGCTGGACGTTGAGGGCAACAAGGTGGTTCTCAGGGGCAATGGCAAGGAATATATCAATGGTACCTTTGAGGTAGAGTAATATAGAGCTAAGTAGAGTATATAAGAGGCTGCTTCGTGGAAAAGGTGTACGTATTGTGGGGGCGGCGGACCCCCATTGTAACCAAAAACAATAAATTCAAGTTTATCCCGGCGGAAAAGCTGGGAGCCTTTGTGGTGCAGGCTATTATGGAAAAATTGGGGCCGGGTATATTGCCGGACGGCGTTATTGCAGGAAATGCAGTGGGGACCGGGGGCAATATTGCCCGGCTCATGTGTCTTACAGCGGGTCTGCCTGAGGAAGTGCCGGCCTTTACCGTGGATATGCAGTGTGCCTCCGGGGCAGCGGCTATTGCCATGGGCTATGCCCAGATAGCCAGCGGCAACGGGGATATGTATATCTGTGGCGGTATGGAAAGCTCCTCTTTGCAGCCGGTGCGGATTTATAATGCCCGGGACGAGCGCTACAGCCATACTCCTCAGGGGGATGGCCGTTATATGACGGCTCAGTTCTCTCCGGGGAAAATAGCGGAGGACGCCATGCTGCGGGGGGCTGAGGCCACCATGGAGGCTGAGAAGGTCACCAAGGAAGAACTGGATTTTTGGACCCTGCGTTCCCATCAGCTGGCAACGGAGTGTGCCCAGAAGGAGCTGCTGAAGGAGCAGATCGTGCCGGTGGAGGGTATCACACAGGATGATGGTATCCGTTCCAAAATGAACCAGCGTTTTCTGGGGCGTCTCCCGAGGATTTTGGGAGAAGGCTCCCTCCTTACGGCTGGAAATTCCTGCCTTATCAATGATGGGGCGGCCTTTGTGGTGCTGGTATCTGGAAAATGGCTTCAGGATCATCCGGAATTTTCCCCGCAGGCGGAAATATTGGGGACCTGTGCTGCGGGAGGAAGCCCAGTGGAGAGCCCCCGGGGTGCCATGCTGACGGCTGACAAGCTGCTGGCCCGTCATGATTTTACCTACGGTGACATGGCTGCCATCGAATTTAATGAGGCCTTTGCGGTAATAGATGTGCTTTTCCAGCGAAAGTATCCGGACCTTATCGACCGCTATAACATGCTGGGCGGAGCCTTGGCCTATGGCCATCCTTATGGGGCCTCCGGTGGCATTATCATGATTCATCTTCTGCGGGCCTTGGAGCTTCGCCATGGGTCTTTGGGTATATTGTCCATTGCCGGGGCCGGTGGCATGGGGCAGAGCATTCTTGTAAAGAAATGCTAATATACTGACAATACATAGATATATTTTGAGACAATAAAAAAGGTCAAGCCCTTCGTAGCCAAGGGTTTGACCTTTTAGCATGTATGTCTTAATTACTTAATGAAAGCATAAACGCCAGCCAGAGTGATAGCCTTGAGAATGCCGTCTGCAATAATTGCCATATCCATGTTGTTTTCGCCTCCTGAACAGTCATAACCTCAGTAATATCAACGGTTTACTGGGTTTCTTCAACTTACAGTGCATATTATACTGCTTGTTTCGAAAACACGAAAGGGACTATAGTCCTATAATGGGCTATACCTCCATAGAACTTTAATATATGTTTTCTAACAATTTTGTTATATTTCATTTGAGCAAAATTTCACACGCATTTTAATCTATATCTAAAAGAAAAATACCAGTATCTGCGTTATAATAACGGTAATGGAGGTTATGGCTATGAATAAGCAAGTTACATTAAAGAATGGCTCTATTTTACCCCCTATTGGTCTCGGCACCTGGATGATCGGTGATGAGCCTGCCAAGGAAAAGCAGGAAATTGAAGCAATACTCACTGGCCTCCGGTCTGGAATGGGCCTCATTGATACGGCGGAAATGTATGGTGATGGCCGCTCGGAAATATTGGTAGGCAAGGCTCTTGACCAGTATTTCAAGGAAGGGAAACGGGAGGACGTATTTGTGGTGTCCAAGGTGCTTCCGTGGAACGCCGGCAGGAAGGATATGCGCAACTCCTGCGTGAAAAGTCTGGAGCGGCTGGGGCTGGATTATCTGGATATGTATCTTTATCACTGGATTGGCAATGTTCCCATGGAAGAAGTGGTGGAAGGACTGAATGCCCTGCAGGATGAGGGCCTTATCCGCAGCTGGGGCGTTTCGAATTTTGACACCAAGGACATGGAGAAGCTGCTGAAGATTCCAGGGGGAGAGAAGTGCCAGGTAAATCAGGTGCTTTATCATCTGGGGTCAAGAGGTATAGAGTTCAATCTTATTGATTATATGAATGGGCATGGTATTGTGCTTATGTCATATTGTCCGTTGGCCCAGGGGGGGCGGCTCAGCAGGGGACTTCGTGAAAATCCTGTGGTTTGCGACATCGCAAAGGCCCATGGGGTTACCCCGTCTCAGGTGCTGCTGGCGTGGAATATCCGCAACGGCCATACGATAGCTATACCAAAGAGCTCCTCGGCCACTCATATAAAGGAAAATGTCCAGTCAGCTGAGCTTGAGCTGACTGCGGCTGAGCTGAAGGCCCTGGATGGAGAATATCCGCCACCGGCCTTTAAGGTGCCATTGGATACAGAGTAAGCAATACCTAAATAATAAAGGTAACCTAATAATTTAAACAAAAGTTGAAAGGATGATTTCTATGAAATTAAAAAATAAGCTTTTGGCAGCAGGTGTGGCTTGTGCGTTGATGCTTGGTACTCCGGGTTTTACGGATTCCACAGTTTATGCTGAGGAAATACAGTCGGCAGCGGTTATGGAGGTGGATGCCAGAACCCAGCTGATAGATTCTCTGGCCAGCCTTAGGGATATGGATAATGGTACCTTGGCCTTCAAGATTGATTTCAACTCTCCGATTTTTGGCGGGGATATGACCGGAACCTGCGATTTTGTTTCCAAGCCTGTTTTTGTTTCCAAGGGCAGTAGTGAGGTTGTAATGAAGGTGGCCGATGTTCCTAATGGGGCTGTCAAATACAATTTCTATTGCCGGGAAACTGCCAAGAACGTTGAGTTTTATTCCCAGAACCAAAATGGCAGCTGGGATAAATACGTTTATGGCAAGGTCGATGACAAGGCCATGGAAGCAGCTCTCCAGAAAAGCCTTACTGTAGATATGCCTGATGTGGTAAAGAGTGTCAGCTATGGTCCCCGTGAGGGCGCCGAGCAGAGCTATATTGTTACCCTGGATGGCCAGAAGGTGAAGGATTATGTAATGAAGATATATAATCTGGACAATGTGAAAAAGGGCGGCAAGGAGTCTGACAAAAAGCTTCTGGAGGACATCCTGAGCAATATGGGGGACATTGAGAGCACCATCATCATTGATGAGGTTCAGCACCAGTTCAGCAGCCTCCATGCAGATCTCACTCCTCAGGTGCGGGCAGCTGCCAAGGCGGTTTTCAAGGACATGAAGGAGGACAGCGGCATGATGGCCATTATTGATGCCAGCACCATAGAGATAAACTTTGCCGCATCCAATTACGGCTCCGTGAATAATGTTGTTATTCCTGATGATGTGCTGAACAATGCCGTACAAAAGGAAATTCCTAAGGTTTCCGAGCAGAAAAAATAATCTTTACACTTTTCTTTATTACAACACAAAAATGTGTTAAACTGTTTCTATGTTAGGTCTGTGTAGACTCTGACGAAACTTGTGTCAATTTTAATATTAGGAGTGATAAGTTATGATGTCATTAAATTTTCAGGCTGAAAAGCATGCGAAAATGCTGGAGGCCCGTACCAAGCGCTGTACCGTTCGTCTGGGTGATGTGAGCGATCAGTTCCCGGAAAATTCCATCGTCTGGATTACCGTTGGCAAGAAGTTCACTCCTAAAAAGAAGCTGTATTCTGCCTTCCTTGACAAGGTTCGGGTAAAGACCATGGCGAATCTGACCTCAGAGGATTTGGGTCAGCAGAACCCTGAGATTAACTCCCGTGAGGAGCTGGTGGCTGACTTTGAGCAGATTTACCAGAAGCGCATCACCATGGATGATACCGTAACGGTTATTTATTTCACGGAAGTGCTGGACTGACCCCACGCTAACGGTTGCTAAAGCCCTTTTTGCAAGGTGTGGACTAAGCATCCGTAGAGCTCTGGATTTATTCGACTAAATTCAGTGAAAGAATAATCTTTCCACTGAATAAGTCTCATTTTACTTGACTTATTGTGGATTATTGTTATAATAGAGAACACTAATTCATATATCAGAAATCTCTAACAACCTGAGATTGCCCTTTACAGGGGGATGTAAAGGTTTCGACGGGGGTGGCTGGAGTATGGATAGCGAGCCGGGGGGTCACCTAGCCCCGTTAGTAAGGTGAAAACGCTTTAAATATAAAAGCAAACGAAAACTACGCTTTAGCAGCTTAATGCTAACCTCTGTCTGCTTATCTCCCGCGTGAGCGGATAAGAGGCCAATAGCGGGATACCCAAAGGGCTGACTCCTGGAGGCCTGAGGGGAAATTTCTCCAGGATCGGAGGGACGGCGGTTGTCTGTGTCTGCCCAGCTCTTAAATTTAAACATTGACTGCGCTCGGAGAAGTCTATATAACAACGCTTTCGGACAGGAGTTCGATTCTCCTCATCTCCACCATCAATTAAGACGAAAATGAGATTTTCGTCTGTAATAAAGAAGACCAGAACCGTCTAGAGTGGTTCTGGTCTTTTTGTGTGTCAATAAGCTTTTTTCTTGGCTGCTGGTCTATTAGGAATTATTTAATAAAACTATCTGCCTAAAATATCGATAAATTGTTGAGGAGTATCGTGTTCGTTTTCAATGAAGAGCAGTTTTTGAAGCTAGATGTAAGGATACAAGGAAGAAAACCAAGGAGGGAACAACCATGGGAGAAAATGGTATCAGTTTTGGCGGTAGACCTTTAGGTAGCCTCACAGGTATTCGGCAGCAGGCCAAAGATGTAGGCAATCGTGTGAAGCAAGAAAGCGATGCACGCAAGGCAGAGCAAGAACCGACAGGTCTGATAAAAAATCAGGACGGCGATATGGTGGAAATATCATCATTGTCCCAAGTCGGTTCGGCTGTCTCAGAGGCTCATCTGCAAAATACAATGGCTACTAGTAAAAGTACAAATTTTGGAAGTGTTGATGAGCTGACAAAATATTTACGTGAAAATTTCAATGTAGTCAATGGTGGCATGACCAGTATTTCCAGTAAATATTTAAAGAAATGCCTGACGGATAGTGACAGTTGCGAACGACTCTTTGACATATTGCGAGCAGCGGATGAGTCATATAACAGCCATAAGGATGAAGTGGGCTTTCAGGGTATGAGAATTATTGTTGATGAAAATGGTGAAGTGACGGCAGAATCATCGAAAACCACGGTTTCCGTTAATGAAGGAAAACGTAGTCGTCAGATTGCGGCAGCTGCTACTCAAAAGGATATGCAGGCTATAATAGCTCTGTTAGAACAGGATTTGCAGGAAGTTGAAAATGGGTATAAGCAGAATATGTGTGATGCGGCTGAAGTAGAAAAGGTGAAAAGACTTCTGGCAGATGCCAAGCAGCGGATGGGCAGTTTACCAGATCGTGAACCAACCCAGGAAGAACAGAGCATAATGACAATTAATATGCTGATTTAGACGGTTTCAATCAATACTTGAAACGATTGGCTAGGAACAGGAAATGTAAAAAAAGCCCTATTCGGTAGGCAGATGATGTCAACTGAACAGGGCTTTTCCTGTATTGAGAGTGTAAAATTAAGTGTGTAAGTTACCGGTAACTAAACTTACGCACTTTCTTTTTATTTGGATGTTTAGAACCATTATATTTTTCCTCTATAATTTTAGTAAAAATCGTTTATCTTTATAAATTTATCTGTAAAACTCAAATTTTAATTTATAAAATTATATTTTTATGACGATATTATTTAGAAAAGTATTTAGGAACTGGTATAGGCATTTTGCGTTAAATGTCTATATCAGATATGCAAGGAGGGAAAAAGTAAATGTTTGTAGGAGTTGATATTTACCTGCCTGGCTATCATACTGATAGCAAAATGCCATTATACTCGGTAACGAGAGATGAACGTGCCCTGCGTAGCATGTCGACACAAGATCATGCCAATGCACCGGCTTATGAGGTGGAATTTAGCAAGCGCTATAAAACATTGCATGAGGCCGAAGCAGCCCGCACTGCGTTATATCAAAATTCATCTCTATTCAAGGCAGATATTGTACAGGAACACATGAAGCAGGATTATGACTCACTGCGGGCCCTTAATGTATATGCCGGGGTAAACCGCAAAACGGACCCTTGCGTTGATGATGTAGATGATGGTTATATAAAGGACGTTTGGGCAGATTTCGCCAATGATGAAACCTACAAGAGAATGGCGGCCCAGGGTGGTACAAAAAGCCAGAATGATGTAGATGAATTACTGGCGGCAGCAGAGTCCTACCACTGGCAAAATAGCTACAAGAACGCAGGAATATACGACCAAAGTATGTTTGATTTTGCGGATAAAATCAGACAGAACACGGGAGTAGCCATCGTGACCAATGGTTCCGAGGGCAACATCACAAAAGCATTGGACGGCTTATTGTTCAGAGTAGACGATTACACCTTCCAGACCATGGCCCAACATCAGGACCACATGGATATTTGGGAAAATATCGTAAATGGCACCTACGAAAGCTATGCGGAAATCACCAAGAATATCATGGACACTAACGATGAAAGTCTAATCGAGGACTGGAAAATCGCCTGCCAGTGGCGTAAAGGAAGTTTCTCCCAGGAACTGAAAAGCACGGTGTATAACAAGTATGCGGCAGTAACCCTTGATATGTATGAGGACTTCGATACCACCAAGAAAGGTGCCACTGCCAAGGACTTCTGGACTGAAGTTAACTACAACACCCATATCACCGAGTCCTATTCCAGCAGACGAGATTATTCAGACTATCTGTACCACGGCTTTGGTGCTGTGCATACCCACACTTCCAGCAGCATTTACTTTGGGCTACATCAAACGGGCAATGTTCCTTATTACATGGTAGAAAGCGATAATGGGGATTTATACAACCCGACAACCGGCAAGCTCTTTATGACCAAAGCACAGCAAGAGGAAGAATTTATCAAGCATAATCCGGCCTCACCACAAACACCTACTGATGTGCAGATAGAAATGCTGCAAAACAAAATCAAGGAAACCCGGAAAAAATTATCTTCATTGCAGAATGTTGCAGAATTAAGCGACAGCCAGAAACGGCAGGCTGCAACCTACAGGCGGATGATAGAAAGCTATCAAAATCAGATACAAACCTTGCAAGGCACAAAGCTTGAATATGACAAGGCGCACGTTTTGGGATAAATAATCCACGGTAATAAGTATTGGGGCTGACTGTCATTTTGATGGTCAGCCCCATTTATGTTTCTAATATGGATTTTTCTTTGTGCTATCTTGTAGAAGTATTTTCTCCGAGTCCCAAACAAATATAAGAAAAAATTACACACTTATCTTGATAAAGTCGGAAAAACTTTGTAAGGTACTATGAATACCGATAACTGCACATTATCGGAAGGTATAAGAATACAGACCATGGAACCATTGATTTTACTGGTTCCACGGTCTGTTTTAGTTTTTGGATTATTATCCGAAAATAAGGTCGCTTGAATTGGATATGCAGTAAAGAGGGATATTATTAATCTTACATCTCGTAGGTCTTTTCTTACTGTTCTACTGATGGAGGGGGTAGTGGGCCCTGTGAGTCCATTACCTCTTGACACCAATATTATCAAGGCTTTAGAGGGTTCTCTTTGAGGGGTTCATAAGGTTTGCTTGTGGTTTCCGAAAGGGTCTATAAGGCTAATATTATAAATTGTTGGCAATCTGTAAGGTATTATGCTATATTTAGTATGAGAACAGAGGTTCACTATTTAGCTACTTATCCCTGTAAAAGGTGCTTTAAGGGAGATGATATTTATGTGTACATTGGCTATAAAAATACCTGATGAGGTATTATTGAATGTTCATAAAACTCAGGCTGAGGTTGCATTATACATGAAACGGCTCTATGCTGTGGATTTATACAAAAAGAAACAGGTTTCATTGGGGTATTGTGCTGCTTTGGCTGAAATGTCTAAGGAAGAATTTATACATTTTCTTGCGGAGTTTGAAGTATCCATATTTTCGTTTGATGACGATGAGGAATTTGAAAATGAATTCAAAAATGCGTAAGGTATGGTTTCGAGAGGGTGATTCTTATGATGCACCAGTTCATGGAATTAAATGATGGTACTCAGATAGTGCATTCAGATGCTCTTTTTGATGAGAATGGTAAAGAATATGTAAAAGTATATATGGAAAAACCAATCCACCTTGGTTTTAAATCTGCTTATTGCTATTTGCCGGCATATAAGTGGGATAAAGTTGATGGCTTCGATGATGAAGAAATGGCAAACTTAAAAGATATTGTTCAGTCAACTGCACATCTGATAATTCAGTTTGCCAGACAGGGAGGACTAGGAAAAGCATATTATTGTTGATAACTTTCACGATAAGTCAAAAGGGTGAATTATGATTCATCTCCACCATCAATTAAGGCGAAAACGCAAAATTCGCCTGTAATAAAGAAGGCCAGGACCATTTCTAGAGTGGTTCTGGTCTTTTTGTGTGTCAATAAGCTTTTTTCTTGGCTGTTGGTCTATTAGTAATTATTTAATTAAACTATCTGCCTAAAATATCGATATACTGTTAAGGAGTATCGTGTTCGTTTTTAAGAAGGTGAAGTATTATGATGGTACGGAATAATTCCATGGTTTCAATGCTGTGGGCTGGCAGTAATCTTTCCAAGTACGAGGGAACTTTGGCTGAGAAACTGCAGCAGGCCAGGGAAGACGAAATGAAGCAGATGAATAGGGCGGTAGACAGCTACCAAAATCTCCATGTAGATAATACCAAGAAGATTTTGGGCGGTGTTAAGACCGGGGAGCTGGACCCTAACAATATATGGAAGAATAACGAGCCATATATTGTCGAAATTAGTGATCAGGCCATGGCACTGTATCTGGAGAAAAAAACTATTCCTGGGGTTGACCCAACGGCAGAGCCTGCCACCTTGCCAAAAGTAACTTCAATAGACTCAGCCCATTACAGATGGACCGAGGAAACCGGTATTGTTGAGAAAATGACCATTGAGGAAGAAATTGTTCAGCGCAGGGAACACGCAGAGGAAACTGTCCAAAAGGAATTGAGCGGCAGTGTAAATAATCTTATTGGACAAATCCTGCAACCTTATGATACCTATGAGGAAGCCGAGCAGGCATTGTATCTGAATACTGGGGCCGGCACATGGACAAGCTATGATGAGGATTATAATGTTGTTTACCAGATGAACAAAAACGGGGAAGCCTTTTCTGGCCTCTTTGGTCAGCTGGCCAACACATTGAACAATTACTTGGATGTATTTGGGAAAGATAATGATTTTTTCAGCAAGCTAAGCAGTGCCCTGGATAAAATTGATGACGGCAATAATTCCCTTATCAAGCAAATACGTAGTATGGTGGAAACTGTCAGCAACGGTGAGCGTATAGATACGGAAAGCGCCGACTATCAGGAAAGTGTCCGTAAGGCTGTGGCCGACTATTGGGAAATTGAAACACCAACTAAGGGTGTCTACGTTAAAAAGAACGATAAGCATAAGGGACCGGAGCAGTCCAAAGGGCTTTCAAGTCAGGAGTTGGAGCTCATGTCATTGAAGGAAGATAAAAAACTCTTGGATAAGATGTTTGGCAATAAGGAGGAACAGAAGCCTGATACAACTGCCAGAAATCTTTTAAATAGAGCATGGGAAAACGAGTCCAACAGGCAGCAGGAAGAAGCTAAGCTGCAGAACCGGCGGCTGAACTCCGATGATGAACAAAATCCACCAACAGTTAAAAAAGTACAGAAGGAAATGGAAACTGAAACTGAAGGTATCGTTCATCTTGTAGACCCTGATGTGAAACTGGAACAGCAAACCCTGTCACAGAAATGGCATAGCATAGCCGTTGAGTTTGGCTGGGAACAGGAAATATAGAAATTAAGCCCTAGTCAGTAGGCAGATGATGTCAACTGAATAGGGCTTTTCCTGTATTGTTGGTTGGTTTGAATTTTGTGAGTCCTGTGAGTCTATCATCGTGCTATGTGGTAATATGAACATGAAGATAAATGAAAATGTTACCGCTTATCGATGGTGCGGTCTACAAGTTATTCGGTGAGAAAATTTGCCTCATCTCTCTCATGGAGATGGGGCTTTTCTGTTGTGGTCAAAATATTGCCTTGCTATAAAATCAGCAACCATAGTAAAATAAGGCAAAGAGAGGAAACTGTTACAGAAGAATGAGTGCTAGGTGGTGACAATATGACAGCTTTATCACTGGAGAACATTGTGGCTACTATCAAGGATGGTTACAGAAAAATTTATGGTGATGACATAATAGATATTTATCTTTATGGTTCATATTCACGGGGTGATTACGACTGTGAATCAGATATTGATTTTGTGGCTATAGTAAAGGGAGATAGACTGGATTTGCAGCGTAAACTTAAGAAAATGTGGGAACTATCTACTGAGTTAGGATTAGAAAACGATGTCATTATTTCGCCGACAGTTGTTCCATATAATGAGTTTATCAAATATAAGGGTACCCTACCGTATTATAAAAATATAATAAAGGAGGGGCAGAAGGTTGGATGAACTTGTAGACTACCGTTTGGACAGCGCCAAGGAGAAACTGGAGTCAGCCAAGATATTATTGGATAATGAACATTATAAAGATTCTATTGGGCGGTCTTATTATGCTATCTTTTCTGCGGTTAGGGCTGTGTTAGCCAAAGATGCTGTAGATTTTGCCAAGCATGCAGGGGTTATTTCCTATTTTCAAAGAGAATACATTAAGACAGGTATCTTTGATAAAAAATATTCGACGTACCTACAAGAGGCGTTTCAGATAAGGAATAACTGCGATTATAATGATTTCTATATTGTGGCTAAGGCTGATGCTGAAGAACAGTATGCTAGAGCTGTTGAGTATTATGATGCTGTAAAAATGTATTTAACGCAGGGTAAATAAAATAGTTTCATCGATGCAATCATTTCAGCCGGATTTTCATGAGTTTTGTGCAGATAACAGACAAGCAGTAGAAGAAAAAGTAAGTTAATATTCAGACTATATATGGTTAATATTTGGAGATGAGATGACTTTCCATTAAGTCTAAAGGGTGAATTATGCTTCATCTCCACCATCAATTAAGACGAAAATGAGATTTTCGTCTACACATAAAGAAGGCCTCAGCTGTTTCTAGAGCAGCTGGGGCCTTTTTGTATCTGAAAGTTACGGGATCTGCACAGGATGTTTTTGGTTAAGTGGGTTACGGGTGTAATAATTAAAATGTATCGATGTACTGTTGTATTGAACTCCGATATAGTCAAAAAGTCAAAAAATAACCATATAATCAGTGCCTGAGAGTCTTAATTATAGGCTACCGGGCATTTTATTATGTACTCCGTTGTTATAGCAATAGAATAAAAGCTAGATGGAATGTAATGATTACTCAGACCTGGAGCACGGTTGTAACCATAGCTTATTAATAGTGTTTTATTCCGATAAAAACTTTATCAAGTATAGCTTGATATAACGCGGTTAGTACGGGAATATAGACGCAAGGAGGTGCTTAACATGATTAAGGAAAAGTTATCAATAACATGTGTCCGCATACACCTCCTGACAGGATAATGTAGCAGGAGGTGTTTTTATTTATGACAATGTACACACATGTATTTAAGCAGGATATTTTCTTTAGATATAGAAGTAAGCATCAGTAGTTATACGCTTGGTCTGTTTTCTGTTGCATTATTGTACATTGCCCCGAAAGGAGAGATTTTTTAAAAATGTTTGTAATACATTTTCTCTATGTCCGTATATAAGGATATACATGAAATTTACGCTATAACGCCTTTAGGAAAATGCAGGATTTTTCTTCTCAATTATAGAAAATAACACCCGTAATTCTAATGCGGGGGTAACCGTGGTTTTACTGAGGAGGTAATACAAAATGGAAGTGCGACAGACAAAATTTATTTATTTTTTGACCTCATTATTTTTGTTGCTTTGTTTGTCCGTAACTATCCCCGTTCATGCAGCCAAGAACAAAAAAGAGGTAACCAGAATCGTATTGGTCCGTCATGGACAAACAGATTACAATATTTATGACCGATTTCAGGGAGCTTTGGATATTCCTCTGAATGCCACTGGACTTGACCAGGCGGATAAGCTGGCGGCCAGCATCAAGGATGTGCCCATTGACGTATTTATCAGCAGTCCTTTGGAACGGGCTTACGTTACCACGGAAAAATGTGCCCAGGCCAAGGGGATGACCATTAGTTACACAGACCCTCGCTTAAAGGAAATAGATTATGGCAAGTGGGCCGGAGAGTATAAAAAGGTAATATCAGAAAATGATCCAGCTGCTTACCGCAAATGGGATAAGCAGCCTTGGACCATGAAGCTGCCCGAGGGAGAAAGTCTTCAGGAGCTGCAGGAGCGTTATCGCGCTGCTGTCGATGATGCTGTAAGCCGTTATCCCGGCAAGACCATATTTATTGGAGCCCATTCCAAAGGAATTAAGGCCTTGATTTGCAGTGTGCTGGACATTGGTTTGGAGCATTATCCGCAAATCACCCAGAATAACACCTGTATAAATGTGCTGGAATACAAAAAAGGCAAGTGGAAATTGGTGTTGCTGAACTCAACCATCCACTTGGGAACACTTTATAAAGGGCAAAATAAAAAACATTAAGCAATAAGGCATTATAATCACCAACAAGATTATTAATGCTAGAGGAGGGCATCATTATGAGCAAGAAGGCTATTTTTGCAGTGGTGGTTGCATTATTTTTGGGAATTGGTGGCACGGTTGCATATTTCTATCTGCACTCGGTGTATGTGGCCAATACGGCCCCTGTAGTTCCGGCGGCTACACAGCAGCCAGCGGGTGCTGTACCAGCGGGTGCTGTACCACCGGCTGGCAATACAACCATTCCGGCGGCTACCCAGACTCAGGTGCCGGCAGCGGGGGGAGTACAGAATCAGCCTTCGGCGGCTGGAACCTTGACTGATGACCAGCTGGTATTGGGGCAGATTTCCTACGGTGCATCAATTGATGCAGTGCGTCAGCGTCATGGTGAACCCCATGAAATTGATAGGGACGACGGGATGACGAAATACGAATACAAAAATGTATTTGACTTGTACGTGATTAATGGCATAGTGCAGCGGATTAAGGTGGATGATTTAAACGGACTGGCCACGGCCAAGGGAATCCGTGTTGGCTCATCGGTTGACGATGTTATAGCAGCCTATGGTCAGCCTAATTCCGTGCTGGGTGATCACATGATATATAATTCTGTCAACAACCCTGCCGTGGGCCTTAATTTTGAGATTGAATTAAATCATGTAGAAAAAATAGAGTGTGGAATGTTGCACTAAAGGAGACGTTTTGATATGAAAAAGAAGATGATAGCACTGGTGGCAGGCCTTACCATGACAGCAAGTGCAGTGTGTTGTGCCATGATTTCACCAGAGGGAATGGCAATATCCGGAGTGGCTCCAGGCTCCTCTGTAAGTGATGCTACAGCCAAGCTGGGGAATCCGCAATTTGCCGGGGACAAGATTTATTTTTCCAATGGTATTGTTATTGAACGTTCCGACTACAATCCGAATTTGGTAGAGGAAATTGAAACCTATACCGCTGGAAATGCCACTCCTGGCGGTCTGCAGGTGGGTATGCCTGAAGCATCCATTACTGCCACCTATGGAGCTCCTGACAAGCTTGACCGGGATTATGACGATACTGAATATACCTATTACAGTACCGACTACTTTAAAAAATTGGAATTTAAGGTAGTTGGTGGTAATATTGTAAAGATAAAGTGCAAGCTCCGTGATTAAACCGTATGAAGTACAGACCATAAAAATATCCCCCAAGGGTTTCAGATGCCCTTGGGGGATAGCTGTTTTTAGTTCTACCTTTAGAAGAAGTACTTTAACTCACATAGGAAACCACGGGCGTTTTCAAGAAGCTCGCCAGGGCCAGTCTCGTCTGGCATTTCCTGGCCGTGGAAGTAACGGACACTGCCTAAGAGATTAGGGGTAAAGACATAATCTCCGCCGATTTCCATTCCCCTCATGCCGTGACCAATAATGTCATAGGTAGGAGCAATAACTGCGTAGTGTCCAAGCTGTCTATAAGCTATGAATAATCCAAAGGAGCCTGGCTGGGAAAGCTTGGCACCCTTATAATCCAGTTCAATATTATAGGCACGTTTGGAATCATGGTTTACTTGATCAGGAGCCTCTCCTGGCTCATGCTCTGAATTTGGGCTATTGGTCCAGGCAACAGCACCGTGGATACGGAAATTTTTGTCAAATCTATATCCAAATGCAGCCTCATAAATATTTATGGCAGTGGCACCACATTCCTCGTAAAGCTTGTTCTTATCGCTCCAATGGTGGTAGGCAACTCCCCAAGTAAAGCGGTCATGGCGGTTGTTGTAGATTTCCAGTCCATAGTATTTGCCATATTTTACAGTGGAATCGTTGGCATATACCTTGGCCAAGTCGTTTACTGCATCAAAGCGGTTTGTTTTGCCGGCAGTAAGGGTAACATTAACATCGTTGGATACTGTCACCTGTCCACCATAAAGATGGTAATCATACATCATGCCTTCATCAATTTTTGAGAAATATGGTATCATACCGCCCATTAATTGGACGTTATTGTCGTCATACTGTAGGTAGGCGTGCTGTATGCCAGTGCTTGGGATTACCCTTTGTCCATCCGTAAGATAATTGCCAGGGGAGACAAAGTTCCCTGTATCGAAGTTAAAATTGGCTTCTGCCCTAAGATTTACAGACCAATTTTTGTCAAATAAAACATAAGGATTGAGCTGGAGAGTAGCATAATGGGCATCATTTCTGATGCTGTTGCCCTTGTCTGCCTGCCACTGGTCCTGGGTGCGTATCTGGAATTTATTGTTAAAGAGCACCTTGTCTGTGTTCTTTTTGTTTATTCCCATCTGATGTAGCTCATCGGCAAATTCCACAACAAGGCGGTCAGCCAATGGTTTGCTTGGCCCCTGGACATTTTTGTCGGCAAATTTAGCCACTATTTGGGCCATGTCCTGACGGGAAACCTTGCCTTTACCAAAATTTTCATCCAAATCCTCAATGAAGCCGTCCTGGGCTAGTTGCTCAATTGCATCCACAGCCCAATGATGATTGGACATTTCAGCAGAAGAAGCTGCAAGAGCATTTCCGCAAAGCAGTGGCAATGCCAGAGCTGAAAAAGTTGCTATAATCCCTTTTTTCATAAAAATCTCCCTCGAATATAAAATGATACCTGGAAAGAAACCCAAACTGTTGTTAAATATAACAAATATTCTAGCTAATTAATTATAACTTGCTGAATGGAGTTAATCAATAGTTGCGGATAACAATTATTCACCCCAATAGTCCCAAGGGGATAAGTTAGTGGGCAAAAGAAATAGCGGCTAAAAAAACATAGCTGGTGAAGTAGATGCATATGAATATGAATGAAATGATAATAAAAGGTTTAAGGACATTATTGTAGAATTGTATAAAACCCCATCACGGATAAATTGATACAATATAACGAAATAAATAGTGCCTGATTTCCTTGTAGTCTGGGATATCAGGCGCTTTGAGTATTAGTGAGGGAATATCCTCGAAACTAGTTTGTAGAGGTATGGAAAAGTAGAATAAAAAGGTGCATACCACTGTAACGATAGTTGAATATTGTAATGGGTTCATTGTTAAATCGGTTTGGTTGGTAATCGTTATAATTGTATCAAGAAGGTCTGTTAGGAGATACAATAATATCTACCCTGATACCAATAAAAGCCCCTCAGAGTCCATATAATGGCTCAGAGGGGCTTTCTTTATTTGGGTACTATCATTTTCCAGAGCCGGGGCTTTTAAAATAAGCAGGATAATACAATTTTTATATCGAATTAACCTAATGGAATATAACTAAATGACAATTTCATGGCAGTAAATCCTTTCACAAGCTGATTTTATCTGTTACTGGCAAAATTTCCCGGCGTTACTCCTGTAATCTGCTTGAATTGGCGAGAAAAATGGCTTTGGTCTGTGTAGCCCAGGTCAGCAGCAACATTTACTGGTGAATCGCCAGATAACAGAAGCTCTTTGGCAATTTTTATGCGTAGCAGCTGCTGATAAAGGTGGGGTGGAAGCCCTGTGGCTTTTTTGAAGGAACGGAGAAGGTAATAAGGACTTAAATTTGTCAGCTGGGATAAGGCGGATAGTGAGATTGGTTTCTGAAAATGTTCTTGGATAAAATCAAGACAAATTTTTATGGCCTGATGTTCCTTTCCACCACGGTACATTTTTATTGGTTCAGCACTGTAGCGTTCCACAAAGGCTGTAAGCCATTCTATAAGAGATGATTCCTGTTCCAGTGCTGCTTCGCCATTAAAAGTTAATTGTTGATAGAGATGAAGCAGATTCTTGGATAACAAGGAATCTTGAACCACACCGGCCGTAAACCATGGTAATGTATCCTTTCCCGTCCTGTCAGCATAAACTTTGTAAAGAATTTCCGGGGGAAGGTATAGCATTTTATAGGACCAGCCTTTGTGGTCCTTACCATGACCATCATGGGCTTCGCCGGGCACTACAAGATTTATATCTCCCGGCTGTGCTTCCCAGCTTTTGCCTAAATAAGAAAAATCCAGCTCTCCTTGAGTAATTACACCAAAAGCATATCCATCATGGGTATGCTTGGAAAAATGCTGACTGTGATAATCCGCATCCAGCAAATCAATGCCACCCAAGAGATTAAGATGGCTGTATTTGATTGTTTCTTTTCTTGAATTTCCCATAATCAGCCACCCTTTTCCAAGATGTGGAAATAATTATAGAGCTTATAGCCAGGAATAAGGCCAGTCCCTGGTACAGGTTTATGGATTCATTCATTAATAATAGGGAGAAAAAAGAGGCAGAAATTGGCATCAGTGCGGTGTAAATACCGGCATTGGCCCCTGAGGTCCTTTTTAGCCCGTTAAACCAGCAGAAATAGGCGAGATTGGTATATATCCAGCCTAGGTATAACATAGCAAGTAGATCGGTATATGTCAATGAATGAAAGGGAAAATGGATTGATTCAGCTATAGCTGGGGGCAGGCAAATAATGACACCTAGGAGCGATAATATGGCAGTCTGGTTTATCCCGGAAATATTGGTTTTTAATTTTTTCCCAAGCAAGAGAAAGCAGCTTTCTCCCATTACCGCTCCCAACACCATCAAATTGCCAATAGTTTGGTCAAAATTTGAATTTGCAATATCAATAAAAGAATCGTAACTAAGGCACATAATACTCGATAGGCTCATGCAGAGTGCAATAATCTGCACTTTACCGTATTTTTCATTTAGAAGTAAAATGGCTATAATTGCCATGAAAAAAGGCGTAGTGCTGGTAAGAGTGCCTGCATTTATTCCTGATGTGTAACGCAGCCCCCACAGGAGTAAGATTGTAAATACCACCTGTCCGCAAAAAGACATTGCAGATAAAATAAGCAGGTCGTGGCGGGGGATAAAGAGAAGTTTTTTATTGTATATCCCAAAGGGGGTGAAAAGTAGCGTGGATAGCAAAAAGCGAATTTCCGATGCCAAAAATAAGGGGATTTCCTGGGTAAGAACCTTTCCACAGATGACTGAGCTTCCCACAATGATCATTGCCGCGGAAAGATTAAAAGCTGGTGATTGAAGTACGGATTTTAAATTGTTGTTCATAATAAAACCTCCTGCTCATAGTGTAGTTATATGAACAGGAGGAGTATTGTAAAATATTGCCCTATTTTAATAACAAGACCACATTGTATCATTCTTTTTTGGCCCTGATGGAATAAGGGCTGATAAGGCCGGATACATGACCTGATTTAGGAAAAACTTTGTAGGTCACTATGAATACCGATAATGACATCTTATCGGAAGGAATAAAAATACAGACCGTGGAACCACTGATTTTACTGGTTCCACGGTCTGTTTAAAATTTGACATTTTTATCCGAAAATCAGGTCGTGTGAATTGGTTATGCAGTAATTATGATATAATATGAGCCAAAGGCAAAGGAACGGATAAAATGAAAATATTTGTTGATGCGGATGCCTGCCCGGTCGTGAGGCAGACAGAGGAAATAGCAAAGAAATATGGTGTTCCGGTTACGCTCTTGTGTGACACCAATCATATCTTGAACTCCGCTTATAGTGAGGTCAAGGTAATTGGAGCCGGGGCGGATGCGGTAGATATTGCTCTTGTCAATCTGTGCCATGCAGGCGATATTGTAGTCACCCAGGATTACGGTGTGGCAGCTATGGCATTGGGTAAGAAGGCTCATGCCATACACCAGAATGGATGGCTTTATACCAATGAGAACATAGATAGACTGCTGATGGAAAGGCACATGGCAAAGAAGGCCCGGAGGTCATCTGGGAAACATCATCTTAAAGGTCCAGCCAAACGAACTGAGGCGGATGATTTGAAGTATAAGGATGCGTTGGAAAAGTTACTTGATAGGTAATGAGGTGTTCCCGCGATATACCAGAATAAGGAGAGTAAGCAATGACTCCGATGAAGGCGGTATTGTGTATTTTACTTCAAAGCCTGATTTACGGCTTTGGTGACCCTATATCAAAATATGCATTTGAGATTGTTCCAGTTTATTCAGCTCTTGTGATACGTTACGGCATAGCTATTACTGTACTATTTTTGTTTGCTGGTAAAAGGATAATAAATGAATTAAAAAATAGCAAAATTAGGCCACTGCTTTTACCAAGCATATCTATTGCTATAGCCTATGTTGTGGGTAATGTAGCCATAAGTTTGACGGAGGCTACAACAGTAGCTTTTTTGCGTTCACTGGCCATAATTTTTACTCCAGTATTGGCATTTGTCTGTTTTAGGATTTCATGTAGTTGGAAACAGATACCTATTTTGCTTTTGATGCTTATGGGCTTGTATTTCTTGTGTGGCGTAGCAGACAATGGTTTTTCTGGCATAGGAGTCGGGGACATATTGGCCCTTATATCAGCACTTACCTTGGCCGGTTCGCTGGTGTTTGGACAAAATGCTCTTGAAAGTACAACACCACTGGGACTCACTACAGTACAAACTGTTGCTACGGGGATAGTAACTATTGTGGCAACTTTCGCTATTGACGGGAAGGTGGATTTTAGCACGGTTGATGGCTTGTCGTTTGCCATTCTTGCTTATATCGGCATTGCTTGCACGATAGGTGGTTATTTGCTGCAAAATGCTGCATTAGGTACGATTTCAGCAAAAACAATTGCTCTTCTACAATGTTCCTGTCCTGTTATGACCGCAGGATTCGCCTTCTTATTGTTGAATGAGCAACTGTCACTTAATGGCATGATAGGCTGTGTTATTATTCTGGTTTGTTTGATTTTACAGAATTATGTAAAGGAAGATTGACATTATATGTGGGTAGAGAAGAGGTGAGGCAATGCCTGATATTGGAAAAATGCTCATATATTTGGGGATAGTACTTGTTGTAGTAGGTTGCGTTATTCACTTTGGTGGGAAATTCATCCCTTATACGATGAAAAAGGCTGGGAAATGGGCTTGTTTTATCTGGAAAATGGCCATGTTGAAATTCGTGGCATATTAGACTTAAAGGAAGAGTTTGATATCTGATGGATGCGTTGAGGCAAAAGATTATGGCCTCGGTGGTGAATTAGAATGATCATATATTACTACTCGTCCACGGGGAATTCTCTCTATGTGGCTAGATTTCTTCAGGAGAGACTGCCGGATGTGGAGCTTCGTTCCATACCGGAGGAATTGAACAGTGGCATATTTGAAGTACAGGCTGACAAGGTAGGTTTTGTGTTTCCTATGCATTACTTATCCTTGCCTTTGCAGGTGGAGGAATTCTTGGAGAAAGTTTCCTTCAAGGAATCACCGTATCTGTTTGCCATCGCTACATGTGGTGTGCCCTATTGGGGCAGACCATTTTTGGATATGAACGCCATTCTGGCAAAGAAAAGGCGGCAACTGCATGGTGCCTGGTTCCTTCGCCTGGTATCAAACTATCTGCCTTATAGGGATACGGCAGCCGAGTGGCGTATCAGTATTAGGGCTTGGCTGGCAGAACGGAAACTTAAAGGTATAGCGAAGGCTATTGCTCAAAATGGCCATCACGACACATGGCAGGTTTTAAGAGATATGTGCCAGCGTATTTGCCCTAAAGGAAATATAGTACGCCCGGATGGACATCCGGTGTGGCAGCATAACTGCGTGGAGTGTCTTGGATGTCTGCATATTTGCCCGGTTGAGGCAATAGATTATGCTGGAGTGACCAAAGGACGTAGACGTTATCGGCATAAGGATATTCAGCCAAAAGAGTTGTTGCATGATTTTAAGGGTGAAATTGACCCTTGACGATGTCAGAGGGGCAATATTAGTACCCATAAAGACATCTTATCAGAAGGTATAAAAAACAGACCGTGGAACCATTGATTTTACTGGTTCCACGGTCTGTTTTAGTTTTTGGATTTTTATCCGAAAATCAGTCGTGTGAATTGGATATAAAGTAAAGTGGAATATTGTACGTTTCATTTGAATGCCGGAAAAGAATAAATGATTTTTATGATTGACATATTAATTCTACTCATCATTGCTTTCAGCCGCAATACGAACAAAAATCTTCTTGAATTTACTGATGGTATGTTATACAATGATGATCAAATTTATATTGAGCTTGTCAATCTCCCCGGGGATTGTGTGAGGAAGCGTTATTATCCGTTCTGTAGGGTTGTTGCTATAGCAACAGTGGAATGGATAATAACGCTTTATGTTTTTTTAGGTTAAAGAAGGAGCTGGTTAAATGAGTGGGTTAGCTTTTTGGGGGCCATTTGCCCTTACGGTTTTGTCAAATGTACTTTATCACAATATAGCCAAATGGACACCGATTTCATTAAGTCCCATGTTGGGGCTTGGTGTCACATATTTTGTAAGTTTTATACTATGCGTGATAGGGTATTATTATACTGGCGGTGGAATTAAACATGATATTCAGGATCTGAATTGGGTGAGTGTTGCCTGGGGCTTTGTATTGGTTGGAATTGAAGTAGGTTATTTGTTGCTTTATAGGGCTGGATGGGAAATCAGCATCGCTCCTCTTATGGTGAATGTTACAGGAGCATTAATTCTTATCGCCATCGGTGTTGGCTTATATAACGAAAGTTTAACAATAAAACAAGGGATTGGAATAATGTTCTGCTTGATTGGTTTTTTCCTTGTCCGCGTGTAATCCTGTACCAACAGTGTGGAGAATATCCTGCTGAAAATAGATAAGATAAAGGAGTAGTTGGCTATGGTTTTGAAATATAAGAGATTTTCCGAATTGGCAAACATTGAGCTGTATAAAATTCTAAAATTAAGAGTTGATGTTTTTGTAGTTGAACAAAAGTGTCCATATAAAGAAATTGATGATTTGGACCAGGATGCCATACATGTTTGGTATGAGGAAGATGGTCAAATTCAAGCATATTTACGTGTTATGGATAGGGGAGTAGAAAACGAACATGTATCCATAGGAAGAGTCATTGCTGTAAAACGGCGTTGCGGTATTGGTAGCAGAATTCTAACCGACGGTATAGAGATTGCTGAGAAGGTATTTGCTGCTGATAAAATATACCTTGAAGCACAGGTTTATGCCAAAGGCCTGTATGAGAAAAATGGCTTTAAGCAGGTGTCTGAACCATATGATATAGATGGTATACCACATATAAAGATGATTAGATCATAATTTTATTCCTTATGTATGGGGATACGAAAGCAACAAAAATATTAGGTTGCAGAGAGCTGTAATGACATAGTCTGGATTCTTTATTTTTGAGGAGATTTTGGAAAAATTGGGGGATACCACCAAGCGTCATATTAGTACCTATAAATTCGCCTTATCGGAAGGTATAAAAATACAGACCGTGGAACCATTGTTTTTTCTGGTTTCACGGTCTGTTTTAATTTTGACATTTTTATCTGAAAATCAGTCGTGTGAATTGAATATGCAGTAATGTGGAAGATTATTAATAAATTGCTACATTTCCATCATTATATGCAGCTTGCACACCTTACAGCACCTCTGTAAATACACATTTTAATACACAACTTTGCTACACAAAATACACTGACATTTGATATTAAAATTGCTACTATAATACCAACAACCGGTTGAAAATAATTAAAGGGAGGAACTCATTATGTGGTCGCCAATAGCATTTAAACTTTACTTAAAACAGATCAAGGATAGGAAGGAGTTTATTGGCCAACCTGTTAATTTCTACACCGAAATATTCAAAATAATAGCTGATGAACTTTATTTATCAGAAGAAACTGTTAAAAGCTGGACAAGAGACAATAATAATGGTCCTGGCGATAATGATACAAAGGCAAGGTTGACATCCCTGTTAGGCGTCGACTTAAATCATTTTGAGAAGAACGAAGGGAATATTATGAACACTACCGTTAATTCTAATAATTATAATAATGCTGTAGATCTGAAAATTGCTGACTGTATAAAAGAGGTATATGCATTTACAGGAGTTTTGCTTGCTAATGATAAGCAACAGGGAATACCAAAGGTGTTAAGTAACGGATATACAGATATAATAGATGACTACTGTAAAAGGTTGGTAGATTTGTCCAATTTACTGCCAGATGATTTATCTGCTGAAGTGCAGTGCTATGTAAGTGAAGATGAGTTAAGCAGATTAAAGGATATTAATTCAGCATGGAACAATCCGGAGAATGTTTTTGAGTCTATTTATGAAACTTTAGGAGGCGATATTGGAGAAGGGTATGATTATGATGAAATTTCTTCGCTTGTCATGGACCCTTTGGGAAATAGTCGTCCTGATGTCGAGTTTGATGGAAATAGAGTATTATCGTTGATAGAAAAAAATAAAATATTTTACCCATTTTTACGTGATATGTTATATAATCCGAAAATTGATGAGCTGGATTATCAACAGTTTAATGATTGTGAAGATGAAGAAATTGAGAATATGGGAAGCCTTATAACAGATGTAAAATTGTTTAAAGACTATTCAACATTTATCGCTGCTAATTTGATTATTGGTTATGTAGTAAAAACTGTTTCTATTATAGAAAAAATGAGGAAGCAGCTTCTGGCAGAAAGACAAGAAGTTTCTAAGGAAACCATTAATGCAAGAATGGCAACTCTAATTGGTGAAAGTGGTATAGTGAAATACTCATTGGAATGGGGTCCTAATTCTCCGTTGGCTGAATTTTTGAAAAAAGGTAATAATTGATTTTAAAATACAGTTCTATATCCATCCCCCCGGCACTTATGGCCGGGGGAAGATATAAAAGGTGAATAGCCTTCTTTATTGAAGATTTTTATACTTACAGTACATATGATGGATGCCGTGGAAAAAATACCGAGAAATTGTCAAGACAGTGATAAAATCATAATGGAGGTACCTGTCATGGTAGGACTATTTATTTTCTCAGCGTTCGCTTTTATAATTATAAATTTTATGTTTGGCCCCGAAGTAGCTCTTACTTCAAGTGTAATAGTGTATGCTATATTTACATTCGCTTCTTTTCTCGCGTTAATAAATGGAGATACTAAAACATTTATGGCATGGGTAGGATTAACCGTGACATACGGAAGTATAATTTATTTTGCTTGGAGAAAAATACAGCGTGAAACTTAATTCTGAAAAACTAGAGATTGCACATGGTCTATGTATCAAGTAATGGTGAACGGTACAACCTTATAGAAATAAGGGCATTTTATCCAATAATATCAGCCATGATAGCCCCACCATGAATATACAATAGTACGAGATGATTATGAAAAGTGGTGCGAGTATTAGGGTATGAAAACTATAAAAACAATATCTTTTGTGATCTGTTTGGTGCTGCTTCTATTATTCGTAGGTGGTTGCGAAACCAAGTCCGATATAGAAGCAAGGCAACAGCAGGAACGAGAATACTTCATAAAAAGTGCCGAGGAGAGTTATCAGGAAGGAATGGCGATATTTCAGGAGATGGATTTTTCAAATCCTGACAAGGAGAAGTCCAAGAAAGCGTCTTTATGTTTTTTTGTTGGTACAGCTGACCACAGACACTTTAGTGAACGGGAGGACTGTGCCAGCGAAGTAAAAAGTAAATGTCCAAATGCTGAGGAATTGTATTATACTGCCAATTGTCTGGAAATCATTAGTGAATGGGGAACTATAGAAAAAGGGCTTACAATAAAGAACAGCATGCTGAGGTATTATGCTGAGTTAATCCCGGAAAAATATGATGGAGATTTAAAAGAAAAGGTTTTGCTGATTCGCAATCAAATTATTGATATCGATGAAAATGTTGTAAAACCTAAAGCAGCCGCACTAAAAGAACGGCATAAGCAACTTCAGGCAGAATATGACAGGACATATTCTGAGCGGGTGGCAAAACAGGGTGACGATGATCCTTATTATGACGAAGAATTTTATACAGCCGGCAATTACAGCGAAGATTATGACGATGACAGCTATCGTTCAGAAAAACGTGAGGACAGGGAACATCATCGCCAATCTGGAGGCGGAACCAGACGGTGGAGATAAAATGCCATTAAAAGGGAGAATATGGAATATAAAAAATACATTGAGGACGAGTTAAAATGGAATCTGTCAGCTATAAAGATTATGCTAGTTTCATAAATGAATATCGTTCGACCCAGGAAGCTGAAAATATATACGGCTACCTAGATGATTATTGTTATTACAAAATAAAATCTGCAAGGATTGACGATGATAAAATATCTTATAAAGAAATTCAGCGGATCACTAAGTTAAGTGATTTACCAGATACTCGTTGGATAAGCTACATGATATGTGAATTCTGCAAAGATAACGATATTGAAGTGCTTATAGATTATGCATTGTTGGGGTTCCACGATTTATACATAGAAAAGAACTTTTATAAACAGGTTTTTATGAATAATGTATGGAATGATGTACATTACGGAACCGTTCATATTGAGACAGTGGATAGTATATACAGAAGATTAATTGGGATTTATCCTAGAATGGGTGTAGAAGAACTATACCTTGATTATTTAGAAAAATTACAATTTAAAATAGTAGGGTATAACTCATCTTTAAAATCGTTATATTCATATAAGGAACTTTTTAGGTTATATAGAAACGGTGATACGGATGCATTATCTGCTATATGCGAAAAAATATCAGATGTAGTAAAAAGAGCTGTTTCTTGTTACTACGAGTATTTTAATAACAGAGCATTGGCAGGCGAAAATGATTTATATCAATCTATAATGCTAGAAATAATAGAATTGATCACAAACTATGAAGAGAAAAGTGCGGAGTTAGCATTTTGGTCACTTTATAGTGATTACACATATCAGTTTACCAAGTATAAAAAAGAGTTTGATTTTGATGTATTAGTAACCGGCAAGGTATATCGGGGTGATGGTGAAATACCACACATAAATCATATGCTTGCAAATACAATAAAGAAGAAAATTGGAGAATCACTGTGGTCTACAAATATTGGTTTAGTAAAGAATGACAGAACCCAACAATATCTTAGGTCAGTATATAAGTATATGTATAACGTATTACCTGAAATTGAATTGATAAAGGGATGTTTAACAAAGTCTCAAGAAATTGAAGAATTTGTTAAATGGTATGATGATTGTAAGATATCAACGGCTGAACAATATTTTTCTGAGTATTATTTTCTAACTCATATTGAGTCACTAGAGTATTTTATGGAAAAAAATGATATTGGTGTGTACGAAATAGTATCATTAAGTGGCGATGATAGTAAAAAAATAGAATTAATCGAAGATGAAGCGGTATTTAAAATTTATAAAGATACACTTATGAAGGCTATTGATACGTTAAACGAAAGACAAAAAAGAGTATTGGCACTTAAATTTGGCTTGGAGGATTATAGAGAACGTACTTTAGAGGAAGTTGGGCAATCTTTCGGTGTGGGCAGAGGACGTATAGGACAAATACTGAAAAAAGCAATTCACGACATAAAACATTCAAGAAATTTTTATCTCATCGATTACTGATTTAAACGGTTATCCATTGCAATTTTTCTGGGTAAGGTGGTATCAGTTAGGAGGGCATTATGTATTGTGTAAAATATGAATATGGCGAGGCTGGTAGGTTTTTCCTCACGCTGGATGAAATTGAGAAAGAAATCTGCTATTCCGTTTACATTGAGGACTTTACCGAGTTTATTTCAAAGCCAGTATTTAAGCGGATTTATGGCACTTGCACACGGTGTTTATGGTTAAGTGGGTTACGGGTGTAATGATTAAATTGTATCGATGATAAATTCTAGCAAACCCCATCACGGATAAATTGATACAATATAACGAAATAAATAGTGCCTGATATCCCTGTAGTCTGGGATATCAGGCACTTTGAGTTTTCATAAGGGAAGATTATCGAAACTAGATTGTAGGGGTATGGAAAAGAAGAATAAAAAGGTGCATACCACTGTAACGATAGTTGAATATTGTAATGGGTTCATTGTTAAATCGGTTTGGTTGGTAATCGTTATAATTGTATCAAGAAGGTCTGTTTTAGTTTTGGCATTTTTATCCGAAAAACAGGTCATGTGAATGGAGAATGATATTGTCCTTCCTGTCCTAATTCATAGATATGGCCATTGCGGTATTAGTCAATATTTTTGATTCGGATTACGAAACGTACCCCGCCTGTCGGCAGGTTTTCGGCCTTTATGGTACCGCCATGGATTTCCACATAGCGGCGGGCTAAGGCCAGACCAATTCCCGAGCCGCCATTTTTCCTGCTGCGGGATTTTTCTCCGCGATAGAATTGCTCAAAGATATGGGGCATGTCTTCCTCCGGTATCCCAGGCCCGTTATCCTGTATCTCAATGCACAGGGAATCGCCTTCCTGGCGGGCAAAGAGCTGTACTGTGCTTCCGGGGCCGCTGTAACGGCTGGCATTGGCCAATAAGTTGCCAATGACCTGGCGCATGCGGTCCTGGTCTACGGATACGGGGGGCAGATTGTCTGCCACATTCAGCAGCAGTTTTTGACCGGCTTCGTCAAATAACGGCTGCATGAACTGACCAAGCTGCAGGACTAACTGGCCTAAATCGGTGGGCTCCCGGTGCAACTTCAGTTCCCGGATTTCGGCCAGGGACAGGTCACGCAGGTCCGTCACCAAACGGCTCAGGCGCATGACCTCCTCCTGCATGGAGAAGATGATTTCTGGTTCCGGGGGAGTGATGCCGCTGCTGATGTTCTCCAGATTTCCCTGCAGGATAGCCAGGGGGGTTCGCAGTTCGTGGGCGATGCCGGCGAAAAACTCACGTCTTGATTTTTCATTGCGTGACAGGTCTTCGGCCATCTGATTGAAGACCTGGGTCAGCTGACCCACTTCATCATGGGCTGAAGCAGGCAGCTGCTGGTTGAAATTTCCCCGGCCGATTTCCTTGGCCGCTTCGGTGAGGCGGCGCAAGGGCTTGGTAATGCTGGTGGCCAGGAGATAGCTGGCCGCCAGACCCAGAACGATGAAAAACAGCCCCACCCACCAAAGGGATTGATGGACAGATTGCAGGAACATCACTTCTGCTGTATCCTGTGCTGCCGTTGCGGAAAAATGCAGCTGCAGGAAACCGTGGAAGGCACGTTCCATCTGTCCGTTCATCAGCACAATCAGGCTGCATACGGTGATGGCCAGCAGGAGAAAGGTCCCTCCGGCCAGTTTCAGGCGGATGCTTTGCCATTTATTCACTAGCATCACCTCCAAAGCGGTAGCCCACGCCATACACGGTCAAAATATAGGTGGGCTTGCGGGTACCCTGCTCAATCTTGCGGCGCAGGTTGCGGATATGGGCATCAATGGTCCGTTCATAACCATCAAAGGCAAAACCATGGCTCTGCTCCATCAGCTGCAGGCGGTTCAGCACCTGCCCCGGATGACGCATCAATACTTCCAGCAGGGTAAATTCAGTAGGGGTAAGCTCCAGCATTTTCCCATCCAGCTGCACCGTGTGCCGCAAGCTGTCCAGGACAAGGCCGCCTGCGGTAATTTTACGTGTCTGAGGCGGCGTATCGGCAAGGGGGCCTGAGGCCCGCCGCAGGACGGCCCGTATCCTGGCCACCAGTTCCCGCATGCTGAAGGGCTTGGCTATATAATCGTCTGCGCCTAAATCCAGGCTTTCCAATTTGTCTGCTTCCTCATCCAGTGCGGTCAGCATGATGATGGGAACCTGGCTGATCTGCCGGATGCGGCGGCAGACTTCCTTGCCATCCAGGTGCGGCATCATGATGTCAAGGACGATGAGGTCTGGCTGCTTCATCAGCAGCGTCAGGGCTTCCAGCCCGTCTGGGGCCCGCATGGTTGCAAAACCTTCGTTGCGGAGAAATGGCTCCAGAACATCCAGCAGTTTCACATCATCATCCACCAGCAATATTTTTTCTGCATTCTGCTTTTCCTCGTATATGCAAAAGACGGACTCAATTTCCGTAAGAGTCCATCTTCCTTGCCGTATTAGTGTTTCATTCCATGGGCGGCATCATCCGTGTGATGCATAACGCTCATATTGCTATCCATCATATCATATTGCGGGGCGGACTGCCAACCACCTAATGTAGGGTCAGCCATGCCGAAGACCATAGCCACATGACTGACAATCAGGAACGTGACCAGCAGCACGATATGGCGGTGCATCTTTCTATTTTCATCAAAAGCTCCGCTGATGATGCCCATTTCCTGCAGGGCAATGGCACCTAAGGGGATGACGCCCAGCATATAAAAGCCTACAGCCAGCAGGTCAATCCAGCCACGGAATTCAATCTGCGGTACCACGGCTGTGGCCAGGTACAGGAACACCCCGGTAAAATAAACGCCTAAAATCATGCCCAGATAGTGGCTCAGTTTTTTCCAGCTCTTATGTTCCTGGGCATCGGACAGAATAAAAAATTCCGCCATGGTGATGAGTTCGGCCATTGCCACCGGCAGCACCATAAAGGCGATGAGATTCCAGGGCTGATTCGTCATCAAAAGTTCCATATAGTTTGTCATACACAAATTCCTCCTCAAGGGTTGATTTTTCTTATCTGCTTACAGTATAGCGACCAAATATGCAGAACCCTTGCAGAGAATGTAAAGATATTGTGAAGGTTTTGCCCAAAATAGTATTGACAAATTCCTATGTCTACTGCTATTGATATCCCTTCTTCTGCGTATATTGAAGTTACAAAATAACGTCAAAAATATTAATACTATTATTAATAATACATATAATTATTAAATAATATATGATATAATATTAATAAATTTAGAATAATGTAAACAAGTGGAAGATGGAATATTGACGCTTAATAACTTTTAAGTTATAATTCTTGCAAGAAGGGAATGTACATATTGTATAACATACGTTTTTATGAAGATGAGAACGGTATATCAGAAACAAGAGAGTATATTCGCTCTATTATCTCTAAGCAAGATAAAAATAATCGTATAAAGGCAAATAAGATAAATGATTACATGAAAGTATTGCGTGCTAATGGAACTAGAGCAGGAAAACCCTTTGTGAAGCATATTGACGGTGATATATGGGAGTTGCGCCCATTGGATGATAGATTTATGTTTGCCTTGTGGACGGGGCAAACTTTTCTAATCCTGAACCATTTTGTTAAGAAGTCGCAGAAGACCCCAAAACGAGAAATAGACAAAGCAAAAAGTATGTTGAAAAACTATGTCGGGAGGATTGGTCGGGATGAATAAGCAGTATAAAGAAGCAGTGAATGATGCGAAAAGTAAGCTGGTTGATTACGGGAAACGACATGTTACTGATGAGAATAATATTGATGAGTGGGATGCTCTGGAGAAAAAATATTTTACATCAGAAGAAATATCTGAAAGTGATTTGCGGGTTGCACTCATCTCAGAGTTGATAGCTGCCCGTAATGAGAAGGGAATTACCCAGAAACAGCTAGAGGAATTAAGTGGTGTAAAGCAACCAGTCATTGCCCGTATGGAACGGGGGAGTGCAAATTCCACACTAGCTACAGTGTTAAAGGTATTGGCTCCGTTAGGCAAAACCCTTAGGGTGGTACCAATAGAAAGATAAAGGAAAAGCTTAATATATGCAGAGAATAACCCTAAAGTGATGAAAAAGTTAGTTAATATACAATAAGGCCTCAGCTGTTTTTAGAGCAGCTGGGGTCTTTTTGTATTGGTATAGTATTTCAATTCTATCATAAAGATGATAAGATCATGAGCTGCTATTGAGGGGAGAATCAATTTGTGTTTGGCAATTACAAGAGAGATATCGCTCTAGATTCTATGAACGCTATGTGCTAAGATGGTCATGGGTAAATAATTATTTATGTGATTTTATTTATGGGGGGAAGAGTATGTTTTGTACTAATTGTGGACAACAATTGCCGGATGGATCCAGATTTTGCACCAGCTGTGGCACGCAGCTTGGTTCAGCACCAGCAGGTGCCGGGCCGGTAAATAGTGCACCTATGGGCAATGGTGGCTTTTCCATCAAGCAGGAGGAAGGCAGCAACAGGTGCTGTGTGTCTGAGTTAGGTGCCGTAAAAGTATATGAATACAAGAGAGATTTATCGACAAATCCGCTTTCGGCCATGATTGCGTATTATGCATCTGAAATGAACATTCGCAAGCGCCAGGTATGGATTGACCTGAAGAATGACTCATATAGGCTGCAAGCTGGTGCCATGCAGATGATGCTAGGCGATATTGCTGTAAAATCAGATGTAAAGGACGCTGGAGACTTTTTGGGGAAAATGGTCAAGAGCGTTGTAAATAACGAATCAGCCGTAAAACCACTGTATTCTGGCAGCGGTACCTTGATTCTTGAACCAACCTATAAGCATATTCTTTTGGTAAATCCTAAGGATTGGGACGGTGGCATCGTCGTGGAGGACGGTATGTACCTTGCCAGCTCCGGTGACATAAAGGTGGATATGCAGTCAAGAGCCAATTTGTCTTCGGCAATTTTAGGCGGAGAGGGCTTGTTCAATACCAAATTGGTTGGTGACGGAGTAGCTGTATTGGAGTCCTCCGTACCATATGACGAATTGATGGAAATTACGCTGGATAACAGTGTTGCCAGAATTGACGGCCCATACGCTGTTGCCTGGTCCGGTAATCTGCAGTTTACTGTGGAAAAGGTTAATAAGTCCCTCATCAGCAGTCTTGGAACCGGTGAAGGGATAGTTAATGTATATCGCGGTACAGGTAAGATTCTTGTTGCACCTATCAATGATTTGGGTGAACAGAAAGCAATTGAGAATACATCATCTACAAATGCAAATCCAGATTCACAATCAGCTTCAAAAGCAGGCTCTGCCCTGAAAATGATTAATAGCTTCCTGGATGACTAAATTTAGCCTGCTTAGTGCCATAAAATAGCCCGATATGCTATACTGAAAGACAAGTATTATATAAATGGAGTGTTGCAAATGAGTAAGTACACAGAACATGCCCAGACGTTGCGGGATGATACCAGCCTGCATTATAACTGTGCCCAGTCGGTGCTGATTCCCTTTGCGGAGGAAATGGGGCTGACCAAGGAGCAGGCCTTTGATTTGGGCTTTAATTTTGGCGGCGGCATGAAGCGGGCGTCCGTGTGCGGTGCTGTTACAGCCGGTCTTATGGTATTGGGCATGCACGGGGTAAACGATGTGAAGATTCTTCATGAATATCATGAGGCCATAAAAGCCAATCATGATGGTGCCCTGGACTGTGGGGACCTGCTCCGCATCAGCAAGGAGAAGGGCATTGAGAAAAAGGCACATTGTGATGCCCTTATTAAGGAAGTTATTGAACTGGTAGAAAAGTATATCTAATTTTTCAGTAAATTTTTTGAACTATTTGGGCTTGACTATTTCAGATTTTTATCGTAAGATAACCAAGACTTAAATAAATATTGCACTTGAGTGCGTCGCCCATTTATGGGAAATATCGCCGGCTGATACATGCCAGGTGACTACAGGGACGGGAGTTGTAGTCACTAAAGGGTAATGTATCGGCTGGTTTTTTGTTGCAAAAAAATGGAGGAAAAAATGGACAAAAAATTAAGGGCAAAGAAATTTGGCATGATTTTCGCTGTCGTAATGGTAGTGGCAGGGCTTTTATTGATGTATACGGGCAATGATGCCCTGGTGCTGGCCACTGAAAAAAAGGAAGGAATACTTACTGCTGAACAAATAAAGGTTTCCTTTGATAATGTAGGTGGACGGCTGGTGAAAGAAGCCGTTCAGGAGGCTCAGCAGGTCAAAAAAGGGGATATTCTGATGGTTTTGGACAGCACAGACGTGGATTTGTCCATTGCCAAGCTGGAAGCTCAGATAAATCAGATGAAGGCTCAGGTGAAGTCCGCAGGCGGTGGTGTAAATATTGCCATGTCTCAGGCTGATACCAATGAGCAGCAGAGCTTCCGCCAGATAGACCAGCAGCGGGCGGCTGTGGATGCGGCTCAGGCCAATTATAATAATGCTAACCTTGATTATGAGCGAAAGCAGCAGTTATTTGAGGTAGGCGCTATTTCCCGCTCTGCGCTGGATGCAGCCCAAACAACCTTGCAGGTATCGGCGGCCAATGTTGCCCAGCAAAAGCAGCTGTTAAGCAAATTGTTGGGGGGCACGGTGGATACAGGCGATACTGATTCACTGAACCTGCCGACGATTGATCTTCAGCGTCAGACCGCAGCGAACAAGTTAAATGACGTGGAGGCCTTGAATCAGCAGTTGAAGGCCTTGGAGATTCAGCTTAAGGAATTGAAGGTGAAAAAAGAGCACCTGACTCTGCGGGCACCTGAGGATGGAAAAATCATAAAGATTTTGGCCAAGGAAGGGGAAATGATTGCGCCAAACACGCCGGTACTGCTTATGGAAAGCAGCCGTTACTATTTTGATATATATGTCAGTGAAGAGAACATAGAAAAATATAAGGAAGGGGATGAAATCCAGGCTACATCTGTGGCCGGTAACAAAAAGGCCCAGGGTACCATCCGCTTGCTGACTCAGGCCCCAGGCTTTGCTGATTTGCGCATGACCAGAGAAAAGGGACAGGCGGACCTGACCTCCTTCCAGATGCGAATTTACCTTGAGCCCACCGAAGGAATTATGCCCGGCATGACGATGGGAGTGAAGCTGAGATGAAGGCCTTTCGGGACGAAGTAAAGCACCTTCTCACCGGCGATGGCATGCCCTACGAGAAGGTTTCCATAATGGTTTCCTTGGTAATCACGGTGATTTTCAGTGTTATGCTGGGGCTAAATTACGCCAAGGATACGCCGATTACAGTAATTGATCTGGACAATTCCCATTACAGTCACGAAATCATAAACTATCTGAACAATTCCCAGATGCTTTCCGTCACGGCGGTGGTAAATACGCCGGCGGAGCCAAATGAGCTGATGTATCGTGACAAGGCCTATGCGGTGGTATATCTGCCCCAGGGGCTGGAGAAAAACCACTACAATGGGGAAAGTGCTGATATAGGTGTATTTTACGATAATACCAGCTCGTCGGCCCTCAGTGGTGTACGGGAAGCCCTGAATGAAATTATTGCCGATATCAATAATCCAACCCTGGGCACTGGCGATACCATAAGGGGCGGCACCAAGCTGGTTTCCCGTTCCTTGTTCAATCCGGCAGATTCGGCCAGCAATGGTGAGGTAACGGGCTTTTTGATATTTTTTTCCAGCATGTTTTTTGCCTTTGCCACCTTGGGCATGGTGCCACGGCTTAGGCTGGAAGGAAAGCTGGACCTTCATTTGAAGGTGGGTACCGCTTATGATTTGATAGAACGAATACTGCCATATTGCGCCTGCTGGCTTATCGCCAATTTCGTGGGGCTGGTGGTGCTGCGTTTTTGGGGTGATATAAGCTTTTCCGGCAATATACTCTTATATTTTGCCGTACAGGCCTTGTATATTATTATGCTGGGCATGATGTCGGTAATAATGGGGTGGACAGCGTCTAACCCCGGGGCGGCCTCCAGCCGGATGATTCTCTTTGTTCCCGGGGGCTTTATCCTGGGCGGCTATGGCGTGCCCATGACCATGATGCCGGAATGGGTTCATTGGGTAAACCAGATATTCCCTCTAACCTGGGAGTTTAAATTTATCCGTGACATTGTATTCCGTGGGGCGGGCTTTTTCGATTGCGCCGTCACCCTGGGACAATTTTTGATATACATTGTCATAGTATGGGTGATTTTTGCCAGAAAATTTGATAAGGAACAAATGGCCCGATCATAAAGAAAAAGGTCACTGACTCAATTTGAGCCGGTGACCTTTGTTTTTTAGGAAACTATTCTGAAATTATACGATAGCATGGGCGATGACGTAACCAACGCAGCAGCCGGTGATAACGCCGATAAGGCCCGGAATCATGAAGCTGTGGTTCAGAATGAACCTGCCGATCTTGGTGGTGCCGGACCGGTCAAAACCGATGCAGGCCAGATCTGATGGATAGGTCGGCAGGAAGAAGTAACCATAGCAAGCGGAAATAAAGGAAAGGACAATAACTGGCTCGATACCAGCTTCCAGCGCCAGTGGTACTACTACAGCAATGGCTGCCGCCTGGGAATTTACCAGCTTGGAGGTGAAAAAGGCAATAATGGCATAGGCCCATGGATATACCCCAACGGCGGAAATCAATACGCCCTTTAAGAAGTCCATGTGATGGGCAAAGAGGGTATTTGCTGCCCAGGCAACGCCATAAACGGATACCAGGGCCACCATACCAGCCCGGAATACGTTGGAGTCAGCCACTTTCTTGGCATCCACCTTGCAGAAGAACAATATCAGTGAAGCAATACACAGCATAACCATCTGAATAACCAAGGTCATGGAAATCGGCTTGGCTGGTTTGCCTACGCCAGCGGAAAAATGCGGCAGATAATCCGGCAGATTGCCCATGAAGGCGATCAGGATAATACCAACAACGAAAATACCAACGGCGATATAGTTGCTTCTAGGCAGCTCCTTGTCCAGCAGGGACTCGGTGGCACCATAGACATATTTTCTCTGTTCAGGGTCAGCTATCAAAGCCTGGAATTCCGGATCATCCTCCAGCTCCTTGCCACGGCGCATTGACCACACGGCTGCTGCCAGCACACCGAAGAAGGTGGATGGAATGGAAACCATCAAAACCTTGGCAATGCTGATATCATATCCGGCTATGGCCAAAAAGCTCACAATGGAAACAATAGCCACGGAAACCGGGGAGCCACAGATACCCATCTGGGCGGCGATGGAGGATACTGCCATAGGCCGCTCAGGGCGGATATTTTGCTTGATGGCAACATCATAGACAATTGGGAACATGGTGTAGCAAACATGGCCGGTACCGCAAAGCACGGTCAAAAACCAGGTGGTAATAGGAGCCAAAATAGTTACGTATTTTGGATTCTTACGCAAAATCTGCTCGGCCAATTTCAATAGTACCGTCAAACCACCAGAGGTCTGCAGGAAAGCAGCACATGTAACAACTGCCAAAATGGTCAGCATTACGTCATTTGGTGGTACGCCAGGTTTGTAGCCAAAGCCAAAGACAAAGATTACAAGGCCGATGCCGCTGACTGCAGCCAACCCAAGGCCACCGAAGCGCACGCCGATTATAAGGCATAGTAGGAATACAATAAAGCCCAACGCAATTTCCATAAAACCGCCTCCTCTTCAAATATATTACACACTCGTAAAAATTATCAGTCCGGATAATAGTTTACAAACGATTTACCATGCTCATTAATTCTTCACCTACTCAAATTTTCCTGCAAAAATAAGGTAAAATAAATACATCTGACCATTTTGCTTTCATATATTAAGCACCTGTCCACTCATTAAGTACTCCTTCATGTCGCATAAGGTGAATATTTATTCAACGAAAAGGATTGTTTTGGCGCTGTCTTAATTTCCGCGGGTCCGATTAATATTCTATATATGTTTTTAGTTGACGGAGTTTATAATAAAAATCTTTATATAAAATAAATTTGTGTTTATAGGGAGAACAATGTTTATTTTTGTGAAACAATCATGTATAATATGTTCAGGTTTTTATTTTTATACTTTAGGAGTGATAATGCATGATGTTTTCCAAAAAAATGAAAATGGCAGCCCTGGGAATGGCTGCGGTATTCTCCTTTGGCCTGCTGGGCGGTTGCGGCTCCAATAATCAGTCTGCGTCCAACAATAAGGTTGTTGGCGTGGTACAGCTGGTTGAGCATGACGCCCTGGATGCAGCCAACAAGGGCTTTGTAGACGCCCTGAAGGAACGTGGTTACGAGGATGGCAAGAACCTGAGAATTGATAACCAGAACGCTCAGGCAGATCAGTCAAACCTCCAGAATATAGGTCAGCGGTTCCTCAGCAGCAAGGTTGATCTGATTTATGCTATTGCAACTCCTGCAGCTCAGACCATGGCCAACCTTACCAAGGATATTCCTATCGTAGGCTGTGCCATTACCGACTATGTAGGGGCCAAGCTGGTTAAGTCCAACGAGGCACCTGGCGGCAATGTAACCGGCACCAGCGATATGAACCCTATCAAGGATCAGGTTGATCTGCTTATCAAGCTTTGTCCAAATGCCAAGACTATTGGCTGTGTATACACCTCCAGTGAGGTAAATTCCGAGATTCAGTTCAAGGCCATGAAGGAATACGCTGAGTCCAAGGGCCTGAAGGTTGAGGCTGCTACCATTTCCAACGTAAATGATATCCAGCAGGCAGCTCAGAGCCTTCTCAGCAAGGTAGATGCCTTCTATCTCCCTACTGATAACGTAATTGCTTCCTCCATGCCTACCCTTATTTCCGTAACTGAGGCAGCAAAGAAGCCAGTTATCTGCGGTGAGGCCAACATGGTAAAGGCCGGTGGTCTTGCTACCTATGGTGTAGATTATTATGAGCTGGGCCGTCAGTCCGGTTTCATGGCAGCTGACATTCTGGATGGCAAGTCCAAGCCAGCTGATATGAAGATCGAATTTGCAAAGGTTTTAAAGGCCGTTGTTAATAAGAAGAATGCTGATAAGCTGGGCATCACCCTTCCTCAGGATGTACTGAAGGATGCCGAGGTTATCAACTAATAACTAAGTGTTTGCTATCCTATTTTGTCTTTTACCAAGCTCCGGACATGTCTCTGATATGCAGACCCTGTCTGGAGCTTTCCTCTGTACGGGATTAAATTTGAACTATTGAATTGAGGTTTTTGAAGTGGATCTGATTATTCCTACTGTATCCCAGGGCCTGCTGTGGTCTCTCCTGTCCATCGGCGTGTACATCACCTTCCGGGTGCTGGATATTGCTGATTTGACCGTAGAGGGCAGCTTTCCATTGGGGGCGGCGGTAGCAGCCGCATGTATGCTGGGGGGCATGAGCCCGGTGGCATCCATTTTTGTCGCTGCCTTTGCGGGCATGCTGGCGGGAGTGGTAACCGGCTTTTTGTGCACCAAATTAAAGATTCCAGCTCTTTTGGCGGGCATTCTCACCATGATTGCCCTGTATTCCGTAAATCTCCACGTTATGGGCAAGGCCAATCTGTCCCTGCTGAACGTGGACACCGTATTTACCCTTTATGCCATTCCTGATATGACATTGGCCAACATGATATTGATAGTGGGGGCCATTGTGGTGGTATTCACGGGAGTGTTGTGCTACTGGTTCTTTGGTACCGAAATTGGTGCCTCCATCCGTGCCACTGGCTGCAACCCACACATGATTCGGGCCAATGGTATTAACACAGACATTACTATTATATTAGGCCTCCTGATTTCCAACGCTTTGGTAGCCGTATCCGGCGCCATGGTGGCCCAGGCCAACGGCTTTGCCGACGTGGGAATGGGTGTTGGAACCATCGTTATCGGTTTGGCCTCTGTTATTATCGGTGAGGTGCTATTTGGCACCCGCAGCTTTAAAAACTGCCTGATTTCCGTTATTCTGGGCTCCATTGTGTACCGTGCTGTTATCGCCATTGTACTGCAGATGGGTATGCCACCAAACGACTTGAAGCTGTTTACAGCCATTCTGGTTGCGGCCGCTCTTTCCATGCCGCTGTGCCAGGCTAAGCTGAAAAAGAGAAAGGTGGCCCAGTGATGCTGAAAATAGACAATATTTCCAAGACCTTTAATCCTGGGACCATTACGGAAAAGGTGGCTCTGCGGGGTGTATCCCTGCATCTTAAGCCAGGTGATTTTGTGACGGTTATCGGCGGCAACGGAGCGGGCAAATCCACTCTGATGAACGCCATTGCCGGTACTTTCCGGGTAGATCGGGGCAAAATTGTAATTGACGGCCAGGATATTACCAAGCTGCCTGAATACAAGCGGGCCAAGTACATTGGCCGTGTATTCCAGGACCCTATGATGGGCACGGCGGCCAATATGCAGATAGAGGAAAATCTGGCTATTGCCTCCCGTCGCGGCAAGTGGCCAACTTTGCGGTGGAGTGCGCCGGAATCCCAGCGGGCTTATTTCCGTGAGCAGTTAAAGCCACTGAATCTGGGCCTTGAGGACCGTCTGGAGTCCAAGGTGGGCCTCCTGTCCGGCGGTCAGCGCCAGGCCCTGACTTTGCTTATGGCTACCATGGTGGAGCCAAAGCTGCTCCTTCTGGACGAGCATACCGCGGCACTGGACCCGAAGACTGCGGCCCAGGTGCTGGAGCTTACCAACAATATCGTCAACAGCCGCAAGCTCACCACCCTTATGATTACCCATAACATGAGAGACGCCCTGGCCTGTGGAAATCGCCTTATCATGCTTCATGAGGGCAAAATCCTCATTGATGTCAGCGGCGAGGAAAAGAAGAACCTTACCATCAAGGATCTGCTGGCCATGTTCGAAAAGGCTGCCGGCAGCGAGCTGAATTCCGATGAGCTGCTTTTAAGCTGAGGTAACGTCATATATTAATTAAAACTACTTAAACTCCTGCATTCAATGTGCAGGAGTTTTGTCATTTGTGTAGAAGTATTATAAGTGAAATATTTGTCTCATTTTGTCATAAAATTGTTGAATGATTGTTAATATAAGGAGGTTTTACAATGGGCATTAAAGGAAAAATGCTGGTTGGTATGCTGCCGTTTGTTATTATCGGTATGCTTATCCTGACCATTGTGTCGGTGATTTCATCCAGCAACAGTCTTGGCACTCAGGTGGAGCACACCATGAATTCCGAGCTGAAGGCCAATGTAAACTTTATCAATGACAAGCTGAACATGGCCCGGGCCAATGCAGTTGATACGGCCCGCTATATCGGCGGTACCTACACCTCAACTCCAATGGACAGCTACAAGGCTATGATAGCCAAGTCCATCAAATCCGATGAGTTCTTCTTCGGCAGTGGTATCTGGTTTGAGCCATTTGCCTTTGATGCGTCCCAGGAATACATGGGACCTTACTGGTATCGTGACGGGAGCTCCATTAAGGAAACTTATGAGTACAGTAATGCCGAGTACAATTATTTTGTGCAGGATTACTACAAGAATGCCAAGAATATCGGCAAGGAAGCTGCCCTGATTACGGACCCTTACTATGATCCAACCTCCAACGTGGTTATGTCCACCTGTTCTGCCCCTATTTTTGACCTGTCCGGCAAGTATGTGGGCTGTATTACCGTAGATTTCACCTTGAAGGAAATCAGCGATGTAATGGGCTCTCTCAAGGTGGGCGAAAATGGCCGGCCTATTCTCACCACCGCCGATGGTACATACATTTACACAAATAATGAGGCGGCGGTAGCTGATGCTCTCAAAATCACCGATGATGAGGACAAGAGCCTGGCAGCGGCTGGTCAGATTATGCTGAACAGTGAAAGCGGCATAGCTGAATTTGACGGTCATAATTTGTACTTTGCTACTGTTCCAAATGTAAATTGGAAGCTGGGTCTCATTATGCCACAGGAAGAAATCAACGCTCCGGCAGTGACCATGAGTAAAATCATGATTTTTGTCTGCGTTGTTATGATCGCCCTTTGCGTAGGCAGTATCGTATATCAGGCCAACAATATGGTTACCCGTATTGAGGCCCTGGGTGCTCATATTGAGGAAATGTCCAGAGGTAATCTGCGGCTGAATGCACTGCCTATCAAGGCTCAGGACGAATTGGGCCGGATGGCGGACAATTTCAATCAGATGCACCAGAATTTGAAGAACATGATCAGCCAGATGAAATCAACGGCTGAGCAGGTAGCCGCCTCCAGTGAGGAGCTGACCGCCAGTGCCCAGCAGTCCGCAGAGGCAGCCACCCATGTGGCCCAGTCCGTTGTGGATGTGGCCGGTGGCATGGAAAAACAGCTTACCAGCATGGATGAGGCCAAGTACAGCATTGACAGCTCCTTTGGTGATATCAATGTAATGACTGAAAAGACCAACGGTGTTACTGAAAATACTGAGCAGATGGCCGGGGCAGCAGACAATGGTGCCCGTCTCATGCAGAATGCCATGGCAAAGATGAATGGCATTGAAAAGAGCGTGGCCAATTCCGCTGAAGTAGTAAAGAAGCTGGGCGAGAATTCCCAGCAGATTGGTGAAATTGTGGAGAGTATTTCCTCCATTGCAGACCAGACCAACCTTCTGGCCCTTAATGCAGCCATTGAGGCCGCCCGTGCCGGTGAAGCCGGCCGTGGCTTCGCCGTTGTAGCTGAGGAGGTTCGCAAGCTGGCAGAGCAGTCCCAGGAATCTGCCGAGGAAATCAAGAACCGCATTGCCATTATTCAGGGTGATACTGAGAATGCAGTAAAAGCTATGGAATCGGGTAATCAGGAGGTTACTGCCGGCACTCAGGCCATCCGTGAGGTGGGCGAGCAGTTCCGTGATATTACCGACCGTGTAGCTTCCATTAAGAACGAAATGGAAGAAATCAATTCTGCAGTTCAGACTGTATCCAAGGGTATGCAGAGTGTAGTAGGCTCTATGGATAATATCGACAAGGTATGCCGTGATACCTCTGAGGAAACCCAGACCATTTCTGCCGCAGCCGAGGAGCAGTCGGCCTCCAGTGAGGAGATCGCTGCAGCCGCCAATGGCTTGTCAAATCTGGCTGTTGATCTGCAGAATGCCATGAGCAAGTTCAAGGTTTAAGAATTCAGTTTATATTAATTATGGATTATCAACCCAAAAGGGGCCGCCTGGCGGTCCCTTTTTTATGTTGCGAACTATAGGTAAAAGGACTTGTTAATTTTATTTTGCGTTGACAGAAAATTTGTATGATGATATTATCTATGGCGTATTAATTAATAAAAAAATAACGGATTAGGCGTCATAGTACTTAATAGAAAAGCCGGTTTAAGGCCGGCGCGGTCACGCCACTGTATCGGGGAGCGAATCTGCAAGAAATGTCACTGGGGGAGACTCTGGGAAGGCGCGGAGGAGCTGTGAACCGGAGCCAGGAGAACTGCCTGATTAACAATCACCGTTTGACCTACGAGAGATGGGAAGGGGATTACGCAGTTCTAGCATCACGTTATAATGTTATATGCAATGTTCGGCCGTCCTCTTTTGAGGGCGGCTTTTATATTGCCTTGGAGGATATATGCTGAAAAAAATAATGCAGTTTAAGCTTATAGTAGTAATGCTGCTGGTCTTAACTTGTCTGGCTGGCTGCAAGCAGGATAATGCAGGGGCCGACACACAGACGGGCTATACAGTAACGGATATTCAGGGGACTAAGGTCAATATTCCCGCCAAGCCGAAGAAAATCCTGACCATGGCCATGAGCACTGATGAGATGATGCTGGCTCTGGTGGAGCCGGAACGGATGGCAGCAGTGAATACTATGCTGGATGACCCTACCAGCTCCAATATGGTAGAGCTGGGGAAGAAGGTAACCACCAAGATTACCTACCCATCAGTGGAGGAAATTGCCAGCCTTCAGCCGGATTTGGTTATAGTGCCGGACTGGGGTGATTTGTCCCGTGTGGCATCCCTCAGAGATTTGGGTATCCCGGTGGTGGTTTGCAAGGGTCCCAAAAATTTACAGGATATAAAGGAAACCATCACTCTGCTGTCCCAGGCTGTGGGTGAGCCGGAGCGTGGGGAGCTTTTGCTAAAAAAGATGGATGACAAGCTGGCGGAGATTAAGTCCAAGGTGGCGGAAATTCCCGCGTCAGACCGCCGCAGCGTGGTGCTGATTTCCCTTATGAAGGACTACGGCGGAGCAGGCTGTGCCTTTGACGAGGCCTGTCAGCTGGCTGGAGTTATCAATGGAATGGCGGCCGCCGGCTTGAAAAATGGTGAGGTCCTTACCAAGGAAAAGTTGGTAGCCATTGACCCGGATATTTTGTTTTTGCCAAGCTATAACAATCATGGGGAGCTGGATATAAACAAAATACGGGCTGACTATGTTAATGACCCATCCCTGCAAGGTATGAAGGCCATAAAGAATGGCCGGCTGCTGGAGCCGGATGAAGGGTATATATATAATTGCTCACAGGATTTTGTGTATGCGGTGCAGGAAATCGCCTACAGGGTATACGGCGACAAGTTCAAGCTGGCTCCGCAGCAGCACCTGTCAGCATTGGAGAATTAAGAGGAGGAAAGAGTTATGAAAAATGAGTTGAAGAACAAGGTGCTGGCCACCTTGGCTGTGGGCGTTCTCTGCTCCAGTACAGCAGTGGTCCAGGCGGCACCTGCAGTCCAGGACGATGATATAATGGATGTGGTAGTTACAGCAGAGCGTATGCCATCATCTATTATGAGCACCCCGGCAGATGTAACTGTTATCACCGCTGAGCAGATTGAGGATAATCACTACAGCGATGTGGCAGAGGCGTTGCGGCCGATTAATGGTGTGGTTGTGACTAATGGTAATGCCAACGGTGATCAGGAAGTAATCATCAATGGCGATCAGCGTGTTGTAATTCTCATTGATGGTCAGCGTTTAAATAACGATCAGGGTTCCATGACCCGTGCCAGTGCCAGCTTGGGGATGCTTCCTTCTGTAAAGAGCATCGAACGTATTGAGGTAGTGAAGGGAGCAGGTTCTGCTCTTTACGGCAGTGATGCGGTTGGTGGTGTAGTTAATATTATCACCAAGAAGGGCAGCAAGGCGGAAACTAACTTGGATATGAATATTGGTTCCTTTGGTACACATAATGTGGAACTCAGCAACCAAGGCAGTGAAGGTGACTGGAGCTGGTTCGCTGCTGCTGGCCTTCAGGAAAGGGATTATTTTAAGTATAAAGGTGATAATGGGGAAGATGTTCGCCGTAACAACAGCGGCTATAACAAGAAGAGCCTATATTTACGGCTTGATAAGAAGTTTTCCGACAGCGATTCCTTGCGGTTAATGTTCACTCATAGACAGGCTGATATGGGAATAGAAGAGAAAACACTGTATCAGGACCAAAATTATAATTATGGTTCTATTACATACAATTTCAAGGAGGATCAGCCAGTACAGGGCTTCCTGCGCTATGGTGCCAACTATAAGTCCACCGATTATCAGGGCAAGTATGATACTCACAGCAATAGCTTGGAATATCAGAATGGTTGGCAGCTAGGCAATAACAAAATCATTGCAGGCGGTGAATGGCGCAAGAGTACCTCCACCAATAAACAAAGTGGGTATGAGGATAAGGATATTACCACCTATGCTCTGTTTCTGCAGGATACTATAACGATGGACAAGCGCTGGACATTTGTACCAGGCCTGCGTATGGATCATCATGATGCTTTTGGAACTCACTGGTCTCCGAAGGCTGCCATAAATTATCAGCCGGATACGGCTACCAAGTTGTACGCTTCCTGGGGTAAGGTATTTAAGGCGCCAACTGCGGATGATATGTACTATACGGATGCTTATATGCAGGGTAATCCAAATCTGAAGCCGGAGTCAGGCAATGTGGAAACCATTGGTGTAACCCATGAATTCAATGAAAAGGCTATATTGGATGTGAACTATTTCTGGAGTGATATTGATGACGCTATTAAATGGGTATATAATCCAGTTACCTATATGACAGATGCTCTGAATGTGTCAAATGAAAAGAAGCAAGGCATAAATATTTCCTTAAATGGTGCGTTGTCTGACCGTTGGTCTTATGATCTTGGCTATTCCTACATCAGCAGTGAAACGGATGGCAAGCAGGTGGCCTATTACGAACCAAATGGCTATCGTTTGGGGGTTCATTACAACTGCGACCGCTGGAAGGCTAATCTTATGGGACGTTTTGGCAGTGGTCTTGATGATACAGCTTATGGCCGCAACCATTATGCTATTTGGGATTTCAATACTAGCTACCAGGCTACGGAAAATATTGATGTATACTTTAAAATCAATAATCTTACCAATCAGGTATATTATCTTGTACCAAAATCCGCTTGGACAGGTCATTTCTATCCACTTCAGGGCCGTACCTTCCTCGTTGGTGCAAACGTTAAATTCTAATTCAATAATATAACGTTATAATAAAGTTACTTTATTAATTCAAAAGCTGCTCATTGTGGGCAGCTTTTCCCTTTTTGCGGCTGGGGCCCCCTAAAAGGTAGCCAAAAGGCCGGGAATATGCTTTAATAATTAATTGAGGTGAATGGCAAATGAACGCAACCAAAAAGCTGGTGGAGACCGGTAATATTATTTCCAACTGGGAATTATCCGAAGATGTAAATGCCTTGGTTTTGGAGTGTCCTGAGGTAGTGGCCCTGGCAGAGCCTGGCCAATTCGTCATGATCAAGAACGAAATGGGCAGCACTTATCTGCGCCGTCCTTTTGGGGTGGCTGATGTGGACAAGGAGCAGGGCTTTTTGCTTCTCATATACCGCAAGGCCGGCAAGGGAACTCAGGAGCTGGCCAAGCTGGAGGACGGGGCCCCTATCAGTGTGGAAGGTCCTCTGGGCAAGGGCTTTTCCTTTAAAAATGAAGGCCGTACCCTGCTGATTGGTGGCGGTGTGGGCATTGCCCCGATTATCTATACTGCCCGTCGTCTGGGCAAGGAAATGGACGCCCCGAAGCCAGTAACTCTCCTTGGTGTACGGAACCACAAGGAGCTGTTCTGGAGCGATTTTGTGGAGGATTTCTCCGAGAAGCTGGTCTATACCACTGATGACGGCTCTTATGGCCGCAAGGGCTTTGCCATTGATGCCATTCCGGATATTTTGAAGGAATACCCGGATATTAAGCATATCAAGGTGTGCGGTCCTACCATTATGATGAAGGGAATTGCCGAGCTGGCTATCAAGCAGGGCATTGAGTGCGAGGTTTCTCTGGAAAAGCGCATGGCCTGCGGCATTGGCGTATGTCTGGGCTGCACCTTTGAGGGTAAGAGCGGCAAGCGCTGGAAGGTTTGCGGCGATGGCCCGGTATTTGACGCAGAGGAGGTATTTGGCTGATGAATATGAACAGACTGGCTACGGATTTTGCCGGCATCAAGATGGCCACCCCGGTTATGGGAGCCTCCGGTACCTTCGGCTTTGGCGTTGAATATAGTGATTTTTTGGACTTAAATCAGGTGGGAGCCATTATTTCCAAGGGTTTGACCCCGTTGCCACGGGCTGGCAATGAGGGGGTACGCATTGCGGAAACTCCTTCCGGCATGCTGAACTGCATTGGTCTGGAAAACCCCGGCATTGATGTATTTTTGCGGGATATTTTGCCAAAGGTTCGCAAGGAAGCGCCTAATACTGCCTTTATTGCCAATTTCTCCGGCAGCTCCGTGGAGGATTACGGCATAATGGCTGAGAAGCTGGACGTGGACGGGGTAGACGGTATTGAAGTCAATATCTCCTGTCCGAATGTGAAGGAGGGCGGCATTGTCTTTGGCACGGACCCCAAGGCTGCGGCGGCTGTAACCAAGGAGGTTAAGGCCCATACCAGCAAGCCGGTTATCGTGAAGCTGTCTCCTAACGTAACGGATATTACAGTAATGGCCAAGGCCGTAGAGGAAGCGGGGGCGGATGCACTGGCCCTGATAAATACTCTTACTGGCATGGTCATTGATATAAATAGCTGGAAGCCACTTTTGGGCAATGTAACCGGCGGCCTGTCCGGCCCGGCAGTAAAGCCTATTGCGGTGCGGATGGTATATCAGGTGGCTCAGGCGGTGAACATTCCGATTTTGGGCCTGGGCGGCATTGCCACTGCGGAGGATGCCATTGAATTCCTGTTGGCCGGTGCCTCCACTGTAGCCGTGGGTGCAGAAAACTTCGTCCATCCGGATGCTGTGGTGCGGGTAGCCGAGGGCATTGACGCTTACCTGGAGAAGCGGGGCCTTAGCCACGTTTCCGAGCTGGTGGGCAAGGTACAGCGTTAAATTCAAACACAATAAAAAACTACGCTCAATCATTGGCATTATGCTATGACGGGCGTAGTTTTATTTTTAATTTATTTAAGGGCTTCCTTCAGGGTTTCCATGTTCTTCCGCATGGTTACCAGATAGGCATCAATGGCCCCTTCGTTGGCTTCACCGGTTACAACCGGGTCCAGCACGTAGATTTTGGCACCGGTTTCCCGGGCAATGGTCTTGGCAGCATCAGGGGAATACTGAGGCTCCGTGAACAGAACCTTGGTGGTCAGAGGCTTCACCTGCTCGATTACCCCCTGCAGCTCAGCTGGGCTTGGCTCGGTGCCCGGCTCCCGCTCAACAACAGCGATAATTTTCAGGCCAAATTCCTTGGCAAAGTACGGGAAGGCCTCATGGAAGGTAACAATCTCCTTGTTTGGAACCTTGTCCAGAGCATCATGCATTTCCTTTTTCAGGGCCTCCAGCTTCTTGATGTAGGCATCCGCATTGGCCTGATAAGCCTCAGCATGCTTTGGATCCGCATCCTTCAGCTGGTCGGTTATATTCTTGATCTGCTGGATATTGTCGGTGATGCTGAGCCATACATGAGGATTTTCCTCGCCGTTCTCCTTCAGCAGCTGGATGCCTCTGGAAGAATCAATTACCTTGAGGTGCTTCTGTTCCTTAATAACCTTCTCCAGAAAGCTTTCCATGCCGGCACCGTTGGCAATCAGTATATCGCCTTTTTCCAGAATCTTCATGTCAGCCGTGGTCAGCTGATAATCATGGAGACAGCCGGTCTGAGGCTTGGTCATATTGGTAACGGTCACGCCCTCAACACCCTTGGTGATGTTGATGGCATCAATATACATAGGATAAAATGTGGTGACAATGCTCACAGAGCCGTCCTTGGCTTCCTTGCCATTGGACTGATTATTGTCAGCTCCGCAGCCAACCAGCATAAGGCAGAGGGCTGTAAGCAGACAGAATAATGCAGATTTGAACTTCAAAACGATTACCTCCCTATAAAGAAAATAATTAAATAGTAATATTACTATTTAAGATTATAGCACGATAAGTAAAAATGACAAGGGCGAATTCAATAATTATTCTCACTCTTGTCGTTTTAGGGTTATTTCTTATGAGATTTCTTTTCCTGGCACTGACTGCAGAGCCCATAAAGCTCGAAGATATGACCGGTGATCTGAAAGCCCTTCTTGGCGGCTTCCTGCTCGTAAGTGTCAATCATGGGGCAGATATCAATGCATTCAGTGCGGCCGCATTCCGTGCAGACCAGATGATGGTGGTGATGCTCATCATCTACCAGCTCGTATACATTGCCGGAGCTGCGGAAAATCTCGTGGACGATATCCAGCTCAGCCAGCAGGGAAAGATTGCGATAAACCGTATCCAGAGAAACATCAGGCTGCTGCTTCTGGACCTCCTCACGGATCTGCTGGGCAGTGGTGAAGGGCGGGCAGGCAGCCAGGGCCTGCAAAACAGCACGACGTTGTGGAGTTATTTTATAGCCCTTGGCACGAAGGCGGTCAAGGGGCGTTAGTTTTTCCGTCACAGGTTAGTCACCTCATTTTTCATGTTATGCTACATGTCATTATAACCTATTTGTTTAAAAATTTTCCATAGAAGATTCTTCCGTTTATTGTGACGCACGAAAAATCCCCCTAAAGCATCTGGCCAACACCAGTACCTTAGGGGGTATTTTGCTTGGAAATAATTATTATTTTAGCAGTCCTCTGCCTCGACAGTTACCGGCAGATGGCGGGAGCTAAGCACCAGACCACTTTCCTGGCCCTCGTGGTCAGCGAGAATCCCGTCATGGTTGAAGGCTGCCACCGCTGGTGTAATTGGGGCACCTGGCACGAAATCCAGAGCCTTGCCGGCCAGCAGCAGGGAACCCGCTATGGAACCAACCTTGATAAAACGCTGGGTATTGGCATCATCGAATACCGGCTTATCCTCCTTGTAGTTGGAATACATATCCTTGCCCAGATTCTTGGTATCCGTGGCCAGCAGCTTCACACCGTCCACCATGCGGTCCAGCTTGTTGGAAACAACATCAGCCGCCTCCTCGGGCTTCCCGCGGAAAACAGCCTTGCCCACATCCAGAGCCGTACACCCCGTACTGGCCAGACCATAAACCGTATTCTTCACTGTCCCCTTTGCAAGACCTACACCAATTTCAACTAACTTATTCATAAGGCATTTCCCTCCTATGTGCATAGTTACATTTAACTTAGCTATATATTACCCACGGTCCCACGACGGCGCAATAAGGATAGGGTTAATTTAAAATTAAAATTGGCTTAGAAGGGGTAGCCTCAATGAGCAATAGACAATCGATTGGATTTTAGCAATCCCAGTAAACGGGTACTTGGCCCAGAGGGTTTGTTACGGCCCGATTCCCAGGCTTCAACGGTGCGTTTGGATACACCAAACCATTGGGCAAATAGGGCTTGGGTTAGACCAGTGTTGTGACGAATTTCTTTTATGTCCTTTGCGGTGTATTCCTGTAGCGGTTCTATTTCGATGGACAGAGTATTTTCAGTCAGGAATTTTTCTTCAGATTTAGCATTGTCAATGGCTTCATCCAGTGCAGAAGAAAGGATATTAAATGCTTTACTCATGTTGCTCACCTCACAAATTATATTCCAATTCATCAATCTATTTCTTCAATATGTTTCGTTCTCGCGTTGTAAGCGCCGAAGGTCATCATCATCAAAACCCAGCGTTTTCCATGAGTGTTCAAACCATGTACCTAAAACAAATTTACGGGTTATCTTCAATGCGTATCCCTCCAAACTCATTATAATACTATTTAATAGTAGTAGACAAGCCAAACAATAAAACATAAGTTCTACATAAAAATAGAATAACAGAAAAAGTGTTCTATTACAAGGGATAAGTATTAAAAAAATACGTGTTATCTTTTTCAGCAGGAAAAAATCTTATTTTTATTGAATGTATAAAAACAGGTTCAACATATCGGTGGATTTTTCCAGAAAGGATATCATCATGACGAAAAAAATAATTGCACTATTTATGGCCTTGTTGATTATTGCTGTATCGGTTCCGGCCATGGCAGCCACGGTCATAAACAAGGACGGGTATTATAAAGGTATCAGGCTCAATGGGAAGGTAAGAATTGTAGACCATTTCCCGGATATCAAGGTAAAGGTAGTGGATTCTTTTCCGGATATACGGGTGAAAACCGTTGAAGCATTCCCTAATAAAATCGGGGAGTGGCAGTTTGTGGAATATGGCGAGGATTTTACCATTCAATTTGTGGAGAGTTTTCCGGACATTAAAATTAAATTTGTAGATGCATTTCCTGGGGTGGACTGAGGAAAAAATGACATCTATCTGGCATTTTACAGAACATGGTAGAATTGCAGTATTATACTGGTGAAGACATTCCTTACGTGGAATAGGTGAGGTTGATTACATTGTGTTGAATGATGACATAAGCCTTTTCCATACATAGGAATTAAATATAACACTTTGACCAGCATGGGGATATAAAGTACAAAGTTGGCCTGCCATTTACCCTTGAGGAATTAAAGGAATATGAGCAGGATCAGCTGAAGGAAATGAACCTGTCTGAGGATGAGTTGGCACAGGTAGCCGGAGGGAGAGCTCCGGGAGGCAGGAAAATAAAGCTTGATGACACTAAAAATGGCAGCAATGCCTGCGCCTATATAGGGGTAGGAATTGGTTTAACACAAAAGAAGGGGAAAACAGCCTTTTGTATAATTATCGGCGGTTCCAACGGCCCAGTAGCAGGATAATAATGATAGCTTAAGAGTGCAGGCTTCCAAATAATTTTGGAGGCCTGTTTTTATTTTTCCCTCAAATATTTGTAATAGAACACTCTGTCACTCGTATATATAGACAAAGATGATAAAGTCAACTAAGTTACAAAAGGGGGTAATGACAATGTTGAAGAAGATGGAACTTACCAGTTATGAGCTGGAAAAAGTAGCAGGCGGCAGCTTCTGGGATGATGTGGTAGACGTAGTAGACGATGTAGTAGACACTGTTGATGACGTCGTGGATGATGTCGTAGACGTTGTAACAACTCCAGAACCTCCGATCATTACTATTATTGACAAGGTAAGCTGAGCCCCCTGCAACACACCCACCCCGGCTTTGGTTTAATTACCAGAGTCGGGGTATTAATTTCTGCAAAAACTGCAAGAGCATGTAATATTAATACTCAACCCCCTGACAAAACACTTGACATATTATTTTATAAAATATAATCTTGAGAAAAATAGTGGGAATTCCCACATTGAAAAATGGAGATATTACTATGAAAGTATGGAGAGATTATGATGTTCATATCGATAGCAAAAAAAGAGTGACACTAAGAGGCGCAAAATATCATTATTATAATGTCAAGGAATATGAGAATGGCTGCATTATCCTGGAGCCCAGAGAACTTTCTATTCCCAAGGATATTTCTGCAAGAACGTTGAAGGACATGGATAAGGCAATTGCCAATTTTAAGTCTGGTATGGTTTCTGAGCCTATAGACCTTTCAGACTTTTAATGGAGAAATATTATGGCATTTATGATTAGAATGGGAATTCCAGAGATGGAAGAACTATGGAATAAGTTGCGGGAAGATTACAAATCTGGAACTATCAGTAAAAATGATGCTGCATTATATAAAAAATGGGGAAAGGCCTTGAAGTTGCTGTCAGAAAATCCAAGACATCCCAGCCTGCATTCACACGACATTGACCAGCTTACAGAATGCGATAGAATTGCAGCGTGATGAATGGAGGCGAGAGTATATGACTTTGGCATTGGAAATAGAGAAAGAGAAAAAACTGAGCTTGGAAAAGGGCGAAATGGAAGGGCGAGTTAAATCGATAAAAAGCCTTATGGAAAATATGAAGCTTTCTGCCGAGGCGGCCATGGAAGCAATAGGTATTCCAAAAGAGGATTTCTCTAAATATATAACTATGCTTTGATGTCAAAGAGCCGCGATGAATGTGGGCGAGAGTATATGACTTATAAAGGTATCAGGCTCAATGGGAAGGTAAGAATTGTAGACCATTTTCCGGATATCAAGGTCAAAGTAGTGGATTCTTTTCCGGATATAGGGGTGAAAACCGTTGATGCATTTCCTGATAAAATTGGGGAGTGGCAGTTTGTTGAACATGGCGAGGATTTTACCATTCAGTTTGTGGAGAGCTTTCCAGACATCAAAATCAAATTTGTAGATGCTTTTCCTGGGGTTGACTGATGGAAATGAAATAAACTACTGAAGAATTTAAAAAGATTGTTGCTGATATGTCACAGTGGTAACGTCTTAAAAAAATCAACAAAAGTAGAGGCTTTTGCAGTACAGGAAGCGTGTAATGTTCCTTGGTATGATAAAAGCCTCTTTTTGTGTGGATGTTGATGATGACACCAATATTTTATATCGAAGTATTAGGTGGATTATGACTTAGAGCTAGGTGCAATAGTAGTTTGGTATATTTTTGCAGGATTATTAGATTAGAAAAAGAAATATTAACATAGTTGTTAAAATGTTTAGATAAAAAATTGTTACCTAGACCCTTACTAAGTGCTAGTGGATAAGGTGTTCTATAAAATGAAGTCCCCAAAGGAGCGACGCACATGGAATCGGGAATATATGAAGCTTTAATAAATAAAGGAATGCTTAAAGAGTTAAATAAGCGTCCGGATAAATGCAAGAACATACAAGCCATAGATGAGGAAGAAGCGTCAAACATAATTGCAAAATATACAGAGGGTGTTATTAAGGCGGGTTTAGATAATTTATTAGATAAGAAAAAAGGTATTGAAAGTCAGGTTGAGTTGGCTAATAAAATAATCGAACTTATAAAGAATTACACCAGTGATGATTACTATGAAGAAAAAGCAATCACGGGTAAAGGGGAACAGCTATTAGGGCTGCTTGATGAAAATAATGCTGAATTGGCAATAGGTAAGAAAATAGAGAAAATAATAGAACGTCCTGAGACATCTATTGCGGAAAGCAGTTTGTTTACTGGTTCCAGAACGGAGCCACCAATGTTTTCTGAGTTAAAAAAAGAGATTAAAACAGCAACCAGGATAGATATGCTGGTATCTTTTATTAAATGGACCGGCTTACGCCTAATTTTGGAAGAATTGAAAGACTTTACTGAAAAAGGTGGGCAGCTTCGTATTATAGCCACATCGTATATGGGGGCTACAGATGTAAAAGCAATAGAGGCCTTGGCTGACCTTAGAAATACAAATATTAAAATATCTTATGACACCAACAGGACAAGACTTCATGCTAAGGCATACGTGTTTTATCGTAATACAGGCTTTACTACGGCCTATGTTGGTTCATCAAATCTATCCAATGCAGCTATATCAAGCGGTTTGGAATGGAATGTAAAGCTTACCAATAAGGACCAGCCTAATAACATAAAAAAGATAGAAGCTACCTTTGAAAACTATTGGTGTACTGAGGAATTTGAATCATATACTCACGACGATAAGGAACGGTTGACTAAGGCTATTATGGCGGAAAAGTATATCGGTCCTGCTAAGAAAAGAGAGTATATATTTGATATTAACCCGTATTCATATCAACAGGAAATATTGGATAAACTACAGGTGGAGCGGGAGGAAAGAGGTTATTATAAAAATCTGGTAGTAGCGGCAACCGGCACAGGAAAAACTTTAATTTCGGCCTTTGATTACCGCAATTTTAGGAGAAAAAACAAGGGAGGAGCAAAGCTCCTATTTGTTGCCCATAGGGAAGAAATTTTGGAACAGAGTCTCAATGTTTTTCGTGGTGTGTTGAAGGACCCAAATTTTGGTGCACTATTAGTGGGGAGCTATAAGCCGGATAGTGCTGAAAATTTGTTTATATCAATTCAGACCGCAGAGTCCAGGAAAATATATGATAATATACCGGCGGACTATTATGATTTTATTGTGGTGGACGAATTTCATCATGCGGCGGCTAAATCATATCAGAATTTATTAAATACGTTTACCCCCAAAATACTGTTAGGATTAACTGCTACTCCAGAACGGGCAGACGGAAAATCTATTATATCTTATTTTGATGGACGAATAGCGGCGGAAATACGCTTGCCGGAGGCCATTGATAGGAAACTGTTATGTCCTTTCCAATATTTTGGTGTGGCCGATGAGGTTGATCTTAGCAATTTAAAATGGAATAAGGGCGGCTATGATAAGACAGAGCTTAGTAACGTTTATACTATAGAACGTGGGATTGCCGAAAAAAGAGCTGGTCATATTGTAAATTCTATAGGTCGGTATGTCACCAATGACGCAACCATGAAGTGTTTGGCATTTTGTGTTTCGATTGCTCATGCAGATTTTATGGCAGAGTATTTTAATAAACATGGTTTAAAGGCCATATCCTTAAATGCTTCATCATCTGATGAAGAAAGAAATACCGCCAAAGCAAGGTTAGTTTCTGGTGAGATTAAGATAATATGTGTGGTTGATCTTTATAATGAAGGTGTGGATATTCCAGAGGTAGACACAGTATTATTTTTACGTCCAACAGAGTCATTGACAGTTTTTTTGCAACAATTAGGACGCGGCTTACGGTTATCTGAGGGCAAGGATTGCCTTACAGTATTGGAGTTTGTGGGACAGGCAAACAAAAAATATAATTTTGAAGAAAAATTTGCAGCATTACTCTCCAACACAAGACATAGTGTAAAATCTGAAATAGATAAAGGCTTTCCATCTGTTCCGAAGGGATGTTTTATACAATTAGAGAAAAAGACTCAGGAATATGTTCTTAAGAACATCAGCCAGGCATTTAATAATCGAAATGCCATTGTAGCTAGGATAAAGGATTTTGTGGATGAGTCTGGCAAAGAGCTTAACATAAGTAATTTTTTACAATATTATCATCAACCTATCACTACAATATATAAGCGCTACGGCTTTTACCGTTTGTGTGAAGATGCCGGTGTGATAGAGAAATACGATGAGCCAGTTGAGGAGCTACTAATTGCCAAAGCCTTTCCGCGGCTGGTTGGAATTAACTCGAGACGATGGATAAAATTCTTACTTCGCTACCTGTCTAATATAAAGCATACTGACATAAATAGTTTAAGTAGCTATGAAAAGCATCTGGTATGGATGTTTTACGTGACAATTTGGAGTGTGGGTACATTTGACGAGAATAGTCCGGAGGTAAAGATAAATCTCAATAAATTGGCTGATAGCCCGATGATGCTAAGGGAAATAATGGAGATTTTGGAATATAATTTAGACAAGATAGATTTTTTGGATGAGGCAGTTCCATTAAAGTTTAATTGCCCATTAGATTTGCATTGTGCCTATACCAAGGATCAGATTTTGGTCGCTATGGATTACTTTAAAATATCATCTATGAGACAAGGTGTTTTGTATATAAGTGATAAAAATACGGACTTGTTTTTGGTGACCATCAATAAATCTGATAAAGAATATTCACCATCTACCATGTATGATGATTATTTTATCAGTGATGAATTCTTTCACTGGCAAAGTCAGAGTACCACCTCTGATACTTCAAGAACAGGTCAGCGCTATATTCATCATAAGGAGCAAGGGAGCACAATATTACTATTTGTCAGAGATTATAAAAAGAATGAAATGGGCACTACACCTTATACTTTTGTGGGTCCAGTGAAATATGTAAAGCACACAGGAAGTCGACCAATGAATATTACTTGGAAATTGGAACGACCAATTTCTGCCAAAGAGGTTATTGCTCTCGGGAGAAATGTAATGGGATAATAGTTGATAATGATGAGAGGACTAGTAATGAAAACTGTAAATGTTGTTGCTGCTGTAATTAGGAAGGATAATGAAATATTTGCCACCCAGCGTGGATATGGCGAATTTAAAGGCGGCTGGGAATTTCCTGGGGGAAAGATTGAAACTGGTGAAACACCACAGGATGCCTTACGCCGTGAAATAAAGGAAGAATTAGATACTACAATTCAGGTTGGGGAGCTAATCGACACTGTGGAGTATGACTATCCCCAGTTCCACCTTTCTATGCAGGTGTTTTGGGCAAATATAGTAGATGGAGACCTAGTTTTAAAAGAACACCAAGCGGCTAGATGGCTAGAGCTATCAGAAATTGATAGTGTTGAATGGTTGCCTGCTGATTTGAGTTTGGTAGAGAAACTTAAAAAATATGAAAGTGCTGTTTAGATGAAGCATAAAGAAACGCCAGTCTGGGTTCAGACTGGCGTCAGTTTTTACAGAGGCTGAGCGGGTTAATTTATCGAATCAACGATTAATTTCAAACCCAGTGAGCTGGTGATTTTTATAAGTGTATCCAATTTAGGTATTGTCTTATAGCTCTCGATACGTGCTACAGAGGATTGAGGCATATTACAAAGGGCAGCGAGCTCCCTTTGCGAGATTCCTAATTCGTTTCTGCGTGCAATAATAGACGAAATAACTTGAGACAATGCTTCTATTTCCTCTATTTCTTTTTCTCCCTGAGGAGAAGTATTTTTTATGTATTCTTTATAATTATTCCATGTTTTCATCTACTTCCCCATCCTTTCTATGTAATCAGCAATTTCTCTACGGGCACGTTCAATTTCGGATTTAGGTGTCTTTTGAGTTTTCTTTCTAAACTGGTGAAGCAAAACAAAAGTGTCCTCTTTCTGGTAAAAATACAGCACCCTATTATTGCCGGGGCGCAGTTCCCAAATATCATCTACTATGTGCTTGGTTATACTTTCCGGAAGCCACGTGCCATTGTCAGCCAGCAATTGGATATATAATCTTAGTTGTTTAAGTTGAATGCGGGCATCTTTACTTGTTGTGGCTTTAAGTCGTAGTGATTCCATAAAATCCCAGACATCCGATGTACCATCCGCTTTTTCATAGAATTCAACTCTAAACATTTGACAAGCACCTTCTCTTGCTTTATTTAATGATAGCATATTAGCTATCATTATGCAATTATATAAAAATGATTAGGATTTTAATTATATTATATTAATATAATTACAGATTATCAAGTATATTTATTAATATTTTGAGAAAGGCGTTTCATAATTCTGTATTAGATTATTATCGGACTTGTACTTATATCGCCTGTGCCCAGCCAGGGGACTAATCTTAGCGAAAAAAGAGTTGCCCCAAAATGCGACAGCCTTATTTAGCACCAATAATTAAATGTGCAATAGCTTGTCATGCATTTATATATGGAGTACAATTTTGACAAGGCAAATGGTGATTAAAGGATATGAGGTCCATATTCACAAAAAAAGAGCCCCTGTGATGCAAGTTGACCAGACTCATAACAGGGGTTCTTGTACGTTTCATTGATGATTTTCTGGCAGTTTACAGAAAGATGTGGAATATCAGCATTTTGATGGTGAAGGTATTGCTATGTTTTATATATTTTTGGACATCGACGGAGTTTTAAATAAAGAGGTTGACTGGAAAAGACCTTTTACACTCAATAAGAAGTGTGTCAACAACTTCCTGTCATTGTTGGATTACTACAAAAAGAAGAAAAACAGCGCGGCAGTTGTATTGACCTCTTCATGGAAAACAGGCTTCAGTCATGAGGGAAACCATGCTTCCTATGTACGGGAATTATTGGAGGTTTTGAGATCTCATGGGGTTGAAATAGCTGGCACCACATCGGATGAATGCGGTGCAAACAGGGGAAAAGCTGTGGAGCTTTACATAGCCCTACGGGAGATAGGTGAGGCTGATTACGTTGTGCTGGATGATGACAGGAGTCTTTTCCCAACATCGAGATTAAACATATATTACACGGATTCCAGGACCGGCCTGACCAGTGATGACGTAGCAGGCTTAACAGGGGATGATAAACGGCATTGGCACGATATTTTTAAATGGGAATAGCGAAATGGGATAGATGACGTGATAGAAAATGCCATTTTTCTTTACAGGAAATTTACTGCTGGCTGTAGAAACAACCAAAAGGCAAGTCGAAAACTGCTATATGTGTGTATTGTGTGTTATGTATAGGAGGATACTAAATGAAAATTGCAATTTTTAACGGCAGTCCAAGAAAGGTAAATACGGCAGCTATGGTGCAGGCCTTTAGCGAGGGGGCCAAGGCAGCCGGTCATGAGGTAGAGGAGTACCATGTTGGCAAGATGAAAATAGCTGGCTGTCTGGGCTGCGAGTACTGCCACACCAAGGGTGAGGGCACTTGCGTGCAAAAGGATGATTTTGAAAAGCTGCTGCCGGCCTATAAAGAGGCGGATATGGTGGTATTTGCTTCTCCAATTTATTATTTCACCATGACTGCCCAGATGCAGGCTGCCATTCAGCGTGTTTACTGCATTGGCAAGCCGCTTAAGGCCAAGAAGGCGGCCCTGCTTCTTTCCGCCGCTTCTCCTGGAAGCCATGAAGGTTCCATTACCCAGTTCAAGGCCTATATGGCTTATGCCAATATTGAGGTGGCTGGTATTATTACGGCCAGCGGTGAGGAAAATAAGTCCGATGCCAAGATGAATGAAATCAAGGAATTCGCAAAGGGGCTCTAAGCAGAAAAACAGAGTGGAAAAGGCATAGCGAAATGTTATGAATTACAGAAGGCTGCCGCACATGAAAATGTGGGCAGTCTTTTTCTGTCTGCAAGTGTACGATTAAGGCAACTCTACGCAGCGTGGGTAGTGCCCGTCATTTAATTGTGATAGGATTAGGGCATGGGAGGCGGAAATATGGATAAATATGTTACTGGTGCCGTGATAAGAAAGCTTCGTGAGGAACAGAAAATGACCCAGGAGGAGCTGGGGCGGAAAATCTCCGTCAGCAGCAAGGCAATTAGCAAGTGGGAAACCGGGCAGGGCTTTCCGGATATCAGCCTGCTGGAAGTCTTGGCAAGGGCCCTTAATATTTCGGTTATTGAGCTGTTGGCCGGGGCGGATATTCGCAATGAAAACAGGGCTTCCAATATGAAGAAGGTAAAGTTTTACGTCTGTCCGGTCTGTGGCAATGTTATACAGGCCACTGGCGAAGCAGTGGTCAGCTGCTGTGGGATTACGCTTCCGGCCCTTGTGCCGGAGTATATGGATGAGGACCACCGGATCGGTGTGGAGGTGGTGGAGGATGAATATTTCGTCCATCTTGCTCATCCTATGTCCAAGGAGCATTACATATCTTTTATTGCCGCTGTGTCTGACCAGGAAATACAGTTTGTGAAGCTGTATCCGGAGGGAAATGCGGAAGGGCGGTTTAAAATCAGAGGCGTGAAGAAGATATTTGCCTATTGCAATCGGCATGGAATGTATGAGAAGGGTGCAGGAGATTTTGCTTCAGTTGCCGAACATTAAAAAGCAGGTTATCAAATATGAGCCGGTATAGCGGTTTAATAATAATTCGGAGGTGCATTATGAGTAAGCTGACCTTTGTGTGCTATCCGCGGTGCACAACCTGCAAGAAGGCGGAGAAATGGCTGGGGGAGAATGGTATTGAGGTAACGGTGCGGGATATCAAGGAGAATAATCCGTCAGAGAAGGAGCTGCGGCAGTGGCACAAGCTCAGCGGCCTGCCTCTGAAGCGGTTCTTTAATACCAGTGGCTTGAAATACAAGGAGCTGCAGCTGAAGGACAAGCTGCCAGCCATGTCCGATGATGAGCAGTATGCCCTGCTGGCTACTGATGGTATGCTGGTAAAGCGGCCAATACTGGTGGCGAAGGATTTTGTACTGGTGGGCTTTAAGGAGCAGGAATGGCAGGACCAGGCCAAAGGGTAAGGGTATGGATTATTCGGTTAAACATTACATAAAACATCTGCCAATGCAGGTTATGCGGGAGCAATACCAGGATCGTGATAAGCACCTTGGCTATTGCCGTCAGTGTCCGAGATACGACAAAATATGGTCTTGTCCGCCCTTATCCATAGATGTGGAGGAGTTTTTGGGGCAATATTCCTGGGCGTATTTGGTATGCTCCAAAATAAATCTGGATAGTGGCCTGATTCAGTCAACCGCTGGGACGAAAAATATCAACGATATTGGCTGGGATATAATGTCCGCAGTGAAGCTGGATATGGATGACAGGCTGCGTCAACTGGAGGCATCGGTTCCGGGAAGTATTACCCTGTCCGCCACGGCCTGCAATCTTTGTGAGGAATGTACCCGCAAGTCGGGCCTGCCGTGCTGTCAGCCGGACAAGATGCGCTACGCCATAGATGCCTTTGGCTTTAAGATAGTGGATATCACCAAGGACGTGTTTTCTATAGATATCCAATGGACCACGGACCGTCTGCCGGAGTACTACACCTTGGTTCACGGCTTTTTGACCAAGGATGAGGTGTCTGAAGCTTTGTGGAGTGAAATAATCGGCAAGGGCTGAGTTGGAGTAAAAAAACAAAACTGCCGGACATCCAATGGATGCCCGGCTTTTTTATGGGTAAAATTATGTTATTTTAGTATTTAAATAATGTTACTTTTTATTAATATCCGTAATATCAGCGATGTATACGAAGTAAACCAGCCGCTCACCGTCGAATACCTTGTAGCCGATGTCGGCCAGGTGGCGGATTTGGCCGTCCTTGCGGATAACATCGTAATCCACCAGATCAAGATTCATGGAGGAGGATTCCTGCTGCTGGGTGATGGATTTCTGGACCTGCTCAATGTCATTGGCGTGAACCAATGTCTTGAAGGTGCCGCCCACCAGCTGGAGGAATTCTGCTTCATTGGCACAGCCAAATATCTCTGCTGTACCCTGATCGGCGTAGGTGATTTGTTCATCCCAGTCCACATAGTAGATGAAGAAGCCGCACTTGCAGCCCAGATTGGTGTACTTCTTCCGGAAGGTTTCCAGGCCGTCAGTCTGGATGTAATAGGTTTTATGTGCCAGCACATTGAAGATAGTGGCATAGAGCTTGTCCACGTCAAATGGCTTTGCCACATGGGCATTCATGCCTACCAGCAGAGTTTTCCGCTTGTCCTCATCCGATGCATTGGCGGTCATGGCGATAATCGGTATGGTGCTATGGACAGAATCCTTCAGGCGGCGGATAATTTTGGTGGCCTTATGGCCGTCCATGTGTGGCATCTCTACATCCATTAAAATGATGTCATAATATCCAGGTTCCGATCCCCGCAGCATTTCCACACACTGCACGCCGTCAACTGCCCGCTCCACCTTGAAGCCTCTGTCCTCCAGCAGGGCAATGGCAATATCAGCGTTAAGCTCATTGTCCTCGGCCAGAAGAATCCGCATATCATGGGTAATCTGGGTATTTAAGCGGTGAGGAAGGGTGACGATAAAATCGGTGCCTTCACCTTCACGGGTCTTCACCGTTATGGTGCCATCCAAAACATTTACCAGCTCCTTTACGATATGCATGCCCAGACCTGTGCTGAGAATTCCACCGGAGGAAGATGAACCGCCACTGGAGAAGGCATCGAAAAGATGAGGCAGGGCTTCCTGTGGGATACCGCTGCCAGTATCTGAGATGGTGGTTTCGTAAAGGGCATAATCCGGCTTATCACAGTTCAGCTCCCGCACGTTTATGTGTATCTTGCCGCCTTCAGGGGTATATTTGTGGGCATTGCTGATTAGATTCAGCAGGATACCCTTGACCTTGGTAAAATCCACCATGACATCAGGGTGCTTTATGTCGATATTGGTGGAAAAACGAATGTTTTTCCTTTTCATAAGCCCCTTAAATTCCTTGGCAATGGAATTCATGAGGACATTGATATTTCCGTAGGTTTCCTCTACAACGGCGATACCGCTTTCCAGACGGGCGGTGTCCAGAACGTTGTTGATGAGGTTCTGCATGAAGGTGTGGGATTCCCTGATTTTTTTGATGCATTCCCGTGCCTTTTCTTCGTCATCCAGATTATTCTCCAGAGTGTTGGTGAGCTCCGCCATGGCGTTCAGGGGAGTCAGCATTTTGTGGGAGATGTTAAAGAGGAAGGACGTGGTTGCACTGTTCTTTTTCTTGCTCATGGTCATTCTCCTGCATTATGAAATTTTTAATAGGACAGCCAGCTCCCGGTGCTCTTGATGTTGGCCATCATGGCCTCGGTCAGGGCGGTCTGGAGCTGCTTGCTGAGGTTTTGGGTTATTTCCGGATCCATATTGTAGCTATAGAGTGAATTTAACTGGTGGAGCTTAAGCACACCGGTGGTGATGGTGCCAAGAGCTTCCTGGGTGTAGGCCCGCTGATGTCGCTGGGTGTAATTCCGTAGGTACTTCATGGCATCGGCCTGGCTGGACCAGAAAGCATCCTGCAGGGACAGCTTGTACTGGGCCAGATCCACCTGGTCGAGAATAGCATCAAATTCCTGCTGCTCCTTCTGGATTTTGCTCCAGACGTCTGCAAAGGACTTGGTGTCACTGGTTTCATCTGTGGATTTGCTTTTTGGACTTTTGCTGACGCTGCCTATCCGGCTGTTGTTGGCCAGATTGTGCAGCTGCATCAGTATTTCCATGCTGTTATCGATAAAAGCCATAGAAGACCCTCCTTTCCTGCTCTATAGATTATATCGTAAAAAATAGTTGGCTACTTAATTTTATGTAATGCCATTAAAATACAGGCCTCAGTTAAACATTTATGATATAATAATAAAGATATTAAGAAATTTTTCTTTAAGGAAAATATTTTGAATGGCATTCTGATTTATAAGGAGATCAGCTATGACAATGATACCAGATGAATTGTTTGATCTGGCTTTTGAATTTAAGTCCCTGAAGCCGTGGAAAAAAATGCATCCGGCCCAGTTCTTTTCGGTGATACTGCCTGACGGCAGGCCGCGCTTTTGTCAGATTTTCGGCGGAGGCACCGGAAAGCCGGCTTTGTGGATCCATAACAGTGAGGAGAGCGTTCAGGCCTATTTGCGCATGGTTCATGCCAAAAAGGTTAATTTCTACACCAAGGTGGCATATCTGGTGGAGCAGGAGGCCTATATTCTTACCTTTGAGAACAAGGCGGCCTTGGCTCCTTCCGAGATAGGCGAAATACAGGATTATTTGACGAAAAAGAAGCTGAAGCCAAGCGGCAGCGGCTTTTATCCTGTTTTTCGGGTGACTACGGCCCAGCATCGTGCCTGGATGTATCGTGACAAGGCGGATGTGGATGATACCCTGCTTTGCCTGCAGGCTGTCATGAAACGGATTAATGATATTCTGAAGGCCTCCAATACCAGCAAATATATTCTGGATCTGCGTCATCATGTGCAGGACAGGGAGCTGGCAATTCCGGCCCTGGTATACGATGGCAGCACATATGCCACCGATGTGGCTTCTGTGGTGACGGACAGTCAGCCAAAGCATTATCAGCCGAAGTGGAATGATCTGCAGGTGGCCCGCATGAAGAAGGCCAAGAAAACCGGGGCTATCTGGGTGGCAGATCAGGGTACCCTGCCAGAGGCGCTTATTAACGAGGATGCCAAAATGAATGAGTTCGGGGAGGCCATCAAGGCACCTTATTTCCCGGAGATGCTGGCGGTATTTGACGAGGCCAGCGGTGAGCTGCTTTTCATGGAAACCAGCCTGTCGGATAAGGACCTTTATGGCAATATCACCAAGTCATTGATGAGTGTCATTATGAAGCAGGGGCGGCCAATGACCATCCGGGTACGCAATGATGCCACGGAGGCGTTGCTGAGTGGGCTTTGCAGCAAGCTGAACATTACTCTGGACCGTCGTAAATCCATTCCGGAGCTGGATGATTTCCGCTGCGATGTGCACGCCCAATGGATGGAAAGCCAGGGCTTCAGCGAGGAGGAGATTGACCACGAGCTGGGCAAGGTGTTTGAAACGGCAGAATCCGTCTCCAAGAGGTTAAAGAGCGACCGGGAACGTACGGATATGCTGGAATCCATTGCTGACAGTCTGGTGGAGGATCCGGCTGCCACGGAGGAATTTGTCCGTTATGTGGATGGCAAGGGCATTATGTCGCTGGTGCCGGATGTGGTTTTTGATAATCTGGTGGATGCGGTAATGCTGTTCGATATAGACCCAAGTCTGGAAAAGCTGGTAAAGGAAGAATTCAGACGTCGCTATTATGAGGATGGTTATGATGAATTCGATGATGGGGAAGATGAGTATTAATAGGCACGGCAAGTCTCTGCTGGGGCTGGGGCTTCTGCTTTTGGTCCTGTCCCTGTTCATCAGCGGCTGCAGCAGCAACAGGAACAGGGATTTCAAGATTATTGCCGCCGACGGCAGCCTGTCCCAGGGGCAGAAGGTGGAGGAGATTCTTGAGGGCATGACCCTTGAGGAGAAGATCGGCCAGATGATTTGTGCCGGGGTTACCGGCACGGAGTTTGATGCTGAGGCCCGGGGCATGTTTGAGCGCTACCATTTTGGAGGGCTGGTGGAATTTGACTACAATCTGGAGTCAAGGGAACAGGTGTGGAAGCTGAATCAGCAGCTGCAGGACACCACCCAGGGGAAGCTGCCTCTCTTTATCGCCGTGGATGAGGAGGGGGGCCAGGTGGCCCGTATGCGTCATATAGTACCACCGCCGCCTTCACAGCTGTCCATTGCCCAGACCGGACGTCCGGAGCTGGCTAAGGAATGGGCCGTGAAGATTTCCGGGCAGCTGAAGGATTTGGGCTTTAATGTGAATTTTGCGCCGGTGGCGGATTTGGGATCCTTCAAGGACCGTCATTACAGCAATAATCCAAAAATTGCGGCGGATTTTGTGGACCAGGCGGCTATGGGCTATGAGGAAAGCGGCATGCTATACTCCTTGAAGCATTTTCCGGGAATCGGCCGGGGCAAGGCAGATACCCATGTGGACCGTGTAGTGGTGGATGCCACCCTTGAGCAGCTTAATGATACGGATTTGGCACCCTTTGTGCGGGTGCTGAACCGCAATACCCATGACAGGCAGCTGATCATGATTTCCCATATTGTGTATCCGAAAATTGGTGGCCAGATGCCGGCCAGCCTTTCTCCGGATATTATGACCAAGCTGCTGCGGGAAAAGCTGGGCTATAAAGGAATTATAATAACGGATGATATGGCCATGGGGGCCGTGTCACGGTTTTATACCCCGGGGGACGCGGCAGTACAGTCTGTACTGGCCGGGGCTGATATTGTTATGAGCTGTCATGTGTACAGGAATCAGGCTGAAACGGCGGAGGCCTTGCTGACAGCGGTAAATAGCGGTAAAATATCAGAGGAGCGGATTAATGAGTCTGTCCGGCGTATTATCCGGGCCAAGCTGAATCTGGTGGCCCCTAGAATGGGACTAATTATCAAGAGAAGTCTCGCGGATTAATGTGCTAGAATAGATATGTTATTTTTTTAGATGGAGATGATGTTATGTCTAAATTTTGTCCTAATTGCGGTGAGAAGGTAGAGGATAATGCAGTGTTCTGTCCTGAGTGCGGCCAGAACTTGAATATGGAGAGTCAGCCGGCAGCTCAGCCACAGCAGATGGTTCAGCAGCCAATGCAGCAGCCACCAATGCAGGCTCAGCCTCAGCAGCCTATGCAGCAGAATCCTTATCAGCCTGCACAGCCACAGCAGCCAATGAACAACGGCTACAATAATGGCTATAATCCTTATGGGCAGCAAGGCTTCCAGCAGCAGCCTCAGTATGGCGGCTACAATATGGGGCCAAAGCCGGAAAATATTATTCAGGCCTTCAAGTGGACCACCTATACCGGTCGTCTTAACCGTCTGAGATATTTCCTCCGCGGTCTGGTGCTGGGTGTTGTAGCAGCTGTTCTCGCCATGATTGGTACTTTTATAGGCCTGGCTATGGATTTTGATCCTGATGCAAGTCAGGGCCTGGGTTATATTGTTTGCTTGCCTGTAATGATTTTGTCCTTTATGAACAGCATCAAACGTGCTCATGATTTGGATAAGCCGGGCTGGCTGGTTATTGGTACTTTGATTCCAATCGTAAATATTTTCGTCAGCCTCTATCTGCTGTTCGGCAGGGGTACCGAAGGCCCAAACCAGTATGGTGACGACCCATTGATGTTCCCTTGATAGCAAAAAACATTAATAATATAAAAAGCGGCTCGAAGCTGAGCCGCTTTTTTGATGCCTAAATTTAATTTATAAAACAGTTAATCGTATAATTTGGTGCCGCAGTTCTGGCAGAATTTTGCCCCGCCCAGGAGCTTGCTGCCGCAGTTGGTACAGAATTTTTTTAGGCGGACCTTAGTTTCCTCGGCAGGGATAGCCGATCCGCATTTTGTGCAGAATTTCTGCCCTTCCCTGGCTGGGGCATTGCAGGCCGGGCAAGAAACAGCAGCTGCTGATGCCGGGGCCTCTGGCATATCCTGCTTAAGTGGCTCCATGGGATTATCGGAGCCCAGCTGCTGGAACACTTTTCGGAGCACAGGAATCAGCATATCATTGGGCACGTATATTTTATACGTATCTGATGCCGGGGTAACGCCTTCGGCATAGTACATGGTCAAATCAAAGCCGACCTGGGATCTGGTAAGCTGCAGATTGCTGCCCATAAACCGCTCCATGGGAATAAACCAGGGATATCCCAAAAGGTGCATACCCTTGGTGGTCAGCAAAAAGCCCTTGTTGGGAGCATTCATATCCCCATCGTCATAGTAAAACAGAATCTGCTCCTCCATGCCTTTAAAGCCGGAGAATTTTTTCAGCCCAAAGCTGATACAGCTGTCAGAGTGGGGATTTATGCCGGGAAAGTGAAAATTGACGGGAACAAAGCCCAGACTGGAAATAAATTTTTGGGCAAATATTATGCTGTTGAAATTGGCTGGTAACTGAAAAGTCATATTATATGTCCTTTTACGTAGATTTCTTTTACTATTTTAACGAAAATAATCTTATTTTTCCAGTCCGTGAATAACAGAAAAAATAAAAGCCGGAAACCGCAGCTTCCAGCTTTTGTAATTGAGTATTAAGCTTCTTCACCAGCCTGTCCCTTTATTTCTTCCTCGTGGGCCTTTATCATATACTCCCGGATGAGGCTCAGGTGGTTGGTCATGGCATTGTAGGCATCGAAGATTTCGCCTTCCAGAATCGCCTTGAGAATCCGACGGTGATAATAAAGTGTATTGGAAACACTGAGGTTGTTAAGGGTCAATGCGATGTTCTTCTCAATGGAAGAAAAGAGAATATAGGTGAGGTTGCCGATAATCCTGTTGCCGGTGGATTCAGCAATGAGCTGATGGAACTTGCCGTCTTCTGTCACATAGGATTCACCCTTGTTTATCTTGTCCTCCAGGGTTGCCATCATGTCGATGAGGGCCTGCTTTTGCTCCTCAGTGGCGTTTACTGCAGCCAGCTGGGCTGCCTTTGGCTCAATCATCAAACGCAGATCGATCATATCCAGGGCCAGCATCTGGTCATCGTAGATAAAGGTAAGTCCCAACGGGTCATCCGGAATGCCCTGCTTTTCTGAAATGAAGGTACCGGCACCCTGACGGCTTTCCAGAATGTTACGGGCAATTAAAACCTTAAATGCTTCACGAAGGGTACCGCGGCTGACCTCGAACTTGTCAAGAAATTCGGCTTCCGTTGGCACCTTGTCACCAGGCTTTAACTGTCTGGAAGTAATATAATCGATAATTCTGTCAGTGGTAACTTCAACTAATGTTTTTCCACTTTCTTCCTTTACTTCATCCATAACATTTATACTCCTTGTTGTTATTTTGTCCTACTAAGGTAAAAAATATTTTCAAAATTTATAAGACCATTATAAACAATTTGGTTGAAAATTGCTATTATTTTTGCAAATTTTATGGGGAAAAATGGGAAATACGACAAATTTTTCCAACAAATGGTATGATGTCAGGCGTTTAAAGGTTTGACCTATAAAATTTAATTGCTATAATAAATAAATAATTTTTTAAATTGATAAAAAATATATCAAAAATTAATTTAAAAATACATTAATAAAAATAATTTAAAGAAGGATATTTTTAGTAAATCTAGAATTCATAAGACAATTAAGAGAAATTTTTTTATTGCTTTATGACGCTTGCTGGTTCGAGCTTATGAAGATAGGGGTTTATTTGGAAAGCTTTTAGGGGAGGTATTACTATGAAACTTTCGTTGAAAAACAAGGTTATTTTTGTTGTTGTCAGTATTTCGTTGCTGACTACATTCTGCATCGGTGCCATGATGGTCTACAGCATGGTAGACGAGTCCAAGAGACAGGTTGAGTCTTATCGGGCAACCCTGACCCAGGATATTGAGAAGCAGCTGAAGGACCAGACGGAAAGTGCTGTATCCGTAATTAATTATGTTTACGGCTTGCAGCAGCAGGGCCTTATGACAGAAGAACAGGCCAGGAAGGAGGCTGCTGACCGGGTAAGGGCCATGAGATACGATAATGGTGCCGGTTATTTTTGGATTGATACCTATGAGGGTGTCAATGTGGTATTGCTGGGACGTCCTACTGAGGGCAAGAGCCGCATTGATTCCGTTGACCCTAATGGTACCCGCTTTATTGAGGAAATGATCAAGAACGGCCGCAAGGACGGCGGCGGCTTTACTGACCTGATGTTCGCCAAGCCAGGTGAGGATACTCCGTTGCCAAAGCGTAATTATACCGTGTCCTTTGCTCCTTATCAGTGGGTACTGGGCACTGGTGTCTGGATTGATTATATTGATACTATGGTGGCCCAGCAGGAAGTGGAGGCCAATGCGGCTCTCAGAGCCAGCCTCGTTAAAATGGGCATTTTTGTGATTGTTCTCCAGATGATTTTTATTGGCATTGGTTATGTGTTTGCCAACCGTATCGTAGGGCCTATTATGCAGGTTACAGATCGTCTTAAGGTGTTGGCTACCGGTGATTTCCGTCGGGGACGAAGCGGCGGCGATGTATATGATACTGATGATGAAATCAGTGAAATGGGGCAGGCCCTCACCACCCTGCAGAATAATATCAGCAACATGATGAAAAAGGTTGTTTCTACAGCCCATCAGGTTACTGATTCGGCCTCCCATCTGAACAACAGCGCCCGTCAGTCTGCCGAGGTATCCCATTCCGTGGCCAATTCCATGGTAAATGTGGCCGGCAACTGCTCTGAGCAGTTTACGGAAATAGAGACGGCCAACGGACAGGTTGAGGATCTGGGTCAGCACATGACCAATTTCGTGACTACTATTCAGCAGTCCAGTGAGGTAGTCCGGACCACCCAGGAAAAGGCTGTCAGCGAGGCCAAGACCGTAGAAGGGGCCGTGGACCAGATGAAGCTGATTCACGATTCTGTTATGCAGTCCGCCGATGTTATTACTGAGCTGGGTGAGGAATCTGACCGCATTGGCAAGATTGTTGACACAATTTCCTCCATTGCAGGCCAGACCAATCTGTTGGCCCTGAATGCCGCCATTGAGGCAGCCCGGGCCGGTGAGCATGGCCGTGGCTTTGCGGTTGTAGCAGATGAGGTACGAAAGCTGGCCGAGCAGTCCAGTGAGTCTGCCGGTGAGATTGCGGGACTCATTACCTCCATTCAGGCCAAGAGCCAAAGAGCTGTAGCCGTAATGAAGGAGGGTGTAAGCCAGGTGGAGGCCGGCACCAAGGTGGTACAGGATTCCGGTACCAGCTTTGGTGAGATTGCGGAAATGGTCCGCAATGTGGCTGACGAATCCCAGCGGATGAACAATATTGTCACCTCCCTTAATGAAAATACCAAGACCATAGGTGCTGCCATCCAGTCAGTATCGGTAAAGAGTTCTTCCGTTTCTGCCGAGGCGGAGAGCGTATCGGCGGCTACCGAGCAGCTTACCGCTACCATGAGTGAGATCGAAAGCTCCAGTGGCGTTCTGGCGGAAATGGCCCAGGATATGCTCAAGGCAGTTGAGAGCTTTAAAATGGACTGAGAAATATAAAGAATACAGTGCAATTAGGAGACTATCTGATGTATAATTAACTGCAGGGGCAATTTTGATGTTTTTACATGGTATTTTCATGTATTGGGGTTAGAATTGTCGCTGAAACAAAAAGGAACAAGAAAAGAGGTTGATTTACATGCATACTATTGCACTGATTGCTCATGATAAGAAGAAGGAAGAAATGCTGGAGTTCGTGGAGCAGCATATTGATCTGTTGCAGGATTGCCATCTGATTGCTACCAATACCACTGGTACCAAGATTAAGGAAAAGTATGGCATTGAAGTTGAGACCATGATGTCCGGTCCTCTGGGCGGTGACCAGCAGATTGGTGCCAAGGTTGCTACCGGTGAGATAGATTATGTAATCTTCCTCCGCGATCCGCTTACCTCCCAGCCTCATGAGCCGGATATCAACGCTCTGCTGAGACTGTGTGACGTACATAATGTTCCGTTGGCTACCAACAGAACCAGCGGTCATATTATGCTGAAGTATGTTTCCATTGAGAACACTGTTTCCAGCGACTAATTCCAAAAATAAACAACGATGACAAACTTAAAACGCCTTGGCTCACTGAGTCAAGGCGTTTTCTACGTACAAAACAGATTATTATTTTACGAGATTTGTGTTGTCCTTATCGATTATCATTGGAATACACAAATAAGCCGGAACCGTCATAACACCATTATTGTAGGTGGTTTTGTCGTTGATGGCAGGCTGAGTTCCCTCAACTACGGCCTTAATCATGCGGATACACTTAGCATTAAGGTCATCTGAGGATTTATAAATGGTAATAGCCTGAGTACCAGAGCGGATGGCCTCAATGGCACTGGCTTCGGCATCCTGGCCGGTAATAAGTGGCCAAGCACCATGATAATTTGCCTGTAAAGAAGCACGGATGCCAGCGGCACAGCCATCATTTGGAGCAAGAACAGCAGCCAGATTACCATCGGAATAGTAGGTGCTGATGAGCTTGTCCATGCGGGCCTGAGCATTCTTACCGTCCCAGTCCTTGGTGGCAGCCTGCTCAAAGCTGGTTTCATTACTGCGGCTTACAAGCTGACCATTATCGAAGTATGGCTTAAGCACCTCCATGGAACCGGTAAAGAACATGTGAGCATTGTTATCCTTTGGATCCCCGGCAAATACCTCAATGTTGTAAGGACCAGCACCGGATTTGAGGTTAAGGGCTGCCACCAGATATTCACTCATGGCCTTACCAACAGCCTCATTATCGAAGGAAGCGTAGTAGGATACAGCATCAGTATTCATAATCAGACGGTCATAGGCAATGACAGGAATGTTTTCCGCCTTTGCGTCTTTTAAAACTTCGGTGAGTTTTTCACCATTTACTGCGCCAATAACGAGGCAGCCAGGACGGTCCTGAATCATCTTCTTTATTTGTTCAATCTGCTGATCCTCGGTATCAGCAAACTGCAGATCAACCTGGAAGCCCTCTTTTTCCAGATCTTCCTTCACGCTGTTGCCGTTTTTCTGCCAGCTGGCAGATGAATTGGCAAAGCTTATAGCAACTTTCTTGTTGGAACCGTTGTCAGAACCGCATCCGCTAACCAGAAAGGCTGCTACAAGAAGTAAAAGTGATGCTAAAGCGATTATTTTTTTCACTTAATATTCTCTCCTTTTGACAATCAAATCTTAAATTTGTCAGTAGCATTCTGCAGGTCAACAGAGAGCTCTGCCATCTTGCGGCTGGCATTGGCAATTTCGTCCATGGAAGCTGCCTGTTCTTCAGTAGCTGCAGATACGGATTCGGTTTCAGAGGCCACTTCTCTGCCAGTCTTCTCAAGTGCAGCCATGTTGCTAACCAGGTTGGCGGCGTTGGAGGAGGAGCTGGTGGCCTCGTTAAGAATATCACGGGAATGCTCAGCCAGGTTCTCAACAGCACTAACAATCTGATTGAAAGCATCACCGGCGTTGGTGACAACCTCCTGACCAGCCTTCACAACCTCGGTGCCCCGATTCATACGGTTAACAGCATGATCCGTATCCTTTTGGATATCGGAAATCAGATCTGCTATACGTAAAGCGGCAGTGTTGGATTCCTCAGCCAGCTTGCGAACCTCCTCAGCTACTACAGCAAAGCCACGGCCAGCTTCACCGGCACGGGCAGCCTCGATAGCAGCGTTTAAAGCCAGCAGATTTGTCTGGGATGCAATACTTGCAATAGTATCACTGATGGTACCAATTTCGTTGGAGCGTTCAGCCAGCTGTTTAATAACCTCAGATGATTTGATAACTGCATCAGAGATTTCTTCCATCTGACGAACTGCATCAGCAATGGATTCTGCACCATGGCTGGCAATGTCCTGTACATTGTGGGCAGCTTCGTTGGAGGCAGAAGCCTTATTTGCAAAGCCCTCAAGATTTTCAGCCAGCAGGTTGATATCATTTGAGGAATTGGTTACGGCACTTTCCTGCATGTTGGCATTGGCTGCCACATTGGTGATGGACATAGCCACCTGATTGGTTGCCTGGGCAGACTGTTCAGCATTTTCCGTAAGCTGCTTGGCAAATCCGGAAACGTCCTGCGCTGTTTTATGAATATGTCCAATAAGGGTACGGAGATTATGAACTGTGTCTTTATAGGAATTTGTCAGCTCACCGAATTCGTCGTTGGTTTTGGCGGAAACATCCACTGTCAGATTACCACCAGCAATCTCCTTGGAGATATTCATCAGATAGGTGATAGACTTCTGAATAGTGGAGCTGAGATACCAGCCCATAAATGCGGACAGAACAAGGATTATTATAAAAGTAAAGATTAAAGTATTTCTGGTAGCAGCATACTTTGCTTCTGCGTCTGCTGTTTCAGCGTGGATAAAATCCTTCTGTGAATCCAGGAGCTTTGTAAGATCATTACTGATAACCTGATAGTCCTGCTTGGATTTATCAAGCATAACAGCAGCCTCAGCCTGTTTGCCCTCTGAAATCAGATTAATCATAGCCTCGGAGTTTTTCCGATAGGTCTGCCAGTTGCTGACAATGGTCTGGAAACGGGTTGCGTTTTCACCAGTAAGGGTTGGTTCGATATCCTTAAAGGCAATGTCCAGCTGATCCCCCAGTTTTTTTGTCTGCTGCATGGCATAAATCCTATTTGGCAGAGTAGTTGCTGTGAAAATGCCATATTCACCCTGACGGTAGTCGGTCAAGGTCTGGTTACTATTGGATGCAGCCAAAACACCATTAAGATGCTCTGTAGCAATTCGCATGGCACCATTGTTAATGCTGTTTAAACTATACCCGGAAAAGAGGTTGGTTGCAGTGATAATAAGCAGCAACAAACCAAATACCATATATAGCTTTTGGCGAATAGTTAAATCATTCAAATAAAACCCTCCTTTTTTCTATAGTATTATATCACAATCTATGCTGTTTTATTATCGTTTGTAGCTAATATTATTTATGGAGTTTTTTTATTTTGATGTTTGAAATTGTCAGTCATATTTGATATGAATTAATTGGCAATGTGATGAAATTCTGTTATACTATATCAGTTAGACAAAAAGAGATAGTGAGAGATTATAGTAGAAGGATGAGTGTAAAAGCTATATGTTAATACATGATTTACCATATCGTGGCAAGGACGATGCAATTGCTGTTATAGATAAGGATCGCCAGTTTACCTATAAGGATTTGCAGGATATTGTGGATGAATACCGCAATTATCTGTATAGTCTGGGGGTAAGGCAGGGGGACCGGGTTGGCCTGTTTTCCCGCAATTCGGCGGATATTCTGTTTGCCTATGTGGCCATTGTGTCTTTGGGAGCCCTGGCTGTTCCGATTAATTTTCAGCTCAGTAACCGTGAGATTGCCTATATCGTCAAGGATGCAGGCATTGACCACGTTTTGACCTACAAGGAGCTGGAAATAGACGAGGATTTGAAGGAACTGAATTATCAGGGGAATTTCCGGCAGCATGACCTTAGATATTGCTACCAGAACCAGAATTGCCCGGCTGCACCGAAGCTGCCGGAAGACTTCAAGGATACGGAGCCATGTGTAATTATTTACACCTCCGGCACCACCGGCAATCCAAAGGGAGCTGTGCTGTGCCACAGAAATATTATTGCCAATGATGAGCAGTATCATGAGGTAGCCCATGGCACCAGCGATCTGGTGGAGCTGTGCGTATTGCCGATGTATCACTGCTTTGGCTGGACCCTGTCCGTCATGTATCCGCTTTATGTGGGGGGCAGGATGGTTATTCTGGATAAGTTTACTCCAAAGGAGACCATTGAGACCATTCGGGAATATGGGGTTACCGATACCCATGTGGTGCCTAGTATCTGTGCCCTTTTAAATAAGCTGGCCAAGCCGGAGGACATGAAGTCCCTGCGGATGGTAGTAAGCGGCGGCACTACTTTGCCATTGAAGATAGCACAGGACTTTAAGAATAACTTTGGCATTACCCTGTGCGAGGGCTATGGCCTGTCAGAAACCGCGCCGGTGGTTACCATGAATTCCCCGGCTACCGCCAAAATCGGCTCCATCGGGCCGGTGGTAAAGGGCATTGAATATAAGATCATGAACGGTGATAACCAGGAAGTGGCTCCTGGTGAGGCTGGCGAGCTGGTGGTCAAGGGTGACAATGTCATGCTGGGCTACTGGAATTTGCCGGAGGCTACGGCCGATGCCATGCAGGACGGCTGGTTCCACACCGGTGACGTGGTCCGTGAGGATGAGGAGGGCTTCCTCTATGTGGTGGACCGCATTAAGGATATTATTATTTCCATGGGTGAGAACGTGTACCCACGGGAAATTGAGGAGCTGGTATATCACTATCCGGGCATTACTGAATGTGCCGTGGTGGGTGTGCCGGACAAGCTACGGGGCAATGCGGGAGCCTGCTTCTACGCCGTAAATGAGGGGGAGACCGTCAATAAGCGTGATTTGAAGAAGTATCTCCAGAAAAATCTGGCCCTCTACAAGATTCCCCGTGAATTTCATGAGGTGGAGGCCCTGCCGAGAACCTCTACGGGCAAGATTGCCAAGAACAGGATTGTTCCTGAATACGAGGCGTCCAAGAAAAAATAATATGGCTGCACCAGTTGTGCAGAAATTAAAAAGCAGAAATCGCTGTTACGCGGTTTCTGCTTTTTGTTTTGTTTACTTGTTATTTGTTATTCATGACCTCTGATCAGGTCGGCAATGGTTATATTGGTGAAGAAATCACTGACCATTTCGTCAAAGAGCCTCCACATAGGCACTGTCAGGCAATTTGCCTCCCGGGGACACTGTTCTGCTCCCTCCTGGAGGCAGGCTACTGAGGTGAGGCGTCCCTCGGTAATCTGAAGAATTTCCATAACATTGTATTCCTCCGGCTTTTTCAGGAGACGGTAGCCGCCGCCCTTGCCACTGGTACCCTTAACCAGTCCGGCACTTACCAGCATTTTTACCACTCGCTCCATATATTTTTTGGAAATCTCCTGACGCTGTGCCACATCGTCCAGAGTTACCGGCTTGTCATCGGGCTGCTGGGCCAGGTCTATCATAAATCTTACTGCATATCTTCCCTTTGTTGAAATCATACGACACCCTCCTTTTAAACCTATTTTACCCTATGGTAAATGGATTTTTCAAATTTTTATTTTTACCTATTGACATAGTAGGCATATAGGTTTAATATTAAGACATCGAAATTGAGCAACAAAGATTGAAGATTAAAGACTAATACTGGAAGAGAGGAGATGGATGCTATGTATGGAGTAAACAACACCTGTAAGACAGCAGCATGGGTTTGTCGAATGTGCTACTCCCGGGCATGTAATGATGGCCAGATGCGTCCGTCTTTTTTGGAATGCAGCTGATTGTGCAGCCATGTGCCCGGGAGCTTGGATAAAGCCCCCGTTTTTATTTGCTACGATTTCGCTGAAAATTATTGAGAAATTATCATTAAATAATATTGGATTGAAAAGGAGATTTTATTATGAGCAACTATAAATTTGAAACCCTTCAGCTTCACGTAGGTCAGGAGAACCCAGATCCAGCATCTGATGCAAGAGCAGTGCCAATTTACGCAACTACCTCTTATGTATTCCGCAATTCCCAGCATGCAGCTGACCGCTTCGGTCTGGCAGATGCTGGTAACATCTACGGCCGCCTGACCAACTCCACCCAGGGCGTATTTGAGGAAAGAATCGCAGCTCTGGAGGGCGGTGTAGCCGGTCTGGCCCTGGCTTCCGGTGCCGCAGCCATTACCTATACCATTCAGGCTCTGGCAAAGGCCGGTGAGCATATTGTTGCTCAGAAGACCATCTACGGCGGTTCTGCAAATCTTCTGGCACACACCCTGCCACTTTATGGCATTGAGACTACCTTTGTGGATGCCCACAACCTGAAGGAAATTGAGGGAGCTATTCAGGAGAATACCAAGGCTATCTACATTGAGACCCTGGGCAATCCTAACTCCGATATTCCGGATATTGATGCTATTGCCAAGCTGGCCCACAAGCACGGCCTGCCACTGGTAATTGATAACACCTTTGGTACTCCGTATCTTATCCGTCCAATTGAGCACGGTGCAGATATCGTGGTACATTCCGCTACCAAGTTCATTGGCGGTCATGGTACTACTCTGGGCGGTGTTATCGTGGACAGCGGTAACTTCGACTGGGCCAAGAGCGGCAAGTATCCATGGATCTCCGAGGCAAACCCAAGCTATCACGGCGTAAAGTTCACTGAGGCCGCCGGCAAGGCAGCATTTGCTATCTATATCCGTGCAATTCTGCTCCGTGATCAGGGTGCTACCATTTCTCCATTTGCTGCATTCCTGCTCCTGCAGGGTACTGAGACCCTGTCCCTCCGCCTGGAGCGTCATGCAGAGAACACCAAGAAGGTTATTGATTATCTCGTAAAGAATCCTAAGGTAACCAAGGTTAATCATCCAAGCCTCTCCGACCATCCGGATCATGCTCTTTACCAGAAGTACTTCCCTAATGGCGGCGGCTCCATCTTCACCTTTGAAATCAAGGGTGGACAGGAGGAAGCCTTCAAGTTCATTGACAGCCTGAAGATCTTCTCTCTCCTGGCCAATGTAGCTGACGTGAAGTCCCTGGTTATCCATCCGGCAACCACTACCCATTCCCAGCTCACTGATGAGGAGCTGGCTGATGTGGGCATTAGCCGTAGCACCATCCGTCTTTCCATCGGTACTGAACACATTGACGACATTATTGCCGACCTTGACCAGGCTTTCAAGGCCGTATAAGCTCCCAGCTCATTTGCTAAAAATTCAACCGCTGAGTCTCATTTGCTCAGCGGTTTTTCGTTTTGCCGAATTATGCAGAAAATCCCTTTATTGACTGTTATTTTTTCCTATATTAATATATGAAAAGATGTGATATGTGAATATATGTAAAACTGCAATAGAATTTCGGAGGTGCGGTAATGCCAACAGATGAAGAACTGAGAAAAATGGAGGATACGGGAAACTGCTTTGCCTGCGGCAAGAATAATCCTATTGGCTTAAAGCTGGATTTTAAGATAATTTCCAACCAGTATATTGCCAAAACCACGGTGGACAAGAACTACCAGAGCTTTGGTGGGGTGGTCCACGGGGGCATTATTTCCACCATGCTGGATGAGGCCATGGGAGGCTACCTGTTTACCATAGGGGAGCCGGCATTTACGGGAAAGCTGGAAATCCGATACCGCAAGCCTACTCCTGTAGGTATGCCCCTTACCATCCGTGGCTGGGTGGAAAGCCGTAAGCGCAACGTGGTGGAAATGAAGTCGGAAATCATTTTGGAGGATGGCTCCATCAGCGCCGAGGGCTCCGCCAAGATGGTTATTGTGAAAACTGAGGTATAGCTTGACTTATTGACTTTTATGGTGGCCTATATTATCATATGGAAAGATGTGATTTGATAATTTGGATATTTCAAAAGAGGTGCGTATATAGATGAAAATTGCAGTAACATATGATAATGGCAATGTTTTTCAGCATTTTGGCAAGACTGAGAGCTTCAAGGTTTTTGAGGTTGAGGACAATAAGGTAGTATCTTCAGAGATTATGGGCTCCAATGGCAGTGGGCATGGCGCTTTGGCTGGTCTTTTGGCAGATAATTCCATTGATGTGCTTATCTGTGGTGGTATTGGCGGCGGTGCCCAGCAGGCGCTGGCCAATGCAGGCATTGAGCTGTGTGCCGGAGCTTCCGGGGATGTGGATGCTGCTGTGGAGGCCTATCTGGCCGGTGAGCTGGTAAATTCCGGTGTAAACTGTGATCACCATCACGGTGAGGACCATGACTGCGGCCATCATGAGGAAGGTGGCTGTGGCGGCCACGAGGGCTGCGGCGGCTGTGGTTCCCATACGGTTCCGGGCATTGAAGGCCCTAATGTCGGCAAGAAGGTTCGGGTTCATTACAAGGGGACCCTCAACGACGGTACCCAGTTTGATTCCTCCTATGACCGCGGTGAGCCGCTGGAATTTGTATGCGGTGCCGGCATGATGATTCGCGGCTTTGATGTGGCTGTGGCTGATATGAAGGTGGGAGAGATCAAGGATGCCCACATGGAGCCAAAGGATGCCTATGGCGAGGCAGATCCTAATGCCATTATGACCGTGGAGATTGCTGAGGTTCCGGGGGCTGAGAATCTGGAAAAGGGTCAGCGGGTATTCCTTACCAATCCTATGGGACAGCCTTTCCCTGTAACCGTTACCGAAAAGACCGATACAGAGATTACCTTTGATGCCAACCACGAGCTGGCTGGCAAGGAACTGAATTTCCAGATTGAACTGGTAGAAATTCTGTAAAACATACAAGATAAAAGACAATAAAAATGAAGACTTTCGGAATCCTGGGATTCTGGAAGTCTTCTTTTCGTTTAATCTCATTTAAGTTATTTTCAGATTTTTATGATAACATTTTTCCAGTGCATGATTTCTGCCAGCATTACAAGGGCAACATCCCACATCAGGGTGTAGCCGAAGGTGCTGAAATATGGTGTTTCCGGGGAGAAGAAACAGCTGTGGTAGATGTACATATACAATGACTCTCCCATGTAGGGCACAGCACAAAGTAAAGCCAATCCCCATTCAGCCAGTAGGTAAATGGAAATAGGATTTCGCCCCAGTGCCTTTAGAGGGTGAAGCAAAAAACGGAAGAGGGCACTGTCGGTGAGGCCTTCCATAAGGGACAGCAATATCATGTCCAGACCGGCCATGGACAGGACATAAGGAGCTGTCCACAGGGGCTTGCTGATGATTTCCCACTGTGACCAGCCCCAGGCGGCCAGAATCAGGAGAATTCCTGTGGCAAACAGCTTTTTCCGTGTGTTATTGTCCTTCAGGCGGAATTCCTGACGGGATTTTATCATTAAGCCGGCAAAGCAGCCCAAAAGCATGGTGGCGGTGGCATTGATGGTGCCGTACAGACCCTCCGGGTCGCTGGCGGCCTGCAGATAATTATGCTGGCTTCCCTGCAGGTGCTGGTCCACGTAAAGGCTTATATTGTTCAATTCCCCAAAGGGGTCAGCTGGATTGTACAGATGGTATCCCATGGTGGACATCCCCATCAGAATAATGGAAATAATGAAGAGGGTCCATGGATGGGAAAATTTCTGATAGATAATGGTGCCTATAAGATATACCAGGGCAATCCGCTGCAATACGCCAAAGGGGCGAAAATAATTCAGAAAATCGCTGGTGGCCTGGGCCACGGTATAATCCGGTGTGAACAGGACAGTCCACAGCAGAGCCACATGATTTACCAGCAGTCCCAATATAATAAGTATTATGGTTCTTTTCAGGACCATTCCCAGCCAGTCTGCATATTGCAGGGACTGGGCAAATACAGTTGACACTCCCATAATAAAGATAAAGGTGGGGAAGGCAATATCGATGATATTGACCCCGGTGTAGTCGCGGTGGAGCAGTGTCGGGTAGGTATATGTGGAATCGGGAGACAGATTCCCCAGAATCATTACGAAAATGGTCAGCCCCCGAAAAATATCTATGGAGTTTATTCGTTCTGTCCTCATAATTGTGTGACTCCTTGTGCTTGGATAATAAGATTATATTATCAAGGGATTTTTCTTACTGCAAGGAATAAATCAATAGAATGCAACAGAATTTTTTGATTTTTGCATTTTAGGCAGGATTTTTGGTACAATTATAGAAAATATTAGGAATCATAGGAGAGAAATTTATCCGGAGGTGGTTTGGATGCGCATAGAGAAGAACTTTACCAGCAATCATCGGCTGCGGGAATGGCTGGATGCTAAATCCTGGGAATTTGATTCCACGGAGATGTTTTATATATGGCTGGAGCATTTTTTTGAAGATGGCAATCGCATATCCGTAAAAGGGGCGGCCTGCGATTTTCATGATTGTGTGGATGTCTTTGAAGCGGATACTGACAAATAAAAAAGGGCTGCTCGTTGTGAGCAGTCCTTTTAAAATGCAATTTTAGAAGCTGATCATGCCAGAAGACTTCAGGAAGAGAATGAAAAGAAGAACCGGTGCAATGTACTTGATCATTGCAATGTAAATGTATTTACGGCTGAAGGTTTCGCCATTCTTTTCCATTTCGTCAATAACAACCTGTGGCCCTACAACCCAACCAATCATGATACAGGTACCGATGGAAATAATCGGCATGAAGATGCTGTTGGAAATGTAGTCCATTACGTCCAGAACCTGGCCGGTGCTGCCGGTTGGCAGTGGCAGTTCAAAGTACAATACGTTGTAGCCAAGGCATACGATGGTACCAAATACCAGGGCAATGGCAAACTCAGCGAGAGCTGCCTTTACACGGGTGATGTGGAAGTAGTCCATGAAGCTGGCTACTACAGCCTCCATGATGGATACGGCACTGGTAACAGCTGCAAAAAGTACCATCAGGAAGAACATGATGCCTACGATAATGCCGGCGGTGCCCATGCTTTCAAATACCTTTGGCAGGGAGATGAACATGAGGCCCGGGCCGGAAGCGGACAGACCCTCACTGCCCATGAAGGTGAATACAGCAGGGATAATCAGCAGACCTGCCAGGAAGGATACCAGAGTATCGAAGAACTCAATGCGGTTTACAGAGGAAACGGCATCGGCCTTGTCACTTACATAGGAGCCATAAGCTACCATAATACCCATGGCAACGGACAGGGAGAAGAACAGCTGACCCATGGCATCCACCAGTACACTCATAAAGTGGCTGAAGGTCAGGCCTTCAAAATTCGGAATAAGATAAATCGCCAGACCGTCCATACCGCTTCTGGTAACACCATTGGCATCGGTGTGGGTGATGGTCAGGGAATAAATTGCAATGGCAATAATCAATAAAATGAGGGCCGGCATGATAATCTTTGAGGATGCCTCAATACCCTTGTTTACACCTAAAAGAATAATTGCTGTACAAGCCATAAGGAACAGGAACATGTAAACAAGTGGCTCATGCTGAGCGGTGATAAAGCCTACAAAATAACCATCCTGCGCTGCTTCCACGTAGCTGCCGGTGGTAAATGTCAGGAAGTACTTGATAACCCAGCCGCCGATAGCGCTGTAGTATGGCATGATAATTGCCGGAATTAAGCAGGCCAGCAGACCCAGCCAACGCCATTTCTTGCAGATGCGGGAGTAGGCGGTCAAAGGACCCTGCTTGGTCTTACGGCCGATAGCGATTTCGGTTGTCAGCAATGCAAAACCGAAGGTCAGAAGCAGTACAAAGTAAATCAGCAGGAACAATCCGCCGCCGTCCTTTGCTGCCAGATAAGGGAATCTCCAGATATTACCAAGACCAACTGCGGAACCGGCAGCGGCCAGAACAAATCCAAATGATCCACCAAAGGATTTTCTTGATTCCATGATCAAAACCTCTTTTCGTTTTAGTATACGAGCGTTATTATAACACACTAAAAATAAAAAGGAAAGACATTTCTCCATGAAAATGTGTAAACTTGTAACATGATTCAAAACACGGAACAATTTTTAAAAATCCAGTATTTATGCCATTTGTATTGCTTCTAGGAATAAAAAATCAAAAATAGTCGGACAAATATGTATAATTTACACATAATAATGTATCGCCAAAATGTACATTAGACTAATCTAAATAGACATTGAACAAAATAAACCGAAATTACCTTTGGTGAAGGCAATTTCGGTTTTAATAATTAAGAAAATTGATGAAATTAATTTAATATTTTGGGTTATTTACTGTAACCCCGCTCCTTAAGGTGAGCCTTCAGGTTATCCGCAAAGGACGGAATGGAGGTAGGCCGCAGGTGAATGTTGTAGCCCACATACATTGGCGGGGTGGCAAACCTTGGCATGACCTTTACCCGCATTTTTCCCTCTACATTATAAAAGAAGAGATTATAGCTGAAATTTGGCCGGTTGAAGTAGCCCTTCATAAAGGTTACGGTTTCCTTTATAAGGTCCGCCAGCAAATCCAGGCTGTCCTTCTGGGGCATCAGGGCCACCTTGTCCTTTAAGTCGGTGGAGCCATAGGCCTCATGGTGCAGTACCAGATTGTATTCGGAAAAGCCGATGCGGGGATTGGTGGAGGTGTTAAGCTCCACGCCCTTATCCTCATATATTTTCAGGCCTTCAAATTCCACCGGGTCAAACATCAGATCCGGATCCAGCTCAGGATAGCCCACCAGCTGCATGTGAGGGTGCTGTATGGTGCCGCCGGACATGGGACCAAAATTTTTAAAGAAAATAACGGAGCGGTACTTGCCGCAGTTCAGCATTTCTATCCAGTGCTTAACGCCCATGTGGATTACCCGGCGCATCTGCTCCTTGGAATAATCGGGAATGTCGGACTTGCACTGGTCCGTTTCAATGAGCACCAGCTGGTCCGAGGGCTCCATTACGTTGTATTTATTCTTCAATAGTATGATATTGTCATCCGTGTCGATGATATCCACCAGATGCTCCACGTCGCAGAAGGGACAGTCAGGAGTGTTGGCCATGCCCTGAATGGTACGGGGCTTTTTCACGCCGATGGATGTGTTAAAGTCGATGATATTTATATCCATGTTATAGACTCCTCGCGTGCTTGCAGTCTATGACTGTAAGTGATACAATATTTTAGCATGGCAAAGTGTGCCATAATACAAGAATAAACAGCTACAGTTATTATTAAAGCACAATAACAGGGTAGCTTACAACTATAATTTATTACCTATGAGGGTGTGAGCAAGATTAGTACTCAGGAAGTTTCCGAAAATAATAAAAGTAATAAGGGTGAATCCCTGCTGAAGGGAACCTTGATCCTTACGGTGGCGGGTATCGTCGTAAAGGTTATTGGCTCCTTGAACTGGATTTTTGTTTCCCGAATTTTGGGCGGTGAAGGTATCGGTTTGTATCAGATGGCCTTCCCAATTTATTTTTTCGCCTTAAGTGTATCCACTGCCGGCGTGCCGGTGGCAATCTCCATTATTACCGCTGAGCGTGTGGCTCTGAAGGATATTTTGGGTGCCAAGCGGGTGTTCAAGGTATCCATGTCACTGATGTTTGTGACTGGTATCGTGTTCTCGCTGCTGACTTATTTTGGTGCCCAGTGGCTCATTGATTTCCACTTTATCCGTGATGCCCGTGCCTACTGGTCCGTAGTGGCCCTGGCACCGGCCATTTTCTTCGTTACTCTTTTGGCCAGCTCCCGTGGTTATCTGCAGGGTTGGCAGCGCATGACCCCGACGGCTGTTTCCCAGATAGTGGAGCAGATTTTCCGGGTTGTGACTATGATTATGTTCGCCAGCCTGTTCCTGCCTTATGGTCTGGATTACGCTGCGGCGGGTGCCAGTCTGGGTGCCTTTGCCGGTGCGGTAACCGGTCTCATTGTGCTGGTTTATTTCCACTGGAAGCTGGAGCAGGATATCGTCAATGAGTTTGGCCATGACTTGAAGCCCCTTCCGGATACGGAAAAGACCTCCAACTGGGGCATTATCAAGCGTATTTTCGCTTTGTCACTGCCAGTATCGGCGGCCAGCATTATGCTGCCTGTAGTGTCCAATCTGGACCTGGCCATTGTGCCACAGCGCCTTGAGGTGGCAGGCTACAGTGTCAACGAAGCTACTGAGCTCTTTGGTTATCTCACTGGTATGGCAGTGCCATTGGTAAATCTGGCTACCATCATAACAGCTTCTTTGGCGGTTAGCCTTGTTCCGGCCATTTCCAAGGCCCGGGCCCTTAACGATGCCAAGCTGGTATTCAGTCAGACGGCCTCCGGAATCCGCATTTCCAATGCGGTATGCTTCCCGGCCTTTGTAATAGTCTTCGTTTTGGCTACTCCGATTGCTTCATTAATATACAATGCACCAAATGCAGGCCCGGCTATTATGGTCTCTGCTGTAAGCATTGTGCTGCTGGGACTTCATCAGGTTTCCACCGCTGTGCTGCAGGGTCTTGGCCATCCATCTATTCCTATGGTCAACATGATTATTGCGGCTGTGGCCAAGGTTTTCCTGAACTGGACCCTGGTTGCTCAGCCTTGGCTGGGTATCATGGGTGCGGCCTGGGCAACAGCAGCTGACATGGGTGTGGCAGCCGTTATTAATATGTTCTTTATCTATAAATATATTGGCTATCGCATGGAGATACCGCAGTTCTTAAAGACGGCAGTTGCTGCCGTGGTTATGGCGGCCTCCGTATGGTATTTCTACGATTACACCCTGGCAGCCTGGAGCAGCAGTATTATTTCCACCTTCGGGGCCTGTCTGGTGGGCTGTGTGGTTTATCTCACGGTGCTGCTGATGATCGGTGGCATGATGGAGGAGGATATGGCCCGCATTCCAATGATTGGCCGCTTTGGTATCAAGGCTATGCACAAGCTGGGTGTTTACAAGGATTAAGGCTTAATAATTCATATAATTTGCGCAGAAGGACTGTATAAAACAATATGAAAAAACTTGTTTTGGTATATAATCCGGTTTCCGGCAAGGCGGTATTCAAAACACGCCTTGATGAAATAATCTATAAGCTCCAGAGCCGGGGCTGCATGGTGATTCCTTATCGGACTACCCCGGAAAATAAGGATTTGGTGGACTTTATCAGGCTGGCGGCTCCCGATGGAATTATTGCTGCCGGTGGTGATGGCACCGTCCATGAGATAGTTAACCTTATAATGAAGGAAAAGCTGGAGCTGCCAATGGGCATTATTGGTACCGGCACCTCCAATGATTTTGCCACATATCTGCACCTTGATACTGATGAATATTTTGACCGCATTGCGGCGGGCAATACCATGAAAATTGACCTGGGCAAGGTGGGGGACAACTACTTCATCAATGTGGCCAGCGCCGGCATGGTTACATCCATTGCCCATGAGGTGGATACCCGCCTAAAGAATGCCTTTGGCAAGATGGCATATTATGTTCATGGGCTGAAGACCCTGCCACAGTTCCGGGCCTTTGATCTGACGGTGCGGACGGAAAAGGAGGAATTCCACGAGAAGGCTTTTCTCTTTTTGGTAGTTAATTCCAGCGTGGTGGCCAGCTTTAAAAATGCGGCGGTACAGGCCAGTGTTCAGGACGGGGTGCTGGATCTGATTATCATGAAGCAGTGCAATGTGGCGGACTTGATGATTGTTACCACTGAGCTGTTGGCGGGGAAGGATATTTCCCAGCGCAAGGAGGTTATCTACCGTCAGGCGGCTTCCTTTGAGGTGGAATGCTCCGAGGAGCTCACCAGCGATATCGATGGTGAAATAGGGCCGAAGCTGCCATTGAAAATTGAAACCGTTCCACAGGTTTTGGAAATTTTTTATTAATGCAACAAAAAAGGGACTGCTTTTGCAGTCCCTTTAATAATAGACATTTTAAAATGCAGATGGAATCAAGCCTGTGGCAGATCCTTAACCCAGCCCTTGAAGGCCTTGATGATGTTGCCGGCAGGCATAGCAGCCAGCTGCTCATCGGTAAGGTCAGCAGGGATAAGAGGTGCCAGGGTTGCAGCGGTAGCCATGAATTCCTCCATGGTCATGCCACCCAGCAGGCCCTTTACGATTTCATAGGCCTCCTGAGGGCTCTTTGCTTCGCTGAGTTTCTGGAGCATTTCAGGGTTCTGCATGATAGCAGCACCAATCTGCATAAACTTTTCTGGTATCATTATAAATCACATTCCTTTTTATCATATTCCGTCCTCTGTATCGTTCAGAACGGTGCATATCCTTCCATATTATACCAAAGAAACATATATATTGGTACCTGCCGAGAAAAAAATTTTGTTTCTATATTAGTGTTGGAGCTTTATTATGAAGAAAGTTGTCTGGCTGGCGTTTAATGCCAAATTTTCCCATACATCCCTGGCAGCCCGCTATCTTAGGCAGGCTGCGGCAGAAATTAATATTGAATCGGAGCTGCTGGAGCTTACCATCAATAATTACATTCCGGATATCCTCAGCGAAATTTACGACCATAAGCCTGATGTTTTGGGGATTTCCTGCTATATCTGGAATATTGAGCTGGTAAAGCAGGTGTTGCCATTGGTACGGAAGGTATTGCCAGAGTGTGTCATTATCTGCGGCGGGCCGGAGGTTTCCTATGAGGTGGCTGAGTTTATGACAGCCAACCCGGCAGTGGATTTCGTGGTCCGGGGAGAAGGTGAGGAGGCCGTCAAGGAGCTGATGGAGCTGGTGGTGAATCAACAGGCTCTGGACGGGAACCGCAGGCTGACAATTGCCCCTGAAAATTCGGGTATCGCCTGGCGGGAGGACACCATTATTCATGATGGACAGGCAGTTACCTGCATGGATAGTGAGGCTCCGTCGGTTTTGCATCTGCCCTTTGCCTATATTGATGACGAAATGTCAGAAATAAAGGACAAAATCCTTTATTACGAAACATCCAGAGGCTGTCCGTTTTCCTGTGCCTATTGCCTGTCCTGTGCCACAGCGGGAGTACGGTTCCGTCCTCTTGATGAGGTGTTTGCGGATTTGGACTTCTTTGTGGGCCATGATGTGCGGCAGGTTAAGTTTGTGGACCGGACCTTTAATGCGAAAAAGGCCCATTTTCTGCCAATTATTCAGTATATAAAGGCCTTGCCGGACTCCTGCCGTACCAACTTTCATTTGGAGGTGGCAGTGGATTATCTGGATGAGGAAACCATTGAGGTGCTGCAGTCCATGCCAAAGGGCCGGGTGCAGCTGGAAATTGGGGTTCAGACCACTAACAAGGATGTTTTGAAACGCATTGCCAGGGTTAATCACTGGGAGGATATCTGCCGCAATATCAGTGCCCTCCAGAAGAATGGCAATATGCATATTCATACTGACCTGATTATTGGTCTGCCGGGAGAGGATTTGGCCTCCTTCGGACGTTCCTTCAACGATTTGTACGCCCTCCACACGGATATGCTGCAGCTGGGCTTTTTGAAGTTCCTCAAAGGGGCCGCCATGATGAAGCTGGTGGCAGAATACGACTATAAGTACATGGATATCGGGCCTTATGAGGTGCTGTCCAATAATGTGATGGATTATGGACAGATTCGCTGGCTCCATATTTTTGAGCAGGTTTTCGAGCTGTACCACAATGCGGGACGGTGTCTGAAAGCCTCCGAGTATATGATTCAGACCTTCTTTGAGGGCAATGCCTTTGAATTTTATTCCCGCTTTACTGACTATTGGGAAAAGCTGGGGAATCACAAGCGGGCCGTCAGTGCCAAAAATCTCTACGGCTATCTGTGGGCTTTTTTCAGGTCTGTGGCGGAGTCTGCCAGTGGGACAGACAGGGTGCAGCAGGATGCTTCATATCTGATTATGGACAATCTTATGCGCTATGATGCTCTCACCGCTGACAGCGGACAGAACCGGCCGGAATTTTTGCACTGGAACCGCGAGAAATATCAGGAGCAGACGGCTGCCTTCTGGCGGGACCAGCTGCCATCTGGCCAGGGTGCTTCTGCCGTTATTGAGGGCTTTAGATTCACCAATTGGCGGGAGCTCAACAAAAAATACCACATCGAGGTCTTCGATGTGGTAGTGGATGCCCCTGAAGGCACATCATTTCTGGCCTCCCGGCCTCAAGCCCTGCTGTTTATGTACAATAATCGGGTTTTTAATGGGATAATTGAAGTAGATATTAGCAGGAAAAACGACAGGTAGTGTAGAATAAATCAGAATATAATAACACTTCCGGGATAATGGGGATATAAAGAACAGAAGCCGGATATCTTTAGAAGTCGTAAGCAGTATTAGGGTTTAACTTTTTGGTAAAAGGAGGAAATTTAGTATGAAGCATTTAAAGGCATTAAAAATTTTCCTGTTGACCTTGGTTATGGCCTTGTCCATTTCTGGTGGTACGGCAATGGCCGGCAGTCAGGATTTTACGCTGGTAAATGGTACCGGTAAAACCATCGTTTATGTTTATATCAGCCCAACTTCCAGTTCTGAGTGGATTTATCAGGACGAGCTGGGACCAAACAATGTTCTTTATCCAGGACAGGATATCTTCATTGGCTTTAGCCCAAGAGATGGCGTTCAGTATTGGGATCTGAAGGTAGTTTATGATAACGGCGTAGAGGATTACTGGTATGGACTTGACTTGTACCGTGTATATTCCGTAACCATCCGTCCTGGTGGTACTTCCAGTATTGAAATGGCTTAGTGATAGGGATTGCTGTCTGAAAACTGTTCAAGGCTTACGATTCTAAGGCAAAATATAAATTCCGAATAAAGGAATCCATTTAATAGGGCCTCCAATTTTTTGGAGGCCCATTAAAGTTTTTATGCAGTTAACAGGTTAAATACCTTCGGCAAGCTTTAAGTATTGCTCCTTGAGGCGGCTTTCCTGAATAAATACGTAAACTATTTCACCGTGCAATTTATTGCAGACACGGCGGCCGGAGCATTCTACGTTTATCTCCTGGCCCTGCTTGTTTACAATGCGGAATTTTACAAATCCATTCGTACGTTCTGCTGCTGCCTTGTTTTTCCTGATAATACGGTACTGCTCGTAAACTGAGCGGAGTACATGCTTTAAATCCTCGGGATGAATCATGTTGATAAATTTTCCCTCGGAAACGGTCATGAGATCCTGCATACTGTCACAGCCAAACAGCCGGATGGCATCGTCGTTGGCAAATATTATATGACCATCAGTATCCACCTTGTATGCAATAAAAGCTCCCGGCAGTCCCTGAATAAAATCATCCGTATTAAAGCCCAGCTGCTCTCTGTTTCTTTTCTCCATGCCGTCATGATAGAATTTGAAACCGTCCTTATGATTTAGTTTTACATCATAGAGGGCGGTGTCTGCCATTTCCCGCAATTTTCCGTAATCCTTCGAATGAAAAGGATATTCCGCAGCTCCCATGGACAAGGAAAATTCATGAGCTTCGTCATCGTGCATAAAGATGTTTTTTTGTTTGACGAAGGATTTAAAGAAGGGACGAACCTCCTCCAGTGTCGTATTGGTAAAAAATACCATGAATTCATCGCCGCCATTGCGGGAAAGAAAACAAGGCTTGGGACATTTTTTATTTAGAATATCGGACACAGTTTTCAATACATTGTCGCCGACACAATGACCGAATACATCATTTATAAGCTTAAAATTGTCGATGTCCAGGGTCATAAGCACGCAGCTGGCCTCGGGACACATCTTTATGAAATCATTTATGGAGCGTTCTATACCGGCCTGGTTTAAAAGACCTGTCAATGGGTCACGAATAGCCTGAGCCTCTGTCCTCAGAGCCTGCTCTTCGGCTTTCCTGACCTGTTCCCGCATAATATGCTCGCGGCGAACCTGTTCGTTAATATCTTCTACTAAAAATATTACGGTGCGAACAGAATCCTGGCAGTCATCGTCACATTGGATAAATGATGCTTCACACCAACCATTGTCTCTTGTCAGGAACGTACATCGGATGATTTGGTTGTCCCGTAGCCGCTCATCCAAGGTAGAAAAGGTAGTAAATTCCTTAATAATATTACGTGTTTTCACCTGGGCCAATTTATCCATAACAGTTTGAATGGCCTGCTGTGCACCGTTTGCACTCTGGACGAGTGCATCAATATTTTTTGTAGATTTTATGGCTTCATAGGTATCAGCAATAATATCAATGATATGCATGGATATGTATTTTTGTGATACCGCTTTCAACATAGCCTCAATGCTTGCCATATAACTTGCCCCCCTATGGTGATGCATAAATAAACAGAGGATTAGCAACATTTACATGGAATTTTACCATAGCAATTAGTTAATAATCAATAACATTTTAGGTATTTTGTTATATATAAGATACATGATTAATTTGTATAAAAAAACTTATAGTAGCATAATATAATAAATGATGTAACAAAATATTTTTTACATTTTTTGCAATATTTTATAAAATTAATGCATAAAAACAAGATTGGAGGAGAGGAAAATGGACCATGATTTTTTATGGCCACGCAGGATATTCAGGCGGATGCCTGGAAGAAAAAAAGCTGTGTATCAACGGATGAGGTGGGAAATACCTTTGCTTTCCATAAGGGGCTTTCGGACTATATGCCGACACCCCTGGTGAGCCTTTCAGCCCTGGCCAGCCACATCGGTGTGGAGCAGATATGGCTGAAGGATGAGTCAAAACGCTTTGGGCTCAATGCCTTCAAGGCACTGGGGGGAGCTATGCCATAGCAAAATATCTGTGTGAGAAGCTGAAGCTTGCTCTGGACGAGAATACATTTGCGGAGCTTACCTCGGAAAAATACCGTGAAAAGGTTCGGAATTTCACGTTTGTTACGGCTACGGACGGCAATCATGGCCGTGGTGTGGCATGGATGGCGAAGCTGCTGGGCTGTCCGGCCTGGGTATATCTGCCTCAGGGTACACGGGAGGAACGGCTGCAAAATATTCTTGGTCTGGGTGCCCATGCTGAGATTATGCCTTGGAATTACGATGACACTGTGCGTTATGCCAATGATATGGCCCAACAGAATGGTTGGGTGCTGGTTCAGGATACTGCATGGCCGGGGTATGAGGAAATACCGCAGGATATCATGAAGGGGTACGTTACCATGGCATGTGAAATTGATCAGGCCTTGCAGAAGGGGAGCTGTCCAAAGCCTACGCACATCTTTTTGCAGGCTGGTGTGGGGAGCATGGCGGCTGCCATTGCGGGATATTTGGCGTCTCTCTGGCAGGAGGAATGTCCAAAAATTATTGTCGTAGAGCCGACCCAGGCTGACTGCTTCTATCGCACGGCCAAGGCTGGGGATGGGAAAATCCATGCTGTCACCGGTGCCATGAACAGCATGATGGCAGGGCTATGCTGCGGCGAGCCATCACCGATTGCATGGGACATTTTAAAAGAATTGGGCAGTGCCTTTATATCCTGTGAAGATTATTACTCTGCCGAGGGTATGCGTATTCTAGCTTATCCCCGGGGAGAGGATACTGCCGTTGTTTCCGGCGAGTCCGGTGCCGTAACTACCGGGGTTCTTGTTCATCTCATGCAGGATGGGGAGCTGTCCGGCTACCGTCAGAAGCTGGGACTTGATGAAAAATCCCGCATACTGCTGATAAGCACGGAGGGGGATACGGATAAGGACAATTATAGTAAGGTCCTGGCGGAAGGGTAGGCTCCTTTTTAAAAGTACGGGGTAAAATTTTGAGTATGGAAGGAATATGATACGGTCTTGTAGAAATAGCAAAACAGTGTAATGTGTACGTTAATAGATGAAAGGAGTATGCGATGGAAATCAAGGCTGTAAAACTTTATGAAAAAGGATTTATGCTCCAGCCCTTCGCCTTAGGTGGTGAGGATGGGCCGGAAAAGTTCGATGCCAGTGTGCGTTATCGGTCCACACTCCAAAACTTTGTCATTGATACCGGCAATGAAATCATCTTGGTGGATACCGGTATGCCTTCGGAGGCACCGGATATGGTGGTGGATGAAAATACAAAGATTTTTCTTGGTTCCCGGATTAAGGACTATGTATCGGCATTAAAGGACCTGGGCTACCAGCCGGAGCAGGTGACAAAAATCCTCGTAACCCACAAGCATGCGGACCATACCGGCGAGCTGCGGAGCTTCCCGAATGCAAAAATCTACATGTCACCGGAAGAAAAGGAAGCTACGGAATACAAGGGCGATAATGTAATCGGCGTGGAGTACAAGGACGGTCCATACCATAATTTCCCTGCCTCGGAGAAAATAGCCGAAGGTGTTTATCTGCTGCCGGCCAAGGGGCATACCACTGGCAACAGCATCATCATTGCCGAAGCCGACGGTCTTTTCTATATGATGCATGGTGATGTAACCTATACTGATGAGGCTCTTTACGAAAATAAACTGTCAGTGGTATTCGAGGATAAAGAGGCGGCCCGTGATACCTTGAACAAGGTACGGGAGTTTATTCGCAACAATCCTACGGTATATTGCTCCACCCATACGCCATTGGGCTATGAGAATCTGGAGGCAAAACGCACCGTGGACCTCGATAATCCACCAAAGACCATTCCACCAACTGAAATCGCCCAGGGACAGGCTACCGGCCGCTATGTCTGCTCCGTATGTGGAGAGGTATATGATCCGGCTGTAGGTGACCCGAAAAATGGCATTCCTGCGGGAACAGCCTTTGAGGATCTGCCTGATGACTGGAAATGTCCTCGCTGCAAGCAAGGCAAGGACAAATTCAATAAAGCCTGATTTAAACTAATAAAGAACAGCAATAATAAAGGACAGCTCTTGGAGCTGTCCTTTTTGCTTGGTATATTTATTTTGCTGTTTACTGCAGCAACGACAATACTGAGCTGCTGTTCTGGTTGGCCTGTCCCAGCATGGACTGGGCGGTCTGCATTAGAACATTGGCCTTGGTATATGCCGTAAAGCTCTTGGCCATATCTGCGTCACGAATAACTGATTCAGCAGAGGTTACGTTCTCATGGGCTGTAGTGATATTGGCGGCTGTGAATTCCAAACGGCTCTCAATGGAACCAATAATGGTCTGCTGCTTCAAGGCTCGGCTGATGGCCCGGTCAATAACCGTTATGGCAGAAGTGGCTTTTTTCTGGGTAGCTACACTAACTGTTGTGCCGTCGTCCTTAACAAGACCCAGAGCCTCGCAACGCATGTCTGCCAATCCAATGCTGATAGTCTGTGATGCCTTGGTGCCAATCTGGAAATAAGCACTCTTTTCCGGTTCTGAATTTGCCGCCTGCTTGGCTAAATATCTTAAGGCGATGTAGCCAGCGGAATAAGCTGAATCATCAGTTGGTGTTGTGGAGCCGTCCAAAATGGACTTCAGGGTGTCTGTGTCATTGGCCAAAGCCTGTATGCCCGACTTGCGATAATCATCAATACCGTGAACCAGCTCTGCCATGCCTTCCGTAATATATTTAGGCAAAGTAGCAAAATTCTTGATATTGGCAGCCATAATGGCATGGGTCAATTCATGAGCCAACGTACGGTCCAAATAAAGCTGGTCCGGGTTCCCCACAACGGCACCATTTTTATCCGTCAGGTCAAGATTATTATAATAATTCATATTTATTCTCAGATCAAGACCTGTTGTTACACCCTCACCGTCATAGTGCTGTACCACATCAGCCAATACGTTATCAGCGGCACTCCTAAATTGTACATTAATGGATTTTACTGATGTGCCGTTTTCCCAGAAATTAATGGCAAAGGATTCATCCACCAGCTGCATACAGTTGGTAAGCCATTCATTATCCAAGGCCGCGGCGATGGCCTGCTTCATTGCATCACCAGCAGTATCCGGCCAGTTGACCTGCAACCCACGAATATAGGAGCTGCCAGTTGGGTTTCCGCCAAAGGCAGTCTTTTCCTCTGGAACCACAGTAACAGCTGTTTTCGTCTTCTCACCCCCGGCATCTAAGCCAGTGATAGAGCCCGTATCATCGTTATTTAAATCAATGCCGCAGGCCTCCAGAAGGCCATATTTCTTAACATCGTTTACACAGCTGTTAATTAGGGACGCCTCATCCTTAAACATACCACTGGAGGCAAACCTTATGGCTTCATCAAGAGAATCCGTGGAAGAAACAAATTTGTTGCTGTCCAGGAAACTCATAAAGGAAACAATGGCATCCTGCTGGTCCGCCACGATATTGCCTCCCAAGGAACCATTTATCAGATATTTGCCGTTAAAGGTCACCAACGCATTATCGTCTATCTGATTCATGAGCTGGTCCAATTCCTTCTGGATTATAGCCCGATCGCTGTCAGTATTGGTATCATTGGCCGCGTCAATAGCCTTGGCCTTGAAGGTCCTGAGGGCATCCACTGTGGAAGACACGGCACCCTCTGCCACCTTCATCATGCTGGAACCGTTCTGGGTGTTGGTAAGGGTCGCATCAAGACTCCGTATCTGCACCCGCATCCGCTCACTGATGGCATAAGAAGACGCATCATCTGCGGCACTATTTATCTTCATTCCAGAAGACACCTGTTGAAGCTGCTTGGCAAAGTCCTTGCTGTTCTTATTTAGAACATTCAAAGTATTAATTGCCGACATATTATTTTTTACTACCATGGCCATAGCGTGTCATTCCCTTCATAGGTTGCTGGAAACAAATCCTGTTACCTTTTTATCGTAAATAATGCTATATGGTCTTAACTGCATCCATAAAGTTCTTGCGGAAAGCCTGTCGCATTGGTAACCTAATAATGATGCAGTCTGTATAAGCAATTTATGTTATTGAGGTTAATATGATAAAAGCAAGAGCAACACTGCCGGAGGGCTACGACATGCCCTTTCGGGGGAAAGCATATAAGTTGAAAATAACGAGCACTCTGGATAAGCCTACGGTACAAATCAGGGGAGACAGCCTGACTGTAAATTTCTATACACCCCATCCGAAGGTTCCGGTACAGGTGCCCCTGGTACGTTGGTACCGCAACAGGGCCAAGGAATATCTGCCGCAGCGGGCGGCATTTTGGGCGGAACAAATGGGAGTCAGATATAATAAAATAATTATCAAGGACCAGGAGTCACGCTGGGGAAGTTGTTCCAGCCTTAAGAATATTAATCTTAACTGGCGTATCATGATGGCGCCTGACGATGTTATTGATTATCTGGTAATTCATGAGCTCGCCCATTTGCAGGAAATGAACCACTCCATAAGATTTTGGCGGCTGGTGGGACGTTTCGATCAGCATTTTAAACTGCACACAAAGTGGCTGAAGGAAAATGGCCGGGAGCTGTTTCTGATATTGCCAAAGCTGCCGGTAAGCATCTTAAATAAGGTAACCTTCTACTGTTGAGTACTTGACGCAATTCATTGGGAAACTGGGAGAGTGCCCTTTCATCCCAGCTAACTACTAAAAAAGAAAAGCGGGCTGCCAGAGGCAGCCCGTAATACATTGGGACTACTGGGAAGGAATTGACAATAGTCCATAATAAAAGGAGTGTTTTATAGTGAAGGTTTTCATTAATAATTCACATCGGCCATGATTTTATCCTGCTTGTCCTGAATTTCCCTATGGTGCTGCTGGATAGCATTGAACCGTTGTACTTCCAGCTGGTATCGCTCGATTTCCTGATTAAACTGATGTGATAAATCATGGTCCCGCCCATCGGCGGAGCTAGGGCTTTCATCTGGGATGTGACTCATAATCTTCCCCGAAAAGAGCCCACCGAAAAAAGCCGCAATTGTATTTTTTCCAGACATATACGAGTTCCCCCTCTCCCCATATATCTTATGGATCTATTATATCATTTATTTTAGTTATTTTATAATTCATTTTAGTTATGGTTAAAAGAAACAGAGAAAAAGGATTTGCCTTCATAGGGTAACAGCCAAAAGCGTTTAGAGATTTTGAAAAAAAGAATGACATATTTTTAATTGAAAAATATAACGAGCTTTAAGATGTCCCCCACCTCTTTAGGTGGGGGAAAACAAACTACAACAGCTGGCGAGCATATCTCCCAGCTCGTTGCGACACGAACGAAGTGAGTTAGTCCTTTAGGGAAACGCTAATTGGAAGATTTTTCTTCTTAAAGAAGAAAAATTTGAACAATGGCGTTATAATTAAAGAAAGATTATTGATTATTCTGAACGAGGGGTGAATATCAATGAAAAAATTATCCTGTATCTTCATGATGCTGCTGGTATGCTTTGCATTTAACATCTGCCAGGCTTCTGTTGTCGACGAATGTGCCTTGGGTGGAGTAGCTTTGGGCATGAGCAGGGATGATGTCAAAAATATTTGTGGCGATCCAACCAAGACGCGTGATGAATTTGTGGAGGAATGGTTTTATGATGATTCCTTTTTGATTAACTTTACAGAGGGATGCGTTACCAGTATTACAACAAATGAAAATAATGGAATCCGCATGCCCGCTGGCTTTACTGTAGGCAGCAATGTAAAAAGTCTGATTAAGCATTTTGAGCAGAAATATGGAATTGAACCAATACAGGATTCTGATGAAAAGATGACCTATGTAAAATACCTGATATTCAGACCGAATCAGAGCAACATAATTCTAAGAGTGGGTTATGACAAGTATGATGACATAATAAGCCTTATTCACCTGTACGCTACCAGTGTTAAGTAATAGAGTATACAATTTAATGAACTGTGTGGGCGTTATTCCGATAATCACACTTATCAAAAGCTGACCAGCCATTCGAGGCTACTATCCCTCACGGGTGCCCTTACGGGACCTACCCTTCGGGTACTAGCTTCGCTTCGCTTGCGTCGCCCCCGCCAGCATAGGCCAATTAGTAAGAAAATTTGTTGGTAAGGGCTATTGCATCATGATATAATTACTCCACAGACTTATATAACGGAGGAATATAGTATGAAAAAAATAATTGCTCTTATGATAATTGCTGTAATAACAACAGCTTCCGTACAGGTTTTTGCTGCTGATAGCTATAACAGCGAATATTACGGCTGTCCAAACGGGTATTGTTATCAGGACGGACAAGGATGTTATGGAGATGACGGACAGGGTGGCTGTTACGGAGGCCGTCATCGTCGCGGTGGTTGCTGGAGAGATTAAATATAGACATTTCAATAATGAATTGATATAACTGTACTTCTGTGATAGAGTGAAGCGGGGAAGTGGTGTATTTCAGCCGTAAATGAGAGACTTAGTAAGTGAGCTTCTCTTGGCTCTAATCAAGAAATTTAACAGTATGATAGAGCTGATGAAAATGTATCAGTAGCTGGTATAGAAGCAATAAACAGCAAAAAATAAGGCACTTGCTGACAATACAGACAAGTGCTATACTAAACACAAGAAAAGGGTGCCGCCTAGCGGCTTGCCCTCAGTAAGTTGAATCTTTTATATTAAACCGCCTAAGTTTGACCGGCTAGGGCGGTTTATTTCTTTTCTTCCATAACAATAAGCAAAATCAAAAGCAATGCTATGATTAACTCCGCCATGGGCATCACCCCCTTATACAGAGGGCAAATAAACCGCTAAACAACACCCAAAATGATTATAACGCAATTGTTTAGCTTTTCCCAACCATATCCACGGTTTTGGTTCACCACCAGAGCCGGGGCTTTGCGGACAGTAGCACTTGACGAAAACAAGTTATTAACAATGGGCAGGTAAGCTATCCCTTACGCGACCTACCCTTCGGGTACTAGCTCGCTTCGCTTGCGTCGCCCCCGCCAGCCGGAGCTGCAGCTGCATAAAAAAGAGCAGCCGCATCACCGGCGTACTACCCGCCCAAATAAAAAATAGGAACAGTTCCAAACCAAACCGAGCATAAGTCGGTTTTGCAAAAAAGGAACTGCTCCTATTGATACAAGTTTAACAGACACATAAATAGAAGTCGAGGAAAATCTTTTAATTGATTAGCTTTTACCGTCGATTTAATCATCTATAGTTGGAGGGCCGTTCAAGTCAATTTGCATCAACTCCTTTTATTTTTGTTCCACGAATGATATAACTTAAACAACAAAGGGTTCCTGCTCTGACGGAGAAGTCGTACCGTCAGCAGTAGGTATGGAACGCACGAAGGCATCCATACCGTTAGGAGCTCTTTTAGTTTCTTCAAAATTGGTTACAAGCAATGTTTTCTTTTTCCAATACGACCCGCTGAATTTGGCGGGTCGTTCAACTTAAGTGAAAGAAATATTTTAGCTAAACTCATATTTGATGAGGCTTAGCTGGTTTTGAATGTTGTTTTATGAATAATTCAGGTTTATTTTATAATTTGTTTATTTCCAATTTAGATTTAAGCCATATAATATATCCAAAATATAGCGAGGGGGTTATCTATTATGAAAAAGAATTATGGTCTTGCCTGGCTTCTTTTTATCAGTGGTTTAATTTGCATTGTTACCGGTTTAATGCTTGATTTTCACCTTATTTCTGGTGGCAGAGAAGCAAGGCTATTTTACCGAAACATCCATATTTACAGTGGTTATTTTATGGCTGTTGGACTATTGCTACATTTATTCTGGCACAAGAGCTGGATTTCCATGGCCACAAAGAAGATTTTAGGCCCCAAAAATACCCCTGCTTCAAACCATTAATTAGTTTAACCAATACGACCCGTTGAATTTGGATGGTCGTTCAACTAAACAGTTTCAGCCTTGATATCAATATATATCAGGGCTATTATTATGCCCAAAATAAAAAGGGCCGCATCAGCAGCCCCAGTAACCGGAATAAAGTGTAAGTGTCGTATGAGTTTGTATTGATTTAGGTTTTAAGATATCCCGGTTTACGTCTGGACAAAAAATGTGGGCTGCTAAGTGCAGCCCTAAACCATTGTGTGTATGGGCTATTGAATAAATGGGAAACAATAGCCCACGCAAGAAAGGAGTATGGTGCGGACAATAAACCACACCACATGGAAAGGAATATGAGACAAAAGCAATAGCTTTGTTAATTAATTATAACTTATAAATTATTCAGAAATCAATAGTTTACACATGAAACTTTTATAAAGTCTTGTACCACTTAATAAAATCATCCCTCCTGTGATAAAATGAGGCGGGGAAGTGGTGTATCTCAGCCGTAAATGAGAGACTTAGTAAGTGAGCTTCTCTTGGCTCTAATCAAGAAATTTAACAGTATGATAGAGCTGATGAAAAAGTAGCATCAGTTGGTTGCGAAGCAATAAAAAGCAAAAAATAAGGCACTTGCTGACAATGCAGACAAGTGCTATACTAAACACAAGAAAAGGGTGCCGCCTAGCGGCTTGCCCTCGTCGATTAAGTTATATTTCTACAAGATAACCGCTCGGTCTTGCCGGACTAGGAGCGGTTATTTTTTGTTTCCATCACGATTAGCAGAACCAGTAGTAGTACCACAATACTATCGTCCATGGGCATCACCCCCTTATAAAGAGGGCAAATAAACCGCTAAACAACACCCAAAATGATTATAACGCAATTGTTTAGCTTTTTCCAACCATATCCCCGGCTTTGGTGTAACCACCAGAGTCGGGGCTTTACTTTGACATACAAACCTCCAATTGTTTTGAACACTGGCTGTTATTAAAAACTTTTTTAAAAATATAATAAATTTCATAACACTTTTATTAAGTAAGGGATATAAAGGACAAGAAGAAATAAAAACAACAACCTAATTCAAAGGAGGAGATTAAAATGACTGCTGTAAAGAAGCTCAACGGATGGATGGACGAAATGGAAAACATGGTAGTAACTGGTTTGGTTGAAAACAAGCTCATGGCCGATGACGAGCTGGATAACGTGGCTGGTGGCTACACCTACGGAAGAATTGATAAGACCGTACGTAATGGAATCGTTACCTTCAAGATGCGTAACCTTAACACCGGTAAGGACGAGATTTATACCGGAAAAACCGCAGAAGAAGCAATGTTAAAGCTGGTGCAGCACAACTATAACCACTATGAGAAAACAATCTATCTTACCGGTCCAAAGGGTGATGTACTCCACACTCTCGATGTAGAGTCAACTGCGAAAGCATTAAAACTGAAGCGTCGGTAATATGGAGCTGGTAGCCTTCAGGCGGATCTGGGGGACCACCATTAATAAAAGCGATGCTTAAGAGAGCAGGCTTCCAATGATTTTGGAGGCCTGTTTTTATTTTTCCTTCAAATATTTGTAATAGAAAACGCTGTCACTCGTATATATAGACAAAGATGATAAAGTCAACTAAATTACAGAAGGGGGTAATGAAAATGTTGAAGAAGATGGAACTTACCAGTTATGAGCTGGAAAAAGTAGCAGGCGGTGGCTTCTGGGATGATGTGGTGGATGTAGTGGATGATGTTGTAGATGGTGTTGAGGACGTTGTAGATGATGTTGCGGTTGATGTCGTAGACGTCGTAACATCTCCAGAATCTCCTATCATTAATATTCTTGATAAGGTAAGCTGAGCCCTCTGTAACACACTCATCCCGGCTTTGGGTTAACCAGAGCCGGGGGTTTTAATTTCTGTAAAATAACGTTGCCCAGCCCTCGACTATCACCCCTAAAAGTAATAAAGGGACCTGCTGGTGCAAGTCCCAATAATTTTTATAGTATCCGTTTTTCAAATCTGAACATTCCATCAGGAAATTGTTTATTTAATTCGAAATCCATTTCATCTGGAGCATTAGGATCTGGGCGATGTAGTTGGTCTTTTCCATGATTCTGAAAATTATCCTGCAAAGATTATGGATTAACATTTTACTGTTTAATGAGTTATCAAAATAATATAGGTACATTTATTGAGGCAGCTGAAGAAAATTCAGCGCCTCTTTTTTGTCATTCGGGGGCGAATTTGGACCAATGGGCGGATTTTTATCGTTTATACTATGCCGTAATTTTATACTACCTATAAGAGAGGTGCACTGATTTACGAAAGGAAACTGAAATTATATTTAGGAGGTGTGATGTATGGAATTATCGCATGAAATGAGAAACATGGAAATTCATCCGGTATCGGTATCGTCGTTATTGAAAAAATATGGTCTGTTGCTGGGCTTCCTGGCAATGGCCGGAATATTTATGATGCCAACCCCGGCAGACCTGACTACTGCGGGGCATCGTATGCTGGGTATATTGGTGTTTGCGGTTATTATCTGGATTACAGAAACGGTGTCGTATCCAGTCAGTGCAACGATTATCGCCACTTTAATGATCCTGTGTCTGGGGCTGTCCCCGAATCCACAGGATCCGACAACTCTTGTGGGTACTTCCGGTGCGATTAAGACAGCTTTTACAGGAATTAGTGCCAGCGGAACGGTTCTGGTAGGTGCGGCCCTGTTTTTGGCCGCTGGTATGATGCACACAGGATTGGACAAGCGGATAGCCCTGTTTGTTCTCTCCAAGGTAGGAGCAAAAACAAACAGAATTCTGGCAGGCATGATTTTCGTAGGCTTTGTATTGGCATTCTTTGTTCCTAGTACCACAGCCCGTGTAGGCTGTATTGTTCCGATTGTCCTGGGTATTATCGCCGCCTTTAAGATGGAGCGCAACAGCCGCTTTGCCGCACTGCTGATGATTGCAACGGTGCATGCGGCCAGTATCTGGAATATTGGTATCAAGACCGCAGCGGCCCAGAACATGGTAGCTCTTGGCTTTATCGACAAGCAGCTGGGAGCCAACATCACCTGGACTGAGTGGTTTATCGCAGCGGCCCCTTATGCCGCTATTATGTCCGTAGTTCTGTATTTCCTTTGCTGGAAGATTTTGCCACCGGAGATGAACGAGGTGGCTGGCGGGGATGCCACAGTTAAGGAAGCACGGAAGGAATTGGGTCCAATGAAGGCCTCTGAGAAGAAGCTGATGCTGATTTCCATCGGTCTGCTGTTTCTCTGGGTAACTGAAAAAATTCTCCATCCGTTGGATACTACCACATCTACTGTAATTGCAATTACATTGATGTTTATGCCGGGAATCGGCATCATGAGCTGGAAGGAAGCTCAGGCTAAGATTTCCTGGGGTACCTTGGTACTGTTCGGTATTGGTATCAGCATGGGTTCAGCCCTGCTGTCCACACAGGCGGCTGCCTGGTTGGCCAATCAGCTCTCCATGGGCTTTGGTCTGGCCGGTATGAGTGTATTTATGGTATTTGCCATTTTGGCTCTGTTCCTTATCGTTGTTCATATAGGCTTTGCCAGCGCCACAGCTGTAGCCTCTTCCATGATTCCAATAATGATTGCAGTACTGCAGGGCCTGGATAATCCTCTGCTGAACATTGTGGGTATTACCATGGTATTGCAGTTTGTAGTTAGCTTCGGCTTTATTTTGCCGGTTAATTCGCCACAGGGTATTCTGGCCTTTGCTACGGAGACATTTACGGCCAAGGATTGCATCAAGGTAGGCTTGCCAATTACCATTATCGGCTACCTGCTGCTGTTGTTGTTCTCACAGACCTATTGGCGGTTTTTGGGTATTTTCTAAGATAGATGTGTGTCAAATGGAGGAGAGAAGATGAACGTCAATATTACCATCAAGGAAGCGCGCTGCAAGGGTTGCGGAATTTGCGCGACATTATGCCCCAAGCAGGTTTTGGCAGTCAGTGAGCTGGGGAAGATTCGCGTTTTGCATGAAGAAGCTTGTATCGCCTGCGGGCAGTGTGAGCTCCGTTGTCCGGATTATGCAATTTTTGTAGACAAGAAGGTGAAGGCATGAGTAAAGCAAGATTAATGCAAGGTAATGAGGCCTGCGTGGAGGGCGCATTGGCCGCTGGTGTCCGTTTCTTTGGTGGTTATCCTATTACACCTTCCACAGAGGTTGCCGAAAGTATGGCCAAGCTGCTGCCAACTGTTGGAGGTAAGTTTGTACAGATGGAGGATGAAATTGCCAGCATGGGTGTTGTATTGGGAGCATCCCTGGCCGGCAAAAAGTCGGTTACCGCTTCCTCCGGTCCCGGTATTTCCTTAAAGCAGGAGCTTATCGGTTATGCTGCTGCCGCTGAAATTCCGGTTGTTATTGTAAATGTTCAGCGTGTGGGTCCGTCCACCGGTCAGCCTACAGCCCCTTCCCAGGGTGATGTTATGCAGGCCCGCTGGGGTACCCACGGTGACCATCCGATGATTGCCCTTTCTCCATGGAGTGTCCGGGAGGCGTTCGATAATGCTGTTATGGCGGTTAATTATTCTGAACGCTTCCGCACTCCGGTTATTCTACTTATGGATGAAATCGTCGGCCACTTACGGGAAAAGGTGGAGCTTCCTGAAGCATCGGCCATAGAGATTTATCCACGCCGCAAGCCATCCTGCAGCCGTGCAGAGGGCTATGAGCCATTTACCCCTGACAAGGATCTGGTGCCAAATACCGCCAACTTCGGCGAAGGCTATCACATTCATGTAACTGGCCTTATCCACGATGACACCGGCTTCCCGATTGGCAGTCCTAAGATCACCCGTGAGGTTACCAAGCGTCTTCACGAGAAAATTGATATTGCACGGGATGAAATCACCCATGTAGAGGAATACTTCATGGATGATGCTGAATATGCCGTTGTTGCCTTTGGTGGTACTGCCCGTACTGCTTATGAAGCTGTTGCCAACGCCCGCAAGAAGGGCATAAAGGTTGGCATGGTTCGTCTCATTACCATCTGGCCGTTTGCTGACAAGGCTATCAAAAAGGTAGCTGAGAAGGTAAAGGGGATTCTGGTGGCTGAGCTGAACTATGGTCAGCTGGTTGGTGAGGTTGAACGTGTTGTGGCTGGCAAGTGCCCTGTAGAGCTCTGTGCTAAATATGACATGACTATATTTGAGCCGGCTGAAATTGAAGCGGGCATTGATGAGCTTGTAGCAGGAGGTAGGGCATAATGGAAAGATCTTTTGAACAGTATTTTCGTCAGAATCGCCTGCCACACCTCTGGTGTCCGGGATGTGGCAACGGCATTGTTATGAAGGCTGTTGTCCAGGCCATTGAAAAGAAGGGGCTGGACCAGGATAAAACCGTAATCGTATCCGGTATCGGCTGCTCTTCAAGAGCCTCCGGCTACATGGATTTTGATACGCTTCACACCGCCCATGGCCGTGCTATCCCGTTTGCCACTGGTGTCAAGCTGGCAAATCCTGAGCTGAATGTTATTGTTATCACCGGTGATGGTGACTGCACCGCCATCGGTGGCAATCACTTCATTCACGGCTGCCGCCGCAATGTAGATTTGACAGTTGTTCTCTTTAATAACAGCATCTATGGCATGACAGGTGGTCAGGCCTCGCCAATGACGCCTACCCATAAGAAGGCTACTACTGCCCCTTATGGTGCCATTGACCGTAACTTTGATGCCTGCCGTTTGGCTGAGGCAGCTGGTGCAACTTATGTAGCCCGCTCAACAGCCTTCCATGTTCAGCATCTTACTGATATGATTGTCGGAGGTCTGGACAACAGGGGCTTCTCCTTCGTGGAGGCTGTATGCCAGTGTCCTACTTCCTATGGACGCAAGAACAAGATGGCTGATCCGGCCAAGATGATGATGTGGATGCGTGACAACGCTGTTATGAAGGCAGCCTGGGACAAGCTGCCTGATGACAAGAAGACGGAGGAAAAATTCCCTATCGGCCTCTTCTACAATGAAAGCGAAACAGATTATGCAACTGCATACAACGAGGTTATTCAGATTGCAGGAGGTGCTGATAAATGAGAAAGCAGCTTAGATTATCCGGGTCCGGTGGCCAGGGTGTAATTACCGCCGCCATTATTTTCGCCGAGGCAGCTGTTGCCGAGGGCAAGGAGGCTGTACAGTCCCAGTCCTACGGTCCAGAGGCCCGTGGCGGTGCTTCCAAGTCTGAGGTTATCGTTGATGACCAGCCAATTTTCCATCCGCATGTGGATGTGCCTGATGTGGTATTGGCTATGACTCAAAAGGCAGCAGAGAAATATTACGGGGATTTGCATGACGATGGTATATTGGTGCTGGATGAGGATTTGGTGCCGGAGCCGCCTAAATTTTCCCATATAGTCAAAATACCGATTACCAGACTGGCGGTGGAGAAGGTGGGCAAGACCCTATTTGCCAATATTGTGGCATTGGGGGCCCTGGTACATATTACCGGCACCGTGAAGCTGGATACTGTAAAGGAATCTGTGGCCAGCCGCGTTCCACCCCATACTGTGGAACAAAATATGAAGGCTTTGCAGGTTGGCTGGGAGGCTGCCGAAGCAGCAATGAAAGCATAATATAGGATAACTTTAACCAAGGGAGGAAGCTGGGCTTTCTCCCTTTAGTTAATTGAATTGCACTGTGGCAAATGATAGAATGAAGGTGGGTGCACAGGTAGTTTTTTTGTACAGGAAAGGGTGAGGATAGATGCTACGTACAGTGATAGTTGACGACGAGCAGCCTATTTGCGATGATATAGCGTATTTGCTGGAGGCCCATCCCGATGTGGAGGTAGTGGCTACATTTCAGCAAAGCCAGCAGGCCTTGGCCTATCTGCAGCAAAATCCCTGTGATCTCCTGTTTTTGGATATAAAAATGCCGGGCATGAACGGATTGGAATTTGCCGAGTGTCTGAGCACCTTAAAATTAAATGTTATGATTATTTTTGTCACAGCCTATGAGGAATACGCCCTGCCGGCCTTTGAAACCTCTGCTGTGGCCTATCTTACCAAGCCCCTGGGGCAGGCGAGGCTGACAAAGGCTCTTAAAAAGGTGCGGTCCCTGTTTTCATTGGTGGAAAAGAATGAACAAATGGCGCCGGCTGTGACGGCGGCAGAGATACATCATTATCATCCTATTAGTGTGCAGAAGGGTGAGGCCCTTATTCCAGTTCAGCAGCGGGATATTTTGCTGGCCTATGTCAAGGAAAAGCTGGTATTCCTGCGTACACGGGAGGGGGATTTTCAGCTGTCCATGACCCTGGCGGAATTGGAGGAGCTGCTGGACCCGGAGCTGTTTTTGCGGGTACATCGGCAATATATAGTGAACACTGAGGCCATTGCCAAGGTTATTCCGTGGTTTCATGGCTCTTATGTATTGAGCATGAAGGACGGAGCCGGTACGGAAATACCGGTCAGCCGCAAGCATATACCAGAGGTACGACAGGTCTTGGGCATAAAATAGAAGCACCCAAGGGATTGGAAGTGACAGCATGGAGTTATTGTTTGATTTGCTGGGAGATGTGTGCATTTCCACGGTAGTAGCTTATCTGCTGGGCCGCAACCGCAAGGCCATGACCATGGCCATGGAGCCGGTGACGTGGAAGTCCTGGGCGGTGTTTACGGCAGTATTCTCCCTGTTATCCATTATTTCATCATATTACGGCACCCGTATTGAGGGGGCCTTGGCCAGTACCCGTATAGTGGGAACCCTTATGGGTGGTATTATCGGCGGTCCCTGGGTGGGAGCCAGTGTGGGGCTGGTTGGTGCCCTGCATCGTTACAGTCTGGGGGGCTTTACGGCTTCCTCCTGTGCGGTGGCTACCTTTACGGTAGGCATCCTGGCCGGTCTGCTCCGTCAAAAGGTGGGCTTTCATCGTTTGGACTGGTGTATGGCGGCAGGCATGGCCCTAACCGCGGAGCTTATTCAAAAGGGCTTGACTCTGGCCTTTGCCAAGCCCTTTGAGGCGGCTCTGGCCTTTGAACGGACGGCGGCGGTTCCTACTACTATGGTGACTATCGTAGGCACTACCTTGTTTGTAATGATTTTAAAGGATATGCAGCTCCAGTCCGAGCTGAGTGGAGCCCGTTCAGCCCATTTGGCACTGACCATAGCCGGGCAGACCATGAAATGGCTGCGGACGGGACTGTCCAATGACAGCGCCCAACGGGTGGTGGAGCTGATATATCGGCTGACCAAGGTGGATGCTGTTTCCATAACCGATGACAAAAAGATTTTGGCCTTCATTGGTGCAGGCAGTGATCATCACATGCCGGGGCATGATATTTTGTCCCCGGCCACCACGGAAGCCCTTGCCACAGGGGAAATTGTGGTGTTTCAGGATGGGGCACAATGTCCGGAGCCAAATTGTCCGCTGGTATGCGGTGTGGTGGCACCCTTGATGCCCAAGGACAAGGCTGTGGGCACCCTGAAGCTGTATCGGAGCCATAAGAACAGCCTGTCAGTATCTGAGGTGCAGCTGGTAAAGGATTTGGCTCAGCTCTTATCCCGCCAGTTGGCCATTCATGAGCTGGACCAGCAGCAGACCCTGGCGGAACGGGCGGAATTAAAGGCCTTGCGGGCCCAGATAAATCCTCATTTTCTTTTCAATACCCTGTCCAACATTATGTCCTTCTGCCGCACGGCGCCGGACACGGCCCGGATGCTGCTGGAGGAGCTGTCGGATATGCTGCATTTCAGCTTTGCCAAGCATGAGGACAAGGTGACGGTGGAGGAGGAATTCTCCAGCGTGGCGGCGTACATTGAGATATTGAAGGTCCGTTTCGGTTCCCGCTTATCGGTGAATTTGGATGTGGACCCGGCGGTAGACTATTATCTGCTGCCCACCTTTTCACTGCAGCCTATAGTGGAAAATGCCCTGCTCCATGGGCTGTTTTCCAAGCCGGCGGACTGTCAGCTGGATATCAGCATAAAGGCTGAAAATAATAAGCTGGTGGTGCGGGTGGCTGATAATGGCATTGGCATGACAGAGAATGAATGTGAAAAGCTTATGCAGGAAAAGACAGGTGGCATTGGCTTGTCCAATGTCCGCCAGCGCATTGCCAACCTGTATGCCGGCAGGGGACTTCTGGAGCTTAACTCCAAGCAGGGGGAAGGCACCGAAGTCATCTATAAAATTCCTTTGGAGAAAAAAGAATGATAGAAATATTGTTATCATTCCAAATATATCTAAGTAATATAGTTTAAAGTAGAGCGTACTTAGCGTACGTTCTTTTCTTTTTTTATTAAATATCCATCTTATAATTACATTTAATTAAAGGTTTATTTTATCTTATGTAGAATAACAAAAAAGTAAATGCGTAATGGTATTTAATGATTACAAAGCTGGCGGTGAGTACATGGGTAAAATGCTTACAACAGAAACATATCTGGTCAAAGAAGCAGCCGAGGTAACATATTCAAATGTAAGTACAGGAGCAGATGGAGTGGGTAATCAGCTCCTATATCAGTTAAAGATGTGTATCAGAAATGCCAATAAAATTGATATAGTTGTATCATTTCTTATGACATCGGGTATAAAGTTGATAATTGATGATTTAAAAAAGGCAACTGAGCGCGGCGTAAATATTAGGATTCTTACAGGGCGGTATTTAAATATTACCCAGCCGGAGGCCCTTTATATTGTTAAGCAAAAATTAGGAGATTACGTGGAGCTTCGCATGTATGATGATAATACTCGCTCCTTCCATCCTAAAGCCTATATGTTTGAATTTGATGATTGCTGTATAATTTTTGTGGGTAGCTCAAACATTTCCCGTTCGGCTCTTACTAACGGAATAGAGTGGAACTATAATTTTAGAAGTGATGTTGAGCCGGAAAATTTCAAAAAGTTTAAGGACACATTTCAAGAATTGTGGAATGAGCACAGCTATGAATTGGACGATGAAAGATTGCTTCAATATTCAAAAAGCTGGCATAAACCAGCTATTTATCAGGATTTCAAGCGTTTTGAACATGAGGGCAATACCATAATACCGTTATATGAACCCAGGGGAGCACAGATAGAAGCACTTTATGCACTTCAAAAATTGCGGCAGGATGGCGGTTGCAAGGGCTTAGTTCAAGCAGCAACAGGCATCGGAAAAACCTATTTAGCCGCATTTGATTCAAGAGAATTTAAGCGGGTGCTTTTTATAGCGCATAGAGAAGAAATATTACATCAGGCAGTAGAATCTTTTGGCCATGTCCATAGCGAAAAGACCAGAGGTTATTTTATGGGTAGTCTTAAAGACACATCCAGCGACTTGATTTTTGCGTCAGTGGCTACATTGGGGCAAGAAAAATATCTTGCACCAGAATATTTTGAAAGGGATGCATTTGATTATATTGTGATTGATGAATTTCATCATGCAGTTACGGACTATTATCAGAGGATAATGTCATATTTTCAGCCGAAATTTTTGCTGGGATTGACTGCTACGCCTGAAAGAATGGATGGGCGGGACATTTTTGCGTTATGTGATTACAATGTTCCGTATGAGATTGGTTTGGCAGAAGCAATAAACAAAGGTTTTCTTGTGCCATTTCATTATTATGGAATTTATGATGATACAGATTATAATGATGTAGAGAGAAATGCAGGACATTATCAAATTCAGTCCCTAACTAGAGCTTATTTAGATAATGGTTCCCGTAATACGCTTATAATGGAAAATTATCGTAAATTTGCCCGTAGGCAAGCATTAGGATTTTGTTGCTCCCGGGAACATGCTGAGGCTATGGCACAATATTTTTGTGAAAATGGAGTAAATGCTGCAGCTGTTTACAGTGGTGAAAAAGGAGCATATGCAAAGGAAAGAGATACAGCGCTGGAGGAATTGAAACGAGGTCAGCTTGAAATCATTTTTTCAGTAGATATGTTCAACGAAGGTGTTGATATAAAGGGCCTTGATTTGGTGATGTTTCTCCGGCCAACTGAGTCACCGGTGGTGTTCCTGCAGCAGTTGGGGCGTGGGCTTAGACAATATCATGGAAAAGATTATCTTGTGGTATTGGACTTTATAGGAAATTATATCAATGCTGATAGAGTGCAAACATATTTGACGAGTGATTATCAATATGGAAGGGATACTAAAAAAGATAGTGGTTACCATGTGTCTGGAGAAACGCCATATCCTGATAATTGTTTTGTGGACTTTGACGTTCGGCTTATCGATCTTCTTGAAAAACTTAAAAGTAAAAAACAGAATTATGCTGCAATTGTAGATGAAGAATTTCAACGTATTTGTACTGAACTAGGTGGTAGGCATCCTACCAGGTTGGAATTGTTTAATCAAATGAGCGGTGAAATATATTCTATTTGTATGAGCAAGCCAAAGATAAATCCATTTAAAGATTACCTTGGATTTTTAAATAGACACGACTGTCTTACTTCTGAGGAGAATGATATTATCAAATGTTATGGCAGGGAATTTATTAATTGGCTGGAAAATACCAATATGACAAAGGTGTATAAAATGCCAGTCTTGGAGTCATTTCTTGATAATGGACGGATAAAAGAATCTGTGTCAAAGGAAGAAGTTTTACTTCGCTGGAAGTCCTTTTTCGGATATAATCGTAATTGGCGAGATTTAAGTGATGTGGCGTCATATACTGATTATTTGAATTTGGATGATAGATGGCATACTAGGAAAATCATAGAAATGCCTATAAAATTTTTAAAGAATTCTGGGGCTGGCTACGTAAAGGATCAGCCTGTTACTGACGAGAATTTTTTGGAATTTGATGATAGAGTCAAAGAAATTCTTTCTATGTCAGGTATATATGAGCATGTAAAGGACATTCTTGCCTATAGAGTGCAGGATTATTATTGGCGGAGATATAAAAATAAAGATAATTTGTCAGAATAAAACTAGGAGTTGGTTCAGTGATACAAGAAGCAGTATTGAAAACATTGGATTATTATGCTGATAATGCTGATGAATTTGCAACACAAACTCAGAAAGTGGACTTTTCTGAAATACGAAATAAATTTATTGAAAAGCTGCCAGCCAAGGGAGTCGTTTTAGATTTTGGTTGTGGTGCTGGGCGTGATACAAAGGCATTTGTTGAGGTGGGGCTTATGGTTGAGGCTTGGGATGGTTCACCGGAGTTATGCAGCATAGCAAGTCGATATGCTGGTATCCAGGTGAAGCATCACTTGTTTAATGAACTTTCAGAGCGTGAAAAATATGATGGGATTTGGGCCTGTGCCTCTATTCTTCATTTACCACTTGCAGAGCTTAAAGATGTGTTAAGAAGAATTGTTGTTGCGCTTAAATGTGGCGGCATTTTTTATACATCTTTTAAATATGGTAATTTTGAAGGCCAGAGAAATGGTAGATATTTTACTGATATGACGGCGGAGTCACTAGCTGCATTATTGGAAGAATATAATGAACTTGAGATTATTGATGAATGGCAAACTGGTGATGTGCGAGTTGGTAGGGAAAATGAACAATGGCTCAACATTATCATGAGGAAAAATAATATTTAAAGCTGAGAGAATGTTTTGGTAAGGTGAATGGTGATTGAAAGATGTGAGGTCTGTATTCATCCATAAAAGTCCCCTATGATGTATCATCATAGGGGACTTGCACTTTTATCGATTGTACTCAGCTGGGGCAATTTCTATGTAATCTTTTGATTTCGAAGGCCTATTATCTCATGGTTTCGTGTTATAATGGAGGTGTTAATGGTTTAATGAATATCATAAAAATAGGGTCAAGAATGAAAAATAGCTTAAAATTATGGATTATGCTGGCAGAAAGTAGTAAGCAAGATTTAAGAGAAGAATAGACCTAATTATTCATAGAGAATAAGGCTAAGCAATTTTGAGGTGAGAATATGGATGAAAAAGAAATACTAATCGATGAAGTAATGGAAGAAGATGAAGAGGATCAGGCTGCGAAGGAAGTCGATTTCTCAAATGCTGTTGTATGGGGAACGGATTGGACAGCGGAAACTATTGCGCGTCAAACGGCAAAGGGAAATATCGATTTGAATCCAAATTTTCAAAGACGAGATGCATGGACTAAAAAAGAGAAAAGCAAATTGATTGAATCTTTAATGTTGGGTATACCTGTGCCTCCAATTGTTTTAGCAGAAGATAGGAAAAATAGAAATCATTATATTGTAATTGATGGAAAACAACGCCTACTCAGTATTATGCAGTTTTTTTCTGGCTGTGATTCTATAAAAAATGAATTGAATGGTAAGGATTATGAAATTCTTTCGTTGCAGGGGCTGGAAATATTAGATTCTTTGAATAAAAAGAAATATTCTGATATACCAGAACGATATCTTTCAAACATAGAAAATGTAACAATACGAACTGTAGTGATCAAAAATTGGCCAGATGAGGATTTTTTGTATACTGTATTTTTAAGACTTAATACAGGAAGCAAAAAATTATCACCACAGGAGTTGAGACAAGCTTTAAAACCAGGAGAATTTCTCAATTATCTTGATAATGCTTCAGCTGACAGTGAATACATTAGAAAAATGTTAGGTAATAAACAGCCAGATAAACGAATGCGAGATGTTGAATTGGCTTTACGATACTTTGCGTTTAAGTACTATATTTTGGAGTATAAAGGTAATTTAAAAGAATTTATGGATTCTACTTGTGAAAAACTAAATCGTACATGGAACGAAAAGAAAGATAGTATTAAGAATGATTTTACACAATTAGAAGAAGCAATTAAATTTGCCTATGAGTTGTTCGAAAAACATCCTTTTGGTAGATATTCGAATGGAGAATCATCTAGATCCTTTAATAGGTGCATATTCGAATTGTTTTCTTTCTATTTTTCCAATCCAATTATTAGAGATAGGATAAAAAAAGATTGTGATATATTTACTAAAAAGTTCATTGAACTTAATGACAAGCAAGAATTTATACAAACAATTGAAAGCTATCCTAAAATGACGGAAAAAGTGGTTGGAAGGTTTAATCAGTTTGCTGATTTGCTTATGGAAATTGACTCGAATAAAGAGATTGGAAAACTTCAAAAATTTAAAAATAATGGTTCTGCTATTGAGGTGAGCGAATAATTATGGATGATAGATCAGAATCATATGAAGTTTTAGAAAAAAGAATTAATGAGATAATAAGTAATTTTTATTTTGAGCAGGAACCGACGAGCATGCCAACACCGAAAGAACAAGATATGGTGCGAGCCATGATTGTTTTGTGTCATGCAGAATTTGAGGATTATATTGAGCAAATTGCACGTAATCTTTTAGAAAAAGGAAAAGAAGAATGGCTTAGCTCAAATATAGCTAACAAAAATCTGGCAGCTTTATTTTTAGAAACTAAACCAATAGAGACTAATGACTCTATTGAAACAAAAGCAATGAAAGTAATTTCTGATTACAAACATAATATTGACGGAAATCATGGAATCAAGCAAAAAGATTTAAAGAAACTTTATAAACCATTAGGATATGATATGGAAATTTTTGATCAAGCTTTTTTGAATGAATTAGATTCGCTTGGTTCACAAAGAGGCGAAGTGGCTCATAGTTCATCTTCACGTACTAAGAAAATTCTAGATTTTAATACAGAAAAAGAAAAAATTGTACGTATATTAAACGAAATAAGGGAGTTTCAAGATACCTTGTAGATGAAAGAAAAAGTATCCTGTAATTATAAAAAACGTGGAAGGAGCTAGTTTATTAATGACAAGTGAAAAAATGAGAGAGCTTCTCACGAAAGATGAGAAAATTACAGTAGAATATAAGGCTTGCCAGAATGGGATACGAGATGATGTTTATGAAACAGTGTGTTCATTTTCTAATAGGTATGGTGGATATATTATTCTAGGTGTTGATGATAGTGGAAAGCCAATAGGTATTAACAAAAAGCTGATTAAGGATATGAAGAAGAACTTTGTTAATCAGCTTAATAATCCAGATAAGATGTATCCTACATTGTATTTGTCTATTGAAGAGATTGAGTATTATGGAATGACTCTTTTATGGGTTTATGTACCGCCTACATCAACTGTCGAGAAATGTGCAAACAGGATTTATGACCGTAATGAAGATGGTGATATGGACATAACGGATTCGCCTATTCAGTTACAGAATTTGTACAATAGGAAAAGTAATACCTACGTAGAAAGAAAGATTTTTCCGTATATAACAACTGCAGAGTTAAGAATGGATTTGCTTGAAAAAATAAGAAATTTAGCAAAGAGTAAAAAGCCGGATCATCCTTGGCTTGAACTAAACGATGAAGATTTGCTAAAAAGTGCAGGATTATGGGAGAAAGACTTTTCTTCAGGGATGGAAGGATACAATCTTGCTGCGGTTTTGCTTTTAGGAAAGGATGAAGTAATTAGTTCCTGCTGTCCTGGATATGTGACGGATGCTCTTTATAGAGTTGAAAATATGGAACGTTATGATGACCGACTGCTGGTTACAACCAACCTTATAGAAGCTTATGACCTTTTGATGGAATTTGTTGCTAAGCATACCTCAGATAAGTTTCATTTGATAAATAATGTTAATACAAGCGTTAGGGACCTAATATCCAGAGAGGTAATAGGCAATATTCTTGTTCATCGAGACTATTCCAGTGCCTATCCGGCAAAGGTGATTATTGAAAAGGATTGGCTTAAAACTGAAAATTGGTGCATTCCGAGACGGCATGGCAATATAATGCAGGATGAATTTCAGCCTTATCCTAAAAATCCTATTATTCAGCGTTTCTTTGCTAATATAGGACGAACTGATACAATTGGTTCGGGGGTAATTAATTTATACAAGTATACACCAATTTTTTCGGATGGCGGTAAACCAGAGCTGTTTGAAGATGATGTTTTTAAGATTACAATCCCACTGAATAAAGAAGCTGCTAAGGAAGCAGCCAATCAAAAGACACTGTCAGCAAGAGAGCAGGCTATTTATTATTTGATTTGTGAAAATAAACATTTAACGGTAGAACAGGTGATGGCCGAGTTTGATATTTCAAGGGCTACTGTATTTAGAGATTATGCCAAAATAAAGAAAATTACAGGTGCTTCTTATGATAAAAATAAATCTGTGTGGAAACTATAATGGTGAGTCTCATCTCAGTCTCATTTTTACTATATTGGAAAATGTACGTTCAAACGCAGAATTACTATGTTTTTATAGAAGAGTCTCATTATAGTATCAAATTAGTCTCATTAAATCTCATGTATGAATGAGACTAAATGAGACTACGGTAAACATTCTTTGTCAGCAGGCACAGGCCTAAAAAATGAGTAATAAGGGAGTATGTAAGTGGAATAATATGACCCAATCAGTATATAATACCTTTTCAGAATATCTAATAAACCGCTATGGGGAGAAGACCTACAAGCTGCCAGTTGCCTTGCCGGTGAGCTGCCCAAATCGGGATGGTTCCTGTGGAATGGACGGTTGTACCTTCTGTGGGGAAATTGGCACCGGCTATGAAAATCTGCCGGCGGATATGACCGTAACGGAGCAAATAGAGACCAACAAGGCCCATATTGTGCCCAAGTACAAGGCCACGAAATTTATTCCATATCTCCAGAATTTCAGCAACACCTATCTGCCACTGGACAGATTTTCGGCTTATCTGGAGGAGGCGGCCAGGGCCGAGGGGGTAGTGGCGGTGTATATTGCCACCCGCCCGGACTGTATTCGTGATGATTATTTGCAGTCCATGCAGGATATAGCCCGCAAATACAACATAGATATTTGCGTGGAGCTGGGGCTCCAGTCTGTCAATTACCATACCCTGGATAAGATTAATCGGGGCCATAGCCTGGCGGAATTCATTGATGCTATATTGAGGATAAAAGCCTATGGGCTTCAGACCTGTGCCCATCTTATACTAAATCTGCCATGGGATACGGACCAGGATGCCATTGAAGCGGCCCACATCATGTCGGCCCTAAAGCTGGATCAGGTGAAGCTCCATGCCCTTTATATAGTCAAGGGCACGGTTATGGCAGAGCAGTATGAAAAGGGGGAGCTGGAGCTTATTGGCCGTGACGAATACCAAAAGCGGGTGATTTTGTTCCTGCGGCATCTGTCCCCGGATATTGTTCTGCAGCGGGTAATTGGTAGGGCTCCGGCGGAAAATACGCTTTTCAGCAACTGGTCCACGGGCTGGTTCAAGATTCGGGACGGCATTATACGGCAAATGGAAGAAAAGGGCTATCGTCAGGGGGACTGCTGTGATTACTTGAATGGTCCGGCCCTGAAGAAATTTGAATAAAGGCATAAATAAAAAATGTATAAATAGAGGCATAAATAAAGCACGAAAAAAGGGACTGAGAACATAAATCCCAGTCCCTATTAGCTTGCAATTTTACTGAATTAAGCCCTGCACAATGATTACAAAGAGCATAATTGGCAGAATCCACTGGAAATAACCCTTTACCCAGGTTGGGAATTTCATGCCGTCACCGGTGTTAACCTCTTCAAAGAAGTTCTTGAAGCCCCAGCCGTACTTGGATACGCAGAACAGCAGGAAGATCAAAGAACCGATTGGCAGAATGAGGTTACTTACCAAAAAGTCCTCGGTATCCAGCACGCCGCGGTTGCCGATAATGGTCAGGCTTTCCCATACGTTAAAGCCCAGAGCACAAGGAATGCTCAGGAGACCTACCATGAAGCCGTTGATGATAGCGGCCTTCTTGCGGCCCCAGTTAAAGGTATCCATGCAGAAGGAAATGATATTTTCGCATACTGCCAATACTGTAGAGAAGCTGGCGAAGGTCATAAAGAGGAAGAACAATGCTCCCCAGATAAGACCACCAGTCATATCCATAAATACGTTAGGCAGGGTAATGAACAACAAAGACGGGCCGGCATCCGGTCTCAGACCATAAGCGAAGCAGGCTGGGAAAATAATGAGACCAGCCATAATAGCTACGATGGTATCAAGGGCAGCAATGCGCACAGACTCACCAGGAAGGGAATTGTGCTTGTCAATGTAGCTGCCGAAGATTTCCATGGAACCCATACCAACACTCAGGGTAAAGAAGGCCTGATTCATGGCAGCGGAAATAACTGTCCACCAGCCGTGCTGATTTACACCGTCCAGACTAGGCAGCAGCAGGAAGGACAGACCCTCCATACCACCCGGCAGAACCAGACTGTGCAGGCCCAAAACGATAATAAGCACCAGCAGGGCACCCATCATAATCTTGGTAACCTTCTCCAGACCACTCTGAATACCGGCGCTGAGAATAACAAAGCAGATGGCTACCTCCAGAAGCATCCAGAATACCAGCTCCACTGGGTCAGCCAGCATATTGCCGAAAACATTGCCGATTTGTTCAGTGGTCATGCCCGGCACAAATTCACCACGAATGAACTTAAAGAAATAGTCAAGCATCCAGCCGGATACCACGGTGTAGAACATCATGAGGATGTAGTTACCCAGAATACTGGTGAGACCGTGAATATGCCACTTGGTGCCTTCCGGCTCCAGCTTTTTAAAACCAAGGTATGCAGACTTACGGCTTGCACGTCCTACAGACAGCTCCATTGCCAGTACAGGCACACCCATAATCAACAGGAATAATAAATAGATAAGTACAAACAATCCACCGCCGTACTCACCACAGATGTATGGAAAACGCCATACATTACCAATGCCGATAGCGCAGCCCGCACTTACCAGCAGGAATCCCAGCCGAGACTGGAAGGATTCTCTTTCCATTAGTCATAGACCCCCTATAAAAATTCAATCATACTTTAGTATTTTAACACATAGGTATACAAGTTTACAATCATAAAATGAATACTTATACAGGTGGAGTCTTAGCGCCCGTTAACATCGGACAAATTGTGGCAGGAAAAACAGGGGGCAGTGTCGAAGGTATAGAGCAGTGAGAAAGAAAGGTGAAGAGGCTAGTTTAGCAACCCGGACACACAGAATTGAGGGATTATTATGGTTGCGAAAACAAAGACAGTAGAAATCAATAACGTCAAGGAGGTTCCTTTAAAGGAGCTTCTGTCGGAGGATACCTTGGGCAAGCAGGATCTGCTGGCCCGGATGCTTTCCGGTGTTTTTGTGCGCTACAAGGTGGATGCCGAGCTTCAGCAAGTATTTCGTAACAGCCTTAAGGAGGTCATTCACTCCGTGGCGGAGGATTGTTTTACTGTGGGCTACGACAGTGGCTATGCAGTGGGGCTGAAGGATGGCAATGCCATCGGGCGCAAGGAATTTAAGGCAGAAGAAGAAAAGGCCATGGCAGAATTTCAAAATAAACTGGAAGAGGAACTGGTCAGGGAGATTCTTATGAATGTGAAGCCTGATGGAATGTTGCAATAGGTGATTAACCATGAATAAACGTCTGCTCACGATATGTATGATGCTGCTATTATGTTTTTTCGCCGGTTGTGGCAGTCCAAGGCCAGTTGAAATTACTCCAGCAGACATGGACATCAGCGCACCTCAGACCGGAAAAGTGGTCAAGGTGGGTTACTTTAATGATGGCAATTTTATGATTGGCGCAGAGGATGGCGCCGTTAAGTCCGGCTACGGCTATGAATATCTTCAGGCCGTGGCCAATTATACTGGCTGGCGTTATGAATATGTATATGGCAGCTGGTCTGACCTTTATAAAAAGCTCCTTGCAGGGGAAATCGACCTGATGACGGATGTTTCCTACACCCCGGAACGTGCCTTACAGATTAACTATCCAAAGGATGGCATGGGCCGGGAAATATATTATATTGCTGTAAAGACTGATAATAACCAGATAGACAGTACGGATTTAAGTACATTTAATGGGAAGGTAATTGGCGTAGAGGAGAAGTCCATCCAGGTCAAGCTCTTGGAGGATTGGATTCGTGACAACAATTTGGATTGTGAAATCCTTCAAATGTCCGGTGGCAGTGCCAACAAGATTAAGGCACTGATGGATGGTGAGATTGATGCCCTGGTAATGACTCATTTTAAAGGAAAGCTGGAGGGAATTTCCAATGTGCTTTTGTTGGGGGATTCCGATTATTATCTGGCTACCTCCAAAAAGAGGACAGACCTGGTGGAGGAGCTTAATCGGGCTCAGCCTATAATAATGGATTCACATCCTTCCTTTAGAAATGATATGGAATATAAATATTTCCGGGAGGCTATGGTGAACCCGCGTATTTCACCGGAGGACCGGGAATGGCTTTATAATAAAAAGAGCCTGCGTATTGGCTATTTTTCCAATAATATGCCATTTAGCGGTAAAAACAAGGATAGTGATATTCCTGATGGAGTCATTACAAAAGTAATGACGGCTATATGCAATAATATTGAAGTGGACCCGTCAATAATTACTTATGTGCCATATCCTGACGGAATATCATTAAAAAATGCTGTGGTGCAGGGAGAAGTGGATGCTGCCTTTGGCTTCTACAAGGATTTGTGGTGGGCTGAAAAGATGGGCATATCCCAGACCAATGACATTTTAAATGTGGGACTCCGGATGGTAGTGCGGCAGGATTTTAACGTTGAAAATGTCAAGCGGGTAGCGGTATCTGTCAACAAGCCAAGAGCTACATCAATTTTTATGATGGAGGATGGAGAAAAGACATACGAATATGTATATTATAAAACTGTGGAGGAGACTCTGGAGGCAGTTAAGCATGGTGACGTTGATGCAGCTATTTCCAACGAGTATGTTCTTCGTAAATATCTCCAGCGGAACAACAATTATAATAATCTGACAGAAGTTGACAGCTTCACTGATGTTGGTGTAGTTCTGTCAGTTAGTCGCAGTGATGTCCGCTTATTGTCCATTTTGGAACGGGGGATTATCAGCCTGGACCAGAGGGATTTTGACAAGGATATTTCTACCAGTGTATTTTCTTCGGTTCGTTCCACTACGGCTGATATACTGGCCGATTATTGGTGGGCTCTGGTTGTTTTGGCAGTGATATTCCTGCTGATTTTGACAAATATGTACATTTTGTCCAGAAACCGCAAGCGGGTGGCCAAGGTTAATCAGATGCTGCGGGTACAGACGGATCAGCTGAAGGTTGCCAACGATGAGCTGATAATGGCCAATGAGCAGCAGGCCTATGCCAATGAGCAGCTCATTACCAGAAATGATGAGGTCAGGGAACTGCTGGCAAAGCAGCGCCGGGCTATTTCCATTATTGAGAATAACCACGAGGCCCTGAAATCTGCCAACTGGCTTATTGAATTTGATCCGGTGGGCAATGTGGACAACGTAACCTGGAGTGACGGCCTGCGCCATATTCTGGGGTATGACAGCATTAAGGAAATTCCGGATACCCTGGAGGCTGTGGTGAGCCTCATTCATCCTGATGACCTGAAGGAGGGTGGCAAATATATATGGGAAATTCTCCATGGTGCCAATGATGATGTAAATATTGTGGACCATGAGCTGAGAATAAAGACAAAGGACAGGGGCTATGTGTGGTGTCGCACCTATGCTCGCCTGAATCGGCGCAATGATGGTACTCCTATGAGCCTCTATGGTGTATTGCAGGATATTGGCGAATACAAGGATATGATCAACAAGACTGAGGAAGCACTTTTAAAGGCCCAGCAGGCAAGCCAGGCCAAGAGTATTTTCCTTAATAATATGTCCCACGATATCCGCACACCAATGAATGGAATTATGGGGTATACAGCCTTGGCTGAGGAAAATGTAGAAAATGCGCCGGCGGTAAAGGCATATCTGAAAAAGATCAAGCTGGTAAGCAAGCATCTCCTGAGCCTTATCAATGATGTGCTGGATATGAGCCGCATTGAGAGCGGCCGCATTGAGCTGGACCCACAGCCTACCAATCTCATAGCCCTTGTGGATGAGCTGAAGTCCATTCTCCAGTCTGATGTGGAGATGAACAAGCTGAAGCTGCTGATTGATACCAATGGTATTATGGATGACACGGTTCTCTGTGACCGTCTCCGCTTAAAGCAGGTTCTGCTGAACCTGCTCAGCAATGCTGTGAAGTTTACCCCTGAGGGGGGCGAGGTGCGATTCAGCCTTGTTCAGAAGCCGGCCAGCGATGCCAACCGTTCCACTTTTGAATTCCATGTGGAGGATACGGGCATTGGTATTGACAAGGACTTTATAGACAAGCTGTTTGTACCATTTGAGCGGGCCCGCAATACCACTGTCAGTGGTATTCAGGGGACAGGCCTGGGAATGTCCATTACCAAGAGCATTGTGGACATGATGGGCGGAAAGATTACTGTTGACAGTGAGCTGAACAAGGGTACCAGATTTGTAGTAACCCTTGAATTTAAGACCATAATGCACCAGGATACCGATGTGGCAGTGCACAAAAAGGTTGATTACGATTTTACAGGTAAGAGCCTGCTGCTGGTGGAGGATAATATTATAAACCAGGAAATTGCCACAGCCCTGCTGGAGGGGGCCAACTTTAAGGTAGAGGTGGCTGTAAATGGTGAAGAAGCAGTAGAGAAGATGAAGGCTGCCAAGGCCGGCCAATATGATGGCATACTGATGGATATTCAGATGCCGGTAATGGATGGCTATGAGGCTACCAAGGAAATCAGGGAACTTGACAATGAGTATTGTAAGAAGGTACCGATAATAGCCATGACAGCCAACGTATTCGCAGAGGACAAGCTGAAGGCCATGAACGTGGGGATGAACGGGCATATCTCCAAGCCTATTGATATCCGTGAGCTCTTCAGTACCCTGGAATCCCTTATCTGAGAAAAAATAAGGACAAGGCACAAAAAATAAGGCATATACCTGTACGCAATAATGCGTCGGGTATATGCCTTTTAATTTGTGGAATGCAATTTATTGGCGTAAGGGCTACAGATTGGTGTTGGTGATGTCTACCACGTAAACGAAGCAAACTATTTCTTCACCGGTATAGGCCCGACAGCCGATGGAATCCAGATTTCGGGTTTCCCCGTCCTGTCTGGTAATGCTGAATTTAAAATTGCCAATATAGGAGGCACTTTCCATTTCATGTACCTTGCTGGATACATCCTCCCGCTCTTTGACGATAACAATATTCTTTACTGAACCCTTGGCATAATTGGTGAAATCCTCAAAGCTGGAGCAGCCAAATATATCCAGTACGGTTTCGTCAGTGTAGATGGTTTCTTCCATCTTGTTCGGCCGGAAAATGAGGTAACCGCATTTCAGCCCCATAGCCTCATATTTTTCCCTGAAGCTGTCCATTGCATGGCTGCGGATATAATAGTCCTTGTGCTTCAGTACCATTTCAATGGTGCCAAAGAGCTTATGTACATCAAATGGCTTTGGAATGTGGGCATTCATGCCTGCCAGCAGGGCAGCCCGCTTATCCTCGTCAAAGGCATTGGCTGTCATGGCAATGATAGGAATACTGGAATGGACAGGATCCTTCATGCCCCGTATGGTAATGGTGGCTTTATAGCCATCCATCTGCGGCATTTGCACATCCATAAGTATAAGGTCATAATATCCAGGCTCAGAGCTGTTCAGCATATCAACGGCTTCAACACCATTATGGGCGTGCTCAACCTTAAAGCCCTGATCCTCCAGAATGGTTTGGGCGATTTCTGCATTCAGTTCATTGTCTTCAGCCAGCAGAATGCGCATACCCTTAAATTTCGAGGTATCGATTTCCTTATTTTCCCGTTCAGTAATTTTGCGGAGATGCTCCGAAGCAAGCTTGGTAGGCATAAGGAGAGTGATGGTGGTACCCTTTCCCAGCTCACTTTCAATATTAATGGTGCCACCCAGCAAATCAACCAGCTTTTTAACTATGTGCATGCCCAGGCCGGTGCCGATAACGCCGCTTTGGGTGGTATTCTTTTCCCGGGTAAAGGCATCAAAGATAGTTTCAAGGAAATCCTTAGGCATACCAATACCCGTATCTGCAACTACCACTTTATATGTGCTCATACCAGGAGCAGCAGACGGCTCTTCTGTAACAGCAAAGGTTACACTGCCTCCGGATGGAGTGTATTTGAGAGCATTGCTGATGAGATTAAGAAGTATTTCCCTGACCTTTGTGGTGTCCAGCATGACATGATTATGCTCCACATTAAGTGAACATTTGAAATCAAGCCCTTTTTCCTTCATCTGCGGTTCAAAAATTGCCCCGATTTCAGGCATCATAAGATTAATATCCGCATAGGATTCATCGACAGTTGCCTTGCCGCTTTCAATACGGGCCATTTCCAGTACGTTATTGATAAGGGACAGGAGGAAATTATTGGAGGACTGAATCTTGTCAATATAGCTAAGGGCCAGCTCCTTGTTATCAATATTTTTTTCCAATAATCCGGTGAAGCCGATAATAGCATTCATTGGTGTGCGGATATCATGGGACATATTGAAAAGGAAGGAGGTCTTGGCCTTGTCGGCCTTCTGCACATCCTCCAGGGATTGGGTAAGCTTGGCCTGATATTCCTTCAGGGCGGTATTTTGATCGTCAATGAGCTGGTTCTTCGCCTTTAACCGACGGTTGGTTACCGTCATAAACAGGAATACCATAATAACTGACATAAGGGCTATAAGGCCCAAAATACATGCCGCCAGATTATTGGAGATAAATTTATGAACGGAGAATGGTGCCATAGGCTGATGACCGGCCAGCATGGCATCAATTTCGCCGTTGTTGATGAGTCCCCGGCCCTTGTCCAGCATGGTAATCAAAGACTTGTTGTCCTTGGAGGTGGCAAAGGCGATAGGGACAGTATCCATCAAAGGAGTATATTCCAGCTCCGGATATGCCTGGGTATATATAGCAAGTGTAGAGCTGAGGCCGATTACGCCAGTGGCATTGCCCTTATTGACCTCATCCAGGCAGTCCAAAAGGTTCTTGCAAGGAATAAAGGTGGCCTCCGGATATTTTATCCCTGCATAGCCCTTGTTACGTTTCTTTTCATAGGCCAGCCGTTCAAAGGCATCACTGTAGGAAGTGCCTGCCTTGCGGACAATACCTATCTGGGCATCGTAAATATCAGAGGATATAATGACATTATCCATGGCAGCCTTATTATAATCGAAGTAATATTGGGAAATAAGATCAATCTGATTATTTCGCAGGGCAATCAGCATATCATCCTGGGAATAATACATTTTAAATTCCAGATGATAGTCTTCAATATTTAATACATCAAAAATTCGATGCAGGGTATCTACATAAACACCTTTTATCTCCTGAGTTTTAGGATCAGTGTAAGTGAATGGCGGGTCATCAATAAGACAGCCTACCCGAATGACAGGATGATCCTCCAGCCACTTTAATTCAGGCTCTGTAAGGCTTTTTCTGATGGATGCATAGGCAAAATGACGCTTGCTGATGTCTGTAAGGAAATATGGATTTATGGACATCATGGTTCTGTGGGCATTATTGAGCTCCTTCAGAATATCTGGCCGGGCCTTGTTCACTACCAGATAGAAATTGTCCTCACCGATACTGCCAAAGGCAACAAAATGGGGCTTGTTGTATCTGTTGGCAATAAGATTCAGGTCCACTTCACCAGCCCAAAGGGCCGCCCTGCGTCCGGCGCTGTTGGCATATTCCACGATTTCCGCATCAACATGGTTCTTGGCAAGCCATTCCTTTAGAATACTGATCTGCTTGGTACCTCTGGAAACACCGATTTTTTTATGTTGCAGAGTATCCAGATTGCCGGAAATAATATTTTTGTTGGTATCGAGGAAATAGAGATAGTAGTTTTCTACCCCCATAGGCTCATTCGGAAATGCCAGATACTGGGCCCGTTCTTCGGTGTAGCTCACATCATAGGCCAAATCCGCTTCGCCCTTTTTTACAGCGTCAATACAGGCTGTAAAGCCGGGATAAATCACATAATTTAAATCCCAGCCGGCATATTTGGCAATGGTTTCTAAATATTCATAGGCATAACCGCTATTCTTGTGATTAACAGTGTCCAGTACGAAAATTTCATCTGCATCATAGGTTGCTACCCTGACGGTTTTTTGCTGGGGGGTGGTTTCATTCTGATTGGCCTGGGCAAGCATCATCCAATAGGAAAGAAGCTGCACAGCTATCAGCAGCAGCCCGGTGGCCAGCAGAAAAGATTTTTGTATTGGTCTATGCTGTTTCATGTATAATCACTCCCTGTAATATCCCGGAAAGATTATGTATTGAAGAAATCAACTTTAACTGTTTACTTCGACTTTGCCTTCTGTTTTTCCTGCGAGAACATAAGGCTTTTTTGCTTTGGGAGTGTGGAAAAAGTAGTTTTTTAACTATTATTCTTGTAGATTGGGATAGGGGATTTTTTAAAGATAGTGAATTTTGCATTTTTACTTCCGATAATGATAATTTATCGGAAGTAAAATAAAAGATAGTCAGAAACGGCCCTGAACGCCTATTTATTACGCTTTGGAGCAATAACTGATGTGGTCCGCTGGCTTAAGGTTTTATTGTCTGCTGCGAATTTTAAGGCTGAGCTTACATTCTGCTGGCGCAATGTTTTTTGAACCAGCTTAATATCATTGGTGGCCTTAAAAAGATTTGTGCCACAGCTGTTTCTGAGGAGATTGGCTGAAGAACCGGATACTTTCAGCCCGGCCTTGTCCAGAGCTGTATTAATAATAAGCCGCATGCCGTTACGGGACAGACGGCCACCATAATTATTTCGGGAATTGGAAATTATTAAAGGTGCCAGCTGGTTTTCCAGCATATCAGTGATATTGTCCGGAATGCTTTTTATATAATCCTTTAATATGTCCATAGTCTCTGCACAGGGATATATTTCTTCTCTTTCCAGCCTGCTTGTTCCAATGCTTATGGTCAAATGCTCCCAGTCTATGTCCTGCATATTAAGCCGGAAAATATCAATTGGACGCAGTCCTTCCACGCTAAAGAGATAAAGTATCAGCGTATTACGGTGCCGGATAAATGGCTCCGGCTCATCCATATAGGTGTTGCAAACCACCTGCAGCTGATCCACATCAAGATAGTATCTTAGGGTTGGCGGATTACCCCCCTGGGTCTGGATATGGTCGCAGGGATTATTAAACATAAGCCCCTGCTGCAGGGCAGCCCGATAAAAGGCTTTTACGGCAGCCATCTTTATGTGGATGGTCAAGGGCTTGTATCCTCTGTCTACCAGCTCCTGATAGTACATGCTGATCTGCATTTCCGTCATGTTCAGTGGGTGGCGGTTATCCCGGTGGCACCAATTAAGAAAAAGACGGATATGCTTCAGATAAGCCTCAAGGGTATCCTTTGATGGTTTTCCCTTGGCAATACATGGAATGATGTATCTATCTATGTTGGTGATAAATTTATGAGTAGAAATCATATCTTTACTCCTTACTGTGGGTAATTGTAATTACCTACAGTAATTGTATATATCCTACTCGAAAAAATCAACATATATTTTGATACATACCAAAATAAATTTCTACATAACAAAAAGGAGTACCTTCGGGCCTTGCAGGCCACAAAAGCACTCCTTATACTCAATTCAGTTTAATCCATTAGTAATATATTCGATGGTCCTCCTTGGACATGCGGCGGACGGTCAAAAAAGGCGTGTATATAGAGTCCCACAAGGAAAACCAGGAATACACCTATCATGACGTCATCCTCTGTCAGCAGGCAGAAATCATAGAACCCATGCAGCAGTGTCGGCACAATCAGGGCCAGCTTTAGGCTCCGATCCTTGACAGTGCGGTTCATACGATGCAGATATTCCTTGGCCTGACCGTAATAAATGCCCATGAAAATACCGAATATGCCATGCCCCGGAATTGATGTAAATGCCCTGCCCACAGCAGTTTCAAGGCCGCCATCCAGTACATAGAAGATATTTTCCAGCACTGCAAAGCCCATGCTGACACAGACAGCATAAACTATGGCATCAAAGCGGTAGTTAAAATGAGGGTTGGTCCAGGTCAGCCGCTTCAAGGCAAAAAGCTTGCAGCCCTCCTCCATCAAAGCAACTCCCAGGAAGGCTTCAAGAAAGACGTACTCCACAGAGCCTTCCTCCAGCATTGCCGTCAGGATACCACCGGCCGCCACCTCTGCCACCACCGCCGGAAAGCAGCAGATTGCGCCAAAAAGAAACAGCTTTATCAGCAGCTCCGGAGGTTCTTTTTCGATCTTGTCCAGAGTATAAATATAATACAAAAAACCTAATCCCGGCACTATGGCCAGATTCAGCAACGTATCATCCATATATTGTACCCTCCACCTTATTCATCCTGATTATCCTCCAGCTCCGGCATGGCCTCCACATCCCGGAATTTACGCATAAGCACGTTGGTGCGGGTATTTACCAAAGCATCAAATTTGGTGGTCACCTGACCAAACTGCTTGTGGAGAGCGTCCATAGCCGCATTATACTTAATAAATTCGCTCTTGACCTCTCCCAGGGTCTTCCACACCTCGCTGGACCGCTTCTGAATGGCCAGCGTTCTAAAGCCCATCTGCAGGCTGTTCAGCATGGCTGCCATGGTGCTTGGCCCAGCAATATTGACCTTGTACTTATGCTGAAGCCGTTCCACCATGCCGCTGTCCACCGCATGGGCATAGAGCCCCTCTATTGGCAGGAACATAATGGCAAAGCTGGTGGTATGAGGCGGTGCCAGATATTTGGTGGAAATATCCTTGGCCTCGCCATCCAGACGGTTCTCCAGCTCCTTCTGGGCCTGATCAATGAGGGCCTTATCCCCGGTATCCTGGGCTTCCAGAAGATGGTTATAGGAATCCATTGGGAATTTGGCGTCTATAGGCAAATAGACAGTTTCCCCGTCCATTCCCGGCAGCTTGATGGCAAATTCCACCCGCTTACCGCTATTAGGCACCGTTTCCACATTTTCCTCAAACTGCTCTGTGGTCAAAATCTCCACCAGAATGCTTTTCAGCTGGTACTCACCCAGTACACCACGGGTTTTTACGCCGCTGAGGACCTGCTTAAGGCTGCCCACATCACTGGCCAGGGCCTGCATTTCGCCCAGACCCTTATAAACCTGCTCCAGCTGGGTGCTGACGGTCTTAAAGGAAGCGGTAATCCGCTTTTCCAGGACTGTCTGAAGCTGTTCATCCACCACGCCCTTGATCTCCTTAAGGTTCTTGTCCAAATCTCCCCGAACAGATGCGATGCCCTTTTCCGTTTCATTTCGCACCGACACCAGTCCCCGGTCCACAATATCCTTGATTTCCTTGAGATTCTGGCTGTTGGCGTTATCCAGCTGCATGATATTGCGGCAGATATCCTCCTTGGTCATCTGCTGGCTGTCCCCCAGGGCCTTCTGCATGTTCCACAGCACCTGCTCAGCATGGGAATTGTCCGGCTTCTTCATTACCAAAGAAACCAAAAGGCCGACAACAATCAGCAAAAGCACAATAATTATATACGAAGTCTCCATTCTCTCCTCCATGAACCCATTGAATAAGTCTTAGTAAAAAGGCTCCCGCCGGGGAGCCCTTCTTATGCTGTTTTCTTAGGATATATCCCAATGGTAGCCTTATTGATAACAGGGATAATCTCCCCCAGACGGCGCATAAGCACAGCCGCCAGCAAAGTAAATATTACAACCTGAAAATACATCACTACTGCCGTAAAGGCATGGATTCTCAAGCCTATATGCTCATAATACAATGAAATATAGGTAATTGCCACCGGATGGGCCAGATACATGAAATAGGAATGCTTTCCCAAAAGGGACAGCACCGGCTTCAATCTATCCGGCAGTCTCCAGATGGTGAAAATCGTAAAGAAAAACAGGCAGGCTCCCAGGGTATAGATAATACCAGTTGGACACAGCTGATGGGCTGTGTTGACGCCCTCCAACGGGGTATAGCCCTTGCTATGAAGCAAATAATAGTAGTAGCCCAGATGTCCGGCCAGAGACAGCCAGAAAAAAGCTACAATACCACCACGATAATTTTCCATAAAGGTCATGAATTTATCCATATTCACTGCCAGATAGCCACCCAGCAGGAAGATAAATACATAATGAATTACCCAGTAATTCAGATGGTACATGGCAAATGGCTTAAGATAAGGGTTTTCCACTGCCCAGGCATTCCACATAAAACACAGATAGTAGTTGATGGCTATCTGGAATACCAGCAGCAGGGCCAGCCGAGAAATATTAAGCCGTCTTACCGCCCATACCCATATTGGCATCAGCAAATAGAACCAGATAAGCAGCACCATAAAGTACAGCTGATAATTTGCCAGGCCGAAAAACAGATCATACAATATGGTAATCAGCCTGAGAGGCCCAAAATCCTGCCACAGCACGCAATAGTGCAGGATATAAAACAGGGACCACACCACATAAGGCACCACTACGGCCTTATAACGGCGCTTTAAAAAATCCTTGTAAACAAAGGGCTTGGCCATGTCCAAATTGTAAAACAGGCCAAAGGCTGAAATAAAGAAGAAAATCGGTACGCTGAATCTTGTAAATATCTCAAGTAATGCCACCAGATGGGCATTGCCGGGGGCCTCCGGAGTAAGGTGCTGCCCAAGATAGGCAGAACCAATATGAATCCCGATTACTCCCAGCATGGAAATACCCCGGATAAACTCTATGGCCTCTAAACGTGGCTTTTTCATCAAAAAACTCCCAAATTTTTATTTTTTATTCGATAATATAGTCAATATGCACGGTGGCTTTTACGTCAATGGTTCCAGCCTCCAGCGGGGTAGCTACCGCACTGGCTGCCACAAAATCACGGGCACCGGTGCCCATCATTTTGTTTTCTCTGGCGGTAACAGATCCAACATTTTCCGTAACCAGCTTGATACCGGTAATCCGCACTCCCAGAGCTCCGGCAAGAATATCTGCCTTGTTTCTGGCATCCTGAACGGCATTCTTAAGGGCTGCCTTGCGCAATCCCTCCGGGGACTTCACATCAAAGCTAAGGCTGTCAATGCGGTTGGCACCGTTGTTTAGGGCCTTGTCAATAACTGTGCCGGCCTTGGTCACATCATTAACCTTTACCGCAATATAGTTGGTAGCAGTGTAACCCACCACTTCCGCAGATTTGCCCTCAGGATAATTATAAATTGGGCTTAAATCAAAGAAAGCAGTCTTGATATTGCTGTCCTCAATTCCCAAAGCCTTTATGGCCTCCAGGACAGAAGCCATCTTGGTGGCATTTTCCTGCTGAGCCAGCTTGGCATCCTTGGCCGTGGACTCAATACCGATTCTTATATTAGCCATATCCGGGCTGGTGGTTGCCGTACCATATCCATCCACGGATATTATAGACGACTCGCTATACTGACCGTTTGGGGCTGCACTGGCTGCTCCCATAAGGCCCAGACATAACACTAAACACATCACTACGATATAAACCTTTTTGCTAAGCATAAAAAAACCTCCCTTACGCAAACATTGTTTAACACGTCTGATATTATACCACATCTTACGCCATCATACATTAGATGAACATAAGAAAACCCTATGCCGGCCATATATTTACTGACCTGACACAGGGTTCATATTATTTAGTGAAATCTTAATGTTTTTTGGCAATTCTGAGAATGCTTGCAAATATAGGCTGTAAAGTCCTCCTCGCTCATCGGCTTGGAAAAATAGAAGCCCTGAATCATATTGGCACCATAACTGCGCAGCATATCCATCTGCTCCTGGGACTCTACCCCTTCCACTATGGTGTTCAGCTCCAGGCTGTTGGCCAGGCTGATACAGCCCAAAAGAATGTTGCTGCGTTTCTTGTCGCTCAGCTCATTCATGAAGGACTTGTCCAGCTTAATTGTATCAAGTGGTAAATCACCTAAAACATTTAAGGAGGAATAGCCGGAGCCAAAATCGTCCAGCTCAATCTTAAAGCCATTGTCCTTGCATGCCTGCAGGGTTTTCTGCATTTCATTCAGACTTGCCTCAAAGAGATTCTCCGTAATCTCCAAATGCAGCAGGGAACGGTCTATGCCATATCTGTCCGTTATCTCAATAATCCGCTGAACAAAGTCCGGCTCGCGGAAATTAAGACGGGAGAAATTTACCGACATAGGTACTGGCTGGATTCCCTGCTGTGTCCATCGTTTGATGCACTTGCAGGTCTGCTCCCAGACATACATATCCACCTCAACGATGAAGCCACAGTCCTCCATAATCGGAATAAACTCGTTTGGATAAATGCTGCCCAGCTCTGCATGGTTCCACCGCAGCAGAGTCTCGGCCCCCTCCAGCTCACCGGTGCTGGCATTATGCTTAGGCTGGAACACCAGATAAAACTCACCCATGGTCAGGGAATTGCGCATATCCTTTTCCATGCGGCGATAACGCTCCAGATCTCTCAGCATGCTATCCTCATAGAAGGCATACAGCTTACCATACTGGTGCTTGATAGGCTGCAGGGCCATGATAGCCCGGTCACAGGCAATAGCCGCAGAAACAGAGCTGTCCACGTTCTCATAAATTCCCAGCCGGAATACCAGATCCTTCATGGAAATAACTTCCCGGGCAGACTGATAGATGTAGCGAATAAACTCATCCGTCAAAATCCCCGTATGCTCCATAAAGGTGACAAACTGGTCACCGCCATAGCGGCCCAGAAGGAAATTATCTCCCTTATTGCACTGGAGCCATTCGCTGATTTCCGTAATAACCTTATCACCGGCCTCATAGCCGTAATGTTCATTTATCAGCTTGAAATCCACCACATCAGAAACTACAATATCATATTTCTTCGTAGGATTTTCAGCCATAATCTGATCTGCCCGCTCACAGAAAGCCCGTCGGTTCAGCAGGCCAGTCAAACGGTCATATTTGCTTCCGTCGTCATGCTTACGGTTCTCTACATCGTCCAGCATATTGCGCTTGCTGATGGCAGTGCTGGATACAAAAGAACGCACCGTAATAAACCCTGAAAAATTGTCGTCCATATCAGGGAAAAATTCCAATATAGCCGGCTGATAATTTCCGTCCTTACCCATAAGACGCAAATAAACAATCTGCACCGAGCCCTCAGTGCATTTCTTGCAAAGCCGTCTTAAATTATTTGGTGAAGCGAACTCCACAAATCTTTGCCTAACGCTTTCGTGACACATTCCACTGTTGACGAAGTCATTAAACCACTCACTTAAACTTGCTTTATTTAAATCAATAGCCGTATGCTGACGTTCAAACTCATCCAGCTTGAGAATATGAAAGCTATCCTTACGCAAATTTACATGTACAACTTTATGATAACAGCTACCCAAAAGCCGCTTCATAAAGAGCTGACGCATCTCATGTGCATCGTGCATACAGTATACCCCTCCAAAGCTCATACACACCCAAAGATATCCTCTTTATCGATAAGCATATTTTATCAAAAATAATTGTTAATTACCACAGAGGTTGTAGGTATATAGTCCCGTTTTTTGCGCATAAAAATACACCGGAAACAATCCCGGTGTATTCATTACTGATTCCAGTTTTATCAAGGCAAGGTTTTCCATGCAGACAATGGCCAGAATACCAGCATGGCCTTACCCTTTAACAAATCATAGGGCACAAAGCCTACATCCGGGAATCGGCTGTCCTCGGAGTTGTTGCGGTTATCGCCCATTACAAATACGTGTCCTTCCGGAATAGTGGTCTTTGGATAATCCATGCGGCTCTTGGCCAGGATATAATCCTCATTCTGGAGCTCTCCATTGACATAAACATTGTGATCCTTTATCTCAATGGTATCACCAGGAACGGCAATAACCCGCTTGATAAAGTCACGGCTCTTATCTCTAGGGTATTGGAAGATAAGTATCTCCCCCCGCTCAGGCGCACGCATCTTATAGATAAACTTGTTTACTACAAGGCGCTGCTGATGCTCCAGGGTTGGCATCATGGACGGACCATCTACCAGATACAGCTCCACCACAAAAGTACGAATAAACATAGCCAATGCTATGGCAACAGCTATGGAAATAACCCAATCTCTTATTTCAGTACCCAACTGACCCAAACTAAATCACCTCTTACCCACTGAATTAGTCTCATTTAACACTCTCTACTACGAGAAGAAAAAAAGGGACTGAAATACAGTCCCTTTTTCAATTCTGACATTAGCGCTTCTCGCGGATACGAGCAGCCTTACCAGTGAGGTTACGGAGATAGTACAGCTTAGCGCGACGAACAACACCACGACGCTTAACTTCAATCTTATCGAGTCTTGGGGAGTGTACTGGGAAAGTACGCTCTACGCCAACACCGCTGGCAATACGACGAACGGTGAAAGTCTCACGAACGCCAGCACCGGAACGTGCAATAACAACGCCCTCGAATACCTGGATACGCTCACGGGAACCCTCGACAACCTTTACATGGCAACGTACAGTGTCACCCTGCTGGAAATCTGGGATGTCATTTCTGAGCTGTTCTTTCTCTAATTCCTGAATAATGTTCATTGTATATCCTCCTCTATTCAAGTGTTCTTGGCAAGTGTTGAATTCTAATATAGCCTTGTCCAGAGGACCACTCACATACCCTAGTATAATATCACGCAAAATTGGCAAAAGCAAGCAAAATTTAAATTATTTTTTTACGCCAAACAATAGCTCATGGCTTCCTTCACCACAGCCTCAGGAACCTCTTTGGTAATGCGCACCTTGCCGATTTCTCCATCCATAAGCACCCATTTAACCTGACCGTTTACCGTCTTTTTATCGTGGAATATTGCTTCATACAAAGTATCTATGTCACAGCCCTCGGCCTTGGCCGGCAGCTGCATTATTCCAATTAATTTTTCCACCCGTTTAAAGGAAGCATCATCAACAAGCCTGAGTGCCCGGCTGATATGTGCTGCACAGATCATGCCAATGGCCACTGCCTCACCATGGTTGTAACGGGTATAGCCGGTGTTTTTCTCCACCGCATGGGCCATGGTGTGCCCAAAATTCAGAATAGCCCGCAGACCGGACTCCTTCTCGTCCTCACTGACCACCGCTGCCTTTATTTCACAGGAGCGGGCCGTCATGTGGGCTGCCGCTTCATTATTCAGACTGAGGATCTCATCCACGTTTTCCTCAAGGAAGCGGAAGAATTCATTATCATATATGATGCCGTATTTTATAATTTCCCCCAGACCGGTGTATATCTCCCGTTTCGGCAGCGTCCTTAACCAATCCAGATCCATAAATACCGCCTTGGGCTGATAAAAGGCACCGATAAGGTTCTTGCCCAAGGTATGGTTTACTGCCACCTTGCCCCCCACGCTGGAATCCACCTGGGCCAACAGGCTGGTTGGCACCTGCACAAAAGGCACTCCCCGCATGTAGGAGGCAGCCGCAAAGCCCGCCAGATCACCAACTACACCGCCCCCCAGGGCAAATATAGGTGATTTTCTGTCAAGGCCCAGCTCAATGCAACGGGTCATGATTTTTTCAAAATTACCAAGGGACTTGGAGCTTTCCCCTGCCTCAATGGCATAAATTTCCGCATCCACCCCCCCATCAGCCAGCATGGCCTTTAATTTATCCCCGTAAAGAGGACCCACATTGGTATCCGTAATTATCAGGCCTCGGCTGGAAAAGCTGCTTTTTTTGCAGAAATCCACTATCTCAGCCTGCAAATTATTTCCTATATAAATATTATAACTGTTCTCCCCTAAATCAACGGTCACTAAACGCATAAACTTACAAAACACCCCAATACTTCAAACTTACATCAATCCTTTTTCTCTTCCGAAATCAGCCCCAGATTGCGCATAGCCTCCTCTACCTTTTCCGTGTCCACCGGCTTGGAAGCGTAAGCATCACAGCCCAGACGGAAAGCCTCATCCACATAGCCAATATCTGCCAAAGCTGTCATCATGATAATCTTGATTTTCTTGTCAGAAGCCTTTTCATTCTGGTTCTCCAGCTGTCGGATTACCTTCAGCACCTTCAGGCCATCAACCTTCGGCATCATAATATCAAGGCAGAGCAGGTCAAAGGGCTTGCCCTCCTTTATGGCATCCATGTAAATATCAATGGCATCCATGCCGTCTACAGCCACCTCAACCTCTCCGTAGGTCGCCATAAACTTCTGCAGGAAGCTGCGGCTTATTCTGTCGTCCTCGGCAATTAAAATCCTCATATATGTAACCCCCTAATCACTCAATTTCTCTTCACAGTATTTAAGCAGATCGCTGATATCGTCCTCATCCTCATCACTGGTACCAAGTCCCGGCAACAATGGCTCGTCATCCGGTTCACCTTCATCTCCCCCTGAGGATTGTGGAGAATATGGATTCATAAATACCGTTTGATCCTTCATTTCCAAATCGGCCTTTTCCGCCAGAACCAAAGGCAGCAGCACTGTGAAGCGGCTTCCGTTATTCTGGCGTGAGCTTACCCCTATTTCGCCTCCCATACTGGAAACAAGCTCCTTGACTATCATCAGCCCCAGCCCCGTACCACCAAAGCGGCGGGTGGTGGAACCATCCACCTGGCTAAACGGCTTGAACAGCTTGGCCTGCTCCTCCATGGTCATGCCGATACCCGTATCCTCCACATAGAATTCCAGATATGGCTGCTGGCCACGGTCAAAGGTATAGGCACCAAGAGTAATGCCCCCCTTCATGGTAAATTTCAGTGCATTGGTCAGCAGATTATGGAGTATCTGCCGTATACGGAGAGGATCGCCCCGCACATATCTTGGCAAGGCCTCAATATTTGGTCTGGTAAAGGTCAGCCCCTTGTTTTCTGCTGTCTGGCTGTGAAGGCTGCTAACCCTGTTGAGAAGCTCATGGAGATCAAGGTCAATGTTCTCCAGACGCATCTTGCCATTTTCCAGCTTGGCATAATCAAGTATATCATTAATTATACGCAAAAGATCCTCCGAGCATTGCTTGGCCGCTGTAAGATTCTCCCGTTGCTCATCCGTAAGGGAGGTCTTCAGGGTCAGGTCTATCATGCCGGACATACCATTTATAGGAGTGCGGATTTCATGGCTCATATTGGCCAGGAACTGGGTCTTGGTGGTGCTGGCCACCTCCGCATGTCGCCGGGCCTCCTGAAGCTCATGCTCCTTCTGCTTCCGCTTGGAAATATTGAGCATGGTAAGTACTATCTGCTTTTGCTTGCCATTCCACAGCTGTGTAATAAACATCTGAAGCCATACCGGCTCCTTGACGCCCTTTATCTGGATTGCCACCACAAAATCCACCGTAAAGGTATCATCCAAAATAGCGGACTCTATATTGTTGCGGACAACGCAGAACTTGCAGTGCTCTGACTTGCCGCAGCCGTGGAAAATACTGTTGACGCAGTGAATGGCATCACCAAACTGCTTGCCCATAATATCAATATAGTCCTCATTGATAGTTTCCAGGGCAGGATCATTGATATCCATTATTTCACCACGGACGTTAAGGGTGATAATACCGATTTTTGCCGCTTCAAATACGGAACGCATATAGTAATGGTCCGTTTCCACCTTGCGCTCCAGTGTGCGGATTCTGGTAACATCCCTGACAATGGCAGTACAGCCCTTAACAACGCCCTCACTGTCAATAATAGGAGAGCAGGTGGCTGAAAGATATACTGCACCGTCGGACCGGGCAAAGCCGATATTCTTGGAAAGCCCCATGGTTTTTCTGGTGCGCATGGCCCGGATAACAGGGCTTATAATTCTTTCCCGGGTGTCGACATTTTCCAGTCTCATAACATCGCTGACACTGACGGGCACCTCACTGTCAAAATGATACTCAAAAAGTTCCTCGGCGGCCTTGTTCATGAAAATGACCATTCCCTTGATGTCGGTCATAATCACGCTGTCACCCAGACCGCCCAGCATATCCTGGAGAGAGCCATAATCAATTACTATATCATGCTGTTCCATCATAGCTCTCCCTCCTTACTTATAATTTGCTACAGCCGTTATCATCATTGCCATGCCATTGAGGGGAACCTGGAGCATTACGCCGCCCTTTTCGTAGGCAACCCTTGGCATACCATAAACCACGCTGCTGGCCTCATCCTGCCCCAAAGTTACACAGCCTGCTTCACGCATTTTCAACATATATTCGGCACCATCCTCACCCATGCCGGTGAGAATAACACCCATGGCCCGATCGCCAATATTCTCGGCCACTGACTTAAATAATACATTAACTGCCGGACAATGACCACCGTATTTAGGTCCCGGCTTAACATCCAGGGACATCAAACCGCCCACGCTGTTTACCCGCATCTGCTTGTTGCCTGGAGCAACATAAACACAGTTCGGCGCCGGACGGTCCCCGTCCTCCGCCTCCTTGACATTGACCACACATTCATTGTTGAGGCGGTCAGAAAACAGCTTGGAAAACATGGGTGGTATATGCTGCACAATAACAATAGGCGGCAGGGGCGGTCTCAACTCCCGCAATATCTTTGACAGAGCCTCCGTACCACCGGTGGAGGCGCCTATGGCAATAAGCTCCACTTTTCTGGGCGGTACAGGTGTCTTCAGAGAACTGAGAGGCACCGACTGTGGCTCCGGCTTATCGCTTTTCATTTGCTTGGCAATTTCCGTCATGGCCTTCATGTTGGATACCACGCGGTTAAGGTGCTGCGAAACCTGTTCGTGGCTGCCATAGTTTTGAAACAGCGGTGTAACCACCTTATCCGAAGCAGATCTGGTGGGCTGTACGTCCGTTTTGGGTGGCTGTACGGCTGGTTTAGCCTGCTGTATGGATGACACAGAAGGCTGCACCGGCTCAGGCTTTGGTTCCGGGGCTGGTGGTGCTTCAGCTGCGTTATCCTGCCCCTGGCTTTCCGAAATAAGCATCTCCTCATGCTTTTTGGCCATTACCACCTGTTCTGCCACTTTCTTCATAAAATCGCCGCTGCCCAAGGTCATGGAAGGCTTTTCTATGAAGGAAAAGGCTCCGGCCTCCAAGGCCAGATTCTTGTAGGCAGGCCTGGAGCTCAATACCACTGTGGGCAATGCATATTGCACTATAAGACGGCGCAAAAACTCAATGCCGTTCATTTTAGGCATCTCAACATCAAGAATCATAACATCCGGGTCAAAGGACAATATCTTGTCCCTTGCCTCAAATGGATTTTCAGCTTTCTCTATTTCTATGGTACCCGAAATATTGGAAGCCAGTCCCCTTGCCAGGGCTTCCCTAAAAAACAGGGAATCATCCACAATAAGAATTTTCAAATCACTCATGTGAACGCCCCCTTCTTTCTATAAATGGACGGCATAACGTAATCAAAATCACTCTTATGCCTGTCAATAACCTCTGAATGACCAATAAAAAGATAACCTCCCGGCTCCAGAAAATCTGCAAATCTCCGGACCAAATTTTCCCTAGTGGGAGCATCAAAATATATCATAACATTTCTGCAGAAAATTACATGAAAAGGCTTCCTGAATGGAAATACCGGTGTCATGAGATTAAACTGACGAAACAACACCTTTTGGCGCAGCTTGTCCACCACCTGATAATTCCCGTCGGGAACACGATGGAAATAGCTGTTTTGCCAAATTGCAGGCAATGTCCTGACAGATTCGGCGGCATAAATGCCTGCCTTGCCCTTTTCCAATACATCCTTTGATAAATCAGTGGCCAAAAGAGTAGTCTCCCAGCCAGTCATGGAACCAAAGTGGTCCTCAAGCATCATGGCCAGGGTATAGGCCTCCTCCCCGGTGGAGGAAGCCGCACACCAGGTTCTTACATCTCCATCACGGATGCTTTTCTCAAGATATGGCAGAACCTCCTTCTCGTAGAATGAGAAGTGATCCGGCTCACGCATGAAAAACGTATGGTGGGTAGTTATAGCCTCTGCCAGCATGGCCAAGCCCTTGCCAGTGGTGTCTTCCTTGATATATTTCAGAAAGGCCTCGTCACTGGCCAGCTCAGGTCTGCCCAAATTATCATTTTTTAATTTGAATAAACGGCTTTCCAAAAGAGCTTTTTTCTCCGGTGGCAGCTGAATACCGAAATTCGCTGTCACCAAAGCCGCAAACTGCTGGAACAAGGACTGGTTCATAGTGTGGTGTCTCCGAAATCTCGTAAAAGTTAGTATTTACCGAAGCCCTCTTCATCTGTAAGAGCAATAGTCTTTGGCTTTACACCGGGTGCAGCCGGCTTAACCATTGGCTTGACCTCATTTCTCCGGACACTGGACTGAACCTCTGCCTCCTTAGGCTTATCCGGATACACAGGAACAGCACTTGGTGTGTCCTTATGTCTAAAGTTTACCACGGAGGAGCTTAATTTGAAATGTCTAACCTGCTCTCTCATGCGGTCAGCCTGGGCACTGAGCTGCTGGCTGGCGGAAGCAGCCTCCTCAGAGGTGGCAGAATTGGACTGTACCACCTGAGAAACCTGGTTAACCCCCTGATTTATCTGGTCAATAGCCAGCTTTTGCTCATTGGAGGCCTTGGCAATTCCCTCTACAATATCAGCCACATCGGCCACATCACCAACGATAGCCCCAAGAACTTCAGCAGTCTTATTGGCAATATTGCGTCCCACATTAACCTTGTCGATGGAACCCTCAATCATATCCGTGGTTTCCTTGGCCGCCTTGGCACTGCGGGCCGCCAGATTGCGGACCTCCTCAGCTACCACAGCAAAGCCCTTGCCGTGCTGTCCTGCCCGGGCGGCCTCCACAGCGGCATTAAGGGCCAAGATATTGGTCTGGAAGGCGATTTCATCAATAACCTTAATAATCTTGGAAATATTGTTGGAAGAATTATTGATTTCTTCCATGGCATTGAGCATGGACTTCATGTCCTCATTGCCCTGCTCTGCATGGCTGCGGCAATTATGGGTAAGGGCATTGGCCCGCTCAGCATTTTCTGCATTGCTGGCAGTCTGGGAGGCAATCTCACTGATGGAAGCAGACAATTCCTCCACAGAAGCCGCCTGTTCTGTAGCCCCCTGGGAAAGGCCCAGGCTGGCATCAGAAACATTCTTGGCCCCTGCAGCCACCTGGTCTGCCACATTATGAATATCCGACACGGACTCATGGACTCTCTGGCGCATGATCTCAAAATTGGCGGCCACGTCTCCCAGCTCATCACCGGTGCTGGTCTTGACCTCAGTGGTGAGATCACCCTCAGCAATTCGTTCAGCTGCAGCCCCCAGCTCCTTTAAGCGGGAGGACAGATCCCGGGAGAAATACACACCGGCGGCCAAAGAGATAATAATCAAAACCAGGGCAATAACAATATTCTTGGTAATGCTGCTGCGGTTTTCATCCGAGATTTTCACAACCTCCTGGGCAGCAGCCTGCTCGCCCATATCAGCGATTTTCTTTACTTCCCCGTAAAGGCTCTCTGCAATTCTGTCCTGTCTTGCTTCCACTGCATCATACTCCGTAAGGGTGCCTTCCAGCTTCTGGTTAATGCTGGAAATGGCCCCAGTACGATAGGTCTCAAAATTTTTCTGAATGCCGGCAATCATCTGCTTGCCTGCCTGGCTCTCAGCCATGGCACTAAGGTCAGCCAGATCCTTGTCGCACTCCTCCAAATCCTTCTTCATTTTTGCCAGATAGGCCTGAGTTTCGGCATTATCCAGCTTGTCCATAGCCATCATGTAATGGTTGCGGGCGGAATTGAGATGCATACCCATGGAATTGGCACTGATGGCCGCCTGGGTATCCATCTTTATTAAATTATCATATTTTTCGGCTGTTGTAATGGTGTTGGAAATGCCATGCCAGGATACAGCCACGATTATCAACTCAAGAACAACAACCAGGGTTATTAGTTTAGCACCAATTGTAAGATTTTTGAAAAACATCATTTTGAATACACTCCATTTTCTCAAATATCTCTTATTCTGCTGCCTGTTCCACGGTCTCCTCGGAGCTCATATCATCAAACAGGCTCTGGTCATCCTCGCTGAAAAGCTTCATCCAATCCAGAAGAAGGACTACGCTCTCGCCAATCTTGCCGATGCTGCGAATATACTTGTTCTGGGAGGCCTTAAGCTCCGGCGGTGGAACCACATTCTTTTCATCAATGGTCAACACCTCGGAAACCCCGTCCACAATAAGGCCAATCAGCACATCATTGACATCAATGACCACAATACAGGTCCTGTCAGTATATTCCTTGCCCTGACGGCGGAAGCGAAGGTGCATATCCACCACAGGAATAATCTTGCCCCGAAGATTGATAATACCCTTGACATATTCCGGTACCTCCGGCACCACAGTAATTTTCTGAATGCCGATAATCTCAATTACAACCTTTATGTCGATACCGTAAACCTCGTCCCCCAAGGTAAAAGTGAGGTACTTGTCCTTTTGGGTGTCCTCATCCTCCATTAACAGCTTGTCATCTTCCACTATTATCCCTCCCGGTTAGTCAAAAATAATGTTATGTACCTGCTGCGGGTCAATAATCAGACTGATGCTGCCATCACCCAACAGGGTACAGCCACTGATGCCGGTAGTCTTCATCATGCGGCTGATGTACTTCGGTACAGGCTTAACCACAATTTCCTGTACTCCCAGAAGCTCATCGGCCATCACTCCAAACCGGGAATCCCCCGTCTCCAACAGCAGCAATATGCCGTCAGTCGGCTCGTGAATTGCATCAGGAATACCATACATATCGTACAGCCTTACTACAGGACAGCACTTGCCCTGAACCATAATCATTTCGGAGCCGTCCGGATCCCTGAAAATGGCCCCGTCCTCCGGACGGAAGGAACGGCTGATATAATTTATTGGCACCGTGAAGCGGGAACCGCCCACGGAAACTGACATTCCCTCAATAATGGCCAAGGTAAGCGGAATCTTGATGGTGGTGGTACTGCCCTGACCAGGCTCACTGTCCACAATAACCTTGCCCCCCAAGGACTTGATGTTGGACACAACCACGTCCATGCCAACACCGCGGCCGGAAAACTCCGTAACAGCCTCCTTGGTGGAAAAGCCAGGGGCAAATATGAAGGAATAAATCTCTCTGTCTGTAAGCTCGGATTCCGGCTTGGTGAGAATTCCGTTCTTGCGGGCCCGTTCCAAAATCTTCTCCTTGTTAAGTCCGCCGCCGTCATCCTTGATTTTAATAACAACCTCGCCGCCGGCATTTTCCGCGGAAAGGATAACCGTACCCATTTCCTCCTTGCCGGCCTCTACCCGCACTTCCGGCATTTCAATGCCATGGTCCACGGAATTGCGGACAATATGCATAAGCGGGTCGGAAATATGCTCGTTGATGTTCTTGTCCACCTCTGTGGACTCACCCACCAGCACAAGACGGGCTTTCTTGCCCAGCTTCTTGGTCATATCCCGGACAATGCGGTTCATCTTCTTGAAGGTACCCTCCAATGGCACCATGCGAAGGGCCATAACGCTGTCCTGGAGCTCCCCGTTAATCTTGTGCAGCTGACGGGCAGCCTTGGCGAAATTGTCCAACTCCATGCCCTTAAGGTCAGGGTTCTGGGTAACCATGGCCTCGGCAATAACCATCTCGCCCACCAGATCCATGAGCTTGTCCAGCTTGTCCACCCGGACGGTAATCATCTGCGCTCCATCACCGCCCTTGGCTGGTGCCGGCTTTTTCACCGGACCGGACAAATCCCGCTGAACCGGTGGCATATCCGGCTTAATAGGCTCAGAATTCTCCAAAGCCGTAATGGCAATGGTCTCCTGGGAAGGCCAATATTCCAGCTCAGCAACGCTGCCCACTTCCTTCAGCTCAAGGCGGTCAAGGAAAATGGTCTGGTCCAGCTCTGCCTTTACCTCATCATAATTCAGGTCCGTAGTAAAGAACAGGCGGAAGCCCATATTGCGGATAGTGTCAGTGGCTGATTCATCCTCCAGAATTTTTTCCGGCAGATAATGAAGCTCCTTAACCTTTTCCTTCATGTTGTTGACTACGCCGAAGGCACGAACCTCCTCCATCTCGCAGCCCTGCTGGAAGAAAACGGTGGCTTCAAAAACGTGCTGTGTGCCGCTGGTGCCCTCTGCTGCCGGTGCAGGAGCCGCAGGCTTGGCCGCACCAATGTAGTACTGCTTTTTCTCCGGCTCAGGCTCAGGAGCCGGTGCCGAAGCACCCTCCCCGGTGGCTTCGCTGCTCTTCTTGGCATTTTTGGCCTTACGAAGGTCAATATCAGGATCATGGCCGTTGTCCAGCTTCATGTTCCTGAGGAAATCCTTGGTATAGGCTCTCAGCTCCTCACTGCTCATGTCCGGAGTACCACCGGCATCCAGCTTGTCCATTTCAATGCGCATGAAATCCACGGCATTGAGGACAATGTCGGTAATGGCTGTAGCGTCTACCTTGGCAGGCTTGAGCTCACGAATGTAAAAGAAAATATCCTCTACAGAATGAGCCAATGTCGATACCTGATCGAACATCATCATAGCCGCTGAGCCCTTAATAGTATGCATGGCACGGAAGATTTCGTTGACGTCTTCCTCACTGAAACCGCCCTGCTCCTCACTGCCAAGAGCAATTTGTTCCAGCTGTTCCAGAAACTGTCTGGTCTCAAATATGAAGACTTCAACCATAGGCTCTGCCATACACATCACTCCTATCTATAGATTATTGCAATTCAAAATTCCAAAATACATACATAGGGACACACTTTAAGCATGTTTCTATTATTCACTACCAAGCCCTATTTTTCCTGCCTATACAGATAATTTTTGGAAAATTTACATAACAGCAGTATAATCATTATTAGAATAAGATTCCTTTGATGGAGACGAAGGAGAAGTTTTTGACATGAAAAAAATACTGCTTATTGCAACCGGCGGAACCATTGCTTCCGTCCAGACCGAAAAGGGCATGATGCCAGGCCTTGACGGGGAAGGCCTTATTGAGCATGTCCCTGCCCTGCGGGAAATCTGCCACATTGACACCCTGGAGCTGATGAAGCTGGACAGCACCAATATCCAGCCGGAGCATTGGGTTAAGATGGCCCGCACCGTGGAGGACCAATACGATAAGTACGACGGCTTTGTCATCAGCCACGGCACGGATACCATGGCCTTTACATCCTCGGCCCTGTATTATATGCTGGAGAATCTAAACAAGCCGGTTATCATAACAGGCTCCCAGCTTTCCCTTACCGAGGAAGGCTCCGACGCCCCCGACAACCTCATCACGGCCTTTACTGCGGCTGCCAAGGGACGCCCCGGTGTATATCTGGCCTTTTACGGCAGGCTTATTCAGGGCAATACTGTCAAGAAGCTACATACGGAGGCATTCTATGCCTTTAAGAGCATTAATGCCCCTGAGGTGGCCGAGCTGAAGGACGGCGTACTGAAATTTAACCCGGAATACGACAAATATCTGGAAGAAAATCCACACCCGTCAACGGGCGACAAGCTGCGGATACGGGACAAAATGGATACCAGAGTGGTCGTTGTGGATCTGGTGCCCGGCTATAAAAATGAGTATATCAGGGCACTGGTGGACGCAGGCTGCCGCGGCATGGTGCTGAATCTCTTTGGCTCCGGCGGCATTCCGGGAGTTGAATCACCGGGCAACCTCCTGCCAGCCATTGATTATGCCATCTCCAAGGGAGTAAAAATCGTCGGTGCCACCCAATGCATAAACGACGGCGTCCACATGGACCGCTACGAGGTGGGCATCACCGCCCTAAAGCACGGGGTAATATCCGGCGGCATGCTCACCAGTGAAGCCATGGTGGCAAGGCTGATGCTGGAGCTGGGCGAAAAATAATACCAGAAAGAGTCACATTATGTGGCTCTTTTTTTATACCCCCAAAAAGATATTGAACAATTTGTCTTTTTGCTATTGATAACCATTCTCATATATGCTATACTAAAGCTGTAATTGAGAAAGAATATCAAATAGCCAAGGGGGTGAATTTCCATGAATAAGAATAATTTATATGACAATTATGAGCATCAAATGGCGTATCACTGCGCACCTACCATCAAGGGTATTAAATGCGGCAGCATGGTGGCCTTCAAAATAAATTCTGATGACTCCTTCCAGGATTTTATGCAAAAACACCACACGTGCTTTAAGTGCCACGGGATAAAGTATCTCATGCTGTCCAGGCAAAAGCGCCACGCCCTGATGCTTTTTTACAGGCCAAAACTCCTGACCCGCCTTCTTCGTCGCCCCCTGGCTATTGATATCCTAAAAAGCTTTGGTTACCCTGTAGAAAAGGGAATCAGTGAAGAATCCCTTCCAGTCCTGTTGGACAGGCTGAAAAAACGCATTGCGGAATGTGACGGCTTCCCCCATGAAATCGGTATTTTTCTTGGGTACCCGCCGGCAGATGTTCAGGGCTTTATCAAAAACAAGGGGCAGAATTATCTCTACAGTGGCTTCTGGAAGGTATATTCCAACGAAGCTGCCCAAAAGCATCTTTTTGAGTGCTACAACAACTGTATCAATAATATGTGTGCCCGCCTGAAGTCCGGGGAAAGTCTTCAGGATCTCATAAGTGCCGCATAATTATAGATATTCATATTTTAAAAAATGTATAGGAGTTGATGATTTATGAAAATTGCTGTTGTTTACTGGTCCGGAACCGGAAATACCAAGGCCATGGCCGAATCCATGACGGACGGTGCCAAGGCTGCCGGGGCAGAAACAGACCTTTATTCCGTAGACCAGTTCAGTGCTGATAAAATGGCCGGCTATGACGGGTTCCTCTTTGGCTGCTCTGCCATGGGCTGTGAGGTGCTGGAAGAAGCAGAATTCGAGCCATTCTTTCAGGAGGCAGAAAACAATATCCAGGATATTCCTGTAGGCCTTTTCGGCTCCTACGGCTGGGGCTCCGGAGAATGGCTGCAGGATTGGCATCAGCGCTGCAGGGAGCACGGTGCAAAAGTTTATAAGGAAGGGGTAATGATAAACAACACTCCTGACGCCGATGGCTTAAAGGAATGTGAGGATTTTGCCCAGAATTTTGTCAGAGAAAATTTTTAACCTTTTTTAATAAATCACGAAAATATAACAGGCAATCTACAAAAGAGTCACATCATGTGACTCTTTTTTTGTAAAATATTATTTTCGTTGACATCATCATTCGAATTTGATAACATTTTATCGCTGATTTATCAGATGTTTTTGTAACACTCATAAATGATTATTTTTTTTGTACATTTAATATAAAACCCGGAAAAGTTGGGCACAAAGAAAGGAAAGGATTGATTTACCCACAATGGACGCAAGGAAAGTCGCAGATTACATTGTAAACAAGTACTACATTACAAATCCAAAGCTGCAAAATGTTTTGTATTTCATTCAGGCAAAGTACCTACTGGAGTTGAACAAGCCATGCTTTGAGCAGACCATGGAGGCAAGCAGTCTGGGGGTTGTCGTCACAGACGTTTTCAACGAATACAAAGAATTTGAAGGTGGACTTATCCCACATGATGGAGAGGAAATTCCTGACATTGGTGACAGTTCCCTTATCGACGAAGTTGTAAAACAGTGCAACAAAAAATCCCTTTCCCAGTTACGGGATATCATTACCAGACAGGACCCTTGGAAAAAGGCCTACGAAAAATACCAGTCTGAAATCTCTTTGGAATCAATGAAAGAGTATTTTACCAATTAAACATCTTCAGTACCCCATAGCATTTTGCATTAGCAAGATGCTATTTGCTTTTTTACCATGAAAGGAAGGATGGAGGCATGAACAAAAAGTATCTTTACGTTTTATCGGCTGGTCATTTCAGCTGTGATATAAATACCGGTGCCCTGCCGGGCTTATTGCCGTTTTTTGTGGCTATCTACGGCATGGATTACAAGCTGGCCGCCGGGCTTATGTTTGCCTCCAGCTTTCTTTCCAGCATTATCCAGCCCCTTATAGGCTACATTTCCGATAAAAAATCCTATGCCTATCTCATGCCCCTGGGAATTCTTCTCAGCGGCCTGTCACTGGGCTCCGTAGCCTTTATACATGACTACACCCTTATTTTTGTCTCCATAACCCTTATGGGCATCGGCAATGCCATATTTCACCCGGAGGCGGCCAAAATGGTAAACGGTCTGGCAGAAGGCAACAAGGCCCTCAGCATGAGTATCTTCTCCACAGGAGGCAGCGCAGGCTTCTGTATCGGGCCTGTTCTGGGTGCTTCCCTGGCCAGCATCTGGGGAATGGATGCCCTTATTTTCTTTGGCGGATTCTGCATTATTATGAGCTCAGCCATAGCCCTGCTCATGCCAAAAATGGGCCGCATGGTGAAGCACCTTGCCAAAAAGAATGCTGCCGATAATCCTCTGCCGGCGAAAAACGACTGGAGTGCCTTTAGCCGTCTGACGGTTTTTGTAATTGTCCGGGCCGCCCTTTACACCTCCCTGACCACCTTTTTGCCTCTATACTGCGTTAATATACTTAACCAGAGCGAGACTGTCAGCAGTGTCACCATTACAGTTTTGGCCCTGGTGGGCATATTTACCAACTGGATGGGTGGCTATGCCGCTGACAGGCATGGCAACAGCTTTGTGCTGAAGGTCTCCATGATTATTATGGGGCTGGCCCTGATAGCCTTTAATTTCAACCATAATACTGCCATGCTTTACATTATTGTGGGCTGTGCCGGCTTCGCCCTTTACGCCAGTGTGGGCCCGATGGTAGTGCTGGGACAGACATATTTAAAGAAAAATATCGGCATGGCCTCCGGGGTTACCCTGGGCATCGGCTTCAGTGCCGGCGGTGTCATTGCGCCTATGCTGGGCTGGGTGGCTGATAATCAGGGTCTGGAATACGTCTTCTATATTCTGCCGGTTTTCGCCCTGGTGGGACTGCTGGCCGCCTTCACCCTCAAAGAAACATAAATTATATAACGCCATTGTTCAAATTTTTCTTCTTTAGAAGAAAAATCTTCCAATTAGCGTTTCCCTAAAGGACTAACTCACTTCGTTCGTGTCGCAACGAGCTGGGAGATATGCTCGCCAGCTGTTGTAGTTTGTTTTCCCCCACCTAAAGAGGGGGGTGACATCTTAAAGCTCGTTATAAAACTCACGGCACACCAAAAAGCCGGTTGCACATATCCTGCAACCGGCTTTTATTACGTCAAATCTTATGCGGCAATGTCCACATGAGCACCCCGATACTTGGCAGCATCAGTCTGCTTTAAATCCTTCTGATAAGGATTATCCTCATTGTAATACTTTATCTGGGTGTTGGTCTCGCCACCGGAAATATAGGAACGCCCACATTCCGGACAAATATCAGTCTTCAGGCGGACCGTAGCCCGTTCCACATGGCCGTTGTTATTTCTGGCCTTATTATAGGCATTGGAAACATGCTCCTGCTCATGGCCCAGTACCACTGCCGCAGCATTGTTAGGGTCAATATGTCCAGGGGCCTTAAAGGATACCATTTCATCAGAGCCATCTGTATATTTGCGGTTCTTACAGGTTTCACACTCTGCCGGAGAAGACTTCTTGCCGGGCTTGATCTGATGCTCAGGACCCACGCCCTTGCCATCAGTGACCTGATAGCCTTGTACCGCATAACCGCCAAGTCCACCAATCTCCATCTTCAGCACCTCCATTCCGCCCATTGCCTTTAAGTTATTATAATTATATAAAATTTAATTCGCCAAGACAACTGCTATCCCTGTCTAAAATCTGTCCAGAATCAGGAATACATATGCCAGTTCACCAAAGGTAACGGTGTTTACTGCCTTTATGCCCATTTTTACCAGCTTCAGGTTGCCGTTCTTCATGGTAAGCCGCAGCTCCACCCTGTTGATGCCGCCAGCCCTGTGCTTTACCACGTTGACGCCGGCCCGGAGAAGGTTATAGTCATCGGCATGAACGATATACTTTATGTTGTTGTGAACCAGCTGCTGCATTTCCTCCACAGAATCGTAGCCCAAGGTCTCGGCAACATCTCTGTTGTTATGCACCAGCTCCCCCGTATCCAGACGAAATGCCAGAAAGCCTCCCGGCAAAAAGTCGGCCATGGCGCCAATCAGCCGTACCATATCAGTGTTGAGAACCTTCTTGAAGAAAAGGCTGTGATCAGGCTTCCCCTCATAGAACTTGTTCTTGTCCTCATACATATTCTTGTCAGCCTCTGCCACACCGGCCTCAATATCCTTCAGGCCATGTACCAGGACCATGCCAACAGAGGCGGAAATGGCTTCCGTCCAGCAGGTCTTCAGCTTCATGACCTTTTTCCCCAGGGAGCTTTCACTTTCATCAAAGGACAGGACAATGAACTCATCGCCCCCCACGCGGTAAATTTCCGCATCATAAAATACCTGTCTGGTAATATCAACAACGGATTTTATCAGAAGGTCCCCGGCAGTATGGTCCTCCTCATCATTCACCAGCTTCAGGCCGTTAATGTCCAGATACACAATGCCAAGGCTTCTGGTGTCCGCATCCGGCAAGGCTGCAAAGCGCTCAATGTCCTCATAATACCCCTTGCGGTTTTTCACGCCGGTAAGGGCATCCGTGGTAGAATCCACAATGGACTGCTCACTTTTCAGCAGACGAATAATATTGTTGATGCGGGTAAGAATCAGCTTCGGAATATAGGGCTTGGCTATAAAGTCAAAGACTCCCATATCCAGACAATGGATTTCTTCATTGATGCTGCTGTGGACAGTAGTGACCACAATAGGTATCTTGAAAAGATTTATATCATCCTTTACCGCCTCTATGAACTCATAGCCGTTCATAATCGGCATGTTGATATCCAAAATCACCACAGAAATTTCCTTGTGGTGCTCCCGCAGAAAATTCAGCCCTTCCAAACCATTGGACGCTGTAATTATATGAAAATGCTTCCCCAAAATATTGCACAGTATTTCCCTATTAACAATATTGTCCTCTACAATCAGCAGAGTGGGAGTGGGCTCCAATTCTTCCATGGTTACTTCCATTTCCTTGTCGCTATCCTGCACTGCTACCACCGTCCTTACAGCAAATTAATTCCATTGCACTATATGGTATTCTTTTTTTACTTCGACGGCAGACAGGAAAATCCTGCAAGGCTGGCAAAACAAAAACCCCTGATACAAAATCAGGGGTTTTTAGGCAAATGCCATGTTTTACAGTTTTAGTAAAAGATTACTTGTTAACTGCATCCTTCAGAGCCTTACCAGCCTTGAAAGCAGGAACCTTTGCAGCAGCAATCTTAATCTCCTCACCAGTCTGAGGGTTACGGCCAGTACGTGCAGCACGCTCATTTACCTTGAAGGTACCAAAGCCTACCATCTGTACAGCGTCGCCAGCAACGAGAGCTTCCTGGATTGCTTCCATGGTAGCCTTCAATGCAGCACCTGCATCCTTCTGAGTCAATTCTGCCTTCTCTGCAATCTTTGCAACTAATTCTGCTTTTGTCATAGTGTTCATTTCTCCTCTCAGTTACTTACACTGCTAGTATAATAGCATAGTGAAAGTGTTTTGTCCAATTAAGACTAAATTTTTATCAAAAAAATGGGAAAATATGTCTATATAAACTCATCATCCCACTTCTGATACAGTTTTAAAGGTCTTTCATACAATATCATACCAGGGCCACAGCATCTATACATCCCTGTTGTGCTCCCGAATAAATTTCATATATTCAGGAACCGGCAATGGCTTTGAAAAATAGAAGCCCTGAATGGAGTCTACACCACATTTCTTCATGTTGTCAAATTCTTCTTCAGTTTCGACACCCTCTGCCACCACCTCCAGGCCCATTTCGTGAGCCATACGCTCCACAGCCTGTATGACGTGGCGGGCCCGATCACTTACCTGGTATGACTTGATCAGGTTCATGTCAAGCTTCAGAATATCAAAAGGCATATCCGCCAAATAAGTGAAATTGGACTGGCCGCTGCCAAAATCATCCAGGGCAAATCTGATGCCGATATTCCTGAAGCTCTCCATATTGCTTAAAATAAGCTTTTTGGAATTAATGGAGGCCGTTTCCGTTACCTCCATGCACAGATACTTGGGCTCAATGCCGTGACGGGCAATAACAGCCAGCACATCCTCAAGCAGATCAGGCTGTTCACACTGCAAAATGGAAAGGTTAATCTCGAGAGTTTCCAAGCCCAGATCCACGGCCTTGCCATCTGCCAGGAAGGAACAGGTCTTGTCCACTACCCGCTTGCCAAGATCAAGAATCATGCCATTGGCCTCCGCCACAGGTATGAACAGATTTGGCATAAGATACTCCCCATCATGCTTTCTGATACGCACCAGGGATTCAGCAGCGGTATATTTCCCCTTTTTGATGTTGTAAATCGGCTGAAGGAATATCTCCACCCGGTCCTCATCCAGGGCTGTCGTAATCTCGGAGCGCATGCTGTCAATCAGATGGAATTCCCTTACATCCTTGTCGGTGACAAAGAGCACATTATTGCTGATGGATGCACTCTTTTGACTGCGGCAATAGCCAAAGAGCTTCAGCAGGTCATCCACGGACTTTATCTGATTCCCCCGGGGCATGATGCTGATGGTGGATTCCAATCCTGTAGGGGACATCTCCCCAAAGTATTTGACATAATCCTGCAAAATCCTTCTTATAGCGTTAATATCCTTTGCAATAAGGATAATATTCATATCCAGATTATTGAAAACCAGTACATCCGGGTTCCTGCCCATAACCTTATTGCCCACCTTGCGGATTTTGGTGATATCAACCGTCTTGTTTTTAAGTATGCTTACATTATCCAGGGCAATATCACACAGGGCAAATTTCTCTCTCCGCTCCAAAGACTGCTTCAATAATTCTGCCAAAGCCGCACTATTGAAGCAGCCATACTGACGGTCCAGCTGCAGCTCCGGATTTTCAAGGCCTACAAACAACACAATTATGCCCACAGAGGTGGCAAAGCCCACCAGCAACAAATCGTTGTACACAAACTGAACAAGCGCCGCCACCACAAGGGCCGTGATCCAATACCTCATGCCCAGGCAGCGGTGCCTGTTCATCTTCTTTTTGTAAATAATGGTGCAAAGTATAATGGCAGGCAACATAATCAGGGCATAAAAATAAGTAAGATACACAGCCGGACCATAGGTATACACCACACCGGCCACGTCATAAATTCCAATATCCTGAAGCATTGTCACCAGGCCAAAGACCAGAGTAATCATGCCAAGACTGCGACAAAATCTCCTGTGGCGCACCTCCGTCATCAAATCACAGGTCGTGTAGCACATGGCCATCCATATTTCCAGAATAAGCACCACAAGATACAGCTTGCACACCGTATGTGTTACTGGCACCGTAAAATAATCCCTAAAATGAATAAACACCAGGGATATTATATCCAGGGACAGATTCATGATGGATATTATAAGCACACCCACAAACAGCTGTCCCTTATAAAGCTTCAACCGCCTGTTTTTGAAGTAAAGCGCAGACAGCAGAATTACCACAAAAAGACTGCATAATTGAATTTCTATATTCAAGATTTCCAGGTTCCTTCCTAAGTTATTGGTTTAAATACCATTTGATAATAGCCTGGGTGCCGTTATCATCCATTCCCCTGTCAGAAAGAATGTCGTAAAGCTCCTTTGTCTTTAAAAGTCCTGGCAGTTCAAGTCCGGCCTCCTCAGCGGACTCAATGGCGATACGCATGTCCTTCAGAAAATGCTTGATATAAAATCCCGGAGCATAGTCCTCCTTCAGCATGCGTCGTCCCAGATTTGACAAGGACCAGGAGCCGGCAGCCCCTGTTTCGATAGTTTCCAGCACCTTCTGAGGGTCCAATCCCATTTTCTTGGCATAGAACAAAGCCTCAGCTACTCCCAGCATACCGGACGCAATGGCAATCTGATTGGCCATCTTGGTATACTGTCCGGAACCGGCAGGGCCAAAGAAATTAATGGTCTTCCCCATGGCCTCAAATACTGGCTGTGCATCATTGAATGCACCCTCATCTCCCCCCACCATAATGGCAAGGGTACCATTTTTTGCCCCCAGATCACCGCCGGACACAGGCGCATCAAGAGCCTGTACCCCCTTCGCCTTGGCCGCCTCATAGATTTTCTTGGCCAGTGACGGACTGGAGGTAGTCATATCAATGACTATGCCACCCTTCTTGGCTGAAAGGATACCCTCATCCCCAAGGTATACCTCTTCCACATCCTTCGGATAGCCTACTATGGAAATCACCACATCCGCATCCTTTGCCGCCTCAGCCGGGGTATCACACCATTTCATGCCCTCATCCACAAGGGGCTGGGCCTTGGACTTTGTCCTGTTGTACACAGACACGTTAAAGCCGGCATTTTTCAGATGACGGGCCATACTGCTGCCCATTACTCCGGTACCAATAAAGCCAATGTTCTTAATTTCCATATTTAGGTCCCCCAATCTTGCAAAAAATAAACACAATTCTGAATTCTCTATAGGGGCCCATTATTCCTGCATATTTATGAATAAAAATGAAAAACCCGACAGAAAAATTCCCTCCATCGGGTCTCATTTATTGCTATTGTTGCTATATTTGCTATTTTTGCAAATATTACTCTTTGGAAGCAGTGCCTTTTTCAGCCTTTGGTGCTGTTTTTCGGCGATTTGCCGCTCCGGTACGGCGGGTACCGCGACGCTGATAGCTGCGGCGTGGCCGTGCCGTCTTTTCCTCGGACTTGGCATCCGGTTCTGTCTGCTGCTCCTTCTCGGGCTTGTTGTCTCCTCTGGTCGCCGTTTTTCTTGGTGTCCTTGGACGACGATAGTTTCTTTTCGGTTTGGCTGAAGGCTCTGCCGTTTTTCCGGCAGCTTCCTTTTCAGCCGGTGCTTCGGAAGGCTGTCCCTTGGATGCCAGCATTACCGCCGCCACAATGGCTGCCGCTTCTGCCTCCACATCCTCACCGGCCAGGGCTTCTTCAGAAAGAGCCTCCATAACAATTTCCATCATGGTCTGCTGGGAATCAATACCCTCAAGGTTAATCTCCCGAACTGCAGGCTCCTTTTTGATGGCCGCCTCCATGGCCTCAGGAGTTGCCTCCACCATTTCAGCAGCCGCCACAGAGGCCTTGTAAATACCCCGCAGGGTCTTGTAGATGGCCTTAATCTTCTGATAAAGGTCACTGCCCTCCTTGCGGCCCATGATGCTGTTCAGGCTGCGGTAAAACTCCATCTTGGTGGAGGTCTGCTGCAAGGCCTTGTAGACCTGCTCTGCCTGATGATAATTAAGAGGCACCTTATGATTGATTTTAATGGTGTTTAAAATCTTGGTGCAGATGGACTGATAGGAGCGCTTGTCCTTTTCCTCAGCAGAAATCTCAGGCTGAGACTCCTCCATCGCCTCCGGAGCCGGAGACTGTTCCTCAGTCAAACTGTCTGCCTTTTCCCCATAGTCATTATCTGAAAGCAGCTCCTCCACAGTCTGGATTATCTCAATCTCATCGGTGATTTCCGTAATCACCTCAGGGTCGCTTTCATCAATGGCCTCATTGTTCTGATGCTTTATAGCCCAGCTTATGTCCTTGCAACGGAAAATCTCCCGGCGGTCCCGCTGCTGGGCCATGGCGATGGCCGCATCGTAGCCCTTGTCCCGGCTGATGATGTAATAATTGTTGTCAGCAGAGTAGTCGCACATTAAAGCTGTAATCAGCTGGAAATCCAAGGCATTTTCCACACCGTTTTCAATCTTCATAAAACGGATATTGCCCTGGGTAGCCAGCAGCTTCTGCACCACATCAATCTTCAAGGTATCTGCCTTGTCGCTGTAAAACAGATACATGGTATCATCGGGAGTGAGCTTTTCCACGCCCTTCAGGCCTTCATTATGAACATTTTCATAATCAATGTAAAAATTAGCCACGTTCTTACCTACCTCTGGTCATTAAACTTCTTTGCGGTCAAGAGGCACTGTATGAAGCTCCAGGTCAGGATTATTGTCCGTAATCCAGCCCAAGGCCCACTCATTGTTGACCAACAGAACAGGATTATCCCGACGGTCCAGTACGAACATACCGCGGTCAGCACCGCGGAGGCTGGCAGGAGTCACCTCACGGCCATCCTCATAGGACATCCAGCGGGCTACCTCATACGGCTGCATGTTCATTTCGATATCCACGCCGTACTCATTCTTCAGACGATATTCCAATACCTCAAACTGCAGGGTACCAACTGTACCCACAATAAAGGAATCCATGCCGGCACCGGCCTGTCTGAATAGCTGAATGGCACCCTCCTGGGTCAGCTGCTCAATACCCTTTACAAACTGCTTGCGCTTCATGGTATCCTTGGCGCTTACACGGGCAAATTTCTCCGGTGGGAACACCGGGAATGCCTCATACTCAAATTTCTTGGAATTATCGCAGAGAGTATCGCCAATGCCGAAAATACCCGGATCAAAGAGACCAACAATATCCCCCGGATATGCTTCCTCCACAATCTGACGGTCCTGGGCCATGAACTGCTGTGGCTGGGCCAGCTTGATAGCCTTGCCACTGCGCTTATGATATACGCTCATGCCTCGCTCGAACTTGCCGGAGCAGATGCGGATAAAGGCCAGGCGGTCACGGTGGGCCGGATTCATGTTGGCCTGAATCTTGAATACAAAGGCGGAGAACTTGTCATCCTCAGGGGAAATCAGTCCCTCGGAGGACTGACGGGCCTGTGGCTCCGGAGCCAGCTTAAGATATTCCTCAAGGAAATTCTGCACGCCGAAGTTGGTCATGGCAGAACCGAAGAACATTGGGGTCAGCTCACCACGGGCCACCTTCTCCAGATCAAAGTCCTCGCCGGCCATATCCAGCAGCTCAATATCGTCCATCAAGGTCTGATGGGCTTCCTGGCCCAGCATCTGGGCAAACTCAGGATCATCAAGGGAACCGGTCACGGAAGCACGGGTATTCTGACCATGGGAGGTATCATCCTCAAAGAGCTCAATCTGCTTCTTCTGGCGGTCGTACACGCCAAAATACTTGCCATCAGTGCCAATTGGCCAGTTCATTGGATAGGAGCGGATGCCCAACACATTCTCCAGCTCATCCATCAGGTCAATAGGAGCCTTGCCAAAGCGGTCCAGCTTGTTTACAAAGGTAAAAATTGGAATACCCCGCTGCTTGCAGACCTTGAAGAGCTTCTTGGTCTGTGCCTCAACACCCTTTGCCACGTCGATAATCATAACGGCACTGTCCACGGCCATAAGGGTACGATAGGTATCCTCGGAAAAGTCCTGATGGCCCGGGGTATCAAGGATATTGATACAATAGTCGCCATAATTAAACTGCAATACGGAAGAAGTAACAGAAATACCGCGCTGCTTCTCGATTTCCATCCAGTCAGAAACTGCATGATGGGCAGTCTTTCTGGACTTTACAGAGCCTGCCAGATGAATGGCACCACCGTACAGCAGCAGCTTCTCCGTAAGGGTAGTCTTACCCGCATCCGGGTGAGAAATTATGGCGAAGGTCCGCCGTCTCTTTATTTCATCAGTCAACTGTGACAAAGTTTATTCCTCCACTTAATTCACTTATTATCTCGTCTTTTAAAAAATATACCCATATATTATATAGGAATCGGGAGGAAAATTCAATTAATATACTGCATCAACTCTCATGCTTTAATAATATCCAGCTCACAGTCAGGGCCACGGATAGTATTGCAACGAGGAAGAACACTATTCCCGGCCAGCCGAAGCGGGAAAAGAACAGGCCGCCCCCGGACCCGATAAGGCTTGATCCCATATAATAAAAGAACATATAAAGTGCCGTAATCCGGGCCTTATCACTCTTATCTACCTTGCAGGACCAGCTGATGGCAGCCGCATGGGCCCCGAAAAAGCCAAATGTCATTATTCCCATTCCCACAATTATCCCCATCAGGGACGGATAAAGTGACAATATTATTCCCCCCAGCATACCCCCAATGGAAACGAGGATGGTTTTGCCATTTCCAATACGGTCCGATAAGCAGCCCATCAATGTGGAGGAAAAAGTCCCCACCAGATAAAGAAGATAAAAGAGCCCCACTGTGGTCTGATTAAGATTGTAAGGCTCCGCCAAAAGTACGTAGCTGATGTAATTATAGGCACAGACAAAGGGACCGATCAGCATGAAGGCAATGGCATAAATGGCCATTAATCTCCTGTTGGCAAATAGCTTTTTGAACTCACCAATGCCGGAAATGGGAGCCTTTGCATCAATCAAATGCCTGGCTCTGGGCAAAACAAACACAAAGGCTGCACCGATTATGGCATAGGCCACTCCCAGTATGATCAGGGCCATGCGCCAGGAATACAAATCCGTAAAAAAGCTGAGCAGTGCCCGCCCTGCAAGGCCGCCTATGGAGGTGCCGCTAACATATATGCCGACCACAGCCCCCACAATGGCACTGTCAAATTCCTCGCTTATATAGGCCGTGGCCATGGCAGGAAATCCTGCCAGCAGAAAGCCCTGGCAAAACCGCAGCAGCAAAATCAGCCCAAAATAGTCACTAAAGGCCATAACCACAGCCAAAACTGACGATACGATGAGAGCGATGGACATTACAGCTTTTCTGGGCAGCTTTTTGGCAAATTCCGCAATAAACAGCATTGCTATGGCCATTCCCCCGGTACCAAAGGAAACTGCCAGACTGGCCGTAGCCGGTTCCAGGGCAAAAACATCAGTAAACACAGGAATAATCGGCTGAACACAATACTCAGCCCCAAAGGTTACCAGACTGCCACAAAAAAGAGCAATAATGGCCCGCCAGTATTCCCCCGTACCCTTGCTGATTTTATTATCTGTAACCCACTGACCATCCATGCCTTGCTCTCCATATAACATACTAGCGCAAAATCAAAGGCGCCAGCTGGAAACTGGGAAATTTTTCATATAGGGCTTCATCACCTGCCACATTTTGTAGGTGAAGGCATTCTCCCTGACCCGGCCTTTAAAGCACCAGCCAAAAACCTTATCATTAAAATCATAGACTACACGATTCGTTTTCGTATCCAAATAAAAACGCCGCTGATTTACCTTTGGGGAGGTGCGGCCATTATTATAAATATCACTGGCATAAAGATAATTGTCGCTGAATTGAAGGCTTGCGGGATCCAGATAATGCCATCCCATTATCCATGTTGTCTCGTCCTTGGCCATAGTTGGCGAAAAAGACGAAAGGATAAAAATTGCAAGCAATGAACACAGAAGTGCCCGCAGCACAACCTTAAATAAATGTATATCCTTATTTATTGTAATTACTTTTTTCATATCACAAGCCTCCGCACAGTTCATGTATGTCGTATCATTCTATATATGGGAGGCTATTTCCTGCTATTAATTTATCTTTGCCATATCTTCCGTTTCCCTTGCCATTCACCAAATATAAAAGCGCCCCGCAATGCAGGGCGCAACTATCACAAGAGCATTATAAATTTAAGCTCATCATCAGGCATAGATGTTGCCCTGACCGTCGTCCTTGGTGGTCAAGCCAATAATACCTTCTACCAGAGCCAAGATGGCTGGAATACCGGTCCAGCAGAGCAGAATGTAAATAATTCCCCACATGGTCTTGCCTGAATAAAACTTATGAATACCAAAACCACCCAAAAGAATTGCCAAAATACCGTAAGCAATCTTATTTACCAGCTTTTTATCATCGCCAAGGCCCCAAGCAGTGCCGGCCTCACCCATTGGCTGGTAGTAATTCTGATTCATCTGGTCATTCTGCTGAAAGGAGTTATCCTGCTGAAAACCATTACTCTCATTTACATTAGTTGAAGGAACAGTCTCCTGGATAGAGCTGCCACAATTTGGGCAAAAGCTTACATTATCTTCAACTGCCTGACCACAACTTGGACAAAACTTATTAGACATAGTCATCCCCCTATAAAACAAAAATATTTTACTAACTTACATGCTACGTTACATTATATCACAAATACAATCAAAATGCTCTATTCTTGTTCCATGGAAGCCAAAACATTCTGCCTGAACTTGGCCAGCACCTCGTTGGAGCCTATGGCAAAAATCTTGTCTCCCTTACAAAATTCGTAGCTTGGCGGTGGCGTAATAAGGGTTGCCTTTTCATGAATTATTGCAATAACATTTAAGGCATATCTTTCACGCAGATTGGCATCCCGCAGGGTTTTACCCCACAAATCTTCAGGGGCATTAAAGTTAATAATCTTAATATCCCCGTTTATTTCAATATAATCCTGAACATTAGGAGCCACCAGATGCAGTGCCAGCCGTCTGGCCATATCCCGCTCGGAGAAAATTATCTGGGTGGCACCCATTCTCTTGGCCATTTCAGCATGACGCTCATCAATGGCCTTCACAACTATATCCGGAACATTGCGCTCCTTGCACAGCATGGTGGCCATCAGGCTTGCCTCCAGTTTTTTGGCGGAAATAATAACCGTATCGAAGCTCTCTATCCCCACCTGGTCAAAAGCCCTGGCATCCCGTATATCAAAGCTGACTATCCTTGACACCTGCTCGGCCAATTTACTTACCAGATTTTCATCCACATCAACGCACAAAACCTCATAGCCCATGCTTTCCAGGGTTTCGGCAAGGCTTATGCCGAACCGTCCCATTCCAAGAATCGCAAACTGTCTTTTTCTTCTCATATTCTTTACCTCAACCTATCATAATGTTACCCTCTGGATACTTAATAATAGATTCCTTTTGCTTGATAACTGCCATAATAAATGTCAGAATACCTACCCTGCCCATGAGCATGGTAAGGGACAGCAGCAGTTTTCCCCACATATTCCACTCGTTGGTAATACCTATTCCCATGCCAACAGTACCAAAGGCCGACACAGTTTCAAATATCACCATTTCCAGCTCATGGACCTCACCATCAATAACTGACAGTACAATTCCCACGGCTACCACCCAGATTGTGGCAATGGTAAAAATGGCAAAGGACTGATACACCAATTTCTTGCCTATTCTTCTGCCAAAGACTTCATTTTGGTTTCTCCCCCGAATTACAGTCCACATGGACAGCATAATTATAAAAAATGTAGTGCTTTTGATACCGCCACCAGTGGACAGTGGGGAAGCACCGATAAACATGAGAATTATCATCACCAGCTGGGTAATCTGGGTAGATGCCCCCAGATCAAAGGTGTTAAAGCCGGCAGTACGGCAGGATACGGATGTAAAAAAGGACTGGGCCAGCTGCACATCAAGGGGCAGATTTGCCAATGTTTTTGGATTTTGCCCGTCCACCAGGAAAATCAACAAGCCCCCCACCACAATAAGAACTACTGTTGTAGCCAGCACTATCTGGGTATGGAGGGAAAATTTTCTCCAGCTGTGGTTCTGCATAACATCATACATTACCGTAAAGCCGATACCGCCCAGTACAATAAGGGTGCCAAGGCAGCCCATCAAAAACAGGTCATCCGGCCGCCCCGACAGGCTTTCGTAATTTCCGAACAAATCAAAGCCCGCATTACAAAAGGCGGAAACAGAGTGAAATATCCCATAGCCGATACAGTCCCACCCGTACTCAGGGTAAAAATGCCAGGCCAAAACCACAGAGAAAAAGCCCTCCACCGCAAAGGTGTATTTTATCATGCGACGGATAAGGGAAAACAGGCCCGTACGAGAATCCTGATTTAAGGACTCCTGCAGCACCATGCTTTCTGACTGGCGGAATCTGTACCCCATACTGTGAACCACCAAGGTTCCCAGGGTCATGATGCCCAGGCCCCCCACCTGAATAAGCAGCAGCATAACTATCTTTCCAAACAGGGTCAAATCATTTTTCAGGTCCACCACCGTCAACCCCGTCACACAGGAGGCCGAGGTGGAAACAAACAAAGCATCCACGGGATGCAGCCCCATATTGTTGGTGGTACTGATGGGCAAGGTCAGCAGGAGTGTACCAATGCTGATCATCAGCACAAAGCTCAGACAAATTATCTGGTTTGGCTTTACCCGAAACCGGTTTTGTAAATTTATGGCATCCTGCTCTTTCCATTCAAGTCCAAAATTCATTGCGGTAATCCACCACCATTTCTATATTTTCCCTTTTGGGGTAATTATACTACTAATAATGCCTAATATGAACGGGAAGGAAAAATAATATATTCGTCGAAGTAATTATCAAGCATCTGGATTATGGAGGTATATTATGGGTGACAACATTTTAATCCCAACAATACTGCAATCTTCCCTGGAGCAGTTTGATTCTTTGGGGAATCACGTTTTATCCGAAGAAATAAATGCCATTGTAAAAAAGCACGCCATGATGGCCATGGGAGCTTCATTTATACCTATACCCGGTGCTTCCCTTGCGGCCTTATATGCAAATGATCTCTATATGTTCAAGGAAATAAACGATTGCCTGGGAATAAGGTTCAGTAACAGCCAGATAAAAACCATCGCTATTGCCATTGGAACTGAGCTGGGTGCTTTCTGGCTGGCCAAAAAAGGAATTTTTGAAATGGTGAAATTCCTCCCGGGCTTTGGAGCCTTGGCCGGTGGAATGCTGCGGGCTGCTTCTGAGGCAGCGGAAATATATGTGGTAGCCATTATTTATTACCATATACTGTCCATCACCAAAACCGCCGACAGGGAAACCCTGACTGATGATTATCTTAAAAAGATAGTCAGAGAATGTATGACTCAAAGGCAGGAGGAGCTTAAATCCATTTTTCTCAGTGCCAAAAGCATTTTTAAGAAGGCCGACCCTTCAGCAATAAAAAAAGCCGAAAAGGAAATTAAAAATCAAATGGACAAGGATACATCAAAGGAATATATGGATGTTGTACAGGCCTTGAAAGACACCAAGCCATCAACAAAATAAGTAACTGCATCACAAACTATAAAAAGTCCCCGCAGGCGTTATTACCCGCGGGGACTATATTTTTTAAGGATTATTTAGTTAAGTTTTGTCGGATTAATCTTATCCCATATAATTTTGCAGTATCCAATACCCGGCCAGGCCCACAATTATGCTGTAGGCAAGGCTTTTGGTTTTTGCCGCCACAATCAGCACCGGAATCGCTGCCAAAAATTCCACATTGGTCCAGCTGAATCTAAAGCCGCTGCTGGCGTCACCAAAAATCGACACGAAAATAAGGGCACCAAATACCGCCGTTGGCACATACTTCAGCCAGAGGGAAAGAAAGGTTGGCAACGGGCGCCGTCCCAGGACAGCCAGAGGCAAAATCCGGGAAATGTAGGAGGAACAGAAAAGCCCGAAGATACAAAGCAGTATATCCGTATAGCTCATTTCTTTTCCACCCCCTCGCCATTATCTATAACCGCGCCAATGGCAGCTGCCACAATGGTGGCCACCACCACATTAAGCATATTATCCAGCCAAAGTGATAATAACAAGGCCAGACCGCCTCCCAGAACACCAATGCCAATCAGCTTGGCGGACTTAAAATGGAAGGACCACAAGCCAATGAACATGGCAATAAGGGCATAGCTTACCAGACCAGTATCTATATACACTGCACTTCCCAGCAGTACCCCGGCCACCGTTGCCAGCATCCAGCTCATGTGAGCCAGAAAATTCAGGGCTGTCGCCTTTTTCGGGTTCCATGTACTGTTGGGCTTCTGAAATTCGATACTGTTTACCGCAAAGGTTTCGTCCACTATTTCCTGGGCATAAATCATGCGGTACAGTAAGGATTCCTTGGAAATATACTGATTTAAAATAAGACCATAAAGCATATGACGGAGATTTACAATGCCAACGGTTATTACAATAGGAATAATGGCCGTTCCTGCCCCTATCATGGCCAAGGCAATAAACTGGCCGCTGCCGGCAAACAGAAATATGGACATCATGGCCATCAAAAAGGCATCCAGACCCACCTTCTGCCCCAATATACCGCAGGCCACCCCCAAGGGAATATAGCCAAAGCATATGGGCCATACTGCCTTGAACACCTGCTTGTTAAAATACTCACCCATAAAACGACTTCCCCCGACCAACTAATCACATAATATTTATTTAACCTTAAAATAATGTTAAATATTTACAAAATTACCCTTGGAAAATATCTGAACGGTACTGCCATCTGCTCTGGTTCCTACAATTTCCATATCCGCGGTACCAATCATAAAATCCTCATGAACCAGGGAATCATTTACCCCGTGCTTTGCCAGCTCCACCGTATCCATCTTCTCCCCGCCTTCCAGACAGGTTGGATAAGCCTTGCCAAAGGCCAGATGGCAGGCAGCATTTTCATCGAAAAGGGTATTATAAAAGAGAATTCCACTGTTGGAAATCGGTGAATCATACGGCACCAATGCCACCTCTCCCAAATGCTTGGCCCCATCATCAGTTTCCAGCAGCTGCTTCAGGAAATCCTGTCCCTTGGTGGCACTGTACTCCACCACTTCACCCTCTTTAAATACCAGGCGGATGCCATCAATTACATTCCCCTGATAGATAAGCGGCTTGGAAGCATAAACCACACCGTCAACTCCGTTACGGTCCGGCAGGGAATATACTTCCTCAGTTGGCATATTGGCCACAAATTCCACCTTGTCAGCGGCTATTTCAGCACCGCCGGCCCAAATATGGCCCTTTGGCAGCTTAACCGTAAGGTCAGTTCCCAAACCACTGGTATAATGCAGTGATACCAGCTTTTCCCCGTTAAGGAAATCCGTAGCCTTCTTCATAAAGGCCGTATGCGTATTCCAGGCCTCAATCGGGTCATTGCTCTCATCAATGCGAACCGCTGCAAAAATAGCCTGCCACAGCTTGTCCACCGCCTCATCAGCATTGGCTGCATCCTTAAATACCTTGGAGGCCCATGCGGCCGTTGGAATGGATACCACGCACCAGCGAAGCTCATTATTCATAAGAGCCCCACGGTATTCCAGCAAAGCCTGGCCTGCTGCCATCTGGGCCCGTCTTAGCTTGTCCTGCTCCACACCCTTGAAAATAGAAGGATCAGAGGCATGAATGGACACGATGGCTGCACCCTTTTCCTTGAAGCTCATGAACATATCGTAGCGGTACTGAGGGAATTCATCGAAAATCTCATTGGCAGCCCCATCAAAGCGGATCCGGGAAAATTTTTCATCACTCCAGTTAATCTTTACATCAGAACAGCCGGCTTCAAAGCCCTCCTTGGCCACCCGACGGGCAAAGTCCGCACACTCAATAGGGGAATTAATTACCAAAAGCTGACCCTTTTGCAGATTTACACCGGTCTTTACTACCAATTTTGCATATTTATTTAAAAGCTTATCCATATAATATACTCCTCAAAATCATTCTTTTAACATTATAAACAATATTATACCGAAAAAGCATCCCTTGCAAGCCAATGTTTTAAAAATCCTATTAAAATGATATAATATACATGATAAGGCTTTATTTTTTAGCAGTATAGTGTTTTTGTTTACATGATATTTTATTTTAGAAGTTTTTTCCTTGTAAAAAGGGAAAAATTTGAAGGACTGCTGTATAATTAAGTCTGTACACCAATTGATAAAAGGAGGGCAATTTATGATATCTGCCCGTCAAACTTCCATAGTCCTGGCTGTGTCCTTTGTGGCGCTTGCTTCAGGCTTCTGGTTTTTCCCGGCCTTTGCCTTTATATTTTTTATTTCCCTTTTAATTCAACTGTTGTTGGCAGAGCCGGTCAATAAATTATCCAAAAAAATCCCAAGACCTGCGGCCGCCGGCCTTGCTTTGGGCATCTTTCTGCTGATGCTCTTCGGGCTGGCCACTGTGGTTTCTGTATCCTTCGTACCAACCTTTTCCAATTTTATTATGGATTTACCTAGGCTGGCAGCCAGAATACAGAACATGCAAATCGTTCAGAATATACCATCCATCAACAACGGCTTTGATGATATGTGGGGCGAAATAGCCTCAATGGGCTCCAATCTTTTGCGGGAATCCCTTAGGATTATAGTATCTGCCTTCAATAAGGTTGTGGATTTTGTAATCATAATTTTTGTTACCTTCTATCTTCTCAAGGATGGCCGGGCTATTCTGCATTTTATTGCCAATCTTTTCCCACGGCGGGATAAGATTAGAATTTTCCATCTTTTCACTGCCGTACTGCACTCCCTGCAGATTTATATCCGCAGCCAGCTTCTCATGTGCTGTATAACCGGCGTAATAGTCTACTCATATTTCTCCATTATGGACAACAAATACGCCTCTGTATTCGCCGTTCTCAGCGGTATCTGCGAATTTGTTCCAGTCCTTGGTCCAACGGTTGCTTCTATTTTCGGTATAGCCCTGACAGCCACTGATACGCCATATCTTGTCATTCAGACGGCCTGCTTCTACCTCATAATGACCCAGATCAACCACAATCTCATCTATCCAAATATTGTGGGCAAGGCTTTGGATATACACCCTATTACCACTATTTTGGGTGTTGTCCTGGGAGGAGAAATTCTGGGCACCGCCGGTATGTTTATGGCAGTACCGTGCATAGTTGTAGTAAAGCACCTGATTCTGGACATCCATAGAAGCGAAAAGGAATTAAAGAACGAATCCAAATAAAAATATACATAAAAACTCCCCTATACTGGCAGGCTTAGTCCTGTTGAGTATAGGGGAGTATTATTTTGTGTAGTATTCTTTTATGGACAATTACAATCTACAATGTCCTTCTGCACCGGTCTGCCATCATTGCCAATGCGGAAATAATGGAAGCTGGCCTTGCCGGAACCTTCATCCAGCACTGACATGGCGAAATTCTCCGGATTGGCAATAGGGTAAAATACACATTTGGAAGCATCATATTTCGTTATCAGATTAAACCTCTCAGGTATATCCCCACGTCTGTTCAACCATGGAGTAAGTGATACAGGCGTCGGATCACCGGAGGTAATATCGTAAATTCTGGTCTTTTCCCATGCCAGGCCATCATCTATGCCATCAACATAAAGATAACGCCGGCCATCAGCCAGGCTGATTAACTGAGACCGTATATGGCTGCTCTTTTTAAAATCCTTAAGCTGGTTAGGGCCTGTCTGAACCACAATACCATCATAGAGATCATTAATAAACAGGGAAGTACCGCTGCCATCTGCAAAAATTGTCCGTAACGGCATATATGAGTAAATCTCCATACAGTAGGATGCAGGTCTGCTGCGATATTTTACCTTGAAAAGCTCAGGAAATTCATCCATAAGAATGGTGGAGGTAAACATGCCCTCGGCGTAGGAGCCTATGGCATAAGGGTTAAAATATACAGTAATGCCACAAGGATCCAGTGTCCAAGGAATAACATCATCCTTTATCATGTTTTCCACGGTTTCCTGCATCAGAGTGCTATTGCTTTCCATAAAGGAAGCATTTGGATAATCTCTCCGCAGTTGGTTTTCAACAGCTGCAATTAAAAGGCTCTTATCCTTAATTACGTCCTTCAGCTTCAGCTCCTTGCCGCTCTTGGAATCAAAGTTGCGTCCCCAGACACCGTACATGCCATGGACACCACCCTCATAGGAGCTGCAAAACTCCAAAAGGCTTACTGCCACAGTATCAGCCCGTCTGACATAGACGTCCTTCATGGCCTCATATACCGGGAAAAAAGTGGAGCCACCTTCCTTGCGCATCACCTGTTCTGCGACAGATTGCTTTATCATGCCATTTCTGATGTCATAATATTTTTTTGTTTCCTGAATGTTATAGGTGTTCAGAGCCTTTTTAAGGGCCTCCACGCCCAAATCCTCCCCCGAACCAACCATATCCACGGTAGCAATGGATGAGCGCAATACCTCACCATCTTCATCGCTGTCCACAGTAGTTTGAGTGGTTACATAAAGCTGCACAGGCTTTATTGACGCATCCACATGAAAATCCGTCGAAGCCTGGCCTACAGACACAAAGCCCGTAGCCAACATCGTGATACCCAACAGAGAACCAAGAATTTTCCGCTTTAAATTCATCTTTATCCCTCCTTGGGTGGATATATTCGATACTTGTGGGCGTAATCCTTTATACAGACAAAAAAGTTGCGGGTGACATAACAGGAAAGAAGATACTGTATTGAGCATATTAAAGACGCGGGTGACATGCGGGTGATTTCATGAATAAGCAGAGCGTGAATTGTCACATCTGAAGAAATATGTTGGAACAGATATAAAGGGAAAGAAGTTACTGTATTGAGCATTTAGCCACTGAACGTAAAGAAACGATTTTTTGGTATTCAAACAATTTAGCGAGAAAAGTCAATGTCTGAGCGAAGCGAGTTTTGACTTTTCCGCTAATTTAATATGGCAAAAAATTGTTTTAGTGAAGTGGCGACGCGAAAGACAGTACTTCTTTCCTGATTCAGGACAATACTTCACTGTCCCAGGCCGACCGCGGAGCAAGACGGGATGGCACCCGTCTTGTTCCGGTGAATATGCCACCGGGCTTTAACGCCGCGGAACAACAGAAGCAGGTGCTTGTCTTGTTCCGGTGAATATGCCACCGGCATATTCACCCCCAGCCAAGTACTTTCGGCGGACAAACTATGAAGCACATAAACGCCGAGACGGCCTGAGGAGACAATAAAAAAAGAGCCATCTCATAAACTTGG
>NZ_ANBM01000005.1 GCF_002100115.1 Anaerovibrio sp. JC8 | reverse complement strand
GGAACGGGTAATCTCGTTACGGGCAACACACTTAACCTTTCCAGCGCGAACACGGCGGGCGGCACGGTGGGGAACTTTGCGACCATCAATATTAAGGAAGTGAAATGGGGAACCCCTGTACTGACAGCAAAACAATTCAATAATGTGAACAGAATCAACGTGGACAACCTCGTCCTTACGAATCCAAGCGCCGCCGGCGGCTCGACGAACCTCCTGACCTCCACCAATGGTGGCTTGGACACACCAACGGTGACAGGAACACTGCAACCGCAAGCATATACTAATTCTCCTATTGTCGCCGGTGTAATGGCAGACGGCACGCTGAATGGTAAAATTGATAAAAGTGCGAATGCCATAACCTATACGACCACATCAAACGTTATTTCAAAGCTCACCTTCACCAATGTGGAGTGGAAGGACAGTGGCGCACTTATCAACCATGCAACGGATGCAACAAAGAACATCGACTTTACAGGGGCAGATGTAGATACCTCCAATATTAGCTTTACCAATATAAAAAAACTGGCAACCAATAAGCAGATGACCCTGGTGTCTGATTTTGGCACGGCAGTGGGAAACATCAGTGGTACCCAGTTTAGTATTGGCCCTTTGAAGGGCGAAGGGCATGCCTTCTATGAGAACAGCAATCTCCGATACCTGGTAACCAGGGGAATTGACGGGACGGTGGATGTCAGTGGTAAGACAAAGGAAATAACGGGTGGCACAACGGTGATGGGGGATGCTATCGGTGCCGCCACTGTCAGTGGTACAGCGGAAAGCAACAAGGTCAACGTATCCGGCGCAAGTAAGGTACAAGGCAATGTTGTGGGGGCAGTGACGGTTAGCGGATTGGTAAATAAGAATGAGGCCAATATCACCGGCAATAGCCTGATAACTGGCAATGTGGATGCGGCCCATACGGATAGCGGTTCTGCCACCGCCAATACTGTCAATGTGGAAAGCAGTAAGGTTAATGGCAATGCTGTGGGGGCTGTAACGGATAGTGGCGTGGCCATCGGCAATGTGGCCAGTGTCAATGGTGGCCGTGTCGGCGGCGATGTGGCCGGAGCCACCAGCAACAGCGGTACCGTAAGCAACGGCAATACTGCCAAGGTGCAGTCAGCTGAGGTGGGCGGCAATGTATACGGTGGCAAGAGCACCAGCGGCGAGGTAAATACCAGTATTGTCAATGTGTCCGGCGGCACAGTAAAGGGCAGTGTCTATGGTGGCCAGACTGATGGCGACAAGAAGGCTGACGGCAACCAAGTGAAGCTGGAACAAGAGGCCAAAGTACAGAAGGATGTCTACGGCGGCTACAGCCAGCAGGGTATCGCCACCGGAAATAAAGTAACAGTGGATGGAGCCACAGTAGATGGTACTGTCTACGGTGGCAAGAGCAAGGATAAGTCCGACAATAACTCTGTGAGATTAAATGGTGGCACCGTTGGGGCAATTATTGGCGGTGGCTGTGAGGAAGCCAGCGGCAATACCGTAATCATAACCGGCGGTGAGGTGCTGAACGGGGTCTATGGTGCCAAGGCGGGTACTTCCGCCACAAACAACACCATTACCATGACCGGGGGCAAGGTGAATAATGTTCTCTATGGCGGTTATACAGAAAGTATGACGGGAACTGCCATCGGCAACATTGTTAATCTATATGGCATGGCGGATGTATCCAATGCCAGCGTATTTGGTGGCAATAGCAGTGCCATTACTGGCAATACCCTGAACATCGGGACTATGATAAATAGTGTAAAGAATATCGCCAACTTTGAAACCATGAATTATGTGGCAGTTCCTTGGAGCAAAGAAAAAGCCGCCGTTACTATTTCTGACGGAAAGGCAAGCGACTTGTCTACTACCAAGGTCAGCGCGGCCAAGGTTTTTTTCACCGATACCACATCTCTTGAAGCCGGCGATACCATGACTTTGCTGGATGAGCAGAAGGTAGCGGCAAATGAGCGGGTACAGGCTGGCAATATTACCAAGGAAAGCAAGTATACCGCTGGCAGTGCCCTTAAGGGTACCGGCATATTGTCTCTAGATGACAGTGGTAATGTTGTTTATAAGGTTATTGAAAAGAAAGTCAGCAATCAGGCCCACAACACTGTTATGGGTGCTACCGCTTCCATGGTGGCCCTGTCTGCTGGTAATGATTTCGTAGGTGCGGCTGTGGATGGGTTGTCCTTGTCCTCAAATACCGGTACTGACGGTGTTTCCACCTTTGCCCAGCTGGGTGGGGGCTCTATGCGTCAGGAGACTGGCAGCTATGTGGATAGTCACACCTGGAATGCTATTCTGGCCCTTGGCCATCAGAACGTTAAGAAGTCCGGTACTACGGAATATGGTGCCTTCTTTGAATATGGAACGGGGAACTATTCCACCTTTAATGGGGATATTAGGGGTGACGGTTCCATGCACTATACTGGCGGCGGCCTTTTGGGCAAGTGGACCAGCCCGAAGAAGGACTATATCGAGGGCAGTATCCGCCTGGGCAGCATAAAGGACGATGCTTCCAATGTTCTTACGGATAATATGGGCAATGCTTATGGCTACAATACCAGTACTGGTTATTATGGCTTCCATGTGGGCTATGGCAAGGTCTTTGATTATTCCAGCGGTCGGAGTCTTGATGTATACGGCAAGTTCTTCTACAACCACCGCAATGGTGTGTCCTTTGATGCTGGCGGCCATTATGATCTTGATGCCATCAATAGCAAGATTCTCCGTGTAGGTGCCCGTTATTCCATGCGCACCAGCGACCAGTGGAAATGGTACGGCGGTCTGGCCTACGAATATGAATTTGGCGGGGAAGCCACCGGTACCGTTGCTGGCATAGCCATCCGTGGTGCTTCTGTCAAGGGTGGCAGCCTCAGAGCTGAAATTGGTGCCACCATTACTCAGCCGGATTCCCCATGGACCGTGGACCTTAATCTTACAGCCTTTGCTGGCAAAAAGCGTGGCGTCTCCGGCGGCGTGGGTTTGAAGTATAATTTCTGAGGAGGACACCTCATCCGGTCACTGCGTGACCACCTTCCCCTCAAGGGGAAGGCACAGTTATGAAGCAGGGGGCAGCTGCCTAATATGGCAACTGCCCCTTTTTGCTGTATTAGCACTGTTTCTTGCCATAATAATACAAAACGGCACTCTGCGAAAGCAGGGTGCTTTTATTTTTTAACTTTATTATTTATCAAAAATTGTTATAAGAAAAAAATCAACCTTTTATACTTATCTCTTATAAATTGACAAAAACATTGTATTTGATATGATAAACGTAAGAAAGGTGCTACCGATAGACGGTCAGCCCCAAATAGTGAAACGATAGAACACCGCCTCCAGTTTGCAGCTTAGGCGGTGTTTCTATTTATGCTTTGATTGCGACGACGCAAATTGTGACAAGAAATATGATTGTTAGACAGTCATATAATGTCATAAGCATACCCCCTTTCGGGGGCAAGAATTGACTGCCTGCCGTTATGGTAGCTCCATTGCCCTATCCGAACTAAACTACAAAAAATGCTTGAAAGTACGGTTTAAATGGGATAATATTAATCCAACAGAGAGTTAAACCGAACTAATTTGCAATAATATTACAGAAAGTACGGTTTAACGAAAAACAGTATATTAACTAAGAAAGTTGTGAGATATTTATGAAGAAAGAACTCTATAAAAGGGAATTTTATCTGCAAAAGATACGTGGCTTTTATGATGAATCAGAAATAATAAAGGTGATTACTGGAGTACGAAGGTGCGGCAAGTCATCCTTGATGGAGCTGATAAAAACGGAGCTTATTGAGCAAGGCGTTAATGAGGAAAATATCATCAGCATACATTTGGATAAAAGGCCATATATACATGTAAGAAAAACGGAGGAATTGGAAAAAATCATTGATGGAAAAAGCCATGATATAAATGGGATGAAGTATTTGTTCGTTGATGAAATCCAAAATATACTTGGCTTTGAAGAGGTTCTCAACGCTTATCGTGAGGAAGGCGATTATTCGATTTTTATCACGGGCAGCAACAGCTACCTTTTATCTGGAGAGCTGGCAACAAAGCTTACTGGGCGTTATATAGAGTTTGAAATGACTACATTGTCCTTTGATGAATATCTGGGAATAAAGAGATTTTATGGCAAAGAGGTATCCGCCAACCCGGAGGAGGAGTTTGATAAATACATATTGGAGGGAGGCTTTCCGTATACAGTTAGCCTGGACACCTTTGCGGATAAAAGATTGTATGTTAAAAGTGTCATAGATGAAATCTACGAGAAGGATATTAGAAAGAATAAACGTATAAAAAAACGGCTGCTGTTTGATACCATACAGAAATATATAATAAATAACTTTGGATCAACCATGTCGATAACCGGGATATGTGAGTACCTTTCCCATACAACAAAGTCAAATGTACGAAAAGAAACGGTATATAATTATCTGTCAATTCTGGAAAAAACAAAAATTGTGAGCAAGTGCTCAAGATTTGATTTGAAAAGCAAAAAAAGCCTGCGGGGGGAAGAAAAATATTATTTGTCGGATCTCAGCTTTTATTTTGCCAATAACACTGATAATAGGATAGAGTATGGGCCGGTGCTGGAAAATGTGGTGTATAACTATGCCAAAAGCCGGGGATATGATATTAGTGTAGGTCGCATAGGAAAATTGGAGATAGACTTTATTTTGCGTAACAATAGTAATGACTACTTCTATATTCAGGTTGCCCGCTATATAGATAATGACAACTATGATGAAAATGGAAATAATATTACGGAAGAACGGGAATATAGACCTCTTGAGCGAATACGGGATTCGTATCCAAAATATGTGATGACATTGGACCGGTTACTCCAAAAGCGAAGTGGTATCCACCATGTGAACATTATTTCATTTATAAATGAAGGGAAAGTTTTTTAATATACATTAAGTTTGACCTGCAGGGGGCAGCTACGGGTTTGTAGCTGTCCCCTTTAGTTGGGGCTGAGTGCGCTAATTGACATCATTTTATCAATGATATACAATGAATATCAAAAGGAGCGTGATTATATGGAAGTTGTACTGAACAAATGGGGAAACAGTTTAGGTCTTAGAATTCCCCGCGAATTAGTGGAAAACTTTAAATTTCAGCCAGGGTCACGTGTTACTATTACTTCAGATGAGTCAAAAATCGTTATCAAGCCGGCCACAAGTATCGAGACACTTTTTGAATCGCATTATAAAAAACCAATGGCTTCTATATGCCGTGAAGAGGTTGGTACCTATAATGAAGAAGCATGGGGTTCTGATGTTGGAGGAGAAATTATAGAATGAGGCAAGGAGACATTATTTTAGTAAACTTCAATCCGACTAAGGGCCATGAACAAGGGAATTACCGTCCTGCCATGATAATTGATCGCGATGATGTTCCTTTGCCAAGCAATCTGCATATTGTGATTCCTATAACTTCCAAAAATAAGGGATATCCGCTAGAGCTTCCATTGCCTTCAGGGCTTAAAACTGAAGGTTATGCTTTGCCGTTTCAACTTAGGGTGTTGGATGTAAATTACAGAAATGCAAAGCTTGTAGAACATGCTCCACAGGAGTTTATAGAGCAATGTTGTGATATTGCCGCTCAGCTTATAAAAGCCTGATTGAATCAGCATTGAACAAAAAATCCCATAAAATAAACGTCAAAACTCCGGCGGCGTGGGATTAAAGTATAATTTCTAAAGGGGGACACCTCATCCGTCAGCCTATCGGCTGACACCTTCCCCTCAAGGGGAAGGCATATTGAGGGGATGATACCTCATATACCCGAAGATTTGTAAATAACAGCTGCACGTTCTTGTGCAGCTGTTATTCTTTTTGTTTTTTTTGCAAAAAAATGCAGTTTAGATGCAACAAAAAACGTCAAAAGGTCTAAAAACCATCACTTTTTCGAAAAATCCATCACTTTTTGATTTCCCTTGAAATTTTTGAAAATTTATATAGACTTTAGATTGGGGAGAAATGTTTAAATATTTCTACAATTCCGACCAAACTTATTTGGAGGCTATATAATGTCAGAAAAAAAATACGCAAGCTTTGACCCGGGTCCGGTTACCATGGACAGTGGCCTGCCCGGTGTAAAGCTGGATTTCAACTATGGTGCGCGGATAATATTGCCGGGGGATGCCGACTATCATGTGCGCCTTACGGATCTGGACACCAGCTCCATTCTGTATGATGCGGATGCCAGGGGAGTTATGGTCACCAGCACCAAAAAATATTACATCAACTTTCGGGTGGAAATCTGGAAGAACGGGGAGCTGGCCCTGACCCACGACCTTGATTTGAAGGATAAAAACGTTCATATAAAATTCCCCGTGGGGACCCTGGGAGATATCCTGGCCTGGTTCCCCTATGCGGAGGAGTTCAGAAAAAAGCACCAGTGCAGGGTTTATTGCTCCATGAGTGAGGAGATTGGCAAGCTGTTTGCCCCGGCCTATCCGGAGCTGAACTTCCTGCCGCCGGACACTATACCGCCGGAGTGTTATGCTACCTATTATATGGGGATATTCTTTCCGGCAGATGACAGATTCCATCAGCCTACGGATTTCCGGGTTATCGGTCTGGCCCTGAACATACCATATATATTGGGGCTGGATGTGGTGGAGCGGCGGCCTGTTCTTACTCCATCAGCCCAGCGGCCCATCAAGGAGCCTTATGTGTGCATTGCCGCCCAGGCCACCAGCCATGCCAAGTACTGGAACAATCCCAGGGGCTGGCTGGAAACAGTTGAATTTCTGAAGCAGCTGGGCTATAGGGTGCTGTGCATTGACAAGGAAAAGGTTCACGGCTTCGGCCGTCATTGGCACACTATCCCTTATGGCTGTGAGGACTTCACTGGCAGCCTGCCTTTGCAGGAGCGGGTGGATGTGCTGGCCCATGCAGACTTCTTTATTGGCCTGTCCAGCGGTCTGGCCTGGCTGGCCTGGGGGGCCGGAACACCCGTAATCATGGTTTCCGGCTTTACACTGCCCTACAATGAGTTCTATACCCCCTATCGGGTGATAAACTACCATGTTTGCAACGGCTGCTGGACGGACAGCAGCGAGGAATTCAAGCACGCTGACTTTGGCTGGTGCCCACGCCATGCCGGCACGGAACGGGAATTTGAATGTACCCGTTATATCAGCTCCGGCCAGGTCTGCCAGACCGTTCAGCGGCTTATGAAGGATTATGATTTGGATCCCAAGGCGGGTAAGATAAGGAGAGCTATTAATGGAAAATAAAGGACCACAGCCGGAACCTTACATGGTTTTTGAACCACCGGCAACACCAACCCAAAAGACGGACAAAAAGGGTATGTTTTTTGATTTTAATCTGGGGCTGCGGGTCAGTGTTCCCGAGGGAAATTATCGGGTAAGGTTTATTGACCGCACCAGCCATCTGACAGTGTATGATGCCAAGGCCTCCGGGGTGATGGCCATAAGCAGCAAGCGGTTCTTCGTCAACTTTAGGCTGGAGGTGTGGGAGGAGCCACCGGAAAATGATAAAAAGAAAAAGGAAGGCAAGCTCATCTTTTCCCATGACTATAACGCCAAAGGGAAAAAGGTACTGTTGAAGTTTGCCGGCCGGGCCCTGGGGGATATGCTGGCCTGGTTCCCTTATGCAGAGATTTTTCGGCAAAAGCACCAGTGTAAGCTCTATGTAATTGTTGATAAAAAATATGAAGAAATATTGAAGCCGGGATACCCGGAACTGCATTTCATTTCCAATGAGGAAAGACCGGCGGATTTATACGCCACCTACTATATTGGGCTGTTTGCCCCCTGGGATGACCGGGATCTCCAGCCCGTTGACTGGCTGGGGCTGCAGGCCCATGCGGCATATATTTTGGGGGTGTTCCCAGGGGAGGAAAGGGTCAGACTGGTTCCTTCCAGAAATGCAAAAAAAATCCGGCCACAAAAGCCCTATGTGTGCATAGCCACCCAGGCCACGGCCCAGTCCAAGTATTGGAACAATGCCAATGGCTGGCTGCAGATAGTGGATTATCTGAAAAAGCAGGGCTATCGGGTACTGTGCGTGGATCGGGACAAGGTCGTGGAAAATGGTATTTTTGGCAACACCATTCCATATGGCTGTGAGGATTTTACGGGAAATCGCACACTGCAGGAGCGGGTTGACCTCATATCCGGGGCAGATTTTTTCATCGGGCTGCCCAGCGGCCTGTCATGGCTGGCCTGGGGCTGCAATGTGCCGGTGGTAATGATAGTGGGCTTTTCACTGCCGGGTACGGAGTTTTACACCCCGTATCGGGTGCAGCAGTTCCACACCTGCAATGGCTGTGCCAACGACCAGCGCAATGAGCACAATTATGAAGATTTTGGAGCCTGTCCGCATCATCGGGGCACTGACCGGGAGTTTGAATGTACCCGGTGCATTACACCGGAGTATGTGCAGGATGTAATCGAGGCAGTACGGAAGGATATTTCCAGCTGATTAGCTAAAATTGGGGGATAATATTATGAAAAGGAATTCAAAGAAAAATTTGAATCTGCAGAAGAAGCTGGCGGTGGCCATGTCCTTGGTGAACGCCCTGAACACCGCCGCTCCGGTGGCATTGCCTTATGTTAATGTTGTTCAGGCAGCAGAGATTGATGTTCCGGCCGGGGATGGCGCTCCTAGAACTGTAACTGATAAAACCTTGAACGGTGGCACTACAATGAATGTCAATGCAGGCGGTACGGCTATAAGAACTACGATTAACTCTGGTGGCAAGCAAATCGTTAGTGAGAATGGTATTACGAGCAATACGCAGATTAACGGCGGCGGTATCCAGATAGTAAGCAGTTCCGGTGCAGCCCGTGATACACACATCTATGCCGGCGGAATGCAGATAGTTGATGAAAACGGCAATGCCGGCCGGGTGGATGGCTCTACCACCGCGGAACTGAGGTATACCTTTGTTCATTCGGGAGGCATACAGAAAGTCCTGACGGGGGGCAATGCCTATAACACCATGGTCGATTCCGGTGGAAAACAGATTGTCGAGTCGGACGGAACCATGGGCGGAAACACTGTGGTCTCGGCGGGGGGCGTGGTTTCCGGCGGCAGCCTGAGGGGCCAGCAGTATGTCTTTGGCACGGCGTCCGGCGTCAGCGTGATGCCGACGGCCATGCAGGCAGTTCAGGGGGGCGGCAGGGCCTATAATACTACCGTTGCGGGTGCTGCTGTTGATACGGGTATACTTGTGCGCCAGGCTGGCTCCCAGGAGCTGCGTGGTACCAAGGACAAGCCGGGAATTGCCTACAATACCAGGGTTTTGGCAGCTGGCAATCAGTATGTGGGAACCCAGAAGGATGGTGAACTAACTTATGGTATCGCCTATAACACCACTGTGAGCGGCGGTACAGTAATTGCAGACGATGATCCTGATAAGTATATTGTTGAGCCTGGGGTGCAGGAGGTCAATCCGGGCAGCATTGCTTCCCAAACTGTTATCTTGAATAGTGGGCAGCAGAAACTGGGAGGCGGCACCGCCTTTGGCACAGTTATTTCCTCCGGTGGAGTCCAATCATTGGAGCATCTCATCATCGGCGGTACGTCCTATGGCGGTGTAGCCAGCGGGACAATTATTTCGTCGGGGGGCGAGCAAAGTATAGATTGGGGTACGGCCATTGATACGGTGATTATGTCAGGCGGAATACAGACAGTTTTAATAAAAGCAGATGCGAATATCATCAGTACACGGGTCAAGGATGGCGGGTCCCAGAAGATTTTCGGCGGCATGGCAGAGAATACAATCATCGAGAGCGGCGGCCAGCAAATTGTTGAGGGGGTATATGATGAGACAGATGGCAAAACATATTATGCCCAAGCCAAAAACACCATTCTGGAAAGCGGGGGCACCCAGAATGTATCCATATATGGTATAGCCACCAGCACCACCATCAATAATGGTGCCGTGCAGAATGTGGCATCCGGCGGTACTGCCAATGCTTCCATTCTTAAGGCTGGTGGTCAGCTGCTGATTGCCTCCGGAGCTGTACTTGCCGATACTGTTGTTAGCGACGGGGCCAGCCTGCCTCTGAATGAAGGCATTAAAATTATAGTTAATTCGGGAAGAACGACGGAGCATATCATTTTAAATGGCGGTGAATTGGTAGTAAATGACTATGGTACGGCCCAAATTGACGAGGCCATCAGCGGTACCATGAAGCTGTTGGATGTGGGGTACGCGGAAGCCCGCCTGGGTGATATAAATACGGCGGCAGATACAACCTTTAACATAACCAATGCCTTTGCCCGTGGGGATACGGTGCGGCTGGGCCAGGGCACTGCTGTCGGCAAGACCCTGGTGCTGACCAATATGGATGGCTACGCCAACTTCTATGTGAATACTGATCTGGAGAACAACAAGAGTGATCTAATCCAGATGAATAACGTGGTAAATGGTACCAAGGCCAATACCATAAGAATTAACTATGATCCAACCTTGGCCCAAAAAACAGAAATTTATGATGTCAATACTACGGTGGCTACAGTGCAGACGGGCACTGCCACCTTTGAAGGTGCTGAAAGTACCGTAGGCGGTATGGGATATATTCCTGTTGTTACCTCGGTGGATAACGGCAAGACCTGGCAGATTACTTCTGTTTATTATTCCAAACCTACTGAGCAGATGTATGCGGCCCTGGGTCAGGGTTCTCTTAGAATGGCAGCCTGGCGTCAGGGGGGACAGACTGTGACCAACCGCATGGCCCAGCTGCGTCAGTCCAAGGTGAAAGACAGCAATATCTGGGTGGACTTCACCCGTGGCAAGAACACGGTGGACAACCAGGGGCACAATGCCTGGGGAACCTACAACCAGCTGGATATTGGCTATGATCATTGCGTGGGCGGTGGCTGGACCCTGGGTGGTGCCTACGGCCTGCGCTATGGCAGTGAAGGATATATCTGCGGCAGCGGCAGCTCCCACGATGACATTCTCTCAGCCTATGGCCTGTGGCAGGGAAATGCCGGCCGTTATGCGGAGGTCATCCTGCGGGCTGGACGCATGAGAGCTGATGCGGATTGGCAGGACCCTAACCAACTGGCCTATAGCAGTGGCAGCAACAGCACCTATGGTCAGGCTGTAAGCCTTGTATATGGCCAGAAAATGGAAAAGGGAGCTTCCTGGTATCTGGAACCTCATGTGGGCCTGCAGTGGTCCCATGTGAACGGGTATAACTACAATCTAAGCGATGGAACGGCTGTGTCCGTGGATGGGGCTACTTCCATTATCGGCAATGTGGGAGTCAACGTGGGACAAACACTGGATAATGGGGGCATATTCTATGCCCGTGCTGATTTGATGCATGACTTCTCCGGGGGTGTAACTGCTACCATGACGAAAAGACGGTCCGTTAGCATAGATAATGACTTCAAGGACACCTGGCTGGATCTGGCCCTGGGCTTCAGGCGTCAGGACGGTCCGGTGGAATGGCATATTGAAGCGGGCCGACTGGGAATCGGCAGCAAGGCTGCCCAAGGAAACTGGGTATGGAATGTAGGGCTTAATTACAAGTTCTGATATAAAAAAGTGCAGTTCAGATGAACTGCACTTTTTTGTTTTTTCCATCACTTTTTGATTTGGTATTGACTTCACAAGAATTGTGAGATAACTTTAACTGTGTATATGGAAATTTTTGGAATAGTTTGACATTATCATAAAAATTTTGGGGAAAGGTATGAAACCTATGGAAGGTCATTCGAAGAAAAATTGGAATCTTCAGAAGAAGCTGGCGGTGGCCATGTCCTTGGTGAACGCCCTGAACACCACTGCACCGGTGGCGTTGCCCTATGTGAATGTGGCCCGGGATATGAAGGCTCCGGGGGGACAGGTCCAGGGGCTGACGGATGCCTTTGCGGCCCAGCTCTATTCCACGGCTGAGGCGACAGATTATAATGTGCCGGACGGCTCCACGACCTCCGTGTCAGTCGCAATGTTGACCGCCGGTGACAAGATGAATGTCAATAGCGGCGGTATTGGCACGGTCGGAATCGTGAGCAGCGGCGGCACGCAGTGGGTCTACAATGGTGGCATTGGCATTATCTCGAGTCTGACCTGGGCAAGTGGCCATAATGCCCGTCAGGAAATTTTCGCAGGCGGCGTCGGCTCGGTAACGAGCAATAACTGCTTGCAGATTGTACACAACAGCGGCATGGCCAAGGACACGACGATCATGCAAGGCGGCACACAGTACGTCGAATTGGGCGGCACGTCATTGAATACCACCGTCAGCGCCGGCGGCCTGCTGGAGTCCCTGCCAGGCAGTATCCTTTCCGGCACGCATAGGATTGAGGCTGGCGGCTGCAACTCCGGCGGCGCGGACGGCACAATAGGCGGCACGTTGGTAGGGACGCAACACATCAAGGGCTTGGTGGGGAACGTCCTTGTCACCGGAGGCTCTGCTATACAGTATGTCTATCAAGGCGGCACAACCAACAATGTGACTCTCTCTAACGGTGGCAGGCAAATCGTAAGCAGCGGCGGCATATCACAGCATACCAGCATCACCTCCGGCGGCAAACTGCTTGCCACCAGCGGCGGAACCCTTACAGGCCAGCATAATATTGACAGCGGCGGCTACACCTCCGGCGGAACCCTGCTACTTTATGAAAGACACGACGAGGGGGGCACAACAACTAATATCATTGGGGTGCAGGAAATCGAGGCGGGCGGCACGGCCTACGACATAACCGTCGGTTCCGGCGGAACGCAGATCGTCCAGAGTGGCGCCATAGTCACGGGCACCCTCCTCGACAGCGGCGGCCAGATCCTTTCGAGCGGCGTCATGGGCGAGGCGGGCACGGTCAGCGCGATCACTAACAACGGCTATCAGACAATTTATGAGGGCGCCACGGGCACAGTCTCGGCCCTCATCTCCGGCAATCAGAATATCAGCGGCGGCACGGGCATAGTCTTGGCCATAAGCAGCGGCGGCAAGCAAATAGTTGATATTGATTCTAGAGGCTCGGCCGGCACGGGCACGATCCTGACCATGAGCGGCGGCCTGCAGATAGTCAGCGCCAACGCCGGCGGTACGATCTCGACCATGAACGGCGGCGTGCAGTCTATTGATTCAATGGGCAGTGGCACGGTCAAAACCATGAACGGCGGCAAGCAGGTAATTCTATACGACCCCTGGTCTCCGGGCGAGGGCACGATCGAGGTCATGAACGGCGGCACGCAGGATGTCAGCCGCGGCACGGGCAGCATCGGGACCATGAAAAACGGCGTGCAAATGGTCGGTAACTACGCTGAGGCCACGATCAGGACCATGAACGGCGGCACGCAGATCGTTAAAAGAAGCGAGAACGGTGAATACGCAGGGGGCCACGGCACAATCGAGGTCATGAACGGCGGCATGCAGTCTGTCGAAGGTCTGGCCTCGGGCACGATCAAGACCCTCGTCAGCGGCGAGCAGCGCGTTTCGGGCGGCACGGCCACGATCGAGACCATGAGCGGCGGCACGCAGGTTATTGCAGACGGCTACCATCTGCACGTCATCGAGAGTGGCGGTTCAACGAGGGTTTACTGCGGCGGTACGGCCACGGTTGAGAACTTGAGTCGTGGCACCCAGATTGTCAGCAGTGGCGGAACTTCCCTTAATACCACAATAAAAGCCGGTGGTACTCAGATTGCCATGGAGGGCGGTGCCTTGGCCGGCGTCCAGACCGTGGAAGCCGGGGGAATTGCCTCCGGTGGAACCCTGATCAAGGGGGCTGTCCAAAAGGTTTATGGCAGTGCTGTCCTTACAACGGTTAATTCCGGTGGTATACAGGACGTGGCTTCCGGTGGCACGGCTAGCGGTACTACCATCAATAGCGGTGGTGTGCAAAGCATAGCCTCCGGCGGTACCGCTAATGGCGCTATTCTTATGTCCGGCGGCAAACAGGAGGTTGTTGCTGGCGGTGTAACAGCTGATACTGTAGTTGGTGAAGGGGCCAGCCTGACCTTGACTGATGGCGGGAAAACCATCGTTCATTCAGGTCGAACCACGGCGCATATTATCTTGAATGGTGGTACTATGGTGGTGGAGGACTACGGTAAAGCTCAGATAGATGCCGCTACCGGTGGCAAGCTGGAGCTGCTGGATATTGGCCTGGCCGAGGCCAGCTTCGGTGATCTAACTACTCCGGCCGGGACTAGCTTTACTGTTACTGATGCTTATGCCCGGGGTGACACCGTACGGCTTGGTCTGGGGGATGCTAACGGCTACTCGGCACCGGGCAAGACTCTGGTACTGACCAATATGGATGGCTACGCCAACTTCTATGTAAACACGGATTTGGCCAACAACACCAGTGATGTTATTAAGATGGACACGGTGGTAAATGGCACCCGTGCCAATACTGTAAGAATCAACTATGACCCGACTTTGGCAGCGGGAGCCGAGGTAACAGACACCGATACCACGGTGGCTACGGTGGGAGCGGCCAATAAGGCCACCTTCACCGGGGCCTCCAGCACCATCGGTGGCTATATCTATCTGCCGACGGTTACCTCCACTGATGCCGGCGTTACCTGGAAGATAACCAGTGTACAGTTTTATAAAGCAAGTAATCAGATGTATGCTGCACTGGGCAATGCCTCCTCCAAGGCGGCATACTGGCGGCAGGCCGGTGCTCCTGTAATAAAACGTATGGCTCAGCTTAGAAGGCACCCGGATTTGGGCAACGATTTCTGGGTGAACTTTACCAGAGGCAAGAACTCATTGGATAATCTTGGTTATGATGTATCTGCCACCTACAGCCGCATGGATATTGGCTTTGATCGCAGGGTCAATGCCAACTGGACGGTGGGGGCTTCCTATGGCCTGAAATACGGCAGCGAGGGCTATTCATGCGGCAGCGGGGATTCACACGATGATATTCTCACCGCCTACGGCCTGTGGCAGGGCAATGGGGGAAGGTACTCCGAAATAACCCTTCGGGCCGGACGACTTGCTTCCCACCTTGATTTGCAGGACCCTGGACAGGCGGTGCTCTCCAAGGGGGACAACAGCACCTACGGACAGGCCATCAGCTTTACTTATGGTCAGCGCATGGAAAAGCCGGACGGTTGGTACATGGAGCCACATGTGGGATTCCAGTGGGCCCATGTAAATGACTATAACTACAGCCTAAGTGACGGCTCCGATGTTTCGGTGGATGCCAGCAATTCCTTCATTGGAAACCTTGGCATCAATGTGGGCCGGGAGTTTGGCCATGGCAGCACCTTCTATGCAAGGGCCGACCTTATGCACGATTTTGCCGGAGGTGTGCGGGCCACCATGACCAGGGGAATGTCCAATTCCCTTGAAAATGACTTCAAGGACACCTGGCTGGATCTGGCCCTGGGCTTCAGGCGTCAGGACGGTCCGGTGGAATGGCATATTGAAGTTGGCCGACTGGGAATCGGCAGCAAGGCTGCCCAAGGAAACTGGGTATGGAATGTTGGAATGAATTACAGCTTCTAAAATGAATGAAAAAGACGGAGACAGCTGTCCCCGTCTTTTTTTGTCCTTCTTCAATAAAAACTAGACAGTATTTGGCCTTTATGTTTTAATCATTTAAGAAGGAGTGTCTATAGATGGAACGGATACAGAAGCTCATCAGCCGGGCAGGGGCAGCCTCCCGGCGGGAAGCGGAGCGTTTGATAAAGGAAGGCAGGGTATGCCTTAATGGGCAGGTGGTCACCGAGCTGGGGACCCAGGCCGAGGAAAATGATGAAATTACCATTGACGGCGTGGCTATTGGAACAGAATCGGCCAAGCTGTATTTTTTGCTGAATAAACCAAAGGGATATCTGAGCACCGTAAAGGATGACCGGGGCCGCAAGACCGTGGTGGAGCTGCTGGCGGATGTGGATGAGTACATTTACCCTATCGGACGGCTGGACTATGATACGGAAGGCCTGCTGCTGCTGACCAATGACGGGGAGCTGATGAATGGTCTGCTGCATCCCCGCTATGAGGTGAACAAGACATATCTGGCCCGGGTGAAGGGCATGGTGACTCCGGACAAGCTGCAAAAACTGCGGACCGGTATCAGGCTGGAGGACGGCATGACGGCTCCGGCGGAGGCCAGGCTGGTGGAATACAACGAGCAGGGTGACTGGTCCAAGGTGAAGGTGGTAATCCATGAGGGCCGCAACCGTCAGGTGAGACGCATGTTCAGTGCAGTGGGGCACGAGGTCACCGCCCTGAAGCGCATTGCCTTTGGAGGACTTACCCTTGAAGGGGTCAGCCGGGGCAAATACCGTGAACTGACGGCTGATGAGGTGGCCAAGCTGAAGCATATTGCGGGAAAGCCGGGGAAATAATATGGATAAAATTGTGGTAGTAGGAGCCGGGCCGGCGGGGATGATGGCGGCCATCAAGGCGGCGGAGAACGGCGCCCAGGTGGTGCTGCTGGAGAAGATGAAGCGGGCCGGCAAGAAAATGCTCATAACTGGCAAGGGCCGCTGCAATATTACCAATGTGGCGGAGATTCCCGAGCTGATAAAGAATATACCCGGAAACGGCAAGTTTTTGAACAGCTGTATCCGGGCCTATGATAATGAGGATGTGCAGTATTTCTTCAATGCCATAGAGGTGCCCACCAAGGTGGAGCGGGGAGGCCGGGTGTTCCCGGTGAGCGACAAGGCCGCAGATGTGGTGGATGCCATGGTGCTGCAGCTTCATGAATTGGGAGTCAAGCTGTACACTGATGTACGGGTAACTGATATACTGGTGGAGAATAACAAGGCCGTGGGAGTTAGGACGGCGGATGGCCGGGTCTTTGAGGCGGAAGCTGTTATTTTGGCCACCGGCGGTTCCTCTTATCCGGGGACCGGCTCCACGGGTGATGGCTATAAAATGGCCAGCCATATCGGTCATAAGGTGGTTACTCCATTGCCGGCCCTGGTTCCGCTGGAGCTGGAGGAGGAATGGGTGAAGGATTTGCAGGGCCTGTCCCTGAAAAATGTCCGGGTGACCCTTTATGCTGATGAAAAGAAGATTACGGATATGTTTGGGGAGATGCTGTTTACCCATTTCGGGGTCAGCGGTCCCATTATTTTGTCACTGAGCCGCCAGACGGCCCAGCTTTTGGAAGAGGGCAGCTTTGTGGAGCTGATGCTGGACTTGAAGCCGGCCCTTTCCTTTGAGCAGCTGGATGCCCGGGTGCTGCGGGATTTTGAGAAATACCAGCGTAAGGAAATGAAGAATGCCCTTAAGGATTTGCTGCCGGGACGGCTTATTCCGCCGGTGCTGGACGGGGCCTATCTTGAGCCTGACAGAATGGTGAACTCCATTACCAAGGAGGAGCGCCATCGTCTGGTCAATGTGCTGAAGGGGCTGCTCCTGACCGTGACCAAAACACGGCCTATTGCGGAGGCCATTGTTACAGCCGGGGGCGTGGATGTAAAGGAGATAAATCCAAAGACCATGGAATCCAAGCTGATAAAGAATCTGTATTTTGCCGGGGAAGTGGTGGATGTGGATGCCTATACCGGCGGCTATAATCTGCAGGCGGCTTTTTCCATGGGAGCGGCGGCCGGCAATTGGTCAGTATGGAATGACGAGGAGGAAAAGTAAGTGGGGAATCGAGTTATAAATAAGGCCTTAAAGGCGTTACGGGGCGAGGTTATAATTCCGGGGGACAAGTCCGTGTCCCATAGAAGTGTGATGTTTTCCGCTTTGGGTGATACGCCGGTGCATATTACCAATTTCCTTCCTTCGGCGGACTGCCTGTCTACTGTGGGAGTTATGCGGGCTCTGGGGGCCAAGGTGGATATAATAAGCGATACGGAGCTTGTAGTGGAGGGCAACGGCCTTCATGGCCTGCAGGAGCCGGCTACTATTTTGGATGCGGGCAATTCCGGAACCACCCTTCGTCTGATGATGGGGATGCTGGCCCCTCAGAAATTTGTTTCCGTGTTTACGGGGGACAGCTCTTTGCATAAACGGCCTATGGGCCGGGTTATCAAGCCTCTCAGCAGGATGGGGGCCCATATTGTGGGCAGGGCGGACAATACCAAGCTGCCTATTACCATTGTGCCGGTGGAGGGCCGGCTGAAGGGCTATCGCTATGAGATGCCGGTGGCCAGTGCCCAGGTGAAGTCGGCCATGCTGCTGGCGGGTCTTTTCGCGGAGGGAGAGACCACGGTGGTGGAGCCGTATCCGTCCCGCAATCATACGGAGCTGATGCTGGAGGCCTTTGGGGTAGAGCTTAAATATGAAGGAACCAGCATTACCATCAAGGCTCCTGAGAAAATGACGGCACCGGAGGAGCTGGTGGTGCCGGGGGATATCAGCTCTGCGGCCTTCTGGCTGGTGGCAGCTTCCATTATTCCGGGCAGTGAGCTGCTTTTGAAAAATGTGGGCATAAATGAAACCAGAACTGGTATAATAGATGTGTTGCAGGATATGGGCGCTGATATTACAATTATCAATGAGCGCAAGAGCGGCGGTGAGCCGGTGGCAGATATGCTGGTGAAATACGCCCAGCTGCATGGCACCAGCTTCGGGGCGGATATTATTCCGCGGCTGGTGGATGAGATTCCGGCTATTGCGGTGGCGGCCATGTTTGCCCAGGGTGATACGGTGATCACCGGGGCCGGGGAGCTGCGGGTGAAGGAAACAGACCGGCTGGAGGCAATCTGCCAGCAGTTCACCAGGCTGGGAGGCAATATTGAAGGTACTGAGGATGGTCTGGTTATCCATGGGGGCACTGTGCCGAAGATGGCGGAGTGCTTCAGCTACAATGACCATCGCATGGCCATGTGTCTGGCAGTGCTGGGCCTGGCCGGAGCCGGCGTGGAGATTCAGGAGCCGGATTGTGTAGATATTTCCTATCCAAGCTTCTATGATGAAGTGGATAGATTAACCAAATAACGAAAGAGGTAATGGTAAATGAAAAAATTAGTTGTGGCAATTGATGGCCCTGCCGGGGCAGGCAAGAGCACTGTGGCCCAGATGGCGGCCAAGGAGCTGGGCTTTACTTATATTGATACCGGGGCCATGTACAGGGCGGTGGCATGGAAAACTCTCCAGCAGGGTAAGCCGGTTACTGATGAGCTTATCAATGAGGTTGTCAAGGACATCGTTATTGTGCTGGATTACAAGGATGGCAAGACCAAGGTGTATGTGGACCATACTGATGTTACTGCCGCTATCCGTACTCCTGAGGTAACTGCCATTGTTTCCCAGGTGGCTGCACTGGGTCCTGTCCGTGAGAAGCTGACGGATTTGCAGCGGGATATGGCCACCAAGGGGTCCGTTATTATGGATGGCCGGGATATTGCCACCAATGTACTGCCAAATGCCGATATCAAGATTTTCCTTACTGCCTCCATTGAGGAGCGGGCTGATCGCCGCTACAAGGAAATGAAGGCCAAGGGCTACGATGTGGATTTGAAGAAGCTGCAGGAGGAAATTGCGGCCCGTGACAAGGCTGACAGCGAGCGTGAAATTTCTCCATTGGTGCAGGCGGAGGATGCGGAGCTGCTGGATACCAGTGATATGAGCATTGAGGAAGTAGTGCAGGCTATTCTGGACAGATGCAGGTGAGAAGATGTTTTATAAGGTATTGAAGGTTATTTTTCAGATATTGTTCGGCATTTTGTTCCGGCCGAAAATCCAGGGGCAGGAGAATGTGCCAATGGAGGGCGGCATGATTATGGCGGCCAACCATCTGAGCAACTGGGACCCGCCGGTGGTGGGCACCTATATGCCAAGGCCTGTGGCCTATATGGCCAAGGAGGAGCTGTTCAAGCCGGCCATAGCCGGGGCCATTATCCGCAGCCTGTACGCTTTTCCCGTAAAGCGGGGAGCGGCTGACAGGGGGGCCATCAAGACGGCTCTGGGGATTCTGAAGCAGGGCCTGTGTCTGGGGGTATTTCCGGAGGGAACCCGCAGCAAGGACGGCAAGACCCATAAGGCGGAGGCCGGGGTAGCACTGCTGGCTGCCATGGGCAAGGTTCCTGTGGTGCCGACGGCTATTATCGGGACCAACAAAATCCTGCAAAATGGGGGCTTTTTGCCACGTCTCCAAATTATTTTTGGGGAGCCTATGTATTTTGAAGGAAAACACAATGATAAAGAAGCATTGGCTGATTTTTCTAAAAAAATTATGGAGAAAATCGATAATTTAATAAAAATGAATAGCCAAGCATGAAAAATAATGATATAATGTGTGGGTATGTTGGACAAATCATATTAATCAGCATACAAGGTGATATGTTATGGAAGTAATCCTTGCAGACAATTTGGGCTTTTGCTATGGAGTAAAGCGGGCCATTCAGCTGGCAGAAGATTCAGCGGTTCCCGGTCAGGTGACCAACACCCTTGGACCGATTATCCATAATCCCCAGATGGTTGCAAAGCTTGCGGAGAATGGCGTAGGAACGGTGAACTCCCTGGATGAAGTCAAGGGGGGGACCATTATTATCCGGTCCCACGGTGTAGGCCCTGCCATATATGAGCGGATTGAGGCCATGGGGTTGAATATGGTTGATGCCACCTGTCCGCATGTCCGTAAGGCCCAGTCATCGGCCAAGATGCTTGCTGATGAGGGGTATCAGGTAGTTATCATCGGTGAAAAGCACCACCCGGAGGTAAGGAGTATTATCGAATGGGCCGGTGAAGGCGCCGTAGCTATTGAAACGGAAGAAGAGGCCGAGGCTTTACCAAGGTATGGAAAGCTTGGCGTGGTAGCACAGACTACCTTCTCCGTGTCTAAATTTAAGCAGATTGCTGAAAGACTTATTGACAAGTCAAATGATATAAAATATTTGAGAACTATCTGCACAGCAACAGACCAACGTCAGTCATCAGCCATAAAGCTGGCGGGTGAGGTTGACCTTATGCTGGTTATTGGCGGCAAAAACAGCGCCAACACTACAAGGCTGGCTCAGCTTTGCAGTGATAAATGCAAAACTTACCATATCGAAACAGCAGATGAGCTTCGTGACGAGTGGTTTGATAAAATTAAAAAAATTGGTATCACAGCCGGTGCTTCTACGCCGGACTGGATTATCAAGGAGGTTTATAAAAAGTGTCAGAAGAAATGAATTCAATGGAAGCTTGGTTAGCAGCAGAAGATTCTATGAAGGAGATACATGAGCGCGATTTAGTTAAGGCTACAGTTGTTGCTGTAAATGATAGCGAAGCAATCGTTAACATCCAGGGCAACAAGAACGATGTTCCAATTTCCAAGTTCGAGCTTGCTGAGCCAGCTCCTGAGTCTGCAAAGGACATTGTTAAGGTTGACGATGTTATTGAGGTTCTGGTTGTTGCCAAGGGTGGCGAGAACGGTCTTACTGTTTCCAAGGTAAAGGCTGACCGTCTGGCATCCTGGAAGGAGCTGGATGGCATCGTTGAGAAGGCTGAGCCTATCGAGGCTGAGATTACTCAGGTTGTTAAGGGTGGTTTGGTTGCCCGTGCACTTGGTGTTCGTGCATTCATCCCTGCATCCCAGATTGAGCTGAACTTCGTTAAGGATCTGTCCAAGTATGTTGGCCAGACTGTAAAGGTTGTTCCTATTGATCTCGATCCTACCAAGCAGCGTCTGGTTCTCTCCCGTCGTCAGCTTCTTGAGACTGAGCTCAAGTCCTGGCTGGAGAACGTTAAGGAAGGCGATGTAGTTAAGGGTACTGTTAAGCGTCTGGTTAACTACGGTGCATTCATTGATATCGGTGGTATCGATGGTCTGGTTCACATTTCCGACCTCTCCTGGAACCGTGTTAAGGATCCTGCAGATGTACTGGAAGAGGGTCAGGAGCTTGACGTTAAGATTAAGAGCATTGCTGAGTCCGAGGACGGCAAGGTTCGTATTTCCCTGAGCGTTAAGGACACCATGCCAGATCCATGGGTAGTTAAGGCTGAGAAGTACAATGCCGGTGATGTTATCTCCGGTGAGATCGTTGGCCTGAAGGCTTTCGGTGCATTCATGCGTATTGAGCAGGGCCTTGATGGTCTCATTCCTATGGGTGAGCTGGCTGACAGACGCATCAAGAGCGCTGATGAGGTAGTTGCTATTGGCGACCAGGTTACTGTTAAGATTCTGAACATCGATGTTGAAAGAAAGCGCATTTCTCTCAGCATTAAGCAGGCTGGCGAGTCCAACGAGGCTGAGTAATTTTACTCAAGGCCATTGGCTTTAACTGTATAATGAACAAATTCTGGGGAGTGATGGTTACATCACTCCCTATTTACAGTTTTTACGGATAGTGTAAATCTTGTGAAAATTAAGCAAAGGAGAATGTATGGGCTACGGTAAAATATTGTCCGTGGAGCCTGGCAGTCTGGCGGAAGAGCTGGAGCTGGTTCCTGGAGATAAAATAATCGAAGTGAATGGCATGAAGCTCCGGGACATTATCGACCTTAGCTTTGCCTTCGCCGATGAAGAAATAGATATGCTGATCGAGCATGAAAATGGCGATCAGGAAATGCTGGAATTTGACAAGGATTACGACGAGGAGCTGGGAGTGGAGTTTGAGTCCGCTGTTTTTGACGGCATCCGCAAGTGCGCCAACAACTGCTACTTCTGCTTTGTGGACCAGGTGGCTCCCGGCATGCGTGATTCTTTGAATATAAAGGATGACGACTATCGTCTGTCATTTTTGTATGGCAATTTCGTCACCATGACCAACATGGTGGACAATGATTTTAAGCGTATAAAGCAGTATCATCTGTCCCCGCTGTTTGTATCGGTTCAGTGTACGAATCCTGAGCTCAGAAGCCAGATACTGCGGTGCAAGACCGCCGGCAACCTCATGAGCCAGCTGGACAAGCTGGAGGAGGCCGAGGTGGAGTACCACACCCAGATAGTGCTGTGCCGTGACCTTAATGATGGTCCGGAGCTGGATCGTTCCATTCGGGATATTCTGGCCCGGAAGCCCCATGCCTTGTCCATGGCCATTGTGCCGGTGGGCTTGACCAAATTCCGTAAGGACCGCTATCCTTTAAAGGGCTTTGACAAGGAAAGTGCTTTGCGGGTTATTGAGCAGGTGGAAAAGTTCCAGAAGCAGGAGCGGGAAACCACTGGCCGCACCTTTGTGTATTTAGGTGATGAATTTTACTTCCTGGCAGGAAAAGAAGTGCCGCCTGCCGAAGTCTATGATGGATTCCCACAGCTGGATAATGGCATTGGGCTGGCCCGAAACTTCATGGAGGAGTTTTCTGCTGCCCGTCAGGAGCTGGATGCTCCATCGGTGGGCTATGGAAAAAGGCTGCGGCTGGCGGTAATGACCGGCACTGCTGTGGCGCCTATGTTCAGAAAGCTGGCGGATGAGCTGGCGGTGGACAATCTGGAAGTGACCATAGTGCCGGTGCCAAACAACCATTTTGGCACTACTGTAAATGTATCGGGGCTGCTGACGGCCCATGATATGAAAAGTGCCATGGATGCTTTAAATGAGGAATTTGACGGTATTTTGATACCGGAGTCGGCTCTCCGGGCTGGCGATAATATATTTTTGGATGATGTTTCCCTGGATGAGTTCAAGGGCTGGTTCCCTGGGCGGATGGAAACCGTTGGAGACGGCAAGGATTATTTTATGGCGTTGACGGATTTTCTCAATTATCAGGGAGTGAATGGTGAGGCAGCTGCTTATATGTGGCAGAGTAATGCTGCATATACCAAGAGAGGAGGCCACAACAATGAGTAAGCCTATAGTAGCTATTGTGGGACGCCCGAATGTGGGCAAGTCCACTTTATTTAACCAGATTGGCAAGCGTCGGGTATCCATCGTTGACGATATGCCAGGTGTTACCCGTGACCGCATATATATGGACGCTGAATGGCTCAATCATACCTTTACCATGATTGATACCGGCGGTATTGAGTTTGATGAAAGTGACCAGATTCTCCGCTCCATGCGTCAGCAGGCCAAGATTGCCATGGCTGAGGCGGATGTTATTGTATTTGTGGTGGATGGCCGTGTAGGCCTGACCTCCGCCGATGAAGAGGTGGGACATATGCTGCGTTCCGCCAAGAAGCCGGTGGTATTGGCCATTAATAAGATCGACAGCCCTCAGCTGGAGGCCAATATCTACGAGTTCTACAATCTGGGTCTGGGTGACCCTATCGGTATTTCTGCCTCCAATGCCCTGGGGCTGGGCGATCTGCTGGATGCAGTGGTAGAGTCCTTCCCACAGAATGACGAGGAGGAAAAGGAAGAGGATGAAATCAGCATTGCGGTTATTGGCCGTCCAAATGTTGGAAAATCTTCCATTGTAAATGCCTTAATTGGTGAGGAGCGGGTTATTGTCAGCGATATAGCCGGCACCACCCGTGATGCCATTGATACCCATTTTGTATCTGATGGCAACAAGTTTATGCTCATAGATACAGCCGGTATGCGCCGCAAGGGCAAGATTGACGAGGCCGTGGAGCGCTACAGCGTAATGCGTTCCCTTAGGGCCGTGGACCGGGCCGATGTGGTGCTGATGGTTATCAATGCCTTTGAGGGCATCACGGAGCAGGACAAGAAGATTGCGGGCTATGCCCATGAGTCCGGCAAGGGTGTTGTGATTATCGTCAACAAGTGGGATATTTTCCCGGACAAGGATGACAAGTCCACCCTGCGCTTTACTGAGGATTTGCGTGATGAGCTGGGCTTCCTGCAGTATGCGCCGGTTCTCTATACCTCCGCCCTGACCCATCAGCGTATTCCGCGTATTACCGAGCTGGTAAAATACGTGGCTGACCAGCAGTCCATGCGTATTCAGACCAGTGTCCTCAATGAGTTGATCCGTGATGCGGTGTCCGTAAATCCACCGCCATCCCATAGGGGCAAGCAGCTGAAGATTTACTTCATGACCCAGGCGGATATTTGCCCGCCTAAGTTCATTGTCTTTGTTAATGACCCTGAATTGATGCATTTCTCCTATCTGAGATTTTTGGAGAACCGCCTTCGTGAGAGCTTCGGCTTTGAGGGTACTCCATTGAAGCTCATTGTACGCGGCCGTAAGGAAGAGGAGGATATCTGATGTTAGAGCTGATTATTGCATGTGTAGCAAGCTATCTTATTGGTTCCATCCCCAACGGCCTTATTTTGGGCAAGGCTGTATGGGGTGTGGACCTCAGAGAGCATGGCAGCGGGAATATTGGTGCCACCAACGCCTGGCGCACCATCGGCAAGCCGGCGGGTATCTGTATTTTTGTGCTGGATATGCTGAAGGGCTTTTTGGGAGCCGGTCTGGGCCTGTTTTATGCCGGTGCTCCTGAGTATGGGGTGCTGTGCGGTATTTTGGCAGTGGTAGGCCATTCCTGGTCCATTTTCCTGAAGTTCAAGGGGGGCAAGAGCGTGTCCACGGGCCTTGGGGTTCTGATTATGCTTATGCCAATAATCGCTGTAATCGTTTTCCTGGTATGGCTGGCCATCGTTTTTGTGACCCGTTATGTATCTCTGGGCTCCATCGTGGGTGCGGCCATGGTGCCGGTTCTGTCCTATATTTTCGATATGCCGATGGTTTACACCGGCTTTGGTGCTTTGGCAGCCGTATTTATCATCTATCGCCACAAGTCCAATATTGAACGGCTGCTGAACGGTACGGAGAGCAAAATCAAGGCAGCAAAGTAATGTATTTTACATGTAGACAAAGAGGGTATTCATACGCAAGGTGAATACCCCTTTTTACGTTTTTATTGAAAACACTATTGTCATCCCTAGAGATACAGTGTATAATATCTCTTGTGCGTAGAAAAATATCCACTTATAGTGTACGGAGGAAAAAATATGACTACAAAAGAAAAAAGCGGATTTTTCCTTGTTAGAGAAGAAATTTTACCAGAAGCTATAAAGAAAACAATTCGCGTAAAGGAAATGCTGAAGCGGGGCAATGCCCGTACCATCAACGAGGCTGTTGAGAAGATGGAGCTGAGCCGCAGTGCATATTACAAGTATAAGGATTATGTATTCCCGTTCTATGAGGCAAGTCAGAACAAGATCGTTACCCTGACCTTTCTGCTGGAGCACAAGAAGGGTGTTCTTTCCAGCGTGCTGAACACTATTTCCAGTGATTCCGGCAGCGTCCTCACCATCAATCAGGGTATTCCTCTCCAGGGTGTGGCAAATGCAACAATTTCCATCGAAACCATGAATTTGTCCGTTGATTTGGAGGCTTTGCTTGACAAGCTGCGCATGGTTGACGGCGTTAAGAGATTAGAGGTACTTGGTCAGGCTCAGGCGTGAGAGGGGTAACAGGGCTTTATGGGCAATAAAATTCAGATCGGACTGTTGGGCTCCGGTACAGTAGGCTCCGGGGTCGTTGAGGTCTTAAAGAAAAATGTTAAGGACATTGAACAGCGTGTAGGCTGTGAAATTGGCATCAAGACCGTCCTGGTGCGGGATTTGGCCAAAAAGAGAGCAAATCTTGAGGGCATCAAGGTTACGGATAATATTGATGACATCATAAATGACCCTGAAATCAGTATTGTGGTTGAGCTGATGGGGGGACTTCATCCGGCTCTTGAATACATGGTGAAGGCCATGGAGGCCGGCAAGCATGTGGTAACGGCCAACAAGGATGCTGTGGCCCAGTCAGGAGAGACCCTGTTTTCTGCCGCTGAATCCCACAAGGTGGACTTCATGTTTGAGGCCAGTGTAGGCGGCGGTATTCCTATTATTACTCCATTGAAGCAGTGCCTGACCGGCAATAAGATAACCTCCATCATGGGTATCGTGAATGGCACCACCAACTATATGCTGACCAAGATGACCCAGGATGGCAGTGACTACGATGAGGTGCTGAAGGAGGCCCAGGCCAAGGGATATGCCGAGGCAAATCCGGCGGCTGATGTGGAGGGCCTTGATGCAGCCAGAAAGGCCGCTATTTTGGGTTCCATTGCCTTTAATACCAGAATCCATCTGGACAGCGTTTCCGTGGAGGGTATTACCACCATTGAGGCGGCTGATATTGCCTATGCCAAGCAGCTGAATTATGTTATCAAGCTGTTGGCGGTGGCCAAGGATTATGGTGACAAGGGCGTTAATGTACGGGTTCATCCTGTATTTTTGCCTGCAACCCATCCATTGGCGGCAGTAAATGATGTATTCAATGCCATTTTCCTTCGGGGAAATGCCATTGGGGATGCCATGTTCTACGGCCGGGGGGCCGGTTCTCTGCCGACAGCCTCTGCTGTATTGGCGGATATTATAGCGGTGGCCCGCAACATTGTGACGGGCAATACAGCTGTGGTCAGCTGCACCTGCTACAACCAGCGGACCCTGTGCCCGTTGGCTGATACGGAATCTTCTTATTATGTGCGCCTCCATGTGGATGATGAGCCTGGCGTTCTGGCGGCCATTGCCACGGCCTTTGGTGACAGTGATGTGAGCCTGAAGTCGGTAATTCAGACCCGTATGGTAAACAATCATGCGGAAATTGTGGCGGTTACCCATGTGGTTAAGCACAGAAAGCTTGAAAAAGCCGCAGAGCTTTTGAACGGTCTCTCTGTTGTGGATAAAATCTGCAATATTATTCGGGTTGAGGGAGACTGATAAATATTCTTGGGGGGCAGTGTTATGGATGCAAAGACAGTTAAAGTAAGAGTTCCGGGTACTTCGGCGAATTTGGGGCCGGGCTTTGATACTTTAGGCATAGCCTGTTCCTGCTACAATGATTTGGAGCTTACCCTGCTGAGGGAGGATGTGCTGGACATTGAAATTCACGGCGAAGGGGCGGAGAATATCCCCAAGAACGGCCGTAATATTGTCTGGCGGTCCATTCAAAGAGTGCTGAAGCGGGTGGGCTGTGCTGATGAATTTAAAGGGGCCCGCATTGTTATGGACAACAAGGTTCCCTTATCCCGTGGCCTGGGCAGCAGTGCTACAGCCATTGTGGGCGGCATTAAGGCCGCCAATGAGGCCCTGGGAAATCCCCTGAAGAACCGTGATTTATTAAAAATTGCCACGGACATTGAGGGGCACCCTGATAATGTGGCACCGGCTATTTTCGGTGGCATGACCATAAGCACTGTAAGAAACGGCTGGCCGGAAACCTTCCGCTTTATTCCGAAAATCCGCTTTAAAATGGTGGTTGTGGTGCCGGATTTCTTCCTGCCTACCAAGGCGGCCAGAGAGGTGCTGCCGAAGCAGGTGGACAGGGCGGATGCCATCATTAATATTGGCAGTACGGCCATGATGGTGGCAGCTCTTATAAAGGGAAGCCGTCATTTTCTGCGGAATGCCTTTGACGATGCTCTCCATCAGCCTTATCGGGCGGAGCTTATTCCGGGCATGTACGATGTGTTCAAGGCGGCCAAAAAGGAAGGGGCTCTGGGAGCATTCCTCAGCGGTGCCGGTCCGTGTCTGATGGCTCTTGCCACCAACAACGAGGTAAAGGTGGCGGAGGCCATGCAGAGGGCCTTCAAGGACAACAAGGTGGAGTCCACCTACATGATACTGGACATTGACAAAGAGGGCGCCCGGCTTATATAGTGGAAAAGCAAACTGCTGTGACATTGGTTGCAGCAGTTTTTTGATGGGCTTTTGCAGGATTTGTAGGTAAAATAACGAATTTTAAAAGAGAGTAAGGCTGAGGTGGTGAATGGATGACTGAACAGGAATTTGCCCAACAGATAGGTGAGGCCGGAGGCACCCTGTATATAGTGGGGGGCTGGGTCCGGGACAGGCTCATGGGCAAGGAACCAAATGACAAGGATTATGTGGTGGTGGGCCTTTCCAAGGAGAGCTTTGAGGTCTGTTTCCCGTCGGCCAAGCTGATAGGCAACGCTTTTCCCGTTTTTCTGGTAAAAATAAATGATGTGAGCTGTGAGGTGGCCTTTGCCCGAAAGGAAAAAAAGGTGGGGGCCGGCTATACGGGCTTTGATATAGTGGCGGATGAGGATATTACCATTGAGGAGGACCTGTATCGGCGGGATACCACGGTGAACAGTATTGCCATGGAGGTGCTGACAGGGAATATTGTGGATCTGTACGGGGGGCGTCAGGATATTGCGGACAGGGTTCTGCGGCCGGTATCGGAGCATTTTTCCGAGGACCCGGTGCGGGCTCTGAGGGCTGCCCGTCAGGCCACCCAGCTGGGATTTTCTGTGTCTGATGAGCTTATTGAGGCCATGAAGGGCTGCCGGGAGGAGCTGAAGGGTGAGCCGCCGGAGCGTATTCTGGGGGAGCTGAAGCGGGCTTTGGAAACAAAGCAGCCATCGGTGTTCTTTCAGGTGCTGAAACGGGCAGAGCTGCTGGAAACACTGTTTCCGGAAATTTACGCCCTTATCGGCAAGACTCAGCCGGTGGATTTCCACCCGGAGGGGGATGCCTATAATCACACCATGCTGGTGACAGATAAGGTGGCAGCAGCCACGGACAATGTGGTGGCTGTGTTTGCCGGCCTGGTTCATGATATTGGAAAGGGGGTTACCCCGGAGGATATGCTGCCCCATCATTACGATCACGAAAAGAAGGGGCTGGATGTCCTTAAAAGGTGGAATGAAAGGGCAAAATTCTCAAATCTGTGGATGAGGGCAGGGGCCCTGGTGATTGAGGAGCATATGCGGGCACCTCTTATGCAGAAGCCGGGAAAGATTACGGATTTCATTTTGCTTTTGCACAAGATGGCCAGCTACCTTCCACCGGAGGATTTTTGCCATATTATAAGGGCTGACCATGGGCAGCTGCCGGCATATCTGGAGCGGTACACAGAGCTTAGGGATGTGCTGCTGTCCATTGATGGAAACATGGCCCCGGAGGGCGTTCAGGGGAAGGCTCTGGGAGAATGGCTGCGGCATCAGCGGGTTATGGCCTGCACACGCTGGCTAAAGGGCTAGAATTTGTATGACAACTGCGTTATAACCCGTTATTATTTAAATCGGGTTGAAACGCTAAAAATGAAGAATTTCCCACATGGTTGTGGGAAATTTTGAACGACTGCGTTATAATAAAGTAAGTGTACATCTTGAGGGAGGTTTTTTTATGGGAAATGTGATGACATTAGCTGATAAAAAGCCTGAATTAGGCAAGAATGTTTATGTTGCACCTAATGCTGTGGTGGCCGGGGATGTTAAGATTGGCGACAACAGCAGTATCTGGTTCAGCTCCGTTGTCCGGGGGGATATCAACAAGGTGGTTATTGGCAGCAATTCCAATATCCAGGACAACAGCACCATTCATACCATGTGGGACACCCCGACCATTATTGGCAACAATGTTACCATTGGCCATAATGTGGTGGTTCATTGCAGCAAGATTCATGATAATTGTCTTGTGGGCATGGGTACCGTTATTATGGGGTATACGGAGATCGGTGAAAACTGCATTATTGGCGCCAACTCATTTATTCCGCAGAATAAGAAGATTCCGCCAAATTCCATGGTGTATGGCAATCCTGCCAAGCTTATCCGCCCGCTGACCGAGGAGGAGATAAGCGCCCTTAAGGAGTCTGCTGACGCCTATAGGGATATTGCCAAGATGTATCAGGAGAATTTAAAGGATATTTAAAAAAATAGGTATTTAAAAGGAGATTTATTTCAAAATGGAAAAAACATTGGTACTCATTAAGCCAGATGCCATGAAGGCACATCACATCGGTGATATTTTTAAGATTTATGAGGAAAAGGGCCTGCAGGTTCTGGCAGTTAAGATGCTTCAGATGGATGAGAAGCTGGCTTCCCAGCACTATGTGGAGCATATCGGCCGCCCATATTATGATGATCTGGTGGGCTTCATGACCTCCGGTCCAATTATTGCCATGGTATTGGCTGGTGAGGACGCCATTGCCAACGTGCGCAAGATCAACGGCAAGACCAACCCTGCCGAGGCTGATGAGGGTACCATCCGTAAGCTCTATGCTTCCAGCGGCAGCCGCAATGCAGTACATGCTTCCGACTCCCCTGAAAGTGCAGCCAGGGAGATTTCCTTATACTTTAGTGCTACTGAGATTTTTGACTGATAAAATGGAGACTTATTCAGGTGGAGCTTTAAAAGCCATCTGAAGTTAGTCAAATTTTGGCAACCGTTAACATCGGATAAGTATAGTAGGAGGCTAGGTCGTTATGAGTGTTTATACCAAAACCGGCGATAAGGGTACCACCGGTCTTTATACGGGACAGCGCATTGCGAAGAATTCACTGAGAGTGAAGGCGTACGGTACAATTGATGAGGTCAGCTCAGCCCTTGGTATGGCAAGAGCCTTTTGTAAAAATGACGAGGTGAAGGATATAATCCTCAAGCTTCAGCAGAACAACGGACTTCTCATGGCGGATTTGGCCAGCCTTGACCAGGAACCGCTGATTACGGACGGTCATGTGGTGGAGCTTGAAACCATTATTGATGGCATTGAGGCCAAGCTGCCTCCGCTGCATCAGTTCCTTATTTCCGGCGAGAGCCAGGGGGGCTCCTGCCTGGATTTGGCCCGTACCTTTATCAGAAGGGCGGAGCGGGCTATTCTGGACCTGGCGGAGCAGGAGATAGTCCACGACAGTGACAGGTTCTATATCAACCGGGTTTCTGATTTGTGCTTTGTACTGATGAGACTTGAAGAAAACAGATAAAAATGTGGGGAGCTCCCATGTGGGGCTCCTTTTTTGTGTGCCGGCTCCTGGAGATGTTTTGCACAAAAGAGGATTTTAAGAAGTTTTCTAGAAGATTTAAAGGTAACAGGTAAATAGGAGTTGGTTTATTATGCTGAAAAAATGGAGAATGAAGCCCTACTCAGGGGAGAAAACGGCCAGGCTGGCAGCAGAGCTGGGGATTTCCCAGCTGTTGGCAGGGGCACTGATAAATCGGGGAATTGAAACCAGGGAAAAGGGTGAGATATTCCTGCACCCGGAGCGTTTTGAATATTGTGATCCCTTTTTGCTGCCTGATATGGACAAGGCCGTAAAGCGGATAGTCAAGGCCATTGACAATAAGGAGCGGATTTCCATATATGGCGATTATGACTGTGATGGCATTACCGCCACCTCTCTTTTGATGATCACCTTCAAGGACTTGGGCGTGGATGTGGATTATTATATTCCGGACCGTCTGACGGAGGGCTACGGGCTTCATACGGAGGCCATGGAGAAGCTGGCTGCCAAGGGGATTAATCTGCTGATTACCGTTGACTGCGGTATTAAATCCGTGGAGGAAATAAAGGCTGTGGCAGGGCGGATGGATGTAATTGTTACGGACCACCATCTGCCGGGAGAGGAGCTGCCGGAGGCGGTGGCTGTGGTGGATGCCCATCGAAGGGATTCACAGTATCCTTGTCCTGAGCTGGCGGGAGTTGGTATTGCCTTTAAGCTGTGTCAGGCGCTTTGGCAGGAGATAAAAGGGGAGCCCCTTAATGACCGGGGCATTGAGCTGGTGGCCTTGGGAACCGTGGCTGATGCGGTGCCTCTGGTCAATGAAAACCGCCGTATTGTCAGTGTTGGCCAAAAGGCCATTGAAAGCAGCAGGCTGCCTGGGATGCGTGCTTTGCTGGAGTCAGTCAATCCTTCGGGAAAGCCGGTGAACAGTGGCCTTGTGGGCTATTGGCTGGCACCCCGTATAAATGCGGCCGGACGGCTGAGCGATGCATCTCTGGGGGTTGAGCTGCTGACCTGTACTGATGAGACACGGGCGGCAGAGCTTGCCGAGACGCTGAACGGGATTAATAATGAACGGAAACAGCTGAAGGATGATATGCAGCTGGAGGCCGAGGAGCAGTTAAAATCTGTGGACATAGATAATGCCAAGGTGCTGGTGGTGGCCGGTGAGGACTGGCATCATGGTGTCATCGGGCTTATGGCGACGGGGCTGGTCAACAAGTATTATAAGCCTGCCATTGCCATCAGCCTGAAGGATGGTATCGGCAAGGGCTCGGCCCGCAGCATTGACGGCTTTAATCTTTATGAGGCACTGGAGAACTGCAAGGATGTGCTGGTGCAGTTTGGTGGCCATGAGGCAGCCGCCGGTCTCACCATAAAAGAGGAGGATATCCCCGAATTCAGGCGCCGTATGGAAAAGGAAGCCATGCGGCAGCTGACGGCAGAGCAATTTATACCATTTTATGAGCTGGAACAGGAGATTTCTCCTTTGGAGATTACCATGGAAATGGTGGAGGAATTGGCTTTGCTGGAGCCCTGCGGCACGAAAAATGAAAGCCCCCTCTTTGGTTATAGGGGGGCGAGAGGTGCATATGCTTCTTATGTGGGGGATCTCAATCAGCACATACGGTTCAGTATTACTGATGGTAACCGTTATGCCAGGGCTATTGCCTTTCACATGAATGAGGATTTGGATGTCATTAATTCTCAGCCACTGGATTTGGTCTATACATTTAACATAAATGAGTATATGGGAACCCGTTACCTTCAGTGTGTAGTGCAAAGTATGGACCATCCTCTGGAGGATGAAAGGCCCATCAGCGTGGACCGGGAGTTTTTGAAGGATTTGTATTTGTTCTTAAAGCAGTGCCGTGATGACAAAAAGCCGGTGCTGGAGGATGCCCCATGGCTGGCCATGAGAATGCGCAGGGACGGCAGGCAGTCAGAGGCCCAGGCCGTGGAGCAGGGGCTGAAGATTTTTCAGGAGCTGGGTCTGCTGGAGGTGGATGCCGACGGCGTCTGTCATCTGGTGGAGGGCACGGGAAAGATGAATTTGCAGGATTCGCCAACCTTTTGCCGGCTCAATGGATAACCTAATATAATACTATTATTAGAGCAGGGGATAGCTAAGTGCTATTCCCTTTCTTTTGCGAAAAAAGAGGAAAATAGAGGATTATAGCTATTTTTATGTATAGAGAATTACGAAAATATGCTATAATATGTAAAAGTTTGACTATTATTTGTGTATTGAATGGCGGTGATTAACATGGATGCCAATTCAACTTCTGTAAATGTAAATATCTATACTCCTGTTCCGGCCGATGCTACGGCGGAAGTTACCATTGATGATATTATTAGTGCGTTGTTGAAATACCAGCCTAATGCGGACGTGGACCTTGTCCGCAAGGCTTATGACCTGGCCCATGCAGCCCATGAGGGGCAGAAGCGGGCTTCCGGTGAAGAATATATTATCCATCCTCTCTGTGTGGCCAAGATTCTCACGGAGCTTCAGATTGATGCTGTAACCATTACGGCGGCCCTCCTTCACGATGTGGTGGAGGATACCATCTATGATATGAAGCAGATGGAGGAAATGTTTGGCCCTGAGGTGGCCATGCTCATTGACGGCGTTACCAAGCTGGGCAAGATTAAGTTCCAGTCCAAGGTGGAGCAGCAGTCGGAGAACTACCGGAAGCTGTTTTTGGCCATGGCCAAGGATATCCGGGTAATTATCATAAAGCTGGCTGACCGGCTTCACAATATGCGTACCCTGAAATTCGTCAAGGAAGAAAAGCAGCAGCGTATTGCCCGGGAAACCATTGAGGTTTACGCCCCGCTGGCCAACCGTCTGGGTATTTCCAGCATCAAGTGGGAGCTGGAGGATTTGTGTCTGCGGTACCTTGACAGCGAGCATTACTATGACCTTGTGGAAAAGGTTAAGCAAAAGCGCCAGGAGCGGCAGCGGTTTATTGAGGATTCTATCCTGCAGATTCATACCAAGCTCATACGAAGCGGCATAAAGGCGGAAATCAGCGGCCGTGCCAAGCATTTTTACAGCATCTACCGCAAGATGAAGCGGGACAACAAGGATATAAGTGAAATTTATGACCTGTCCGCCATCCGGGTTCTGGTGCAGAGCGTGAAGGACTGCTATGCGGTGCTGGGTGTTATCCACGCCATGTGGAAGCCGATTCCGGGACGGTTCAAGGACTATATTGCCATGCCAAAATCCAATGGCTACCAGTCCCTGCATACCACTGTTATGACCCGTGGCTTTCCGCTGGAAATTCAGATCCGTACCTTTGCCATGCACAAGATTTCCGAGTATGGTGTTGCGGCCCATTGGAAATACAAGGAAAACGGCAAGGGAGCCACTGCGGCCAACGATTACGACAAGAAGCTGTCCTGGCTTCGTCAGATGGTAAATCTCCAGCAGGAGCTTAACGACCCAAGTGAGTATATTCAGGCCCTTAAGATGGATATTTTCTCCGATGAGGTGTTTGTATTTACTCCACGGGGAGACGTTATTGACCTGCCAAAGGGCTCCGTGCCAATAGATTTTGCCTACAGAATTCATACGGAAATCGGTCATCATTGCGTTGGCGCCAAGGTCAACGGCAAGATTGTGCCATTGGAGTACAAGCTGAAAAATGGTGATATTGTTTCCATTATTACCAACAAGGCCAATCAGGGGCCGAGCCGTGACTGGCTCAACATCGTGGCCGCCTCTGATACCAGAAGCAAGATTCGCGGCTGGTTCAAGAAGGTGCGCCGTGAGGAAAATGTGGCCAAGGGCCAGGAGTTGCTGGAAAAGGAAGGCAAGAAGCTGGGCTACGATCCCAAGGATCTTCTGCGGGATGAGTGGCTTAATGAGGTGTGCCTGAGATTTAACATCAATAATTCCGGTGATCTGCTGGCAGCCATCGGCTATGGCGGTGTTACCGTAAGCGGTGTTATTGCCAAGCTCATTGAGCTTCACAAGAAGCTGGTGAAGGAGAATACCCCGCAGGATGTTTCTGAAATGCTGGAGAAGCTGAAGCGTCCACAGGGCCAGGGCTCCCACAAGCAGTCCAAGGCCAGCCATGGTATTTTGGTTGAGGGTGAGGGCGGTATGCTGGTGCGTCTAGCCAAGTGCTGCAACCCGATTCCGGGAGACCCTATTACCGGCTTTATTACCAAGGGCCGCGGAGTGTCCGTTCATCGGGCGGACTGTCCTAATGTGGCGGTTACCAGTGATGCGGCTACGAGAGTTATTGCCGTAAACTGGGATGTGGGCCTTGACCGTGATTATACTGTGGAAATTGAGATACATTGTAATGATAATCCGGGTATTCTGGCCGGTATTCTGGCTATTCCGACGGAAATGAAGATAAATGTATCCTCGGTTAATGCCAAGACCAACCGCAACAACAAGACTTCGCTGATAGTTATGGGTATTGAGGTTCATGCCACATCCCAGGTTGAACAGATTATGGCGAAAATCCGCCGCCTGAAGGATGTCTACAGCGTAAACAGAGCCATGGCTTCCACCCCTGACAAGAGAAATGACTGATGGGAGGTTCACACCAGATGGAGTTTTCTGTAAAGAGCTTTGAGGTTGGCCCTGTTGCTGCCAACTGCTATATACTAAAGGACAACAATTCCAATGAGGGACTGGTTCTGGACCCCGGAGGAAATCCGGAAAAGATACTGTCCGCCATCAAGGAAATGGGCGTGGAGGTAAAGCTTATCGCCCTGACCCATGGTCACTTCGACCATATCGGGGGACTGGATGGGGTGAAAAATGCTTTGAAGGTTCCGGTGGCCATTCACTCTGATGATGCGGAGATGCTGACGGATGCCAAGAAAAATCTGTCAGCCTTTGTGGGTGCACCGGGAGAAATGGAGGCAGCTGATGTACTGCTGAAGGACGGAGACAATGTTTCCTTCGGCGGCTGCAGCCTCAAGGTTATCCATACCCCGGGGCATACCCCGGGCGGTGTCTGCTTCTACGGGGGCGGCGCCCTCTTTAGCGGTGACACCCTCTTTGCCGGCTCCATAGGTCGTACAGACTTCCCGGGCAGCAGCACCGAGGATATCCTGGATTCCATCCGCAACCTTCTGGCCAAGGTGTCCGACGCCACCAAGGTATTCCCGGGCCACGGCCCAGCCTCTACCATGGGCATCGAGCGGGAAAGTAATCCGTTTTTCTAAAAATGATATTTTATATGCAAGATACCCTGTAGCTTTGTAATGGAGTTGCAGGGTATTTTTTGGAAATTGCACATTTTTGATAAAATACTTGATTTATAGAATATGTGTTTTATATAATGGAGATAACAGAATTGTTGTTCTATTTAAAGGGCGTTAGAAAGGTAGAAACGGATAATGAGTGAAGAAATGGAAAATATGCAGTTGTTTGAGGACCAGCCCATTCGTACTGCTTGGAACGAGGCGGAGGAAGAATGGTATTTTTCTATTGTGGATGTGGTGCGGATACTGACGGAAAGTAGTGATGGCCGTAAGTATTGGAACAAGCTAAAGCAACGGCTAAAAGCTGAGGGAAGTGAGTTGGTGACAAATTGTCACCAACTGAAATTGAAGTCTCCAAAAGATGGAAAAAGATATGCTACTGATGTAGCCAATACGGAGCAACTTTTGCGTATTATTCAGTCAATACCATCTAAGAAAGCGGAACCATTCAAATTGTGGCTGGCACAGGTGGGTAAAGAGCGTATTGATGAAACCCTAGATCCGGAGCTTATAGCTGATAGATTGGTGGCTACCTATGAACGAAAGGGATATACCAAAGAGTGGATAAATCAGCGGCTTATGGCAATTAGTGCTCGTAAGGAACTAACAGATGAATGGAAAAAACGTGGGATAAAGCAGGGCAAGGAATATGCTGTACTTACCGATGAACTTACTAAAGCGTGGAGCGGGATGTCTACTCGCCAGTACAAAAATCTAAAAGGACTAAAAAAGGAAAGTCTTCGGGATAATATGAGTACCACTGAATTAGTTATAAATATGCTGGCAGAAACGGCGGCCAAAGAATTTTCAGAAGCAGAAAAACCATCTGGACTTGCTCAAAATGTTTCTGTAGCTAAGCGAGGTGGCAAGGTGGCTGGCGATGCCAGAAAGGCTATTGAAGAGGGAACAGGCAGATCGGTTATTACTAGCAAAAAGGCATCGGAGTTAAATCACGTTGTTACACAAATGATTGAAGCCAGTGCTAATACCGTCATAGAGGAAGAAAACTCAGATGGCGATGGAAGTTGAAGAACAGGGCAGAAATGCTGAAATAATTGAAAGGAATTTTTAATATCACTTTAATGACGGAAAATATAAGATTTGCTACACTATGATTGCCGGAAAGGCAACAAGATAATTACATATATTCTTAACCATAAAGAGAAGGCGAGAGACAAGCTCTATGACCCTTCAGCAACCTACCACAGGTGAAAGTGTGGCAAGGTGCTAAAGCTTGATTGATGGGTAGGATGAGACAATCTGGCCCATCAAGACGATGGGCTTTTTCATTTGCGTCTCTTTTTGGTTTACAAAGCAAAAGGAGACGATGAAAATGATGGAAAAAGTTGTAATTCATGTACCACACGCTTCCCTGTACATTCCTGAGGAGTATATCCCGGACTATGATCTGGAGGTTTTGAGCCACGAAATGCTGGTAATGACAGACTGGTATTGTAATGAGCTGTTTGCCTGTGAGGCTGAGATGGTGGATCTAAAGGTGAGCCGCTTGGTGTGCGATGTGGAGCGCTTTCGTGATGACAAGGATGAGACTATGAGCCAAAGGGGAATGGGGCTGTATTATACTCATAGTTCCTGGAATATGCCATTTAGAAAATTTAGTAATGCCAAGCGGGAAGAGGTGATCAGAAACTACTACGACCCGCATCATGCAGAGCTGGAGGCTGCTGTGGAACAGCGACTGGCCCAATATGGCCATTGCCTTATCATTGACGGACATTCCTTTTATCCGAAACCGTTGCCTTATGAGTTGGACCAGCAGCCGGATCGCCCGGATATATGTATCGGTACTGATGATTATCACACCCCACCGGAGCTGGTGGAGAAAATGGTTAATTATCTGCGTGCCCATAACCTGTCTGTAGGGATAAACACACCTTTCGCTGGGGCATTGGTTCCAATTAAGTATTATCAGCAGGATGCCAGGGTGAAGTCGGTAATGATAGAAATTAACCGCGGCTTGTATCTGGCCAAGGGTTGTGAGAAAAGGGCGGGCTTTAAAGATATTAAAAATATTATACGGGGGTTAATTGAATTTATGGGGAAAGATTTGTGAAAAGAGAAGCATATTTTTGCGCCTAATGACTTTGAATATGATGAAGATGACGGCTGTAGGATGACTGACAAGGCCAGGAAAAGATGGATTCAAAATTATGAAGAATATATAACCAAGGAGCGTAAATTGCTGGATGGCTTATCCTGGCGCAGATATATTTTTAGAGAAATTGAGCAATTTGCTGACACTGTAGGAAAAATCCAGATTGTTGCGTAATGAATATAGGATAAACTATAAGTGGCACGTCAATGGTGGCGTGTCACTTTTAATGTTGCAGATGGAATATAATTGTCCTATAATAAAGTGAATAGAGGCGAAGAAGCCCAGTAAATTGAAAATCTGAATTATGTATTTTCGTGGACTAAAGGATGGCTTTTATTGTTTACTGCATAGCGGTTTTTTGGATAGAAGTGTAACAAGTGTCCACGGGCGTTTTGGGACATTTTGCTGAAAATCGCCTTCTGTGTTATTTTTTCATTTTCAGCCCATTGTTTTCAACGGTTTCAGAGGACAGTATTGCGCAGGGCTAATGCCGCTTGCGGCATTGAAACTACCGTAAAAATGGACGAACCTTTATGTCTTTCGGGATTGCGCAGGGCTAATGCCGCTTGCGGCATTGAAACGCACTACCCTCTGTTATCTTGTCTTCCGACTTATAAATTGCGCAGGGCTAATGCCGCTTGCGGCATTGAAACTCAACCAAAGCCTTGTATTGAGAAGCGATATTAAATTGCGCAGGGCTAATGCCGCTTGCGGCATTGAAACAACTTTTGCTCGTTTTCACAAGCTTCAAGAATAAGGTATTGCGCAGGGCTAATGCCGCTTGCGGCTTATTTTCAAACAAAAAAGTGTTAGATACTAAAATTGGTATCTAACACTTTTTTTATTTACATATTTATATAGGCCTAAATACTTATTAAGCAGGAAAAAAAGTTTTTTTATCGAAGTAGTAAGGCGTGAGCGGATTTGTGATAATGGAGGATCTTTTATATGAATGTCGATATAGAATTTTTTAGCGATGACCCTATGGATAATGTATTGGCCTGTACAAAATTCCAGTTTGATAAGGTCATCTTTTTAGGTTATGCCGAAGAAGATATGGATCGGGCAGCCAAAAGCACTGTGGCGGCGTTCCTAAAAAAAGAAGAAATTGGAGTAAAAGAGTTAGAGTTTGTTCCTTTGCCGGAGGGGCGGCTTGATGATATTGAAAAAAAGCTGGTTCAAATAGTCGAGAAAGAAAAGGATTTAGGCAATCAATGTTTTTTTGACCTTACTGGTGGAGAAGAACTTGTATTGGCCGCAGCGGGGATGGTGGCTGACGAAAAGAATCTTCCCATGCATGAAATTGATTTGGCAGAGGATGAAGTAAGGATTCAGTCGCTTCCGGAAGCGTATGAACAATTACCGAAACGGGATTATCGTTTGAATATTGAAGAGTACCTCAATCTTCATGAAGGAGTCATTGAATGGAGACTTCAGAAATCCAAAAACCAAAAATATAATGATGAGGCCCATAAATCCAGAATGATTGAATTAAATCGTTTCATGGAAACCGAGAAATCGTGCTGGAATAAGTTGTCCCAAGGGTTGGCATATCTTTGTAGTAAACAAGATGACTTGATTTGTGGTGACAGCAAGGATGTGGCTGGTGCTGCCAGGATAGCCAGGATGTCTGTATCCACATTTATTGATAAGCTGAAAAAAATGAAGGAGGAGAATATTCTTCAAAGCTTACTATATAGTGATGGCATTATTAATCTTGCGTTTTACAATGATGAGGAACGTAATATCCTGTGTGATCCGGGAGCTATACTGGAACACATTACCTATTGGCAGATAGTGCGGGACCCTGAGGTAAATGACTGTGCCATTGGCTACCACATAAACTGGATTGGGGATGGGGATCCGAATTCCATATACAGGCCCGGCCCGGATGTGGTGAATGAAATAGATATAATTTACATGAAGAAAAATATACCTACATTTATATCCTGTAAGAATAAAATGGTTTCTATGAACCAGCCACTTTATGAGCTGGAAACAGTGGCGGATAGATTTGGTGGCACGCTGGTCCGTAAGGTTTTAGTGGCCAAGAAAGGAGTTTCACCGGGGATTGCCAAGCGGGCTAAAGAAATGGATATAGAGGTTGTAAAGCATTTGTAGGGGGATATTAGATGGAAGATTTGGCAAAAAGTTATCATAATTTCATTTTTCCGTTTATTTGGCAGAATTATAAAACGGAAAAAGAACGCGATTTTAATTCAATTATGAGTATATTCAATGATAATGATGCATGGGAGGATGATGATTTAAGGGATTGGCATCAAATTGAAGTAAATGATGAAGATGTGCAGCCTGATGGACTAAATGTTAATAAGCTGAAATATGCCACATACCAATATTTTCAGCCAGCAATCCGCGATGCGGTGTTTGGTAAGGGAAATGAAGAAAATAAAAAGGAAGTAGTACAGAATTTTTCATTTAAGCCAATAAAAGATGAAAAAGGAAAATTAACTAAACGGGCACAATATATTATTCGCAAAAACAAAAAAGATGACAAAAAAGAATACCATCTGGATTTAACAGATATAAAGCTTAGACTGTATAATACTGGTGTAGGTTTATTGGTATTCGTTTGTGAAAATCACATATCCGATAAATTGTCAGACATAAAAATCATCAACGATTATGGCCGGCGTATTACGTTGCCATTTATTCCTAAGACATCAGAGGAGGATGCCTCGGTGTGTGCTGATTCAATTGATATTTATTGGGATGGAATGGATGGATATATTGGCCAGAATTTTAGGGAAAACATTATAAGGTTCAATAATGCTGATGGAACCAGTGAAAGATATAATCCTAAACTTAATCATATTGCTGATTTTATAAAACAGATTTTGAATTATTCTACGTGCAGTGGGACAAATAATTGGAAATTTACTACAAGTAAGGATACTAAAAACAAAGAAAATTATTGGTATATTCAACCAGCATTAGATGATAGAATGTTTGTTATGTGTGAGGTTAATGGAGATTATCAGCAGGTTTTTCAAAATGGAAAAGAAGTTTTTCCATTTGACTACATAAATGCTCTGCAACCTGGACATTTTGCTAACAATAAAAGGTTGTATAATTATGAAAGTATGGAAAAATCAATATATGAATTTATGTTTTGTGATCCACCGGGGGAGTGTTCCTGTGTATTTGAGCAAATGAGACAACAGCTTATCAAAGAACATCTTTATTGTAGATGGATAAGGCCTCAATATGGAACCATGTATTCAATTTCAGCCCAAGCGTTTATGTGTGTCACGGATTATAATATTCTTATAAATTATTTTCGTACAGAATATTATGAAATGGCGTGTTTGGTACTGGCTCAAAGAGCTTCCTTGCGGGTAATGCAAAATGAGGCTTCAGATTTATCTGCCCGTATAGAGAAAATGGACAATGAGGTTGATAAGGAGACACGCAGGGGGATTGCCAATTTGCAGGAGAAATTAATTGCCTTCCAAAATCAGATAAATCTCTGTGAAGTATCATCTCAGGAACAGGCAATAGAGCTTTATGATATGATGCGGGAGATATTTTTAGTCAATAAACATACCAGCATTTTACAGGAGCATTTGGATGGACTATATAATATTGCCAACATTCGTCAGTCGGATAATATAAGCCAATGGGCTGTTTTGGTATCATTGGCAGCAATATTTATTGCCTTGCCATCGTTCTTCGGAGACTCTCCAACTTGGCCTGGGCCATTGCAAATAGTATCTGATATCTTAAATGATATTAATGGTAGTTGCGATAATGCGTGGGCAGGTTCGGTATTTTGTATAAAAGTAATTGTGTTGATATCAATATTCTATCTTATTATTAGGCAAAGAAATAAATAAAGAGGGGAGAAAAAGAAATGAAATTTACTGGGAGTAAGCTGACAGTTAATCTGTGGCCACAATCGCCGCTTATTCATTTTCAATATGATCAACGTGGGGCAACGCTACGGGCATCAGAAATGAAACCTAAGCTGGATAAATTCTTAATAGGTAGGTTTAAAGAAAAAGAAATACATTATGAGGACTGGTTAATTGAAAAAAAGGACAAATCAAAGGAGACGGATGATAAGAAGACTGAAGCATTGTCATATAAAGTACGTATAACATCAAGGGGAACCTACAAGGTTGAGTTGAAAGACAATTATAGTATATTCTATGGGAATATGGGAGAGGGTAATTATAAAATGGGAATAATATCATTCCCAGTAATTACTATATTCTGTTTTAAGAAGGGGCTGCGTGAGCAGATTGAAAAATATCTTACCAGTTTTTTTATGGTAACCAATTTTGGAACTATGCAGGGTAAGGGGTTTGGCGGTTTTATGCCTCAAAATGAGCAATGGGATGAAAAAACATTGATAGAGGAATTCAAGTCTGCGGGGGCAAAGACTGTTTATAAAATGAAATTTGATAAGAAGGCAGTCGTTGTTACAGGGAGAAATCCTCCACAAATAGAAACTTCTATAAAAATGTTTAACCAGATTAAAACTTTTTATTCGGTTATGAAATCTGGCTTAAATATGAGTTTTAAAAATCCTGATAACCCTAAGGGCTGGTATGCACGCTCCTTTTTATTCAGGTATATGCATGATGAGTTAAATATTGACAATGAAAAAGCTTGGATGAAGGAACTGGATATTGCTCCAAATGTGGAAAAAAATCATGTTCGTGAGGTTTATCCGGAAAACCCGAATCCCCGTTATGTACGGGCATTGTTTGGTAAGGGTGATAAAATTGAATTTTTTGCTGATGAAAATCTAAAAAAAGATGAAAAGAAGTTAATAAAGATTGTACCGGCAGATTCTCAGTCTGATTCATTGGATAGAATACCGTCAATTGTACGTTTTAAGATTATTGACAATTTCGTCTATATCATAGGAATGGAAGTACCCAAAGAGGTCTATGACCAGGAATTTGTTTTTAAGGGTGATATAGATAAGGCATTGAAGACACCATCTAAGGCCGATTTTTCCGATTATGGTGGAGTTTTCCCGATTGAAGATTTTATGGCCAAATATGTAGAGTATTATAATGGTGGCTTACATAAGGATTTAAGAATTACTGCGAATAATATAATGGTGGTGAATTGCGAATGAGTTATTACTTGGGGATAACAAACGGTCCTATTTTAAATACATTAAATGACGCATGCAGTCCAGCAGGACTTTGGTTTGCCAGTACATTTTTTTCAAATTTGACCAGAAGACTATGCAAGGCTTTTTTGGATAAGTATCAAAACGGTGTGGATATTCTTTCTCCACATTTTGAGTCTGGTCAGAATGATTTTTTGCAGGATGGTGTAGGAAAATATCACGACCGTATAATACTTAAACTCAGCATTGACCAAAATCTTGACGAAGTAAATAAGGCTGTTAAGAAAATAATGCGGGATGTCAAGGCTGAATCCATCAACGATTTTCCGAAACAATATCATAATATAGACGGAGGGCCTTCTTTTTTAGAGAACTACCTGCAATGTCATTATGTTTTGTTGACGGAGGAAAACGTTCAAAAAATTGAAAGAGAAGGAAATGTTATTCTAAAAATATCGCCATATCTTGATGCATTGGAACTGATGCAGACGTGTCCGGTTGATGATAAGGATAATCTGTTTTATAAAATATTGACCAACAAGGAGAATAATCGAAATCGGACGCTTAAAGATTCATTATTATTTAAAAAAGTTCCTGAGTATGCCAATCAGCTACTTGATTCTGATGATGGCAGCAGGAATATTTGGAGCATTGAAGACATAGCAAGTTGTCATGGAATCCATAAGCATAGTGATTTAAAGAAATATAATTATTTTGCGGTTGTACAGGCTGACGGTGATCGGATGGGGGCTTTGCTGAACAGTATCGATGAAGATGAAGAGGTTAAGGCGTTTTCAAAAAATTGCATGGAATACGCCAGAGAGGCATCTGCCAAGGTTGGTGAATTTGGTGGGATGACAATATACGCCGGTGGTGATGATTTACTCTTTTTGGCACCTGTAGAAAATGACAAGGGGGTAAGTGTTTTTAAACTATGTGATGATTTAAATGCGCTTTTTGTTAATAAGATGAATTCAAAAAATGGTAATTCAGGCACTGTGAATACTACATTGTCGTTTGGAATAGCGATTCAGCATAAGAAAGCTCCATTATATGAGGCATTGAAGAATGCTGCTCACTTGTTATTTGATGTGGCCAAGCAGGAACCAAAAAATAATATGGCAGTGGAGCTACAGAAGCACAGTGGGCAGACTGTTGGCCTGTGTATACCGGTTCCTGCATATACTATGTTAAGGGAAAAATATGAAGTGGTAGCAGAAAAGTTGGGAGAGATAATTGATAGAAAGAAAGCTCAATTCAAGGATATATCAACTGTGGGAAGTAGTGTCATACAGACTATATATCAGAATAGCAATATAATGGCAATAATGGATGAAGCAGTATCAAACATTACCGAGGATGACGATGGTCGACAGCAGCTTTGGTATGGATGGAAGAATTTTCAGGATAATGTTGGGCAGGCTGATTTTAAGGAATATTATAAGGCTATTGTTGATTTATACTATGACTGCTTCCTGAAAAATGATTATGCTATTGTAAATTTGGGGACTGATTCTGATTGTAAAGACAAAAATCTACAGGCACTTGTTGGTTTTTTGAAACTTAATAAATTCCTGTTGGAAAAGGCAGGGGAGGAAGAATAATATGAAGACATATTTAGCGATAATGAACCCAGAAAATCCATACACCTTTTCCACGGACCAAAAAAGTAGATATGATGATACTGGCGAGACGCCAACCGGAAAAGAGTCATATTACATTGAATCAAAAAAATTTCCAGAACAGACCTCTATATGGGGAATGTTGCGCCTTTTGATGCTGGAGCAGGCAGGTTTGTTACATTCGAATTTTGATTATAGTGAGCAGGAATCAGAGTCTATAAAAGAGCTGATAGGAGCAGAAAGTTTTGATTTTTCCAGCAAGGGGGAACAGGATTTCGGCAAATTGCTCAGTATATCACCAGTTTTCCTGTGTGAATATGGTGATAATGGCGAGGTTCAGTATATAGTAAAAAATCCAAAATGTAATATTTGTAAAAAAGGTTTTTCAGGGTTATCAATGAAAGAGATTTGTGGGGAAACAGATTATGGGACAATACATCTTCCTGATAAATACGAAGGAAAAACGGGTCCAGCAGAAGGATATATAAATCTTACTACCCATAAATGTTATTCTGACGATGACTTATTTAAAAGGGTGGTACAGACTGGAAATAGAAAGAATAAAAATGGGAATTTGATAGATAAGGCGCAGAAATCAAAAGCGTTTTTTCGTCGTTCTGAGTATGTTTTGAAAAAAGGTGAGCGTAGTAATAGATGCTTTGCGTTCTTTGTCAAAACAAATGATGTTATATTAAGGGATGATATTGTTACTGTCGGTGCTGGAAAGAACATTTTTTCCATTCGATTTGTTGAAAAGGAAGAGGATTTGGAAGGACTGGTTCGAAAATTAGGTGATAATAGCAGTCAGGTCTGGGGCTATGCGTTGTCGGATATAGTATTGCAGGAAGTGCCTAAGTATGATGATTTTGTCATGGTGGACATGCGGTTTGTTCGTAATATTATAACCAAGGCATATAAGGATAAGCTCAGCTATCATAGCCGATTTTCACGGACACCTGAACGAACTGTGCTTATACAGCGGGGGAGCGTATTTTATAATAATTGTTTTAAAATATCTGATGATGAAGCTGGTAAAAGCAAAAATCTCAAAAAATTGGGGTATAACAAGATTATAGTTATCGGAGGGGATAATAAATGAAAGCTATTTTAGTAAAAGTGCAGTGTGTTACTAATTTGCATGTAGGCAACGGCGACGTAAATTACAATATTATCGACAATGAAGTGGAGAGGGATCCTGTTACTGGGTTGCCTACAATAAATTCATCCGGTTTAAAAGGAGCATTGCGCCAGTATTTTACGGAGAACAATCAAAAAGATGATGTCAATAGTTGGTTTGGCGATGATAATGCAAAAACTGAAGGAGCATTAAAAATTCTGTCAGCAGATATGATGGCAATGCCAGCCAGAGCATCCGAAGGGGATAAGGCATTTTATATGGTTTCACCGAAATCCTCGCAGGAAAGATATGATCAGTTAAGGAAAAGTTTTGCTATTCCAGAAACAGATGATTTTTCTGGTGAAGATTATACTGATTCGACGAATGTTGCTGTTGAGGGAATAAAAGTTGAAGAAAAAATTGTTGTGGCCGGTGATACTGTATATTCTATGAGTGATGCAGAGTTCCGCATGATAGAGCTCCCTGTAATGGCCAGGAATTGTCTTGAGAATGGTATAAGTAAAAATCTTTGGTATGAGGAAATTGTACCACATCATAGTACGTTTGTTTTTCCGGTAATAGTACGTGACGATGCGGTGGATTCTTTGCGGGGCTTTAAGAACGCTATTGAAGGGAAAATTGTTCAGTTTGGTGGAAATGCTTCCATTGGCTACGGATTATGTAGTCTGACGACTGTGGGGGAGGTATGAGCAATGAATAAGCGTGTAATAAATGATGAAATAGAGTCAGCATATAGTTTGCTGGCTCAGCACGGTATTGCTCAAGATGGTAAGATTGATAGAGCATTTCGTGGACAGATATCTTCCTTTGGGGCAGCTATAACTATGGGCAGTCTTCTGGCGGCTATTGCTTATTTTTCAAAAAGAGCTGGTGCTTCGGTTGAACGTCAGCTGATTTTGGCTGCAATTTATGATATTGTGAAGAGCCGTCATGAGGGCGAACAGTTTCATGAAACCCTGTTTGAGTATGCCATCGAACGGAAAAAAAGGGGAATGTCTGCTGAGAGGGATTGTAAAGAAGAAATACTTAATGCAGCAATTGCTCTGAAATTGGCCATGAATCTTTATGAATTGGTTGATAAGAAGGCGGGAGAAAGTGATGAAGTCCAATAATATGAGTTATTTATATAATGTTGAATACTACGATGGCTTAGGTTTGAATGATGAAGAATTTTTTGTCAATGGAGGTATAACAGACAGGACAACCAATATTGTTGAGTTTCATTTTCCAACAGAGAATATTTTTCCGGCAGAATTTGAACATATTGATGGACTACAGGAATTTAGTCTGCATACTGCTTATCCAGGGTTAATGATAGGAACAGGGCTTTTACATGAGATAAAAATGGTTGATGCCTTAAAAAATGGATTTACCTTTGACTTTGTTACTGGCCTGCCATTTTTACCCGGTTCATCTTTAAAAGGAATGTTAAGAAGCTATTTTCCGGAACCCGGAGATGATGCTAGAATTGAATATATTAAATCATGCCCAAATGGAAAGAAAGTAGATGACATAGTAGAGTTTACCAAATGGATTTTTGGGCAGGATAAACCGGGCAATATAAATTTTCTAGGTGCTTTTCCTCAAGTGGATGAAAATGATAAAACATTGTTAGCGACAGAGTATATCACCCCGCATCCAAGTGAGTTTAAAGAGCCCAAACCCGTTAGCATGGTAAAGATTAAGCCTGGAGTAATATTTAAGTTCTTTTTTGTGTGTAAGGATTATGTCGTTGACAAAAAAGTAGTAGTTACTGCTGCAGAGTTGCTTGAGTTATTTGAACAAATTGTACTTGATATGGGTATAGGTGCCAAGACAAATGTTGGATTTGGTATGATGGTGAAAAAGCCGTCCAAAAATGAGTTATTGAAAGTCAATGCTCCTAAACCGAATCCGTCTAATAACAATAGGCCACAAGGTAGTAATAGAAATAACAGAAGGTAATTAAATGAATTATATCTTTCTAGACGCAGAGACAGATGGCCTGTATGGGCCATTTGTTTCTGTAGCTATGGTTTTAACTGATGCCGATGGTAATGAGCTGGAAAAGCAATACATCGGTTTGAGTGAGCCTGAAAAGCATATAAGAACGGAATGGGTTCGAGAGAATGTACTTCCCATTATGGGAGAGTACGAAAAGTATGATGATGAGCATAGCCTATTAGAAGCAGTATGGTCCTTCTGGCGGACTCATGCCCAGAATGCTTATATCATTATAGATGTAATGCATCCGGTGGAGAGCCGTCTGATGTCTAAATGTGTTTCCAGTAATATTGAGGAGCGGCTTTTTCAGGGACCGTTTCCGATGCTGGATATATCCAGTATGCTTTATGTTATTGGTATAGATCCTCTGAAAGCAAGAGAAGAGCTGGTGAATCCACTGGAAAACGGAATGCAGCATAATGCTCTATATGATGCCAGAACAACTTTAGCTATTTGGAAGAAATATATTCTTCCGCGCCTAAGGAATAAATAAGGAATTTAATTATGGATTTAGGAAGAATTGTATATCGTGTGCAGGCAACAGAAAAATGCCGTGTGCCAGTGGTGAATGGAAAACTGCTTCATGGTGCTGTTTTTAAGCTACTGAAAAGTCAGTCAGAGGGGCTGGCAACAGAATTGCATAATGCTTTGCAGGTTAAACCCTTTACTGTTGCGCCTTTACATATCAATCAAGGTGAACAGACAGAGGATATCAGTCACTATTCTGTTCAACAGGGAGAGTGCGCTGAAATATCGATTACTGCGTTCTCAGAAGATGTTTTACATATCTTTTTGAATGTCCCGGAAGGATATGTTTTCCAGATAGGAAAAGCGAATTTTGAGCTTCAATCCGTGTTTAAAGCCACTTCAGAGCATCCGGAAGCTGTTCTTTTGACCAAGAAAGAATTCATGGATAGTATGCCGCCGAAGGTACCAGAGTTGGTTACTTTGCGATATGTTTCACCGACCACCTTCAGACTTGATACAAGTGATTATCCTTTCCCAGAGCCAAGAATGGTATGGGGATCATTGGCAATGAAGTGGAATCAGTTTGATATGCCTGAGCCTCTTGATGTGGCTGAGTGCAAGGCCATGGCTGAAAAGGTAGTACCGTGGAAGTGGAAGGGGAATACAGAGCGGCTCAGATATAATAAAAATATCGCTGTTACTGGGTTTGTGGGGGAATTTACCTATTCACTGTATAATCTTGATGATGAACAAAAAAAGATATTTTACAGATTAGCATATTTTGCCCAGTTTGCTGGGGTTGGACGCATGACCGCCCAGGGAATGGGTCAGACCCGATTATGTAGTGTTGCAGAAGGACTATAATTATTCTATAATAAGGAAGACGATGGCGAAGAAACCCAGCAAAATGAAAATCTGAATTAAGGATTTTCGTGGACTAAAGGATGGCTTTTGTTGCTTACTGCATAGCGGTTTTTGGGATAAAAGTGCAACAAGTGTCCACGGGCGTTTTGGAACATTTTGCTGAAAATCGCCTTCTGTGTTATTTTTTCATTTTCAGCCCACTGTTTTCAATGGTTTCAGAGGACAGTATTGCGCAGGGCAAATGCCGCTTGCGGCATTGAAACTAAGCGAAAATTGGGATAATTCTACCAACCATTCATTGCGCAGGGCAAATGCCGCTTGCGGCATTGAAACATGCCATGCAGAATAGCATGTGGGTCACGGTCATCGAATTGCGCAGGGCAAATGCCGCTTGCGGCATTGAAACTGTTTTGGGGCTTTCTTTCGCTTATCAGGGATTACCTCTTGCGCAAGGCTAATGCCGCTTGCGGCATTGAAACTGACCCTCAAACTCAATTATTGGTGAACCAGTAGTTACTTGCGCAAGGCTAATGCCGCTTGCGGCATTGAAACTAGAAAGCTTCCTTATCTTCCTTTGTGCCATAGATGGCAATTGCGCAGGGTAAATGCCGCTCGCGGCATTGAAACTTCATACCCATAACTACTACCTTGCCTGTTGTTTTATTGCGCAGGGCAAATGCCGCTCGCGGCATTGAAACATTTCTGAAGGCTTTGCATTGACATAATAATTAATAATTGCGCAGGGCAAATGCCGCTCGCGGCATCAAACATTATATTGCACACTAAAAAAACTACATCCGTGAAAGGCTGTAGTTCTTTTAGTTTAAGTTTATGATTTGGGGAGGAGTGTAGAAATATGAATAAGGATTTAATGGGTGTAGGTAAATGTATTATGTGGGTAATGTGTTTTACATTTTTGCTGGTTTTTCATGCTTCAATAAGCCATGCGTCACAGTTCGTGGAAAAGAAACCTGTATATGAAGATGAATGGTTGGTAGAAGTCCGTCAAAAGGTAGCGGAAAATCAGGATTATATGGAGATATATCGCGGTAGTACACAGGGCAATAAGGCGGAAGAATTAATAGATGGAACTATTATGTATAGCGATTCTACATCCTGTTTCATCATTGAACAAAAGGATAATCATTATGTGCTAAAAATCAAAGATATACAGCTAAAAAAATATAAATATGAAGCACCCCAGGAAAAGCCTTATTCCAATGTTCTTGAATTTGATATGGCTGAATTGAAGGAAAAGCCTCATTCCCAAGATTTTGAACTTGTTATGGATACCCAGGGTAAATCCGATATGGATAGAGAAGTTACTTTTTTTGACGATGATGATAGAATAAAAATCATTGTAAGTAAAAGAAGAGTAGAGGTACCTGATTATATTCTAATGTTATATTAAAAAGTGGCTGCTCTGGTGTAGCTTCTGATTAATTACATGAAAGGATTGTTTTTAATGAAATTAAATATGAATCCAAGGAAGAAATTTTTAGCAGGCTTTATGGCTTTAGCCCTGGTAACGGTATCATTTGTAGCTAATATTTCTGAAGCCTATGTCATCAGCGATGAAGCTGAACATCTTTATGGTGATTTTATCGAAGATGAATATGCCAATGGAGTTCGTTCCTGGCATAATGATTTTATCTATAGAATACAAAAAGAGCTGGTTGAAATGAATCCGGCCACATTAAATTTTAATGACGGAGTTCATTCCCGTTTTCTTTATCCTATTAAAGAATCCTCGGTTAATGAGGTGGATGCAACAACCCTTCCTTCCGGGCGTATTTTTTTATCAACCCAAATGATTGATTTTACTATGACTATCCCTTCTATTGATAAGATAGATTATCGGAATCTTGCAGACTATAACGAAGGGAGTCTGTATCAATACTCTATGCTTGCTTCGGTTATTGCCCATGAAGCCTCTCACTGGTATAACCGTGATTTCCAGCGGAAGATAGATAATTTTTATGGGGAAAAGGGATTAAAAGCATTATTGGGGAGTAATTGGAACACGCCTTCTCCTGAAAATCTTATGCTTTTGATGACAGATATTGCTTACAATAAAACTGCCATAAATGCCCAGTTCTCCGTTGAAGGGGAATATTTGGCAGACAGACAGGCTGTATCCTTTTTAAACAACAGCACACGATTTTCTCCCGGCAGCTTGGTTTCTTTCCTTTATCGGATGGATAAACATGAAAAAAGGTATGATATCAAAGGCATTCAGGTAATTGATGGGAATGAATACAACCCGCACCCAGATACTCTTGAGCGCATCCGTAGGCTGGAAAAGCAGATTTCTGAGCATTCCTATGGCAGAGTAACTTTCAATAACCAAAAATTCTATTTGGATGGCAGGCCTTTTATGGGGACAGGGATTATAAACGGTAATGATAGGGTATCGACCATCGATAGAACCTATTTCGTGGCAGGACAAATAGCTGATATTATCCATAATGGCTTTTTAGGAAGTGGAAAGTTTGCTTTTACTAATGTATATACAGGAGATGACATCCATAATTCAGATATTGAGGACATATATTTGACTTGTGCGGATCATGAAACAAGATATTTTAAGGTTATTGACAGATTAAAAATAAAGCCAAATGAATCACGATATCTTTTAGGAGATGATACCCGTCCTTCTGGTTATGAATACAGCTATGATGCAGAATTAGCAAAATATATTGCTGAATATGAATAATACATATGGAAAAACATGATTCTTTGCGTTATGACGAGTAGGCTTTTGGGCTCGTCGAAACGCCTAATGGGATGAATTTCCATATAGTTATGGAAATTCTTGAACAATTACGTTATAATACAATAATTGGAGTGTAAATTAGGAGAGTAATGTTAATTACAAATTTTTGGCATGCGGGGGATATAGAAATGCGTGATGGATTTAGCATTGAAGAACTGAAAAAAAGACTCCAGAACAGCCGGTACAAGCTGACTCATCAGAGACAGGACGTACTGGAGGTTTTCTTAAATAGTACAGGAGAACACCTTAGTGCTGAGGAAGTACACCGTACTCTCCGGGATAAGGGATATGATATTGGTCTGGCCACTGTGTACCGTACTCTCGAGTTAATGTGCAGTCCTGAAATGAATATTTTGCAGAAGATGGAATTCGGTGAGAAGCGGGCCCGTTACGAGCTGAAGAAGATTCAGGAGAACGGCCATCAGCACCATCACCTTATTTGCAAAGGCTGCGACAAGGTTATAGAATTCTCTGAGGATATGCTGGAGGGCCTGGAGCAGAAGATTGCTGATCAGTGCAACTTCAACATCATTGATCATCAGGTGTTATTCTATGGATACTGTCAGGAGTGTGCCAAGAAGCTTGAAAATTAACGAGTTTACCTTAAATAGTGAGGATCAGGTGGTAGTCAAGGTGGTCCGGGAGGTTTTGAATCTCTTTAAGTTTGAGACGGGCTGCCAGGAGGATTATGCCTGGGAATCACTAAATATAGAAAACCATCTGCACCCCGATAATGTTCCGGTGGTGGAGACGGTTATAGATATGACTGGCGTAAATGGGGAAAGGGTGCATCTCACCCAGACCATCCGTGGCCGCAGTGATGAACGGTTTGCCGCCGGCAAGCATCGTCTCATAAAGCTGAACCTCTATCAGCTGTTCAGAAAGCAGTTTGGCCTTGAAGCGGCGCCTTGGGGTATCCTTCACGGGGTACGTCCCACCAAGATAGTTCATCGTCTGCTGGACGGTGGATTATCCCGGGATGAGGTGGTGGACCGGCTGCTCCATGATTACGAAGCCAGCGAGGAAAAGGCTACCACCATTGTGGATATGGCCATCCGCCAGCAGCCATTTTTGGCCAGGACAGACGAAAAGACCATCAGCATCTATGTGGGCATACCATTTTGCCTGAGCCGTTGTCTTTATTGCTCCTTCCCGGCCAACATCCTGCCGAAGGAAGAGGGCCTGCAGGAGTTTATGGAGGTATTCCATAAGGACTTGGCTGCAGTAAAGCAGGCGGTGGCCGACTATGGCTTTAAGGTCCAGTCCATTTATGTAGGCGGGGGTACTCCCACCAGCCTGCCGGATAAATATTTCCGGGAAATGCTCAGCGCAGTACGGGAGGCTTTTTACTGTGAACATACCATTGAGTTCACGGTGGAAGCGGGCCGGCCGGACAGCATGTCCCCGGACAAGATTCAGACCATGGTGGATATGCAGGTTACCCGGGTCAGCGTAAACCCACAGACCATGCAGCCAAGGACACTGAAACGCATTGGAAGGAACCATTCCCCGGAAGCTATTGTGACTATGTACAATGATTTGCGGGCGGCTGGTATTCCGGAAATCAATATGGATTTAATTATTGGCCTTCCTGGTGAAGGGGTGGCCGATATTGAAGATACCATGCAGAAAATCGTGGCCCTTGGGCCCGATGATATAACCCTTCATTCCCTGGCTTTAAAGCGGGGCTCCGTTTTGAAGATGAATCTGGAGGAGTATGAGCTGCCGGATGACAAGACTTGTCGGGATATGTTCCATACGGCTATGGGCTATATTAATAAGGCTGGTATGAAGCCATATTATCTGTACCGTCAGGGCTATATGAGCGGTCAACTGGAAAATGTTGGCTGTTGCCGTGAGGGGGCGGAAAGTATCTATAATATCCAGATTATGGAGGAGCACCAGACCATACTTGGTATTGGTGGTGCAGCCACCAGCAAGGTGGTGAATTTCCGGGAAAAGCGGTTGAAATCCTCATTTAATGCCAAGGATTTAATCACTTATCTGAGGGATATAGATATTTACATTGAAAAGAGGGCAGCTCTGTTGGCGGAGGCCTACGGAGAGCCTTTAGATAATAAATAATACCTTGCTTTCATATTAAATGAAGCAAAGGAGGTTTTGTAAGATATGTTGACAAATGCTCCACGGGGCACCAAGGACATACTGCCGGATACCGTCGGTGACTGGCTGTTTGTGGAAGAGAATATCCGCTCTCTTTGTAAGCGGTTTGGCTATCAGGAGATCAGAACCCCGATGTTTGAACACACTGAGCTGTTTCAGCGGGGTATCGGTGAGGGTACTGATGTAGTTGACAAGGAAATGTACACCTTTACTGATCGGGGAGACAGAAGCATCACCCTGCGTCCTGAGAATACAGCTTCAGCTGTCAGAGCTTATCTGCAGAATAAGCTTTATGCGGAAAATGCACTGACCAAGCTGTTTTATATTGGCTCCATGTTCCGCTATGACCGCCCGCAGGCTGGCCGTATGCGTGAGTTCCACCAGTTTGGTGTGGAGGCCATTGGCGAGTCCAATCCGGCTGTGGATGCCGAGATTATCCTGCTGGCCATGAAGCTGCTGCAGGGCCTGGGCCTCAATGATTTGGAGCTGTACATAAATTCTGTAGGCTGTCCAACCTGTCGGGCCAAGTACCGTACCATGCTGCAGGATTTCTTCCGGGATAAGCTGGAGGACCTGTGTGAGGATTGCCGCAGCCGTTTTGACAGAGCGCCAATGCGTATTCTGGACTGCAAGAAGGATGCGGAAAAGCCTTATATGAAGGATGCTCCAAAGATTACTGACTGCCTGTGCGAGGAGTGCAGTGATCACTTCCAGAAGCTCCAGAAGCATCTGGCCAAGGCAGGCGTCAAGTATGAGCTGGACCCACGTCTGGTCCGTGGCCTTGATTATTACACCAAGACCGCCTTTGAGATTAAATATCCTCCATTGGGGGCTCAGAGTGCAGTTGCCGGTGGTGGCCGCTATGATGGTCTCATTGAGGAAATGGGTGGTAACCCTACTCCGGCTGTGGGCTTTGCTACTGGTTTGGAGCGTGTTCTCCTGGCCCTGGAAAAGCAGGGGCTGCTGCCGGATAAGAACCGCAGCGTCGATGTGTATGTGGTAGCCCTGGGCGAAGCAGCACAGGAGGAAGCCTTTAAGCTGGTTATGGACCTCCGGGATGCGGGCTTTAGTGCCGCAGTTGATTATGCGGGCCGTAGCATGAAGGCCCAGATGAAGCAGGCCAACAAGCTGGGAGCAAAATTCGCCGCCATTATGGGGGATGATGAGCTTTCCGAGGGTGTGGTAATGCTCCGTGATATGGCTGGCAGCGAGCAGGAGAAGGTTCCTGTAAGCGAGCTTTTCAATAAACTTAAATAATAACCCAAAATATTTTGTATGAGGTGAAGGATTAAATGGATACTTTAGAAGGTTTGAAGCGTTCCCACCATTGCGGTGAGCTGCGCAAGGATAATGTAGGCAGTGAGGTTGTTCTCTGCGGTTGGGCTTCCCGCCGTCGTGACCATGGTGGTCTGATTTTTATTGATTTCCGCGATCGTTCCGGTCTGGTTCAGATCGTATTTGATGAGGCTGCTATTGGTGAGGAGGCCTTCCACAAGGCTGAGACCATCCGCAGCGAGTTCGTTCTGGCTGTCCGTGGTGATGTTCGTGCCCGCAGCGAGGAGACCGTAAACCCTAACATGGCTACCGGTGAGATCGAGGTTGTAGTTAAGGAGCTCCGTATCCTCAACAAGGCCAAGACCCCTCCATTCTACATTCAGGATGGTATTGAGGTAGATGAGATGCTTCGTCTGAAGTACCGTTATCTCGACCTGCGCCGTCCGGAGATGCAGAAGTGCCTCATGCTCCGTCATCGTGTAACCAAGGTTATGCGTGACTACTTTGACCGCAACGGCTTCCTGGAGATTGAGACTCCAATGCTCTGCAAATCCACCCCTGAGGGTGCCCGTGACTTCCTGGTACCAAGCCGCCTGAACCCAGGTGAGTTCTATGCTCTGCCACAGTCTCCACAGATTTACAAGCAGATTCTCATGCTCTCCGGCTTTGAGAAGTACTTCCAGATTGTTCGCTGCTTCCGTGATGAGGACCTCCGTGCTGACCGTCAGCCAGAGTTCACTCAGCTGGATATTGAGATGTCCTTCATCGACCAGGAGACTATCCTGACCATGATGGAAGGCATGATGGGTGAGATTTTTGAGAAGGCTCTTGATACCAAGATTCCTGCTCCATTCCTGCGCATGACCTGGGATGAGGCTATGGAGCGTTATGGCTCCGATAAGCCGGATCTCCGTTTCGGCATGGAGCTCATGGATATTTCCGAGTATGTTAAGGGCTCTGACTTTAAGGTATTTTCTTCTGTTCTGGAGAACGGCGGCCAGGTTAAGGTTATCAATGTTGAGGATTATGCCAACATTCCACGCCGTGAGCTGGATGGTCTGGTTCAGTACGTACAGGGCTATGGCGCCAAGGGCCTGGCCTGGATTCAGTACACTGAAGAGGGCGTTAAGTCTCCATTCAAGAAGTTCTATTCTGATGAAACCTTCGAGGAAATCAAGAAGGCTACCGGTGCCAAGACTGGTGACCTGCTGCTGGTAATTGCTGATAAGCCATTGGTAGTAGCCCAGGCTCTCGGTGAGCTCCGTCTGGAAATGGGCCGTCGTCGTGGCCTTATTGACCCTGATAAGCTGAGCTTCCTGTGGGTTGTTGATTTCCCTATGTTTGAATACAGCGAAGAGGATAAGCGTTGGAAGGCAATGCATCATCCATTCACTGCACCTCGTGATGAGGATGTTCAGTTCCTGTCCACTGATCCTGGCAAGGTTAAGGCTATTGCCTATGATATGGTTCTTAACGGCGTGGAAATCGGTGGCGGTTCCCTCCGTATTTATCAGAACGACCTGCAGGAAAAGGTATTCGAGGCTATCGGCCTGACTCCTGAGGCAGCTCATGACAAGTTCGGCTTCATGCTGGATGCCTTCAAGTATGGTGCTCCACCTCATGGCGGCCTGGCATTTGGTCTTGACCGTCTGGTTATGCTCATGGCCAAGAGAAAGTCCATCCGTGACGTTATCGCCTTCCCTAAGACCCAGAGTGCATCTGACGTAATGAGCCAGGCACCTTCCGAGGTTGATGAGAAGCAGCTGAAGGAGCTTTCCATCCGTACCCACGTAAAGAAAAAGATTAAGGAAGACTAATCATTAAATTGATTTAATGCAAAAGGGGCTGACCGCAAAGCAGTCCCTTTTCTCATGTTTGCCTATAGCCTTCTTTATACTTTTGTGTTACAATGAAATTTGTATTTTTGAAATTTAGGAGGCAACTAATGTCTTTTGATAAGGTTGATATTCTTGGGGTAAAGGTAGACTCTCCAACCATGGCCGAAGCAGTGGAAACTGTTGAGGGCTTCATTGAAAAAGGTGAGAGTACCCTTATTGCCACGGCAAATGCAGAAATGATAATGCGGGCTACCTACGATGAGGAGCTTAAAACCATTTTGAATGCTGCTGATCTGGTGGTTCCTGATGGAGCGGGCACCGTGTGGGCTGCCGGCTATCTCGGGCATCCAATGCCTGAGCGTGTGGCCGGTTATGATTTGTCCCAGGAGCTCATGAAGCTGGCACCGTCGAAAAACCAGCGGATTTATTTCTTTGGCTCTGCCCCTGGGGTAGCGGATCTGGCAAAGAAGAAGGCAGAGGAGTGGTATCCCGGCATTAATATAGTGGGTACACGCAACGGCTTCTTTACAGCTGATGACGAGCCACAGATTATTGCTGATATCAAGGCGGCAAAGCCGGATATTTTGTTTGTGGCCCTGGGTGTTCCCAAGCAGGAGAAATGGCTCTATGCCCACATGAAGGAGCTGGAGGTTCCGGTTTCCATTGGCGTAGGCGGTTCCTTTGATGTTATGGCCGGTGTTATGCAGCGGGCTCCGCTGTGGATGCAGAAGGCAAAGCTGGAGTGGCTTTTCCGTGGACTGAAGCAGCCAAGCCGTATCGGTCGTCTTATGGCACTTCCAAAATTCGTGTTTAAGGTTATGGGAAGCAAAAAATAATGAGTAGACAAGGGCTGATGGCTGGAATATAATTATTCCAGTTTAAAGCTATTTTTCTCGTATAAATATGTTATCAGGAGGTGCAAAATTTGGGTAAATTCCATATTGTAAGAGAAGGATACGTTTTCATTTTCGGAGCTTTGGCTGTTGCTGCCTTCCTGGGCTTGCTGCTGGGACCGCTGGGTGCAGTAGTACCAGGAATTTTGGCAGTATACTTTACATATTTTTTCAGAAATCCTGACCGTGTTATTCCCGCAGATGAGAATCTGATTGTTTCTCCGGCTGACGGAACAGTGCAGGATGTGGTGGATGTGGAATATGATGACTTTTTAAAGGGTCCTGGTACCAAGGTTATTATTTTCCTGTCCATTTTTAGCGTTCATGTGAACCGCAGTCCTATTGCGGGTGAAATCAAGACCCAGAAGTATGTCTGCGGTCGTTTTAAGCCTGCGTACAAGGATGAGGTGGGCTTTGAGAATGAGCGTCACATGATTGGTATTGAAAATGACAGATTAAAGGTGACTGTAACTCAGATTGCAGGTATTTTGGCCCGTCGCATTGTTTCCTGGGTGACCCTGGATGACAAGATGGAGAAGGGCGATGTATACGGTCTTATTAAATTTGCTTCATGTACTGAGATCGTGGTACCTAAGAACGTCGAGGTTCTTATGAAGAAGGGTGACAAGGTTCATGGAGGAGAGACCATTGTGGGGAGGATTAAGGACTAATGAGCAAATCTGTAATTCCTAATGCGTTTACTTCCAGTAATCTTATTTTTGGAATGATTTCCATTTTGTGTACATTCAATGATAATCTGACAGCCGCTGCAGTATGTATTTTGCTGGCATTGGTGGCTGACGGACTGGATGGCCGTACTGCCCGTGCTCTTGGGGTCAGCTCCGAGCTGGGCAAGGAAATGGACTCCCTGTGTGATCTGGTTTCCTTTGGTGCCGCTCCTGCCATGCTGGCCTACAGGCTTCAGCTGGCTGATTTCGGTATTTTTGGCTGCATTGCGGCTATTTTCTTTGCCCTTTGCGGTATGTGGCGTCTGGCCCGGTTCAATGTAAATACCACGGTGGTTCATGGTTATTTCATGGGCCTGGCTATTCCTGCCGGTGGCTGTCTTATTGCTACATCCACCCTGCTTATTAATGCTGTGGGCTATAATCTGGATGAAATATCCTATGCATATCCTGTTATTGTCATGGTAGTGGCATATCTCATGGTCAGCACCGTACATTATCCTGATTTCAAGGGTGATGGCGAGAAGATGAATCTGGTGGCCAAGGTCGTTGCGGCAGCTGTATTTGCAGCTATACTCTGGCTGGGCATTGATGGAATAGGCTATGCTGTTCTGTTCGGCATTTTTGCGTCTTATGCGGTTTTTGGTATTGTAAACCACAGTATTAATCTTATTTCCGGCAGCAAATAAGCTGGATACTTATGCTGTCATAAAGGAGAAAAAATTTAATGTTTTATCCACTTGATATAATAATGATTCCATTACAGGTTTTCCTGTTCTGTTTCACTATATATTTCTTTATTATTGGCTTCTTTGGGCTGGTGGTGTTCAGAGAGAAAAAGATTACAACCCCGGAAAAGAAGTTTGCCTGCCTGATTGCGGCCCATAATGAACAGGCCGTGGTTGGTCATCTCGTTAAGAATCTTCAGGAGCTGGATTATCCTAAAGAGCTGTATGATATTTATGTAATTGCCGATAACTGTACAGATGATACTGCCAAGGTTTCCCGTGAGGCTGGTGCTATTGTCTGCGAGCGCTTTGATCCTGAGAGAAAGACCAAGGGCTATGCTCTTGACTGGATGTTTGCCAAGCTCTTTGATATGGAAAAGGATATGGAGAAGCCATACGATGCGGTTTGTATCTTTGATGCAGACAATCTGGTTCATCCACGCTTCCTCATTGAAATGAACCATCACCTTATGAAGGGTGCCAAGATTATTCAGGGCTTTTTGGACGCCAAGAATCCATACGATTCCTGGGTATCCGCTACCTTTGCCCTGTCCTTCTGGGTTATTGACTATCTGATTCATCAGGCCAAGACCAATCTGGGTCTGTCTGCTGTATTGGGTGGCACCGGTATGTGTATTACCACCGAGGTATTGAAGCGTCATGGCTGGCGTGCCAACTGTCTGGTAGAGGACATGGAGTTTACTATGAAGTCACTGGTGGAGGGTATCAAGACCACCTGGGCAGTGGATGCCATCATCTACGACGAGAAGCCGCTGACCTTCATGCAGTCCTGGTATCAGAGAAAGCGTTGGGCCCAGGGTCAGTTTGATGTGGCACACCGCTTTATTCCTAAACTGCTGAAGGAGGGTATCAAGCAACGCAGTATTCCTATTCTGGACGGCTGTCTCTACCTTATTCAGCCATATTTCCTGATGTTTACAGCCTTCTTTATTCTCATGGGCTATATTCAGCAGATTTATGGCCAGCAGATTTACACCAGTATTTATGCCTTTATGCCAAACCATCTGATGACGGCCATAACCATTATCCAGTATTTGCTGCCAATGATTATCCTCATCAAGATGAATGCCAAGTGGAAGGCCTGGCTGTATATACCCCTTTATCAGGTGTTTATTTATTCCTGGCTGCCAATCGTGTTCCTGGGCTTCATTCACCGCAACGAGCATGAATGGGCTCACACCAAGCATACACAGGCTGTAAGCTACGATCAGTTTATTGACGGCCGAAAATGATGAAAAATACCCCTTCAGCTGCGTTGGCAATGAAGGGGTTTCCATTATGTTGGAGGTAGACAATTTATGTTTGAAATACATGTAAGTGCCGAGTTTGAGGCGGCTCACAGAGTAGCTGGCTACAATGGCAAGTGTGACAGGCTCCATGGCCATAGCTGGACCGTTGAGGCGGCTGTAATTGGAACAAAGCTGGATAACTTGGGCATGCTGGTTGATTTTAAGGTGGTTAAGGGCCGTCTGCGGGACCTTTTGGAGACCCTGGATCATCAGTATCTTAACGAGCTGCCTGCCTTTGCTGACGGCCATAATCCTACGGCGGAGCATCTGGCCCAGTACATTTATGAGGAAATGGCCAAGGCGGAGTTCTTCAATGATAATGTAAAGCTTAAGCATATTCAGGTTTGGGAGTCCCCTAAATCTTCCGTGATATACTCTTTGGACTAAGGGAAAATTATGAACGCAAATCTTATAGAAATTTTTTCCTCCGTGCAGGGTGAGGGCCGCTATGTGGGCTGCCGTCAGCTCTTTGTACGATTTGAGGGCTGTAATTTAAACTGCAAATACTGTGATACGGAAAACCAGGCCGGCACCCATCCGATTTGTGGCGTTGAGACCTTTCCGGGGTCAAGAAAATTTCATGATGCCATAAATCCTCTGGAGCCAACTGAGGTGGCAGCATATATAAACCGCTTTACCATGGAGCTGCCTCATCAGGCTATCAGCTTTACCGGGGGAGAGCCCTTGCTTCACTCTGCTTTTCTGCAGGAGCTGCTGCCAATGGTCAACACCAAGGTGATGCTGGAAACCAATGGCACCCTGCCGGACAGGCTGGCCCGTGTCATTGATATGGTGGATATTATCAGCATGGATATAAAGCTGCCTCAGGCCACCGGAGAGGACCATTGGGATGACCACAGAAGGTTTTTGGAGATTGCCAGGGCAAAGGACGTATATGTTAAGCTGGTAGTTTCCGGGGATATTAACATGGATGACTTCCAGAAGGCCGTGGATTTGGTGGCCGGGGTGGACCCGGATATCCTGCTGATTTTACAGCCGGTTACTCCGCTGAATGGGGTGGAGGCCGCATTGCCGGAGCAGATGCTGGAGCTTCAGCAGCAGGCACTGGAAAGCCTTCATGATGTACGGATTATTCCTCAGACTCATCGTATGATGGACCAGTTATAAGGAGGAGCAACAGGTGGAAAAGAAATCCTTTTCAAATAAAATAGCTGCGTTCCTACAGGATGTGGCAGACCTGGTGCGCCAGGATTTTGGCTGCTTTATGCTGTTTTGGCTGCTGAGCTGCTCCACCCAGGTTATTAAGTGGGGCATGGCGGGAAAAACTGACCTTGTAATGTCCATGGCCTTTACGGGGCTTTTGGGGGCTTTGTTTGTTACCTTTATTACAAGATGGCTCTTCGTGCCGAAGGCCTGTAAAATAATCCGCTGCATATTGGGGAGCGTGCTGTTTGCGGCCTTTGTTATCGAGGCCTTTGTACTGTACCAGTACGGTGCTCTCACCGGAGTGGGCACCATTAATTCCCTCTTTGAAACCAATCCGGAGGAGTCGGCGGAATTTATCAACACCTTTGTGGGTGTAGAGGGTGGTATTCTTGCCATCGTTATCGCTGCCGTGATGTATTATCTGGTGAGATATAAGCCTTGGCGCAGGCTGGAGGCTGATGCCATATCCCAGAAGGTTATTGCGGGCATTGTAATGGCTGTTTCTTCATGCTATGCCATTTACATGTGCTTTGCCTATCCGGGAATCATGTTTGGCGGGGATAATCTTACTCCGTTGACCAGGCTTATGGGTGCCACCAGCACAGCGTGGAAAAACCATGTGGCCTATCAGGAGCTGCAGGCCAAGCTGGATGTGGATATTCATCTGACCCGGAATGAGGGAAAGATTACCAATATTGTATTTATTTTGGGTGAGTCTACCAACCGCAACCATATGCATCTCTATGGCTACAGTCAGGAGAATACGCCAAATCTTGATGATATGGCAAAAAAAGGCGAGATTGTATTCTTTAGGGATGTGGTAAGTGCCCATTCCACTACGGTGGCGTCCCTCAGCAAGATATTTACCTTCTGTGACCATGAGTCCGAGAAGCCTTGGTATGAATACAATAATCTTATTGATATTATGAATGCCGCCGGCTACAAGACCCACTGGCTGTCCAATCAGGAGAGCTCCGGCATCTGGGGCAACGTGGCCCAGATTTATGCTGCTCACAGTAATGTCAGCCACTATACCCAGATTCGTGATTCCAAGGAGGATGAAGGCCGGGTTGATGGGGAGCTGTTCCCGCTGGTGGATAATGCCATTGCCGATATTAACGGCAGCACCAAGAATTTCTTTGTGGTGCATCTTATGGGAGCCCATCTGGCCTATTACAACCGTTATCCTTATGAGTTCACCAAGTTTACTGAGGCCAGCATCAAGGGCGACCAGTACAATGATGACCAGAAGCAGGTTATTGCCCAGTATGATAATGCCCTGTTCTATAATGACTATATTGTCAGCGGCATTATTGACAAATTCCGGGAAATTAATTCCGATACCATAGTTATTTATCTGCCTGACCACGGCGAGGCGGTGTATGATGAGGGCGGTGTCAACGGTCACATCGAGGAGAACCCAAGCCGTCACATGATTGAGGTACCGCTGATTATGTGGGCTTCGGAGAAGTTCAAGCAGAACCATCCTGAGAAGTGGGCCCTGATCCAGGAGGCCATCAACAATCCTTATATGACTGATGATATGATTCATACGGTGCTGGATATTGCGGATATTCACACTGCGGACTTTGACCCTACCAAGAGTATCATCAGCCAGAGCTTCAACAGACTGCGGCCGCGTATCTTTGATGACAAGGATTACGACAGGGAAATACTGGCGGCAGGCAAGTAAAATATTAGAAACACATTAAAATATTAAACTTCAGTTAGAAATACCCCCTATGTCTAAACAAGTATCCTTATTTAGAGTAAAATAAGGAAGAACAATGGTGATTAAATTTTCAGTCATAGGAGGTGCAATATGGACAAGCTACAGCATAAGCGTGCGCAGGAACTGAAAACTGTGACTGAAATGATTGGTATATATTGCCGGGATATTCATAAGACTGATGGTATTAATCTTTGTTCTGAATGCCAGGAGCTTCTGGATTATGTTGAGAAGCGGGTTGCAGCCTGTCCGCGCATGGAGGAGAAGACCTTTTGCAGCGCCTGCAATACCCATTGCTTTGCCCCTAATCGTCGGGAACGCATACGGATGATAATGCGGTACAGTGGCCCCAAAATGATTTTTCATTCGCCAATTTTGGCACTTAAACACAAACTCACAGAATGGTTTGCAATATAGTAAAAAATAGTGTAGAATGTGTTTACAAACGGCGATGGCTGTGTTAAAATACCTTTAATAATGAGTTGATTTTTAAAGAGTGGGTGCAAACCCGCTCTTTTGTCTTATGTTTAAGATTAAAAATTGCTTTACAGAAAAGGGGGTCCGCGTATGAGTAAACTTATCGAGGATACGGTGGAAAAAATAGTTGAAGAACTGCTTGAAGGCACCAACATTGAGCTCGTGGCGGTGGAGTACGTCCGGGAAAAGGATTGGTACCTTAGAGTATTCATTGATAAAGAGGGCGGCATTGAGATAGATGACTGCCAGGAGCTCAGTGGACGTCTTGGAGACATTCTGGATGAAAAGGATGTCATCAAGGGAGCCTACATGCTGGAGGTGTCCTCTCCAGGCCTTGACCGTGAATTGAAGAAGGAAAAGGACTTCAAGCGGGAGCAGGGCAAGAAGGTAGATGTTACCTTGTATGCCGCACAGGACGGCAATAAGGTGCTGGTTGGCGTATTGAACGGCTATGATGGCGATAATGTGACCATCGACGAGCAGGTAATTCCAATGGACAATGTTGCTCAGGTTCGTTTGCATATAGATTTTTGACAAGTCAGATAAACTAGGAGGTTATTTAGTGGCTACCAAATTAAAGAAGAGCAAGTCTGCGGCTGTTGCTGATACAGGCTTTATGGAGGCAGTAGAGGTTTTAGGCAAGGAGAAGGGCATTGCCCCGGAAATCCTGTTTGATGCCATTGACAAGGCACTGGCTTCTGCTTATAAGAAGAATTACAACAATGAGGCTAACTGCCGTGTAAGTCTGGATCGTCAGACTGGCGAATATCATGTATATGCCATCAAGGAAGTTGTGGATGAGGTGGAGAACCCTGTTACCCAGATTTCCTTGGCCATGGCTCAGCAGAAGTCTGCTGATTATGCTGTAGGTGATACCCTGGAGGAGGAGGTTACTCCGGCAAACTTCGGCCGTATTGCGGCCCAGAATGCAAAGCAGGTAGTTGTACAGGCTATTCGCGAGGCTGAGAGAGGTATTATTTTCAGCGAGTATGTAAACCGTGCCAATGATATCATCACTGGTGTGGTACAGCGTGTAGAGAACAAGAACGTGTACATTGATCTTGGCAAGACCGAGGCCATTCTCGGTGCCAGCGAGCAGATTCCTCATGAAAGCTATGCACCAAATGACCGTATCAAGGCTTTGATCATCGAGGTCAAGAACACCAGCAAGGGTCCACAGGTGCTGGTATCCCGTACCCACCCTGGACTTCTGAAGCGTCTCTTTGAGCTGGAGGTTCCTGAGATTCAGAACGGCGACGTGGAGATTAAGTCCGTAGCCCGTGAGCCTGGCATGCGTTCCAAGATTGCAGTTTATGCCGAGGATGAGAACATTGATGCAGTAGGCTCCTGTGTAGGCCCTCGTGGTACAAGAGTACAGGCTATTGTAGAAGAGCTTCGCAACGAGAAGATTGATATCGTAAAATGGAGCGATGACCCTGTTCAGCTGATTGCCAACGCACTGAGCCCGGCCAAGGTTGTATCCGTAGCCATCAACGAGGAGGAAAAGCTCTCCCGGGTGATTGTTCCAGATTATCAGCTGTCCCTGGCTATCGGCAAGGAAGGCCAGAATGCCCGCCTTGCTGCAAAGCTCACCGGCTGGAAGATCGATATCAAGAGCGAGTCCCAGGCTGAGGAATTTGGCTTTGACGATGAGGAGACAGAGGAGTTGGATCTGGATGTCTTCGCCGATGACGAGTTCGAGGCTGAGGAAGAGTAAGAAAAGCAAGGGTGACAGATATGGCAACAGTAAAGAAGATTCCAACCAGACTTTGCATAGGCTGTCAGGAGCAGCATCCCAAGAAGGAGCTGGTGCGTATTGTACGCAGCCCGGAAGGGGAGTTTTCAATAGATTTAACCGGCAAGAAGGCCGGCAGGGGAGCATATATCTGCAACAACAAGGAATGCTTCCAGAAGGCCGTTAAGGAACACCGTTTTGACCGTTCATTCAAGTGTACGGTGGACAAAAACATTTTTGACGAGCTGGAAAAGCAGCTGTTTGAATAAATATGGACAAGACGAAAATATTGAATCTGCTTAGTATGGCACAGCGGGCCAACAAGGTGGTATCCGGTGACTTCGCTGTAACCAAGGCAGTACAAGGACGAAAAGCCTTGCTGATGATTGTGGCAGAGGATGCCTCAGAGGAAACGAAAAAGAATTATCAGCACATGGCGGATGATGCAGAAATTAACGTATATTATCTATTTGACAGAGAAGAACTTGGTCACTGTATCGGAAAGGATTTCCGGGCGGTGGCTGCCATAATGGATAAGGGCTTTGCAGATGCTTTATCCAAACTCTTTGAAGACAGATAGTCATTCGGGGGTGGATTGATGAGAATACACGAATTTGCAAAAGAAATAAATACAGAGAACAAGAAGATTATTGAGATATTAGAGCGGAATAACATCACCGGCAAGAAGCATTCCAGTTCCATCAGTGACAGCGAAAAGAAGCTGGTGCTGGATGCCATGAAGGGTGCGGCTGCACCGAAGAAGAGTGAACCGGCCAAAAAGGCCGAGGCTCCAAAGAAGGCTGAGGCACCAAAGAAGCCACAGCCACAGGCAGAAGCACCAAAGGCTCCAAAGCAGCCGGAAAAGAAGGCTGAGAGCAAGCCAAGTGACCATAAGCCGGAGCAAAAGCCAGAACACAGGGCTGAGCACAAGCCGGAGCAGAAAAAGCAGCATGAGGCCAAGACTGGCGACCAGCCAGTAAAGAAGGGCGGCTTCAGTGCACCACGTCCGGTAAATAACAACGGCAGCCATAACAATCGCAATTTTGACCGCAACCGCAATAACGGTGAGCGGAAGAATAATGGCGGCCAGGGTGGCTTTGAGCGTAACCGCAATGAAGGCGGCTTTGACAACCGTCCGCAGCAGGGCAAGAAGGCTGGTGGACATATGAGCAGACAGATGCCGGTAATGAACGATGGCGGCCGTAACGACCGTAATGAGCGTAACGAGCGTAATGACCGCAACAGAAACGACAGAAATAATCGTATGGAGCGTAATGACCGTATGGAGCATAATGATCATATCCGCAATGGTAAGGATCGCAACAAGAACAACAGAAATAACAACTTTAAGAATGGCGGCGGCTTTGGCAATAACAACAACCGCAATGGCAAGAACTTCCGTGGCAACAAGAACAACCGCAACGGCAAGGGCCAGCAGCCAGCTCCTAAGATGGAAATCGCCCGTCCTAAGCTGATTAAGGTTGGTGAGACCATCGTTGTCAAGGATCTGGCCAGCAAGATCAGCTGTACTGCTGCCGACATTATCAAGAAGTTGATGCTCATGGGCGTTATGGCTACCATTAACCAGGATATTGACTTTGATACTGCTACTTTGGTAGCTGCCGAGTTCGGCGTAAATGTTGAGGAGCTTCCTCCTGAGGTTGATCTTACTGAGATTCCGGAGATCGAGGATGATCCTAAGACTCTGGTTATTCGTCCACCTGTTGTTACTGTAATGGGTCACGTAGACCATGGTAAGACCTCCCTGCTGGATTGCATCCGCAGCTCTGCCGTTACCTCCACCGAGGCCGGCGGTATTACCCAGCACATTGGTGCATATCAGGTTATGTGCCAGGGCAAGAAGATTGTATTCCTTGATACTCCGGGCCATGAGGCATTTACTGCCATGCGTGCCCGCGGTGCACAGGTTACCGATATTGCAATTCTGGTAGTTGCAGCCGACGACGGCGTAATGCCTCAGACCATCGAGGCAATTAACCATGCCAAGTCTGCTGAGGTGCCAATTATCGTTGCCATCAACAAGATCGATAAGCCAGGCGCTGACCCTATGCGGGTTAAGAATGAGCTCATGGAGCATGGCCTGGTTTCCGAGGATTATGGCGGAGACACCATTATGGTTGAGGTTTCTGCCAAGAAGCGCATGAACATTGACGAGCTGCTGGAGATGGTTCTGCTGGTTGCTGAGGTTCAGGAGCTTAAGGCCAACCCTAAGCGTGATGCCCGTGGTATCATCATCGAGGCACAGCTGGACAAGGGCCGTGGTCCTGTGGCAACTGTACTGGTACAGAATGGTACTCTCCACATCGGTGATTCCATTATTGCCGGCACCTGCTATGGTAAGGTTCGTGCCATGACCAACGACCGTGGTGAGAACGTAAAGAAGGCTGGTCCTTCCGTTCCTGTTGAGGTACTTGGTCTTAACGACGTTCCTTCCGCCGGTGATGAGCTGGCTGTACTGGAGGAGAAGCTCTGCCGTACCATCGCTGAGAAGCGTATCGAAAAGCAGCGTAATGATCTCATTCATTCCAGAAAGGTATCCCTTGACGATCTGTTCAACCAGATTCAGGAGGGTCAGCTGAAGGACCTCAATATTCTGGTTAAGGCTGACGTACAGGGTTCCGTAGAGGCATTGAACAGCTCTCTGCTGAGCCTCAACAAGAACGACGAGGTTCGTGTAAATATTATTCATTCCGGCGTAGGTGCTGTTAATGAGTCCGATGTTATGCTGGCAACAGCTTCCAACGCCCTTATTATCGCCTTCAATGTCCGTCCTGATGCCAATGCCCGCCGCATTGCTGAAAGTGAGGATATTGATATCCGCACCTACCGCGTTATCTATGATGCTATCAACGATGTTAAGGATGCTATGTCCGGCATGCTGGCTCCTAAGTTTAAGGAGGTTATCCAGGGCCAGGTAGAAATCCGTCAGGTAATGGTATTTAACAAGACCTTGAAGGTAGCCGGCTCTTACGTTCTTGAGGGCAAGATTACCAACAAGTCCAAGATCCGTATTGTTCGTGACAACATTGAGGTATTCGATGGTGAGCTGGAGGATCTGCGCCGCTTCAAGGATGCAGTCAAGGAAGTGGCTGCCGGCTATGAGTGCGGTATTACCATTAAGGATTACAGCGACTTCCGTGAAGGCGATATTATTGAGGCCTATACCATGGAAGAAATTGAGACCAACATCAATGATGTGAACAAGGACTGATGAGGAGGGCGAGTTTTATATGAGCCAGCTTCGTATTGAAAAGATTCAGGAGCTTATGAAGCAGGAAATCAGCCAGATTATCCTGCAGGAGCTGAAGGATCCCCGCATTGGCTTTGTTACTGTAACCCAGGTGGAAATCACCCGGGATTTGAGCATTGCCAAGGTGTTTGTCAGCATTATGGGCAATGACAAGCAGATTGAGGACACCTGGAACGGGTTAAACAGCTCCTTGGGCTTCATTCGCCGTGAGGTGGGGCACCGCATCAGATTGCGGGTAACTCCTGAGCTGAAATTTGTTCTGGACAAATCATTGGATTACAGCGATCACATTCAGAAGCTGCTCTTGCAGATTGAAAAAGAGCAGACACAGGGATAATGTTATGATTATTTCTTTAAAGGAAACAGCAGACAGGCTGATGGCCGCCAAGAGCCTGGTATTGACAGCTCATGTCAATCCGGATGGTGATGCCATTGGCTCCTGTCTGGGGCTAAAGTTTATGCTGGAAAAGCTGGGAAAAAAGGTGAGGGTCCTCATTGATGATGACCTTCCAAAGTTCCTTGGCGTTCTTCCGGGCATAGACACAATAGAAAAACCGGAGGCTGAAAGCTATGAGGCCGATTATCTGGTTATTTTGGATGCCAGCCTGGACCGGGTGGGCACTGTAATTGAAAAATGCAAGGCGCCAACCTTGAATATTGACCATCACCGCACCAATGACGAAAAGGCGGATTACCTTTGTCTTGATGCCAAAAGTGCGGCCACATGTGAGATTATTTTTGAGTTGGGCAAGGAATTGGGGGTGGAGTTTGATATAAACTCCGCCACACCAATTTATACGGGTTTGGCCACAGACTCCGGATATTTCAGATATTCCAATACTACTCCTCATACCATGAGGGCGGCAGCGGAGCTTCTGGAGACCGGTATCAGGCCTGAAATGATTTCTGAGGCTATTGAAACCAAGGATTTTGCAGTGGTTCAGGGTATGGCCAGGGCTCTGCAGACCATTGAGCTTCATGCTGATGGCAGGGTTGCCGGCCTGTTTCTGGACAATGAGCTGACGGAATCACTGGAAACTACTGAGGGCTTTATTGATCATGTGAGAGTGATTGATGGCGTTGATGTGGCAGTGCTGTTAAAGGCTGTGGAGCCTGAAGTTTGCCGTGTCAGCATGCGTTCCAAGAAAACAGACGTGGCAAATATTGCAGTTGGTCTTGGAGGCGGCGGCCATATCAGGGCTGCCGGCTGTACCATTGAAAAGCCTTTTGCCCAGGCCAAGGCAGAAATATTAAAAGAGATAGAAAAGTCACTTGCAGAATAACGAGATAAAGATGTTTAGGTGGGGAAAACAAACTATAACAGATGGTAAGCATATTTCCCATCTCGTTGAAACGCTAATTGGAAGATTTTTCTTCTAAAGAAGAAAAATTTGAACAATGGCGTTATAAGGATTTTTGTATTTATGGAAGGCTTTATTAATTTTCTAAAGCCGCCGGGCATGACCTCCCACGATGCAGTGGGATTGGTGCGCCGTGTGCTCCACGAAAAGCATGTGGGGCATGCGGGTACCCTTGACCCTGGTGCGGCGGGTGTATTGCCTATTGCAGTGGGCAGGGCGGCCCGTTTAATTGAATACCTTGACAATGTAAGCAAGTCCTACAGGGCAGAGATGCTGTTAGGTGTGGAGACCGATAGCGGCGATGATACGGGGAAGGTCCTGGAACGGGTTGATTCCTTTGATATGCCTGCTGTGGAGCGGGTGGAGGAAGTATTTAAGGAGTTCACCGGTACCATTGTTCAGGTGCCTCCGGCTCATTCTGCTATTAAGATTAATGGGCGTCGGGCATGTGACTTGATTCGCCAGGGCATTCACGTGGATATTCCATCAAGACAGGTGGAGATTCACAGCCTGAGGCTCCTTGAAAAGGATGACGGAAAAAAAACACTGCTCTTTAATGTGGACTGCTCCAAGGGAACCTACATCCGTTCGTTGTGCCAGGACATGGGACAGGCTCTGGGAATACCGGCCACCATGTCATTTTTAATACGGACGGCAGTGGGCAGATTCCGCCTGGCTGATGCGGTGTCCGTTGAGGAATTGCAGGAGCTGGGGGACAGGGCATTGCTGAGCTCCGAGGAATACATTGGACATATCAGGCGGTATGATATTAATCCAAAGCGGCGAAAGGCCTTTTGCAATGGACTTTCATCGGATGACAGGTCCTTTGTGGCAGCTTCTTCCGATTCTGAAAATGAGATACTTAGGGTTTATGCCAGTGGAGAATTTTTGGGTATAGGCCATTACGACAAAAAAAATAAGACTATAGTCCCAGATAAGGTTTTGGCTATAAATAGCTAACTTGGTGAACTTTTATATTTTTTACCCAAAACTCTGATAATATTTCGTATTGTACTTAAATTGATACTCCTGTATAATTGAAGTAGTGTAGTATAGAGGGGTGTGTCTATTATGGACAAGGACAATATTCCAAGCACGGTGAAGCTCCGTTCCGAGATGGAGCTGAGCAATAAGATTATTGATGCTTTGTGCTACAGTTATCAAGGGGTTTATTATGTTAATCTTGCCACGGGGCAGGTCCGCAGCTACCGTATGGCCCGTTTTGTACGGGACAAATTTGGGGAGCAGTTTGCCAGCGGCGATTATGAAACCCACATATATAACTTTGTGCGAAATGCCGTGTACCGTGAAGACCAGGAGCTCTTTGAACCTATACTCACCATTTCCAATCTGCGTAAGATTTTTTCCCGGCAGATGGCTTACAGCTTTAATTATCGGACCTTCACCAATGATGAAATTCATTATGCTCAGGCTGAGGTCTTAAAGGTGCTGGACTCCAATGATGAGCTTGTCATGGCCTTTAAGAGCATGGATAAGCAGCAGCAGCTTCGGGAAAAGCATTACGAGAATGAACGCAAAATAGTTAAGGCCATGGGGCATCAGTTAAACGATGTGGCCCGGGGACCTTTATTAAACATAATAGAACAGTCAAAGGCGGCCAAGGAAGCGTCAAGGCGTAACGAAGAAATCAGTGAATACATGGACATCATCCGCAGGGATGGTGAGAGGCTGCTGGGCATACTGAATCTTATTTTCTCTGAGGAAAACACAGACAGGGATAAGATTGAGGAGACTATTATGAAGCTTGGCTCCCACGATAGGGATGATGTTTAACTTGCCGTGTTGTTCTTAGTTAAATCCAAGGATGTGATTTCTTGTTTGCATCGAAGATATCAGATAAAAAAGAATCATACTCCTCAGCCCCATCCTCTTGGTGCAGCCTTATAGCTATAGGCTCTTCCACTGGTGGTACAGAAGCCTTGTCTGAGATTCTGTCCAAGCTGAAGCCGCCTCTTCCTCCGGTTATGGTGGTGCAGCATATCAGTGCTACATTTTCCAAGCTTTTTGCTGCCAGACTGGACAGAGAGTGTGAGTTGGCGGTAAAAGAGGCAGTGGATGGCGAGTATGCCAAGCCTAATACCATATATATCGCACCGGGGGACAAGCATATGTCCATATCCGGCAATCCTTCATCCATCCGCATCACCTGTAAGGCAGGGGAGCGTATTCATGGTGTGCTTTCATCTGCAGATGTGCTTTTTGAATCTGTATCCAAGGTTATTGGACCCAAAGCGGTGGGGGTTATCCTTACCGGCATGGGGGTGGATGGTGCTGCAAAGCTGCTGGAAATGCGTCAGGCCGGCGCCAGAACCCTGGGGCAGGACGAGGCCTCGTGTGTGGTATATGGCATGCCAAAGGCAGCCTTTAATATGGGGGCTGTGGAAAGACAGGTCAGCCTGCAGAACATGGCTAACGAAATAACGAAATTGGTATATCCAAACAGATAAAAACGCGACTTGAAAGATCAACAGAGCTTTTGGGCCGCGTTTTTTGTTGCCCAATTTTACCCCTTGCCGTTTGACGAAATAGTGTCGAATTATACTGAATTTTCACACAAAGTTCAGTTTTGCTGACATTTATACAATATTTTGGCTTGTTTGGTATTATTGTGAGGGTTAAAATATGTATAAATCAATAAATAATAGGAAATTCGATTGGAGGAGTGGGCAATGAGTGTTGCCATTACGGCGGATAAAGTGGTTAAGCGGTATGGGGATTTGACTATTATACCCCAGCTGACCCAGAATATTAAAAACGGAGAGTTCTTCACCTTGTTGGGACCTTCGGGGTGTGGCAAAACCACACTTTTGCGTATGATTGCCGGATTTAACACCATTGAGGGTGGCCAGATCCGCTTCAATGAGCAGGTTATTAATGATATTCCGGCTCACAAGCGCAATATCGGCATGGTGTTCCAGAGCTATGCAATATTCCCGCATCTCACTGTTCGGGAAAATGTGGAGTATGGTTTGAAGCTTCGCAATATGTCCAAGGAAGAGATGAAGGAAAAGGTAGACAAGATTCTTGATGTTGTACAGATTACGGAGTATCAGGACAGGCTCCCGGAGCGTTTGTCCGGCGGTCAGCAGCAGCGTGTAGCACTGGCCCGTGCAATTGTTATTCATCCAAGTGTGCTGCTTATGGATGAGCCGCTGTCCAATCTGGATGCCAAGCTGCGTGTGGAAATGCGCTCGGCTATCCGGGAGGTACAGAAGCAGGTGGGTATTACCACAGTTTATGTAACCCACGATCAGGAAGAAGCCCTGGCGATTTCCGACAGAATCGCCGTTATGAGAAAGGGTGTAATTCAGCAGACTGGCACCCCACATACTATTTATACCAGACCTTATAATGTGTTCGTAGCTACCTTTATCGGTCATTCCAACCTGTTTAAGGGGCGGATAGAAGAAGCTGATGGTGGCAAAGCAGTTGTTTTTGCAGATGGTTTTGTTCTGCCGATGAGTACTCTGAGCGAAGAGGGGAAAATTGGTGAGGATGTAACTATTGCTGTTCGTCCGGAAGAATTTTCCATCCGGGGTGAAGGACAGGGAATAAAGTGCACCATAAAAACTAAGGTGTTCCTGGGCAAATACATCACTTATGGCTTGGATTTCCCGGAGGATATGCTTGTTCCAAACCAACCATCCATCGAGTATAGCCAGGATTTGGGTCATGCTGAAAAGGTATTTGAAATTGGTGATACGGTTTATCTGAAGCCTAATGCCGCCAAGATCAATGTATTCCGTGCAGATGGCAGCAAGAGCCTGATGGAAGGTGTGGTGGAAAATGAATAAGAAATTCCAGTGGGATTTTTGGGCATGGATTACTCTGCTTTCCATTGTGGTTTTTGGATTGTTTTTGATATATCCGTTGTTCTCCCTGTTCGCCAGTGCATTTGAGGATGCCAGTACCGGGGCCTTTACCATGAGTAACTTCACCCTCTTCTTTGAGAGGAAGTATTACTATCAGTCCATGATTAACAGCTTCAGCGTCACCGCTTGTGTGACGGTGCTGGCAGTGGTTATCGGTACGGCCCTGGCCTACTTTATGACCCTGTTTAAGGTTCGGGGCAAGAATATCGTGGAAATCTGCATCATCATTTCCCTGTTGTCTCCACCGTTTATCGGTGCTTATTCCTGGATCTTGATTGGTGGCCGCAGCGGTATATTGACCCAGTGGATGGCCAGCATGGGTATAGATTTCCCATCAATTTACGGTTTTGCCGGAATATTGCTGGTTCTGACCCTGAAGCTCTATCCATTCATTTATCTCTATGTGGCCGGAGCCATGAAAAATATCGACTCGGCCTTGATTGAGGCAGCGGAGAGTCTGGGCTGCAGCGGTATCAAGAAAGTAGTTACCATCATGCTGCCGCTGATTACACCAACTATTCTTGCCGGTGCCCTGATGGTATTCATGAATGCCATGGCAGACTTCGGTACACCAATGCTGATTGGTGAAGGCTTCAACGTTATGCCGGTTATGATTTACTCTGAGTTCATCAACGAGGTTGGTGACCAGGCCAACTTTGCAGCGGCCATGGCGGCCATTATGGTATTGATTACCTCTACAATTTTCATGCTGCAGAAATATGTCGTAAATAAGAAATCCTTCACCATGAGTTCCCTGCGTCCTCTGCCGGTGGGGGAGATGAAGGGCATTAAGAATGTCATCATGCATGTTTGCATCTATTTGCTGGTGGCTTTGTCCATGATTCCACAGATGGTGGTTATCTATACTTCATTCCTTAAGACCAACGGTGCCATTTTCGTTGATGGCTATTCATTGGACAGCTATCGCACCATATTTGGTTCCCTGGGGACTGCCATTAGCAATACTTACTTGTTCAGTACAGCAGCCATGGCCATGATTGTGTTCCTTGGTATGACAGTGGCTTATCTGACTACCCGCAAAAAGAGCTGGCTCACGGATATCATTGATACCCTGACCATGTTCCCTTATATCATTCCAGGGTCAGTACTTGGTATTACCCTGCTGCTGGCCTTTAATGACGATCCTATTCTTCTGTCGGGTACAGCGATTATCATCATTATTTCACTGGTTATCCGTCGTTTGCCGTACACCCTTCGTTCCAGCTCGGCCATTCTTTATCAGCTGAGTCCGAGTCTGGAGGAGGCTTCCATAAGCCTGGGTGCTTCACCTCTCAAGACCTTCTTTAAGGTTACGGCAGTAATGATGTTGCCTGGCGTTATGAGTGGTGCCATTATTTCCTGGATTACGGCTATTAACGAATTAAGTTCATCGGTTATCCTCTTTACAGGAGCCACGAAAACCATGTCGGTTGCAATCTATACCGAGGTTATCCGTGCCAGCTACGGTACGGCGGCGGCCCTGTCCACTATCCTTACGATAACGACCATCACGGCCATGGTTATCTTCTTCAAGGTATCCGGCCGTCGGGATGTTACGTTATAACGTTATAACATTTTTTTAAGGAGGTTTCGTTATGAAGCTGAAAAGACTTATTGCCGTGCTGGTAGGCATGGCGATGCTCATCACCTGCTTTGCCGGTTGCGGCGGTGGTGACAAGAAGGAAGCGGAGAAAGCCGCTGGTAGTGAAGAAAACAAGCTTGTTATTTACTGCCCGCATCCGCTGGCCTTTATCAACCCATTGGTGGAGGAGTTTGAGAAGCAGAGCGGCGTAAAGGTTGAAGTAGTAGCCGCCGGTACAGGGGAGCTTTTGAAACGTGTGGAATCTGAGAAAGCCAACCCACTGGCCGACATCTTCTGGGGTGGTTCTCTCTCCACTGTAAAGCCTAAGGCTGCTCTCTTTGAGGAGTATCGTTCCGTAAACGAAGACCACATTCAGAAGGATTTCAAGAATGTGGAAGGCTCCATCACCCGCTTCACTGATATTCCAAGTGTTATCATGATTAACACTAACCTGATCGGTGATGTTAAGGTAGAAGGCTATGAGGATTTGCTGAATCCAGCCCTCAAGGGTAAGATCGCTTTTGCTGATCCTTCCAAATCTTCTTCTTCCTACGAGCACATTATTAATATGCTCTATGCTATGGGCAAGGGCAACCCAGACAATGGTTGGGATTATGTGACCAAGCTGGCCAAGAACCTCGATGGCAAGCTGCTGTCCGGTTCCTCCGCTGTATACAAGGGAGTTGCTGATGGTGAGTATGCTGTAGGTCTTACCTTTGAAGAAGGCGGCGCAAAGTACGTTGCTGATGGCGCACCTGTTAAGCTGGTTTACATGAAGGAAGGCGTAATTTCCAAGCCAGATGGTATTTATATCGTCAAGAATGCTAAGCACATGGAAAATGCCAAGAAGTTCATCGACTTTATCACCAGCAAGGAAGCTCAGACTCTGATTACCCAGAAGCTCCATCGTCGCAGTGTTCGCGATGACGTAGATGCTCCTGTAGGTCTGTTGCCAAAGAATGAGATTAAGTCCATTACTGATGATGAGGAAGTAGTAAACAAGAACAAGAAGGCATGGCTGGATAAGTTCAGAGATATCTTCACCAGCGTGCAGTAATACTAGGTAACTTAGGTACTTTAATAGCGTGGAAAGCCAAAGCTTCTTTTGAACGGACAGCTGGTTTTTCACGCTATTTTATTATCTTCATAATTGGAAGAAAAATTTGCACAATTGCGTTATAATAAAGTAGTAATATTTAACGAAAGGAGCGGCCCGCATGCACCGTTATTTGGAATCCCGTCTGCAACGGACTTTGGCCTGGTATGCTTTGGTACCTGTGCTGGTAATGGTCTTTTTGGGGTCGTTGTTAATGCTGGACAGCTGGCGACATGCTGTTATCCAGGTAAATCATGAAGCCCGGGAGCTGGCGGCAGATGTCCTGTCAAATGTCAGTCAGGATTTTTTGCAGCGTTCCAAGGTGGAAGCTGAATTTCTGGGGACTGTGCCGGATATTTCACTTTGGGAGACGGATAAGGGCCTAAGGGCGGAGGCCTTTGCCCGCCTATACCATGATACCGGCTATCGGGGCGTGGATTTTTATCTGCTGGATATCCAGGGCAGGCTTATTTTAGGCAGCCAGGACAAGCTGCCAGCAGAGTTGCTGCCAGGGGTACGTGACTGGGGGATATGGTCACGGCTGTATAATCGGCCAGACGCTTCACAGCTGGAATTTTTGCCACAGTCTGACGGGCAGGATTTAATTTGTGGACAGGCTGTTCGTATTAAGGGCCAGGTGGCAGGCTTCCTGATTTATATTCTGCCATCTGAGTATTTGCAGCATTTGGCCGGTGATGGTCGGGCAGGTATCATTTTAGTTGATAGGCTCGATAATGCCCGGTTGGTTAAATCGGCTGACAAGATAGTAAACCACCGCAAGGTGCAGGGGGAATTTCTCAATAAGCGCAATGGCTTGGTATCAAGCTCCAAGGGTATCTACTATGTATCTCAGCAGGATATATTTTTTGGCAATGAAACCTATCGGCTCCAGTCTGTGTCAGAAGTTTCAGACTTGCTTATGCGTTACGGCATAGGAGTGGGGGCAATGCTGCTGGTTATACTGCTCATGGTACCGCTTATTATGCGTAGCATCGCCCAGGAAACCAAGATGACGGCCCAGGCAGTGGATGACTTGACTGTCATTGCGGAGCTGCGGGAGCTGGAATCCCAGTTTAACCCACATTTCCTATTCAACACCTTGGAAAATATAAAATTTATGGTGCGTTTGGACCCTGGGGCGGCTACGGAAATGATTATGGCCCTGTCGTCCCTGTTGCGATACAGTATTACCAGTGGTGGGCAGCAGGTGGAGCTTAGAGAAGACATAAAGTATTTGGAAAGCTACATGAAAATTCAGCAGTACCGTTTTGGCAGCCGTCTGGAATTTAACGCCGACATAGAATCGGCAGCACGCTCAGCTGCTGTTCCCAAGCTGCTGTTTCAGCCGCTGTTGGAAAATGCCATTAAATATGGTGAAGATGAAGATGGCAAGCTGCGGATCAGCTTTCAGGTGCAGGTTATTGACGGGCAGCTCCATGTTCTGGTGAAGGATTCTGGCCGGGGCATTGAGGAGGAAAAGCTTGCCCAGCTGCGCAATCTTTTGGAAAGCAGCGAAAATGATACGGGACATTGGGGACTCTTTAATGTGCAGCGGCGATTGCAGCTGCTCTATGGCACTGACTATGGCCTTACGCTGAGCTGTCCACCGGATGGCGGCACGGAAATTAGCCTGAGACTGCCCCTGACAAAGAAGGAGCAAAAAAATGCTTAATTTGGTTATTGTGGAAGATGAAGAAATAATCCGTCGTGGACTGGTGTGTACCATCGATTGGCTGAAAATGGGGGCCAAGGTGGTGGGGGAGGCCGCCAACGGCAAGGAGGCCCTGGAGGTCATTGAGGCTACCAAGCCGGATGTGATACTGACGGATATTAAGATGCCGGTGATGGATGGCATTGCCATGACGGAGGCACTGAAGGCAGCGGAAAATCCTGCCAAAATAATATATCTCACCAGTTATGCGGATTTTTCTTATGCCCAGCGGGCACTGCAGCTGGATGTTACCGACTATCTGCTTAAGCCGGTCAATGAGGCGGATTTAACCAATGCCCTGGCCAAAATTGACGGAAAACGGGAAAAGCAGAAGCAGGAGGAATTGTCCTGGGATGAGGGCTTGCGGGCCGCTTATCATACGGGCAACCCTTATGTACAAAATGTGCTGAAGCGCATTGAGGAAGGCTTTAAGGGGCATCTGAGCGGTGAGACCATTGCTGAGGAGCTGGGAGTTTCCTTCAGCTATCTTTCCCGTAAGCTAAAGGAGGAAACTGGGCTGACCTTCGGGGGCCTTTTAACCCAGTACAGACTGCAGCAGGCCATCGAAATGCTCCAGACCGGCACATGGAGGGTATATGAGGTGGCAGAGCAGACGGGCTTTGGTGATTACAAGAATTTCACCCAGGCCTTTAAAAAGTATCTGCATACTACGCCAAAGGCATTTATGCAGGAAATAACTGTGGGTATCAAACTGTAAGGAGTTGTGATTATGGGGAAATATACAGGTAAAATGATTATTTCGGATTTGGATGGCACCTTGATTCCCCGGGGCGGTGTGATTTCCCCGGAAAACAGAGCGGCCATTGCGGATTTTGTGGCAGAGGGCGGACGTTTTGCCATTGCCACCGGCCGTACCCCGGAGGCAGCCTCCGGCTATGTGGAGGGGCTGCCAATCAACGCACCGTCGGTATTCTTTAATGGTGCCATGCTTTATGACTGGGAGAAGAAAAAGGTTATCAAAACCCTGCCCCTGACGGCGGGTGACAGCCAGAAGCTCTGGCCGCAGTTTGCCCGGGAGGCACTAAAGAATTTTTCTGAAGCCTGTCTGGAGGTCTATACTGCAGACAACTGTCATATTATTACCCCGGAGGCCAATGACGATCCACGTCTGCCACGGGAGTACTATAGCTATGCCCACACTGATCTGGAACAGCTTACAGATACGGTGAAGACCCCTTGGCTGAAATTTTTTGCCTGCGATAAGCACGCCCATTTGGAAAAATATGTGGCACTGGCAGAGAAAATGGGAGTAGCAGAGCTGGGCAACGGCTTTTACTCTGAGGATAACTACTATGAGTTCGTGGCAAAGAATGTTTCCAAGGGTTCCATGCTGACTTTTATCAGGGAAGAGCTGCCGGGCATCGAGATTATCGCCTGCGGTGACTACCTTAACGATAACGAAATGCTGGCTGCCGCCGACATCGGCATAGCCCCGGCCAACGCCCATGCCGACACAAAAAAGATAGCCAAGCATATCGGCTGTAGTGTTGAAGAGCATTTGCTGGAATGGATCATAAAAAATATTGTTAAATAAACTAAAAGACCTCCATGAAAATGGAGGTCTTTTTAAATTAGTACAACAACAGCATGACCAGCCCACCGGAGGCGGACATGGCTACCATAAAGAATTTCAATATTGGACGGGGAGCGAGGCGGGTTAGCTTGGCTCCGAGATAAGCTCCCACGGACTGGCCCACCAGAGTCTGGATGAATATCATAAGGTCCAGCTGGCCGTTAAGGAAATAGCCCATTCCACCGGCGATGGATATTGGAAGAATAACCATCATGCAGGTGCCAATGGCGTACAGCACAGGAACTCCAAAGATTATCATAAGGGTCAGCTGTATAAAGGCGGCCGCCCCGATGCCGAAGGCACCGGAGATAAGGCCGTTGACGCACCCGGCTATGCTTCCGTAAATGTATAGCTTATGCCCTTCCAGCAGGCCATCCCGGGGAGGAAAGTGCTTATTCAGCCATTCAGGCTGATATACCTTGATATACAGCAGTACTGCCGACAACACCATAATGGAGCCGGACATTTTCCCTAAAATATCTGAGGGAATAATATTGGATACATTGGCTCCCAGAAAAGCACCTACCATGCCGCTGATACCCAGGACAGCTCCCGTTTTAGGTATGACGTTGCCCTCCCGAAAATGACTGTAGGCACCGGACATTGTGGTAAAGACCATGGCAGACAGAGCCACGGCTAAAGCAGTATGTATAGGCACCAAGAACCCCACAGTGAGCAGGGCAATAGTAATCCCGGCCCCACCTATACCAATAAAGCCGATTATCATGCCCATTATAAGCATGGAAACAAATAACATAATATTACCTTCTATACTAAAAACTTGCTTAAAATGATTTGCTGGCAAAATATGTGTAAAGGATACCTGTCATCAAAAAGCTCATGGAAAAAAATCCGATTGTCATGAAGCTGAAAATGTGACGCTTTGGATTTATAAATCTCTTGAGCTTTGAGCTGTAGGTGTTGTTTACCATTACATAAGGAACGTCACTGAAAATCGGGTCAGCGTCAATGGTATTTACATCGCCGTAACCACCTTCAGCAGGTGCTCCGTGTTCCCCATAATAGCCATGCTCACCGTGATAGGACAGGTTGTTTTCCACAATGCCGTCAGGATTGGAACGGATATAGCCGTTTACATGCTCGATTTCTCCCGTAGGTGACAGGCGGTCATAGCCATTAACGTGATGATAGCCGCTTGGAGCCTTCACATAGCCGTCGTGACTGATGGCTCCATCGTGGGCTATGGCACTGTCGTGGGTGATGGCAGTATCATGTACCATCTCGCCCTCCGGGGCAAAATCACCATCATAGGTGTATTCACCGCCGGCTCCGCCGTCAATCATGCCGTCAGCAGATACCAGCTTAAGGAAGGGCAGAATCAGGGCAATAATCACCAAAGGAATGCTGCCCATAATGTTTAATGCCCCTGTAGCTGTATAGCCGTTGCGGTACTGCCAGTATAAAAGTGACTGAAACAGAAAGGCAATGGTGCAGGCACACAGGGAGACCAAGTAGCACTGATAAAAAAGATTGGCCTGGAGATTGGCAAACCAGGCTTCTGGAAAAAAAGTTCAAAATGTAATATGCTATGTCATACATAGGATTAACAAAGTAATAGAACTTCTCATCATATAAGCAGTAGGCCAAACCGTAAACCAGCAGTCCTGAAACTACAGCCCGCCAGTTTTTCAGCACAAAGCCAATCCGGGCCAAAAACAGCACCAGCATAATAATAAATGCTATGGGTGCCAAAAAGGGCAGAAGCGTGACCAGCCCGAAGGCTATAAGGGAAAAGAACAGCATCATGGCCAGCATACGCCAGGCAGTAGCCAAAAAGAAGCAGACAAAAAATACTATAACGGGGACGTTGCTTTCACTGAATGCCAGAATGTACATCATAAACAACAGCAGTGTTCCCACGCTGAGAAGATTTTTCAAGGATGCCATCTGCTTGAGCACCCATTCATTTTGTGTCATAATACTAAACTCCTAACTTACTTGATACACCATGTGAAAGTATAGCATAGGAGCCCCGGTATGTGTAGTAGTTTAAATTTTCTAAATATTAACAGCTCTGACAAGGAAAATCAACTATTAATGGAACTTGGAGAATACTTGCTTTTAGGAACTATTTAACATATAATTAGATATGCTTAAGAGGGAGAGATACCCAAATCAGCAACAACTGCAGAAGCAGCATTTTCGACTGTTCCGCAGCACAATGGCTCATTTGTGGTTAATTGCTGTTTTTTCTCAGGACGAACAGGGCACAGGCTGCTGCACCTGAGTTTTTTTATGTAAAAAATTACGATTTAGGGGCGTGAGATCAGATTGGAAGATAAGCTGAAACTTTACGGGTTTAACAACCTGACCAAATCCCTTAGCTTTAATATCTATGATATTTGTTATGCTAAGACACCAAGGGAACAAAAGGATTATATAAAATACATTGATTCCCAATACAACTCAGAGCGTCTGACAAAGATAATGTTTAAGGTTACGGAAATGATAGGCGCTCAGGTTCTTAGTGTGTCCAAACAGGATTATGACCCTCAGGGGGCCAGTGTTACTCTGCTCATAGCGGAGGAGGCTGCGGTTTCTTCCGGACAGAAGAAGCCACTGGGGGATACTGTGGTTAAGCCTGTCAGCGATACTATTTTGGCCCATTTGGACAAGAGCCACGTTACGGTGCATACCTATCCTGAATTCCATCCGGAGACCAGCATTGCTACATTCCGGGTGGATATTGATGTGGCCACCTGCGGTGAGATTACTCCGCTGAAGACTCTGGATTATCTCATTGGCATGTTCGATTCGGATATTATTACCATGGATTATCGGGTGCGGGGCTTTACCCGTGACCTGTCCGGCAGAAAGCTGTTCATGGACCATAATATTACTTCCATTCAGAACTTTATTGATAAAAAGACAATTAATAAATATGATACGGTGGATGTGAATGTATATCAGGCCAATTTGTTCCATACCAAGATGCTCATCAAGGAGCTGGACCTGAAGAACTATCTCTTTAATACGGATATTTACGAGATTCCACCAAAGACCCGCCTGGAAATACATGATAACCTGCGCAAGGAAATGATTGAAATCTTTAGCGGGAAAAATGTTTTCTAAGGAGATAAGGGAAGAATGAAATACTATTCTCAGGACAGTGCCCCTATTTTGGAGGCCTTGGAGAAAATGAAGCGGGCCCGTCTGGTACCCTTTGATGTGCCGGGCCACAAGCGGGGCCGGGGTAACCCGGAGCTGACAGAGTTTTTGGGAGAGCAGTGTCTGTCGGTGGATGTTAATTCCATGAAGATGCTGGACAACCTCTGTCATCCGGTGTCGGTTATCAAGGATGCTGAACAGCTGGCGGCAGATGCCTTTGGGGCGGCCCATGCCTTCTTTATGGTGGGGGGGACCACCTCGGCGGTGCAGGCCATGGTAATGACTGCCTGCAAGCGGGGGGACAAGATTATTATTCCCCGAAACGTACACAGAAGTGCCATCAATGCCATGATTCTCTGTGGGGCGGTGCCGGTGTATGTAAATCCGCAGATGGATTCCATGCTGGGGATTTCCTTGGGCATGAGCGTGTCCGATGTGGAGCAGGCTATCAGGGAAAATCCTGATGCCAAGGCGGTGTTCGTCAATAACCCAACCTATTACGGCATATGTTCAGATATAAAATCAATTGCAAAGCTGGCTCATGATAATGGCATGCTGCTGTTGGCAGATGAGGCTCATGGGTCTCATTTGTATTTCAGTGACAAGCTGCCAGTGGCGGCCATGCATGCAGGGGCGGATATGGCGGCCCTGTCCATGCACAAGTCCGGCGGCTCCCTTACCCAGAGCTCCATGCTGCTCATTGGGGACAGTGTGCCGGAGGGCTATGTTCATCAGATTATCAACTTGACCCAGACCACCAGCGCCTCCTATCTGCTGCTGGCCAGTCTGGATGTTTCCCGACGCAATATGGCCCTTAGGGGCGGGGAGATGATTGATAAAATCATTGATCTGGTGGAATATGCCCGGGATGAGATTAACGCCATTGGCGATTATTACGCTTATTCCAAGGAACTGATAAATGGGGATTCCATTTTTGATTTTGATATAACCAAGCTGTCGGTATATACCCGTTCCATTGGTCTGGCAGGCATTGAGGTTTATGACCTGCTGCGGGACGAGTACGATATTCAGACAGAATTTGGGGATATTGCCAATTTACTGGCCTATGTATCCGTGGGTGACAGGTTGAAGGATATTGAACGTCTGGTATCGGCCCTGGCAGAAATCCGGCGGAACTACCGTCAGACCGGCCGCAAGATGCTGAAGGCGGAATATATCAACCCGCAGGTGGTGTGCGGGCCTCAGGAGGCCTTTTATGGCGCGAAGGAGTCCCTTCCAATTGGTGATACAGTAGGCCGGGTGTGCAGCGAATTTGTTATGTGTTATCCGCCGGGGATTCCTATTCTGGCTCCGGGAGAGAGGATTACGGAGGAGATTCTCCAGTATATCCGCTATGCCAAGAAGAAGGGCTGTTCCATGACGGGCCCGGAGGATATGGATATCAGATTCCTTAATGTGATGAAATAAAGGTGATACAAATGGAGTTATGGTACACAGAAAAGCATACTGAAAATGTTAGCCTTTCCATAAAAGTTGACAAGCAGATTTACAGCGGCAAAAGTGAGTTTCAGCGCATTGATATTTTTGAGTCCAAGGAATTTGGCCGCATCATGGTTTTGGACGGGTATCTGATGCTGACTGAAAAGGATGAGTTCATCTATCATGAGATGATTACCCATGTGGCCATGTGCGTTCACCCTAATCCTAAGCGGGTGCTGGTTATCGGCGGCGGTGACGGGGGCACAGTCCGTGAGCTTACCAAGTATGATTTCATCGAAAAGATTGATCTGGTGGAAATCGATGAGGAAGTAGTGGATGTGAGCAAGAAGTATCTTCACTCTACTGCCCTGAAGCTGGATGATCCACGGGTTACCTGTTATTTCGAGGATGGGCTGAAGTTCATCCGTCGGGTGACTGATGAATACGATATTATAATTGTGGATTCCACGGACCCATTCGGGCCGGGAGAGGGCCTCTTTACCAGGGAGTTCTATGGCAATTGCTACAAGGCCCTGCACGAGGACGGCATAATGGTCAACCAGCATGAAAGCCCATTTTACGAGGGTGATGCTGAGGCCATGCAGCGGGCCCACAAGCGTATCTGTATGTCCTTTCCAATAAGCAAGGTATATCAGGTGCATATCCCTACCTATCCATCGGGGCACTGGCTCTTTGGCTTTGCCTCAAAGAAGTACCACCCTGTAAAGGGCGTAAACTGGGATAGATGGAAAAAGCTGGGGCTGAAGCTGAAATATTACAATACTGCCCTGCATGCCGGGGCTTTTGCTCTGCCAAACTATGTAGAGGAGTTGCTAAGAGATGTTGAGTCCTAATATAGAGACTTTTTTAGGCTGTGAGGCTTCCTTCGATGAGGCCAGGATTGTGCTGTACGGTGCACCCTTTGACAGCACCACATCCTTTAGGCCGGGGACCCGCTTTGCCAGCAAGATAATGCGGGGAGAGTCCTACGGTCTGGAAACCTACAGTCCATATCAGGATCTGGATATGGAGGATGCCAAGGTCTTTGACAGCGGCGATCTGGAGCTGTGCTTCGGGGATGCGGAAATGGCATTGAAGGATATTGAAATGCGGGCGGAGGAGATTCTGGAAGCCAACAAGCTGCCCTTTATGATTGGCGGTGAGCATCTGGTATCTCTGGGAGCTATTCGGGCCGTGGCCAGAAAGTACCCGGATCTGCATATTCTCCATTTTGATGCCCATACGGACCTTCGGGACGAGTATCTGGGCACCCATCTGACCCATGCGGGAGTTATCCGCCGAGCCTGGGATATTGTGGGGGATGACCGTATCTGGCAGCTGGGAATCCGCAGCGGTATGCGGGAGGAGTTCCAGTGGGCCAAGGAGCATACCCATCTTCATAAATTTGATTTAACGGCCATGCCACAGGCCTTGGCGGCTCTGACGGACAAGCCAGTGTATTTCACCATTGATTTGGATGTTATGGACCCATCGGTATTCCCTGGCACTGGCACACCGGAATATGGCGGGGTTTCCTTCAAGGAGCTGATGGAAGCGGCCATAGCAGGCTGCGGCCTGAATGTGGTTGGCTGTGATATTGTGGAGCTTTCTCCTGGTCTGGACCAGAGCGGGGCGTCCACTGCGGCAGCCTTAAAAATCCTGCGGGAAATGCTGTTAAAGCTGGAGGAGCCTTTTATAAAAGGCCCAGAACAAATATAGTTTAGTATAGATTTTAGGGATAGATTTACTGTAGCATTTGGGGAAGAACGTTAAGAAAATGTTTTTTACATTCTTTCTCATCGAGAAAATATCCATTGTTTGAGCGACGTGAGTTTGGATTTTTCTTGATGTGTAATTGAGAGTAAAAAATATTTTTAGTTCTGAGTCCCTCGCTACAGGAAATTATCCCTGATATTAGTATAATTTGTGTTTAATATACAGGAGGAATTTACATTGGGTAAGGTTTTAGTTATTGGCTGCGGCGGTGTAGCCAGCGTAGCAATTCATAAATGTGTACAGAATCATGAGGTATTTGAGGAAATCTGCATTGCCAGCCGCACCAAGAGCAAGTGCGACAAGCTGAAGGAAGTTCTGGAAAAGCAGTATGGCAATGTCTGCAAGATTACCACTGCCCAGGTGGATGCCAACAGCGTGGAGCAGCTGGTTAAGCTCATGAAGGAGGTTAAGCCGGATGTAGTTCTGAATCTGGCACTGCCTTATCAGGATCTGACCATTATGGATGCCTGCCTTGAGTGCAAGGTCAGCTATGTGGATACTGCCAACTACGAGCCGGAGGACACTGCCAAGTTTGAGTACAAGTGGCAGTGGGAGTACCGTGAGCGCTTTGAGAAGGCCGGTATTACCGCTCTCCTGGGCTCCGGCTTTGACCCGGGCGTAACTGGTGTATTCAGTGCTTACGCTTTAAAGCATGAATTTGATGAAATTAACTATATTGATATTCTGGACTGCAATGCCGGTGACCACGGCTATCCATTTGCCACCAACTTCAATCCTGAAATCAACATCCGTGAGGTATCTGCCAAGGGCAGCTATTGGGAGGATGGCAAGTGGGTTGAAACCGAGCCAATGGAAATCAAGCGTGTATATGACTTCCCGGAGGTTGGTCCAAAGGATATGTACCTCCTGCACCATGAGGAGCTGGAGTCCCTTGGCCTTAACATTCCTGGCATCAAGCGTATCCGCTTCTTCATGACCTTTGGCGAGAGCTATCTCCGTCATTTGAAGTGTCTGGAAAATGTGGGCATGACCTCCATTGAGCCAATTGAGTTCGAGGGCAAGCAGATTGTTCCACTGCAGTTCCTGAAGGCAGTTCTGCCAGATCCTGCCAGCCTTGGTCCTCGCACTGTGGGCAAGACCAACATCGGCTGCATTTTCCAGGGCAAGAAGGACGGCAAGGACAAGACCTACTATCTCTACAATGTCTGCGACCATCAGGAATGCTACAAGGAGGTTGGCTCCCAGGCCATTTCCTACACCACTGGCGTACCAGCCATGATTGGTGCCATGCTGGTTATGAACGGCACTTGGAAGAAGCCGGGCGTATACAACATTGAGGAGTTTGATCCGGATCCATTTATGGATGCACTTAATAAATGGGGTCTTCCTTGGCAGGAAAGCCATAACCCTGCCCTGGTGGACTAATGAGCTTTGTCTATCAGCCTAAATGGCTGACTGAGGTTCCTTCCCCCAGTTATGTGGTGGAGGAGGACAGGCTTAGACACAATTTAGAGATTCTTAAAGGGGTACAGGACCGGACGGGGTGCAGTATACTGCTGGCCCAGAAGGCCTTTTCCATGTACCATTTTTATCCGTTGATAGGTGAATACCTTAAGGGGACCACTGCCAGCGGTATCTATGAGGCCAAGCTGGGCCATGAGGAGTTTAAGGGGGAAAACCATGTGTTTTCCCCTGCTTATCAGGACAAGGATTTTCCGGAGATTCTGGAAATCTGCGACCATATAGTGTTCAACTCCATTAATCAGCTGAAAAAGTTTGCCCCTATGGCAAAAAAAGCCGGCCGTTCCTACGGATTAAGAATTAATCCTGAATATTCCACCCAGCCGGAGGAGCATGCAATTTATGACCCATGCTCCGGGGATTCCCGTCTGGGAACCAAGCTCAGTGAGCTGGAGCAGGCCCTGAAGGTGGCACCGCAGAATGAATTCCTCTATGGTATCAGCGGCCTTCATTTTCACACCCTGTGCGAGCAGGGGGCGGAGCCATTGGCGGAAACCCTGGAGGCCGTGGAGAAGAAGTTTGGCCAGTATTTTAAGCATTTAAAATGGCTGAACTTTGGGGGCGGCCATCATATTACCAAAGAAGGCTACAATATCGGCCTTTTGGAAGAATGCATAAACAGAATACAGAAAAAATACAGCTTAAAGGTGTATATTGAACCAGGAGAGGCAATAGCCCTTGATGCAGGCTTTCTTGTGGCAACGGTGCTGGACATTATTGAGGCCACTCCGGAAAATGGACGGAAGGCGAATATTGCCATTCTTGACACTTCCGCGGCCTGTCACATGCCGGATGTTTTGGAGATGCCTTATCGGCCACCTCTTATGGGCACCGGTGAGGCTGGAGAGAAAGCTTATACATACACCCTGGCAGGACCTACCTGTCTTGCGGGAGATACTATTGGGACCTATTCCTTTGACAATGCCTTAAAGCCTGGGGACAGACTTCTCTTTGGCGACATGGCAATTTACAGCATGGTAAAGAACAATACCTTCAACGGAATGCCGCTGCCTCACATCTGTGCAGTAAATAACCGTGGTGAGGTGGAGATTGTAAGGGGATTTGACTATGGAGATTTCAAAATGCGTATCTAAAGTGATTTCCTATGGCAGTAAAATCGTAATAGCCGTTTCCTTGGTTTTATCTGTAGCTGTGGGACAGGCCAATGCCGCATCGGAGGCTGTCCGTAATGCCGGACTTCAGTATGCCTGTGCCTTGTTGGATATGATGTCCTATAAGAGCCAGCTCAATGAGGTAATCAGGGATGTGATTTCTGATTATGGCTATGATATTGTCAATTACAACAATCAGGATAAAAAAGCTGATACCAACTTTATTTTACTGAGATCAAAGGAACCCGAGGAGCTGTCGGGGAAGTACCTTAACATCGTTGCTGTTCCGGGGACGGAAAAGATGAAGGATGTGGAGGTGGATCTCAGATTTCAAAAGGTCCTGTTTGGTGGTTCTGTTCCTTCCGAGTTTGAGCAGTATGCCGCCACTGAGAAGACCACCTCAGCTCAGCCGTTGGTCCACAAGGGCTTCAATGACTATACCCAGACGGCTTTTTTCACCCCGAAGAAGGATGGTTCCCTTGGGGTGGACCCGCTGATGGATATTATTTATAATGACCAGGAGGATCTCGTACTGACCGGTCATAGTCTGGGCGGTGCTGTAGCGGTGCTGCTGGGTACCCGTATGGAATGTATGGGGATTCCACCGGGCAGCATTCGTATAGTAACCTTTGGAGCTCCGGCTGTGGGCAACAAAACCTTTGCCAATGAATATGGCAATGTGGTAAAGCATACCAGATATACCATGAGCGGCGATCCCGTCCATGGCCTGCTGCAGTTTATTAAGGCCGGCTATGAACAGACAGGAGAGGAGATAAAATGCAAACGCAATCCAAATTCCTTGAAGTTCAGCCACAATATGTCGGAGTATCTGGATTCTTCCATCCGTAATTTTTTGGATGTCCTGGAGACAGAGCATGAGGATTTGCATAACCATGTTGCTGCAGACGAGGCAACCACGATATTTTCCCTGCCTGGAAAGCCGGTAAAGGGAAGGGCCTATCTGGCTCCGGCAGTAGTTCATCTTCCGGATGATATCGACAATGATGCAGTTTATATGAAACAGCTTACGGAAATGATAGAGGGCTATGATTTTGATGAGTCGGTAGATGGAGATGAGACAGATGAGAGAGCTCAGAATGCTGCAGCAATCAGGACCTCCTGTGACCGTATATGCCGGGTTACTATTGATGCAAAGCAATTGACACGGAAGGTATATCAGATCACTGTTCAGGAGGACATATCGGATCCCTACGGCAATATAATCAGTACCCAGACCTGTGGCACCACCACAGACAACTTATCACCTATAGAAGCTGTTTTATATAGCTTGGGCCGTTGTACCATGAATAGAGAAAATTTTGAGTGAGAGGCTTATAATGGATAAAAAAACATCAATAACCCAATCAATTGAAATGACCATGTCTGCTCTTGTTATGTACTGGAAACGGTTTTTTGAACAGAGCATGAAGGCATATTCCATTAGGACAGTAACCATGGGAGCAGTTCTGTATTCCTCATATTTGCATGAGGGTATGGTACAGGATGAAATTGGCAAACGGTTGAATATGGACAAGGCCTATGTTACCCGGGAGCTTAATTCTTTGGCCCGTCTGGGCTATATTGTCCGTGAAAAGGACCAGCAGGATCACCGCAAGAACCATATAGTGGTCACTGCGGAGGGCAGGAAGGCTGCCAAGGCCATTGATAAATGCCGTCACCAGTGGATTGAGGCTGAATTTGCCGGGATTTCCGAAGAGGACAGAAAGGTATTTTTGGGAATTTTGAGCAATATGGTAGGCAACCTTAAGGAAAAGCTTTTTCCGGAGATAGCGGGGTAATCATCAAAGATTAATTTGCAATATTGTTCGGTAAGTGGTAGAATGTTCTACATTAGGCAAGGAAAGAGAGAGTAGCCGGGAGATATGCTTACAGGAAGTCCTGATAACTGAGAACAGGGCAGCTAAGGCCAGGTGAAGTTCACTCCGGAGTCTCCCTGGTGAAGAGATGTAGTCAGGGCGCATTGCAGCGTTACGGCGTAAATGAGTAATAAATTAGGGTGGTACCGCGAATCAGACCTTCGCCCCTTTTTGTGGGTGAGGGTCTTTTATATTACAAAAAATCAGTTATCAGGAGGCAACTATGGAAAGCAAGATTGAACAGCTGCGTCAGGAAGCAGCCAAGGCTATCAAAGATGTAGCCGGTACTCTTAATGATTTAAATGATATTCGTGTAAAGTATCTTGGCAAAAAGGGTGAGCTCACCTCTATACTCAGAGGCATGGGCCAGCTCAGTGCGGAGGACCGTCCCCGCATTGGCCAGATAGTTAATGATGCCCGTCAGCAGCTGGAGCAGCTTATTGCGGAGAAAAATCAGGAGCTGAAGGCCAAGGAAATGGCAAAGCGTCTGGCCAGCGAGAAGATTGATGTTACCCTGCCGGGCCGTCCTACCAACCATGGTCACATTCATCCTCTTACCGTAACCCTTATGCAGATCAAGAATATTTTCATGCGTATGGGCTTCAGCGTGGAGGAGGGTCCTGAAATCGAGAAGGACTACTATAACTTTGAGGCACTGAATCTGCCAAAGGATCATCCTGCCCGTGATATGCAGGATTCCTTCTACATCACTGAGGACATTCTCATGCGTTCCCAGACTTCTCCTGTTCAGGCACGTACCATGGAGGCCCATGAGCCAAACAGCCCAATCCGCATGATTGCACCGGGCCGTGTATATCGCCGCGATGATTATGATGCTACCCATTCCCCAATGTTTACCCAGATTGAGGGCATGGTTATTGACAAGAACATCAGCTTTTCCGATTTGAAGGGAACCCTGGAGGATTTCCTGCGTCAGATTTTCAACAAGGATGTAAAGGTACGTCTTCGTCCAAGCTTCTTCCCATTCACTGAGCCAAGCACCGAGGTGGATATTTCCTGCGTAATGTGCAAGGGCCAGGGCTGCCGTGTGTGCAAGGGAACCGGCTGGCTGGAAATCCTGGGTGCCGGTATGATTCATCCAAATGTACTCAAAATGAGCGGCTATGACCCTTCCAAGGTAAGCGGCTTTGCTTTCGGTATGGGTGTTGAGCGTATCACCATGCTGAAGTATGGTATTGATGATCTTCGTCTGTTCTATGACAACGATATTCGTCTGCTGGAACAGTTTTAATTAGGGAGGGGATAGAAAATGCAGGTATCGATTAAATGGCTTCACGATTATATAGATTTCACTGAGACTTCCGATGAGCTGGCTGACAAGCTGACCATGGCGGGTATTCCCGTGGAGAACGTGGTTCACGCCGGTGAGGGCCTGGATAAGGTAGTTACCGGCCGGGTTGAGACCATTGAGCGTCATCCGGACTCTGACCACATGTTCATCACCCAGATGAATGTGGGCCAGCCTGAGCTGGTTCAGATAGTAACTGGTGCCCAGAACGTAAAGCAGGGGGATATTGTTCCTGTTGCCATGATTGGCGCCAAGCTGCCTAACGGCCTGAAGATTTCCAAGGGCAAGCTCCGTGGTGTTCCTTCCAATGGTATGCTGTGCTCTGCTGATGAGCTGAAGATGGACTTGACTGCCCTTACTGACGAGCAGAAGGATGGCATTTACATTCTGCCGGCCGATACTGAGGTGGGTATTCCAGCCAAGGATGCTCTCGGTCTTGACGATGATATTTTGGAGTTTGAGCTCACTGCCAACCGTGGTGACTGCTTCAGTGTTTTTGGCCTTGTACGTGAGATTGCGGTGCTTACCGGCAACACTCCAAAGTGGCCTGAGATTAAGGTTAATGAGGATGATGAGGCCTCCACAGCTGATATGATTAAGATTGGCATTGAGGCTAACGACCTTTGCTCCCGTTTCTCTGCCAGAGTACTGAAGAACGTAAAGGTAATGGAGTCCCCTGAGTGGATGCAGATCCGTCTGGAAAATGCGGGAATCCGTGCCATCAACAATATTGTGGATGTTACCAACTTTGTTATGGTGGAGTTGGGACAGCCAATGCATGCTTATGATTATGACCAGATTGCCGGCCATAGCCTTACTGCCCGCAAGGCGGCAGCGGGGGAAAACCTCCATACTCTTGATGATTCCTCCCGTCTTGCCAAGGGTGAGGAGCTGGTTATTGCCGACAGCGAAAAGCCGGCTGGCCTGGCTGGTATAATGGGTGGCCTGGAGTCTGAGGTTACTGAAAATACCACTACAGTTGTACTGGAGGCAGCTGCCTTCAATGGTGCCAGCATCCGTCGTACTGCCCGTTCCTGCGGCCTTCGTTCCGAGGCCTCCGGCCGCTTTGAGCGCGGTGTGGATGAGACCCAGACCATGCGGGCTCTGGACAGAGCAGCCCAGCTCCTTCAGGATATGGGCGCCTGCACCGTTACCAAGGGTATCGTAGATGTATATCCGGTGGCAAAGGAGCCTGTTTCTGTTGACTTTGCTCCGGAGCAGATTAACAAGCGCCTGGGTACTGATATTCCGGCAGAAAAGATGGTGGAAATCCTGGAAAGCCTTGACTTCAAGTGCGAGGCCGACGGCAAGGGGGGCTACCATGTGTCAGTTCCTTCCTGGAGAAATGACGTAACCTTTATGGAGGACCTTTCCGAGGAGGTTGCCCGCATCTATGGCTTTGACAACATTCAGTCAACTACCCCTAAGGGAACCATGGTTCAGGGTGTTCAGAGCCCATTGCAGGACTTCATCGACCACATTAAGATTACTCTGACCCACATTGGCCTGAGTGAGGAGCTGTCCTTCAGCTTCAGCAATTATGATGTACTGGACAAGATGCTGATTCCGGAGGACAGTCCGCTTCGCAAGGCTATTCCTCTCATGAATCCTTTTGTTGAGGAGGCACAGCTGGTTCGTACCAGCCTGTTGGCCAGCGTCATTGAAAATGCTGTCCGCAACCTTTCCCGCAAGAACGAGGATATCCGCCTTTATGATGTAGCACCTGTATTTTATCCAAAATCACTGCCTCTCACCGAGCTTCCTGATGAGGTGGTAAAGGTAGCCGGCTTTATGTGCGGACGCCGTAATCCAATGGGCTGGAATACCGGTGACGACATGATTGACTTCTACGATGCCAAGGGCGTTGTGGAGGAGCTGCTGGCAAGACGGAACATAAACAGATATCAGGTGGAGGCAGGGGAGTATACTGCAATGCACCCTGGCAAGACTGCTCTCTTCAAGAAGGGCAAGGACATTATCGCTGCTGTAGGTGAGCTGCATCCACAGGTGGCTGAAAACTTTGGTATTACCAAGAAGGCATACATTTTTGAAATGGATGTGCCTACCCTTATGAAGTACAGCTCCGCAAAGTTCAACTTTGATGCGCTGCCTAAGTATCCTGCTGTTTTCCGTGATCTGGCAATTCTGGTGGACAAGGATGTAAATGCCTCCGACATCGAAAAGACCATTATCGGAAATGGCGGCAAGTACTTCAAGAGAGCTGTTCTCTTTGACCTCTATACCGGCAAGCAGATTGAGGCTGGCAAGAAGAGTGTGGCCTTCACCATGCTGTTCCAGTCCAATGACAAGACCCTCACCGATGAAGAGGTGGATGAGTCCTTCAACAAGATTATTGCTGCAGTGGAGAAGAAGTTTGACGCTGAGCTCCGTGGCTGATAATTTAATAAATGCAAATAAAAATAACCATCCTTCGGGATGGTTATTTTTTTGACCACAAAATCATTTTCTTTTTTAATAAATGTGATACACTTTCCATGGAATCCGGTCCAGGGGCACGGTTTTCAGAAACTCCACAATGTCCTTGCGGCCATAGTAGTGGGGGACACCGTTTTTATCCTGGGACATGAGGATAATTGGCATGTTCGGAAAAAAAGGTGCAATGGCATGCCGAAATCTGGTGGAACGGACTGTATATTGGGTAACGGACTGTTTGACCGATATAAGGGCAAATTTTACGCCCTGCTCAATGATAACGGCTCCGTGTAAAACCATGGGAACCTCCTTTTTACTGATACATAACTAACACAGATAATGTATCAGAAAGAAAAAATAAAATCAACGAAAATTTGTTTGGTAAATTATTGACAGAACATTGATTCTATGATAATATCTAACCAAACAGAGGTTTTAAGAACTTATTTTCTTTGAACGTATGTTGCATTATTTCAAATTCAGTCGTAAAGGAGCATTATTATGAAGAACTTTGTTATTGCTATTCTGGTTGGTCTTGCAGTTTTGTCCCCATTCAATTTAACCAATTCCTATCTCAGAGCGTCTGAATTTGATACCGTGGTGGTACAGCATGGTGAAAGTGTTGAGAATATTGCCAGCCGCTACACCTCTGACAGTGAGCAGCTGGAGGAGCTGACTGTAGCTATCCGGGAGATCAATGACATTAAAAATGCCCGGGATATGCGGGCAGGCCGCAAGCTGCAGATTCCGATCATTGCCAGGGACGGGCAGAAAATTCAGGTGGCCAGCCGCTAATTATTTTCTTGACAGTGAATTATATGAATACTATAATTAGACAGTAATTTAGATATTGTACAGGCCATGAAGAAGCCATGACGCAGAAGTTCGTTATTCAGAGAGGGACGGTTGCTGGAAAGTCCTATAATTGAGTCTGTTGTTACCCCTTCGGAGCCGCAGCATGAACCTATACTAAATGCTGCCGGAATGATTCCGTTAACATCGTCAAAGTTGGTCACATTTATATGTAAGTGTGGCAAGCAGGGTGGAACCGCGAAGTGTATACCTCGTCCCTATTGGGATTGAGGTATTTTTTTATTTTAGGAGGAATTGATTATGATTAAATTAACTATGCCAGATGGGTCAGTTCGTGAAGCAGAGGCTGGTATCTCCGGTCTGGAGCTGGTTAAGTCCATCAGCAACAGTCTGGCCAAGAAGGTACTGGCTATCAGCATTGATGGTGAGACCAAGGATATTACTACTGTTCTTGATAAGGATGCCAGCATCAAATTCCTCACCTTTGAGGATGAGGAAGGCCGTTGGGCACTGCGTCACACCGGCTCCCATATTTTGGCCCAGGCCATTAAGCGCCTCTATAAGTCTGAAAATGTACAGCTGGCTATTGGTCCGGCTATTGATAATGGCTTCTACTATGATATTGATATGGAGAAGCGCCTTACTGAAGAGGATCTGAAGGACATCGAAAAAGAGATGAACAAGATCGTCAAGGAGAACCTGAAGCTGGAGCGTAAGGAAGTTAGCCGCCAGGAGGCTTTGGACATGTTCAAGGCTGCCGGGGAAAGCTACAAGGTAGAGCTTATTAATGACCTGCCTGAGGATGCTACTATTTCCCTGTATTCCCAGGGTGAGTTCACCGACCTTTGCGCCGGTCCTCACGTTATTTCCACCGGCAAGGTAAAGGCCATCAAGCTCCAGAGTGTTGCTGGTGCTTACTGGCGTGGCAATGTTGAGAACAAGATGCTCCAGCGTGTATATGGTACTGCCTTCGAGAAGAAGGACGAGCTGGATGCTTACCTCCACATGCTGGAGGAGGCTGCCAAGCGTGACCACCGCAAGCTGGGCAAGGAGCTGGATCTCTTCAGCATTCATGAGGAGGGCCCTGGCTTCCCATTCTTCCATCCAAACGGCATGGTTATCCGCAATGAGCTGATTAACTACTGGCGTGAGGTTCATCGCCGCTATGGCTATCAGGAAATCAAGACTCCAATGATTCTGAACCGTCAGCTGTGGGAGCGTTCCGGTCACTGGGCTCATTACAAGGAGAATATGTACTTCACCGAAATTGATGGTGAGGATTATGCTGTAAAGCCAATGAACTGCCCGGGCGGCATGATTGTCTACAAGACTCAGCAGCACAGCTATCGTGACCTGCCACTCCGTGCCGGCGAGCTTGGTCTGGTTCATCGTCATGAGCTTTCCGGTGCACTTCACGGTCTGTTCCGTGTACGTAACTTCACTCAGGATGATGCCCATATCTTCATGACTCCTGAGCAGATTGAGGGCGAAATCCAGAAGGTTATCGACCTCTTTGATGAAGTATACAGCACCTTCGGTCTTGAGTATCATGCAGAGCTGTCCACCCGTCCTGAGGATTCCATGGGCTCCGATGAGATGTGGGAGCTGGCTACCAACGGCCTGAAGAACGCCCTTGACCATCGTGGACTGGAGTATATTGTCAACGAGGGTGACGGTGCATTCTATGGCCCTAAGATTGACTTCCATCTGAAGGATTCCATCGGCCGTACCTGGCAGTGTGGTACTATCCAGCTGGATATGCAGCTGCCGGAGAAGTTTGACTTGACCTATGTTGGTGAGGATGGCCAGAAGCATCGTCCGGTTATGATTCACCGTGTAGTATATGGTTCCATTGAGCGCTTCATCGGTATCCTCATTGAGAACTATGCCGGTGCATTCCCAACCTGGCTGGCACCAGTGCAGGCCAAGATTCTGCCTATTACCGACAAGCACATGGATTATGCCTTCGAGCTGAAAAAGAAGATGTTTGAAATGGGTTACCGCGTAGAGGTAGATGACCGCAATGAAAAGGTTGGCTACAAGATGCGTGAGGGTCAGGTTAAGAAGATTCCTTACCTCCTGGTTGTAGGTGATCAGGAAGTGGCTGACGGCACTGTAAATGTTCGCTGCCATGGCCAGAAGGAAACCCGTACCATGAAGGTGGATGAGTTCATCGCTCTGCTGCAGGAGAAGATTGAAACCAAGTCTGCTGAGTATTAATAAAAAATATAATAAAAATCTGTTGACATGGTGGTCGCTGAGTGGTAATATATTCAAGGTAAACAAAGCAGAGGCCACCGCTTCTCACCTTGCTGATTAGGTCAGCGGGTCTGATACAGATTGTATTTGTTGAGGGTGGTGTATGCCGCCCTCATTTTGTTTTATATGTTTTAAAAATGGAGCGGGAGGTGTTTTTTATTAGTAAGGAAACTGAGAGAATCAACGAAGAAATCCGAGTTCGTGGCGGAGAAATCCGTGTGACTGACGCTGAAGGCCAGTCATTGGGTTTGATGCAGGTTAAGGATGCATTGAATATGGCTATGGAACAGCATCTTGACCTGGTGGAGATTGCACCAAAGGCAAAACCACCTGTATGCCGTATCATGGATTACGGTAAATATAGATATGAAAAGCAGAAGCGTGAGAAAGAAGCACGCAAGAAGCAGAAGGTTATTTCCATCAAGGAAGTAAAGCTTCGTCCAAACATTGAGAAGCATGATTTTGACGTCAAGTTGAAGAATGCAACGCGTTTCCTGGCAGATGGCGACAAGGTTAAGGTAACTATTATGTTCCGCGGCCGTGAAATGTCCCATCCGGAGCTTGGTAAGGAAATCCTTGGCAAGTTTGCAGAGGCGCTGAAGGATTCAGTAACCGTAGAACGGGATGCTAAGCTTGAAGGTAGAAATATGATTATGATTTTAGCCCCTAAGGCTCAAACTAAAGGAGGAAAACAGTAATGCAGAAGATGAAAACCCGTAGAGCAGCTGCAAAGCGCTTTACTGTAACTGGTACTGGCGAAATTAGAAGAAACAAGGCTTATAAGAGACATATCCTGGAGAAGAAGTCCCCAAAGCGTAAGCGTAACATGCGTAAGGCAGCTCTCCTGGTAGCTGGTGATTACAAGCGCGAGATCAAGTGTCTCCCATACGCTTAATTGGTAAAAATATTAGATAAACATTTAGGAGGAAAAGAACATGCCAAGAGTTAAAAGCGGCGTGACTGCACATAGACGTCATAATAAGATTTTAAAGTTAGCAAAGGGCTACAAGGGCTCTAAGAGCAAGCAGTTTAAGAAGGCAAATGAGACCGTTATGAAGGCTCTCTACTACGCTCGTCGTGACCGTCGTGCGAAGAAGGGTGTTTTCCGTCGTCTCTGGATCGCTCGTATCAATGCTGCTGCACGCGCTAACGGTATTTCCTACAGCCGTCTTATCGCTGGCCTCACCAAGGCTGGTGTAGAGGTTAACCGCAAGATGCTGGCTGACCTGGCTATCAGCGATGCTAACGCATTTGCTCAGATGGTTGCAGTTGCAAAGGAAAACCTGTAATATCAAATAACAAGAGTTGCCTTAGGGCAGCTCTTTTTATTTTGTGGTATAATGGAAATGTTGAGAGAAAGGAGCTGAGGCCATGTTAGACCTTGAACGGATTGAAAGTTCCAGCAATGCAAAGATCAAGCTGGCAGCCAAGCTGCATACCAATAAATACCGTAAAGCGGAGAATCTCTTTGTGGCGGAGGGAGTACGCCTTGTGGAAATGGCGGCCCAGTCAGACTGGCCTATGGAATTTGGCCTGATTTCTGATTCTGCCCTGGAAAATCTGAGAGCAGTGGCTGTGGTGGAGCAGCTGCAGGAAAAGGGCTGTCCTGTCTACCTTGTAAGTGATCAGCTGTATAACAAGGCGGCGGATACGGTAACCCCTCAGGGCCTGATGCTGGTAATGGGATTCCGCATCTTTACATGGCAGGAAATTCTGAAATTAAATAATGAGGACGCCGCGGCTCCATTAATCGCTGTACTGGATGGGGTTCAGGATCCGGGCAATGCGGGGAATATTATCCGTACTGCCGATGCTCTGGGGTGCTCCGGGGTGGTGTGCATGGAAGGAACCACGGATATTTTTGCCGATAAGGTGGTCCGTTCCTCCATGGGCTCGATTTTTAATATTCCGGTGATGACCGGCATTCATCCGGAGGAACTGCTGGATGTGTGCCACGATAACGAGGTGGCCCTTATTGCCACAGCATTGGACGAAACTGCGGTGCGGCATTATCTGGCAGATTACGTCAGCCCATGTGCCATTATTTTCGGTAACGAGGGCAATGGTGTTTCCACCAGAATGCTGGAGGATTCCGACCAGAAGGTATTTATTCCAATGACCGGCAAGGCCGAATCACTGAATGTGTCTGCTGCGGCGGCAATTTTGCTGTATGAGGCCTTCAGAAAGCGTTCCATCCTTTAAGACGAAGTGGGCAGTTTACCCAAGAGAAAGATATTAGGAGACTGCGTATGATTTATTTAGATAACGGTGCCACCACCTTTCCAAAGCCGGAGGCAGTTTATCAGGCGGTGGACCATTTTGCCAGGACCTCCGGTGCCAATGCCGGCCGGGGAGCCTATAAGACGGCCAGAGAGGCCACTGCCATGATGGGCAGGGTGAAAAATATGCTCCTTAGCCTTATAGATGCCCGTGAACAGGCTGAGGTGGCCTTTACCCCATCAGTGACCATCGCCCTTAATATGGTTATTAACGGAGTGGGGTTAAGCAGGGGTGATGTGGTATATGTATCACCATATGAGCATAATGCAGTGCTGCGCCCTCTGCATCTGTTGCAGAAGCGGGTGGGGATTAAGGTAAGGGAGCTTCCTTTGGCGGATGATTTATCCATTGATTTGGGGGCAGTCGAAGGCTCCTTTAAGGAAAATCCACCAAAGCTGGTCTGCATTACGGCCATAAGCAACGTTACGGGCTATGTTCTCCCAGCCAGGGAGATATTTTTATTGGCCAAGGAGCATGGTGCCTTTACCCTGTTGGATGGGGCCCAGGCTGTGGGATTGCTGAAAATCCGTTTTGCCCGGACCATGGCGGATGTGATTACCTTTGCTGGACATAAAACCCTGTATAGTCCCTTTGGAATTGCGGGAATGTACATTAAAAACGGGGTGGATTTGCAGGAATTTATCGTGGGGGGCAATGGCATCAAGTCGGAAAATCCCGAGATGCCCCAATATATGCCGGCCAAGCTGGAAAGTGCCAGCATGGACAGCGTGGCCATAGCAGGGCTGGAGGCCTCATTGGAGTGGCTTAAAACCGTGGAGCCGTGGCAGCAGGAGGCAGCGCTTACAGAATATCTGCTGGAAAAGCTCCCGCTGATTCCGGATATCACCATTTACAAAGCACCAAAGGGTGCCAGCCAGGCTGGAGTGATTTCCTTTAATATAAAGGGCTTCAGGGCCAACGAGGTGGCTGCCATACTGGATTATAAATATGATATTGCTGTTCGGGCCGGTCACCATTGTGCCGGTCTTATTCATAAACATTTAAACAACAAGGAGTATGATGGTACCGTAAGAATCAGTATTGGTATGTTTAATACCCGAAAGGATATTGATGCTTTAATATCATCACTGAAGACGGTTGACCGCAGGGTTCTTAAAAATATAGACAATGAAATACTGCGGGGCAACTGTTAGTGTAATAAGATGGCTGCAAGACGGGGAGGAAGTAAGTATGAATTATCCCAAGCTATTTTCCGAAGGACGAATTGGTCCACTGGTGTTAAAGAATCGCGGTATCATGATGCCCATGGCTACCGACCTGGCCGACAAGGACGGGCTGGTAACCAAACGGCAGATAAAGTATTATCAGGAGCGGGCCAAGGGTGGTCTGGCCATGATAATCAACGAATACACGGGAGTGGATGATGTGGACAGCATCCCTTCCATTCACAATTTACGCATTGCCAGAGATTATCACACGGCCGCCATGGAGGGGCTGGTAGATGCAGTTCATATGTATGACTGCAAGATAGTAGCCCAGCTTCATCACGGGGGAGCAACTTCAAATCCAAGCTTTACGGGAAGACAAAATCTGGCGCCCAGTGCGGTGCCAATAGCTGATGGCCGCCCGGTACCTAGGGAGATGACTCTGGAGGATATAAAGCGGGTGCAGGATAAATTTCTGGCAGCGGTGGGACGCTGTAAGAAGGCAGGCTATGATGCAGTGGAGCTTCACGGGGCCCACGGCTATCTTATTGCCCAGTTTTTCAGTAAATACTACAATCGGCGGCAGGATCAATATGGGGGCAGTGCAGAGAACAGAGCCCGCTTTCTGACGGAGATTATTGCAGGCATACGGGAAAGATATGGAAATTACCCGGTTATTGTCCGCATGTGTGGTGATGAAATGACCCCGGTGGAGGGCTTTTTGACCCTGGAGGAAGGGCTTGAAATTGCCAAGGAGCTGGAAAAGGCTGGTATTGATGCCATAAATATCAGCAACGGCAGTGCCCGTAATGGCGATGCTAATTGTGAGCCGTTTTCCTATAAGTCCGGGTGGAAAAAGCATGTGGCCAGGGCCTATAAAGAGGCTCTGAATATTCCGGTTATTGCCACCAATACCATTAAGGACCCGGCCTTTGCCGAGACCCTGTTGGCAGAAGGCGTGTGTGACTTTGTTGGTTTGGGGCGGTCCCAGCTGGCAGATCCGGATTTTATGTTGAAAGCAGCTACGGGCAAGTCTGAGGAAATAAGACAGTGTATCGGCTGTCTGTACTGTCGGGAGCGGGTGCTGCGGGATGCCATGCCTATCCGCTGTACGGTTAATGCCCGGGCGGCAAGGGAAATCGAATTTGAACAGCTGGCCCGGGATGGCAAGGGGCAGACCGTAGCCGTAATTGGTGGTGGCCCGGCTGGTATGGAGGCTGCCCGTATTTTGGCCCTGCGGGACTTTGAGGTGCATTTATTTGAGCAGTCTGACAGGCTGGGAGGTACCCTGAATATTGCCGATAAGCCAGCCTTTAAGGATAAGCTGACCAGGCTGACCAGGACCATGACCGCTCAACTGGACTCCTTGGGGGTTACTATAAGATTGGGCCAGCCTGCCAATATAGAGGCAATCAAAGCCATAAAGCCACGGGCCATTATTGTGGCCTGCGGAGCGGAGCCGGTGGTTCCCAAGCTGCCGGGGGTGGACGGAGAAAATGTCTATTTGGCTGAAGAGGTGGTGGCTGGGACCGTACAGCCTAAAGGAAAGGTTGCTGTAGTGGGAACCGGCTTAACAGGCCTTGAGACAGCAGAAATGCTGTGCAGTGCCGGCCATGAGGTAGCCTTGGTGGAGATGGCTCCGGAAATTGGCCCTGGCATATTCCCGGCTATCCGTAATGACGAGCTGGGGCGGCTGCTTGTCCACAAGCCGGCGGTATATGCGGGGCATAAGTTGTTGTTCATAGATGGGAACAATATAACCGTGGAAAATATGTCCAGTGGGGAAAAAATACAAATTGAAGCAGACAGCGTGGTGCTGGCCCTGGGAGTTCGCCCACGGAAAAAGATTTTTGATGAGCTTAAGGAGGCCTTTCCGGAGGCAGAAATCAGGGCTGTGGGGGATGCCCGTCGGGGCGGCCGTATCGGAGATGCCATTAGGGACGGCTTTGAGGCCGGCTATACCATACGGGGATAAGTAAATATTGACAAGTAAAAGGACTGAATCCATTGCAGTGATTCAGTCCTTTTAGTGTGGAGTATTATATTACGGTAATCAGGAGAGGCAAATTATTCATCAAAATCCCGGTTGTGACTAAAATGACCAGGATTGGCCACCGGAGCAATGGTGCTTACCCAGCGGTTGGTATAGTTGAAGAATCCGGCCACATAGGCGGCTTCCAAAATCTGATGGTCATCAAGACCGACTTCCCGCAGCTTGTCCACCTGTTCCTGGCCGATTTCCTGCGGATGAACAGTTACATACCAGGCGTACTCACACAGGGCATAGTCCACCTTGGACAGTTCAGATTTTGCAGCCCGATAGTTGTGGCTGATGGTATCCACCAGCCGGGCATTTTTCCACATTCCCCGCAGATTATCTCCATGGGTAGTAAGGCAATAATGACAGCAGTTGTAGGAAGAAACCACAACGCCAATCATTTCCTTTTGGGCATCGGTGAGATAGCAGGTGTCATTGTACAGTGACTGCTTGAGGTTCAGAAAACCGATGTATTCCTTGGCATTAAGGGGCAAAATCTTAAACAGATTATTAATGAAGCCCCAGTTTTTCATCATGGCTTTGACATTTTTGTCAAAGAGCTTGTATTCCTCATCGGTCATTTCTGCCCGGTCAGGCTTTTGCAGCCGGGAAAGCTGCTCATCAAATTTCAGTGCCATATCAAGTCTCCTTTTCAAAACGAGATAAAAGTTTATTCAACAGGTGCAATGGCAAAGGCACGGGCTGGGAAGCCTGGTGCATTCTTTAATCGTGGGAATGCGGTTACGATAATGGCCCCGGTTGGTGGCAGCTGGTCCAGATTGCGCATAACCTCAATCTGGAAGCGGTCCACGGATAAGATGTACTGTTCACCTGGATATGGGTAAGCACCCTCCTTGGTGGTTACGAAACCAGGGTCAGTATCAGCCGGTTCATGGCCAATGGCACCAATGTTGCGCTCTTCCACCAGCCATTTAATGGCCGCCACATCCCAGCCAGGATAGTGAGGCACACCATTTTCATCCGGATTGTCCAGATTGGACTTCTTGTACCAGTCGGAGCGGAAGGCAACAAAGGAACCCTCTGGAATCCTGCCATATTCCTTTTCCCAGGCCTTGATATCATCAATGGTAAGAATAAAATCAGGATTAGCGGCACATTCAGCAGATTTATCAATAACCACCAGTGGGAATACCAGCTCATCAACCTCTATTTCACTGAGGGAACGGGCTTTGTCGTGGAAGTGTACAGGAGCGTCTACATGGGTGCCGTACTGACCGGCCACGCTGTACTGATAAACCCGCATTGGGGCCAGCTTGTCTTCTGCTGTACCATCCAGATAATCAAACAACAGGTCCTGCTGGAGCGGCTTAAAGCCATACCAGTGGGGTGTTTCCGGGCTAAGCTCATGAGTCAGGTCTACCCACTTATACTTAGGACCCTTTAAATCTGCAACCAGTTTCCATAATTCATTGTTAGCCATAATTATTCCTCCTAAAAAATGCGCATAGGGGGTGAAAGCCTCTTGCATCATTAAAATAAACGTTGATTATCAGTTATTGTTATTTGATGGCTACTGTCCAGCCATATTTGTCTTCTTCCCTGCCCCACTGAATGCCGGTGAGGTAATCGTAGAGCTTCTGGGTCAGCTCACCAATGGTGAAATCGTTGATGGTAACCTCATCACCCTTGTAGTTTAGGGCACCTACCGGGGAGATTACCGCCGCAGTACCGCAGGCAAAGGCTTCCTTCAGGGAGCCATCGTGGCCGGCAGCCATCAGGGTATCAATGTCCATGCGTTCCTCACGGACAGTTACACCCCAGTCACGGAGAATGTGGAGAATGGAATCTCTGGTAATACCAGGAAGAACAGTGCCCTCTGTTGGGGCGGTCCAGAATTCGCCATTAATGGAATAAACAAAGTTCATGCCACCGGCTTCCTCCACATATTTGCGTTCAGCACCATCCAGCCACAGCACTTGGGAATAGCCCAATCTTTCTGCCTTTTCCTGGCCAATCATGGCTCCGGCATAGTTGCCACCGCACTTGGCAAAGCCAGTGCCACCCTTTACGGCCCGGACATATTCATCCTCAACCAAAATCTTTACAGGATTGATACCCTCGGCAAAATAAGCTCCTACAGGGCTGAGAATGATGGCGAAGGTGAAGCGGGTGCAGTTATGCAGGGCAATCTGACCCTCGCTGGTAAACATAAATGGTCTGATATAAAGGGAAGTGCCAGGCTCGGATGGTACCCAGTCCTCATCCACGCGGACAATGGCCTTACAAGCCTCCACAAAAAGCTCCACCGGAACCTCCGGCATACAAAGGCGTTTATTGGAGTTGATTAAACGCTTGGCGTTCATATCCGGACGGAAGAGATGAACGGAACCATCTGGATAACGGTAAGCCTTTAATCCCTCAAAGGTTTCCTGTGCATAGTGGAGTGCCACGGCATCCGGCTCCATGGGAATAGGTCCGTATGGAACTATGCGGAAATCATGCCAGCCCTGCTCCGGATTGTAGTCCATCAGGAACATGTGGTCAGTGAGATATTTGCCAAAGCCCAGGGCCTTTTGGTCCGGTTTTGTTTTTGGCTTGGTGGTACGCTGAATTTTGATATCCATAAACAACACTCCCTTATAAAACATATATATATACTATGCAAAGCATAGTACTTGTATGATTAAATGTCAAGTAGAATTATAATAAAAAATTGTAAAAATATCAAAAAATATTTATGAAAAGTAGAGTTAATTGTAATTATTTTAGGAAAAAATAATTATCATAGATACATTTGTATTAAAAATATACTACAAACAGAGGCGGGGAAGACATAATTTGTTATTAATTAACTTATGTGGTATAATTAAAGTTAGAGTGAAACAAAAAATCCCTATAAATAGACTGTTCCCGTACGTATCCAAAGTCTATCTATAGGGCTTTTTTATTGTAAAAATATAGTAAATTGAGTCGGTATATTATTCTGTCTGGCAGATGTATAGGGCCAAAATGCCTTTGGCTATTGACACAGTAAAGGTGCCGGCATCTGTAGCAGCGGTATGGTCCGTATTATGGGCTGGAATATTGCTGACAGCATAAGGCCTGCTTTGGGTCAGCTCGGCATCCTTAAGTTCCCAGTACAGTCCCCGGGTGGTAACACCCTGCATGGTGTCAGTAATAGGCAGCAGGGAAATGGCCTTTGGGTTGTGGTCCAAGGTTATGGAGATAGTCTCTCCGTCGTGGAGGAATAATACAGTCTCCTGTTCGTCGGCAATACAGCCCTTGATTCCCGAATATCCAAAGGAATATACTGTGCTGTAGGTATGATCAAAGCGTTTTCCCAGGGCACCCGTTAGTATGGTGTAATGGTCATCTTCTTTTGCCTTGGCAAGAGCCGCCTGGGTATCCGTAAAGTCTTTTTGGGGATTAAAACGCTCAATTATTGCTCCGTGGTCTTCTGCCCAAGTCAGGCTATCAGAAGCACAGCTGTCAAAATCTCCCAGCAAATATTTCGGCACCAGACCCAGCTCATGGCAAATATCCATCCCGTGGTCAATGCACCACAGCTCCTTGTCAGTGGCTACTGTCTTTAGCCACTGTCTGTCGGGTTGCCTGCCACCCCCAACAAGTACCAGCTGGTTATCTGGAATCTTACCAGTATATTCTATTGTCATTCCTGGCAATTTTATTTTAGAAATCATAATACCTCACAAATGTATTGCTTTGTATTGCATCGCTATCATAATCCTACTACAGCCATAATAATATGGCAATTGTAATCATTGATTATTCACAGGCCAAAGAAGATGTATTGCCATTTGTTCGTAATCCGGATTCTATCGAAATTTGGAGCAAAGAGTTTTTTAAATCTATTACCCAGAAACTTATAATTTGATTTTTAAGCAGCCTTCGGGCTGCTTTTTTCTTTACATTTTGGGGCACTATATTTGGATGGGCATTATTTTAACCAGCAGTTTAATAATATTTTGTGCGGATTTTGTATAATAATGATGAAAGCTGAAATTCAAATGTGATTATTTTATACGGGCAAGGAGGAATTTATATGGCTACAATTAATAAGGAAACCACGGTTTGTGCAAGCTGCAGATATTGGGGAGGGGAGCATCATTATATTGATACCTACGAAACCATGATTGAGTACGAGCAGGGTAATGGTAAATGCCGCTGTCCGCAGATGGCCCAGCTTGACAAGGCACCTTTTGATGGCTGCGGTTTTCATAAGGAAATGTAATTTATTGCACTGAAAATTCCTAAAGGAAATGCCGTTGGCTCAATTTGAGTCAGCGGCATTTGTCTTTTTATGGTACAACTTTATTTGTCAAATTCAATTACATATATTATTATAAAGGGTAGCATTTATGATTATGGAGGAGAAGATACGTGGAAAATGATGAGAGCTTGAACATAGATAACGGGGTGGCTGTTGAGGAGCTTCCTGATCCGCTGGAGGCTGTACGGGAGGCGGCTGGGCAGCTGGAGCAGGCTGCTAACCTGATGAAAGCTGTAGTAAATACCCTGGAATCTTTGGAGAGATAATATAGAAATGGCAAAAAAACAACTGACTTTAGAAGAGAAGCTTCAGGATGCCCTGGTGCCGGTGGAGGAGCAGCCATATCAGATACCGGAAAACTGGTGCTGGGCAAAACTTGGAAGCGTTTGTGATATTATATTGGGGCAGTCTCCCAAAAAAGATGATATAACTGAGGATGCCTCCTGTATTCCTGTAATAAGCGGAGCGGGAGAGCTTAAGGATAATTCCATAGAGACGGAAAAATATACCAAGGCGGCTGCCAGATTGGCCCAGGCCGGGGATGTGGTGATTTCTGCCAAGGTAATTCTTGGAAAGCCTGTAGTAGCAGACAAGGAGTATTGTCTGGGCCGTGGAATGAACGCCATCAGAAGCAATGCTGTTGATAGTATGTATACCAAATTTTTGATTCTTAATTTTGAGGATTATCTGTACAAGAATGCAAGCAGCTCCAAGCCAATACAGCTTGCCGGCAAGGCCTTGGGCAATATGCCTGTTCCTTTGCCACCTGTGCCTGAGCAGAAGCGGATTGCCTCACTTATTGAGCCTATGCTTGCTGATTTGAATGCGGCAGAGGAAAAAATCCAAAGTGTATTGGATGGGGCAGAGCTGCGGAAAAAGGCCATTATCCATGGTGGCGTAACCGGAAAATTGACCTCTTTTTGGCGGAAAATCAAAGGTGTTTCAATCGATGGCTGGTGCACCAAATCCCTTGACTCAGAGGATATTTATGAGCCTTTTAGGGAGTGGCTGAAGAAGTCAGACTGTGTTGAACAGCCGGAGGCTGATTCCCAGGAGACTGATTCCCAGCCCGTTGAGGAAACACTGGCGTTGGAGGAAAAGCAGGATATACAGGTTTCTGTTCCTACTATGCATGAGCAGCAGGAAATATCATCTATATTGCGTAATCTGTTGGCCAAGGAGCGTACTGTAAATGCTTCCTGTGAGCAGTCCCTTGCTTCCATCGGAATCATCAAAAAAGCCATTCTGTCCCGGGCCTTCCGGGGAGAGCTGGGCACCAACGATTCCAGTGAGGAAGCAGCCATTAATCTGGTAAAAGAGATATTACAGTGATACCACTGTAAATTCGGGAATATCAATAACTGCTGTATACTTGTATGCGGCAGTTATTTTTGTGTAAATCTTCATATTGGCCAATAAATATGGTATAATCTTAAAGTTAGTGTGAATACTTAATAATTTACATATTCTTTGGAGGTAGATTGTTTTGAAGAAAATGACAGGTAATGAGCTTAGAGAAGCTTATCTTACTTTCTTTGCTGAAAAGAAAGGCCACTTGAGATTGCCAAGTGCTTCTCTGATTCCTGAAAATGATCCAACTTTGTTAATGATTGGTGCTGGTATGGCACCATTTAAAGCATATTTTACCGGCAAGGTTAAGCCGCCACGCAACCGTATCACCACCAGCCAGCGCTGTGTCAGAACTGGTGATATTGAGAACGTGGGCCGCACAGCCCGTCATCAGACTTACTTTGAGATGCTGGGTAACTTCTCCTTCGGCGATTATTTCAAGAAGGAAGCTATTCCTTGGGCTTGGGAGTTCCTTACTGAGGTTCTGGAAATGCCAAAGGACAAGCTGTGGGCTACCATTTATCCAAAGGATGATGAGGCACGCAAGATTTGGGAGGAGCAGCCTGGCTTCGACCCAACACACATCGTTCCATTGGATGATAACTTCTGGGAAATCGGCCCTGGTCCATGCGGTCCTGATACCGAGATTTATTTCGATCTGGGTGAGGAGCGCGGCTGTGGCAGCCCTGACTGTGCTGTAGGCTGTGACTGCGACCGTTATCTGGAAATCTGGAACAACGTATTTACCCAGTTTGATCGTACTGAGGATGGTCAGTACAACGATTTGGAAAACAAGAATATTGATACTGGTATGGGTCTGGAGCGTATTGCTTCTGTAATCCAGGGTGTACCAAGCAACTTCGAGACTGACCTGCTGTTCCCAATCATCGAGTATGCTTCCAAGGTTTCCGGTGTGAAGTACGGTGAGGATGCAGACAAGGATGTATCCTTGAAGGTTATTGCTGACCATGCCCGTTCCATGAGCATCATGATTATGGACGGTATTCTTCCTTCCAACGAGGGCCGTGGTTATGTACTGCGCCGTATTCTCCGTCGTGCTATCCGTCATGGCCGCATGCTGGGCATCAAGGACAAGTTCCTTGAGGGTGCAGTGGATGCTGTTTGCAAGATTTATGACGGTGCCAGCGATTTCGAGGCATTGGCCCAGAAGCAGGATTATATCAAGAAGGTTATTTCCCTTGAGGAAGACCGCTTCTCCGCTACCCTGGAGCAGGGCCTGGAGCTGTTGGACGGCTATATGGCTGAGACCAAGGCTGCCGGCAAGAAGGTTCTCGATGGTGCATTGAGCTTCAAGCTCTATGATACCTTTGGTTTCCCTTGGGAGCTGACTGAGGAAATTCTGCAGGAGAATGGCATCGAGTTCGATAAGGATGCCTTCGACAAGGAAATGCAGGAGCAGCGTGACCGTGCAAGAGCTGCCCGTGCAGAAAATCAGCGTTTTGCTGTACCAGATTTGAAAAATATTGATACTGCAGCCCTGAAGCATGATGAAACTGCTACTGAGGCTGAGGTTGTGGCTATCTGGAAGGATGGCGTTCTGGTTGATTCCCTTCAGGATGGCGAGGAAGCAGGCATTATCCTGTCTGTTACCCCATTCTATGCAGAGGGCGGCGGCCAGGTAGGTGATACTGGTCTGTTCATCAGCGAGCTGGGCCGTATTAAGGCTACCAATGCCAAGAAACTGCCAGATGGCACTATTTACCATGAGTCTTACGTTGAAGAGGGTCAGCTGAAGGTAGGGGACAAGGTTCAGATTAAGCTGGACAAGGTTGAGAAGCTGTCCTCCGCCCGTAACCATACTGCTACCCATCTGCTGCAGGCAGCCCTGAAGACTGTAGTAGGTGACCAGATTAACCAGGCTGGTTCCTCCGTAAATGGCGACAGACTCCGCTTTGACTTCACCAACTTTGAGCCAGTAAGTGCTCAGCAGCTGGCTGATGTAGAGGAGCTGGTAAACAACGAAATCCTCAAGGGTACCGACGTGGTTATCGAGGAAATGTCCAAGGATGCTGCTGTTGAAAAGGGTGCTATGGCCCTCTTCGGCGAGAAGTACGGCGATGTTGTCCGCGTGGTAAGCGTTCCTGGCTTCTCCATGGAGCTCTGCGGTGGTTCCCATGTTAAGAATGTAGGTCAGATTGGCCTCTTTAAGATTGTATCCGAGACCGGTGTTGCTGCAGGTGTACGCCGTATCGAGGCTATTACCGGCCGTGCGGCTCTGGAATATGCCAATAACAAGGCCAAGATGGTATCTGATGCTGCGGCTGCCCTGAAGTGCCGTGAGGACGAGCTGGTATCCCATGTTGAGGCATTGGCTGCCCAGGCCAAGGAGCTCCAGAAGCAGCTGGATGCTATCAATGCAGAAAAGGCCAAGGCTGATGCTGCGGCTCTCACCGACAAGGTTAAGACTGTGGGCGAGGTTAGTGTAATTGCTGCCGCTGTACAGGCTGCTGATATGGATGACCTCAGAAGCATTGCTGATATGACCTGCGAGAAGATTACCAACGGTGTAGTTGTACTTGGTACTGTTAATGGTGACAAGGTGAACCTGGTAGTTAAGGCCTCCAAGGAGGCTGTGGCCAAGGGTGCCCATTCCGGAAAGGTTATCAAGGAAGCTGCTGCTGTTGTAGGCGGTGGCGGCGGTGGCCGTCCAGATATGGCCCAGGCCGGTGGCAAGAAGCCGGAGAATTTGAATGCTGCTTTGGAAAAGGCTATTGAAGTATTGACCGCTCAGGTTGGCTAAGATATAATGATTTTAAAAAGCTGGAAGCTTTGATAATTCAATGCTTTCCAGCTTTTTTTGTGTACTTTTTAAAAGTTAAAATTGATTGGACTCATTTAAAGGAATTATAACTAATGTGTCGAATTATAGAAGATGTAAGGAAAAAGTTTGTTAATGCAACTATCTTGGTTAATCATTTTATCTAGGAAGGTGAATGAGTATGCGATTAAAACAAAAATTTGCTCTGCTTGCTGTGGGCTGTGGCCTGCTGATGGCAATTATCTCCATTGTGGGCTTAGTTTCCTCCAATAATACAGTGGAAGAAAGCGTTGAGGCAGAGCTGGTGGCCGTGGTTCAGGCTGAAAAGGGTGAAATCGGTGAGTGGGTAGAAGGACGTAAATCCATGTCCACGGCTGCTGGCCAGGTTATAACCAGTGCCGGCGGTTCCCATGAGGCTGTTATGACCAAGAGTAATCTGGCCATGGGTGGCGATGATCCTACTATTTTGGGTATGATTGCAGCCCATAAGGATGGTGCCTTGATGAGCTTCAAGGACGGCGATATCACCGGTGTAATTGATGCTACCACCAGACCTTGGTACAAAAAGGCCATGGGCGAAAAGAAAACCTTTGTAACCGAGGCATACGAGGATGCCATTACCCATACCTTGGTTATTTCTTGTATTACACCTTTTTTTGGTGAGGGTGGCTTTACCGGTGCTATCTGTGAAGATGTGCAGATTGCCCGCGTAAAAGAAATGGTTGAGGATTTTAAGTATCGTGGTGAAGGCGTAGGCTATATTATTGAACAGTCTGGTGTTATTATTGGTGCCAATGATGATACAGCTCCATTGGAAAAAGTAGATAAAAAGCATTGGGGTAGTCATTTTGCTGAGATGACAAAGAATGGTGAAGGCTTCTTTGTAGATGGCGATGATGTAATAGCCTATTCCACCTTGGACACCACCGGTTGGATTGCAACTGTAGTTGTAAGCAAGGATGTTGTTTTTGCTCCTGTTACCTCCCTGCGTAACAAGTTTATCGTTGTTTCCATAATTGGTATTCTCCTTATTCTTGCCGCCTGCATGATGTTTGGTAACCAGCTCCAGTCTGTGGCAGGTTCCTTGAAGGTTGCAATTGAAGGCATGGCAGCTGGTAATCTCAATGCCCGCCATGTAGATGTAACTTCTGGTGATGAATTGGGAGATATGGCAAATTCCTTCAATAGGATGCAGGATCATTTGCGAGGTACTATTAAGAAAATTACCGAGACAGCCAGCAAGGTGGCAAATGCTTCTGAGGAGCTTACGGCCAATGCCAGCCAGTCTGCAGATGCTTCCGTAAATGTGGCTGAGACTGTAGGCGAAGTAGCCAATGGTACTGAAAGTCAGCTTATGGACATTGATACCGCCAAGCATAATGTTGATATGGTATACAATGATATCAACAGCATGGCTGAAAAGGCAAAGAAGGTTACAGAGGCCACCAATTCCACTGCAGAGGCTGCAGAAAAGGGTGAAAGACTGATGGAAGATGCTGTATCCAAGATGAACAACATCGAGCAGAGCGTTACTCAGTCTGCTGCTGTTGTTGCTCAGTTGGGTGAGAAATCACAGCAGATTGGTGAGATTGTAGATGCCATTACCGCTATTTCTGAACAGACAAACCTCCTGGCATTGAATGCAGCTATTGAGGCAGCCCGTGCTGGCGAGGCAGGACGTGGCTTTGCTGTAGTAGCAGAGGAGGTTCGCAAGCTGGCTGAGCAGTCCCAGGAGTCTGCGGAAGAAATCAGAACCCGCATTGGCGGTATTCAGGGCGAGACCGAAAAGGCTGTTAAGACCATGGAAACTGGTACCAATGATGTTAAGGAAGGTATTGAAGCCATCCGCAACGTAGGTGAGCAGTTCCGGGCTATCATGAATAAGGTTGGCAATATCAGCGATCAGATGACGGAAATTGATTCTTCTGTTAGCACTGTATCCGATGGTGCAAATAGCATAGTAGATGCCGTTGAATCCATTGATAAGGTTAGCCGTGATACTTCACGTCAAATCCAGACAATTTCGGCAGCTACAGAAGAACAGTCCGCTTCCAACGAAGAAATTGCTGCAGCAGCCCATTCACTGGCTGAGCTGGCAGAGGAGCTTAATGTGGAGGCCCGCAAGTTTAAATATTAATTCCGTATAATTATTTTTATACCAGGCTATGCCAGTAGCCTGGTATTTTTTTGCAAGTAAACAAATCTATTTCCTTAATATCGTAGAATATTAGTTTAATTTATTGTAAAATTATACTTAAGAGAAGTACGGGGGATGATGACTTGCAGAAGTACGTTTTATATGCAGTTATGATAACATCTTTCATTGGCTCCATGGTGGGCAGTGGCATTAACGTGGCCCTTCCTTCCATAGGTCGGGATTTTGATGCTATGACAGGGGACCTTAGCTGGGTAGCAGCGGCCTATTTGTTTGGTTCAGCCATATTTAATCTGCCCCTGGGCAAGGCGGCCGATATTTTAGGAAGAAAGCGGCTTTATAAAATCGGCATAGTCATGTTCTCCATTACATTGCTTATTGCAGGCTTTGCCCCCTCTATAGATTTTCTCATGGATATACGATTTATACAGGGGGGGCTCATGGCCATGGTTTTTGGCCCCGGAATGGCAGTACTGGCTTCGGTGTTTGACAAAAAGGAGCGGGGACGCATTTTGGGGTATCAGACAGCCTCGGTTTACGTGGGGCTGACCTGTGGACCGGCCCTTGGCGGTCTGATATGTGAGTATTTGGGCTGGCGCTGGTTTTTTCTGATTACGGGAGCTGTGGCAGCTTCGGGGCTGATTTTCATGCTCCGTGTAAAGGAAGAATGGTATGGAGACAGGGGGGCACCCTTTGACTATAAGGGCAGCTTCTGCTATATGATAACCATACCCATGATTCTGTATGGTTTTTCGAAAATTACGGATACTCTGGGAATTTATCTCTTTATTGCCGGTTTGGTGGCTTTGGGAGTATTTATATATGTGGAGCGTCAGACCAAACACCCTATTTTGGATGTAAATCTGTTTATTGGAAACCGGGTGTTTACATGCAGCAATCTGGCGGCTATGCTCCATTATGCCGCAACCTTTGCAATCAGCTTTTTGGTATCCATGTATTTGCAGGTTATCTGTGGTCTGAGTGCCACGGTGGCCGGTGGTGTCATCCTGCTGCAGTTCTTTATGATGGCTACCTTGTCACCAAAGGCCGGGGCCTTATCTGACAGAATTGATCCGGGGGTAGTTGCTTCCGTGGGAATGGCTATTAACAGCGTGGGACTGTTTGCCCTGTCGTGGCTTCACAGGGACAGCTCCCTGGTGCTTGTGGGGCTGATATTGATGGTGATTGGTATAGGCTTTGCATTATTTTCCTCACCGAACAACAATGCAATTTTAGGAGCCTGCCAGCCTAAGTATTATGGTACCGCATCTTCCCTGCTGGCTACCATGAGGCTTATTGGCCAGGCCTTTTCGATGGCCATAGTAACCATTATCATGGATGTAAATGCGGTTCAGTCAGTGACCGGTGCAGATAATGAGGCCTTGTTGGAGGCCATTCAGATGATATTCAGGATTTTCTCATTTATTTGTGTTTTCGGCATAATGGCTTCCTTGGCCAGAAAAAAGAAGGAGGGGCAAACTTCCATATGATAAAGATTTTAAAGCAGCGAAGCAACATGATTATAATATTGGCTATTCTTACCAGCGTTGTGCTTTTTGCTCTCAGCAACTACATGGAATTTCAGCTGATGTCGGTTTTGCCAAAGGCTGAATCCCTGGCCGTGGCCAACTATTTAAACAAGGGCCTGGTGGTTGTATTTTTGCTGGTGGCCATTAATGCCGGCTATTCCATACTGGCGGAAAAGAAGAGACTCCATGAGTATCATGAGCGTGATATAAAGGATCATGTTACCCAGCTGCCAAGCATAGTGGGGTACAATGAGGATTTTTTGGATCTTCTTTCTCAAGGCGACGATAACCAGGATTACATTATGGTGACCCTGGATATTGATAAGTTCAAGACTGTAAATGACGTATTTGGATTTGCCGGTGGTACAAAGATTATCCGCATGGTGGGTGAAATGCTTTCCAATAACCTTAAGGAAGGGGAGCAGTGCTACCGTATATATGATGATGTTTTCTATCTGCTTTTGAAGAGTCAGGATAGGGACAGCGATTACAGACGTATTCGCAGCATACTTGATAATGTGTCCATCGATTTGCTTTCCACCAATGACGAGGATATTCAAGGAGATTTAAATGGTGGCATATATAACCACATGATTTCCTTCTCCGCCGGTGGTATACGTATTTGTGCCAAGGATCTGCGCAATGATTTGGCGGGGTGTACCCCAGAGGAGCTTCAGGAAAGATGTCGGGAGCTGGCAGCCAGATTTGCGGATGATGCCAATATTGCCAGGAAACGGGGCAAGAGCGAAAATATCAACACTGTTCATCTTTTTGACGAGAGCATGCGCCGGGAGCTTTTTGAGGACAAGAAAATTGAGGATGCCTTCCTTATCGGTATTGAACGTGGCGAATTCATGATGTATTATCAGCCAAAGTTCTATATTGGAGGGGACAAGGCCGTCCATGGTGGTGCGGAGGCCCTTATCCGCTGGAACAGTGCCGAAATGGGCTTTATGCCGCCGGGGAAATTTATTCCTTTGTTTGAACGGGATGGCAATGCAGTGCGTCTGGATATGCACGTAATGGATTTGGTGTGCCAGAACATTTGTGAGTGGCGCTCCAAGGGACTGGAAATCCATCCGATTTCCGTAAATGTGACCCGACCAACCATGCAGAACGGGGCAGGATATCTGCAGTTTGTAAAGGAAAAGCTGTTTCTCTTCGATATACCGCAGGATCTGATTGAGTTTGAGATTCTGGAAAGCTCCACTGGTACTGATGAAGATGTGGTAATAGACTTTATTAATGAGATTCACAAGCTGGGCTTCAAGATTGCCATGGATGATTTTGGAACAGGCTGTTCCTCTTTGGGGCTTCTGAACAGAATTCCGCTGGATATCCTGAAGTTTGACAAGAGCTTCTTTGATTCCATGACCCTCAATATGTCCAATCAGGATCTTGCCGTTGTCCGCTATATGATGATGATGGCCAAGGATTTGGGCATCAAGACTGTGGCCGAGGGCATAGAAGAAAAATTCCAGGTGGATATCTTAAAGGATCTGGGCTGCGATATGATACAGGGCTATTATTTCAGCCGACCGCTTTGCGTAGAGGACTACGAGAAGATGCTGAATCCAGCACAATAAGACAATATAAGAAAGGACTGCAGACATAAAAATGTCGCAGTCCTTTTTGTATGCTGAAAAGCAGTATGTTCAGCCATTATTATTCCCATACATATAACTGTAATAGGCTTTTTTCATTTCCTGGCGGTTTTTTGGAGCCGGCCATAGCTCTCCCACGGCATTTTCCCTCATGGCGGAGGCAAGATGGGGATATAGCTGAGGATTATCCTTGCTCATGGTCTGTATAAGCTCCTTGACGGTCTGGCGGATGGTGTGTCCGTCATAAGGACAAGGGGATGCCACAGGCTTAAAACCGTGATATTCAATGGCATCAATGATTTCCTGCTCCCTAAAGTACACCAGGGGACGGATAACTGTAACGTCCATTTTATCCAGATAAGTTTTTGGGGTAAATGTGTGAATCTGGCCGGAATACAGCAGGCTCATGAAGAAGGTTTCCACCGCATCATCATGGTGATGGGCGTAGGCTACCTTGTTGCAGCCATGCTCCTTGGCAAAGCGGTTTACTGCGCCCCGACGGAAGAAGGCACAGGAATAACACGGGTCCTTGCCGTTCTGGGCCTCGATGGTTCCTGCAATATCAACATCAATGGTATCAAAGGGAATATCCAGCTCCTGCATGAAGGCACGGATACGCTCCACTCCGTCGCCAAAGTTATCGGAAAACATGGGATTAATGGTAACGGCCTTCAGCTTGAAATCCTTTTTCAGCCGCTGCTTCATCATGGCCATGGCGTAGGCCAAAAAGATGCTGTCCTTGCCCCCCGATACGCCAATCATTATATTGTCCCCGTTTTCAATAAGTTCAAATTCAGTAATGGCCCGCATCAGCTTACTGAAATAAAGTTGGGGAAGATTTATTCTCAAATGTAACGCAACCTTTCTTGAAGTAGACACTTGTACTCTGCAAATGGAAAAATACGAAATTTTTCTTGCCAAACAGTACCATTGTATATAAAATATTATGTGATGTCTATATGCGTCAGCAGTGGACAATCATAATTTTACGGAGGGGTTGTACTTTGATAAAAGTATTGGTAAATGGTGCCTACGGCCGCATGGGCCAGGCAGTGGTAAAGGCCGTTCTTGAGGATAAGGACCTGGAGCTGGTGGGCGCCGTTGATATAGTAGGTGAAGGTGATGCGGGAGAAACAGTTGGCTTGGCCAAGTGCGGTGTCAGCTTTACCAAGGACTTACAGGCTACTATTGATGCTGTAAAGCCACAGGTAATGGTGGACTTTACAATTCCTGATGTGGTGTTTGGCAGTGCCCAGGTGGCCCTTAATAATAAAGTGGCACCAGTAATTGGTACTACCGGCCTGTCCGATGGACAGAAGCAGGAGCTGGCCAAACTGGCTGAGGCCAACGATACTCCGGTATTCATTGCGCCAAACTTTGCCATCGGTGCTGTTCTCATGATGCAGATGGCCAAGCAGGCAGCCAAATATATGCCGGAGGTGGAGATTATTGAGCTTCACCACGACAAGAAGCTGGATGCTCCATCCGGTACTGCACTGCAGACTGCGGCCCTGATTTCCGAGGTGCGCAAGGCCCATGTACAGGGTAATCCTGAGGAAAAGGAAAAGGTTGCCGGGGCCCGGGGAGCTGATGTGGATGGCATGCATATTCACAGTGTCCGCTTGCCAGGCTATGTGGCCCATCAGGAGGTTATCTTCGGTGGTCTGGGTCAGACCCTTACCATTCGCCACGATTCTCTGAACCGTGAATCCTTTATGCCGGGAGTTTGTCTGGCAGCAAAGAGTATTTTGGGTCACAAGGGTCTCATTATTGGGTTGGATAAGTTTATGGATTAAGGTCCATTTTAAGGGGGAAATATAAGTATGAAGAATTACAATGTTGCCATTCTGGGTGCTACTGGTGCCGTTGGACAGGAGTTTTTGAATCTTATCGAGGAGCGCAAGTTCCCGTTTGCCAATCTAAAATTGCTTGCATCCAAGCGTTCTGCCGGCAAGAAAATCCAGTTTATGGGCAAGGAATATACCGTTGAGGAAGCTACAGAGAACTCCTTCAATGATGTAGATATTGCACTGTTTGCCGGTGGTTCCATCAGCAAGACCCTTGGTCCTGCTGCTGCCAAGGCTGGTGCCATCGTTATTGATAATTCCAGTACCTTCCGCATGGACCCTGAGGTTCCATTGATTGTGCCGGAGGTAAATCCTGAGGATATTTCCTGGCACAAGGGCATTATTGCCAATCCAAACTGCTCTACTATTATTATGGTTATGGCTCTGAAGCCTCTTTATGATGTAGCCAAGATTAAGCGTGTGGTTGTATCCACCTATCAGGCTGTATCCGGCGGTGGCAAGGAAGCTATGGCTGAGCTGGAGCAGCAGGTTAAGGATATCAACGAGGGCAAGGAGGTTGTGGCCAACATTCTGCCAGGTGCTGCACTGAAGAAGCACTATCAGATTGCCTTCAACCTGATTCCTCAGATCGATGTCTTCAAGGAAAATCTCTACACCAAGGAAGAGATGAAGATGATCGACGAGACCAAGAAAATCATGAATGACCAGGATATGCGTATTACTGCTACTACTATCCGCGTGCCTGTATACCGCAGCCATGCCGAGTCCGTAAACGTGGAGTTTGAGGACGAGGTTTCTGTGGAGAAGGCCCGGGAGGTTCTGGCCAAGTTCCCTGGTGTTACCCTCAGAGATAATCCTGACGAGCAGGAATATCCAATGCCATTGGAGACCTCCGGCAAGGATGATGTAGAGGTAGGCCGTATCCGCAAGGATTATTCCATTGACCATGGTCTGAACTTCTGGGTATGCGGTGACCAGATCCGCAAGGGTGCAGCTCTCAATGCCCTCCAGATTGCAGAATACATGATTGAGCATGATATGATTAAGGCTTAATATCCATTAGGAATTAACTTTAAATTGTTTTCACGGACTACTGCTTGTGGTATATTTATAGCAGTAGTCCTTTTATTATTAATGATTTTTGTATGGAGGATGCATCGTGGCGAAGGAACAGAGAGAAAAGCTGATAGTGGTGCTGGGACCGACTGCTTCCGGCAAGACAGGCTTTGCTGTTGAGCTGGCCAAGCAGTTTAAAACTGAAATTATCTCCGGGGATTCCCAACTGGTCTACAAGGGCTTTGATATTGGTTCTGCCAAGCCAGACATGCGGGAACGGGACGGAATAGCCCATCACATGATTGACATTTTGCCATCGGATGCGTCCTTTAATGTTGCTGATTTCATTGAACGGGTAAAGCCGCTGATTACTGAAATCAACAGCAGGGGCAAGGTGCCTATCCTCGCCGGGGGTACAGGCTTATATATCAAGTCATTGCTGGAGGGGTATCAGTTTAATGAAACCGCCGGGGATGAGGCTTATCGGATGAAGCTGGAGAAGCTGGCGGAGGAGAAGGGCAATCAGTATATTCATGACATGCTGCGGGAAGTAAATCCCGAGGCAGCAGAACGGATACATGCCAATAATTTTAGGCGGGTTATCCGGGCTTTGGAAGTGTATCATTTAGGGGGAGAGCAGATTTCCACTGAAAAGGAAAGTGAGCTGGTTTATGATGCCTATGTGGCAGGTCTTATTTGGCGGCGCTCCGACCTTTATGATAGAATAAACAGGCGGGTAGACATAATGGTGGCCAAGGGGCTGGTGGAGGAGGTTCGCCAGCTGCTGGACAGCGGTATCTCCCCGGACAGCCAGGCCATGCAGGGTATTGGCTACAAGGAAATGGTTAAATATATTCAGGGAACTGATACCCTGGAGAAGGCAGTGGATGAGATAAAAAAGGGGACCAGACATTTTGCCAAGCGGCAGCTGACCTGGTATAGAAAAATGCCTTATGTGCATTGGTATCATCCTATGCTATATAGAGAACGGGGACTTATTGATAATGTTTCCTGGAACATAGCTAGATTTTTTAAGAGATAATGGGGGTTATGGTTATGACATCAAAGGTAATTAATTTGCAGGACAGTATCTTAAATCAGGTGCGCAAGGAGAATATTCAGGTGGCTATTCATCTGGTTAATGGCTTTCAGATAAAGGGCTTTGTAAAGGGGTTTGATAACTTTACAGTTATCATTGATTCCATGGGCAAGCAGCAGATGGTGTACAAGCATGCCATTTCTACCATTACCATGGGACGCCCTGTCGAAAATATTACCGGGGAAAAGAAAGACTGATCAGTGTATGACAGAGAAAAACAGAGGCTTTCAGGTGGTAAGCACCTATAAAGGCAAAAACATAAATCTGCCAAAGCGCAAGACAGGCCGCAGTGCCGGGTATGACATTGAGGCGGCGGAGGATGTGACTCTGGTACCTCATAAGGTGGTGCTGGTTCCTACCGGGCTGAAGGCATATATGCAGCCCGACGAGTATTTGGGCATCCATGTCCGTTCCGGCATATCCATTAAAAATTCCATTTCCTGCATCAACAGCCAGGGCATTATTGATGCGGATTATTACAATAATCCGGACAATGAGGGGCATATTATGGTGCCTCTTATAAATCACGGGGATAAGGACTTTTTTATCGGCAAGGGAACCCGGGTGGCGCAGGGGATATTCTACAAGTATCTCACCGTGGACGGTGACGAGGCCGGCGTTGGTGCTGACAGAGTAGGTGGCTTTGGTTCCACAGGAAAGTAAGGGAACAATATGGAGTTAGGTATGGACTTATTTGCTGCGGCTGAGCAGAGCGAAAGTAAACAGTATGAACCCTTGGCCCAGCGTATGCGGCCCCGTAATTTTGACGAGTTTATCGGTCAGGAGGATGCGGTGGGCAAGGGAAAATACCTTAGAAAGATGATAGAGAAGGACCAGCTTCCTTCCATGATTCTTTATGGTCCGCCGGGTACGGGGAAAACCACCCTGGCCCAGATGGTGGCCACTCTTACCAACAGTAATTTTAAAAAATTAAACGCAGTGTCGGCTGGTATCGGTGACATACGCAAAATTGTGGATGAAGCGGCGGAGGCCCGCCGTTTTTATCAGAAGCGGACCATCGTATTCATTGACGAGATACATCGCTTCAATAAGAGCCAGCAGGATGTGTTGCTTCCTTATGTGGAGGACGGGCGGCTTATTCTGATAGGTGCTACCACGGAAAATCCTTTTTTCGAGGTAAATCATGCGCTTTTGAGCAGGGTGCGTATCGTTCGACTGTCGGCTTTATCGGACAAGGATTTGGCCAAGATGCTGAATCAGGCCTTAAACGATAAGGAGCGGGGCCTGGGCAATCGTAAGCTGACAGCCAGCGAAGAGGCTGTTGATGCCATGGCACAGCTTTCCGGCGGTGATGGCCGTATGGCCCTGAATCTGCTGGAGCAGGCGGCTGCCATGGTGGATGATGGCAGTGAAATTACCATGGAGCTGCTGCATACTATTTTGGGAGAGCGTATCCAAAGCTATGATAAAAAGGGCGATAATCACTATGATACGGTGTCGGCCTTTATTAAGAGCATGCGGGGAAGTGATCCAGATGCGGCCATTCATTATCTGGCCCGGATGCTGGCCAGTGGCGAGGATTTGAATTTCATTGCCCGTCGGGTGGCTATATGTGCAGCAGAGGATGTGGGTAATGCGGATCCCTTTGCCCTGGTGGTGGCCATGGCAGCAGTGCAGGCGGTTCAGTTTGTGGGCATGCCGGAGGCCAGAATTCCTTTGGCAGAAGCCGTAACCTATGTGGCTTCCGCACCAAAGAGCAATGCGGCTTATATGGCTATAGATGCGGCCCTGGCTGATGTAAGGCACAAGGACTGTGGTGTGGTTCCGGAGCATCTGCGGGATGCCCATTATAAAGGGGCGGCAAAGCTGGGGCATGGAATTAATTATAAATATGCCCACGATTTTCCGTATCATTTTGTGAAGCAGCAGTATCTCCCGACAGCCATGAAGGGGACTACTTATTATCACCCGACCTCCAACGGACGGGAAGCCAGAATCAGCGAATATCTGAAGGCCTGCTGGCCGGAGCGGTATAAATAATAGTTTTTGGGGGCGGCCTTAGGGACCGTCCTTTTGAATTTGATAATATTTCCCCATAAAATGGAAAAAATGGACTAACTGCGGTATAATAACTTGGTTAGACATTGAGTTTTAATTGAGTTTCTATAGAATGGATTGAGATATTTGAAAAAACTGATTGTAAATGCCGATGATTTTGGCCGTCATGAGCTGATTAATAAGGCGGTGGAGCAGGCAACAGAAAAGGGAATACTGCGGTCTGCCACTCTTATGCCGGGAGCAAAAGCCTTTGATTCGGCAGTGGACATTGGTCGGCGCCATCCGGAGCTGGGGGTCGGTATCCATTTTACTCTGGTAAATGGTTTTCCTGTATTGCCTCCCAAGGAGATTCCTTCTCTGGTAACGGAGGAAGGCGTTTTTGTGGATGACCATTCAGCCTTTGTAAAAAAGCTGGTTTCTGGCAGCGTAAATATGCAGGAGGTACGGGCAGAGCTTGGTGCCCAGCTCAGAAAAATGCAGAATACGGGACTTAGTCTGACCCATGCAGACAGCCATCAGCACATGCATACATTGCCTGGGGTAATCAATGTGGTTCTGGATTTGGTAAAGGAAGCAGGCATCAAGGCAGTCCGCATTCCCAAGGCTCCACTGTTCAGTGGTGAGTTTGGGGGCATTGGTCAGCTTATTGGCCGTCTGGGACTGGGGACTCTGGCTATGATGGCAGGCAGTAAGGCCAAGGCGAGAGGCGTGGCTACTCCGGATTATTTTGCGGGCATTGTGGCGGGAGAAGCCGTAACTGAGGAGAACCTTGCCGGTGTTATCCGTGATTTGAAGCCGGGAGTTACCGAGGTTATGATGCACCCGGGCACCCATAACGGTCAGCTTATTCCTGAGACAGGCTGGGACCACGATTTTGAGGCGGAATTTAAAGCCATGACATCCCCGGCTATCATTAAGCTTATTGAAGAAAATAAGGTGAAAATAACCAATTTCCGTTCTTTGGTGATGGAAGGCTAAGGAGACAAAGGCAACAATGGATAAGATAACTATCATAGTTCCCTGCTATAACGAGCAGGAGGGCGTGGAACAATTTTATACGGTGGTGTCCGATGTCTTAAAGGATATAAAGGATTGTGAATTTCACTATCTGTTTATAAATGACGGCAGTATTGATGAAACTCTGATAAAGATACGGAATCTGGCTGAGAATCATAGTGATGTGTCCTACATCAGCCTCTCCCGGAACTTCGGCAAGGAGCCTGCCATGATGGCTGGCTTGGATTATGCCGAGGGGGATGCGGTGATAATTATGGATGCTGACCTGCAGCACCCACCACAGCTGATTCCGGAAATGATAGACTGGTGGCATAAGGGCTATGACGATGTTTGTGCCAAGCGTACTGATAGACAGGATGAGGCCTGGCTGAAGCGCACGGCGGCCAACCTGTTTTACAAGGGCATGGACTCCGTGTCCAAGTACAAGCTGCAGCGGGATGTAGGCGACTTCCGTCTTTTGGATAAACGCTGTGTGGCGGCTCTGCGGCTGATGCGTGAGAATCAGCGGTTTACCAAGGGAATGTACACCTGGGTGGGCTATAAGAAAAAGGAAATCCCTTTCCAGGTTCAGCCTCGGGCCTATGGCAAAACCACATGGAATTATCTGTCACTGTGCAATCTGGCCATAGAGGGTATAACCTCCTTTACTACGGCACCTCTCAGAATGACTACTATGCTTGGTCTTGGTGTTTCCGTTCTTGCCTTGGGGTATATGTGCTTCGTGCTGTTTAATGCCCTGTGTTATGGTGACCCGGTGGCGGGGTATCCAACCTTGATTACTGTTATGCTGTTTTTGGGCGGCGTACAGTTGCTTTCTCTGGGTATTATCGGTGAATATCTGGGCAGGGTGTTTACTGAGAGCAAGCATCGTCCGGTGTATCTGGTGGATGAATATAACGGCATTAAGGTTATATATGACAGTCCGGTGAGAAAGCCGGAGGTAACTAAGAATTAAGGAGTGTAGCATTTTGTCCCAGACTAAAAATTACGTTTGGCAGACAGGCCTGATATTGACAGCGCTTTTTCTGCTGATGCTGATGCTTAATATATTGATGCCTTTGCATCGTGATGATTACGATTATTCCATGATTTATACTACGGCTGTGCACATCGAGAATTTCAGTGATGTGCTGTATTCCTGCTATATGCATTACATGCTGCATGGCGGCCGTATGGTCACGGTATTTTGTCTGGATTTGTTTCTGTGGCTGGGGAAAATCTGGTTTGATATTGCCAATGCCTTGATGTTTGTGGCTTTGGTGGTTCTGATTTATTTTCATGCCCGCCGGGATACTTCCCTTACCAAGGAGCCGGTTATGGTGGCCATTGCCAGCCTGTTGGCCTGGCTGTCCTTCCCACATTTTGGCGAGGTGGCTATCTGGAAAAGCGGTTCCACCGTATATTTGTGGTCTGCGGTGCCAGTTGCCCTGTTTTTACTTCCATATAATCTTTCCTTGAAAAAAGGCGAATCAGTCCTTGGTGGCTGGATGCTTCTGCCAATGCTCCTGTTTGGCGTAATTGCCGGCTGGTCAGTGGAGAATTTGGCGGTAACCGTGGTGGGGCTGTCGGCCCTCATCAGCTGGTATATGAAGAAAAATGGCAATATGCCTGCATGGATGCTGTCAGGCTGTGTAGGCGCCTTAATTGGTCTGGTGGGGCTGGTGGCTGCACCGGGTAATTTCGTCCGTTACGATGATCAGGGGCAGGGCAAGGGAATTCTTACCCATATTGGCAACCAGTTTGCCGGCAACGGTGAGATGGTTCTCTACATTTTGCCAATGATTTTGATTCTTCTGATAGCATGGCGGATTTTTAAAATCAAAATGGCCCAGGAGAAGGGAATAGCCCTCAAAGAAGTGGATGGAAAAATCACCACTGGTCAGTGGATTTTACTTGGGCTTATCATACTTCTGGTGGTGTCCTACTTTAATGGCAGCTTTGTGGCCTGGGCTCTCAGAGATGCCCTGTATAGCGGCGTCATGGTGCCGGTTGGACTGACGGACCCTAAGGTGCTGGACAAAGTAAATAATATCTTCCGGGGCTTTGAGGAAATGGCCATTTACTGGTTTATAATTTTCCTGATTTACGGTGTAGCCAAGAAAAAGCTGGGACTTTCCGGGGAAAATATAAAGCTCCTTTCCCAGCATGTGAAGGCCAGAGAAGTATGGAACCGTTATGAGTCTGTTCGTTATGCAGGAATTATGCTGGCCCTGGCCCTGTTAAACAACATGGTTATGCTGGCGGCACCGACCTTCCCGGCCCGTGCAACCTTCAGCTCAGTGTGCATGATTATTATTGCTACGTTGGCGGTTTTAAGGGAACCAATTATCCGTCAGTACTATGAGCAGTACACGGAGAAGCTTTTGTATGCCGGTGCTTTTGGCATTGGCCTGTTCACCATTTCTGCCGCTACGGTGGTCATGTACACCATGCAGCAGGAGCATAATGCCCGCATAGAAATTGTGGAGGAAACCGTGACCAAGGGTGAGCCGATTGCCTACATGGAGCCGATTAAGATGACTAATCGGGCTCTGCGCCATGTGTTCTTTGTGGATTTCGATAACAGCGTAACAAAGGGTGGACTATGTAAGTATTATGGCCTGGAGGATATTAAGGTCAATAAGGATGATAACAATCGGTAATCGTATTCGTTCTTGACTAAATGAGCATAAAAATAAGGACAACGCATTCAGTATTTACACTGACGTGCGTTGTCCTTTTTGTTTGTCCTATTTTATTGATTTTCCTGCAAAAGAACCGGCTTCAGGACCTCGTCCTCCGGGGTGACATAGAGGGTATTTTGGTTGGTGAAGATTACGAAGCCCGGCTTGGCTCCTGCCGGTTTCTTGACGAAACGGCAGCGGGTGTAGTCCACCGGCACCTTGGAGGAGTTGGCAGCCTGACTGAAATGAACTGCCAGATAGGAGGCCAGCAGCAGCGTGTCCTCGGATGGGTCCTCACCGTCACAGCGGATGATAACGTGGGAACCGGGAATCTCCTGAGTGTGCAGCCAGATGTCTCCCGGATTGCTGATCTTGAAGGTGAGGCGGTCATTCTGGTAATTGTTCTTGCCCACCAGAATAACAGTGCCGTCCGGGGCAGTGAACTTAAATGGCTGGGACTGCTTTACGGAAGCATGCTTCTTCAGGTTTTCCCGCAAGATGCCATTGGTAATAAGCTCTGTTTTAATATCATTGATTTCCGCAAGGCTGGTAGAGGCTTCCAAAGAAGTCTCTATGGAGGCCAGATATTTTATATCATCCAGACATTTCTCCAGCTGCTTTTCCAGCAGCTCCTTGCCACGCTTCAGCTTGTCATATTTTTTGTAGTAGGCCTGAACATTTTCGCTGACGGACAGCCGCTGGTCCATGGCAATATCAATGCTTTCACCGGCTTCGCTGTAGATGTTCACAACAGTAACTACGGCATCCTCCCTGTCCTTCAGCTGATACTGGTAGGTCATAAGATTATCCGCCTTAATGCGGTATTCCTCGGCATTATCCGCCGCGGCAATATCGCCCTTCAGCTTATCCACCTTGTTTTCGGCCCGGTTCAGCTCGTTTTTGATAAGCTTCTTGAAGCGGTCCCGGTCCGGCAGCTGGAAGCTTCCGGCAATACTGGAGGCCTTGGCCAGCATCTCACTGATGGTATCAAAGGTCAGTACCGTATCATTTATGTAGTAGTGGAGAGGGAAGGAGGCAGTGGCCAGCAGCTTCCTGTTGGCATCGATTACCAGACAGGCTTCGCCACATGGCTCCTTAAAGGCCCCTGTAATTTCTGTCAATGCATCCTTAAGAGAAGAAAAATCACTTTCCTCCAGCTCACTGACCAGCTGGTTGTGGGGCAGGCCGGCGGCAAAGGCCACTTCCTTGGCCGTAACCGGGCCAAAGCCCAGACAGGTATCGAGAATGGCCTTGCTGAGCTTTAATTCGCCTTTGCTCTTTATGGAAGCCACCACATTGTCCATAGGACACTCCAGCAGATCCATCTTATCCTGAATTGGTGGGAAAACATACGGATCTCCCGGCAGCACTGTTCTTATACGGCTGGAATTGGCTCCTACCCGGCGCAGTACATCAATGATGTTATCATCCTGTGTCAGGATAATGTTGCTGTACTTGCCCATGAGCTCGATCACCAGTGATTTGGTGACAATTTGTCCTCCGGCGGCCAGTACGTCCATATCCAAAATAATAATGCGGTCAAGGCTGTGCTGATACACCCGGGCAATGCGGGCAGTTTCTATATGCTTGCGCAGAACCATGCAGAACATAGGTGGCTCCGGAGGGTTGTCCGGTGCCTTTTCTATAATATGAACGGCAGGGTTCTGGGGATTTATCGAAATATGAACCAAATAATTTTTGCCCGGCTGTCTTACGGATAAAATAACCGACTGCTTATTTGGCTGATTAATCTTGTCTATACGTCCGCCGGTTATGGCCCTATCCAGCTCTATGGCCAACGGATGCATAGAAATACCATCTAAACTCATAAGAGCGTACCTCCATATATAATGAGACTTATTCAGTGGAGATTTTTGTTTCCGCTGAATCTAGTCGAGTTTACCCAGAGCTTTAAGGTTGCTTATCTTCCTCTTTTTGAGGAAGTCTGGCAAATGTTAGCAATGTACAAAACTAGAATAAGGATAACATTTACGGGTATCCTGGTCAAATTTGGCTGTTTTAGGAATAGAAGGGGAATATGCATAATTTTATATAAAATTATTTATAAAATTTTAGAGAGGATTTTTATATAAAAATTGTAGACACATAAAACTATTTAGCCACAACCCATGAATTAATCCTAAAACCAAGTTGAAAATACCCAAAACATACCCAAAAACGGGGTAAACAATAAAAAATACCGATAAATTTACTAAAATTTTATTGAAAAATTTATATAGCAAATGCTATAATAAGAGTGTAAAAAAAGAGAGAATGTATAGGGTAAGGAAGATACCCAATAAAAGGGAAACTAAAAATTTAGATATAATTATGTGTGTTATTTTATAGGGGGAAAATGACATGGTAAAAATCAAATTAGGTTATGCGCCTACACGACGCAGTATCTTCAGTGCTCCAGATGCAGTAAAGTATCGTGGATTAACCCGTCAGCGCCTTGAGGAGTTGGGCGTTGATTTCGTTGATATCGATGATATTAACGAGGAGGGGCTGCTCTACGATGAGAACGATCGCTTAAAGATCGTAGAGAAATTTAAGAAAGAAAAGATCGACGGATTATTTTTGCCTCATTGCAATTTTGGTACTGAGTATTTGTGTGCCCGTCTGGCAAAGGACATGAACGTTCCGGTTCTTCTCTGGGGTCCACTGGATGAACGCCCGGAGCCAAACGGTGTCAGACTCCGTGATACTCAGTGCGGTTTGTTTGCAACAGGCAAGGTGCTCCGTCGTTTTCAGGTGCCATTTACATATATGACCAACTGCCGTCTCAGTGACCCGGTGTTTGAGCGGGGAATCAAGGACTTTTTGGCAGTCTGCAATATTGTAAAGACCTTTAGAAGTATCCGAATCCTTCAGATTGCACCACGTCCGTATGATTTCTGGACTACCATGTGCAACGAAGGCGAGCTGCTGGAAAAGTTCAACATTCAGCTGTCACCAATTCCTATGCCTGAGCTTATGGATGCCGTAAAGGCAGCCAAGGAAGAGGGCACCGAGGTCCAGAAGGTAGTGGCATACTGCCGCGAGAAGATGGAAATCAAGGTTAAGGACGACGAGCTTGAGAACGTAGCAGCCCTTAAGGTGGGCATGTCCAACCTTATCAAGAAATATGGCTGCAATGCAGCAGCTATTCAGTGCTGGAACGCACTCCAGTCTGAGCTGGGCATTATGCCATGTGCAGCCAATGCATTGTTAAATGACGAGGGTATTCCGGTAGTCTGCGAAACTGATATTCACGGTGCCATTACCGCCCTTCTGGTGGAGGCAGCCGGCATGGGTGAAACCCGTTCCTTCTTCGCTGACTGGACTATTCGTCATCCTGATATTGAAAATGGTGAGCTTCTGCAGCACTGCGGTCCATGGCCAATTTCCATTGCCAAGGAAAAGGCTCAGCTTACTTATCCATTAGCTTTTGACCATCCTGGTTCCCTGACTGCTGAGGCCCGTCATGGTGATGTTACCCTGTGCCGCTTTGATGGCGACAACGGCGAGTACTCCATGCTCCTGGGCAATGCCAAGGGCGTTGAGGGCCCACGCTGCATGGGTACCTATCTCTGGATTGAGGTAGAGAACATCAAGCGTCTGGAGGCCAAGGTTGTTGAAGGCCCTTATATTCACCACTGTGTAGGTATTCACAAGAATGTTGTGCCTGTACTTTACGAGGCATGTAAATATATTGGGGTAAAGCCGGATCTTTACGACCCAATTGAGGAAGAGGTAAAGGCTTATTTGAGAGGTGAGTAATTATGAATCTTGAGGCAAAGGCTTTGGATATCCGCAAGGATATTGTTGAGCTGATTTATAGCGCAGGCTGTGGCCATATTGGCGGCGACCTCAGTGTTACCGACATTTTGGTAGACCTGTACTATAAGCAGATGAACGTGGACCCGGACAAGATGGAGGATCCGAACCGTGACCGTTTTGTTCTCAGTAAGGGCCATTCTGTAGAAGCTCTTTACTGTGTCCTGGCTGACCGGGGGTTCTTTGACAAGAAGGAATTGTTTGATACCTATTCCAAGTACTTGTCAAAATTCATCGGCCATCCAAACAACAAGATTAACGGTGTGGAAATGAATACCGGCTCCCTTGGTCATGGCTTGTCTGTAGCTGTGGGTATGGCTATGGCAGGCAAGATGGACAAGCGGGATTATCGGGTTTATGCCGTAATGGGCGACGGCGAAATGGCTGAGGGCTCCAACTGGGAGGCAGTGAATGCCGGTGCTCATTACAAGCTGGACAATCTTACGGCTTTTGTGGACAGAAACCGTCTGCAGATTTCCGGCACCACTGAGGAAGTTATGAACGCTGATGACCAGGAAGAGCGCTGGGCAGCATTCGGCTGGAATGTAATCTCCATTCCTGGCAATAACATGGAGGCCATCGATGATGCAGTGGAGGAGGCAAAAAAGACCAAGGGCAAGCCTACGGTTATCATTGCCAACACCACCAAGGGCTGTGGCGTTTCCTTTATTGAAAACAAGGCAGCATGGCATCACAAGGTTCCTACTGAGGCTGAATATAAGCAGGCACTTCAGGAGCTTGATGAGAGGAGGGCCCAGTTATGAACAAGATAGCTAACAAGCAGGTAATAAATGATGTATTGCTGGAAGAAGCTGCAAAGGATAAGGATATTATCGTACTGTGCAGTGACTCCAGAGGCTCTGCGGGCATGAAATCCTACGCTGAGCAGCGTCCGGAGCAGTTCGTGGAGGTAGGTATTGCTGAGCAGAATCTGGTGGGTATTTCTGCCGGACTGGCAGCCTGTGGCAAGAAGCCATTTGCTGTATCACCAGCCAGCTTCCTTTCTACCAGAAGTATGGAGCAGGCCAAGGTGGATGTGGCCTATTCCAATACAAATGTAAAGCTTATCGGCATCAGCGGTGGCGTCAGCTACGGCGCCTTGGGAATGACCCATCATTCTGCTACAGATATTGCAACTATGGGCTCCATGCCTAATATGCGGGTATATCTCCCAAGTGACCGCTTCCAGACCGAGAAGCTCATCAGAAGCGTACTGAAGGACGAAAAGCCGGCCTATATCCGTATCGGCCGTAACGCCGTTGAGGATGTATACGAGGAAGGCAATGTTCCTTTTGAACTTGATAAAGCCACTCTGGTAAAGGATGGCAGTGATGTTACCATCATAGCCTGTGGCGAGCTGGTAGGGGATGCCAAGGCAGCAGCCGAGGAATTGGCTGGCAAGGGTATTTCCGCCAGGGTTCTGGATATGTATTGCGTAAAGCCTATCGACAAGGACGCAATCATTAAGGCAGCCAAGGAAACCAAGCTTATCGTTACTGTAGAGGAGCACACCATGTATGGTGGCATGGGCTCCATGGTGGCACAGATTACCGCTGCCAACGCTCCAGTAAAGGTAGTAAATCTGACTCTGCCAGATGCTCCGGTGGTAACCGGCAAATCAAGAGAAATCTTCAAATACTACGGCCTTGATGCCGAGGGTATTGTGAAAACCGTTACGGAGCAGCTCTGATATGGCAAAGTATATTTTAGGAATTGACCAAAGCACTCAGGGTACCAAGGTGTTGCTCTTCGATAATGAGGGCAAGGCCATATGCCGGGTGGATAAAGGCCATCGTCAGATAATCGATGACCGGGGCTGGGTAGAGCATGATCCTATGGAAATCTGGCACAATCTGCTGGAGATAACCAAGGAGCTGCTGGCTGAAACCAAGGTGGACAGCAAGGACATTGCGGCCGTGGGTATCAGCAACCAGCGGGAAACGGCCATGGCCTGGAACCGGGAAAACGGAGAGCCTATATACAACGCCATAGTTTGGCAATGTGCCAGAGGCGCGGCTATCTGCCAGCGGCTGGACCATGACGGCTTTGGCGACAGGGTTAAGGACCATACGGGAATTCCTTTATCTCCGTATTTTTCCGGGGCCAAGCTGGCCTGGATTGTGGAAAATGTAGGTGAGGCGAAATCACTGCTGGCGGCTGACAAGCTGGCGGTAGGTACCATGGACAGTTGGCTGGTTTACAAGCTGACCGGGGGAAAAGCCCATAAGACGGATTTCTCCAACGCATCCCGTACACAGTTATTTAACATCAACACCCTTAAGTGGGATGAAGAAATATGCAACGCCTTCGGCTTAAAGGCTTCGGCCCTGCCTGAGGTTTGCGATTCCAATGCACTGTATGGCACGACTGATTTTGAGGGCCTGTTTGAGAAGCCGGTTCCTATTCATGGAGTATTCGGCGACTCACATGCAGCCCTTTATGGCCAGGGCTGTCATACACCCGGCATGATAAAGGCCACCTATGGCACTGGATCCTCAGTTATGATGAATATTGGCGAAAAGCCAATTCAAAGTAAAAAAGGACTGGTGACCTCCCTGGCCTGGAGCCTTGATGGTAAGCCGGAATACGTATTGGAAGGCAATATAAATTACACTGGCGCTTCCATTTCGTGGCTCAAGGACAATGTGGAGCTAATTGAAAGTGCCAAGGAAACTGCTGAGTTGGCCAAGAAGTCCAACCCGGCAGACAAAACATATTTTGTACCGGCTTTTTCCGGCTTGGGCGCACCTTATTGGGACAGCGAGGCAACTGGTATGTTTACCGGAATTACCCGTGTCACTGGTAAGGCAGAGCTGGTAAGGGCTGTTGTGGATTCCATAGCTTATCAGATTTCCGACATTGCGGAGCTGATGGAGGAGGAGTCGGGCAAGGAGCTTCAGGGCCTGCGGGTTGATGGAGGTCCTACCAGAAACGATTACCTCATGCAGTTCCAGGCGGATATTCTGGACAGGCCAGTGGAGGTTCCTGATGTGGAAGAGCTGTCAGCCATTGGCGCAGCCTATGCCGCGGGAATTTCTGCAGGAATTTATGAAAATAAGAAGGTTTTTGGCTCCATATCTCGAATTAGTTATGTGTCGGGTATGGGCCAGGACCGTAGAGACCAACTTAAATCGGGTTGGAAGAGCTCAATTAGGAGAACATTGGCTCGTACATAATAATCTTTGGATTTAGCAGGGAGCCTAAACCTGATAAATCATAAACGTTTTCCAATTATATCTTAAAGGAGGAAAAAACAAGATGGGTAAGTTCAAGAAAGTTTTGGCATTAGTAGCATCTCTGTGCATGATGATGATGCTGATCGCTGGTTGCGGTGCCGACAAGAAAGCTGCTGATGGAGGGGACAAGGCTGCTCTTAAGGGAGGCGGCTCCAATATTATCTATATCATCACTCCATCTCATTCTAATCCATTCTTCAAGACTGAGGCTGATGCAGCTGCTGCTAAGGCAAAGGCTCTTGGTTATGAAGTAAAGATGGTATCTCATGATGACGACGCTACTAAGCAGTCCGAGCTGTTTGAGAATGCAATCTCCGACAAGGCTGCAGCAATCATCTGCGACAACGCAGGTGCTGATGCTACTGTAGCTGCTGTTAAGAAGGCACGTGAGGCTGGCATTCCTACTTTCCTGATTGACCGCGAAATCAATGCAAGCGGTGTTGCAATCTCCCAGATTGTAGCAAACAACTATCAGGGTGCAAAGGCTATTGCTGAGGCATTCGTAGAGAAGATGGGTGAGAAGGGCGAATATGCTGAGCTGCTCGGTAAGGAGTCCGACACCAATGCAGGCGTTCGTTCCAAGGCATTCCATGAAGTTATTGACCAGTACAAGGACATGAAGATGGTTGCACAGCAGACTGCTAACTGGGAGCAGACTGAAGGCTTCCAGAAGACTGAGACCATTCTCCAGTCCAACCCTAACATTAAGGGTATCGTTTGCGGTAACGACACCATGGCTGTTGGTGCTGTAGCTGCTGTTAAGAATGCAGGTCTCCAGGGCAAGATCGCCATCATCGGCGTTGACGGTTCCGACGAGGCTGCTGCTGCAATCAAGGCTGGCGACATGACCGGTACCGCTCTGCAGCAGGCTGCAAAGATTGCTGAAATGGCAGTAGAGCAGGCTGATAAGTACCTCAAGACTGGTTCCACTGGTCTCGATGAGAAGCAGCTTGTAGACTGCATTGCTATCACTGCAAAGAATGTTGACAAGCTCAAGGCTTTCGTATACAAAGAGTAATTCTTAAGGTATAAAGAGCAAAGGTGAGGGTGGACAATAGGCGGTTCACCCTCTTTCCTTAGAAAATTGGAAAACGAGGAGTACACAATTATGAAGAAGAGAATTAGTTTAGTTTTAATGATCTGTCTGGTAATGGTATTTTCTCTTACTGGCTGCGTAAAGGTTGTGCAGATCGGTCATGAGGATGAAATTACCGGCAACAAGGCATTTAATGCTGCTGAATCCGTTGAGGCTATTTGGGCGTCCCAGGCGGTTCCTGAGCTGAAGGAAAAGGCAGTAGAGCTGCCAAAGCTTCTGAACGAGGCAAATGGCAACTTCAAGTCCGTAGCAAGCAAGTACGGCAAATATTCCATGGGTGATTCCGGTGAGCTGAGCTTTGTGGTAAAGGGCAAGGGCCAGGTTACCGAGATTAACACCGAAAAGAAAGCTGGTTATATGACTGTTCAGCTGGAAGGCTACAGCGGTCCTATTTTGGTTAAGCTCCAGATCGGCAGCGTATTCAAGGGTGCTGCTATCCGTGACAGCCTCAGCTTTATTAAGTATGAAGATTACACCAATCAGGTTGATTGGGCTAAAATATCCCAGAGCATTCACGATGTTGTAGCAAAGGATGTTATTGCTCCGGCAAAGGTTACTGAGCTCCAGGGCAAGACTATTGAATTCACTGGTGCATTCACTGTAGATAAGCCAGATGAAATTCTCGTTACCCCAGCAGAATTAATTGTTAAGTAAAGGAGGCAACTGCAAATGGCAGTCAATATAACAAATGGGCCTGATGTTTGCCTTCACGCTGAGAAAATCAGCAAGATTTATCCTGGTACCAAGGCCTTGGATGAGGTTTCCTTCAATGTGTACAAGGGCAAGGTAAACGTACTCATTGGTGAGAATGGTGCGGGTAAATCCACTCTTATGAAAATTATCGCCGGCATTGAGCAGGAGTCTGAGGGCGAGCTGTTCATGGGTGAGGAGAAGGTTCATTTTGATGACGTTACTGAGGCCAGAGAGCATGGTATCGGTATTATCCATCAGGAGCTGAATCTGTTCCCAAATCTGGCAGTATACCAGAATATATTTATGGCCAAGGAGCGCAAAAAGGGCGCCGTTGGCATTGACAATGCATACCACATTCAGGAAACCAAGCGGATAATGGACAAGCTCCAGCATCCGATTGATCCTTATACTATCGTAGGTGACCTCCGCGTAGGTCAGCAGCAGATGATTGAGATTGCCCGTAATCTTATTCAGGAGGATCTGAAGATTCTGATTATGGACGAGCCGACTTCTTCTCTTAGTGAGCAGGAGGTACAGGTTCTCTTTAAGATCATGCGTGAGCTGACAGCTGAGGGCATTTCCATCGTTTATATCTCCCATCGTCTGGAGGAAATCATGCAGATCGGTGACTATGTAACCGTTCTCCGTGATGGTAAGCTGGTGGACAGCGCAGCCGTTGCGGACATTGATATTTCCTGGATTGTTCAGAAGATGGTAGGTAAGGGCAAGAGCTATCCTAAGCGGGCCGGCGACATTGATTGGTCCAAGCGGGAGACTGTTCTTGAGGTCAAGGATCTGTCTCTGCCTAAAAAGGGTGGCGGCTGGCTTCTTGATAAGGTCAGCTTCAAGCTGAAGAAGGGCGAAATTCTTGGTATTTACGGTCTTATGGGTGCCGGACGTACTGAGGTCTTTGAGTGCATTATGGGTCTTCGTCCGGAGCACACCGGCGAGGTTATCCTGAACGGTGAAACCTTGAAAATCAAGAGCATCACCGAGCAGATTGACCGCGGCTTTGCCCTTATCCCAGAGGACAGACAGCGTGAGGGTTTGGTGCAGACCATGGATATCGGCAAGAATCTGTCTCTGTCCAGCCTGAAAAAATATGCCAAGGGTATTTTCCTCAAGAGCAATGAGGAAGAAGCCAATATTGACAAAATTATCGACGAAATCCACATCAAGGTTGCTGATAAGCGCCTGCCAATTCTTTCCCTGTCTGGTGGTAACCAGCAGAAGGTAGTAATTGGTAAGGGTATCATGACTAATCCAAAGATTCTTCTTCTGGATGAGCCATCCCGTGGTATCGATATCGGTGCCAAGACCGATGTATTTGAAATCATGAATCACTTTGCAGATGCCGGTCTTTCCCTGCTGGTTGTTTCCTCTGAGCTGGAGGAGATTAAATCCATTGCAGACCGCATCATCGTTCTCTCCAACGGTATCAAGACTGCTGAGCTGGCAGGCGATGAAATCACTGAGGACAGACTGGTTATGGCTTCCTATGAGGGACATAACACTGGGAAGAAGAATTAAAGAAGGGTGGATAACTTAAAATGTTTAAAGATAAAACATCAATGATGATGACCCTCCTGAAGGGCCGTACCTTGATTGTTCTGGTACTTTTGCTGATTTTCTTCAGCATTGCAAATGAAAATTTCCTTTCAACCAATACCCTGCTGCTGTTGGCTAAGCACGTAGCACTGTATGGTATTCTGGCTATCGGTATGACCTACGTAATTATTACGGGCGGTATCGACCTGTCGGTAGGTGCCGTGGTTGGTCTGGCCGGCATGATTGCCGGCGGTATGATACAGAATGGTGTAACTCTCCAGTTTGCTGGCGTAACCCTTTACTTCAGCGTTCCAATGGTAGTTATTCTCACCATTATCGTCGGTGCCTTCATTGGTTGGCTCAACGGTATCATCATTACCAAGTTTGGCGTAGCACCATTTATCGCAACTTTGGGTACCATGTACATGGCCCGTGGTTGGGCAATGCTCCATTCCAATGGTGCAACCTATTCCAGCCTGGCTGGTAATGAGGCCCTTGGCAATACGGGATTTAACTTCTTCGGAAGCCGTATCGCTGAAATCCCTGTTGGTGCATTGATTCTGGTAGTTATTGCCATCATTGCCCACATTCTCCTGAAAAAGACCGTATTCGGCTGGCATATCTTCGCCATCGGCGGTAACGAGAAGGCTGCCAAGCTGTCCGGTGTAAAGGTAGACAAGGTTAAAATCCTCGTATATATTTTCTCTGCAGTATGTGCTGCTATCGTAGGTCTGATTACCGCTTCCCAGCTGGAAGCAGCTCATCCGGCAACCGGTGAGACTTGGGAAATGAACGCCATCGCTGCGGCAGTACTTGGTGGTACTTCCATGGCCGGTGGTATCGGTACCATTGGCGGTACTATCGTCGGTGCATTCGTTATCGGCGTCATCTCCGATGGTATGGTTATGTGCGGTGTATCCGAGTTCTGGCAGATGATCATCAAGGGCCTGGTTATTATCCTGGCCGTTATCATTGACCAGTTCCAGCGTAACATGGAAGCCAAGATGGCTCTCCAGGCACGTAACGAATCCAAGGACTAATAATTAGACAGCAGAAAGCTACGAGGCGATTATTATGAAAAAGACCGGAATTTTAAATGCTGACCTTTCCTATCTGGTGGCAGGATTGGGTCATAAGGATCTTGTAATGATTGGTGACGCCGGAATGCCTATTCCGGAGGGCGTTACTATTGTAGATATGGCACTGGTTCCTGGTATTCCAACCTTTAAGCAGACTCTTGATGCCCTGCTTACTGAGATGGAGGTTGAATACTATTATCTGGCTGATGAAATGGATGACAAAAATCCGCAGCTTAAGGCTTATGTGGGTGAGAAGCTCCCTGGCATTGAGCATGAATCCATGCCTCACGATGCTTTAAAGGAGTTCTCTGCACAGGTTAAGTTTGCTATCCGCACAGGTGAGTTTAGTCCTTATGCAAATGTTATTTTGAGGGCTGGCGTAGTATTCTAAGGGGACTGTTGCTATGAAGGTAAATATAAAGAAAATCAGTGAATTATCTGGTTTTTCTGTAGCAACGGTTTCCAACGCCCTTAGTAACAAGCGGGGAGTAAACAAGGATACGGCTGAGCGGATTATCAGGATAGCCCGGGAAAACGGGTATATCAAGGATGAAAAGATCAAGCGTATCAAAATGGTTACTTACCGCGACAGTGGAGAGGTTTTTACTGAATCACCATTTTTTTCCACCTTGCTGGACAGCATAGAGGCCGAAAGCAGGCGGGCGGGCTACGATGTTTCTATTGTTAATCTTTACCGACATCATAGTGATTTTGAGGACAATGTCCGGGAGTTGTTAAATGACACTGTATCAGCGGTACTGCTGGTGGGCACCGAGATGACGGAGGAGGATGCCCGACTCTTTACGGATGCCCATATACCGCTGGTTATGGTAGATAATTACTTTGAATCCCTCAACTTTGATACGGTGCTCATGGATAATGAGGACTCCGTAACAAAGGCAGTAAATTTTCTGCTGGAGAACGGTCATACCAAGATTGGCTATCTTCAGGGGGATACCCGTATCAGAAACTTTATTGCCAGAGGCCGCAGCTTTAGCCGGACTCTGTGGGAAAATGGCCTGACCCTGGACAAAAATCTGGTATTTAATGTAAAACCCTCTGTAGTAGGTGCCTTTGAAGGGCTGAACCGTTATATTGCAGAAGGCCGGGAAATGCCTACCGCATTTTTTGCTGATAATGATATGATTGCTCTGGGGGCCATGCAGGCCTTGCAGAAGAATGGCTATTCCATTCCTGAGGATATATCCATTATCGGCTTCGATGATATTACATTAGGAGAGGCTTTCTCTCCGGGTCTGACTACCATTAGTGTGGACATTAAGGCAATGGGCCGCCTGGCAGTGCGCCGGCTGGTAGAGCAGATTCAAAACCGTGACGAGGCTCACTCCTGCACCAGACTCTACAATGATCTGGTGGTAAGGGGCAGCGTCGGTAAACTAAAAAGATAAGGTGAAATATATGAAAATTGCTGTTATCGGTTCAACAAACATGGATGTTGTATCCTATACCGACAAAATTCCAGAGGCCGGTGAAACAAGAGAGGCCACTGGCTTCCACACCGCCTGCGGCGGAAAGGGTGCCAATCAGGCCGTAGCTGCCGGCAAGCTGGGTGCTGATGTTATGATGGTAACCGCCATTGGTGATGACCTTTTCGGGGAAAAGTCCATGGACAATTTCCTGGAAAATAACATCGATACCGAGTATGTGTGGACTGCCACCGGGGTAGCCAACGGTGTAGCTACTATCCTGGTTGATGAGTCCTCCCAGAACCGCATTCTCATCCACAAGGGCGCCAACGCCTGCCTCACGCCGGAGGTTATTGAGGATGCCGAGGATGCCCTGAAGGAATGTGGCCTTATCGTGTTGCAGCTGGAGGTTCCATTGGAAACCGTTTATGCCGCAATTGATATGGGCAAGAAGCACAATGTGCCTGTACTCCTGAATCCGGCACCTGCCAGCAAGGAGCTGTCCATTGAGAAGGCCTGCCTCTGTGATTTCTTCGTTCCAAACGAAACAGAGCTGTCCATTTTGACTGGCATGCCTACCAACTCTCTGGAGGAGATTAAGGCAGCTGCCCAGACTCTGGTGGACAAGGGCCTGAAGAACGTAATCGTTACCATGGGCTCCAAGGGCTCCATGTGGCTCACCAAGGAAGATTATCTGGTAGTGCCTGCTGTCAAGGTTGATGCTGTAGACACCACCGGCGCCGGTGATTCCTTTATCGGCTGCTTCGTGGAAAACTACTCCCGCACCCAGAATATTCCAGAGGCCATGAAGGAAGCCTCCCAGTATGCTTCCCTCAGCGTAACCCGCAAGGGAACCCAGGATTCCTATCTCACCAGAGAAGAATTCGATAAGCTGAAGAAATAAATAGCATCAATTAAAATGCACATCCGTTTTGCTGTATTGGCAAGATGGATGTGTTTTTTGTTGGAAAAAAGTGTAGAAACAGTGATTAAATAAGAGATTGGGAAAAGGGTTTTGCTAATGAACGTAGAAGTAATACATCAAATGGATAAAAAAATATTACTAAAATGTAAACAAAATTAAATGGAGGAAGAAAATGAACAAAAGATATTATTTGCACAGAATATCTCATGAAGATTATGTTTCATACAGTTTGCTTGAGAGTGGTTATCTTACACTTGGCTGGGGATATTTTGCAGGTACTGATATACTTGATGCAGTGATAGAAGGGAACATGGCAAAATTTGAGGAGATTACTACAGGCTGTTCGCGTTCTAGGTGGTCGATATGGTATTTTGCTAAAATGAATATTGGTGACACAGTTGTTGTGCCTTTGTACGGTGGTAAATTTTCAGTATTTAAGGTTGTAGAATTGGCAAAATCTATTTCAGAATTAGAAACAATAATGTCTACGGTCAAGACTGCATGGGGGAATAATAAATTAACATGGAAAGAACATAGAATATATGATGACACAAATAATCGTTGTATTGATTTAGGGTTTTACATAAAGGTGGAGCCGATTGTAAAAAATGTTCCGAGAAGTTTTGTTGACTCCAAATTTGTTTCAAGGATGAAAATACGAGTAACAACAGCTGATATAACTGATATAAAAGCTAATGTAGAGGATGGTATTCAAGCAGGCATAAATAACAAGCCAATACTGTTATATGAAGAAACCATAGATGACCTTGTTATCCAGGTCAAGCAATCTATTGTTAAAAATTTAGATGATAGTAAATTTGAAAAAATAATCAAATGGTATCTTGAAAAATGTGGTGCAAGCTTAGTATGGATACCTGCTAAAAATGAAGCGGGTAAGGTTGATGGAGCTGATGCGGATATCATTGCTGAGTTTGATAATTTAAAATTTACAGTATATGTTCAGGCAAAACACCATGAAGGGGATACGGATGAATGGTCAGTGGAGCAAATTAAAAGATACAAAGATCAAAAAGAAACTGGTGATGAAGGTTGCACTTATGCTACATGGGTAATAAGTTCAGCAGATTCGTTTACAGACCGAGCTAAAATATTGGCTGCCGAGTATGGTGTTCGGTTAGTAAATGGCAATGATTTTGCCAGAATGTTGATAGATATTGGATTACTTGATATTAATAAGGCGTTTTAAGGTAGAACAAGTAAAAGAGTACATTGAAAATAACTTAGCACATCTGTTTTGCTGTATTGGCAAGATGGATGTGTTTTTTTGATTAATTATAATTTTGACATTTACACGATACTGTGTTAATGTTAGAAAAAAGGAGGTGCTTTTTATGGTGGATTATTATACTGTTACTGAATATGCCAATTTAACTGGAAGAGATAGCGGAAATATTAGACGTATGCTCATAAATGGCACTTTAATCGGAGAAAAATTGGGCAATCAGTGGATTATTCCTAAAAGCGAGAAATATCCATCGGATAAGCGGATAAAAAATGGCAATTATCGTAATTGGCGGAAGAAAATGACCATCAGAAAAAACTATCCAACATTGATGAAGGCACTTCTTAAAATGTGTTATGATATTCATGGCATATATGGTGATAGCGTCGATAAAATTATTTTATATGGTTCTTATGCCAGAGGCGAAGAAAGTGCTGATTCTGATGTTGATATCGCCCTTATATTAAAAGCAGATATCAGCCAAGAGCAACATGATAAAATGATAGACATTGTTGTAGATTATGAATTAGATTTGGCTGTATCGTTATCTGTTATTCCTATTGAAATCCAAAATTATTTGGAGTGGAAAAATTCATTGCCGTTTTATAAAAATATTGAAAAAGAGGGTATTGTTTTATGGAAGGCAGCATAGAGGAATTATCCAAATATAGATATGAAACCAGTCTTGAAAATATTGCAGACGCAAAGTTAATGTTTGATAATGGAAGGTATAAAAATGCCCTTAATCGGGCCTATTATGCAATATTTCACGCAATTAGAGCTGTTTGTGCCCTAGATGGCTTTGATAGCAGCAAGCATAGTGGAGTAATTTCATATTTCAACCAAAACTATGTAAAAAGTGGAGTATTTACGAAAGAATTATCTAAAATTATCAAATATTCTTCTGAAAGCAGAGAGAAGGCTGACTATCTGGATTTCTTTATTGCTTCGAAGGAGGATGCAGAAAAACAGATTGAGCAGGCGGAATGTTTTGTAGAATGTATAGGTGAATATTTAGCAAAGGAAAAAATATTATGATGGAAATGTTCGTTCGATGATAAGAAATAAAAATCATGGCACATCCATATTGCTGTCAATACACCAGCAATATGGATGTTTTTTTATATCTATGTGCAAAATATTGATGCTACTCTAAAAGTGAACACGGAATGGTAGAAAAAAATCTTTTATAGTAAAATATGAAGGAATGGAGTTACCAGGAAGGAGTCCACTTTAATTATGGGAAAACATTTAACCCACTGAAGAAAGAGTTCATGATCAAGCAGTACAAAAGCAACCAGGCATTAAAGCTTGATGATTTCTAGAGCAGTGCATTTGCACTGCTCTTTTTTGTTTGCAAAAGTAATGTACGTAATTGCGTACATTACTTTTGCTACGATATAGCCAAGAAGATAAGAAAATTAACAATTTATGGAGGTGCATTAAAATGAGTTCATTTGAAAAAGTAATTGGCTATAGCACTAGATAAACTATCTCCGGAGAATGCCAAGGGGCAGATTGACAGGATTAAACAAGTAATATTAAATTTGGATACATTTCCGCAATCTCATCAGGACAGGTTAACTGGTCGGTATGCGGGAAAGGGGTATTGGAGCAGGGCATTTGCACTGCTCTTTTTTTGGTAGGAAAAAGCATTGATTGTATGGTATAGGTGTGCTTTTTAATATTCATGACTTGAATAGAATGACTAGAAAGAATATAATTTAATCAGAAAGGTGGTGGGGAGAATGAAGTTTACGGAGAGCGGCACTGTTGAGCTGAAGAGAGAGTTTACCAAAGGGATTCGCAAGGAAATAGTGGCCTTTGCCAATTCCATGGGCGGGACAATTTACATCGGCGTAGATGACACGGGGACTGTAACAGGTGTAGACAGTCCAGATGATGTGATGCTGTCAGTAATAAACTGTGCCAGAGATAACGTAAGACCGGATATCATGGGATTTATATCCTGCGCTGTCAAGGATTTTGATGGTAAAAAAGTGGTGGAGGCAACTATTCAGAAGGGGCCGGACCGTCCCTACTATCTTAAAGATAAAGGACTCACATCCAATGGGGTATATATCCGCAATGGCTCAGCTTCCAATCCCGCCAGCATATACCTGATAAGGAAAATGATAAGTGATTCTCTGGGAAATTATGAGGATATGCTTTCAGTTGATCAGGAGCTCACCTTTAAGCAAATGATGGAGGAATTTTCGAAAAGGAACATTGATTTATCCAAGGTTCAAATGCAGTCCCTGGGTATTACCAACAGTGATGGAATGTACACCAATCTTGGGTTGCTGGTATCTGATCAATGTCCCCACATCATAAAAGGCGCAGTTTTTCGTGGTACTGATTGCCTGGATTTTCAGGACCGTAAAGAATTTTCCGGATCAGTATTCAAGCAGATGAACGATGCTTATAGTTATTTGGAGCTTAATAACCATACCGCGGCGTCCTTTAATGGTCTGTATCGCCATGATCAGAGAAGCTATCCGCCGGTGGCCTTGCGGGAAGCATTAATTAATGCAGTGGTTCATAGGGATTATTCTTCGCTGTCTGTAAGCACGAAGGTTAGCATTTTCGCTGATAGGATAGAGATATTATCTTATGGTGGCCTGCCAAGAGATATTACCCTTGAAATGGCCCTGAGTGGTGTATCGGCCTGCCGTAATCCCAAGCTGGCCAACATTTTTTATCGTCTGAAGCTGATTGAAATGTATGGCACCGGCTTCAGCAAAATGCAGGCGGGTTATGCCAACAGGGACACCGGGTCAGATATATACAATGCCCATGGCTTTCAGCCATCCTTTGTGGCAGTTGAGGGCATATTTAAGGTCTTACTGCCGAACTTAATTTATCAGGGCAGGGAACAGATGGTTACGGAAGCACCGGGAACATATAGGACCACGTATATTGATAATGACGTATATACGAGGGTATTGGATATGTTCAATACAAGGAGGGAGCTTACCCGCCTGGAAGTGGAAAAGGAGCTGGGAGTGAGCCTGTCCACTGCAACCAGAATATTGAGAAAACTGAAGGAGCAGGGGCGTATAATGCCAATGGGCCGAGGTAAACAAACAGTGTATGTTAGGAACCCCGAAAAATAGGAAATAGCGATATGTCGCATGTAATGCACATCTATTTTGTTAGACTCAGTTTAGCAGGATGGATGTGCTTTTTTCATTTTTTTATTGCGATGTACAAAATATTGTACATCCAATATTGTAGAATACAGACAAAAGAAAAAGAGGATATTTGAAAATATGGCTGCTATTAGATGGAGGCGGGCAATATGATTATTTACAAAGCTGAATTGAGATATGAATCTCTGCGGACTCAAAAGAACGATAAGGAAACCCTGAATCCTGCAATTGATGATAAAAGAATTTGCCGGATTATTAATGACGCCAACGATGGCCTTGGGGTTCGCTGCGGCTTGGATGACAACCTGAGTGTCGCTGCCGTAAATGGTGAATATGGACACTGGGAGATGGTTTTTGCCTGCAATTTGGAAAAGGTTACTTTAAAAGACTGTGAGAAGTGGATTAAGAATCATTTTTTGGATAATTATGCCGTTAAAAATGTGGCAGTGGAAAATATCCGCGAAATTTCTGCAAAAGAATTTAATAAACTTCTTGATAAGGCCAATGACAGGGACTTTTATAGTGGATGGAATATAGCAAACAAGCTGGGACTGGATTATCTTGAAAACAGAAGGTTTCAGGTTCAGGAACGGGTATATGAGCAGGAGGACATCACCAAAAGGAAACTTAAATCTTTTGCTGATGATATTATGGCTGACAAAAGCCTGTTGGAGGAGATTGACAGAATTTATTCCAGCCAGAATGAAAAGAAATATTATGGTAATCCTGTACATTATGTTATCACGGCAGGAACGGTACAGGCTGCCAATGATATTATTAGCCTGCTTGTTTTTGCATTGAAGGCAAATAACCGACTTTTGGGAGGACGGGTAAGCTACGTTAATAAAATTAGTGAGCATTGCTCCGGTGATGAAGATTTCCAGCAAATGTTTGAATTGGGCAGGGGATCGGCTGTGGCGATTGATATGAGTGGTACTGATGAAGACCACGGAGTGTACGCTTCTGCATATCGGGAGGTTGTAGATTTTATTGCAAAGACAGTGGTAGATAACCAGATGTATACACTTTGCTTTTTTGTGCAGCTTTCGGAAAATCCTGGGTTTAGTAAAGGCCTTATTGCAGCTGTACAGGATGATATACACCTGATAGAAATCTGTGAAGGAAGGGGAGACAAGGAGCAGGCAGTTAATTACTTGGAAAAGCTGACGAAGAAATCACAATTCAAGGCTTCCCGTGGGGAACTGGAAAAGGCTTTACCGACCAAAACCAAGACCTTTACGGCAACTGAAGTATACAAAACTTATAATAAATGGTTTAGCAATGGGCTGAAGAGCAAGGCCTACAAGGCATACAAATCAGTGGAGAAGGTTGCTGTTAGGGAAAAGAAGAAAGAAAACAAGCCTTATGAGGAACTGCAGAATATGGTGGGGCTTGCGGATATAAAAGCATTGGTGGACCAGATTATTAATACTGCCAAAATCAGACAGTCCAGAAGCAAGCTGGGGCTGGATAACTACAAAGTATCCCAGCACATGATTTTTACCGGCAATCCGGGCAGTGCCAAAACTACGATTGCCCGCCTTATGGCGGAAATCCTGAAGCAGGAAGGTGTATTGGAGACGGGGCATTTTGTGGAGTGCGGTCGTGCGGATCTTGTAGGTAAATATGTGGGGTGGACAGCTCAGATAGTGCAGAAAAAGTTCCGTGAAGCCAAGGGAGGTATATTATTCATTGATGAGGCCTATGCATTGGTAGATAATTATACAAATTCCTTTGGGGCGGAGGCCATTAATACTATTGTGCAGGAAATGGAGAATAGACGGGATGACGTCATTGTTATTTTTGCCGGGTATCCTGATAGAATGGAACAGTTTTTGGCGGAAAATGAAGGGCTGAGAAGCCGTATTGCTTTTCATTTGGATTTTCCTGACTATAATGCCGAGGAGATGCTTCAAATTCTTGAGCTTATGGTAAAAAACAAGGGGTATGAAATTAATGATGAGGTACGGGAAAAGTGCCTGGATATATTTAAATGTGCCTGCGGACAATCGGAATTTGGCAATGGGCGCTTTGCCAGAAATCTCTTGGAACAGGCCATGATGAAGCAGTCAGACAGACTTATAAAGGAGTCCAATGGCAAAAAGATCAGCCGTAAGGATCTAACATCTCTTATGGCAGATGATTTTTCTGTAAATGCAGAAAAGATGTACAAAAAGCCTAAGACTGCAATCGGGTTTGTGTGATATAGGAAGGTGGCTGATTTGCATAGGTAAATGAATTGATGGCCCATTGGAGTGTGTTATGAATCACTCTGGTGGGCCGTTTTTATGGTGGTCAAATTTTTACTAATAGTGGTATTTTCAAGACTTAGCTGCAATGATAATATAAAGATAATAAATATTTAACCGTTATGAAATGGATTTTATTAACTAAAGGCAGGGGATAGTATGGAAACAGGAAATAAAAGACTTATTAATCTGTATATTTTGGATATATTGCAAAAATACACAGATAGGAATACCCAGCTGAGACAATGCGATATAATAGAAAAATTGCAAAGTGAATATGGTATTATTTGTGACCGGCGTACAGTAGGCCGGGTTTTGGATGATTTAAATGATTATTTTGACCCATTTGATCGGAAGATTGTGCATATAAGCGGAAAAGGATACTGGCTCCAACGGACCTTTGAGGAGTGGGAGCTCAGAATGCTGGTGGATAGTGTGTTGTTTTCAAAAACCATTTCTCAGCAGCAGGCTAAGGCTTTAATAAAAAAACTCCAGAGATTTGCCAGTAAAAATTTCGAGAAAAAAGTGACCCATGTATGTAATCTTCCATCCCTTAGTCATACGGATAATGAAGCAGTCGCCCAGGTGGTGGATGTGATAAATGCAGCCATTGAACAAGAGAAGAAAATCCAGTTTATTTTCAATGAAATGGGCCTTGATAAAAAGCTGCATCCGAAGAAGAACGAGCCTTATGTAGTTAACCCATATCAGATGGTAGCAAATAACGGCCGCTTTTATCTTATTGGTAATATGGATGGGCATGATAATCTTATTCATCTGCGCATTGATAAAATGACGAAGATAGAAATCCTTGCTGCGTCAAGAAAAAAGGAAGAAGAAATACCAGAGTTGGCTCATGGTAAAAAATTGGATTTGCCTAAACACATGGCGGAACACATTTATATGTTCAGTGGTGAAACTGTTCCGGTATGGATAAAGACCCAACCGAACAGGATGGGAGATTTGGTTGACTGGTTCGGTAAGGATTTTACCATCGAAGAAGAGAAGGAAGACTATATTGTTATCCGGGTAAAGTGTAACGAAAGTGCCATCAGGTATTGGGCTTTGCAATACGGGCCAAATGTTGAGGTGTTGAGGCCAAAGGAATTGCGCGATCAGCTTCGGAAAGATGTGGAAAATATGTGGCAAAAATACTGCAAATAATTTTTAAAAATTAATAATAATCACTCCGTGTACAAAATATTGCACATCTATTGTGTTAGACTAAGCTCAACATAATAGATGTGCTTTTCAGTGGACATCCATGAAAAGCCAAAAAAACGAAGGGGGAAAACAAATGGCTTGCAGCATCAAAATATATAACGAGGACAGAATAGGTGGCTGTGTCACGGAGCTTGCAACAGAAAAAACAAAAATACTGATAGATTTTGGACTGAGTCTGCCTGGAGCAAAGGACACCACCAACATAAAGTATGACTGGGACAAGGAAAGGGTGGATGCTGTATTCTTCACTCATTATCATGGGGACCATATTGGCCGTTTTATGGAGATTCCTGATGATGTGATCATGTATATGGGAAGGATTACCTTTAAGGTTTTGCTTAATATCCGTAAAGCACTTCATGACTGGGATACAGTTAATTCAATGAAAGCACGGCTGACCAAGGGGACGATTAAATTTGTAGAAGTCAACGAGTCTATTGCAATAAATGACGATGTGGTGGTAACCGGCTTTGCAGTGGATCATTCCGCTTATGATGCCCTTATGTATCTTGTGGAAGCTGATGGAAGGAATATCCTGTACACAGGGGATTTTCGGGACCATGGCCATCGTGGACATAAGAAGGGCAAAAATGGGGACAGAAATATCATTTTGGAGGTTATAGAAAAACATATCCTGAAGGATGGCAGACGTGTGGATGACCTTATTATTGAAGGCACAATGATGGGGGAACGGTCCCAGGAAAAGCGTTTTTCAGAGAAAGACCTTATGGCTTGGGCCACTGAGTATTTCAAGGAACATAGACATATTTTTCTCAGGATTTCTTCCACCAATGCAGACAGTCTGGCCAGCTTTTATCAGGCTGCCAGGAAAAATGGGATAAAAATGTATGCCAACAAGTATATTTTGCAGCAGTTTAAAGTATATAGACAGGCCGGCAAAAGATGGCACACTTCCATGTATAATTTCTACAATGTACAGCCATTACCGTTTATATCTGACAAAGAAGGAGCGGATAACACACAGGCCCTAAACATCATAAGAGAAATGCGGAAAAAGGGCTTTGTGGCAGTAGTCAGGGAAGCAGAGCATTATGAGCGGGTTATGGATGAGCTTTCGGACACTAAGCCGGAATTGATTTATTCCATGTGGGATGGCTATTTGAATCCGGAGAATCAGGCTTATGATGAAAAGCTGGCTGCATTTTGCAAGAAATATAACGCTTTTTCCAAGCACACCAGCGGACACGCCTTCACTGAGCTAATCGAGCAGGTAATAAACAAGGTGAATCCCACCCACAAAATCTGGCCGATACATACGGAAAACGTCGCTGGCTTTAGGGCGTTGAACATTTCCGAAGAGCTAAAGTCGAAGTTACAGGAGGATTAACAAATGACAAAATATGTATTTGATCAATTTACTGTTGGCAGCTCTAATCGCATGGCATATTCATTAGCTTTTGATATGGCCACTAATCCAGACATAAAACATAATCCAATTTATTTGTACGGTGGTATAGGCGTTGGTAAGACTCATTTATTGCGTGCTATAGGCAATGAGTTCATAAAAAAGAATCCAGATAATAAAGTGATTTATACAACTGTACAGCAATTTACAGAAGAAATGGTTAACGCTTTGAGAGACAACAATATGGATAAGTTTAGGCTAAAGTACAGCAATGTAAGCCTTTTACTTATGGATGAAATTCAATCGTTAGTTTATCGCCAAAGGACTACGAAAGAACTATTACTTATCCTTAATGAGATGAAGAAAGCGAATGGTCGGATAGTTTTTTCTGGTAATTGCCCACATAATATGATTGGCAAAAAGTATGATGAGAAAAAATGGTTGGAGAAAAATCTACATATCAAATTGTCCAGTAAGTCAATAGCAGTGATTCACAAGCCAGATTTGGAAACAAGGATTGCCTTTTTAAAAGGCAAGGCTGAAATAAAAAATATCAATGTAGGTGATGATGTTATTCAGTATCTTGCTAACAATATAGACAGTAATATGCGAGAATTAAATGGTGTCTTAGAAACAGTGATGGGCTATGCTGAGTTGCTGCAATCTGATATAACAACTGATCTGGCGGCTAAGGCATTGCAAGGATTTTTAGCTAATTCCAGCGGAAATGTTATACCACAAGTTGACACAAAAAATGAAATAAACGAAGATAAAACTTCAAACTTTGCACATTTCTTAATCTCTGAGGTGGTTGCTAATCCTGGAGGAAAATATAATCCGGTTTATTTGTACGGAGATACAGGTGCAGGTAAGACACATTTATTGCATGATATTGGTGATGAGTTCAAGAAGAATAATCCAGAGAAAGCAGTAGTTTATACCACTGGAGGGGAATTTACAGAGGAATTAATTGGTTCTGTTCGTGATAATAAAATAGAAATATTTTTAAAAAAGTATAGAAATGCGGACCTTTTACTTCTGGATGATATTCAGTTATGCAGTCGTAGACTGCCAATTCAGGAAGGATTACGCAATATCTTTGATGCTGTGATGGACGCAAATAATCAGATAGTTATTTCTGGAGATTGTCCACCTTATAAGTCAAGAGGATTGTTAGAAGAACTTCGTTCCAGATTTTCTGGTGGAGTGGTAGTGAATATGAACAGGTACAGGCTGAAAGAGAAACTGGACAACAATGTTCAGGATATATGGGGGGAGAAAAGGTAAATGTATGGAGCAATATTAGGTGATATGATAGGCGCACCTTATGAGTTTGATCGGGGGAATAAATCAAAGGACTTTATTCTGTTTGATCCCCGGAAGCTGGTCAGATACACAGATGATACGGCAATGACCCTGGCAATAGCCAAGGGGATAATGACAGTGGGAACTGATTCGGACGAAGTAACAATGAAAAAAGCATTTATTACGTGTATGCAGGATATTGGCAACAGATATGCTGTCAGGGATTATGGGGGTATGTTTGCAAGGTGGTTAAGATTACCAAATCCTCAGCCTTATAACAGCTTTGGGAATGGAGCTGCCATGCGGGTTTCTGCCATTGGTTGGTCCTTTGACTCATTGGAGATGACAAAAGAAGTGGCAAGATGGTCTGCTGAAATATCCCACAACCATCCAGAAGGAATAAAGGGGGCTGAGTCCATAGCGTCAGCAATATATATGGCTCGTACAGGCAGCAGCAAGGGTGAAATAAAGAAGTATATTGTTGAAAACTATGGCTATGTTTTTTCACGCACCCTTGATGATATCCGGCCGACATATCATCATGTGGAAAGCTGTCAGGAAACTGTCCCGGAAGCACTGACGGCATTTTTTGAAGGGACGGATTTTGAGGATGTTATTAGAAATGCCGTATCCCTTGGTGGTGATTGTGATACGCTGACCTGTATAGCGGGTTCGGTAGGCGAAGCAATGTATGGCGTCCCTGATGAAATGAAAAAGGAATGTGAAAGCAGACTGCCAGAAGAATTTCTCGGTATAATGACAGATTTTGAGCAATATAAAATTGGAGCAAAATAATAGATATATTTAAATTGGGCATGTGCAATATTTTGTACATGCCCTTTGATATTATAAAAACAAAAGTGAATGTCATGGTTTTGGGAAAGGGGAAATTTCTATGGATAAGGATAAACTGCAGGAGATTTTAGAACGTCATGAAAAATGGCTTATAGGTGAAATTGGTGGAGAAAAAGCTGACCTTTCTGGAGCTGACCTGAGTGAAGCAGACTTGTGTGGATTTGATTTGTGTTATGCTGACCTGAGGGGGGCCAATCTGCAGGGGGCTAATCTGAGTGGAGCAGATTTGAGTTTTTGTTTCCTGGATAAAGCTGATTTGCGTGGAGCCAATTTGAGTGAAAGTATCCTGAATAGGGCCGAAATGTGGTCGGCCAATCTTCAGGGGGCGACCCTTTGTAATACTGTTTTTGATGGGGCTAATCTGCATGATGCCAACCTGAGCAATACTGACCTGCGTGGTGCTTTATTAAATGGAACCAATTTAACCGCAGCTAAACTGCCATCCAGGATTTTGCAGGTCGGTCCGGTAGGAAGTCAAAAAGAATATGTTGTATGCTACATTGATGACAATTTAATCAGGCGCGATTGGCTTACAAGCGATTGGGAAGGAACACTTGAAGAATTCAAACAACATATTGATGAAGAGTATCCTGAAGGTCAGTATAGGCAGGAATTCTTGGTTGTTGTCGATATGTGTGAAGCAATGATGAAGATGGAAGATAACTAGGATGATAATGACCGGGTGTTAGGAGATGGATGAAATGTTATTGCTGATATTAATAATTTGGCTGGCATTGTCGGTTTTATGTGTTTGGCTTCTTTGGTCCGGTTTACGCTCAGCCTCATTGGGGGAGATAGTGCTGTTCTGGCTGCTGTTCTGGGATGATGATGCACCGTTTCATGATTGGTTTTAGAAAAAAGGAAATGAGTAGTGACTGTAGAATATACAATTGTAGATGTATTTAGTAATCAGTAATTTAGGAGGGGTATTTAATGAGGTCTTGCGAAAAACTATTGGATAATCTTAAAAACAATCATATAGATGAATACAAATATCTTGTAAAAAAGTGTTTTGAGACAGACGAGCAAGGAAACAGGGTGTTTTTTGTTGGATTTAGAAGAGATTATCTAGAGTTATATTACAAGGGGATGTGTGCATTTAAACTTACCGAAAAGGAAGGAAATACAATTTACGAGACGGATCGTTATTATGTTGAAGATGATGATTCTAAAAAAGAAATGACATTTGATGTTTTACAGGATTCATTTGAGACTATATGTAGGCAAATCAAAAAGCATGTTTCTGGAGGACACGATCGGAAAAAAAGACGGGAAAAAATATGTCAGCAATGGCTTATGAATGGCGCGAACCAGGTTTTGGATGATTGGTATTACATTGACATGGAATACATTGATAAAACTAATCCTTGTGGACGATTCGATATGATTGCTATAAATCGTAAATTGAATAAAGAGAGGAAACATGATGTTGCACTTATTGAGTTAAAGGTAACGAATAGAAGCTTTAAAGGGCTGAACGGAAAAACTTATGGAGAAAAAAAAGAAGAATATGAGGAATTGAGTAAAAATCTTTACATTGCTAAGCATCGAAAAGTCAAATATGGAAGTGGTGTTGTAAGTCATATTGCTGATTTTCTACGGTATTTATATAATACTGCTTCATATACCAATCAGTTGAGACATGAATTGGTTGAAATGATTAAATCAAATATTGAATTAGGGATAATTGATCCCCAAAACCCGCTATATGGTGTAAATACTGTGGATATGATATCAGATAAGCCACAAATTTATATTGTCAGTTACTCTTATACACCATCATTGGATGGCGATAAAGATACTAAATCCGAAGTAAAATCGATGAAAAGATCTTTTTACAAGTATCTGTATGATAGTGATTATTCATTGGAGAATATGTTAAATCCATCACAGATAGAAGGCATTTTAAATGAAAAAGATAGTTTTAAAGAATTTATCAAAGACGATACTAGAAGAAAGATTTGTATTAAGGAAAAAGTTAGAGGAGAGGAATACATTTTCAATATTGCTTTTGTAGATCCTGACGAGGATAATCCACTTGTTTGTATATTTTAATAGAATTAATACAGTTGTCGTGGCATGTTTGGTATTTGTACGAAATAAAACTGTATTTCTGAGCAGCCAACATATAAAGAATATTGATGTATTCAAAATTAAAAAGATTAGATTCAATTTGGGTATGTGCAGTATATTGCACATGCCCTTTGTTATTATGTAAACAAAATAAGATAGTGCGTTCAGGGGCAGGGGCACTGGTGTATTAGCTTTTAAGATTATAAATAATGAGGGCAAAATATCTACATATAGGGTATAATAATAAGATGAGTAAATAGTGGAGGATTAAGCATGGAAGAAAGTATGCTTGAGAACAATAATATAGATTTTGCCCACTTACATGTACACACAGAGTACAGTTTGCTGGATGGTGCTAATAGGATAAAGCCGTTGGTGAAGCGGGCCAAGGAGCTGGGGATGAAGCACCTGGCCATTACTGACCATGGCAATATGTTTGGTGTTATCGATTTTTATAAGGCGGCCAAGGCTGAAGGGATTAATCCTGTTATTGGCTGTGAGGTCTATGTGGCTCCCCGGGACCGTCGGGAGACCTTTGAGGTAGATGGTACCAAGTATTATCACCTGATTTTGCTGGCGGAAAATCAGACTGGATACAAGAATCTGGTGCAGCTGGTGTCCAAGGCCAACATTGAGGGTATGTACTATAAGCCTCGTATAGACAAGGAGCTGCTGCGGGAGTATCATGAGGGAATTATCTGTCTCAGTGCCTGCATCGCCGGGGAAATTCCCGCCTGGATTCTGCGTGGGGACATGAGTAGAGCGGAAAAGTCCCTTCAGGATTATTTGGATATTTTTGGCAAGGAGAATTTCTTTATTGAGATTCAGGACCATGGCATGGAGCAGGAGCATAAGGCCAATGAAGGTCTTGTTGAGCTGGCCCGTAAATACGGCGTTGGCCTGGTAGCCACCAATGATGCTCATTATCTGACCCGTGAGGCCAGTGAGTATCATGATATTCTTTTATGCATTCAGATGAAGAAAACCGTGGATGATCCAGGCAGGATGAAGTTTTTTGGCAGCGACTTTTATTTGAAGAGTCCGGAAGAAATGGCCCAGCTGTTTCCGGAGTATCCGGAGGCTCTTTCCAATACTGTTAAAATAGCAGAGCGTTGTCACGTTGAATTTGATTTTGAGAGCCGCCATTTGCCACGGTTCCCATTGCCGGAGGGGATGACGGATGAGCAGTATCTTAGAAAGCTCTGTGAGGACAATCTGTCTTCCCATTATCCGGAGGAAACCAAAGAGGTGCGGGATCGGCTGGAGTATGAGCTGGGTGTTATTCACACCATGGGCTTTGACAGCTATTTCCTTATTGTATGGGACTTTATAAATTATGCCCGCAGCCAACAGATTCCGGTGGGCCCGGGGCGTGGTTCGGCGGCTGGCAGTATTGTAGCTTATTTACTGGGAATTACGGATATTGACCCATTAAAATATTCCTTGCTCTTTGAGCGTTTTTTGAACCCTGAGCGCGTAACCATGCCGGATATCGACGTGGATTTTTGTTATGTCCGTCGTGAAGAGGTTATTGATTATGTAAAACGTCGCTATGGTGAGGACCATGTGGCCCAGATTGCCACCTTTGGTACCTTGGCGGCCAAGGGTGCTATTCAGGATGTGGGCCGGGCCCTTGATATGTCATATAGTGACGTATTGCGGGTAAGCAAGCTGGTACCGGAAGAATTGGGCATAACCATTCAGAAGGCCATTGACAGCACCAAGGAGCTGCGGACTCTTTATGAGGAATCTCCTGAAGTGCATCGTTTGCTGGATTATGCCATGGGGGTAGAGGGACTGCCACGTCATTCTTCCACCCATGCGGCGGGTATAGTGATAGCCCGCAATCCTTTGACTGATTATTTGCCGGTAATGGTATCTGACGGCACTTTGGTAACCCAGTATCCTAAGGACCATGTGGAGGAGTTGGGCCTGTTAAAAATGGATTTTCTGGGGCTGCGTACTCTTACGGTGCTGGATGATGCCATTAAGAATATCAAGAAAAATCGGGGCCTTGATGTTGATTTGCGCACTATTCCATTGGTGGACAAAAAGACCTCGGAGCTTCTCTGCAACGGTTATACCAGCGCGGTGTTCCAGATGGAATCCAGCGGCATGACCAATATAATTAAGGAACTGCGGCCGGAAGGCTTTACAGACCTTATTCCTTTGGTGGCCCTGTACCGCCCGGGTCCACTGGGCAGCGGCATGGTGGATGACTTTATTGCTGGTCGTCATGGCACCAAGGAAGTAACCTATATGCACCCACTGTTGGAGCCTATTCTGAAAGAAACCTTTGGCGTGGTGCTCTATCAGGAACAGGTTATGCAGATAGTGCAGGTGCTGGCTGGCTTTACCTTGGGACAAGCGGATTTGCTGCGCCGTGCCATGGGTAAGAAAAAGGCGGCCATTCTGATGGCCCAGAAGGAAAATTTCTTAAAGGGCTGTGAGCAGAATGGCATTGATGGGGAGCTGGCCAATAAGATATTTGACTTGCTGACTCATTTTGCTGACTATGGCTTTAATAAATCCCATAGTGCGGCTTATGCTTATGTGGCCTGGCAGACAGCTTATCTAAAGGCCAATTATCCTGAGGAATTTATGGCGGCCATGCTGACCAGTGTTATGAATACCACCGACAAGGTCAGTGTTTATATTGAGCAGTGCCGGCGCATGGGCATTGCTGTGCTGCCACCGGATATAAATGCCAGCTCCACCAACTTTAGCGTTGATGGCTCAGCTATTCGCTTTGGCTTGGCAGCGGTAAAGAACGTTGGTGAGGCGGCCCTTATTAATCTGGAAGTGGAACGCAACAATGGTGGTCCTTTTACGTCATTGATGGATTTCTGCAGCCGGATAGATATGCGGACCATTAACAAGCGGGTTATTGAAAGCCTGATTAAATGCGGTGCCTTTGATTCCATTGGGGCTCGGCGGTCCCAGCTGCTGGATGTGTTATCCCAGACTGTTGATGCTGCGACGGTGGCACAGAAGGATAAGGCTACCGGACAGATGGGCCTCTTTGACGAAGAGGAGCTGAACACTGTAACTGAGGTGAAGCTGCAGGATATTCCTGAGGTGGATAACAGTACCCGGCTTATGTGGGAGAAGGAAATCACCGGCTTCTACATTACAGGCCATCCTTTGGATGAATATGGTGATACTCTCAAGGGCTTTACCGGTATAAGCAATATTTTGGCCGGAAAGGTCAAGGACGGCAAGAATGTGAAGCTGGGTGGCATGATAGTTAGTGCCAAGCGTATTGCCACCAAGAAGGGTGACACCATGTGCTTCCTGGAGGTGGAGGATTTCTCCCATTCCATTGAGGTGGTGGTATTCCCAAAGGTGTTCTATAGTTGCGTTAATGCATTGGAGCCTGATTCGGCAGTCATGATCGGCGGCAAGGTTAATTATACTGATGAGGGTATCAAGGTATTGGCTGACAGAGTTTGTCTGCTAAGGGATTATAAGCCGGATATTTACCTGGCCATCAGTGCGGCTCATGAAAATGACGCAGTGTATAAGGCTGTAAAGGATGTGCTGACTACCCATCAGGGCGATCACGTTGTATATATTTATTATTCTGCGCGCAAGAAGGTTATTAAAACGGAGCAGTCTATGTGGATAGATGGCTCCGAGGAAGCCTTGTCACTGTTAAAGGAAATTTTGGGTGATGATTGCGTAAAGACCAGATAGGTTCTGATAAGTCCAGATAAATGCTAGAGAAAGTTGAGGTTATTTACATGGGCGAAATTAAATGTGGGCCAAAGACGGGAGTATTGCTTCTGGCCGGCGGTCATTTTATGATAGATTTTTACAATAATTTTCTGCCGGTGCTGCTGCCGATAATCATGGTTAGGATGGATATGTCCTTGACCATGTGCGGCCTGCTGGTTATGGTGCTGTCCATAACAGCCAATCTGCTGCAGCCAATCTTCGGCTATATCTTTGATAAGCATAACTTCAGCCGAAGCATGGTGTATGCGGTGGCCCTGTCTGGTGTCTTTATGTGCGTTGTGGGCTATGCCCCCAACAAGCTGGTGCTTTTCCTTCTGTGTGCCCTTTTGGGCGTGGCGGTATCTGCCTATCATCCTCTGGGGACCTCACTTTTGCGTAAGGTCAGCAGTAAGATGAATATGGGCCGGTCCGTATCCATTTATGTGGCCGGGGGCAATATCGGCTTTGCTCTGGCTCCGGTGCTGGTGGTGGCCTTTTTGGACCGCTTTCCGCTGGAGAGCCTGCCTGTGCTGATTATTCCGGGGGTGCTGCTGGCGGCGGCCTATATCTTCACCAATTTGTGGAATTTGCCTTCAAAAAGCGACAAGCCTTCTGATGAAGCGGTAGAAACTGACTTTAAGAGTATCCTGCGTAATATTGATGTGGTGCGGCTTAATCTGGCCATGGGCTTTCGCTGCTGGACCCATGTATCGGTGGTAACCTTTTTGCCTTTGCTGATGCAGAGCAAGGGTATATCTGCTGTTATGTCCGGTACTCTTTTGGGAGTATTTTTGGTAGGTTCAGCCATTGGTGGACTTTTTGGCGGTGAAATAGGGGACAGAACCAACCACAAGAAGGTTATGGCCTATTCTCTGGTGCTGGCCATTATTCCGGTGGTGTATTTCTTCTTGATGCCTAATACCAGCATATTGGCCATTATTGCCCTGTTTTTTGCCGGTGCATTGCTGATGGCACCGCAGCCCAGCTCCATTGTGTGGACGGGACACTTGATGCCTCAGTTCATCGGTGTGGCCAGCGGCATGATGATGGGCCTTTGCTACGGTATTGGCAGTATCGGTGCGGCGGTCACTGCTGTGCTGGGTGATTATATCGGCCTGGAAACAGCCCTTTTAATAAGCATTGTTCCGGTCTTTTTGGCCATTTTCATGATTGTACGCACTCCATATAGAGAAGTGTGATATCATTGCATACAAAATCGGACCTCTGCCTTTCGGTGGAAGTCCGATTTTTCATGTAGTTTCGTTCTTTTAGCCATTGTTGAAAGAACAGGCTTTTTATGTTATGATATTTCAGTTAGGGTATGTATAAATGCCTATATAAATACTAATGAAAGCGAGGCGATTATTTGCCAGCTATAACCTACGAATTGATAAAGCAGGATCCGGCTACGGGGGCTCGTGCGGGTATTATCCACACCCCTCATGGCAGCTTTCCTACTCCAATATTTATGCCAGTTGGTACTCAGGCGTCCGTAAAGGGCGTATCTCCTGAGGAGCTTCATGATATGGGGGCGGGGATTATCCTCAGCAACACCTATCATCTGTTTTTGCGTCCTGGGTCTGATCTGGTAAGGGAGGCCGGCGGCCTTCATAAGTTCATGAATTGGGATGGAGCTATTCTCACCGACAGTGGCGGGTTCCAGGTGTTCAGCCTAGGTGATCTCCGCAAGATTACCGAGGAGGGGGTTACCTTCCGTTCACATATTGACGGTTCCAAGAAGTTCCTGTCTCCAGAGGTGTCCATGAAGGTTCAGATGGATTTGGGTTCTGATATTGTCATGGCCTTTGACGAGTGCATTCCATATCCGGCTGATTATGACTATGCCAAGGCATCCACAGCCCGTACAACCCGTTGGGCCCAGCGGTGCAAGGAGGTCATGACCAGCGAGCATCAGGGTCTCTTTGGTATTGTTCAGGGCGGTATGTACAAGGACCTCCGTACCCGCAGCGTCAATGAGCTGGTGGAGATGGATTTTCCGGGCTATGCCGTTGGCGGTCTCAGCGTAGGCGAGCCTAAGGAGCTTATGTATGAGATGCTTGACCATACAGTTGAGCAGCTGCCAAAGGACAAGCCACGTTACCTCATGGGGGTTGGTACTCCTGACTGTCTGGTAGAGGGCGTTATGCACGGTATTGATATGTTTGACTGTGTATTCCCGACCAGAGTGGCCAGAAATGGTACTGCCATGACCTGGCATGGCCGTCTGGTAATGAAGAATGCTGAATTCACCAGCGATTTCAGACCGCTGGAGGAGGGCTGTGACTGCTATGCCTGCCGCAACTTCAGCAGGGCCTATATCCGTCATTTGGTAAGAGCCAATGAGATATTCGGCCTGAGACTTCTTTCTTTGCACAATCTCCGCTTCCTGCAGAGATTTATGCATGAAATGCGTCAGTCAATTATTGAGGACAGATTTGGCGAGTTCCGCCGGAATTTCCTTGATTCTTATAATTATTCTGCCAAGAGAGCAGATTAAGGGGGTATTTTAATGGGGGAAGATTTCTTTGGTCTCGGTAATGCAGCACCTATAATCCTGATGGTTATCCTGTTTTATGTACTGCTTTACCGTCCACAGAAGAAGCAGCAGGAGAGACAGCAGGATATGGTGTCCAAGCTGAAGCGGGGAACCAAGGTTGTTACCCGTGGCGGCATTTTCGGCAGGGTGGACCTGGTAAAGGAGACCACTGTTATGCTGGAGGTTGCCGAGGGTGTAGTTATTGAGGTGGCCAAGCCAATGATAGCTACTGCCTTTGTTACAGAGGAGGAGCTGAAGGAGAGCAGTGAGCCTGTTCAGTCCACCACTGAGGAAGCAAAGGATAAAGAATAATGAGTGATGACCTCATGTTATTAAAAAAAGAGCTCAGGCGGAATGCTTTAGCCAAACGGCGGGCCATGAGCCATGAGCAGCGGGATGCGGAGAGTCATTGCATAGCTGAATTATTGAAGGATTTTGAGCTATATAAAAAGGCATCCTGCGTTTTTTGTTATGTTTCACTGGAGGATGAAGTCCATACCACGGAAATCATGGAGCAGGTCCTAAGGGACGGAAAAAAGCTCTGCATTCCCTATATTGCGGAGCCCCAAAGCCGGATTATGACTGCGGCCAGAGTTCGTGCCTTGAGTGAGCTGACGCCGGGGGCCTTTGATATACTCAGCGTCAGTGAGGAAAGCTACCAGGAGGTAAGCCCACAGGAGATTGATTTTGTGGTGGTGCCTGGTACGGCCTTTGATCGAAAGGGTCATCGCATCGGTATGGGCGGCGGATATTATGACATATTCCTTGAAAAAATCCCCAAGGCGGCCCTGGTGGCCGTGGCCTACGAGAGTCAGGTGCTGGAGGAGATCAAGGTTATGGACCACGATATTCCCGTGGATTATCTTCTATTACATAATGGAATTATAAAATGTTCCGAATAATATACTTGAAAGAAGGATGAAGGTAGTTGAGAAAGGATAGTTTATTAAAGCTTCTGGCTGCTGTTGTCATCACTGTCACCGTGTTCTTTGCTTTTGTTGGTCCGCTGGCAAAGTCCATCAGACAGGGTCTTGACCTGCAGGGCGGTACCCATGTGGTACTGGAAGCTGAGGACACCCCGGAAGCACCAGTTAATGGTGATGCCATGGATCGCGTAGTGCGTATCATGGAGAAGCGAGTTAATGAGTTGGGCTTGGCAGAGCCAATTGTACAGCGTCAGGGTGAGCGCCGTATCATTATTGAGCTGCCGGGTATCAAGGACCCAGATAAGGCAATCCAGGTTATTGGTAAGACCGCAATGCTGGAGTTCAAGAATGACAAGGGTGAGACTGTTCTCACTGGTACTGATTTGAAGGATGCCCGTGAGCAGACTGACCAGCAGGGCCAGAATCTGGTTGAGCTGGAGTTCAGCCCGGAGGGCGGCGAAAAGTTCGCTGATTTGACCACCAAGAATGTAGGCCGTAATATTGCCATTCTGTTGGATGGTGAAGTGCTTACCAACCCTCGTGTAAACGAGCCAATTATGGGTGGCAAGGCTGTTATCACTGGTAACAAGACCCTGGAGGAGGCCCACAATCTGGCTATTCTCCTGAGAAGTGGTTCTCTGCCGGTTAAGGTTAACATCATTGAGACCCGTACTGTAGGTCCTTCCCTTGGTCAGGATTCCAAGGATAAGTCCGTATACGCTTTTGCTATCGGTCTTGGTGCCGTAGTACTGTTTATGATTTTGTTCTATCGTCTGCCAGGCCTTATTGCAGATATTGCCCTTATGGCTTACGTTATCATTCTGCTCTTCAGCCTGAAGATGCTGGATGCAACCCTTACCTTGCCGGGTGTGGCTGGTATTATCCTGTCCATCGGTATGGCGGTTGACGCCAACGTGCTGATATTCGAGCACTTTAAGGAAGAATTCCGCACAGGAAAGACCATGCGTCTGTCTATGGATGCCGGTTTTGAGCGTGCATTTACTACAATTTTTGACTCCAACATCACTACTATTATTGCCTCTGCAGTATTGTTCTGCTTTGGTACCGGTAGTATCAAGGGCTTTGCCATTACCCTTGGCCTCGGTGTTGTTTTGTCCATGTTCACTGCTATTACTCTTACCCAGTTCATGTGTAAGAACCTGATTGCAGCAAATCTCTTCAAGAATCCTGCTATCTACGGTTATGGTATCAGCAATGTAGGACAGGAGAAGGAGGAGGTGACCAAGCTTGGCTAAGAAGTATGTTGAACAGCAGGTTAATATTCCGTTTGATATAATGCGTCGTTCCAAGATTTGGTTCGCCATTTCCCTGCTTATTATCATTCCTGGTATTTTCAGTATGTTCACCAATGGCTTTAACTTCGGTATTGATTTCACCGGTGGTACCATTATCGACATGCGTTTTGAAAAGGAAGTAACCCTTCCTGAAATTCGTGATTCCTTAAGAAAGTACAATCTGGATAATGCAACTATTCAGTTATCCGGTGATGTTACCAATGTAGAGGCCTCCAAGGATGTTATGATTCGTACCATTGACCTGGAGGAGAACGACCGCAAGGCGGTTATGGCCACCCTTAAGGAGGATGTGGGCAGCTACACTGTACTCCGTGAGGAGAAGGTTGGTGCTACCATCGGTGGCGAGCTGATTATGGATGCCGTTATGGCAACCCTGATTTCCTGGGTACTGATTATTATGTACGTATCCTACCGCTTTGAGTGGCGCTTCGGTGTGTCTGCGGTATTGGCCCTGGTACATGATATTCTGATTGTACTGAGTATTTTCTCCTTCACTCAGAAGCAGGTGGACAGCTCCTTTGTAGCGGCTGTACTGACCATCGTTGGTTATTCCATCAATGATACCATCGTAATTTTCGACCGTATCAGAGAGAATCTGAAGCTTCACTTCCGTCGTGGCGGTGACCTGTATGAGCTGGCAAATCGCAGTATTTACCAGACCCTGACCCGTTCCCTGTACACAGTGTTTACTTGCTTGTTTACTACCTTTGCACTGTACTGGTTCGGCGGCGATACCACCAAGGATTTCGCCTTTGCACTGCTGTGCGGCTTCTTCAGCGGCTGCTATTCCTCAATATTTATTGCAAGCCCATTGTGGGTAACCATGCGTAATATTGCAGAAAGCAAAAAGAATGGTGCTGGACATAAGCCAGCAGCTACTGAAGCATAATAGATAACAAAAAAGGACTACTTCTTTTATGGGAGTAGTCCTTTTATTATGTGGAAAAGTTTTGAAGTAATGGGGGAGGTCTATGGGCGGACGTAGTTTACATCGGTACTTAGTGAATTCAAGCTGAAAGCGAAGAATGAACTTAGTATCCGTTATGTAAACTAGTGAGCGAGAGCGTTCCGCACATGGATCTCCACCATTACTTTATATAGATTCTTGCGAAAATAAAAACGCACTGTCGGGGAGACAGCGCGTTTTTATTTGGGTTGTTAGATAAAGGGAATATCTATAATAAGTGACCCATCGGGGTGGCAGGCCACCTACTATCTAAAGATTGCTTTACCAAAATTGGGATTATTTATATTATTCCTAGAGCTACTGCACCAAGCATTGCCGCCATCAGTACAACGTACCATATTACCCACGGCAACGCAGCGGCTTTTATCATCTTACCTTCGGCACCTATTATGCCCGTGGTAGCGCACACCGCGACGATATTGTTGATGCAGACGATATTACCAACGGCACCACCCTGGTTCTGGAGAGCAACGATAAATACCTGAGGAATGTTCAGGATGGTTGCAGTCTCAAACTGGAGCGGAGTAAACATGATGTTGGATACTGTGTTGGAACCAAACATGAATGCACCGATGGTACCAATGAATGGAGCAACGAATACATAGTTGGCACCAGCCAGATCAGCCATACCCTTGGCCATGGATACCAGCATGGAATCCCAGCCTAATGGGTTGGCATTGGAGTAACGATAAATGTAAACCATTGCAAAGCCGAAGAGCAGGGCGATGGTTGCACCGTAGAGCTGATTGTAGGATTTCTTTACGATGCCCTTTACCTGTGTTGCACTTAAGCCATAGAACGGTATGGAAATTAGTACGACTAAAACGAATGGGAACAAACCAGGGTTGTTGAGATACTTCATGGCAAAGCCGGCACCTTCAACGCCCATGATGTTGTTCATGGAGAATACGAAGCTGGTAATGATACCCTTAAGACCGATTTCCGGAATTCTGGTAAGTACCAGCCAGAGAGCGATGAGAAGATAAGGAGTCCAGGCCTTCAAAAGGGACATGGATGGTTTATCATCAGTAGTTGCGGTAGCCTCTGCCTTACGCTCAGTACCAGGGAAACGCCATGTTTCTTTTGGTACAAGGAACCCGGCCTTGGCCGCACCGAGGGTTGCGAAGATAGTAACAGCACCGGCACAGATGGATACCAGCTCGGAACCGATGAATCTTGCAACGATGAGATAAACAACGTCAAATACTACAGTAGTGAACAATACGAATGGAACCATTGGCAGGGAATGCTTGAAGAAAGACTTTTCTTCGCTGTACTGCTTGGTTACGATTGCCAAAACTACCATAATAACAAAGAAAGTACCAGCTGCAAGACCAACTGCAGTAGCCCAAGACAAGTCAAGCTTCCACGCTTCAAGGTCAGTAACTCCGATAGTAGGGAGTGTGTCCTTCAAAATCTCGGCTGCGGAGTTGGTTGGTGTACCGGCTGCACCGAAGGATACTGGAGGTGAATCCAGGATCAGACAGGAAACTGCTGCTGCCATTGGAGGGAAGCCAAGACCAATCAGCAGTGGTGCGCAGATAGCCGGTGGAGTACCGAAGCCTGCAGCACCCTCGATAAATGCTGAGAGTGCATAACCAACGATAATCAGCTGAATGCGGGCATCCTCGGAGATACCGTTGAACATCGACTCGATTCTGTGCATTGCCCCGGCTTCGTTCAGCATATTCATAAGAAGAATAGCGCCGAAGATTATCAGCAGGGTATCAATGGACCCCAGGAAACCGGTTATGGTATAAGCTGTAACATGGAGCAAATCCATCTGCCAGTAGAACAGACCAATCAAACAGATGGATAACCAGGCGATTGGCAGTACCTTTTTAGCTGGCATATTTACACCTACCGTTAATATGATGGTAAGTATAATTGGTATTGCGGCAATAATTGCTAACACATATATCATCTCCTTGCATTTCATTCATATATAATGAAAAGATTCATTATATGTTACTTAAGCCGAATAGAAATGGTTTGCTTGTTCACTGAAATGAATGAACGGCTATTTGTAAGATGATTTCCATATACGCCTATAAAAAATATAATAACGTATTCAATTGTTATGATAATTATATGGGATAAATTTGTAATAATCAAGAAAAATGTAGAAAATTGTCTGAATAATTTTTTCAATAAAATATTAATTAAAACGAATTTTAGCATTGATTTTAGATTATTTAATCCTATTGACAGACGATTTGTACGATATTATAATAAAACGTGAATAGAAATGGTTTGATGATTTTGTTGGATGAATTTCTCTGAAAGGAGAGTATCTAATGGAAAAGGTGTGTGTTAACTGGCCGGAAAAGGCGTTTATCAATGGATTGGTAGATGCCAAGTACTGGGCCGACTTTGAGGCAAATGCCACAGCTGCAGCTGCTCAGGTATATAAGGTAGCTGATTATGCAGCAGGTGAGGCAAAACTCAAGGAAGTGTTAAAAGAGTATGCCCCAAAGGAAATCATTGCCGTTGGTGGAGATGAAAATCCGGCATTGAAGGGGATCTACTCCAGATTGGATGCAGATGGGACAAAGGTATACACTGAAAAGTTCGACATTGCTGAACATGCTGCCAGCGCGGATGTTGGCATTTCAACAGCCGAATTTGGTGTAGGAGAGTCCGGAAGTCTTGTTGTTGATAATTTTTCATATGAAGCAAGAGTAACCAGTATGCTTCCGTTTGTAAATGTTGTTTTCGTAAATGCCAATTATATGGTAGAAAACATCACAACTGCCTGCCAGATTATTGGCAAGGTCTTCACGAAAGGCTATTGCGGATTTGTTACTGGCCCAAGCCGTACAGCAGATATTGAGCGTGTATTGAGCCTTGGTGTTCATGGCCCTAACAAGCTCATTGTAATCGCTGTAGAGAACGAAGGGGGGGCTAAGTAATGGCACGTGATCTGAAAAGAGAAATAAAGTCAAAGCTTCAAGATGACATAATGCAGGATGCATTGTCACGCTTTGCAGATCAGTATCCAGGTTCCCGTCTTAAGTCTTATGCCGGTCAGGATATTGAAGAGCTTCGTGAAAACTTGCGTTGCATGAAGGCTGATGCAGTTGACCACATTGACGAGCTGGCTGACAAGTTCGAAGAAAATGTCAAGGCCCGTGGTGGTGTAGTATTTAGAGCAAAGGATGGAGATGAGGTAAAGAAATTCCTCATTCAGATCTGTAAGGAAAATGGTGTCAAGAGAGTTGTAAAATCCAAGTCCATGGCATCCGAGGAAATTCATCTGAACGAGTGCTTTACCGACAACGACATCCGTGTCAAGGAAACCGACCTTGGTGAGTGGATGATTGCCATTGCAGGCCAGAAGCCATCCCACATGGTTATGCCTGCTATCCATCTGAACCGTTATCAGTGTGCGGAAATGTTTGAGAAGGAGCTCCAGGAGGAGGTTCCGGGCGAAGACATTCCATACATGATTCAGAAGGCCCGCCAGACCCTGCGTCAGGAGTTCCTTCAGGCTGATATGGGTATCACCGGTGCAAACTTCGGTATTGCAGAAAATGGTGCCATCGGCCTTGTTACCAATGAGGGTAATGCCCGTCTGGTAACTACTCTTCCTAGAATTCATGTTGTACTTATTGGTTATGAAAAGTTAATTCCTAAGACAGAGGATGCAGCCAAGATCCTGCGCCTGCTGCCTCGTAATGGTACCTGCCAGAAGATGACCAGCTACATGACAATGATTGATGGTCCTACTCCTGTTATGTACAAGAAGGATGGCAAGTGGGTAGAGGAGGACAGAAAGCAGTACGTAATCCTCTTGGATAACGGCCGTCTTGAGGCTGCTCATGACCCTGTTATGAAGCAGGTTTATCAGTGCGTACGCTGTGCATCCTGCCTGAATGTTTGCCCAATCTGGACCCTGGTAGGCGGCCACGTATATGGCCATATCTACTCCGGTGGTATTGGTGCAATCCTTACAGGTCTCTTAAATGGTATTGAAAACTTTAGTCAGTTCTCCGATCTGTGTATTGGCTGCCGGACCTGTACTACGGTTTGTCCTGGTAAGATTCCAATTCCGGACCTCATTGATGAACTGAGAAATAGATATGTTAAGAAGCATGGTGTTCCTTCAATGGATAAGTCCTTCTTTGACAACGTACTCAACGACAGAGGCTTGTTCCACAAGCTGCTGCTGAAGGCCGGTTCCGTTGGTCAGGCACCATTTAAGTCAGGCAAGTACATCCGTCATTTGCCGCTGTTCTTCGCCGGCATGACCAAGGGCAGAAGCTTACCAACCATTGCTGAAAGATCCATTCGTGATCGGATGCCAGCTTTGGAAAAGAAGAATCCGTCCAATGCAAAGAAGAAGGTAGCATTCTTCAGTGGCTGTAACACTGACTTCGTATTCGCTGACACAGGCGAGAACGTAGTAAAGGTACTTCAGAGCCTGGGCATGGAGGTTGTATATCCTATGGCTCAGAGCTGCTGCGGCAAGCCAATCCTCGGTGTAGGCGACCGTGAGACTGGTATGAAGGCAGCAAAGCGCAATATTGAGGCTCTGGAAAGTGTTAAGCCGGATGTAATTGTTACTTCCTGCCCAACCTGTGCTGAGACTCTCAGTGAGACCTACGAAAAGCTCTTTGCCGATGACCCTGTTTGGGGTCCTAGAGCCAAGGCATTCTGTGCCAAGGTTCGCGAATTCTCCAGCTTTGTAGCTGAGGAATACAAGGCTCAGGGCAAGCTGTTGCCAGCTGCTGGCGGTGAGAAGGTAACCTTCCATGATTCCTGCCACATGAAGCGTGGGCTTGGCATTTATGAGGAGCCTAGAGCTCTCATCGATGCTACTCCAGGGGTTGAGCTGGTTGAGATGAAGAACTGCGATAAGTGCTGTGGTATGGCCGGTTCCTTCGGTATGAAGTATTCTGAGGTTTCTATCCCTATGCTGGAAGAAAAAGTGGAAAACATCAAGAATACCGGAGCTACCACCTGCGTTGTGGCCTGCCCATCCTGTATGATGCAGATTGGCGGCGGTCTTGATAACCAGAATACTGGCATCAAGGTAAAGCATATTGCAGATTTGTTGGCTGAAAAGCTGTAATTGGAAAATATTTCTTACTAAATTTGAAGAAATATTTTGACAATAGCGTTATAATATTAAGCAGGGGAACGTCCAGGGTAAGCATTATGCTTACCTTGGGCGATATAACGAGGTTTCACCTCGTTGAAATGCTAAGAGGTATATTTTGCCGTGGGCAAAATTTGAACAATGGCATTATAATGAAAGTATGAGGAGGATTTATTCATGGAAATTCTGGTTTGTATCAAACAGGTTCCAGGCTCCAATAAGGTAGAGGTTGATCCTGTTACCGGAGTATTGAAGCGTAATGGTGCAGATAGCAAAATGAACCCTTACGATCTGTATGCGCTTGAATGTGGACTGAAGTTGAAGGAGCAGTACGGTGGCCGAGTGAGCGTTATTACCATGGGACCACCACAGGCTCAGGCAATTATCAAGGAGGCATATTCAATGGGTGCAGACGCAGGTGCTATCGTATCTGACCGTGCATTCGGCGGAGCTGATGTATTGGCTACTGCACATACCCTTGCACAGGGTATCAAGAAATTTGGCAAGTTTGATATAATACTTTGCGGACTCCAGACTACAGATGGTGATACTGCTCAGGTTGGTCCTGAGGTATCCGAGCAGCTGGATATTCCATGCGTATGCAATGTAAAAGAGATTAAGGGCGTCGAGGGTGACAATATACTTGTAGACATGGAAATGGCACAGGATATTGAGCATTTGAAGGTTTCCTTCCCATGCCTTATCACTGTTCAGAAGGATATTGTACAGCCACGTCTTCCATCTTATCTTAAGAAGAAAGACACTGAGAACAAGGAAATCGTTATGTATACCTTAAAGGATATGGACGACCAGAATAAGAACAATTATGGTCTTAACGGTTCCGCAACTCAGGTTCAGCGTATATTCCCACCTACATCCGACAAGGTTCAGGTTACCTGGGATGATCCTGCTGATGTATTGGCAGAGAAAATTTACGGTGCAATCAAGAGCAGAAAATTGTTAGGATAAGGGGGATTAAAAATGGGAAAACTTATAGTACATCAGGATAAAGTTACTGATATTCAGGCAATGATTTCCATTTGCCCTTTTAATGCCCTTGAGGAGAAGGATGGCAAGCTGGAAGTCAATGCAGGCTGTAAGCTGTGCCAGCTCTGTGTCAAGAAGGGCCAGCCTGGCGCAATGGAATTTGTAGAGGAAGAAGTAAAGTCCGTAGACAAGTCTTTGTGGAAGGGCATTACTGTATATGTTGACCATGTAAATGGCGAGATTCATCCGGTAACTCTGGAGCTTCTTGGCAAGGCAGGGGAGCTGGCCAAGAAGATTAACCATCCGGTATATGCTATTTTCATCGGCAGCGATATTGAGAAAAAGGCTGAAGAGCTGCTTCACTATGGTGTAGACAAGGTATTTGTTGTGGATGCTCCTGAGCTGAAGGATTTCCAGATGGAATCCTATACCGCAGCCTTCGAGGCATTTATCAACGAGGTTAAGCCTTCTGCCATTTTGGTAGGTGCTACTCCTGTAGGCCGTCAGCTGGCACCAAGGGTTGCTTCCAGATTTAACACCGGTCTGACTGCAGACTGCACAATTCTGGACATTCATGAGAATACTGATTTGGTACAGATTCGTCCTGCATTTGGTGGTAACATCATGGCAGAGATTCTGACTCCAAACTCCAGACCTCAGCTGGCAACTGTTCGTTATAAGATTATGGATGCTCCTGAGCGCAGTGCTGATGCCAAGGGTGAGATCGTTAAGATCAGCGTTTCTGCTGACAAGCTCAAGACCCGTACCCAGGTTCTTGGCATTACCCAGAAGCAGAAGGAAAAGAGCATTGAAAATGCTGACATCCTCGTTGTTGCAGGACGTGGCCTGAAGAAGAAGGAAGACCTTGATTTGGTTAAGCAGCTGGCAGATGCTCTGGGTGGCGATATCGCCTGCACCAGACCATTGGCAGAGGCTGGCTGGCTGGATCCAAAGCATCAGATTGGTCTTTCCGGCCGTACCGTTCGTCCAAAACTCATTATTACCTGTGGCGTATCCGGTGCAATTCAGTTTGTTGCTGGTATGAACAACTCCGAAAACATCTTTGCTATCAATACCGATCCTAATGCCGGTATCTTCAAGGTAGCAAACTACGCTGTTATCGGCGATATTTATGAAGTTATTCCACAGCTCATTGAGCAGGTTAAACAGGGAAAGGGTGTTAAGGCATGAGCGAATACAAGGTTTTAGATGCTTCCGATTTAGAGGCTATTAGCCAGTTTGTGCCTCGTGAGCGCATTCTTTGGGCTGATGAAATAAATGAAGAATACAGTCATGACGAGTTGAGTGCAGATGCTTCCTATCCTGAGATGGTAGTTCGTATTACCTCTGCAGAGGAAGCTTCCAAGGTTATGAGATATGCCAATGAAAAGCATATCGCTGTAACTCCTAGAGGTGCCGGTACCGGTCTGGTTGGTTCCTCCGTTGCAGTTGAAAAGGGTATCATGATTGATACTACTCTCATGAATCATTTCCTGGAGCTGGACGAAAAGAATCTGACTCTTACTGTTGAGCCAGGTGTACTGCTGATGGAAATCGGCCAGTATGTTGAGGAGAAGGGGCTCTTCTATCCACCAGATCCAGGTGAGAAGACTGCTACTATTGGTGGTAATATCAGCACCAATGCCGGCGGTATGCGTGCTGTTAAATATGGCGTAACCAGAGATTATGTACGCGGCCTTGAGGTTGTTCTGGCTGACGGTACTATCATGGAAGTAGGCGGCAAGGTTGTAAAGAACAGCTCCGGCTATGATCTGAAGGACTTGATCGTTGGTTCCGAGGGTACTCTGTGCCTGGTAACCAAGGCTATCCTCAGACTGCTGCCACTGCCACAGAAGAATGTATCACTGTTGATTCCATTCCCAACTCTGGCACAGGCTATTGGCACAGTTCCTCTTATCGTAAGCTCCAAGGTTATCCCTACTGCTGTAGAGTTCATGGAGCGTGAGGTTATCATGGACTCCGAGGAATATCTGGGCAAGAAGTTCCCGGATAATCAGGCAGATGCTTATCTGCTTCTGAAGTTCGATGGTGCCTCCGTAGAGGAAATCAGCAAGTATTATGACAGCGTTGCTCAGATTTGTCTGGAGCAGGGTGCTCTTGACCTCCTGATTGCAGATACTGACGAGCGTGCTGAGGCTATCTGGAAGGCAAGAGGAGCATTCCTTGAGGCAATCAAGGGCTCTACCACTATGATGGATGAGGTAGACGTAGTTGTTCCTAGAAGCTGCGTAAATGAGTTCGTAGAGTTTATCCATGACCTCCGCAATGAGATGGGTATCCGTATTAAGAGCTTTGGTCATGCAGGTGATGGTAACCTTCACGTATACATTCTCCGTGATGACATGGATGACAAGAAGTGGGCTGAGATGCTGGGCAAGGCTATGGAGCGCATGTATCTCAAGGCTCGTGAGCTCAAGGGTCAGGTATCCGGTGAGCATGGTATCGGCTTGGCCAAGAAGCCATACTTGAAGGAAAGCCTCCCTAAGGAGTCCATGAAGCTGATGCAGGGGATTAAGAAGGCATTTGATCCTAACAACATTTTGAATCCTCATAAGGTATGCTTTGATTAATACCTTTATTCAATAGTTCCCCTTTCAGGAGGAGTTCGCCGCAAAAGAAATTTTGCGGCGAATTCTTTTTTTGTCCTCATTTGTCCTCAGTTTTCTGTTATACTATTTAGGAAAGATGTTTTTGTATTCGGGGGTTTGGTTTTTCGTGGATAAATACTGTATTGTTCCCAAGACCAGTCGCATATTGTATGATTTGGCCAAGGGAATGGAACTGAATAGTAATGAGGAAGAGCTGCTGAAGGGCGGCTTTATTCGTCATGTGGAGATTTCTCTGGACACCAACACCTGGGAAATACTGGCATGGACCATGCCGGAAATTGCTGAGCCCCTCCTTGAACGGGTAAGTGAATTTGTGCGGGAAAAGAATCAGGTGTCTGATGTTATTATCTATCAGTCTGCCATGAAGATGGACAAGATTGTGGAGCAGAACTGGGAGAAGCTGGTGGACTATGTGGCCAGGGAAAACCAGGGGATACGCCACATTTTGCTGCATTCCAACCGTATCTATAAGGATTCGAAAATTATTCTGCAGGTTAATGGGGATTTCAGCAAGTTCCTGCTGGAGGAGCACAATGTTGTGTACGAGCTGCGGGAGGCCGGCATCAAGATAATCGGCTATCCAATTAAGCTGGAGTGCCAGTCTGTCTACGAAGAAATTGAAGTGCCGGACGTAGAAGGCGCAGTATACGAGACCAAGGAATACAAGGCGGCCCTGGAGGCTGCCAAGGCACCGGCTCCGAAGCCGGCCCAGGGCGGTGGCGGCTTTGGGGGCAATTATGGTGGTGGGGCACCATCCAACAGTGGTGATAACAATGGTGGCTCCAATAAGCCTTCCCGGTCAAGAAGAGCGGCAGTTCCTATTGGTGATGATGATTCACCATTGGTATATGGTAATGCCATTATCGGTGAAATTACCCCTATTTCCGAGATTGAAGGGGAGATGCGGGACGTGGTGGTACAGGGTACCATTGCCGGCGTTGATGGCCGCAGCTTCCAGTCCACCAATCTGCTGTTTTTTGCAGTGGCGGATAATTCCGAGGGTATCACCTGCAAGGCCTTCTTTAAGGACACAGAGGGCTATGAGAAGGTACTGGACCGCCTGAAGAAGGCTGCCAAGGGTGGCGGCACCATTAAGGTCAAGGGTTCCGTTCGCTACGATAAATATGATAACGACTATGTATATTTTGCCGACAGTGTTCTTTTGGTGGATGTGGAAAGCCGCAAGGATAATGCCGAGGAAAAGCGGGTAGAGCTTCACTGCCATACCACCATGAGCAATATGGATGCGGTATCTTCTGCCAGCAGCCTTATCAAGACCGCTGTAAAATGGGGCTGGCCGGCCATTGCCATTACGGACCACGGTGTAGTGCAGGCCTTCCCGGAGGCCATGGAAACCGTATTTGGCCGCAAGCCGTTGAATATAAAGATAATCTACGGTGTTGAAGGCTATTTGGTTGGTGAGGATTATGAGCAGAAGCGGGCCAACCATATCATTATTCTGGCGAAAAATCCTAATGGCCTGAGAAACCTTTACAAGCTGGTTACCATGGCTCATCTCCGGTTCTTCCACCGTACTCCGCGTCTGCCACGGCAGCTTATTCAGGAGTATAGGGAAGGGCTTATTATCGGCTCAGCCTGCGAGGCCGGGGAGCTTATCCGGGCTATTGTGGCTGGTGCCAGTGATGAGGAGCTGCTGAAAATAGCTGATTTCTACGATTATCTGGAAATCCAGCCTATTGGCAATAACGAGTTTTTGGTGAGAAGCCCAGATTTCCCGAATATTAAGGACGATAATGACCTTATCAATATAAATCTCAAGGTGGCGGAGCTGGCGAAGAAGCTGAACAAGCCTCTTATTGCCACCTGTGACGTGCATTTTTTGAACCCTGAGGACCAGATATATCGTGCTATTCTCATGAAGGGCAAGGGCTTTGATGATGCGGATCTGCAGCCACCGCTGTATCTGCGGACCACCGAGGAAATGCTGGCTGAATTCCAGTATCTGGGGGAAGAGGAGGCCTATGAGGCTGTTGTCACCAATCCGCGGAAAATTGCGGATATGTGCGAGAAGTTCAAGCCAATTCCTGATGAGCTGTATTCTCCTATGATTCCGGGGGCAGACGAGGATATTACCAACATGACCTACGCCAAGGCCAGAAGTATGTATGGCGAGGTGCTGCCGGAAATTGTTCAGGCCCGTATTGACCAGGAGCTGAAGCCTATTATTGCCCACGGCTTCTCGGTGCTTTATCTCATTGCCCATAAGCTGGTGCGCAAGTCCAATCTGGACGGCTATCTGGTAGGCTCCCGAGGTTCCGTAGGCTCCTCCTTTGTGGCCACCATGACGGATATTACGGAGGTAAATCCGCTGCCGCCTCATTGGCGTTGCCCACATTGCAAGCATAGTGAATTTATTACGGATGGCTCCTACGGCTGTGGCTATGACTTGCCGGACAAGGACTGTCCTATTTGTGGTACCAATATGATTAAGGACGGCCACGAAATACCATTTGCGGTATTCCTGGGCTTTGACGGTGATAAGGTTCCTGATATTGACCTTAATTTCTCCGGCGAATACCAGCCAGTGGCCCATAAGTACACCGAGGAGCTCTTTGGCAAGGATAACGTATTCCGTGCCGGTTCCATCGGTACAGTGGCGGAAAAGACCGCCTACGGATTTGTAAAGAAGTATTATGAGGAAAAGGGCCAGACCAAGCGGGAGGCCTATATAAATAAGGTAGCTATTGGCTGTAACGGTGTTAAGCGTACCACCGGGCAGCATCCGGCGGGCATCATGGTAGTGCCCCGGGATATGGACGTGCATTTCTTCACGCCACTGCAGCATCCCGCTGATGATAAGACATCAGCTACCATTACAACCCATTTCGATTATCATTCCATTTCCAGCCGACTGGTTAAGCTGGATATTCTGGGCCACGATGATCCGACGGTTATCAAGATGCTGGAGGATCTGACCCATCGTGACCCGAAGACCATTCCATTTGATGACCCGGCCACCCTCAGCCTCTTTAACTGCACCAATGCATTGGGAGTGACAGAGGAGGAGCTGGGGGCCAATTCCGGTACCTTTGGTATTCCGGAGTTTAGAACCGACTTTACCCGCCAGATGATTGCGGACACCCATCCAAGCTGCTTCTCGGATCTGGTGCGTATTTCCGGCTTCTCCCATGGTACTGACGTATGGCTGGGGAATGCCCAGGACCTTATCCGTGCTGGCACCTGTACCATGCAGAATGCCATTGCGGCCCGTGATGATATTATGATGTATCTCATGCACAATGGTGTAGAGCCGCTGCTGGCCTTCAAGACCATGGAGAATGTCCGCAAGGGCAAGGGTATAGCTCCTGATGTGGTGGAGACCCTGCGCAATACGGGTATTCCGGAGTGGTATATTGAGTCCTGCCAGAAGATTAAGTATATGTTCCCAAGAGCCCATGCTACAGCCTACGTTATGATGGCCTATCGCATTGCCTTTTGTAAGGTGCATTATCCGCTGGCCTATTATGCGGCTTATTTCTCCATTCGTGCGGCGGCCTTTGACTCGGACATTATTGCCGGGGGCAAGGATGCCGTCAAGCAGAAGATGGAGGAGCTGGAGGCCAAGGACAAGCGGGATAACAAGGAAGAGGAATTGTATGTAGTGCTTCAGCTGGCCTGGGAAATGTATATCCGCGGCTTCAAGGTTAAGAAGGTTGATCTCTATAAGTCCGGGGCTGACCGCTTCCAGATGGTGACAGAGGAGAACGCTCTCCTGCCGCCATTTACCACCCTGTCCGGGCTGGGCGGTGTGGATGCCAAATCCATTGTGGAAAAGCGGAAAACTGGTCCGTTTTCTTCGGTGGAGAACCTGAAAAAGCGTACCGGTATAACCAAAACCAGTATTGAGGCCCTGAGAATCCATGGCTGTCTGGATGGCATGGATGAGAGCGACCAGATGAGTCTTTTTTAGCGGAGGTTTTATGAAAAAGGTTAGAATAACGGTCATGCGCAAGGCATTGTACCCTGATTTAATGGAAAAATACGAGAATCCCATAGAACACGCCTGTGATATGGTGGAGGGGTCCGTATATATTGCTGAGGGCTGGCAGCGGCCTGAGGGCTTTTGCGAAAGCGCCTGGGAGACCCTGTCACCCTTTGTGCTGGCTCTGTCCCACGGGGCAGAGAACTTCTATGACGGATGGATGAAGAACCCACGGTCTGCCATGTTGTCCTGCAATGACGGCTTCCGTCCCGTCAGCTTTTTGCTGGAGACCATGGAGGAAGAGGTTTAAGGTGGTATATTGATGGTACATGAGTAGCTGAGAGGGGGCAAAGAGATGTTAAAGGATGTAAAGAGAAAAGTGCTGGAGTGTGCTTTGGAGGCAGAGCGGATGGGGCTGTGCCAGCATCGGTCCGGGAATTTTAGCATTAGGGATGAGGATACGGGGCTCATTTGCATTACGCCAACCGGCATGGACCGCAAGGATATGACCTACCACGATATTGTGGTGGTGAATATGGATGCTGAGGTGGTGGAGGCAGAAACGGGGCACCGGCCTACCAGTGAGCTCATTATGCATCTGAAGATTTATGAGTCCCGTCCTGATGTTAATGCCGTTGTACATACCCATTCCAAATTTGCCCTTACCTTTGCCATTTTAAATAAGCCAATTCCGGCCATTGTTACGGAATTAATGCATCTTGGCTGCAAGGAAGGCTATATTCCTGTGGCTCCTTACGGGCGGCCGGCTACGGCAGCTTTGGCTGAGTCAGTGGTAAAGCCATTGCAGATTGCCGATGTGGCCCTCATGGAAAAGCATGGGGCTGTGGCTGTGGACAAGGATATTAAGGAGGCCTTGACCAAGGCTGCTTACATCGAGGAGCTGGCGGAGATTTATTATAATACCCTGACCATTTTGGGCCCTGGCAAGGAGCCGGACTACGTAGATAAGGAAGAATTGCAGAAGTGGGCCTATCCAAAGGAAATAAAGCTCCTGCCCGGTGAGAACAAATAAAGGGTAAATGAGGTAATTATGAGCGATATGAAGACCATTATGGATTATGATACAGTGGCTCTTGATGATGCCAAAAGTGCGCTGGTGATTATTGATCAGACCAAGCTGCCCTACAGCACGGAAATACTGGAATTGACGGATTTAAAGGAAATCTGGGATGCCATTTATTTGCTGCAGGTTCGGGGAGCACCGGCTATTGGGGTAGCGGCGGCCATTGGTATTTATCTTGAGGCCAAGAAAATAGGGGCAGAGGAAGGCCAATTTGAGGGCTTTTATGAAAAGTTCCGCAAGGCCAAGGAATATCTTGATTCCGCCCGCCCAACGGCAGTGAACCTTTCCTGGGCTCTTAACCGCATGGAAAAGGTGGTTCTGGACCATAAAAATGAAGGTGTGGCGAATATTATAAGGTGTCTTCATGATGAGGCAGTGGAAATCCGTGATGAGGATATCCGGGTGTGCCGGGCCATTGGTGAGCATGGTCTGACCCTGATTAAGGATGGAGACGGCATATTGACCCATTGCAATGCCGGCAAGCTGGCGGCAGTAAAGTATGGCACGGCCACAGCTCCTTTATATGTGGGGCAGGAGAAGGGCTATAAATTCAAGGTTTTTGCCGATGAGACCAGACCGCTGCTTCAGGGGGCAAGACTTACGGCCTTTGAGCTGCAGGAGTATGGATTGGATGTTACCCTCATCTGTGATAATATGTCCAATATGGTCATGCGTAACGGCTGGGTAAATGCTATCTTTGTGGGCTGTGACCGGGTGGCGGCCAACGGTGATGTGGCCAACAAGATTGGTACATCTATTGTGGCTACCGTGGCCAAGCGGCATGGCATTCCTTTTTACGTTTGTGCACCTACGGCTACCATTGACATGGCTACACCAACGGGAAATGAAATAAGGATAGAGCAGCGCAAGCCTGAAGAGGTTACGGAGATGTGGTATGAAAATCGCATGGCTCCTGTGGGTGTGAAGGTTTATAATCCTGCCTTTGATGTGACGGACAATGACCTTGTGACTGGTATCGTGACTGAATTTGGCATTGCCAGAGCTCCATATAGTGAGAGCCTTAAGAGGATTTTTGACTTGAAGGAGCAGGCAAAATTGAACAAATGATAAAAAGTGGCGAAAATGTAGTTGACAACAAGGCTTCAATCACCTATAATATCTATTGTCGTCACAAGCGATAACTAAACGCGGCCCGGTAGTTTAGTTGGTTAGAATGCCGCCCTGTCACGGCGGAGGTCAGGGGTTCAAGTCCCCTTCGGGTCGCCATTTTGCGGAAATAGCTCAGTTGGTAGAGCATCACCTTGCCAAGGTGGGGGTCGCGAGTTCGAGTCTCGTTTTCCGCTCCATTTATCTGGTGCCATCGCCAAGTGGTAAGGCCAAGGTCTGCAAAACCTTTATTCCCCAGTTCGAATCTGGGTGGCACCTCCATAGTAATATCAAGCCCTCGCAGGATTTCAAAACTTGCGTTGGGCTTTTTTTGTGCCAATAAAAGTAAAATTGCAGCATTTTGTTACATTTTTTTGTATCCTAATATGTAATGACTTTTCTTTACAATGTATATATTTTTCTTTATAATGTATCTATAAAGGAGGGATTCAAAATGGCACAGGTAGCTGTAAATTTCCGTATGGATAAGGAATTGAAAAACAATATGGAAAAAATGTGCAAGGAAATGGGCCTTTCCATGACCGCTGCATTTACCATCTTTGCTAAGAAACTCTGCAGAGAACGCCGTATTCCTTTTGAAATTACTGCTGACCCGTTTTATTCAGATGAAAATATCAGTCGTCTGAAGGCATCCATTGCCCAAATGGAAAAAACTGGCGGCACGATTCACGAGGTAAATTACGATGATTAAATCATGGTCCGATGATGCCTGGGATGATTTCTGCTATTGGCAAAAACAGGACAAGAAAACTTTAAAGCGTATGTTGTATTTTTTCAAAATTGCATTTGACACGGAACCCGCATAAATGCTATAATCGTTAACTGTAAGAGATAGAGGGAAAAATAATTAAATATTGTAAAATATTATGCGGAAATAGCTCAGTTGGTAGAGCATCACCTTGCCAAGGTGGGGGTCGCGAGTTCGAGTCTCGTTTTCCGCTCCATTTTTTTTATGTGGTGACATCGCCAAGTGGTAAGGCCAAGGTCTGCAAAACCTTTATTCCCCAGTTCGAATCTGGGTGTCACCTCCAGAAAAACTAAAAGGACTGCATTGGAATCATCCTATACAGTCCTTATTTTTGTGCTATTAATTGATTTATCCTCTAACAATTGAGTTTTATTATTATGGCTGTGCTACATCGCTGCTGCGGTAATAATCAGAAACAATGGCCAGCTGGGATTCCTGTCCGGTTTTATTTTGAATATTATTAATGTGAAAGCGTACTGTCCTTTCACTGATAAATAGATTTTCCGCTATGGTGGAAATCTTAAGTCCCTTTAGTAATTCCTGCAGGACATTAGCTTCACGATCAGTTAAGTGATAGTTTTTGCAATATGTGTTAAACCTTGCTGTTTCATCTGGGAGCTTTTCTTGTTTATGAGATTCTACAGCAGCTTCAACCTTTTTTCCTAGCTTTTCCTCAGCCAATCCTTGCATATAGGACATAGTAATCTTATATAACAGTGCCACACTGATTAGCAGTAGCGTTGCGTATGTAGCAAAAATAACTGGCAGGGATACATATTGGAAAAAAAGGACACCGAATAATAGTCCAAGACTCATAGAGGGAAGCTCAATTATGCGGCTCATTGCAGCCCATTTTTCAGGCCTGTCAGAATGAGCTGCTATATGAAGGAATCCTGTCATCATCAAAACTATGATTGGTGCGGCATAGATGGCTTCAACATACTGGGCCAAAAGGAGAAATAAGCCAGGCTCTGTATTGAATGTTCTGAACCAAAGAAAATATGTGCTTATTACTAGTACAACGGCAGGCATGACAGAAAACTTCTTATCAGCTAGCCATCCAAAGAAGAGCAGGCCTCCAGCGTAGAAAAGTCTGGACGTAGGAAAAGAAGGCGCGTATTCAGGAAAACGAATAACTGTGACACTGTCACAAAGGCCCATTAAAATTCCCATAAAAGTGGCTGCGATTATTAGATAAGTACGACTTTTTGTGAAAAAGGTATGCCAGGTCGAAGTTGAGGCTGAAGCCTGCGGAATCTCCGAATAATCCTTCTTGGGGCAAATAAATGCCAGTAGAGCAAGGCATGGCAAGGTAAGGAGATGGGAGACAGGTATATTTGGGAAAAAAAGCACCTATAGTGCCAATTATATATGCAATAATAGCCCCCGTTCCTAAGGAAACACCTATGAATCGGCCAAAATGGGTTCCTAGGGATTCTGTGGCAACTTTATACAGTATGTAGGCCATAACATATCCCCAGCCCATCATGGAAAGCACTAATCCTATCGTCACAAGGATATTACTGGTGGCAAACAGCTCCATCAAAAGCTGCCCTATAGTCGCCCCTCCAAAAGCATACAGAGGCGAATGCTTTTGGATCGTACCTGAAAGCTGTCTATAAAAGAAGGCAAAATATGCCATACCAGCTGCACCGGCCAGAGAGAGAACAATTATATTTGAAAGTATACGAAAATCAGGCGAACCTAAAAATCCAGGCAGGAAAAGTCCACCATTTTCACTCATTATATTTTGGTATACAAGAAGCACGTATACCCAAAGGAGCATTTCTGAAATAATTAAACGAATCGATGGCACAATAAAACACCTCTTACCACTAAGAAAAAACATATTTACATTTTTATTTTATCACCAAAAGAGGGAAATTTTCCATAAAGTGGTCCAATAAAATGAGATGAATATTTGTTCTTAAAATATTGACCCTAATAGCGTAATCCCTTGATAATACTGGGCACCTACCAAATTTGACAGGTGGTAAAATATAAAAACTGAACATTTTGACAGTAGGAAAATGTTTTTTTCTGTCGAAGGGGAAGGAGAGGAAAAATCCAATCTGCAGAAAAAGATATTTTTGCACTGGGTAAAAAGCTATTATTTTTAATTTTATCTACGGGAGGGAAAATTATTATGAGTAGGGTCAAGGACAGAAAATTAACAGGGATGATTTTGGCGGCCTTATTGTGTACTGGTGGCAGCCTGTTAAATATGTCATCGGTTAATGCGGCAGATGTGACAGTGAATGAAGGGGAAACTGTGGATTATGTATCTAATGGGGCTAAAGGTACTGGTGGATGGCCAGCTGCAGAATCCGGAGTTCAGACTCATAATGCTATAATCAAGGGTACAGTAAATAATGCAGTATACGGTGGTAACAGTAGTGACAATAACGCATCAGGTAATACTGTTACCATTGGAAATGTCGGAGGAGCTCAGGTTACAGTAAGTGGTACAGTACAAGGTGGTGCAACGCAAGTTGCAAAGGAAGCCAGCAATAATGTACTTACTATTCAAGGGGATGTAAATTTTACTGGGGATTATACTTCAGTTTATGGCGGTTTTTCTATGGGTGGTATAGCCAATAACAATATCGTCAATATACTATCCAAAGTTACCATTCCAAACTCATTGGAAGGTGGTCAGTCTGAGGGCGGTACATCTTCGGGAAATACGTTAAATATAAGTGCATCTGGTGTAATTGTTGGAAATGGTAGCATGGGTGCTGGATTGAGAGCCTTCCAAAACCTAAACTTCTATCTCCCAACCACCATCACAACCAGCGATACCATGCTGACAGTAAATGGCACAGCCGACGTTACTAATGCCAAGGTAGGTGTTCTGGCACAAGGAACACTGGCAAATCTTACGAAAAATAGCAAAGTAACCTTGCTTAGTGCCAATACCTTGACTGGCGGTAATACCATATCCCAGACCACGGATATTTCCGTGCCTACCAGTATTACAACAGTAAGTACCTATGAATTTAGCGTAGCCACAGAAAGCAACAAGATTGTAGCTACTCTTACCAATGACGGAGGTAGTGAGAACAACGGTGGTTCTGGTGGTGATAGTGGTAACAGTGGTGGCAACAGTGATAGTGGTAATAATGGCAATAATAGTTCCAACAGTGGTATTATTGACAGTGAAACCGCCAAAAACAATGCTAAGTCTGTAGTTGAGACCCAGGCAGCTACCACCACCTTTATCAATGCAGGTTCGGATATGTTGGCTTCACAGGGCTTTGCTCAGGCGGCAAATGCAGTGGCTTTGGATACGGCCAAGCAGCAGCAAAATGGCGGCGGAGCTCCAGCAGTCAGCAGCTTCACTCCGTTTGCAGCCTTTGGCGGCTCCAGTATGCGGGCAGAAAGTGGATCGCATGTAGATACCAAGGGCTTTGGCCTGAATATCGGTTTTGCCAGAGAGATTGCCAATGGTCAGGGCAAGCTGCTTTTTGGCCCGTTGGTTGAATATGGCGGCGGCAAATATGACAGCTATCTGGATAATGGCACTCACGGCGATGGCAAGAGCCATTATTGGGGCATTGGCCTCATGGCACGGCAGATAAACAATGATGGCTTATACTATGAAGGAAGCTTACGGGTTGGTCGTGTAAATTCGGATTATAATGGTAATTTCAATAATCAGAATGTAACCTATGACAGCTCCTCTACTTATGTGGCAACTCATCTTGGATTAGGTAAGATTATGGATTTAGGCCATCACAATACTCTTGACAGCTATTTGAAGTATTTCTATAGCCATCAGGGTGGCGATAATGTGACAATGCATGCCAGCATTACTGGTGATGAAAATTGGAGCTTTAGTAGTATCAATAGCCATCGCCTTCGTTTAGGCGCACGCATTACCCATGAAATAGATGATAAAAATAGCTTCTATGGCGGTTTGGCTTATCAGTTCGAATTTGGCGGTAAGGCTACAGCATATTATAATGGTGGTTCCACTCCTAGCCCTAGTGTACGTGGCGGCAGTGGCATGATGGAGCTGGGCTGGCAGGTAAAGCCAGGTGGCCCTGTAACCGTAGACCTTGGTGTAACTGGTTGGGTAGGCAAGCAAAGAGGTGTCAGTGCACAGATAGGTGCTGTCTGGAGCTTCTAAAATTCATAAGTAAATAAAAAATGCTTCTCTACGAAATTGTAGGGAAGCATTTTTAGTTGAATCATTTATTACAGGTTTTACTTAATGCTGTTCAGCTTGTTGGCAATTTCCTCGGCGGAGGCATCGGTGCCCAGGGAGGTTATTATGCCCTGGTTGCCCATGTATACGGTACCCTCGTAAGCAATGGCATCAATGCCACCGTTATCGTGGAAGGCCCGGGCAAGGTTGCCGGCTACATAGCAGGCACGAACCTTTTCAGACATTTCCTCGGTAGCGGCCGGAACAATAAATTCCTTGCCGTTTACATATACGGCATTGCCCTTGACATCCACCTTGTTGCCACTGTATTCCTTCATTTTCTGAATGTAGTTGTTGTAGCGCTCAGAATGGGAAGGATGGTCGGAAACGGAGAAGATGTCACCGGTCATTTTGTCCTGGTTGCTGTTGTATTTTTCAATAACCCGCTGCCAAACTGCGGCGCAGGCACCTAAATTGTAGTGGGAATCTGCCATGTACTGGAAGGCAATATTATCTGCTTCCCATTCCATAGGCTTGGTGATATGAACCTTTTCAGTATAGTTAACAATAACATTGGTGACTGCTATTCCCACAGAATTTGTATTGGAAGCGATGGCAGTAGCAATAAGGGTTACAGGCACAGACTTCTTGAAGCCCTTAACTACGTGATCTCTCATGCCATGAGACATTTCGTGCCCGAGAACCACGGCAACCTCGTCATCAGTACGCAACAAATCGAAGATTCCCGCATTGACGGTCATTACATGCCCCAGGGAGCAGGCGGCATTAAAATCCTTGCTTGGGTTAATAAAATAAAGGAAAGGCTTTTCATTGATGGATGGCTCAGTAACAGCAACAGAGTTGGAAAGATTGGTCATTATTCCATCAAGCCGCTGATTCAGATACGGATCGTTTTCGACACCCTGCTTTTCCTTCATCTGGGAATACAGCTGCTGTCTGCCTTCCTCGGTGTTGTTGATTCTATCTATCTGCTTGTTATACTCGGACATTTGGTAGCCGGCAATGCCCACATTTATGGCTGCTTCCAGCCAGTTGGCATCAGCCTGGGCTGGCGCACCGGCAAATACAGGCATAGCCACCAGCATGGCACTGGCAATTACTTTCGAAAGCTTCTTTTTAAAATTGAACATCAATATCGCCCCTTTTTACCTAATTTATTTACCTGTTTAATTATATCACGGAGCACATTAAAAAATCCTTAAAGTGAGGAAAATAGGACATTAGAAGTATTAGAAGATGAAAGAATTTCTTAAAAAATGGAAAAAAAGTCGTAATTGGGGTATAATGACTAGGTGAATTTTTTAGCAGAGGTGTAAGACAATAATGCCAGAGATAGATATGACAAGAATTACCGATAATCTCATGAGTGTATATAACTACGCTTTTATAGATGCAATGCCTTATGGCTTTTATAAGCCCAATGATGCCATGTATGTGGGTGTGAAGCTGGTAGACAAGATGTACCATTGCCCGAAGTGCAAGGGGGAGTTTACCGTAAAGTACCGTAACGACAATGACGGTATTACTTATTTCTCCAAGAGCCGTATTGCAGCCCAGAAGCAGGTTTATGAGGATTTAAGCCTTGATTTCCCGGCCAATTGGGAGCTGATGGAGAAGCCGTTCACCTATCACATTGTGGGCGTTTGCAGTGAGTGTGCCAAGAAGGATATTATGGAATCCCAGGAGGAGGGCCAGCATATCTATAATCTGTGTCACCAGCTCCACCTGCTGGATGAGCTGATGGCGGCCAAGGCAAAGAAGTACATGACCGACAGCCTTCAGAAGTGGCTTGATGGCATAACTGAGTCCTCTTATCTCATGCAGTTTGATCTTTCTACCCGTGAAAGCCTCCGTGATTTAATCTGTGCAGTTATTCTGCAGGATACCAAGGCTGTGGAGGATGCCCTTCAGGAATATAGGGATGCTGTTCAGCCAATTATATATGAAGCAAAGCAGCTGCTGGAGAAGCAGACTCCGGCCTGGAAGGCCAATGTGGCTCATTCCTGCAGCCTGCCTGACTCCATGTCTGACGAGGAATATCACGAATATACGGTGGCTTTCCCAGATGAGTCCTCTGAGGGGCAGGATTTCTATATGGAGAAGTCCATTGAAAAGGAACGGGTATCCATGTTCCTTACCCAGCACCGTCTGACCAGCCTGGAGGAAGTGCTGATGGATGCGGGCTTCCATGAGGAATGGATTGATATGGTAGTGGACAAGGGTACTTCCTTGAAAAAGTAAGGTGATTTCCATGAAGAATTTTAAGTTTAGAATAAGTGCAGTGCTGTTCCTGCTGGCAATGCTGATTTCCACGGTTGCCTTTGGAGCCGTGGCCGATGACTTTGCCTTTAAGGGGCTGAGGCTGGGAGACAGCTATGATACCATGGTTGAAAAGCTGGGGGAGCCTGATTTTGACACGGATATGTATCTTCGCGGAGTTCATGTTATCCGCTATACTTATTCCGCTGACCAGAAGATTTATGTGGATGCCGATGATAAAAAAGTGGTGGAGATGTTCTGCAAGAGCAAGCATTATGTGGGACCTCACGGGGTAACCTACGGTGCCACCAGGGCCGGCCTTCAAAAGGCCTTTGGACAGGCTGAGCATAAGCATCTTGATGGCAATATCTACTATATTTATTATAATCCGGTGGTTCCCAAGGAAAAGCTGCTGATTGAGATGGAGACGGAACAGCGCTATCTTCTGAGCTGGACCTATACCAGTCTGGAGCTTGATGATCCGGGAATTATCATAACCTTTGACGAGGAAGAAAAGAAGCCTGCACAGAGGTTTAATTATGGTGGCTTGCCTACAAATTGACAGGTTTTAAAACTAGGTGATTGTTTTGTTTTTTAAGAATAATATGAAAGCTACTGCCTTGGCAGTAACCCTGCTGGTGGCCATGTCGGTGATTTCCGTTGTGGCGTCCATGGCGGTGGCCAAGACAGTGGTAAATAATGATTTTTCCAGAGCTACACAGGGAAAGGGAAAGAAAGAGGCGAAGACTCAGCAGGTATTGCCGGCGGCGCCCCGTGTGACAGCTGATGCTGTGGTGGTGATGGACAATAAGACCGGCGAAATCCTCTATGAGAAGAATGGGGACAAGAGTGAGCATCCTGCCAGCCTTACCAAGATTATGACGGCCATACTGGTGCTGGACGATGACAGGGATGACAGGATTATTACCGTGAGCCCTTGGGCCGGAGAGAAGCCTTATTCCTATTGCTATACCGGCCAGAGTATGCGCCAGATTGATATGCTGACCCAGATGCTGATGATTTCCGATAATGTGGCGGCTTCTGCCCTGGCGGAGGCGGTGGGCAATGGAAGTGCATGGCAGTTCTGGCAGAAAATGAATGCCAAGGCCAAGGAGCTGGGGGCAACCAGAACCCATTTTGAAAATGCCAACGGTCTTACCTCCAACCTGCATTATTCCACTGCAAGGGATTTGGCTGTGATTTCACGTCATGCCTTTGAAAATCCAAAGTTCAGGAAAATAATAGCCATACCGGAAAAGACAGTATATAGTATAATTCCTCAGGATGAGACCCTGCTTTGTGAAAATACCAATGATCTCCTTACAAGCTACCCGGGGTGCATTGGTGGCAAGACCGGGTATACTGATGCTGCGGGGGGCTGCCTGATGGTTGCTGCCCAGCGGGACGGAGAGGAAGTGCTGGTGGTTATTCTTCACTCCGAGGATACGGACACCAGATTTACCGAGGGTGCTATGCTGCTTGATTACGGCTTTAAGCTTTTAGGAAGCCGTTAGGGTGGCGTTAAATACAAGGAGGTAAATTATGAATAAAATTTTAGTGCTGGCTATGATGCTGATGCTCTTTATGACCACCGGCTGCATGGCTTCAGACAATGTAAAAGGAGAGAATTCTAAAATGGCAAATCGTATTGCGGTATTTGATACCAACAAGGGCACTTTTGAGGTGGAGCTTTTCGAGGACAAGGCACCTGTTACTGCCGGCAACTTCATCAAGCTCACCGAGGAGGGCTTCTATGATGGCCTTATTTTCCATCGTATCATTGATGGCTTCATGATTCAGGGCGGTGACCCAACCGGTACTGGTATGGGTGGCCCTGGCTACCACATTAAGGATGAGTTCCACAAGGACCTCCGTCATGACAGCGAGGGTATCCTGTCCATGGCCAATGCAGGCCCTAACACTGGCGGTTCCCAGTTCTTCATCACCCTGGCTGCTACTCCTTGGCTTGATGGCCATCATGCAGTATTCGGTAAGGTTGTAAAGGGCATGGAGGTAGTTCGTGAGATTGGTCACGTTCAGACCGGCATGCAGGACCGTCCGGTTCATGATGTGGTTATCAGCAGCATCAAGATTAAGGCTGCTGAGTAATTTTAAAATGAAGGTAAGTTAAATGAAGGCATTTGCTTACATACTTGAGTGTGCTGATGGCACCCTATATACCGGGTATACTACAGATATGGAAAAGCGTCTGGCCTGCCATAACAGTGGCAAGGGCAGCAAGTATACCAGGGGCCGGCTGCCGGTAAAGGTGGTTTACTTGGAGGAATGTCCTGATAAGGAAGCCGCCATGAGCCGTGAGTGGCACATTAAAAAAATGAGCCGGGATCAAAAGCTCCAGCTCATTGAAGAAAATAAAGCACAAAAAAATGAGTAGTCCGTGAGGACTGCTCATTTTTTATTTATCAACCAAACATGGTCATAATCTGTTTTCCGATAAGTACAGCCGTTATGATGATGAACATTGGACGGATGTAGCTGACCCCCTTGCTTATGGCCATCTTGGAGCCGGCTATGGCCCCCAATGCCATAAATACACCCATTGGAATGGCATAGGTGAAGTCCACGCTGCCGTAATATGAGAACAGGATGGCGGCGGCGATGTTGCTGGCAAAATTCATGGCCTTGGCATTGCCGGTGGCAAAGATAAAGTCATATCCTATCATAATGAAAGAAAATAAAATGAAGGAGCCGGTGCCTGGACCGAAAAATCCATCATAGAATCCCAAGGAAAAGGCCATTATAAGGCAAATAATCAGCTTTTTGGTGGTAAGTTCCTGGGGCTTTGAATCCTTTCCCCAGTCTTTTTTAAATACGGTGTACAGAAATACCAGCACCAGCATGACAATAATCAGCGGCCGGAGAAATTCCGAGGAAATGTGCTGGACCAAAATTACACCGGCAAAGGAACCGATAAGGGAGAGGGGACACAGCTTTTTCATCAGCTCTATATCCATCTTGCCGGCCCTTACAAAGGTAATGAAGCTGGATATGGAACCCATGGAAGCGGCCACCTTGTTGGTACCCAATACTGTAACAGGAGGAAGCCCTGTCCACATAAGTGCCGGAATGGTAATAAGACCGCCCCCGCCAACGGCTGCATCGATAAACGCACCAATAAAGCCGAAAAGGGCCAAAAAACCTAAAATCTCAAAATCCATAGACAAAACTCCTTTCCTGACGCAATTATTATACAATAGAAGTGTTAAAAAATCCATTTCATATATTAAAAAGTATAGAACATATAAATAAAATTTATACTTCCATATAAAAACAGCATAATTTAGTTGAAACAGATAATATTGTTATGTTATACTACTAATAGGTTAATATAATCTAAGAAGGAGGGGTATTTCAAAATGAACTTATCTGTAAAAATCTTCATTGCACTGGTCCTTTCCGTAATTGTCGGTCTGGTTGCCGGTGAAGCAGGTCTGCCATTCATCAAATGGTGGATTGCACCAGTTGGTACAATGTTCATCAATCTCATCAAGATGATGATCGTACCAGTTGTATTCTTCTCCCTGGTTGTAGGTATTACCAGCCTTGGTGATACCAAGAAGTTGGGCCGTATCGGCTTGAAGACAGTAGGTATCTATCTTCTTACCACCGCTATTGCGATTACCATCGGTTTCGTAGTAGCTGGTATCATCGGTCCTGGTGTTGGTGCTGACTTTGTTGCCGGCGCACAGCCAAAGGTTAAGGAAGCTCCTTACATTATGCAGGTTCTCCTTGACATGATTCCTTCTAATCCTATCGATTCCATGGCTAAGGCAGCAATTCTGCCAACTATCGTATTCTCACTGTTCATCGGTGTAGGTATCGTTAAGGTTGGTGGTGAGAGGGCGGATCTTCTCATCAGATTCTTTGATGCCGGAGCTGAAGTATGCTACAAGGTTATCGCTATTATCATGGACCTCGCTCCTATCGGCGTATTCTGCTTGCTGCTTCCTGTAGTTGCTGCAAATGGTCCAAAGGTATTGCTGCCATTGCTGACAGTTATTGCCTGCGTAGCTATTGGTTGTACTATCCACGCTGTGGGTGTATATTCCACTATGGCACGTATCATGGGTAACCATAGCCCTATTGATTTCTTCAAGGGCATGTCCGAGCAGATGATGATTGCCTTCACTACCTGTTCTTCCGCAGCTGCATTGCCAGTTAACATGAAGAACTGTCAGGAGAAGCTGGGCGTTAACCGCGAGATTGCTTCCTTCGTACTTCCTTTGGGTGCTACCCTGAACATGGATGGTACTGCACTCTACATGGGTGTTTGCTCACTGTTCGTTGCTAATGTTTATGGTGTGCCTCTTGGCATTGACCAGATGATGATGATTGTATTAACCGGTACATTGGCATCCATTGGTACTGCTGGTGTTCCAGGTGCAGGTCTTATCATGCTGGCAATGGTTCTCCAGTCTGTAGGTCTTCCTCTGGAGGGTCTTGCACTGGTAGCTGGTATCGACCGTGTACTGGATATGTTCCGTACCTGCGTTAACATCACCGGTGATGGTGCCGTTGCTGTAGTTGTAGATGCAACTGAAAAAGGCTAAGAATAATCGTCTTAGACATTAACCTACCAATTAAGCCCCCTGCTGCGGCAGGGGGCTTTTTCATAAACTGCGCCATATTAGGGTTGACGGGGAATACATAATGTGTTAGTATTATCACGTTAGCACTTTAACGAGATAAAGAATAAAAATATGGGCGTGTGGAGGAAAGCTTATGACTTCAAATAATATGGAATATCTTACAATAGCATTGCCAAAGGGAAAGCTCTTTGGTTTATCCGCCGACCTTCTGGCCAAGATTGGATATACAGCGGAGGATTTGAGTGAAAAATCCCGTAAGCTGGTTATTACCAATGAAGAAAAGAAGATAAAGTTTATCATCAGCAAGACAGCAGACGTTCCTACTTATGTAGAGTACGGGGCAGCGGATATTGGAGTTATCGGCAAGGATGTCCTCCTGGAATCCGGCAAGGATGTGTATGAGCTGCTGGATCTGGGCTTTGGCAAGTGCCACCTGATGATGGCAGTACACAAGGACCAGAAACGGGCCAAGCTCAGTGATTATGCCCATACCAGGGTAGCCACCAAGTTCCCTCATATTGCTGAAAGATTTTTCAATAGCAAGGGAATGCAGATGGAGTTCATTAAGCTCAATGGTTCCATAGAGCTGGGGCCTATAGTGGGTCTGTCTGAGAGTATTGTGGATATAGTGGAAACCGGTACCACGCTTAGAGAAAATAATTTGGAAGAAATAGCCTTCATCATGGATGCTACGGCACGGCTGATTTGCAACAGAGTCAGCTTCAAGCTGAAGTTTGACCGTATCCATCAGATGACGGAGGATTTAAGAAAGATATTGGAAATGGCTCGGGAGGAAAAGTAATGCAGATTGTTAATGTAAAAGATACTGGACTTATAAATGTTGAGAAAATGCTGAAAAAGCCTGCATTTGACCAGGTGGAGCTAAATCCAAGAATTCGTGAGGCAAACAAGAAATTGTTCGGCCGTGACATGACGGCGGCAGAAATCGTGGATATGATTGTGAACGAGGTCAGAGCCGAGGGTGACAAGGCAGTTATTAAATATACGAAGCTCATTGACCGTACTGAGTTTACGGCAGAGGAATTTTTGGTAACTGAGGCGGAATATGAGGCAGCCTATAAGGCCGCTGATCCGGAAATAGTGGAGTCCCTGAAGAAGGCGGCAGCCAATGTCCGTCAGTATCATCAGGAGCAGAAGCCAAATTCCTGGATGACTTATCGGGGACAGGGCTCTATTTTGGGGCAGTCCGTAATTCCATTGGATAGAGTGGGTATCTATGTACCAGGTGGTACTGCCGCGTATCCATCCTCTGTTATTATGAACGCCATTCCGGCTGCTGTGGCCGGGGTGGGAGAAATCATTATGATGGTTCCGCCAAAGGATGGCAAGATTAATCCTTATGTGCTGGTTGCTGCCAAGGAAGCCGGTGTGTCCAAGATTTTCAAAATCGGCGGCGCCCAGGCTATTGCTGCCATGGCCTTTGGTACAGAAACTATCCCTCGGGTAGATAAGATTACCGGCCCTGGCAATATCTTCGTAACTCTGGCCAAGAAGGCTGTATATGGCCACTGCGACATTGATATGCTGGCAGGACCAAGTGAGATTTTGATTGTGGCCGATGAAACAGCAGATCCTGCCTATACAGCGGCGGATATGCTGAGTCAGGCCGAGCATGATATGCTGGCCTCCAGTATTGTTATTACTGACAGTCCTGAGCTGGCTGAGAAGGTGGCCCAGGAGGCAGAAAAGCAGCTGCAGCAGCTGCCACGTCAGGAGATTGCCAGAGCATCCCTTGATAAGAACGGGCTGATTATTATTGCTGAGGATATAATGCAGGCCATTGAGCTGGCCAATGTATCCGCACCGGAGCACATGGAAATCCTTACCAAGGAGCCATTCCAGCTGCTTCCTTATGTACGTCACGCCGGGGCAGTATTCCTGGGAGCCTATTCTCCGGAGCCGCTGGGTGACTATTTTGCAGGACCAAATCACGTATTGCCTACTGGCGGTACCGCCCGTTATTATTCAGTGCTGAATGTGGAAACCTTTATGAAGCGTACCAGCCTCATTTCCTACACCCAGCCTGAGCTGAGCCGGGTAAGTGATGATATTATCCGTCTGGCGGAGGCCGAAGGGCTGCAGGCCCATGCCAATGCCATTCGCATAAGAAAAATTGAGAAATAAGCTAGGAGGCTATGGACAATGGCAAAGTTGAAATATAGAAATAAATTGGCAGATATGCCCTCTTATGATGTGGTGGAGCGTGACTGGAATATTAAGGTAAATGCCAATGAAAGCGGCATGAATCTTCCTCCATTGGTGGAGGAACGGGTAATGAGCCGTCTTTCCCGAATTGCCTTTAACCGCTATCCAAATGAGGATTTGGAGATGCTGATGGAGGCTATTGGCAGGAATTTTGGTCTTGGCGTAGAAAATGTCCTTATAGGTAATGGCTCCAGCGAGATTATTGAGAAAATCTTTTATTGCTTTGGAGGCCGGGGAAGAAAAATTGTATTCCCGCAGCCATCATTTTCCATGTATCACATCTATGCAAAGGCTGCTGAGGCCGAGGCTGTTCCTGTAAACTTAAGTGAAAAGGACTACAGTTTGGATGTTAAGGAATTTGTCAATGTGGTAAATGAGAGCAAAGCCGCTCTTTGTGTGATTTGTAATCCAAACAATCCAACTGGCAGCTTTACTTCCCTGGAGGACATTGAATATATTGCCAGCCATACCAGTTGTGCATTCCTGGTGGATGAGGCCTATATTGAGTTCCAGGGCCAGACTGCCATTGGCCTTATGAAGAAATATCCAAATATGATTATTGCCAGAACCTTCTCCAAGGCTTATGGACTGGCGGCTTGTCGTTGTGGCTATATGCTGGCATCAGCACCGCTGACAGATATGATTGGCAAGTCCATGATGCCTTATCACATGAATGTGCTGACATTGGTTACTGCAGATACTGTATTCCAGATGCGGGATGAGTTTATTCCAAGAATTCAGATGGCCATTGCGGAGCGCAAGCGTATGGAGGGGCAGTACGGATCTTTAAAGGGCTTCAAGGTATTCCCTTCCAACACCAACTTTATTTTCCTTAAGTATGATAAGGCTGTGGAGCTGAATGAATATCTGGAAAGCCGTGGTATAGGCATCAGGAGCTTTGGCAAGGCACCTCTTTTGGAAAATGCCCTGAGAATATCCATGGGCAACCGTGAGGAAAATGATGCTGTGTTTAAGGCTGTAAAGGCCTTTGTGGAGGAGCAGAATTAATATGCGTACAGGAAAGGTTATCCGCGAAACAAAGGAAACTTCTATTGATTTGACTATTAGTCTTGATGGCAGAGGAATGTCCGATATTGACACTGGTATTGGCTTCTTTGACCATATGCTGAATCTTTTTGCTGCCCATAGCCGCATGGATTTGGTGGTGGGCTGTAATGGGGATATTAATGTGGACGGTCATCATTCCGTTGAGGATATTGGAATTGCCCTGGGAGAGGCCGTAAAAGAGGCTTTGGGGGATAAGAAGGGAATTACCCGTTATGGAACCTTCTTCCTTCCTATGGATGAAACATTGGTCATGGTATCCCTTGATATAAGTGGCAGACCATTTCTGGTATACGATGCCGGCGGCTCAATGGCTCCAATGATTGGTGGCTATGATACTGAGCTTACAGAGGAATTTTTGCGGGCCTTTGCCTTTAATGCTGGGATTACCCTTCATGTAAAGGTGATGTATGGCACCAATTCACATCATAAGGTGGAGGCTATATTCAAGGCTTTGGGCCACGCCCTAAGAACAGCAGTGAAAATAGATCCGGAGGCTGCGGATGAGATTCCTTCTACCAAGGGTGTATTGTAAGGGAGATATAATGGTGTATCGGAGAAACTGATTATGAATTTATGTCATGATTTTAGGTATGGTAAGATAATTTACAACAACTTGGATATGTATGTTGGTAAATCCTTGAAATGTTATGGAGAATACTGTCAGGGAGAAGCTGATATTTTTGAGATGTTAGTCCATACAGGAAACTGTGTGGTGGAAGTGGGAGCTAATATTGGTTCTCATACGGTGCATTTGGCCCAACTGGTCGGTCCAAGTGGAGTGGTGTGGGCCTTTGAGCCACAGCGACTGGTCTTTCAGATTTTGGCAGGGAATATGGCTATTAATAGCTTATATAATGTTTATTGTGAGCAGAAATGCGTATCTGATGTTCCTGGAACGGTAAAAGTTCCTGTTTTTGATACGGAAAAGTTAAACAACTGGGGTGGAATGCCTTTGGAACACACCACTGAAGGTGAGCCAGTTGAAACTATTACTCTGGACTCTTTAAATCTTCCCAGATGTGATTTCCTAAAAATCGATGTGGAGGGCATGGAATTGCAAGTATTAAGAGGCGGCGAAAAGCTGATAAATACCTTCCACCCGGTTATTTATGCGGAAGCAGACAGGGAAGACAAGAAACACGGCCTGTTTAGTTGGCTTCATTCACATAATTATCGCATTTATTCCCATAACCCTCCTCTCTACAATCCTAATAATTATTTTGGTAATCCGGAACATGTTTTTATGGACGGCCCAGATAAGGAAGTAAAGTCTATGAATGTTCTTTGTTTATATAATGATGGACCGTTTACTGTTCAGGGGTTAGAGGAAATTACTGAATGGTAATTGAATAGGAAAAAAATTAATGGTAGTAGCGAGAGGATTTTTATGATTGCTGTTATTGACTACGGGGTGGGGAACCTTTTCAGTGTGGAAAAGGCCTTTGCCCAGTTTACTGATGATGTGAAGGTGACCAGCGACAAGGCTGAAATAGAAAATGCCGAAAAGCTGGTACTGCCAGGGGTTGGGGAATTTGGGGCCTGCATGAAGAATCTGGAGGACTCTGGACTTATTCCAACTATTATGGAAAGAATTTCTGCGGGAGTGCCCCTTTTGGGTATCTGCGTGGGCCTTCAGGTGCTTTTTGAGGGCAGCGAGGAATCTCCAAACGCCAAGGGGTTGGGAGTCTTCAAGGGCATGGTAAAACGCATTAATGCTCCTGGTCTGAAGGTGCCTCATATGGGATGGAACAGTGTGGAATTTACCCAGAAGGATTTATGCTTATTCAAAGATGAGCCAGAGGTGCCATATTTTTACTTTGTTCATAGCTATCATGCAGTGCCAGAGGACAGTTCCATTGTGGCTGCTACCACAGAATACGGTGAGAAGCTAACAGCGGCAGTGGCCAGGGACAATGTGATGGCCACTCAGTTTCATCCGGAAAAATCCGGGGATGTGGGGCTGCTGATTATTAAAAACTTTATTGAGAGTTAATTTTGCAAGGGGTTTTAGTGGAAGGAAGATTGTATGATTATTTTTCCTGCTATAGATATTCGTGGAGGCAAGGCTGTACGCCTTTACAAAGGTGATTTTTCCCAGGAGACGGTTTTCGGCGAGCCAGAGGAAATGGCTGCAAAATGGGAATCTCTTGGGGGTCAGTATCTGCATCTGGTGGATTTGGATGGTGCCAGAGCGGGCAAATCTATGAACCTTGATGTGGTAAAGAAAATAATTGCCAGGGTCAATATTCCCGTGGAATTAGGCGGTGGCATCCGCACCATGGAAAACATTGATGAGGTTCTGGCTGCCGGGGTTCAGCGTGTTATCTTGGGCTCTGTGGCCGCCAAGAATCCTGCTCTTGTTCAGACTGCCTGTGCCAAATATGGTGAGCGGGTGGTGGTTGGCATTGATGCCAAGGACGGTATTGTGGCTGTAGACGGCTGGGAGGTCTCCGGAAATGTGGAGGCTGGTGTCCTTGCCCAGAAAATGGCCAAAGTTGGTGTCAAAACTATTATCTATACGGATATATCCCGTGACGGCACATTAAAAGGTGTTAATGTCGAGGCAACTGCCAAGCTGGCTAGGGAAAGCGGCATCAAGGTGGTGGCCTCCGGCGGCGTTAAATCCATTGAGGATATAAAGGCTCTTCTTCCTTATGAAGAGGACGGCATAGAAGGGGTTATCGTTGGAAAGTCCATTTACACCGGCTCCCTTGATTTGTCTGTGGCCATTAAGGTGGCCTCCGGGGCAGAGGGGTGATCAGTATGTATACCAAGAGAATTATTCCTTGCCTTGATGTTAAAGGTGGCCGTGTAGTGAAGGGCACCAATTTTGTAGGGTTGCGGGATGCGGGAGATCCGGTGGAGCTGGCCCGTCGTTATGATGAGGAACGCTGCGATGAACTGGTATTTTTGGATATCACAGCCTCCAATGAGCAGCGGGACACCATAGTGCAGGTGGCCCGGGACTGTGCCTCCCAGGTGTTTATTCCCTTTACAATAGGCGGGGGAATCCGCACACCGGAGGATATGCGGAAAATGCTGAAGGCTGGGGCAGATAAGACCTCAGTAAATTCAGCAGCCGTAAAAAATCCGGATATTATCCGGCAGGGGGCGGAAATATTTGGCCGTCAGTGCGTGGTGCTGGCAGTGGATGCCAAAAAGACCGGCGAGGACAAGTGGGAGGTTTTCGTCAATGGGGGACGGACTCCTACGGGAATAGATGTGATAGAATGGGTTAAGAAGGGCACTGAACTGGGGGCCGGGGAAATCCTGCTGACCAGCATGGATGCGGACGGCACCAAGGATGGCTATGATATACCGCTCACCAGAGCAGTATCCGAGGCCGTGGATGTGCCGGTTATTGCCTCTGGCGGCGCAGGAGAGCTGGAGCATTTCTATGATGTGCTGACTTTGGGCAAGGCCGATGCAGTGCTGGCAGCGTCGGTGTTCCACTACGGTCAGTTCACCGTTCGTCAAGTGAAAGAGTATTTGAAATCTCGTGGGATAGAAATGAGATTTTAGGGTAGTCGGTACCAACCATCGCCTCAACTACATCACTAAAATATTTTTTTACAATAATTTAAATAGCGAGAAAAATTATAACTCGCTTTGCTCGAACAAATAATTTTTCTCACTAATGCAGGAATGCAAAAAAATATTTCTTACGTGCTGTAGTTTAATGGCTCTTGTTAGTACCGATCTACTTGAAAATATATGTTGATAAGGGCAAATTGACTGAAGCATTGGGCGAAGGACGTTAATAAACTATTTTTTGCATTCTTACACAGCGAGAAAATGTTGCTGTTTGAGCGAAGCGAGTTCGACTTTTCTTGCTGCTAATTAAAACGCAAAAAATAGTTTTAGTCCTGAGTCCCTCGCTGGAGTCAACTGCCCTTTATCAACCGGATACACTACAAATGGAGGGAAAACGTTATGATTGACATTTCAATGATTAAATTTGATGAAAAGGGCCTGGTACCAGCCATTATTCAGGAAGAAAATGGCCAGGTGCTGATGATGGCATACATGAATGCTGACTCTCTCCAAAAGACCATTGAAACGAGAACCACCTGGTTCTGGAGCCGCAGCCGCAAATCCTTGTGGAACAAGGGGGCTACCTCCGGCAATGTCCAGGAGGTAAAGGACATGTATTACGACTGTGATGGGGATACTCTGCTGGTTATTGTCCATCAGAAGGGCAGTGGCGCCTGCCACACCGGCACATATTCCTGCTTCAGCGGCCGTCGTCTGCTGGAAAACGATAAGGCACTGGCCGTTGTGGACCAGCCTGAAGATAAGTATCTGGCCAACATCATGAACGAGCTTTATGATGTTATCAAGGACCGTCAGCTGAATCCAAAGGAAGGCTCTTACACCAACTATCTCTTTGAAAAGGGTCAGGACAAGATCCTTAAGAAGGTTGGGGAGGAAGCTGTGGAGACCATTATTGCCTCCAAAAACAACGACAAAAATGAAATCATCTACGAGATGGGTGACCTCTGGTATCACTGTCTTGTACTGATGGCATATCACAATATTAATCCTGAGGAAGTGTTCTGTGAGCTGGTAAATCGTCATAATGGTGGCGATTATCACAAATTTACGGGAAAAACTGGCATTCGCCCAGTAGATTAAGCTAATAATGTATTTAAAACGCCTGTCCTTTGAGTTATAATTATAGGTAGTGATACTTTGAAAGGCAGGCGTTTTTATGTACAAGGATATATTTAAGGCTTTGCGGGAGGCTTCGTTGGTAAAAAATAATCTTAATACAAGAAAGATTAACCATGAAGAAGTGCCTATGCCCCAGAAGCCATATCCTGAAGATGCCCAGCTGATAGCCTTGCCGGAGCCGGATTATCTGGAGGATAAGGAAGTCAGTTTTTTGGAGCTCATGGAGCTTCGTTCCACTGTCCGTGAGTACAGTGAGAGGCCTCTTACCATGAAGGAGCTGTCCTTTCTGTTGTGGTGTACCCAGGGGGTAAAGATGGTGCTTCCTGCCGGTGCCACTAAGCGCACTGTGCCTTCGGCCGGTGCCAGAAACGCCTTTGAAACCTATCTTTATATAGATAAGGTTGAGGGCCTGGAAAAGGGTTTATACAGATTTTTGGCCTTCGAGCATGCACTTCTGCCAATTGACATCGGTAATGGCGTCAAGGAAAGGCTGCGGAAGGGATTTAATAAAATTAATATGTATGATGCAGGTGCCGTTACATTCATGTGGGCGGCAGTTCTTGATAGAATGGACTATGCCTTTGGGGGAAGGTCATTGCAGTATCTTTATCTGGATGCGGGTCATGTATGCCAAAATCTTTATTTGGCTTGCTATACCCAGGAAATTGGATGCTGTGCCATAGGACATTTTAACGATGAAGAGCTGAACCGCGAATTAGGCCTTGATGGGGAAGATGAATTCATGGTCTATGCGGCACATGTGGGCAAAATCAGATAAAAGGGGTTGAGTTATTATGGCTCAGAATACAAGAGAGAGTTCTATTTTTGCACCAATGACAGGAAAAATCGTGGATTTAGTTGAGGTGCCAGACGATACTTTTTCCAAGAAAATGATGGGTGACGGAGTGGCCATTATTCCAAAGGATGGTATGCTGTATAGCCCTGTTAGCGGTATAGTTTCTGCAGTGGCTGCCACTAAGCACGCTATCGGCTTTATGACTAATACGGGACTTAATATTTTAGTTCATGTAGGCTTGGAGGCCCATGATGTGGCAGATAAGACCACCATCGTTCATGTAAAGCAGGGCCAGAAGGTCCAGGCCGGTGATTTGGTGGCAGAGTACGATTTGGGAGCCTTTGAGGAAAAGGGGATTAATACTATTACGCCGGTAATAGTTGTCACTGAGGAAGAGGATGGCACGGAAATCAAGGCCAATGTAGGCGATGTTGAGGCTGGTGCCGGTGAGATATTTAAGGTAGTTGAAATAATTAAGGAAGAGGCCCCTGCTGAGGAGGAAAAGCCTGCTGGAGAAGAAAAGGCTGCAGAAGCTCCTGATAAGGAAGTTAAGGAGCCACCAAAGGATAAATCAGTTATTGATGAGCTAAAAAATGAAAGCGAGGAGTTCCTTAAAGATTCCACTAACTGGGTGAAGCTGGGAGCCATGTTTGTGGGCCTCGTGGTCATAATGGTTGTTATTTTCGTAACCATAGGTGTATTCTTGAACAGCGGTGGTGGCGAATAAAAGTAAGTATAGCAGTTTTGGAGGATTTTTATGGAGCTGGAGCAGGATATTCAATATTTGAAGGGAATCGGACCAAAGAAGGCTCAGCTCCTTAAAAAATTAGGTATAAGCAAAATATTTGATATGCTGACCCACTATCCCCGGGGTTATGAAGATCAGAGCAGTATTACCCCTATCGGGGAGCTGAAGCCAGGGGAAAAGTCCACTATTTCCGGCGTTATAACCTCTTTGCAGGAAAAGCGGGCGGGACGGCGAAATATGTTTATTCTCACTGCCATGGTCAGTGATGGCACAGGCTTTGTGCAGATTACCTGGTTTAATCAGCGCTTTTTGAAGGCAAAGCTGAAGCCAGGAAAAAAGGTTTTTGCCACCGGAAAGGTGGAGTTTGCCTTTGGTGGTCAGGGCCAGTACGCCATGAGTCAGCTTTCCTCCTTCGAGATTATGGATGCTGATGAGGATGAAACCAAGGGGCTGGGAATTCTTCCCATTTATCCTTCCACGGAGTCACTTAATCAGAAGTTTTTCCGTAAATCCATTAGAGAACTGTTAAACAGCGTGGATACCATTCCAGAGGTGGTTCCGGATAATATTTTAAGGCATTATAATCTGTTATCTCGCAGTGAGGCCTTTCAGGGCATTCATTTTCCAGATAACTTTCTTAAGGTGAAGCAGGCCAGAAATCGCTTGGCCTTTGAGGAACTGTATCTTATACAGTGCGGCCTTATGATGCTGAAGAAGCGGACCCAGGAGAAAAAGCAGGGCATAAGACATGGGCTTAACAGCGTAATGGTGGATAAACTCATGGGGCTGTTGCCTTTTAAGCTGACTGGGGACCAGCGAAAGGCCTGGAATGATATTTGCAATGATATGGAGAGTTCTGTGCCTATGCGCCGCTTGGTGCAGGGGGATGTGGGCTCAGGCAAGACGGTTATCGCCATGCTGGCCCTTGTAAAGACAGTAGAAAACGGGTATCAGGGAGCCCTTATGGCTCCTACAGAAATATTAGCCAGACAGCATTATGAAGGTTTCGTAAAACAGCTGGAGCCACTTGGAATAAAAGTGGCTCTTTTGTCTGGAAAATTGACGAAAAAGCAACGGGAACAGATATATGAGGAGCTTGTATCTCAGCAAATAGATATTGTAATTGGTACCCATGCCCTTATTCAGGAACAGGTGGCCTTTAAAAAGTTGGGACTGGTGGTAACGGACGAGCAGCACCGTTTCGGCATTAATCAGCGTGCTGAGCTGGAAAAGAAGGGGACTCTTATGCCGGATGTGCTGGTTATGACTGCAACCCCTATTCCCCGTACCATGACTTTGACGGTATATGGGGATCTGGATGTGTCCCTTATTCGTGAGCTGCCACCGGGAAGAAAGCCGGTGCGAACCTTTGTGCGTACCCCTGACAGGCGGGAGCTTATTTATAAGTTCATGCGGGATGAAATTTCCAAGGGACGCCAGGGCTATGTGGTATGCCCTCTTATTGAGGACAGCGAGGAAAGTAATCTTCTTTCTGCTGAGGCGGTTTATGATGAGCTGACCCACGGCATTTTCCGTGATATTCCCTGCGGGCTGGTTCATGGCAAGCTGAAGCAGAAGGAAAAGGAAGATATCATGCAGGAGTTCTACGAGGGACGCCTAAAAATGCTGGTGGCAACCACCGTTATTGAGGTAGGTGTCAATGTGCCCAATGCCAGCATGATGGTTATTGAAAATGCCCAACAGTTTGGTCTGGCCCAGCTTCATCAGCTTCGTGGGCGTATCGGGCGTGGTGAATACAGCTCCTACTGTGTACTGGTAACAGATGGAAAAACCGAGGTATCCAAGGAGCGTATGCGGATTATGGAAACCACCTCTGATGGCTTTATCTTGGCTGAGGAGGATTTAAAGCTCCGTGGCCCGGGACAGTTCTTTGGCTCCATGCAGCACGGCCTGCCAGACCTTAAAATTGCTGACGTACTGCAGGATATAGATATCTTGCTGGAGGCCCGCCGGGCAGCCCTGGAAACCATGGAAAACAGGGTGGATCTGGATTATGTGCTGCCAATTTTGGAACTTCAGTACAAAGAGCATTTTATGAACATTACCGACACCTGATTAGTGAAGAATAGTGAAGAAATAGTGAAAAATAGTGAAAAAATAGTGAAATTTTAGTGAAACAAATATGCTGTTTCGAAATGCTGTCATGAAATAAAAACTATGGCGGCATTTTTTCTATATTTTTATAGAAAAATTTGAACAACTGCTGTATAATATATCTATATTTTCACAAAGTAAAGCGTGAAAGAATAAAAGTACGAAAGCGAATAAACACATTTTAGTAATAGGTGGTGTATTTATGGTAAATCCTAAGTTAAGGGATGATTTGAACGACCAGCTTTGCGAGGCAGTTTTAAAATTGGAAACTGTGGAGGAATGCTATCAGTTCTTTGAGGATATTTGTACTATCAGTGAAATAAAGGCTATGAGCCAGCGCCTGGAGGTGGCCCGTATGCTGCAGGATCATCACACCTATGATGATATTGTAAGCCGTACCGGAGCCAGCACAGCTACCATCAGCAGGGTAAAGCGTTGCCTGAATTATGGTGCAGACGGATATTCACTGGTATTTGACCGCTTAAAGGACAAGAAATAGTATTAAAGCAAGTTGGGCGTAGGAGAAGTGACTATGGAAAATAGAGATATGGTTTTGGAAATCCCTTATGGAACAAGAGACTTTTTACCTCGTGAGGCTGCTGGCAAGCGTGCCATTGAAGCGGCTATAGCTGAAGAATTCAACCTTTGGGGCTATGATGAAATCGTGACTCCAACTGTTGAATTTTTGGACACCCTTACCATGGGTAATGGCAGCAATTTGGAGCCTCATATGTTTAAGCTCTTTGATAAGAATAACCGTACCATGGCTCTACGCTATGAAATGACTACTCCTATTGCCAGGGTGGCTGCCTCCCGTATGAAGGAAGACAAGCTGCCATTGAAGCTGTCTTATATCAGCTCCGTATTCCGCTATGAGCAGGCTCAGACTGGTCGCCAGTGTGAATTCCATCAGGCGGGAGTTGAGCTGTTGGGCAGTGATAAGGCAACTGCTGATGCAGAGATAATCGCTTTAGCAATATCCGCCTTAAAAAAGACGGGCCTCAATGACTTTATTATCTGCCTTGGACAGGTTGATTTTATTAATGGCCTTATGAAGCAGTGCGGTTTAAGTGCCAAGGAAATGGGCAATATCCGTGCGGCCATTGAAAATCGTGATCTTGTAGGACTTAATAATATAGCTGATAAGGCAGATATTTCAGATGATGCCAGAAAAATGGTTAAGGAGATTCCTCTTCTTCACGGTAACCGTGAAATTTTGAAGAAGGCTTATTCCATGGTGAACAACGAGCAGTCCCGGAAGGCATTGGATAATCTTTCTGAGATTTGCAATCTTTTGGAAGCCTATGGTGTATCTGAGTATATTACCTTTGATTTAGGTGTAATCCGTGATTTCAGCTATTATACAGGTATGGTGTTTGAAGCGTATACACCGGGGCTTGGCTATCCATTGTGTGGTGGCGGCCGTTATGACAATATGCTGACGGATTTTGGCACAGATATGTCAGCCACTGGATTTGCCTTTGGCATAGAGCGTGTAATGCTGGCTTTGGAGCGTCACGGACTTAAGGCACCACAGACCCAACGGGATGTGTATGTGGCCTTTGCACCAGGGAAGGAGCCGGAGGCTATAAAGGCAGTTCAGAAGCTGCGTATGGCAGGGGAAGCATGTGAAATGGCCATGGGACCGTCCACCGAACAGGATGCGGAGGAATATCGTGCAGGAAAGGGATATCAGCAATTGATATTCGTGAGATAATGATAAAAAGAATAGTTCAGTTTTTTAAGGGGGTTCTTGCAAAGGGCCCCAATAAGGAAGAACAGAATACAATAAATGACCTGCTGTCCCCTGAGGCTCAGCAGGCCTTTTATCACATGACGGTAGCCGATCAGCGTCACACCCTTAGTGTTATGAAAACTGCAGTGGATATTGCTGAAAAGCAGGGGCTGGTCGACTTTATTGACATGGACTTTTTAAAGCGCTGTTGTCTTTTACATGATATTGGCCGTGGTCCAAGGATGAACAGCATCAAAAAAACCTATGGGGTTTTGCTGGATAAATTCTTCCATGAATGGTCCGTAAATAACAGTCAGCGCTCCAGTGACAGCTACTTTAAGGAAATAATGTACCGTTATTATAATCATCCTGAAATAGGCTGCGCTGAGCTGATGAAGCTGGGGATGATTCACGAAGCTGACATTGTACTTCGTCACCATAGTGGAAAAAATGAAGAATTATTAGCTAATGAGCAGGCTGTTCTTAAGGTATTGATGGAAGCGGACAGCTTAAATTAAGCTGTCTTCAAAAAAATTAAAAAATTTGCAGGATATTAATTTTTTTTATAGAATATTACAAATCGTACGAGATTTATTTATGGAAGAAAGAGGCGGAGAAAGTTATGCGCTACGAAGCAGTAATATTCGATTTAGATGGAACATTGATAAATTCAATAGATGATTTGGCAGACAGCTGTAATGAAATGCTTGCGGCATACGATTTGCCAAAACATGATGTTGAGGCCTATAAATATTTTGTAGGAAATGGTATTGGCAAGCTTGTGGAAAGAGCATTGCCAATTGACAAATCCGAGGACAGAGCCTTTTATGAAAAGGCGTTGGCAAAATTCAGAGAGATTTATAACGGTAAGGTGCTGAATAAAACCCGTGCCTATACAGGCGTTCGTGAGCTGCTGCTGAAGCTCATTGAAAAGGATGTTCCTATGGCTGTTTGCACCAACAAGCCAATGGATGCGGCAAAGACAATTATAAGCATTTTGTTTGAGCCTGGTACCTTTAAGGTTGTAATGGGTGACCGTCCGGGTCATCCAAGAAAGCCGGATCCAGCTACTTGCCTGGAAATTTGCAAGGAAATTGGTGTGGAGCCGGAAAAGGTGGCTTATGTGGGCGACAGCGGCGTGGATATGCAGACTGCCGTTAATGCAGGCTTCCTTCCTATTGGTGCCCGTTGGGGCTTCCGCAAGGATGAGGAGCTTTTGAAAAATGGAGCTAAAATGCTTCTGGATAAGCCAACAGATCTTCTTTTTGAGGTACAGTTCAAAAAGTAAGGTCAACTAAAAAAGTAATTATTAAGGTGTGGCGTCAGCTTTGGATGTTTGTGGTATAATATACCATGCAATTATTCCGAGGGTGACGCCCTCTTTATGTTTTGGAGGAAAATAAATGGCTAAGGTTCCTGTAGAAAAGGGAAAGCAATACAATATAAAAATCAATAGCTTGGGCAGTAGCGGTGAAGGCGTGGGCCGTATTGACGGTTTCACTGTATTTGTTGTGGGAGGTCTTCCAGAGGAGGAGCTCACCGTAAAGATTAGTGAAGTGAAGAAAAGCTATGCCACAGGCAAGCTGGTGAAGGTGTTAAAGCCAAGTCCTGATCGTGTGATGCCTTCCTGTGGTATTTACAAGGAGTGCGGTGGCTGCCAGCTGCAGCATCTTTCCTATGAAGGACAGCTAAAGGCCAAGCATCAGCAGGTGAAGGATGCCATGGAACGTATAGGCCATCTCAAGAATCTCCCCGTGTTGCCTACCATTGGAGCCAAGGAGCCGTGGAATTACCGCAATAAGGTGGCATTCCCTGTGGGCCGTGAAAAGGGCAAGACTATTATCGGCTGCTTTGCCCAAGGAACTCATAAGATTATTGATTCCTCTGACTGCATGATTCAGGACAAAATTAATAACGAGGCCATCAGTGCAGTTCGTGAGGTAATAGATAAGCTGAATATTCCTGTATATGATGAGGACCGTCATACTGGTGTTATGCGCCATGTGGTGGCCCGCACCGGTGAAAAGGGACAGCTTATGGTGGTGCTGGTTACTGCCACCAAGCAGCTGAGTCGTGAAAAGGAAATTATTAAGATGCTTCGAAGCCGTCTGCCTCAGATGGTTAGCCTTCAGCAGAATATCCAGACTTATAGAAATAATGTTATATTGGGCCGGGAGACCAAGCTGTTGTGGGGACGTCCAACTATTAAGGCTAAGCTGGGGAAGTTCAGCTTTAATGTTTCTGCCCGTTCCTTTTTCCAGGTTAATACCAAGCAGGCAGAGGTGCTTTATGACAAGGCACTGGAGTTTGCTCAGCTTACGGGTAAAGAGACAGTAATCGATGCTTACTGTGGTACGGGTACCATCAGCCTTTACTTGGCTCAGAAGGCTCATAAGGTTTATGGCGTAGAAATTGTAAGCCCGGCTATCAAGGACGCAGAGAAAAACGCCCGTGAAAACAACGTAAAGAATGCCGAGTTCATCGTAGGAGACTGCACCAAGGTAATGCCACGCCTGTATAATCAGGGCATCCGTCCTGATGTAATCGTGGTGGACCCGCCACGGGCAGGCTGTACCGAAGTGGTACTGCAGACCTTTGCCAATATGCAGCCAAACCGCATTGTCTATGTATCCTGCAACCCGGCCACCCTGGCCCGTGATCTGGAAATACTGGATAAACTGGGCTACAAGGCAGAAAAGGTCCAGCCAGTAGACATGTTCGTGTCCAGCAGCCACGTTGAGTCAGTGGCTCTGATTGTGAGGAAGTGAAGCGACCGAAGAATCAGTAAGCACTGACCATGTGATAGCTGTCCGCGATTGCTAAACGCAGAGAAAGCAGAGCGGTTAACAGCGAACCACTGAGACAGTAGTACTTATTAACAGAAAATAAAAACCCCGTAAACCCTTGTGGTATAAGGGATTACGAGATTTTAAAAAGTGTAAAAATAAAGATTTTAGCTGTGCCAGAAAAACAGCTTTTTAGTGAATTTCAGCAGAGCCACATACTCAACTATCCTATTGAGTATGTTGCTCTGCTGTTTTTTGCATTAGGGTTGAGTATGTAGCTCTGATAATGGCATAGTTGGGAATGTTGCAATAATGTTGCTCTGAAATTGGAAACATATCAACTCGGGAACGGGCGTGGTTACTGAGGTGAGATAGACGTGTTCAGCTCTCGTTACCTTTTTCATAGGTTGGGAATGTGGAACTGCTAGAATGTAGATGTGCTATAATCTAGCAGAATCCATAGCAGAGCTGGAAGCTGAGGTGGAAGCTGAGGTGGAGCTGAGCGCGAATTAGTTGAAGTCGAGTAAGAAGTTATACAGCTACATCATCTGGGGAGGTTTTTAAGTAAGAAATAAATCGTTGTAATTTTATAAGAAATAGAATATAATAATGGCAACAGAACCCAACACGCCTCTCGACGATGCGGACCACGTTGGGTCTTTTAATTTTAAGGAGATATTTATGGGAGAATTGAAGCAACATCAACCGCCCATGACGATTGATGAACAAATTGATAATTTAAAAGAACTTGGCCTATTAATAAACGATGAAGAATATGCTAAGAAGATATTAAATGACATATCATATTTTAGATTGATCAAAGCCTATAGTTTAGGTTTAAAACCTAAAAACGGAAATTATCTTTCCGGAGTAACATTTGAACAAATCGTTGAATTATATCTATTCAATGCCAATTTTAGGCAGCTTACCTTTGCAGAAATAGAGAAGATTGAGGTTAATGTCAGATGCAGAATAGCAAATTATTTTGCGGAAATATATGGTGTTTTAGGCTATAAAGATTCTTCAAATTTTGTAAACGAAGAATATCATGAAATTTTTTTAAAAGATATAGGTGAGGAAGTTAGAAGAAATTCGAAAGCCCCTTTTGTAAGAAATTTCCAGGATAATTATGAAGGTGCCGATTTACCTATTTATGCTCTTGTAGAAGTGTTCAGTTTTGGAACATTATCAAAGTTTTATAAGAATATGAAAAATGTAGATAAGAAAGTCGTAGCGAAGAGCTTTGGGATTGGCTACACATATTTGGAAAGCTGGATAGAGAGCATTTCTTATGTCCGTAATATATGCGCACATTATGGAAGATTATATAATGCTAAACTGTCAAAAACTCCAATTCTGTATAAGGAATACTCACAAGCAGGTATTCGCAATAATAGAATATTTGGTGTTCTTCTTTGCATGAAGCAGATTTTGAAAAATGATTTGCATTGGAATCTATATGTAAATAAAATCGCTGAATTGATAGATAAAAATGAACACGCGGATGTGAAGACAATGGGATTTCCTGATAATTGGAAAGAACTACTAGAACAAAATTAAGTAGTAGAAGAATAGCGAGTCTTTTTCCGCTGTTTTGTCCCATCAGGCATGATTATAACATTGGTTCTATCCTGCATAAGTTTTTGAGCATATTCAAAGGTTTCGGTATCAACGATTGCAGGATGATGATTTTCTATAATATGAATTTTGCCTTGAACTTTTACGGTTCCAAGGCCGGTATATTTTTGGTTAGTAAGAATTTTATTAATTGCAGCTTTGCACCACTTAGGCTTTCCGGATGGTGAAGGAATACCTTCTTCTTCAAGCTTTGAGATAATAGCCAAAATACTTAATCCGTACACGTACCAATCAAATATCTTTTTTACATATTTTGCTTTCAAGGATGGGACAAGCATTTTGTTCTCATGCTGATATCCATAGCATATCCTGTCAAAGTTGCGTAAGGAACCAGATCGGGCTCTCATTTTTAGTCCCATGATAATATTCTGGCTTCGAGCAATATTCTCTTCTTCGGCTATTTTACTGAAAATGGAGATAAATACAGATGCATCGTCATTTGTACTATCAAAATCCTCTTGCAGGGAAATTATACGAATACCAAGTGAAATAAGCTTATTGTAGACTTCCAGGAGTTCGATAGTGTTTCTACCGAGTCTGCTGATATTTTTGATAAGAATTATATCCAGCTTAGAATCCTGACAGTCTTGTAACATTCTTTGAAAAGAAGGGCGTTTTGCTATACTGATTCCTGGAGCAATGTCAATATAGCTGTCAAATAACATCCAATGTGGCTTGTAAAAAACATGCCTTGTAAGTGCGGATATTTGCTCATTTAGGCTGTCGAACTGCTGCTTTTCTCTAGTGCTAACTCGACAATAGATACCGACGTGTTGTTTGCGCATAAATTTTCTGGCTGGGATTATTCTAATTTTGGGCATATTAATACCTCCGGAAAGAATATGTTTAGCCTACTTTATTGCAAATAAAATTTTAATTATTATACACGATAAAACTTGAAGAATAAAGGGGTTTCAGGTTGTGGATATGTTATACACAAAGCCCAAGTATCACACGTTGAGTCGGTAGCATTAATTAACAAAAAATAAAAGTGCCGGAAACCCAAGTATATCAAGGGTTTCCGGCTTTTTAAAATCAACAAAAATGTGTTCTGAAAAAGACTAAAAATTGATAAAGTAGGCTAAAAAATAGTTTTACTACATACTCAACTATCCTATTGAGTATGTTGCTCTGCTGTTTTTTGCATTAGGGTTGGGTATGTAGCTCTGATAATGGCATAGTTGGGAATGTTGCGATAATGTTGCTCTGAAATTGGAAACATATCAACTCTGGAACACGCATATTTACTGGGGCGATATAGATATGTTCGTTTCTCGTTACCTTTTTTATAGGTTGGGAATGTGGAACTGCTAGAATGTGGAATTGATGTTAAAAGGCATATCCTATGAAAAATTGATTGAGTATTTTGGTTATGGCGAGGAAATGAAGATAGGTGGCCGGCGTTGTTATATCTACCAGGCTGCTGGTTCTCCGGTGGAAATGAGTTTTTATGTGGACGATAATGATATAATCACTGAAATATATGAGGGCACCGAGCTGTAATGCTGTGTCAGTGGCTCTGATTGTGAGGAAGTGAAACGCCCGAAGAATCAGTAAGCACTGACCATGCCAAAACTGCCCAAGAAGTCAAGCGTAGTGCAGACTGATTGGATGCAGTTGACGGCTGAGAGTGTGGCATTGATAGTGAAAAGAAAGCATATAATGTAAATGAAAAACAGCCTGTCAGATTATCTGATAGGCTGTTTGCTTTCGTAATACGAGATAGTTATTTTTTAGGAGGTGCTGGAATAGGCTCATGATCCTTTGGTGGGTCATGCTTTTCAACCTTCTTAGGAGGTGCCGGTTTTACATCCTTATGTGGTGGCGGAACCTCTTTGTTGAAATGCTCAATTGCTGTGGCATGGTGATAGATTTCATGGTCATTATGTCCATCATTGTGATGGGTAGCTGCAAAGGCTGGGACAGCACTTAACATCATAATACCAACAACTCCGGCAATAATAGATTTCTTGTTCATACAATCGCTTCCTTTCTTTGATGGTTTTATTATAAAGGGCAATTCTAAACAAAAACTAAACAGATAATAAAGATATCATAAAAAAGGAAGCAAACACAGTATTATGCTATAATATGAGCCAAAGATAAGGGAGGGCATCCTATGGACAGAGAATTACCTCGCCAGGATGAAATCTGGCGGCATTTCAAGAATAAACTGTACCGTATTGTTGCCATTGCGCAGCATACTGAAACTGGTGAGCAGCTTGTGGTGTATCAGGCAATGTACGGTGATGGGGGAACTTATGCCAGACCTCTGGATATGTTCATGAGTGAAGTGGACAGGGATAAGTATCCGGAAGTTGAACAGGAATATAGATTTGTGAGAGTTGAGTGAGATGAAGATAAACAGCCTTTGGCAACCTACAACTCGGCAGTCCCTTTTTTATAGGTTGGTAATGTGGAAGTGCTAGGATGTCTCTATGGCTACTACTATGAGTATGGGCCGGGCTTTTTTATTCGCACCCAGCCGTGCTGCGCACTCCTTTTGGTTCCGCCCATATAGAAAAGAAATGTGCTGTAGTTAGTTTAATAATTCTTTTCATATTTCGATAGGAATGATATCATTATATCGTTGTATCAAAAAACGAGAGGTTTGATTGTAATGAAAAGAAAATTGACTATTTTATCTATTTTTGCCTTAGTTATGTTTTATGCGGTTTCCACATACGCTTCTTTTTTACCTCAAGGAACACTTAAAGAAGAGCAATTAACCTTAGGGTATATACCTATTCTGGATTCTTCACCTCAAACAGTAACCCAAATGTATGGCCAGCCTAGCAGCATTAATGAAAGAAAAGGCTTGGTTCATTATTGCTACGGTGATTCATTAATATTTAGTTTTCGGGGCGAGGGTAATTTGTGGTTGTACGAAATAACAACTTCGGATAAAAATGGAATAAAAACAGCAGATGGAATTGAGGTAGGAATGCCAGTAAGTAAACTTTATGATGTTTATGGCGCGCCTAATGAGACTATACAACACCAAGATATCACACGGTATTGTTACTATTGGGAAGTAACTAGCTATGCTTATTTAGCATTTTCGGTAAAGAACGGTGTGATAACTAAGATTGTATTAAATTCAAATTTGTAAAAAGCATAAAATTCAAATTCATGTATTATGATCATCAATATTTGGAGTGTGTCAAACTGAATAATATCGGCCCTGATACTTGCTATCAGGGCTGTTTTTATGCCCAAAATAAAAAGGGCTGCCGCAGCAGCCCCCCAGTAACCGGGATATTATATGAGTTTAGCATGTAGGATTGGAGTTTGATGTCTGCTTCCGATTGTTCCTGGCTAAATTCCAGCTTCTTGGCATCCTCGCCTATTGAAGTGGGATACATCAGCTTTTTTAGTAAGGATAGTTCAGAGGACCAGTTTCATAGCCAAGAGGACCAATTCCTTTGTAAGGATAGTTTACAGGACCAACTACGTCGATAGGACCAGTTTCATTCACAGGACCGACTACGTTGAGAGGGCCAGTTCCTTTTGGTGGATCACAGGTAGTAAGAGGTCCGGTTCCGCCCGATACATTTTTCATTTCCTCTAATTTCAGTTCCATCTTTTTCATCTTCAAGCACTCCTTTCTTTGTGTTTTTACGATTCTCTTTTCTTGTCTATATATACGATTAAATTTCTGAGCTATTACACAGGGATATTATAAATTTTTCCCTCTGTCCACGAAGATTTTACAGCAGCATCTCAAAGAAAAGCATCGGTACAGCAATGTGTGCCACCGGAGTCGGTGCAGGAGCTGGTGCTATTGTTATAGCCGGCGGTGCTATTGATATTGCAAATGCCGTTCACGGTGCGGCTACTATGAACAAGAAATAATCATTAATCGGGAATGTAAACGGAGCCTATCTTAATGAGAAGGCTCCGTTTTTGCAGGAAAACCAAATTTTTTGCAGAAAAGTAAAAAAGAGGTAACACTTTTATCCTCTCATGGATATAAAGGACAAGAGTAAACAACAAAATTTAAATATAAGGGGGAAAACATCATGGCAAAGGAAAATGTAGGAAAGTTTTATGAGAAGTTGGCCCAGGACGCAGCTTTGGCTGAAAAGCTCAATGCTCTGGATAAGGATTTTGCGGAGAAGAACGGGGCTTCTGCAGATGATGTTGCTATGCGTGAAAAGGCAGTTGATGCCATTATTATTCCACTTGCAAAGGAAGTTGGTCTGCCATTTACCCTTGAGGAATTGAAGGAATATGAGCAGGAGCAGCTGAAGAATATGACTATTTCCGATGATGAGCTGGATCAGGTGGCAGGGGGAAGGGCTAAACCGCGACCTGAAGACAAAGGTAAACCTTCGTCCAAAGCAGCATGTGCCATCGTGGGGGTTGGTGTCGGCGTAGTTAAAGATAAGAAGCGTAAGAATACAGCTGCCTGTTTCTTATTAGGTTTTTCTAACGGCCGTGTTTGCGACAGTGAAGATTGATGACAAACAGTAAACAATAAAACCATACAAATACAAACTTCTATGGGAGCAGTTCATTATGGACTGCTCCATTTTTGCAGGAAAGCCAAATTTTTTGCAGAAGAATAAAAAAGAGATAACACTTTTGTCATCTCATGGATATAAAGGACAAGAGTAAACAACAATATTTAAATACTAAGGAGGAATACATCATGGCAAAGGAAAATGTAGGAAAGTTTTATGAGAAGTTGGCCCAGGACGCAGCTTTGGCTGAAAAGCTCAATGCTCTGGATAAGGAGTTTGCAGAGAAGAACGGGGCTTCTTCAGATGATGCTGCTATGCGTGAAAAGGCAGTTGAAGCTGTTATTGTTCCGCTGGCAAAGGAAGTTGGCCTGCCATTTACCCTTGAGGAATTGAAGGAATACGAGCAGGACCAGATGAAGAACATGACTCTTTCCGAGGACGAGCTTGATCAGGTGGCAGGGGGAAGGGCTAAAATTGCTGGTGGTGGTAATGGTGAAAAGTCTAAACCAGTCGCGTACTGTGCTTTTCTTGGTGTTGGATTTGGTAAGACTGAGAGAAAAGGGAACACGGCCTATTGCTTCCTCCTGGGTGGTTCCGATGGCCCAATTGGAGGCGAAAGTAAATAACGAGCTTTAGTCTATGAGAGCGGTTCATTATGGACTGCTCTTTTATTGTGCCATTAGTTATATATTTTGAAAAATCTATAACACTTCTATCCTCTCATGGATATAAAGAACAGGAAGAATTTAAATCACAAAAAATAACACAGGGGGGATAAAAATGAATGATGAGAAGTTGACAAAACGGCTGGAAGATTTTGATTTTTCTCTCCTGCATCCAGTGAGGGAGACTTTAAGGAATCAGTTATTGTTCATGCACCGTCAGGATAATGCCATGAAAGGTATTATGATGGGGAAGATGACAGATGATGAGCTGGATATGGTGGTTGCAGCCGGCAATCCTGCAATGGAAAAAATTAAAAATATAGATAACAAGAACAAATAAAAAATACAACTAATGGGAGGGAAAAATTATGGCTGTTGAAAATGTAAAAATGTTTTTTGACAAGGTATTAGAGAACGAGGAGTTTGCAAAAAAACTAAAAGAAGCAGATAATATTTATTGCGAAAAAAATCCTATACCACCGGAATCTACTACAGAAATTGACATAAAGGACTACAATGACAAATATTTTGCAGAGGTACTTCAGCCATTGGCTAAAGCAGAGAAATTACCCTTCACTTTAGAAGAATATCACCTTGCAGGGCAAACACTTACTGATGAGGAACTAGATAAAGTTGCTGGTGGATGGTCTATTGGTGGCTTCGTAAAAGGGATAGCGCTAACTGTTTTTAAACCAATTGCTATACCAGTGAAGATAATATCGGCCGTTAGTGACATTGGTGTCATAGTAAAAAAAGGCTGCAATGCCGCTCAAATGGCTTATTTAGTGTACAAAAATGTAATGCCACTAGGTGATGATCTTGCAAAAGCAACCATTGATGCTGCAGTAGGTATGCTCAGAAAGGATGGAAAACATGAATTGGCCGATAACTTATTGAAAGAGTTTAATAAGCTAAGCTATAGGTCGTAAACGGAAAGATAACACCGTTATCCTCCCATGGATATAACGAGATTAATATGTTCTTCATCTTGCGAAGGAAAAAGATGATTTAAAAAAAGGCGTGCCGTATGTGATATATACCCTCCTTCCTGGATGTCCAGGAAAGAGGGTACATATCAAAAAGACCAGCCTTTTTCCTGCTGATGCGGTAACCAGCAAGTTTATAACGAGCTTTTAGATGTCCCCCACCTCTTTAGGTGGGGGGAAACAAACTACAACAGCTGGCGAGCATATCTCCCAGCTCGTTGCGACACGAACGAAGTGAGTTAGTCCTTTAGGGAAACGCTAATTGGAAGATTTTTCTTCTAAAGAAGAAAAATTTGAACAATGGCGTTATAATGCATTTTTTGTGCATAAAAATAAAAAAATGCAGCCATATTAAGACTCCATATACGATTAAATTTCTGAGCTATTACACAGGGATATTATAAATTTTTCCCTCTGTCCACGAAGATTTTACAGCAGCATCTCAAAGAAAAGCATCGGTACAGCAATGTGTGCCACCGGAGTCGGTGCAGGAGCTGGTGCTATTGTTATAGCCGGCGGTGCTATTGATATTGCAAATGCCATCCATGGTGCGGCTAATATGAACAAGAAATAATCATTAATCGGGAATGAAAACGGAGCCTATCTCAATGAGAAGGCTTCTTTTTTGCAGGAAAACCAAATTTTTTGCAGAAAAGTAAAAAAGAGATAACATTTTTATCTCCTTATGGATATAAAGGACAAGAGCAAATAACAAAATTTAAATATAAGGGGGAAAATACCATGGCAAAGGAAAATGTAGGAAAGTTTTATGCTAAGCTGGCCCAGGATGCAGCTTTGGCTGAAAAGCTCAATGCTCTGGACAAGGATTTTGCAGATACTAATGAGGGCTCTGCAGATGATATTGCTTTTCGTGAAAAGGCAGCGGAGGCTATTGTTCTCCCGCTGGCAAAGGAAGCTGGTCTGCCATTTACCCTTGAGGAATTGAAGGAATATGAGCAGGAGCAGCTGAAGAATATGACTCTTTCCGAGGATGAGCTTGATCAGGTAGCTGGTGGTGATTGGTATCAATATGACTATAACAAACGGAATCGGAAAGGAAAAAAAGGGGGTACTGCCGCCGCCTGTGCCTTCATCGGCGTTGGAGTGGGGAAAGTCAAGAGCGGTAAAAAGACAGCATTTTGCATCTTTGTTGGTATCTCTAACGGGCCTATCGCCGACAGCAATTAAAATTGGACGATAAGGAAAGAACAATCAAACGAAAAACTATAAAGAGGAGGACGACATCATGGCAAAGGAAAATGTAGGAAAGTTTTATGAGAAGTTGGCCCAGGACGCAGCTTTGGCTGAAAAGCTCAATGCTCTGGACAAGGATTTCGCAGAGAAGAACGGGGCTTCTGCAGATGATGCTGCTATGCGTGAAAAGGCAGTTGAAGCTGTTATTGTTCCGCTGGCAAAGGAAGTTGGCCTGCCATTTACCCTTGAGGAATTGAAGGAATACGAGCAGGAACAGATGAAGAACATGACTCTTTCCGAGGATGAGCTGGAGCAGGTAGCGGGTGGTACTAACGGTGGAGGCATAAATGCTTGTGCGTTTTTGGGGATTGGTTTAGGAAAAACCAGTAAGAAAAACAGAACGGCTGTCTGCTTTATTATTGGTGGCTCCAATGGCCCAGTTGCAGGGTTCGATGAAGACAACACATGATGACATGCTTCTATGAGGGCAGTTCATTATGAGCTGCTCTTTTATTGTGTCATTATTTTTTTTACCAATACGACCCACTGAATTTGGAGGGTCGTTCAACCAAACAATTTCAGCCTTGATATCAATGTATATCAGGGCTGTTTTTATGTTTAACTCGTCCAAAGGCTTTTTTAACCAATCTAAAAGGTAATCGCCATGGACTCCCGGGGAAAGGCTTTGGCGGGAGAACAGCAATGGCTTTTCCCACAAGTCCTCTGGTGCAATAAAATCCTTTTTGGCCAGTGGGTCAAGATGTTGCAGCAATAAAACCCAGCGGTCTTGGACAGGTAGTGATAGTTCTGTGTATTTTGCCGAATCCAAATGGCCGTAAAGGTAGCCAAAATCAATAAGTCCCAAATCAAGGCGTTTTTTGGTGGTTTCACCATCACCGCTGATAATATGAAAGTGAATGCCAGGATAATGTTGGCGAATTTCCTTGGCTATTTCCATAATAAGAGCAAAATTAGGCGATTCTCCGGCGCCGATACGGATATCGCCGGAAATTGACCGTTCATTACTTAAAAGCTCTCCTTCGGTTTTATCTACCAAGGAAAGAATTTCTTCAGCCCTACGGCGCAGCAATTCCCCATCATCAGTGAGGATAATCCGGCGCGGCTCCCTTATTAGAAGAATTTTGCCATATTCTTCTTCCATATCTTTTATTTGGCGGGATAAGGTAGGCTGTGATAAGTGCAGTTTTTCTGCCGCTCGGGAAAAATTTCCCTCTTTGGCTACTGTAAGAAAGTAATTCAATACGCGTAATTCCATATTGCAACATCTCCCTGAAATGTATGTTGGGAATATTATATATACATATTTTTATTACTGTAAAGCATAGATTTAACTTTTCTATAGTTATATTGTAAATACTTGACCTTGAGTTGACTCCAAGTGGTATATTGCGTATATAGAATATTACGAGAAATATAGTTGAAAAGGAAGTGAAGATAAAAATGAGGCAGATTTTTAGTTTGTTCACCCGGTTGGGGCATATAGACAATATTATCCAAGCTGAGTTAAAAAATATACTTGGCAAGGGTGATGTGACGGCAGTCATATCTTTAGGGAAATAACTTAGAATAGAGATGTGGATTAACGAGGGGGAGTATATGTGAAAAAGGTTTCAAGGCGGAGCTTTGTGAAGATAGCGGGAATGGCCACGGCTGCACTATCGGTTTCTGGATTGTTAGGGATTACTACTGGTTGTGCGAAAGAAAGTGGTTCTTCATCAGCTTCAAAGCCAAGTTCTCCTGACATTAAGGCAGCAACAGGTGGAAAATCTAAGGTTTATTTTTCCAAGAATATCGATTCAGAGCATTTGATAAAGCTATATGAAAAAGTAAACGGCGAAATCACTGGCAAGACGGCTATAAAACTGCATACTGGTGAGCCCCACGGTCCTAATATCCTGCCAAGGGATATGGTGAAAGCCTTTCAGGGACAAGTGCCAAATTCAACCATAGTTGAAGCCAATGTGGCTTATGGTGGGCCACGCTCGTCAACTTCCGGTCATCTGGATACCTTAAAGGTCAACGGCTGGAATTTCTGTCCCGTGGATATAATTGACGCTGATGGCGATGTACCGTTTCCTGTTAACGGTGGCCTGCATTTAAAAGAGGTGGCCGTAGGTTCCCATTTGGCAGATTATGACTCCATGGTGGTTTTGACCCATTTTAAGGGCCATGCCATGGGGGGCTTTGGTGGCTCCTTAAAAAATATCGCTATTGGCTGTGCTTCAGGCAATAAAGGGAAAAAACAGGTTCACGGAGTGGCAGATTACGGTAAATGGGTAACTGGTGGATTGTTTATGGAGCTGATGGCCGACAGTGGTAAGGCAATATGTGACCATTTTGGCAAGCATATCACCTTCCTTAATGTTATGCGGCGTATGTCGGTGGATTGCGACTGTGCCGGCACATCTGCCGCTGAGCCGGTTATTCCGGATATTGGAATATTGGCATCAACGGACATATTGGCTATCGATCAGGCTTCCATTGATTTGGTATATAATTTTGGTGACGACAGAAAAAAAGACCTTATTGAGCGTATTGAAAGCCGTGAGGGTCTGCGCCAGCTCACAGCCATGCAGGAGCTGGGTATGGGAAACCGTGACTATGAGCTGATAAGTGTTGATTAATGGCAGGATGTGGGGCAGGTCTGGACTACTGGCTGTGGAGCCCGTTCATTGGTTGAGCGCTCAGAATTCGGTGATATGGCATATATCATCTGTTTAAGGGAATAATGCCAATGGATGGTGGCATTTATGCCAGGCCTCTGGATATGTTCATGAGTGAAGTGGACAGGGAAAAGTATCCGGAAGTTGAACAGGAATATAGATTTGTGAGAGTTGAATAATATAGAGCAACCATGCAGTCTGCTAATTCCGTTTGACAAAATTGAGGCTTTCTTTGCTGGGAATTTGAAATAAAATATAACTATAATTAAGGCATGCTTCTTGACGGGAGCATGCTTTTTTACCATGACAGTTTTTCATAAATAATACTTGACTTGGAGCTGACTCCAAGTAGTATAGTTCAGATATAAAGTAAATTATGTGAGGTGAAGTATTATGACCATTAAAGAAATTTGTGCAAAATATGGTATTACGGCTGATACTCTCCGTTACTATGAAAGGGTGGGGGTGATTCCAGCGGTGCGGCGGACCAAGGGAGGTATCCGCAGCTATTCTGCCGAGGATGAAAAATGGGTTGAAAATGCAGTGTGTATGAGAAATGCCGGTGTTCCCATTGAAATGCTGATTGAATATGTCAAGCTGTTTCAGGAAGGGGACGAAACCCTTGAGGCCAGACGGAATTTGCTGATGGAGGCCCGGGTGACGGTTCAGGAAAATCTGGATAAATACCAGGCCACTATGGACAGGCTCAACTATAAGATTTCCCGCTATGATGTAGCACTGAAAACAGGGGTGCTTTCCTGGGATGATTGCGAAGATGATCTTAAAAAGGATAAATAGTTCCATAGTTTAGAAAGGAAGAATGTATATGCGTAAAATGGGGATATTATTACTGACAATGTTGTTTGTCTTTGGTGTTGTAGGATGTGGCGGGGCCGGCAAGGCAGAAGAAAATCCGGCACCATCCAAGGAGGAACAGAAGGCAAACAGTAGCCAAAGCAAAATTTTAGTGGCATACTTCTCTGTAACTGGCCATACTAAAGCGTTGGCTGAAACCACTGCCAAGGCACTGGGGGCAGATATTTATGAAATACGTCCGGAAAAGCCTTATACCTCCAATGACTTAAACTACAATGATGAAACCACTCGGGCTACTGTGGAACAGAAAAATAATCAGGCCCGTCCGGCACTGGCGGATAAGAATGCCAATATCGGAGCTTATGAGACTGTTATTATAGCCCACCCTATCTGGTGGGGACAGGAACCAAGGATTATTGATACCTTTGTGGAGAGCTATGTTTTTACCGGGAAAAATATAACCAATATTTGTACCTCCGGTGGCAGTGATATTGGCACTACTACTGAGTCTCTGCAGAAACTGACAAAGGGGAAGGCAAATTGGAAACAGGGTAAACTATTTACCCCGCAAAGCTCCGAGTCAGAGATAAAGACATGGTTCAGTGGTCTGGGAATATAGGGAAACAAGTTTGGAGGAATAGACATGAAATACTCAAGCAAAGCTGAGTTTGATAAGGCTAATATGTTTGGAACGGGACAGCCTAATGATGGATATGCTCAATACTTTATTGGAGACAGTTTTTTAAACCCTTTGACCGATTTTAAGAATGGGCAATTTCCTTTATTTAACGTGACATTTGAGCCGGGCTGTCACAACAATTGGCATATTCATAATGCTGATAAAGGTGGCGGGCAAATACTTATCTGTACTGCTGGTGAGGGGTGGTACCAAGAGGAAGGAAAGGCACCTCAGGAGCTGAAAGAGGGTACAGTCGTTGTAATTCCACCAAATGTAAAGCATTGGCATGGGGCAAAAAAAGATAGCTGGTTTTCACATATATCTCTTGAAGTACCGGGAGAAAATACCAGCAATAAGTGGCTGGAGCCAATAGATAAAGCTTTTTATGAAAAACTGTAGCACAATATAGCGATGTGGCTTAACGAGGGGGGATATATTGGCTATTGATCAAGCCTCCATTGATTTGGTTTATAACTTTGGTGATGACCGCAAAAAGGACCTGATTGAGCGTATCGAAAGCCGTGAGGGCCTGCGTCAACTCAGTGCTATGCAGGATCTGGGGATGGGAAACCGTGACTATGAGCTGATAAGTGTTGATTAATAGTATGGGATTTTTACAAGTGTTTGTATAAAGTGGGGATGCTATGAACAGGCGGGATTTTTTAAAAATAGGTGGTATTGGGGCTATGACACTCTTCTTTTCTGGTTGCGGTCTTTTGGGGCTGGGCGAAGAAAAGGGAAACAGTAGCTCAAAAATTCCCGAAAAGGGTAGTGTGTCAGGAGGGAAAGCAATGAAGATTGTAGTAATAAACAGTAGCCCACATTCGGATGATCAGTCTACATCAAAATATTTGTCCAGCCGGTTTATTGAGGGGGCAAAAGGGGCCGGGCATGAGGTGTTTGCCTTTGATGCCGCCAATGCCGATACCCATCCCTGCCGGGGGTGCGATAAATGCGGTATGGATGGTCCCTGTATCTTCAAGGATGATATAGAAAATACCTTGATGCCGAAAATGCTGGAGGCAGACCTGTTAGTATTAGTGACCCCTCTTTATTATTTTGGCATGTCAGCCCAGCTAAAGACCATAATCGACCGTTTTTATTCCCGCACCAGTAAGCTGCATGGCAAAAAGTCCATTTTCATGGCTACCTCCTATGACAGCGCTGACTGGACTATGGAGGCCTTGTCCACCCATTACAAGACATTGGTACGCTATATGGGATGGCAGGATGTGGGGCAGGTCTGGGCTACCGGCTGTGGGGCCCGTTCATTGGTTGAGCGCTCAGAATTCGGTGATATGGCATATAAAATAGGAGTAAATCTGTAATGATAAACGGGCAGAAGATTACGGGCAGGATGGTAATGACGGTTATATTGCTGGTCCTTTTCCTCCTGGTTATGAGTTTTCACCATATTCCAAAAATTTTACATGAAATAATAGGCCTGGTGTGGCTTATTGCTGCCCTTATTCATATTTGGCAAAACCGTAGATGGTTTACTTCTTTTGGTAAGGGGCAGTGGGACCTGGTTAGAGCTATCAACACCATAATAAGTATTGGACTTATTATTGGGCTGTTGGTGGCAGTGGCGGCTGGCAGTGGCATCTCTCATCATCTGTTTAAGGGAATAATGCCAATGGATATCAGGCGAAGTATCACATTACAACAATTGCATGTATCCTTGCCATATTATTTGCTGATTTTTATGGGCCTTCACTGGGGACTTCATTTTGATAGCTGGCTCTCTCAATGGAAAAATGCACTGAATATTGATTTACCTGCAAAAGCTTCCAGAATAATTGCTGTTGTTTTACCTATGGCCATTATTTTCGGCGGAATTTACGGTTCAATCCTTAATCGGGTGGGCGACAGGCTGCTGATGCTGCATATTTTTGGCACAGAAGCCGTAAATGAGCCAATGGGTATTTATGTATTATTGCTTCTGGCTATAATGGGAATGTATGTGGTAATCGGAAGGTTTATCAGGAAAAATGAACGGTATAAAAGGACAAGCTGATGAATAGAAGAACATTTATCGTAGGAGGCATTGGAATATTGGCTATGATAACTGCTGGGGGCGGCTGGCTCTTTACCCGTCGTCCGGAATTTGGCCGGCTCCCACAAGGGGAGCGGCTGGCCCGGATAATGGCCTCTCCCAATTATCGCAATGGAGAATTTCAAAATCTGGTGCCAGTAAAGGTCATGAGTGATGAAAGTGGTGAGAATCGTTTCGTAGCAATGGCAAAATTCCTTTTTGGGGATAAATCACATCTTTCTCCAAAGGAAAACATGCTCTCAAATAAAACTGATTTAAAGTCATTGTCAAAGGACCGGGATACTGCGGTGTGGATGGGCCATTCCTCATTTTTCTTGAAATTGGATGGCAAGAATATATTGATAGACCCGGTGTTCAGCTCCTATGCTTCGCCATTATTCTTTATCAATAAGGCTTTTCCGGGCAGTAATATCTACACTGCCGATGATATGCCGGACATTGATGTGCTGGCCATTTCCCATGACCATTGGGATCATTTGGATTATCCTACTATCATGGCACTAAAATCAAAGATTAAACAGATAGTATGTCCATTAGGTGTAGGGGAGCATCTCGAGGCCTGGGGTTTTGATACTGTTATAATACATGAAGAGGATTGGGACAGTGAGATAAAGTTGGTAGATAATTTATCAGTGCATATTTTGCCATCCCAGCATTTTTCCGGACGTTTTCTTACCCGCAATCAGACTCTTTGGTGCGGTTTTGCCTTTGTTACTCCAAATCGGAAGGTGTATTACACTGGTGATGGTGGCTATGGTCCCCATTTTAAGGCTATCGGAGAAAAGTTTGGCGGATTTGATTTAATGCTGGGGGAAAATGGCCAATATAATATGGCCTGGCATGCCATTCACATGCTGCCGGAGGAAACGGCTCAGGCGGCTGTGGATGTGAGGACAAAAATGCTTATTCCGGCCCATGGTGGCAAGTTCGCCTTGGCTCGGCATCCTTGGCAGGAACCATATCAGGAGTTGGTCAAATATAGCCAGAATAAAACTTATGAATTGTTAACTCCTAAAATCGGGGAACCAGTCTATATTGACGGTGTGCAACCAAGAAAATTCGAGTCTTGGTGGGAGCGGATGTGAGGAGGTGTTTTCTTGATGAATAAGCATGCGTATATCGATCACGCGGCCATTACAGTAACGGATATTGAATGGCATATTAAATTTTTTGAGGAAATATTGGGGATGACCATAACCCGTCGGCGGGAGAATGAGGGTGTATTGCAGCAGATCTGGCTGGATGGAGGCATTCAGCTGATTGCTTCTGATGACAATTCAGGGGTAGGTAAAGCTCATCATTTGGGGATACGGGTGCAGGATTTTAAGAACACCCTGGCTAAAATGCTTGCTTATGAAAAGGTGAATTCTATTCCGGGAAAGCCTGAAAAATGGGTGCAGTTGCCAGATGGAGTGGTATTGGAGCTATTTGAAATGCCAAATCAATAAAGGGAAGTTAACTATATGAATGAAATTGTGATATGGTACGTGGCCATCATCAATATTATTGCGGTTGCAGTTTATGGCTGGGATAAGATAAAAGCGCAATGTTTTATTTATGGATAAATGTAAAGAAAATGGCATATTATGGTGAAAGGTACTCTAACCAATATAAGGTCACGAGGGAGTGAGCAGTATGGATTGTTCATTGTTTATTAATAAGTTGACTATTGATTGGAATAAAATCGATGACTATAGCTATTTAAGGGATATTCCTTCGATAAGTTCTATTGATGAGCTGGAATTTCATGCGCCAATTACCTTGCTGGCTGGAGAAAATGGCATGGGTAAATCAACGCTGTTAGAAGCAATGGCTGTGGCATCAGGTTTCAACCCAGAGGGTGGCACGAAAAATTATACTTTTTCAACTTACGATTCGCATTCTGATTTGTGCGATGCCATGTGCTTAATAAAAAGTGCCAGGAGAACTCAATGGGGATATTTTCTACGTGCCGAGAGTTTTTATAATGTTGCTACTAAGGAAGATGAATACAGCAAAGGCCCTGGTGGTGCGCCAGAGCATTTTCATGAAATGTCACATGGTGAGAGCTTTTTTAGGGTTGCCGATAGCCAGTTTAGAGATAATGGACTTTATTTTCTTGATGAGCCAGAAGCAGCATTATCCCCCCAGAGACAACTTGCTTTACTTCGGAAAATATACTTGAGTGTTAAGGATGGTTCACAGTTTTTTATTGTTACCCATTCTCCAATATTATTGGGGATGCCTCATTCAGAAATACTCGTTTTTGATGATGAAGGAATTCACATATCTCCATATGAAGAGACAGATAGTTATCAGGTTACATCACTTTTTATAAACCGAAGAGAGTATATATTGGAACAACTTTTGGGAGATGAAAAATAGTAATTTTACAATCATATCACCCCAAAATATATGTTAAGTTAATTAATTGACAAAACATTCGTTCTACTGATATAATGTACCCATCACCTGAACCGGAACAGGCCATTGAGCAGTCTTGGCGCCTGGCTTTTACCTCTCTGCTTAATCGGCATCACTACCAGGAGTGATGGGCGGCAGTTTGCCTAGCCGCTTGTGTAGGTGATATATACAGAAAGTGGAACAGAACCGGGGCTTAACGGCTTCGTTTTTTATTTTAATCTTTAAGTCTAATGACTTTTCCATACATAAAATATATAATTATGCTAAGAAAAGTAATCTTCAAGTTTGGCTCAGTGCAATAAGGAGTGGTTTGCGTGAAGATAAACAATGATTTAAACAACAGCAATATTCTATTACAGCAAACACAGGACAAGAAAAAGAGCAATAAGGGAGTACCCGTAAGTGACGAGTTCTCCAAGATATTGCAAAATATGAGGGAATATAAACCGGCTAACTATGATGATGCCATACAGGTTGATGACAAAACCACGGTGACTACTCAGGTGTTGTCTGATGGTTCAACTCTCACGACTGTTAGGAAAGAGGGTAAGATTATCTCTCAGAGTAAAACTCCTGCAACCCACCCTGAAAAAAAATCCTACAGTAATTTCTACAGAAACTGTAAAAGGACTTAAACAGGAAGATGACGTGCAGCCACAAGCGATGGTCAGTCCTGATATTACATCAAAGGATATAAATAACACTGCCAACGAATAATATGCGAGGATATACTATCAATGAAAAACTAACAGTATTCTTCGTGTTATTCCCCTAATTGCTTTTAGGGTACAGGCAATGGCGGCTAACACATTAAATTAGGATGTATATGTGGAATGGTTTCTTAAAAGATCGGGGTGTTAAAACCTCGATTTTTTTATTTAGGAAAACAGATATGTCAAGCTGCCAAGCCCCCGACCACCGCCCCTCAATAATTTAATATTGGAGTATTTTTTTCTTCAAATAATGATATATTATTGAGGAGTGTCGTATATCAAATCTTAAAATTATTGTCTGGGAGGGATTATTGATATGAATTACAATATCCTCTTTTCAAATCTGAACATTCCAGCGGGAAATTGGTCATTAAGGGAATTATCCATTTCATCTGTATCGTTAGGATCAGGGTGATGGCTGTTATAAAATTCCACGATGTGGAACCCGCATCGGTTCACATAAAAATGGATATTTCTGGTTTCAAAATACGGAGTGACAGTTTCCCAGAGTTTTACTTCCGGGTACATTTTTTCTACCTCGCACCAAGCGGCATAACCAATGCCTTTGCTGTGTTCCTTTGGGGAAGTAAATAAAATTCCCAGCTCGCCTTTCTCACCATCAACCTTGATGATTAAGCCACCAACCTTTTTATTGTCCAGCATTATTCTATAGGCATTTCCTATATTAATGAAATTATCAATGGTTTTGCGGGATATAATTTCTTCATCTTCCTCGAAGTGATTATCCCTCATGCCAAATTCTTCCATTGCTCCGTACTTGAAGGCCGCCTGATTATCCAGTATAAACTGTTCCCGGTCGCTTTCTTCCAGTGGTAATAATTTTATGTTTATCAAGACTTTTCCCTCCGTTCATAGTGGGTGTAATGTACCATACAAAATTGTAAAGAATATGAAAAAGGAGCTGCGTAAGCAGCCCCATAGTAACCGGGACAATGTGTGCGCTGTTTAGGGTAAATATGATTGGGTTATCCCGGTGTACGTCTAAATATAGGGATGGGCTGCCGAAACAGCCCACTAAGAATGAATATGTTGCTGGAGGAATGGACCAGCAAATTTATGGAGTAGAGTGACAAAAACATTTTGGGAGTTTTTGGAGAAGGTCACTGCTACAATGAGCAGTATAAAACATAAGAATTTATACAGCAATAGTTAATATTGTAAAATACAGTATTAAAATATCGGTCAATAATAAGGAATGCAACGATACTAATGTTAATGATACATTAGGCTGATTACTGTGATAAAAATTTTTTTGAGTCAGTAAATATAAAAAGGAGCCGCTGAAGCACTAAAGTGACTAGATTTGCGTCGCAGCTTCCCAGTAAACGGGATACATAGTGTAAGATTACATAATGCAGCTCATTGTTATGCTATAATATGAGCCAGAGACAAGGGAGGACATTTATGGATAGAGAATTACCTCGCCAGGATGAGATCTGGCGGCATTTCAAAAACAAACTGTACCGTATTGTTGCCATTGCGCAGCATACTGAAAATGATGAACAGCTTGTGGTGTACCAGGCGATGTATGGTGATGGTGGTATTTATGCCAGACCGCTGGATATGTTCATGAGCAAAGTAGATAGGGATAAATATCCGGAGGTTGAACAGGAATATAGATTTGTGAGAGTTGAGTAATATGAACGTACATGAAATTTTGATGTGGTACTTGGTTATCATCAATATTATTGCGGTTGCAGTTTATGGCTGGGATAAGATGTGTGCGATACGGCATAAGTGGAGAGTGCCAGAAAAGACGCTGCTGGCCATTGCTGTAATAGGCGGCAGTTTAGGGGCATTGTTTGCTATGTCCTTATTCCATCACAAAACACTGCATTTGAAATTCAAATATGGTGTTCCGGTGATAATGCTGTTGCAGGTTGTCGGCGTGTATTATCTCCATGCATTCAGGTAAGATGGACGACCACTTTGTATCATTGTTTTTCAGGTCGCATGGAATAGGGGCTCAGAGGCAGTGATACATGACCTTTTTTAGGGAATGCTTCAATAGTAAATATGATGAAGGCTCGTAGTTTATACGGGCTTTTTTGTTTGTTCACGAATATTGGCAGCCTTTTCGGCGGTCTGGATTTCCCTTATGGCCGTTTCGGCAATGAAATTGGTAAGCAGCTGAGTAAAGGCTTCACGGGTGATGGGGATGTCATCCATCCGGAAAAGGGGATGTCCCATCTGTCGGCAGAGAAAGCCCTGACAGCGGCTGGTGGTCTGCCACAGGTCGATGCCCAGAAAGAAAATATATTCCTTGTCCGTTATCTGGAACTGGCAGCTAAGCCCGCCGGTATAATCCTCTTTGATCTGGAGCCGGGGCTTTTTAATGTCCCGCAGGGTGCTGGAGTCAAAAATACCCAGGGGCGTGTTTCCGAGAAAAATGTAACGTGAGTGCTTCCAGCCGTTCCTTTCATCGTTCATTTCCTGGCCGTCACCGTGGAGCAGAAAGTCCGCCTTGGTGGCTTCAGCAATGTTGTAGAGGTTGTGAAAATTCATGATGTATCGGTTTACTTCCGGTACTTGGTCAAATATCTTGATGTGGCGCATGGCTTCATGATAATCCGCCATCCGGGGTCGGTATAGAACCATGGAAAATCCTCCTTTCTATATAGAATATGAGTTCTGTTTTGTATGTATAGGATAGCAGAATTTTTGTTCTATTTCAAGGACATTCAGGAGCATATATGAAATATTATTGTGTTGTTCAAAAAAAATGACATCTTTCCTTTGACAGTTATTTATATTAATGATACGTTAAAGCAGGAGTATTATAAAATTTAGCCAATACATTATGTGATACATATATTATCTTTCAAAATAGTTACTATCGGAGCTGATTAAAATGTCTACTGTATTGACCATTGACCAAATGACAGAAGAAGACATAAAGCTACATTTTATTACACCAGCCATCGAAGCCAAGTGGGACCGGGGCAAGATAACCATGGAAACCAAGGTGACTGATGGCCGTATAAACCTTCGTGGCAATATGGCCTCCCGGGAAAAGCCAAAGAAGGCTGACTATCTGCTGTACTTGTCTGCCAACAACCCTATTGCGGTGGTGGAGGCCAAGGACCACAAGCATTCTGTTTCCTATGGTCTGCAGCAGGCCATGACCTATGCCCAAATGCTGGATTTGCCATTTGCCTATAGCTCCAACGGTGATGGCTTTGTTGAGCATGATTTTCTCACGGGCAAGGAACGGACTTTGGCACTTAATGAATTCCCAAGTGAGCAGGAGCTTATTGAACGCTTCAAAAAGGAAAAGAATCTTACAGAGAAAGAACTGACTCTTATTGAGCAGCCATATTATTCCGGCATGGGAGCTAACACCCCAAGATATTACCAGCGAATTGCTGTCAATCGCACACTGGATGCCATTGCACTTGGCCAGGACAGAATACTCCTTGTTATGGCCACCGGCACCGGCAAGACCTTTACGGCCTTTCAGATAGTGTACCGCTTGCTGAAAGCCGGCATAAAAAAGAAAATCCTCTATTTGGCTGACCGCAACCTTTTGGTGGACCAATCCATATTGCAGGATTTTGCCCCATTGGATAAAACCATCCATAAGATAAACTTTTCCAAGGATGATAAAACAACTATTGGTTCCTATGAAGTATATTTTGCTTTGTACCATCAGATGGTGGGGAATAATGGCGAGGAAAGATTTCGGGACTACTTTGACCCAGATTTCTTTGATCTGATTATTGTGGACGAGTGCCATCGTGGCTCTGCCAAGGAAGAAAGCCGCTGGCGGAAGGTCTTGGAGTATTTCAAGGGTGCCACCCAGATAGGTATGACCGCCACTCCAAAAGAAACCAAGTATGTATCAAATATAAATTATTTCGGGGAGCCCCTTTATACCTACAGCTTAAATGATGGTATTAATGACGGTTTCCTGGCTCCATTCAAGGTTATCAATATAACCATGGATATATCTGATGGTTGGCGTCCAAGGGCTGGTCAGCTGGATTACTACGGCAATGAAATCGAGGACCGCATCTATAACAATGGGGATTATGACTATAATCTTGTCCTTGAAGACCGCACCAGAATGGTGGCGGAAACAATTACGGAATACTTGAAGAAAACCGGGCGGATGCAGAAGACCATAGTATTCTGTGCCACCGAAGAACACGCTGAACGTATGCGCATGGCCTTAGTAAACTGCAATGCGGATATGATGCAGAAAAATCCGGATTATGTGGTTCGTATAACCGGCAGTGATGATTACGGCAAGAGCAAGCTGGATTATTTTATATCCGTATCTGCAGAATACCCGGTAATAGCAACCACCTCAGACCTTTTGAGCACTGGGGCGGATTGCAAAATGACCAAGCTCATTGTACTGGATAAAATGATTAACTCCATGACCACCTTCAAGCAGATTATTGGCCGTGGCACCAGACTGCGCCCAAACGAAGGCAAAATGAGTTTTATGGTAATGGATTTCCGGAATGTGACCCGTCTCTTTGCTGATCCGGATTGGGATGGGCCTATTGAGATTAATGAGGGCTTTACAGGCGCAAAAAAGGAAAAAGAAGGTCTTGAAAATGGCGGAGAAAAGGACCCAAATCCGGAGCCGGAGTCACCGAAGGACCCACGCACCGTTTACTATGTGAAGGAAGATGGCTGCAAGGTGGCCGTTATCCATGAAACTGTGGCCGTATATGATGCTGGGGGCAAGCTGCTTCGGCAGGAAAATATCATCGACTATACCAAGACCAATATTTTAAACGGCTATGCTTCCTTGGAGGCGTTTATCAGGACATGGAAGGGTTCTGAACGCAAGGCCATCATGGCTGAATATCTGGCCAAGTTTGGTATAGATATAGACAAGCTGAAGCGGGAACAGAACATGGCCCATGTGGATGACTTTGATTTCATCTGCTACATTGCCTATGGCAAGAAACCATTGACCCGCAAGGAACGGGCCAACAATATCAAGAAAAAGGACATATTCAGCAAATTCAGCGGTACCGCCAAGGAAATCCTTGAAACCCTGCTGGATAAATATATGGACCTTGGAATAAAGGAAATAGAGAAAACCGCCATATTGAAGCTGTCGGATTTTGCCAAGTTTGGCACCCCGAAGAAGATAGCCGAAATCTTTGGCGGTAAGGACAAGTACCTGGCAGCTGTCCAGGAGCTGAAAAAAGATTTATATGAGGATGAGGTAGGTTAATAATGGCAATAGCTGGCTTTGTGAAGCGAATAAGAGATATTATGCGTCTGGATGCGGGTATCAATGGTGATGCCCAGCGCATTGAGCAGTTGGTATGGATTTTGTTTTTGAAGGTATATGATGCCAAGGAAGGAAACTGGGAATTTGATGATGACAGCTATCAGTCCATTATTCTGGAACAATTCCGCTGGCACAACTGGGCCAATGACAAGAGCCTGACCGGAGAAAAATTGCTGAACTTTATCAATAATGAGCTGTTCCCGGCTCTGAAAAATCTCAATGTATCCAGCGATACCGAAGCAAGAAAGGCCATTGTGCAGGCCACCTTTGAGGATGCCAATAACTATATGAAGGATGGCGTTCAGCTTCGTCAGATTATTGATGTAGTAAATGAAATAGATTTTGACGATGTTACTGAAACCCATGCCTTTGGGGATATTTACGAAACCATCCTGAAGGAACTCCAGTCTGCGGGTTCCTCTGGTGAATTCTATACCCCAAGAGCAGTGACAGAATTTATGGCTGAAATGATAGAGCCAAAAATCGGTGAAACTATGGCGGATTTTGCCTGCGGTACCGGCGGCTTCCTCACCAGCTGGCTGAAGCAGTTGAAAGCCCAGGAGAAAAACACTGAGGACAATGAGAAAATAAACAACTCCATTTATGCCGTGGAAAAGAAGCAATTTCCATATATGCTCTGCATTACCAATATGCTGCTCCATGATGTGGAAAATCCAAACATTGTCCACGACAATTCCTTGGCCAAAAATCTCTTGGATTATACCGACAAGGACAAGTTTGACAAGATTTTGATGAACCCGCCTTATGGTGGCCATGAGAATGCTGCCATCAAGGGCTATTTCCCGGATGATCTGGCCAGCAGTGAAACCGCAGATTTATTTATGTCTGTTATTATGTATCGGTTAAAGAAGAATGGCCGGGCGGCGGTTATTCTGCCAGATGGCTTCCTCTTTGGCAATGATAATGCCAAGACCAGCATCAAGAAGAAGCTGCTGGGAGAATTCAATCTCCATACCATTGTCCGTATGCCAAGCAGTGTTTTTGCCCCTTATACCAGCATAACCACCAATATTCTGTTCTTTGATAATACCGGCTCCACCAAGGATGTTTGGTTTTATCGGATGGATATGCCGGAAGGGTACAAGCACTTTTCCAAGACCAAGCCAATGAAGCTGGAGCATTTCGAAAAGGTGAAGGAATGGTGGAACAACCGGCAGGAAATAACTGTGGAAGAATGGCCAAAGGCCAAGAAATTCACAGCTGCCGAAATTGCTGACAATGACTTTAACCTTGATTTGTGCGGCTTCCCACATGAGGAAGAAGAAATACTGCCACCGGATGAATTAATAGCGTCCTATCAGGCAAAAAGAACCAGCCTCAATAAGAAGATAGACAATATTTTGGCTACAATTGAAACCATGCTGGAGGAAAAAGGATGACACCACAACAGTTAAAAAACAGCATACTCCAGCGGGCTATTGAAGGAAAGCTGGTGGAACAGCGCCCAGAGGACGGTACTGCCCGGGAATTGCTGGAAGCCATAAAGGTAGAAAAAGCCCAGCTCATAAAAGAAGGGAAAATAAAGAAAACCAAACCATTGCCACCTATCAGCGAAGATGAAATACCCTTCGATGTGCCGGAAGGATGGGAATGGGTGAGGTTAGGGGATATTACTTCTAAAATTGGTGCTGGAAGTACACCAACGGGTGGAAAATCTGTATATTCTGAGTCTGGCATTAAGTTTTTGCGCTCACAAAATATATATAATGATGGTCTGAAAATGGCTGGAATTACATATATTAGTGAAGAAATTAATAATCGTAAACAAGGAAGTATTGTACAAGCGAAGGATATCCTTCTCAATATAACTGGTGGTTCTATCGGAAGATGTGCATTAGTGCCAGATGATTTTGATATTGCTAATATAAATCAGCACATACTGATTATTCGTAACATAAACGAGTTATGTAGATACTATATTCATACTGTATTAATTTCGCCTTACATACAACAGATGATAATGTCTGTCCAAGTTGGGGTATCAAGAGAAGGATTAAGTGCAGAAAAAACAAAGAATTTTCTTATTCCACTCCCACCATTACCTGAGCAAAAACGCATTGTGGCCAAGATAGAAAAACTCCTGCCACTGGTGGACGAATATGACCGGGCCCATACCAAAATCACTGAATTAAACGGTAAATTCCCGGAGGATATGAAAAAGAGCATTCTCCAGTATGCCATTGAGGGCAAACTGGTGGAGCAGCGCCCAGAGGATGGTACTGCCCAGGAATTACTGGAAACCATCAAGGCAGAAAAGGCCCAGCTCATAAAGGAAGGGAAAATAAAGAAAACCAAACCATTGCCACCTATCAGCGAGGATGAAATCCCATTCGATGTGCCTGAGAGCTGGGAATGGGTGAGATTGGGAGAAGTTTTACTATCATTAACAGATGGTACACATAGTACACCACATTATACTGAAAGTGGGGTGCCATTTTTATCAGTAAAAAATATTTCTTCTGGAAAAATAGATTTTAATAACACAAAGTTCATATCTGTAGATGAACATGAAGAATTAAAGAAGCGTTGTTACCCACAAAAAGGAGATATTCTATTAAGCAAAGTTGGTACTACTGGTATTCCAGTTGCTATAGAATCAGATAAGGAGTTTAGTATTTTTGTTAGCATTGCGTTGTTAAAGTATACGTCTGATATTGATACATATTTTTTTGTCAAATTATTAGAATCACCCATTGTACAAGAACAATGTAAATTAAATACCAGAGGTGTTGGCAATAAAAATTGGGTTTTGCGTGACATTGCAAATACAATTATCCCTCTCCCACCATTGGCCGAACAAAAGCGCATTGTGGACAGAATCGAGCAACTGTTGCCATTATGTGATAAATTAGCTGCATTGAATGAGGCTTAAAGGAAAAACCTGCTCATAAGTGTTTAACTTTTGGTAGCAGGTTTTTTACATACAACGAATAATTTTTTTGGGGAGGTAATATTAGTGAATACACTGGTTATTGGTAATGGTTTTGATTTAGCACATGGGTATCCTACCCAATACAAGGATTTTATGAACTTCTTTCAATTATGTGAAATTGTTATTGAAAGGAAATCTAATAATGCAAACACTACTTTAGAAGAAATAGAAAAAAATTATAGCGAGCTTTGGGAAAAATTAGCAAGGTGTATGCAAAATACTCTTCAGGAAATAGATATTAAGGCAGGTAATATTAATTCAATAGTTCCACAGTATATGGAAGAATACTATAGTGAAGGAAAAAGAAATTGCTGGTATGAATACTATAAAGCCCTTCTTCGTAATGATGATAGGCTAGTAAGAGAGTGTATTCGAATTAACGGTGATAACTGGGTAGATTTTGAGAAAGAAATATCTCGTGTGATAGAAAAAATAGAAAAAGATGAAACAATTGAGATGGCCTTAAAGGATGGAGTGAATGTAAGAAATATAGGTAGCAGAATTGATTTACAAACATATATGGATGAAAAAGGGGAAGGATTAATCACCTACATTCGGCAGCGTAATGTCTACTTTTTTAACATGGATAAATTCATAAAGTATCTAAGAAAAGAACTAGATGTGTTTATAAACTTTATGGATGAGTATATTAAGTTTATAGAGCTAATGGATAATCACATAGAAGTAGAAGATTTTGTAGATGAAAAGGGTAAAGCACTTGTTTTTGATAGAGTAATTATCTTTAACTATACTGATATATTTAGAATGAAATATAGGAAACTTATGAATAGGGAAGACAATATAAACTACAATGGGAAAATAGAATTTGTTCATGGGAAAGCAGGTGAAATCCATGGAGAATATATAAGCAATTTGGTGTTAGGGTGTGAAGAAACATTACCTGATTTCAATGCTAGCAAAGACACAAGATGCGCGTATTTTAAAAAATATATGCAGCGTGAAGTAAAAAATACAGCTAGAAAGTATACTAGATTTTACGACGATAGTTCGCCAATTGACAATACTGCGTATTTTTTTGGTCATAGCTTAGATGTAAATGATGGCGATATTATAAGGGAAGTTATAAAAAATAATAATCGCATTGTAATATATTATTATGACTACGATGCTTGTATTCAACAAACACAAAATTTAATCAAAATATTGGGTAAAGATAAATATTTGGTTGACAAATGGAAATTTGAAAATAGAGCCATGATAAATAATAGAATAGATGTATAGCAAAATATGCTAAATATTAAATTTCACATAAAGGAACACCTGTCTAAAGAAAATTGCCAGATGCTTTGTCGGGATTGTAATTTAAAGAAGTCGAATAAGTGATTAAGGTAAAACAAAAAGCGGAGCCAATTTAAGACTCTGCTTTTTGTTTTATCTACGTTATTTTATATATTATGTTTGTTACGTATGTAGAGTGTCTGAAATATCCTGGGGACTTTTTACACTGATATAGACAACCTTCAATAAAATAATAATTAAGAGTACCAATGTAGGGTTGTCCATTGTGCCTATAAGTGCATAAAAAGGAGATAGGAGGGATTCAATTTCGGTTGGTGTCGTATTTAACCAATTATGAGTTATCCTTTTGGCGACTATTTTAGATTTAATCATAATAGTTTGTGACTTTTTATAATTAACCTTTCTAATAGCCTTTTGTGTCGTATGTTTGGGTGGTGTAGTTAGTAGGTTATATAATACTATATCAATATCTCGTATCTGTTGTAATAAAGGTTGTGCATTGATGAGGGCCTGTTGCAAACTCTTTAGTTCAGGACTTTTTGCTATTTGGGAATGAATATTGATTATAAATAATGAGTAGTCTATAGATAATGAATTTATTTGCTGACATAAATTCATAAAATCCTTATTTTTCAATAGTTCGGATTGAATATTGGCTAAGTTATTTGACCATTGTGCTTTTAGTGAATATAGTTGTTTAAAAAAATCTATAGTTTCTGGTGAGTTGAATATTTCGTTCATTTGTGTAATAGGATCATTAGCTTGAGGAGCCATATATTTTCCTCCATATATAAGAACACAGTTTAATTGTATTTACTAAATTATAATTTTTTCACCATAAAATGTCACCCTTGAAGTGTTTTCTCCAGTGGAAATAGAGCAGGAATATTTTGTTTTAATATCGAATAAACAAAGTTGATTAGTGTTGTTATATTGGGAGGATATCCTTATGGCGGAATTAAGCTTACTTGAAGAAATTAAAGACTTGCGTACAGTATGGCCACATGAAGCAAATGACTTTACTCCATGGTTGGCCCAGGATGAAAATATTTCCCTTCTTTCCGACACTTTAGGCATAGATATTACTGTAGATGAAACAGAGTCCTCGGTTGGTGATTTTAATGTTGATATATTTGCCAATGAAACTGGGACTGACCGAAAAATTATCATTGAGAACCAGCTGGAGGATACAAATCACGATCATTTGGGCAAGTTGATAACATACGCTTCTGGTAAGTCTGCCAATATAATTATTTGGTTGGTGAAGAAAGCCCGTGAAGAACACAAGGCAGCTGTTGAATGGTTGAATAGTCACACGGATGAAGAAATAGGCTTTTTCCTGTGCGAAATTAAACTATATCGTATTGGTAACTCTAAGCCGGCCGTGAAGTTTGATATAGTAGAAAGGCCAAATGATTGGGCCAAAGAGATTAAAAAGAACGATGCTTCTAATCCAACTAAGCAAAGGAGATATGAATATTGGGTAGCCTTTCAGGATTATGTTTTTCAAAATGCTGATTTTTCAAAGAATTTTAATCGGAGAAAACCATCTACTGACCATTGGATGGACTTTACCATTGGATCATCAGCGTACCATCTTGCTGTGTTACAAATTCAGAAAAGAAACGAATTGGATGTAGAAATCTATATAAATGATGATAAGTCATTATTCTATACTCTGTTTAAAAATAAAGAACAAATTGAGCAAGAAATTGGAATGGAGCTAGAGTGGCTTGAATTACCTAACAAAAAGGCCAGCCGCGTTCTAATAAAGAAAAATGTCAATTATGATGACAAAACACAATGGGCTGGGCAATTTGAATGGCTTATTGATGTTATGATAAAAATGAAGAAAGCAGTAAAGAAATATATTTAAATATGCAATGAGTAAGTTTAAAGTATAGACCAATATATATAATATATATCGGTGTGAGGAGGTGCATTCCTGGTGAATAAGCATGCGTATATCGATCACGTGGCCATTACAGTGACGGATATTGAATGGCATATTAAATTTTTTGAGGAAATATTGGGGATGACCATAACCCGTCGGCGGGAGAATGAGGGTGTATTGCAGCAGGTCTGGTTGGATGGAGGCATTCAGCTGATTGCTTCTGATGACAATTCAGGGGTAGGTAAAGCTCATCATTTGGGGATACGGGTGCAGGATTTTAAGAACACCATGGCTAAAATGCTTGCTTATGAAAAGGTGAATTCTATTCCGGGAAAGCCCGAAAAATGGGTGCAGTTGCCAGATGGAGTGGTATTGGAGCTATTTGAAATGCCAAATCAATAAAGGGAAGTTAACTATATCAAAGGCTCCCACACTGCCATTATCGGTAGTAAGGGAGCCTTACTTTATGTAGACATAATATGGCTGCTCTCTTATAAATTGAATGAAAAAAAGAAGCCGCCTTGTTAGAGCGGCTTCTTGGATGAGTGGGATATTGTGGCACCAGCTTTTGTCATGATTGGTGGGCTCGTTCTTCATTTTATTTGGCACTATGCTTGGTTGAAAGTGGCGGCAAAGAAAATCATTTTGAAAAAATAGTAAATAGCTATATTTGTGGGTACTACCTTGTATCAAATTCTATTGACAAGATTACGCAGCTGATATATTTTTTAGTAAATCACTAATGGAGAAGGCCATTGTCGAAAAGTCGGGTAGTGATACAAATGAGAAACGGAGGCTACTAATAATGAAAAAAACAATCTCAATTCTTTTTGCACTGTTAATTATCTTGGCAATACCTTCTTTAGCGACAGAAGCACGGGAGATGCCTGTGGGTGAGTCGGTATATGATATGGAGGAATCCACGGGGGCGACCAATGCTCCTATTTCAATATATTGTTATCGGGCAGCCAGCTGGACAGCAGGACGGCCTATTGTATTTGTTTTTCATGGTATGAACCGCAATGCTGATGATTATCGTGCTGGCTGGGAAAGTCTGGCTGAAAAAGATGGCCTGTTTATTGTTTGCCCTGAATTTACTGAGGAAAAATATCCGGGTTCTCGGTATTACAATACGGGCAATATCATGGATAAAACCAATGGCAAGGGGCATTTGCAGCCAAAGGATAAGTGGGTATTTCCAGTAATCGACAAGATTATTCGTGATGTGAAGGCAAGAATGGGAGCAGAGAACAGTTCAGTGGCTGTTTTTGGTCATTCGGCCGGCGCCCAAATGGTTCATCGTTATGCCCTGTTTGGTGGTGCAACTGAGGCCGATCTTATTATGCCAGCTAATGCAGGTTGGTACACTATGCCAAATGCAAATGTAAGATTTCCTTATGGATTGGGTGGTGTTCCAATGTCAGAGTCAGATTTGGCAATGGCCTTTGCCAAGCCTATGGTAATTCTTTTGGGTGATGCTGATACAAAAAGGAATGAAAATCTCCGCCAGACCCCGGAAGCCGATGCCCAGGGATTTACTCGTTTTGAAAGGGGGCAGCATTTCTTTTATCAGGGTTCCAGTGAAGCTGCCAGAATCGGAGCGACATTTAACTGGCAGTTAGTTACAGTTCCCGGAGTTGGCCATAACGGTGATGCCATGGCCAAAGCTGCGGCACAGATTATTGAACAGGTGTTGTTAAAGTAGCTGAAAGCTTTGGTATCCATTATTCAATACAATAGAGAGGTATTCAACTAAACAATTTCAGCCTTGATATCAATATATATCAGGGCTATTATTATGCCCAAAATTAAAAGGGGCTGCAGCCCCGAAGGGACTAGCTTCGCGTCGCTGCAGCCCCTATGTAACCGGAATATAGTGTAAGTAATTGTGCATTGGGCGTTTATAAATTGAATGAAAAAAAGAAGCCGCCTTGTTAGAGCGGCTTCTTGGATGAGTGGAATATTGTGGCACCAGCTTTTAAGCATCCACGACTTTTAAAGTGGGCCATATATAAGGATTGCCGAGTTGTTACCAGGGGCAACTTAGTTTAGAGGTCCAGTTCCCAGAGGCCCGGTCTCCTTCATAGGAGGATCACAAGAGTTGAGAGGTCCGGTTCCCAGAGGTCCAGTTCCCAGAGGTCCGGTCTCCTTCATAGGAGGATCACATGAACCGTATGGATAGTTGAGAGGTCCGGTTCCGCCTGCTATGGTCTGCATATCCTTTAAAGTAATTTCCATCTTTTTCATTTTCAAGCACTCCTTTCTGTTTGTGTTTTATTATCTCTTCTTGTCTATATATACGACTAAATGCCTATATTATTACAAAAAATTAGATTATATTTTGGAGGCCTGTTTTATTGTTCTGGAGAAAATCCCCAACACTCTAAAAACTTGGTATGTCACTTAGAAGTAAATCAATTAAATCGATATAACACTTTGACCATCATGGGGATATAAGGAACAAGAAGATAATATCATTAACATGAAATAAGGGAGGAAAACATCATGGCAAAGGAAAATGTAGCAAAGTTTTATGACAAGCTGGCCCAGGACACCGCTCTGGCTGAAAAGCTCAATGCACTGGACAAGGCTTTTGCTGAGGAAAATGATGCATCGGCTGATGATATGGCTGTCCGTGAAAAAGCAGCAGAGGCAATTGTTTTGCCGCTGGCCAAGGAAGTTGGCCTGCCATTTACCCTTGAGGAATTAAAGGAATATGAGCATGACCAGCTGAATGAAATGTCTCTTTCCGAGGATGAGCTGGAGCAGGTGGCAGGCGGAGTGCCTAAGAATACTAAAAGCCGCAACGGTGTCAATGCCTGTGCCTATATTGGCGTAGGCTTCGGCAGGACCAAAAAGGACGGCAAAGTAGCCTTCTGCATTATCGTTGGCGGCTCCAACGGTCCAGTAGCAGGATAATAATGATAGCTTAAGAGTGCAGGCTTCCAATTAATTTTGGAGGCCTGTTTTATTGTTTTGGGAGGTTTATTTTGAATAATTTGTATATCGTTGTAAATGCGCAGCATAGTGAAACTGCTGAAAAACTTATGTCATAACAAGTTGATCTTTTAAGTTTTACTATTATAGGTTGCTGACTGCTTTTGAGGGTGATTTTTATCTGTTTTCTAAACGAATGTAGTAATGGTACAATTATAGTGAAGATCGCTAACCACACGAGTGAGGCTGATGTCTTAAATTTACAGACTGGGAGGAATTCTTGATGAAGAGAATATTTTTATTGGCGATGGTGATAATTATGATATTCTTTTGCGGATGTGGGGGAGCAAATTCTGCTTCGACAGGGAAAGCTGCCTATCGTCAGGTTTCCTCTGACCAGGCTCGTCAGATGATGGAAACGGAATCCAACTATATTATTCTGGATGTACGAACCCAAAAAGAATACGCCGAGGGGCATATCCCCAAGGCCATTTGTATCCCTAATGAAGTTATCACCAAAGAGGCACCAGCACTTCTTCCCGACAAGGAGCAGAAGATTTTCGTCTATTGCCGTAGTGGTCGACGTAGCAAAGAATCCGCTCAGAAACTTGCCGACATGGGCTACAAAAATATCATCGAGTTTGGAGGAATAAAAGACTGGCATGGCGAAGTGGTAACTGAATAGATTGCGTGGTAAATGCGGTTGGGGGGCGTAAATTGGTATTATGAGTTTTGAGGAATTTACAAATCTGGCGGCAAAAAATTCCGCCAGCCTGGTACAGTACATGCTGAAGCATTGGTGATTTATAGTCTAATCATTTCACAAAAATTGGCCTGGCTCTAATCTATTGAGTCAGGTCTATTTTATAAGTGGTAATTATCTTTTGGGTACTGGAATAGGTTGATGATCCTTTGGAGAGCCATGCTTTTCAACATTCTTATGCTGTGTTGGATTTTTAAATTTTGTTAGAATTACAACATACATGTTATAAAAACTGCATTATATTTATCCTTGTAAACATAATTTTATCGAATTAAGTGTTATTAAATGTGTGTATTTGCAAGGGGGATATTGTACGATGAGTAATGAAATGTTTTGTTTTCAGTGTGAGCAGACAGCTGGCTGTGTTGGCTGTACCGGAAAATCTGGCGTATGTGGCAAGAAATCTGATACTGCCAAGTTACAGGATGAATTGACCGGTGCAATGATTGGCTTGGCCAGAGCAGTAGATAGTCATGGGGAAGCTGATGCCGATATTTATAATGTGATAATTGAAGGGTTATTTACTACCATTACCAATGTCAGCTTTGATAATGATGCTCTGAAAAAAATGATTGGCCGAGTTCGTGAGCAGCAGAACAGATTGGTTCCGGATTGTGCTGCCTGCATTTCACCGTGTGGGAAAAACAACGAATTCAATATGGATGATTTATGGACTGCCAATGAGGATATTCGCTCTCTTAAGTCCCTAATTTTATTTGGTATTCGGGGGATGGCAGCCTATGCCTATCATGCCAATGTATTGGGGTATACCAACGAGGAAATCAATAAATTCTTCTGTGAAGCCCTGTTTATGATTGGCTATGGTGAAGATGTAGACACCCTGCTTCCAGTAGTTTTAAGGGTGGGAGAAATTAACCTTAAATGTATGGCTCTGCTGGATAAGGCCAATACGGAAACCTATGGTACACCAGAGCCAACCACTGTTTCCCTTAGTGTGGAAAAGGGGCCGTTCATTGTAGTTACGGGTCATGATTTGAAGGACTTGCAGCTTCTTTTGGAACAGACTGAAGGAAAGGGTATTAATATCTACACACATGGAGAAATGTTGCCAGCCCATGCTTATCCTAAATTGAAAAAATTCCCGCATTTAAAGGGGAACTTTGGTACTGCATGGCAAAATCAGCAGAAGGAATTTGATAATCTTCCAGCCCCTATTTTATATACCACCAACTGCCTGATGCCACCGAAAAAGAGCTATGAGGATAGAGTATTTACTACTGAGGTAGTTGCTTTCCCAGGGGCAGTTCATATTGACGAAAACAAGGACTTTACCCCGGTTATTGAAAAGGCATTATCTTTGGGAGGATTTGCAGAAGATACTGAATTTACCGGTATTAATGGTGGTAGAGAAGTGACTACTGGATTTGGTCATAGTGCAATCCTTTCCCATGCAGATACAGTGGTAGAGGCAGTTAAAAACGGTGCGTTAAAGCATTTCTTCTTGGTAGCGGGCTGCGATGGCGCCAAGCCGGGCAGAAACTACTATACAGAATTTGTTAAAATGACACCAAAGGACAGCATTGTGTTGACCTTGGCCTGTGGCAAGTATCGTTTTAATGATCTTAATTTGGGTGAAATAGGTGGCTTGCCTCGTTTAATGGATATGGGACAGTGTAACGATGCCTATGGAGCCATTCAGGTGGCCGTGGCATTATCCAAGGCCTTTGGCTGTGGCGTAAACGAGTTGCCATTATCCTTCGTATTGTCGTGGTATGAGCAGAAGGCAGTATGTATTTTACTTACACTGCTGCATTTGGGAATAAGGAATATTAAGCTTGGACCATCACTGCCGGCCTTTGTTTCCCCTAATATTCTCAATTATTTGGTAGAAAACTATGGTATCGCGCCAATAACAACACCAGAGGAAGATTTGGCAGAACTATTGAAGTAACAAAAGATTGATGAAAGGGTCTTGGCTTGTGCTGAGACTCTTTTTATGTAAATATTTTCAATGCTACCCAGGCACCCCGGCTTTGGATTATTCACCAGAGCCGGGGCGTTTTTTAGTAAAAATTCTTCTGAGTCACAAGATAAATCGTTGATTAAAGACTACTTAGAGATATAATAAAAAATAGAGTTTAATATGCGGCGTGTTGGAACAGGTGGGTAGATGAATCGTATAGAATTAGAAACAGAACGTTTAAGGATATATGTAGCATCACTGGCAGAAATGGAGCAGATTATTGAGGTACAGATCAGCGAGGAGCTCAAAAAGGCCTACAATGAAATGCTGGATGGCTATCTTGACCATCCTGGGCAGGGAGAATGGTATGCAATTTGGCTGGTGACACGCCATGATGGAGTGCAGGTCGGAAATTTGTCATTCAAAGGTCTCAATGAAGATGGCTCAGTGGAAATTGGATATGGTATAGATGCTGAATTTCAGGGCCAGGGGTATGCTACGGAAGCAGTCAATGCTGTTGTTGACTGGGCCATGAAGCAGGATGGAGTATCGCGTGTAGAGGCTGAAACAGAGCTGGATAACATAGCTTCACAGCATGTCCTGGCAAAATGTGGTTTTGTCCTTAATGGAATCATGGGCGAGGAAGGGCCTCGTTATGTAAGAAGGGTATAGTCAAAGATGATAAAACGTGGCATTACAGTGTACGGAAATATCGAGACGGAAGCAGGGGAGAAGGTTCTTCACGACTTCGTTAATGGGGAGAAGGTTGTATACCAGCCTAAGCGGTAAAATTAATTCAATAAAAAAATAGTATCAGCAATTTTTAAGCCCTATTCGGAAGGCAGATGTACGCCAACTGAATAGGGCTTTGTAATATTAAATTTTAAAAAATTAAAAATGAGTTTTGACAGAACAGGGTGCCAACCATTAAGAATATGGTTGCAGAAGTGGTGGTTGTTTACGGGCAAAATAAAAAGGAGCTGCTAAAGCAGCTCCTTTTGTTGCTTATTTAAGGATAGCCAGAGATATTGCTTTCATGGACAATAACTTTAAAAGTCTGCAGGATGAGAGGTTTGGCCTGTATTGACCAGCTTCCCATGCTTCAACTGTTTTATTGCTTACACATAAAACCTTTGCCAATAAATTTGGTGTCAGATTATTTTCGAGCCTGATAGCCTTTATTTCGTTAGGCGTAAAGGTGTTGGTCTCTGTTGTCCGGGCATAATTGAGAGTTTCACTTAAAGTTGAAGAAATCATAGCAGCATATCCTTTTCATAAATTTAATAGTTGATAAATATAATTATCATATTTAATGGTTCTAAAGTAAATAGGAAATGAGGCACCATTTTTGAATAATAAATATGCGTGAAATAAATTTTCAATGTATAATTAAAATATAATTCATCTGTTTATGAGGAGGAACCCAATATGTACATAATTAAGAAAATTTTTCCTGTGATGGCAGCAATTTTGATGTTGAGTGCAACATCCTACGCCATGCCTAACCCTATGGTTATGTGTCCGTCAATTCTCAGCTGTGAGAAACAGGCGGGATTTAGTGCCTTGACTATGCCGCCGGGGGTGATGTGCAGGCTGGACGAGTGCTATGTTATCAGTGATAATATCATTGATTTGCGCTATACCGACTCCAAAGGCCGCAAATTTAATTTAAGGACGGCTCCTTTGGATCCAGGTTCACCGGATATCAGTGGTGTATATACTGACAAGTGGTATGAGGAAACCGTTGAGGGCATTGAAATGCACTTTGCTTTCATCGATACCAAGTCTGGTGCAGTTTACTGGAATGACGGCAAATTCAGCTATTCCATCACTGGCAAGGAAGTAAGGCAGGATGATTTTAAGAAATTTGTTTCCACAATGTACAAGTCCGTTCGTCGATAATGATAAAAATCTTCCATATTGTTTATGATTGCGAAAAAGTGTATACTAAGATGGCTTAGGCTTAGAAAAATATTTTTTCACTTAATTTAATGGAGGATGAACAATATGAGCCTCTTTATTGTTAAAGAAGCAGAAAGATGTTTGCAATGTAAGAAACCAATGTGCATGGAGGGATGTCCGGCACATACGAATATCCCTCAGGTAGTCCAGGCTTTTAAGGAAAATCGCCTGCTGGAAGCCGGGGAAACATTGTTTGAAAATAATCCGCTGTCCCTTGTATGCTCTATAGTTTGTGATCATGAGGCACAATGTACGGGCCATTGCGTATTGGGCAAAAAGGGAAGCCCTATAATATTCTATGAGATAGAGCGCTTTATTTCCGATTCCTATCTGGACAGACTGAAGAAAAAAGGCGTTGCAGAAAATAACGGCAAGCAGGTTGCTGTTATTGGTGCGGGGCCTTCCGGCATGACTGTGGCTATTATTCTTGCCAAGCATGGATATAATGTTACGATTTTTTACGATAATGACAAAATCGGTGGTATGCTGCAGTACGGCATACCGGATTTCCGCCTGAACAAACAAATTCTGGAAAGATACAAGAACGTCATGCAGCAGATGGGTATCCGTTTCCGTCCAAATACTGCCATTGGTGAATCAATTACCATTGAGAATTTGAAGCGTGATGGATATGCTTCCATTTTTGTGGGCACCGGAGTATGGCGCCCTAAGATGCTTGGAATTGAAGGAGAAACCTTGGCGAATGTTCACTATGGTATTTCTTATTTGGGAAATCCGTCGGTATATCAGCTGGGGAACAATGTGGCTATCATCGGCATGGGAAATGTGGCCATGGATGTGGCCAGAACAGCACTTCGTCATGGCTCGGAGCACGTAACCTTATACGCCAGAAGCAAGCGGATTGCCGCCAGCGAAAACGAGGTGGAATTTACCCGCCTGGATGGGGCAGAGTTTGTGTTTGGCCGGGCAATTGAGAAAATTACGCAGAGTGGTCCGGTATTCCGTGTAGCAAAGTTTGATGAAAATGACAATGTAACTGGATACGAGGAGGAGCTGGAGCAGGTAGAGGCCGACTCTGTAATAATTGCGGTCAGCCAGGCTCCGAAAAACAAGCTCATTCTCACGACTGAGGGCCTGGAAGGAAACGACAGGGGACTGCTGGTAATTGATGAAAACTGCATGACTACCTGCGAGGGAGTATTTTCCGCAGGAGATGTGGTGCATGGCTCAAATACTGTAGTAGCCGCAATCCACGAGGCCAAGAAGGCGGCAGCGGGCATGATGAAATATATGGAAGGTTAAGTATTGATAAAATCAATAACCCGTCTTTCATCCGCATTCAATATGAGGGAATCCGGGAAGCCTATTTCCTCAATAAATTTAGTTGCCAGGGCAAAATTCCCAACACCGGAAGGGTCATGGGCATCAGAGTCAATTACTATGGGAACATTGTGTTTTTCGCAAAGCTGCAGCATGGTGGTATAGTTTTCATAGCAATTTAACCGTACTTCTTTTTTTAAGAGGGAGCTGTTGTTTAGCTCTAATGCCACACCGTATTCCTTTGCTGCAGGAACAAGCTCCTCGTAGTTGAGGGGAGTGTGGTCATCATCCGGGTGAGAGACTATTTTCACCTTTGGATGCTTCATGCAATTTATTAGGTTGCGGGTGTTTTGTGCTTTTCCTGCATCGGTGTAGCATAATCCATGTATACCGACTATGGCATAGTCAAGCTTATTAAGCCACCTTTGCTCCAATCCAAGTTTTCCGTCAACGAGAACATTTACCTCACAGCCAAACAGCATATGAACATCAAATAATTTCTTCGGAATCACTTTTAGATTGCAGAAATAGAAGGGATCACATGTCCCCGGTATGCCGGGACCGTGCTCTGTAGTACCAAGAATTTTAAGCTGCTTTTCAGAGGCAGCCTGGGCATTTTCCCGTATGGTGCCATAGGCATGACCGCTGGCAAGTGTATGGGTGTGCAAATCAGCAATGAGTTTAACTGGCATAGAATTTCACTTCTTTCATTTGAAATTGATTTGATTTTTCATATTTCGTGAGATGGCCATAATTCACCTTCTTTTGTGGGGATTTTCCCGAAAATTATTATAAAAATTATTATATTACTGGAAACATAAAAAATGACACTCTGCATGCAGAGTGTCATTTGTGTTATTGTTTAACTGTCATGTTGAATAAATCCACAGCGCCAAGCTTATGACTTATGCTGTCCAGCATTTTATTCAGCTCGATCATTTCATTTTCAAGCCCGCGGATTTCAATCAGGGTGTCATGTATCTGTTCACCCAGTGCATAATATTCTTCGTAATTTACCAAAGAACGCCCCCCCTTTTTTATATATCCTCTCTCTGTGTACATTATATAATATTGTCCTCGAAAAAATAACTGGCCTAAAGACCAATAATTATGGGCGCCTTCCATGGTCCAAATGCCGGGTAAATTTTTACTTCCAAATTATTTGTAATAGAATTTATTAATATCCGTATATATAGGCAAAGATGATAATTGGGAGGCGATTAAAATGGCAGGATTGAATCAAAATAAAGTTCAGATCATTAAGAATACAATTGATGGCGAAAAGCTGGCGAAGATGATTCAGGAGATTCCTGAAGAGCGTGCCGAAAAGGTTTTTCAGAACAGGGACATTAAAAAATTGGCTGAAAGGCTAAGTGAGGACATGGGCTTGTTCGAGGCAGTAATGAGTGTCTATGATAATGAGAAGGCCTTTACATCCGCAATGTCAGCAGTTCCAGGCAACTACACAAGGGAAGAATTTGATGAATTCCGTATGGTTTACGCCAACCTTTTCCTGAAGGACTTCCATGAGAAGATATTCATGGGGAAAAAGCCTGCAAAGGTTCAGCTTACAGAGGAAGAATTGGATCAGGTTGCTGGCGGAGGTCCATTGGGTGCTATCTTTTCCTTTATTGGAAAGGGCGTAAACTTTGTGGTAGATAAGCTTCCGATAAGCGAATCAGCCAAAAAGTGTACAAAGCTTATAGTGAGCACAGTTAGTGGTGTAGCTTCTGTGGCTATTGGGACAGTGATGTGCTGTACCGGAGTAGGTGCCGTGGCAGGTGGTATTACCGTTGCCAGCGGAGCCCTGGATCTTGCTCATGCTGTTACTAATGCTGCTACCATGAATAAATAATTTAATAAAAAACGGAGTCATTTTTCGGGAATAACTCCGTTTTTTTTCGCCATTTTAGGGACATATTAAAGGAGTTGGCATTTATTTGTCGAAGGATAATCGAAAAAGAAGGTCTTTGGGCAGAAGGAGTGTTTTTTATGTGTGGATTATATAAAACTAAAAAAGCACATAGAAATATAAAGCTGGTGGCTTCCGTGCTGGCATGGATTTCCCTTGGCCAATCAGCTGCCGCCGCCCCGGCTGACTTTGAAACACCGGAATATTTTGCCAGCAACGGCCTGGATATTATCAATGCAGCTGAGGCTTACGACCAGGGACTTACAGGCAATGGACTTACCGTCGGTATAAGTGATATGCCCATAAATTTCACCTCACCGGAGTTCAATGACAAACAAAACAGCTATAATGTTAATGATTTTTATCCGATTTATACTGACAAAGATGGCCGGAAATACACCTTGAACGATGAGGGATATTGGTACTTTAGTTCTCATGGTACCCATACAGCTGGTATCGCTGCGGCCAGCAAAAATAATCTGGGCATGCATGGGGTTGCTTACGAGGCGGAATTAATGGGTTATCCATTTTATAGTAACTACAGCTGGCAGGGGGGAAAAGGCGCCGCTGACTGGATTGTTCCTTTCCTGAAAAATAAGGATGTAAAGGTAATTAACTGTTCCTGGGGAGTTGGATATTCCCCACTGGTCCTGTCCGAGTTAAACAATATAAATACCGTTAAGGCATATGTGGAAATCTTTGAAGATGATATTTTATACAAATTTATCAATTCCGCCAAGGAAAGTGACAAGCTGATTATCTTTGCCAACACCAACTATGGATTGCCAACTCCTGTGACTACCAATCTGGCGCACTGGATGGCTGGCAAAAGTGTACCCACCAATTCAGTTTCCGTTGCGGCGCTGGAGAACACAAAATTACTGAAGCAGACCAACTATGGAGGGATTGAGGGGGACTGTATTGTACCTTATTACAGTAACGGGGCCGCGTTCAATGAAGATGCCACAATTGTGGCGCCTGGTACCGGAATCACTTCGGCAAATTCAAACTATGCCTTTGATGGTGAATTGAACGTCACCTCTAACGGCACATCCATGGCCGCCCCATTTGCCTCTGGCACTGCCGTGTTAATACAGCAGGTCTTTCCCTATATGAACGCCAAGCAAATCGGGGATGTGCTGCTGTCTACGGCCAACTCAAATGTCACCTCCCGGCTGGGTTACGCCGTGACCTACATGGGTGATTTCCATCTGCCGGATGCATTGAATGTCTTTTATTTCGATGGAAAGAAACGGTCCTTGGCTCAGCAGAAGCAGGATTGTTACGAAGGGCTTTGTAATAATTTCACCGCTGATGAGGCTCAGTGGTTTGTTGACAATCTTCCTATCTGTGATTTTTACAATACGCCTATGGAAGACCTGATCGGCCAGGGGGTTGTTGATGCCGGCAAGGCAATAAAAGGGCCTGGTGCCCTTAATGCCCGGCGGCTTGACAAGAGGGATATGAGTAGTGAATATACCATTGGCGGCAGTTCTGCAAAGCAGGCCCTATATCATATTGACACGGCCGGGTATAATACGGTCTGGTCCAACAACATAAAGGAAATTCGGGTAGGGCTTATTGCGGCCGACAGCCCGGAGAAGGATTTGCAAAATCGCTATAATTATTACAAAACCAACTGGCTGGACCGGACTCACCATAGCTCCGGTGAAAAAGTAATCGGAACTGCCTTCGTAAGCTCTTACATAGATTTTTACAATAAGTGGGCCAGGGATAGTGGTCTTCTCAATTTGCCGGTAGGACTTATCAAATCCGGTGCCGGACAGCTGACCCTGACAGGGAACAACACCTATCAGGGGGCCAGTATTGCCAAGGAGGGCACTCTGGCAATAAATGGTTCCGTCATCGGTGATGCCTACAGCATTGACCATGGCATAATAGCCGGCAAAGGGGTTATTGGCGGCACATTATATAATCGCAATACCGCTGTGGCCGGTGATAATAACGGCAACGGGGAGCTGAAAATGAATGGGCTGGTTTCCTCGGGCACGCTTATAAGCCAGTGGACAGCACGGGGAAACAGCAAATTTGCGGTAGATGGAACTGCAAATATAACCGGCTCTACGGTATCAGCAAATAATATACTGCCGGGCGAAACATGGGATGTGCTTACGGCCTCAGCCATTGAAGGGAAAATCACCAACCCACCGGATAATCCTTATCCCGGTTCTGCCATGCTGAATACATCCGGTGTAGTACGGGGAACCACCTTAAAGGTATCCGCAGCCGCCGCAAATAATCTTGGCACCACCGACTTCACTGTAAATCAGTCCTTTGCGGCCATGTCAAATATGTGTGCTGCCCTTACGGCCAACGGCGATAATCGGCGTAATGATATGCGTCCATTGTTTGCCATGGATGTCGCTGCCGCCAAGACGACCTTATCAGCTTTGGGAGCCAATACGGCAGCCTACACAATGGCTCTGGCTCAAAGTAATGTAATGGCCAGCCATATTATTTCCTCCCGGCTGTCTGAAGCCTTTGCCCTGCGAAATACAAACGTGACCATGCCAAGGGCCGAGCTGGCCGGTGACTTATCCGCCGGTGATACCTCTCTGTCCTTGAAGCTGGACCAGCCGGTGGACAATGATTTTTGGTTTAAGGTCATGCGAAACTGGGGAGAGGGCAGTAACAGCAGCTATTATCAGGGTACCACCCTGGCCATGGGATGGGATCGTGCCTATGGACCAAGCTGGCGGGCTGGGGCATTCATCAGCCATGGCAATACTTCCTTTGCAGATGATTATGCCCACAACAATTTAAAAGATACCAGACTGGGGCTGTACGGCGGCTATAGCCAGGGGCCGCACGCCGGCTATATCTATCTGGATTATGGCTGGCTGGACAATGATCTTACCCGTCAATTGGGTGGCTTAAATCTTCAGGCAGCTGCGGATTATGGCAGCCGGATTTTGGAGCTGGGTGGTGAGTATACATACGATTTAAACGCCCATCAGATGAAGGCCTGGCATGTAATCCCTTATGCCAATGTTCAGCTGTCATGGCTGTGGCAGGATGGCTACAGTGAGCAGGGGGCAGGTATATTCGGCCAGCGGGTGAACAATAAAACCAACACCTATGGAGCAGGCGGCATTGGAGTGGAATTCAAGCGGTATCTGCATAATGGCAGCTACGGACTTCGTCTGGGGGTAAAGCACGCCTTTTGCGGAGCAGATCCGAGGCTCACCTACGGCTACATTGGCGATGATCTGTCCACCTATGAAATGCGGGGGCAGCTGGATAAAACCCACTTTATTTTGTCTATGAGTGGTGAAACCGAATTTGCTCCGGGCTGGACTCTGGCGGGGGATGCCATGCTGCAAAAGGGCTCTCATGACAAGGATGTTATGCTGGCAGTCACCTTACGAAGAATGTGGTAGTTTCATTAAATTTAGAGCAATTTATTGAGAAGCATAAGTAAAAGGCTCCGAAATTTCGGAGCCTTTTTTCGTGGTATCTGCCTATTTTTCGTCTTTGTCCAGTAAAATTTCCTTTAGAGTACCGAAGACCTTGCTGATGTCAATTGGCTTGGCCAGATGACCGTTCATACCCATATCCAATGCCCGCTGCTGGTCTTCCAACGTATGCAAGAGTAATTGCAATAGTTATAGGACTTTTGTTTTTAAGCTGCCCTAATTGGCAGTAATATTAAAATTATTTGGATGATGCTAATATAGGATTGTTTTCAGGAGAAGTAACCTTTGCCTTTTTGCTGCCGGCAAACAATGAAGAATTAAGCAGCAGCTTGCCGCAGATAAAGGTTATTGGCCAAGTAATAATGACGGCAATGATGAATTTATAGAAGGCATGAATATTCATATTCATCATATACAGAGATGGCCAGAAGATGAAAATTGTATGGCAGAAATACATGGTGTATGAGGTAGACGCCAGATTTCCCAGAGTATTGTTGGTGAAATTACAGAAGCGGTAGAATATGCCTAACAGGGCAAAGACACTGGAAGTAAGCAACATGGCATGACTAATGGAAATATAAAAGAGAAATTCCAATGGACTGCTTACGATGGCTGGGCTGTGAATGAAGGACCAGTCAATGAAGGCAGCGGAGATGATAAACAATGGAGTCCACTTGGCGGCAGAAGGAACATAGCAGCCTTCCTCAAACCAGTGGCGACGCCAAGCGTGAATACCGAGGAAGAAGTAGAGGACATACAATAAGACACGGCTAACCTGAACCTTAAGAATATAGAAAAAATTTACCCACAGATATTCGTCACCGGTAATCATATCAATGACCATGCCGTTTATGAATGTAAACAGGGTAAGTCCCAGGAATAACCAAATTTTTGGAGAACTAGGAGCTTTCTGCTGAGCATACGATGGACGAATTTTAACAATGAAATAAGCAATAGCGTAGAGCATCAGCAACATTCCAAGATACCAGAATGGAACCTGATTAAAGAATTCGCCGGCACCGCCAGTAGCTGCATCATACCAGTAATATTTTGTAAGAGCCGTCCAAATGTCATTGCAGAGACCACGGCTATATGGCATGATAATGCTGGTAAGTGGAGCGATAATCAATATACCGATGAGCCATGGTATACCTATACGGGTCCACTTTGGCATCCAGAACTCCTTGCCAGTTTTCTTGGCCAGTGAGCGGATGGCAAAATATCCTGATATAAAAAACATTATTGGCATAATAACCATGTCGGTAACCATTACAAAATAATTTAAGCCGACGCTTGGCTGGGGATCAAGGACATACCACCAGGGAAGTGGCATAACGATATAGCATAAAGCTATATGCAGTAAAATCATCCAATTGACCACGAAGGCTTTTAGATTATCCAAAAAAAATAAACGTTGCATATATAAAGCTCCTTTTTAAATAATGTGTTGATTTGTGGTATTTGGTGCATATACATCAAATACCTTATAAAATTAATCATCCTCTAATCGCTTTAATAATTCCAGAGTTGAGTCGAATTTTTCCAGCTCCTCTTTGGTGAATAGCTTTGCAAAATCCTCCTGAGCCTTATTCCAGGATTTTGATGATTCGTTAAAGACATCTTCACCATGTTCCGTAAGCCAGATACTGCTGTTGCGTTGACCATCCGTTTTGCGATCCTCCAGCAAGCCTTTTTTCAGTAAGGGCTGAATGGAGCGGTTAATAGTGGATCTGTCCAAATTCATCATATCGCCCAATTCGCTTAGGGAGCTGCCACCATTGTATTTTATGATGAAAAGCAGAGTGAACTGCCTGCCGGTGATGCCACAATCCTTCATTCTTTTGTTATAAAAATCTCTGCTGAGCATCTCAGCCCAACGGAGCTTAAGATAATAGCAGGGAATGTCTTTAAAAGATAACATCCAATTTTCCGCCCTTCGAGTTTTGTTGTATATGCATCATTTTAGATGACAAACGATATTTTTGCAACTAAAATTTTAGTTTATGAATTAAGTCGTTTCGCGGTATAATTTTATGCAGATGTATTATTGTTGAGGGGAGTATATATTATGTCAAGTAAATGAAATGAGCCCTTTGATTTTCATTATCGGACAATCAGCAAAGGGAGCTATAGGAAAATCCACGGAAGATTTTAAGGAAATGACCTTGGCGGAGCTTCTTCCCATGAGCTTCGGCCCTGAATTTTTAAAGTAAAAAGACATAATGAAAAGGCTCCGATTTCGGAGCCTTTTTTCGTGGTATCTGCCTATTTTTCGTCTTTGTCCAGTAAAATTTCCTTTAGAGTACCGAAGACCTTGCTGATGTCAATTGGCTTGGCCAGATGACCGTTCATGCCAATATCCAATGCCCGCTGCTGGTCTTCCTTGAAGGCGTTGGCTGTCATGGCTACTATAGGGATATTGGCCTTGACCGGATCTTCCATTTTCCTTATTTGTTGTGTAGTGTCGTAGCCATTGAGATTTGGCATCTGAACATCCATAAGGATAATATCATAATAGTTGGCATCATGCTCTTTCAACATTTCGATGCATTCCAGACCGTCCTTGGCCCTTTCTACGGCAAAGCCGCTGTCCTCCAGCAGGGTCATGGCAATTTCTGCATTCAGCTCATTGTCCTCGGCCATCAAAATCCGTTTTCCGCTGAAATCCAGAACCTCCGGATGAACATTGCTGCCATCAGCCTCCTGAGGTGCTTCGCCAATTCTATGCGGGAGCCTGAAGGTCATTTCAGTTCCTTCTCCCAGCTTACTCTTGACTTCAATAGTACCGCCCATTATGTCTATCATGCTCTTTACGATGGCCATACCCAGGCCGGTACCCTGAATACCGCTTTGGGAGGTGGTGCGGGCACGGGAGAACTGTTCAAAGATTTGGCTTACAAATTCCTCGGACATACCTATACCGTTATCACGAACGGTAAATTCCATAATACACTCACCGTCGTTCTTGCCAGGCAGCTCCCTTACACCGGCAAAGATATCGCCACCCTCAGGGGTATATTTTACGGAATTGCTGAAGATGTTCATGATAACTTCTGCCACATGGGTCCGGTCAATATAAAGGTATTTATGCTTGATGTCACAGGAGCTGGTAAAATGCTGGTCCTTGTTTTTCATTTCCCCTTCAAAAATTGCCAGGCAGGACTCAAACAGTTCAACAGCATCAGTCAGGCCTTCTTCAATAACCAGCTTTTTGCTTTCGATGCGGGACATTTCCAGAACATTGTTCAGAATATCCAGCAGCTGGTGGCTGGCCATCTTGATTTTCTTTCGATATTGCTTATTCTTGATGGTGCTCTCTGAGGATCTTTCCTCCAGCTCAGTAAAGCCGATAATGGCATTGAGTGGGGTGCGGATATCGTGGCTCATATTGAACAGGAAGGCGGTCTTGGCATCGTTGGCCTTGTTGGCTGCATCCCTGGCCTCCTGAAGCTCAGCCTGCTGGTCCTGAAGCTGTTTGTTAAGTATTTTGGTTTTGGCCAGCTGGAAATCCTTTTCCTCTGACAGCTCTTCAAGAAGGGCCTCACGGGCCTGCAGCTCTTCGTTCATGGCTGTAAGCTCTTCGTTGAGGACAGAAATTTCCTCCACCTGGTCTGCCAGCTTTTGCCGCTGTTCCTCAGTGGTGCGGAGATATGCGCTTTTCTTCTTGCTTTCTCTTGACATAAAGAAGATAACGGTCAGGAAGAACAGGCTCACTATGGCAATAGGAATCCAGATATGCTTGCGGAAAAAGTCTGCAACGGAAATCTCATTTTTTGGCATGTAATTGTAGGCATGGGAAAGTGCAAAATCCTTGTCGATGAGGCTGAGGCCATGATTTAACACCTGCATTCCCTCATTATTTGACCGCAAACCGGCAAAGCCCAAGGTTCCCTCGTGCAAAAGCTGGGCTGTATTCAAATCCTTATAGCGTTCACGGCTGCGCAGTAGATATTCTGTTCTAAGGTCGCTGACAAATACTGCATCAGCTTCGCCCTTTAAAACCGCGTCAAGGCAGTCATAGGCATTTTTGTAATATGTGAATTCACTATTTGGGTAATATACAGATCTGTAATCATCCATTATGCCGTTGCGCTCTGATACGGCTATTTTGGATTTGGCCAGGTTCGGATATTCCCCTGCGTATAAAACATTAAAGTAGGAGCTTACGGCCGGAACACTTGGCACTATATCATGTACTTCAGAAATCCAGTAATTGGATACAACCGGGAATATTACATCCACATCGTGGTCGTGGAGGGCTTTATTGAGATCGGTGACGTTGTCATAGCCCTTGTAGGATATTTTAATTTTGGAAAAGCCCAGAGAGTTGAATATTTCAGGAACAATATCCTTCACAACACCCGTCACGTTGCCGTCGCTGTCAGTGGTGCAGTACGGGAGATAGTCATTTAAATAGCCCACGGTAATGCTGTCATGCTCCGCCAGCCATTTCTGCTCAACCTTGGACAGGGTGGTGGTAAAGGAGGTCCGTTTAAACCACTTGTTGGTGAGGTCAGCGATAAAATCAGGACTTTCCCTGTATAATCTGTGCTGGGATTTATCAACCTCCGCCAAAATATCAGGGCGGGCCTTATTGACCGCTAAATAATAATCAGAGTAGCCTGCCTCCAGACAATTCTCAATTCCCATATTTTTAAAGGAATTATATCCCTCGGCAATCATTATATCTACGAGGCCTTTTTTCAGTGCATCGTCCCGTTCCTTGATGTCTGTATATTGGATGATATCTGCATTAATATTGTGGTCTTTCAGAAATTTTACGGCAAGATTATATTGGGCACCGGTAAGAGCTGCAATTTTTTTGCCGGTAAAGGAGTTGGGATCCGATGTAACAGAATCATCGGAAGAACGCTTGAAGAACAAATACTGAATGTAGCCCATAGGTGCATCAGGAAAATTGATAACCGCCTCACGGTCCGGAGTATGGGCCAGTCCTGCCAAAAAGTCGATTTCTCCCTTCAGCAGCTTATCATACAGCTCACCATAGGTACCGTATACATATTCATATTTCCATGAGTTTAATAATTTAAGGCGCTGCAAATAATCGTAGGCATAGCCGCTTTTTACGACATTGTCACCGGAACCCATCTGGAAACCGGTCTCTTCATAATATCCCACCCGGATAACCTTTTCATTATTAGCTTCTGCAGGCAATACGGACATAATCCTTGACCCGGCGACAAAACAGGCCAGCAGAAATGTAAGGCAAAACAGCATTTTTATGTTAAGGTATTCTAATATTTCCCTATGTATACAACGCACTTTTGGCACCTCCCAGAGTACTAGCCAAATAATATCTTTTGGTTAAGTTATATTCTTTATTACTGTAGTTAAATCCTTTTACTAACTCAAAAAATAATGTTATAAAATGGGAAAAAATGCATGTAGATGAAGGTAAACAGACAATAATAAAGCAGGAATGTGGAATTATATGTAGAATTATATCTCCATATAGTGTATATCTTTTTGATATTTCATTACGTTTTGAAAAAATACTATTATATGATGCTTAAGGATGATTTTTGGCGGGGGGATGGTGCCTGAAGAAATTTTTTATGTATCCGATATTTGATAATTGCACTAGGGAGGTAAAAAAATGAGAAAATTGTTTGTTGCTGTACTTAGTCTGTTGGTGATGACCTGTACAGCCGTGTGTTTTGCTGCTGAAACCTATCAGGTGATATATGATGCAGAGAATTTTACGGAAAATATGAGAGATAATGATGCGGTTTCAGATACATTCAGTACTCCGTATGGTACGCTTAAGTTCCAGATGCGTAAGCTGTGGCAAACTGGCAGTGACAAGAGAATGCATCTTATTGTATGGCTTAATGACACCAGAATATCTGAACAATATTATCCTGAAGTAACTAACGGATATACATTCCGTGTAATCAAGAATACCAGCAACAGCGAGTTATATTACGTAGTTCAGTCTATTGAACGTGCATATATGTATGGATATTCTCCGGATGCCCAGAAGATTGTGACCTATATTGACAGCCAGAACTATGCTCATGAACCAGGAACCTTCCCATATATCGTTGTTTTGAAGAATGGAAATTTGGTCCTGGCCTTTGAAAATGCATATATACCACATCCAAGATCTTCCCGCTACCAGTTCACCTGGGATGCCTCAAAGAAATGGTTTGGTTATTCCGACATTGGCAAGGACTGGCCATCAATAATAAGAGATAAGCAATAATGTGGAAACGGCCTGTCGGAGTTTGACAAAAGACTCTGCCGGGCCGTTTTTATAATTCGCTTATTGCATTGCTATAATCAGGTCTTGACAGTCACCCGGGCAGATGGGGTATTATAATTATTAACTAAACAATACAAAGGGACTGGTTTAAGATGTTATTTGATATCAGGAAAAAAATAAATATGCTGGTTTCAGTTGCTTTGGCCGCATCAGTTGCTGTTGCAGGCGGTCTTTTTGCGGGCTGTGGCTCTGAATCGGCAGTTGATCCGTCCAAAACCGTAAATATTGCCATTCAGCCATCTGCCGCCTTTGTTCCTTTATTTGTAGCCAAGGAAAAGGGCTGGATAGAGGAGGACCTTAAGGCACAGGGGTTGACTGTAAAATGGCAGGATTTTGAGTCCGGCCCACCAATGAATGATTCCTTGGCTTCGGGAAAATCTGATATAGGTGTTATTGGTGATGTTCCCGTTGTATCTGGGATTGCCGGTGGTCAGAATAATGAGCTGGTAGCTATTACCTGTGAGGGTCCGTCAGCTTACGCCATTGTGGCGGGCAATCGGAATCAGCTTTCTTCTCCTGCGGAATTTAAGGGGAAGACCATTGCCACGGTTATTGGTTCCACTGGTCATAACCTTACCCAGAAGTTCCTAAAGGCCGGTGGCCTGACTATTGATGATGTCAAGCTGGTTAATATCATGGCCGGTGATGCAGAAGCTGTATTGGCCAGAGGAGAAGTGGATGCAGTGGCTATTTGGGAGCCAAATGCAACCCGTATAGCGGAAAAGGGGATTGGCCGTATCATCAGTGATGGTACCAAGGTTGGTCTGCTTGGCGTAAATGGCATGGTGGCGAGAGCCGAATACGCAAAGTCACATCCTGAGGTGGTATCCATCATAATCAAAAACTATGCCCGTGGGGTACAGGAGCTGTCAAAGCTGGATGATGCTACCCTCAATAAGGTTGCCAAATACTTATCCCTTAAGCCGGAGCAGCTCAAACCGGTTATTTCAAAGTATAGCTATACGGTTTATATTGAGGATAAGGATATAGCCGGATTAAATGACACTATTAAATTCCTGGTAGGTATTGGCAAGCTGAAAAATGATTTTGATATCAGCAAGTTCGTTAACCGCGAATATTTAAAGGCTGCCAATGTGGACCAGTATTTGAAGTAAGCATAATTGACATAATAAATAAAGCCGTAGCCCTTGTAGTAAGGGTTACGGCTTTTTACGAGGAAGATGCGCTATGAGTGAGAACAGTTCATTGATTTGTGGCCTGTGTCCCCATAAATGTGTTTTGAGTTCTGGGAAAACCGGATTCTGTGGCACAAGAAAAAATGTTGATGGAGCCATTGTCAGCCTGTCCTATGGGCAGGTTACCGCCTTGGCTGTTGATCCCATTGAAAAGAAGCCACTATATCATTTTTATGCCGGCTCCACAATCTTGTCACTGGGTGGATTCGGGTGCAACATGAAATGTCCCTTCTGTCAAAATCATGATATTTCCCAGCATGGTATAGAGGTATCACAGGGCTATGTGTCCCCGGAGAAGCTGGTGGATATAGCGCATAAAGCCACCAGGGAGGCCAGGAGCATCGGGGTGGCCTTTACCTACAATGAGCCATTTCTGAGCTATGAGTATATAATGGATGTGGCTCCTTTGCTGAAATCAGCAGGACAAAAGGTGGTGCTGGTCACAAACGGACAGGTATTGCAGGAGCCTTTGGAGAGTCTGCTTCCGTATGTGGATGCCATGAATATCGATTTGAAAGTATTTTCTGAAGATGGCTATAAGTGGATGGGGGGAGATTTTGCCACGGCAAAGGCAACTATCCGCTCAGCAGTTGATGCCGGTGTGCACGTGGAGGTAACCACCCTTGTTATTCCGGAAATTAATGATGACCCGTCCATGATGCGGGAGGAGGCCCAGTGGCTTTCTGAGCTGGGGAAGGATATTCCCCTTCATTTATCACGTTATTTTCCCCGTTATAAGTTAAAAACCGGGGCAACACCTGTGGAAACACTGCATCTGCTGCAGGATATCTGCCGGGAGTATCTGGATTATGTTTATTTGGGGAATGTTTAAACAGGAATACTGTTCATGAAGAAAACGAGGTATTGTTGCAATGAGTAAAGCTGTGGATTTTGACAGAAAAAAGCTGATACAGACGGCCATGGATCATATAGCCGGAGCCTATGCACCTTATTCGGGCTTCCATGTGTCAGCGGCGTTGCTGATGTCTGACGGAAGGGTTTATACTGGGGTAAATGTGGAAAATGCCTCTTATCCGGCGGGAATATGTGCTGAGAGAAATGCCATTTTTCATGCCATTGCCCAGGATAAAAACGCCAAGCTGGTGGCTGTGGCCATAGTGGGGGGACCAAATGGTGATATTAAGGACTATTGTGCTCCCTGCGGTGTCTGCCGCCAGGTTATGAGGGAATTTGGCAATCCTGCGGATATAAGGGTAATTATGGCCAAAAGCACGGAGGATTACAAGGAAATGACTCTGGAGGAGCTCTTGCCCATGAGCTTTGGACCTGAATTTTTGAAATAGAAATTCCTCATAATACAAAGAAGCCCACAGTTATTGAATATTTACGTCAATAACTGCGGGCTTTTGTGTTTATTCTGCCTATTAAATTAAAGCTTTGCAAACTCGATTTCAGCAGGAACCTCAGGCGCAACTCCATCCGGCTTTATGCTCTTCATCTTGCGGAGAGTCAAATCCAGGTTGTGGAGGCGGTTGGCCTGCTGTATTTTAAAGGCTTCACAGAGCTGCTGATACTGTGGTGTGCTGCCCCGGAGGCCGCGGTATTTTGCAGAGAAGGTGCAGTATTTAAAGAGGATCTCCCTTGCTTCCTTATTGAGACGGGACATGCCCTGTGCCTCGTTGAGAATATACTTCTCATAGTCAGCCACGAATACCACCTTGTAATCATTGCGGGCCTTTTGCAGTGCCATCTTAATGGCTTCCTTGGCATCGCTGGAAAGATAGCCGTTCTTGCGGTAGAACTGGAGATAATTGGTGTACTCCGAGGTAAGGGATGGTTCAGAAATATCAGAGTAGCGGACACCCATAATGCGGCGGCACATTTCCCAACGGAAGAAGGCACACATCTTTACTACGGTAGCATCCACGTCCTCAGTGTGGAAAATGGACAGCATCATGTGGGCCGGAGTTTCCTTGCGTGGTCCCTCAACCTCCTGCCACATAAGGCCACGGGTGCCAATATTCGGCATGAGGATAATATAAGGCTTAACCTCGGTGTTGTACATGAAATGCTGAATCTTGAATTCAGGATAGGATTTAAGGGCAGGACGATAGAACAGGCTGTAGTCAATATCCAATACCTTGTGGAAGGACTCCCGTACTGCGGATGGAGTCAGCAGGCACTTGTCCAGAGGACGGATAACGTCCTGGGAATTAAACATAGGCACGAAGGATGCCAGATGGCCATGGGTGGTCTTGTTTGCACCCATGAACATGTTATGAATTTCGTAGTTAACCTTGGCACGGCCGTCTTCCTTCAGCTTGTCAGCTTCCTTCTGGCTCATTCTGTTGTTGCGGACCTCTTCACGGAGATAATCCAGCCAGTCACTGTCAAATTCGTTCTTGGAAGGCATTGCCTCGCCCTTGTAAATCTTTACCAGCCAATCGTAGAAGGAGAGAATGCGTCCCTTAGGGTCCTGCTCCCAGCCAACTGCTGTGCGGTAGAGGAACTCGGTATTGGCTTCGCCGGCCATAACCTCGTCCACAAAGCCAAAGTAGAAGAACATCTGAACCTCTACAGGAAGATGGTCAGTTTCCATGCTCTTGAAGAATGCTTCCTCATAAATCTTGTAGAAGCCGTCGCACAGGCTTCTGCGGAGACGACGCATTTCGTCTGAGTGGGAGTGACGATCTTCAATATCAGTGTAGGTCTTAACGTCCTTGCGGAAGTTATCAGCTACATCAGGATCTACGCCGGAGAAGGCCAGAATCATGTCAATGGCATTCTTGATAGCAGGAGCAGTACCAGAGGCACCGGAGCTGCCACCGCCAACACGGGATTTTACATTGTAGAATTCTGTGGTGAAGTCCGCAGAGGTGGATTTGGTGGTATCAATAAAGCCAAGAACAGACAGCAGCTCCTGCTTAAAGTAGCGTCCCAGTGAAGCGGCACGCATAACCGTTTCAACGCAGAAATTTACATTGACAGGGTAGAAGCTGCTTTCCAATGCCTCCTTGTTTTCACAGTAGGCGTTGCACATATCTGCCTGCCAGCCGGAAAGAGCTGCAGATGGCTCAGGAGCAGCCAAAACATCCAGCAGAGGATACTTTGAAGGTGCCTGCCCCAGCTGTACACACATAAACTGATATTCATTGTAATTGTATTTCAGTTCCTTGCAGAGGTCAGCAGCTGCATCTGTGGCTTCTGACAGGGCACTGAGGGTATTGCTGACTGCTTCCATGTTGGCTGCTGCAATGGCTGGTGCCACGGCAGGAGTGCTGGTTACAGCAGTTACAATATCATCCTCGGACTCATAGTCAAAGCGTAGGATAATAGTAGTATCCTTTGCCACATAATCAAAGGTGAAGGCTTCACCAGGCTGATAGGTGGCACCTATCATGGAACCGTTGGTAAGACTCACCTCTGTATTGCTGCCGTCAGTCATGGCTATTTCGCCTGTAAGAACGATATCCAGGAATTCAACGGCTTCATCACGCTGATGAAGGGTTTGTCCTTTTTCAATTTTTATCTTCTCCACGAAGCTACCTCCTGTTTACGTAAACACATTTTTAATCAATTCTATTCTATATAAATTGCAATATGTAGGCAAGGGAAAAGAGTCCAGTATTTGAAGTAAAATAGTCCTATGAAAAGTTAATTAATAATAAGTTTTACACATATTGTATTTATTGTATAATGAAGGGGATTTTATTAAATAATTAATGTTTGGAGAATTTATATGTTTTTAGCCCGTGACAATCATTTTTCAGCCCAGCTGTTGTCCCGTACAGCCCTGATTATTGCCATGACCACAGTTCTTGGTCAGATACATTTTTTTAAAATGCCCCAGGGGGGAGAGGTGAATATTGGAACCATGGTGCCCCTTATATTGCTGGCCTACTGCTATGGCAGCCGTGTTACCCTGTTGGCTGGATTTATTTGCGGCACTATCAACCTGATGGTGAATCCATACTTTTATCACCCTGTTCAGGTGCTGTTTGACTATCCGTTTCCTTATATGGCCATGGCAGTGATGGCCCTGTTTAAAAAACGAATAATTTTAGGTACGGTAGTTGCCTTTTTTCTGAAGTTTATGTGTCATTTTATTTCCGGTGTTGTGTTCTTTGGAGCCTATGCACCTGAGGGGACATCTCCTGTAATTTACTCAGCTGTATACAATGCTGCAACTATAGTTCCGGATCTGATTATTTGCTGTATTATACTTCATTTTTTGCCAGTGAAACGCATTATTAAAGCCATGAAGGATGAGTCCATATAATATGACAATAATGTCCATTTACGGTGGACTATATCGGATAGTGTCCTATAAATAAGGATATTTTGCATACAATTGTCTGACAGTTTACCCTTTTTATAAAAATATATTACAAAAATTGATATTTTTCTTGACCTATACTGAGGATAGTGTTACTATATGTCACAACAAAACAACACAAATGCAAGGACTCAGGACGCGAGTGCAGATGTAACGCTTTTCAGCGAGCTTCAGTATGGTGTGAGTGGAGCAAAGTGGTCTGTATTTTATCACCTGTCAGCAGAGGGCTGAACCCAGTGTAGGCTGTAGTAAGCTTCTCCGGTGTCTTCACCGTTATCAAAAAGGACAGATGATGGTCTGTTATAAAGTGACTGCCTGTATGGGCAGTAAGAGAAGTGGTACCGCGGAGTTAATCCTTCGTCTTCAGAAACTGAGGACGGAGGATTTTTTACTATGAAATCTTAGTGAATCAAATCTGAAAGATGAAGATGAACTTTAGATTTCGTGTAAGGGCTGATGAAAGCCGGTATGCTTTCATCTTGCTTGTTTGGTGTTGTGAGGACTTATATTTTTTTAAGATTAAGGGAAAGAAGGAATTGTTATGAATGGATTAATGGTCGTTGGTTTTGCGATGGTGTTCTTTGCCACTGCTTATCTGGTCTATGGCCGGTGGCTGGTAAAGACCTGGGGAATTGATGTTAATGCCAAAACCCCGGCACATGAATTTGAGGATGGCAAGGATTATTCTCCAGCCTCCAAGTTTACTGTATTTGCCAATCAGTTTTCCTCCATTGCCGGTGCAGGTCCTATTACCGGCCCGATTATTGCCGCCATGTTCGGCTGGCTGCCGGCTCTTCTCTGGCTGCTGGTAGGTGGTGTGTTCTTTGGTGCAGTTCAGGATTTTACAGCTCTTTACGCTTCCGTAAAGAATCAGGGCAAGTCCATGGGCATGCTCATTGAGCAGTATGTGGGCAAGACTGGCCGCCGCCTGTTCCTGCTGTTCTGCTGGCTCTTTACACTGCTGGTAATTGCCGCTTTTGCTGATATTGTTGCCAATACCTTCAACGGCTTTGCCAAGGATGGCAGCCTGGCTGCTCCGAATGCTTCTGCCGCTTCCATTTCCATGCTGTACATTTTCGTGGCCATGGGCTTTGGCTTCTTTATCCGCAAGTTCCAGCCAAAAGAGGGAGTTAAGCTGGCTGTAGGCTTTGTACTGTTCCTGGCCATGATGGCTACCGGTATTGCTTTCCCAATGTATTTTGATGCCACTGTATGGCGTTATGTGGTATTTGGCTATTGCTTTATTGCTTCTGTGCTTCCTATGTGGCTTCTTATGCAGCCTCGTGACTATCTGTCTTCCTTCCTGCTTCTTGGTATGCTGGCAGGTGCCATCATCGGTGTTTTGGTTGCCAATCCTACAATTAACATGCCGGCCTTTGTTGGCTTTGAGGTTAAGGGTCTGAGCCTGTTCCCAATTCTGTTTATCACCATTGCCTGTGGTGCCGTTTCCGGTTTCCATAGCCTTGTTTCCTCCGGTACTTCCTCCAAGACTATCAATAATGAAAAGGATATGCTCAGCGTTGGCTATGGTGCTATGCTTATTGAATCCCTGCTGGGTGTAGTGGCACTGGTAATTGTTTGCTCCGCTGCTACCGGTGGTGTGTTGCCACAGGGTACTCCTTTCCAGACCTTTGCCGGGGCTGTAGGCGGTTTCTTCATGATGTTCGGTCTGCCTCAGCATGTGGCTGTATGCTTCATGACCATGTGCGTATCTGCATTGGCCATGACCACTATCGATTCCGTTGCCCGTATCGGCCGTATGTCCCTCCAGGAGCTGTTCGCTCCTGATGCCGGTGAGGAGCAGGGGCCTGTTGCCAAGTTCTTCAGCAATAATTACGTTGCTACCTCAGTGACTCTGGTATTGGCGTATCTCCTTTGCCTGGCCGGCTACATGAACATCTGGCCTCTCTTTGGCGCTGCCAACCAGCTTCTTTCCGCCCTTGTGCTTATTGCTTTGGCTGTATTCCTTCGTACCACCGGCCGCAAGGGATGGATGCTTTATGTTCCTATGACCTTCATGTTCCTGGTAACCATGAGTGCACTGGTTCTCAGTGTTGTGGGTATTTACACCAAGCTGGGCACCGGCAACTTCGTATTCATGGTGGATGGTCTTCAGCTGATCTTGGCCCTGGCTCTTATGACCTTGGCTGTGCTTGTGGTTAAGCACTGCGGCAGGGAGCTGCTGAAGGGACAAGTTGAGGATGATAAAGATAACGAAGAACCTGTTGCGGATTTATAACGAGCTTTAAGATGATTACAACAGCTGACGAACATATCTCCCAGCTCGTTGCGACACGAACGAAGTGAGTTAGTCCTTTAGGGAAACGCTAATTGGAAGATTTTTCTTCTAAAGAAGAAAAATTTGAACAATGGCGTTATAATATGTAAATAATAATCCATAAGGACACTTGTATTTTGCAAGTGTCCTTCATTTTTAGCAGGATTTTTATAATTCATATAGAAATAGTACACAGGCAGGTATGTTGTAAGATATTATGACATAGCAAATATTGGGGGATAATTATGTACGGTGATTTGCTGAGTAAGGAAAAGGAGATACTTCAGACTTACTCAAAAAACATTGAAACTTATAATGAATTAGGTGAGATTCTCCACAATAAGCTGACGGAGATGATAAAGAAGCATAATTTTTTCACCATGGAAGTGTGCTACCGTGTAAAGACTGTAGACAGTCTGGCAGACAAGCTCCGCCGTAAAAGTGGCAAGTACCAGTCCATTTATGATATTACGGATCTTTGTGGAGCCCGCATTATCTGTTATCTTAATGATACTGTGGATGAAATTTCCGATGCCCTAAGGGAAACCTTTGTGGTGGATGAGGAAAATTCTGTAGATAAGCGGAAGGCCCTCAGCGCCACCCAGTTTGGTTATCTTTCCCTTCACAATATTATTTCTCTAAAGCCGGAGGATGGCTATAAAGAAGAATTTTGCAAAATTCGTTGCGAGATTCAGATCAGAACGGTGCTGCAGCATGCCTGGGCAGAGATAGAGCATGATCTGGGCTACAAGAGCTCCTTTGGCGTTCCTAGTGCCATTCGCCGTGAATTTTCCCGTATTGCAGGCTTGCTGGAGATTGCGGATAACCAGTTTGTGGAGCTTAGTGAAAATATCAAGAACTACAAGCATGGTATTATTGAGCAGATTGCCCACGGGGAATATCAGATACTGCCACTGGATGAGGTTACCCTGAATGAGTACCTTTCCAAGAATGACGAGTATTTCGAGTTTATCGAGATGTACAGCAATGCCCTGCAGATGGAGTATCTGCCTACACCGGCCTACAATCATCTGCGGAATTTATTCTGGTTTGAAATTAAGACCCTTGGTGATTTGTATGGTGCATTCCTTGAGTACAGTGATATCATGCTGAAGCTCACACGATATTACGCCCGTGAGACCCATACGGAGTACTTTACCACCAATTTGCTGTTTAACAATTTGTGTCAGGCCATTCTCATAAAGAACAAGTACACCAGGGAGCAGGTGAAGCGCTTTTATGGATTGTCTGCCAGCGGCAACGATAAAAAGGTTAGGCATGATACCGATGAGCTTTTTGAAATCAGCCGTAAGCTGCGCCTCGTAAATGAAAGCAAATGGATTTCAGGTATTTGGGGCGATGCATAATAAAGATGTTTTTTATGGAAGGAGAGTTTAAGATGGATAAGTATCAGTGCGGACCATGTGGTTACATTTATGATCCTGAGGTGGGTGATCCGGACGGCGGTATCGCTCCAGGCACAGCATTTGAGGATATTCCTGATGACTGGGTTTGCCCAATCTGCGGTGTAACCAAGGACATGTTCGAAAAGGCTTGATAGGGGCATAAGAAAAGCAGGGTTCCTGTAAAAGGAATCCTGCTTTTTAATTTCATCTACATTATACTAATTCGGCAGTTAATAATCGGCAAAACATAATACTTACTTTCGACGATACTTACTGGTCGTCTTCCACGTCTCCCAGAAGGTCGTCTACTTCCTCATCACCTTCTACCACAAAAACACATACCCAATAGCATCAGTTTTGAATTTCACCTATGCACCCCCTTTTTTGGTTAGAAAAAAGAGTCAGACTATATTGAATATTTTGTCTGTATCTACATTATACTAATTTTTGATTCCCTTGACCACCCCTATGAGGAAATTGCGAATATATATCATTTAAAATATCATTATCGGAAATTTCTGCAATTTAAAAGTGTATTTTTATTAAAAATTTAATATCAATAAAGGATATTTTGTAGCCGATAGCGAATTTTACATGTGTGAAATGTGAAAGAAAGCTCAATTCGCTGAAAAGAGGGAAGAGTATGAAACTAAAAACGCAGGCAGTAATTTTTGTTGATGGGTGTTTGCTCGTTGCATGTGTATTGCTGGGTATTCTTGCTTATATTAACTCAGCAAAGGGCTTTGATGATGCTTATATCAGCAAGGTTTCCGGTGTGGCAGAGCGGGTGGAGCAGCTTATTGCTGTAAAGTATCCAGGGGAATGGAATATTAAGGAAGGTAAGCTGTACAAAGGCAGCACCCTGATGGAGGGCCTTACCAGTGAGCTGGACAACCTTGCCGGTGAGGAAGCAGTAACCATTTTTAACAATGATACCCGTGTATCCACCAATGTTATGAAGGATGGGCAGCGGGCAGTTGGTACAAAGGCCAATGAGGACATCGTTGCCAGGGTTATGGGCAAGGGTGAAACCGCCAATGTGGAGGCCGATGTTATTGGTGTGCCATATTATACCTGCTATCAGCCAATTGTGGACGGCAGTGGCAAGCGTATCGGTATGCTCTTTGTGGGTGCTCCAAGCGCTCCTGTTATTGCCCTTGAAAGAGAGTTTATTTTCAAGATGGCCATGGCTGCCATTGTACTTTTCCTGATAGTTGGTGCTATTTCCATCTATATCATTAACCGCAAGATGAATGCGGTATATGATGTAACTGAGACAATGGAAAGAATTGCCGCCGGTGATCTTACTACCAGGGATATTGCCGCTGTTGGCAACGATGAGCTGGCCCAGCTGGCCATAGATACAAACAAGATGAAGAATACCATGCATGAGCTGATGAAGAGCATAGGTGTTTCTGCATCTCAGGTGGCAGCAGGCTCCAAGAATATTTCTGACAGTGGCAACATGCTGGCCCAGGGGGCAACAACCCAGGCCGCTTCTGTGGAGGAGCTGTCAGCCACTATTCAGGAAATCACCCACCAGACAGCACAGAATGCCCAAAAGGCTGAGCATGCCAATGAAATCACCAATGATGCCAACGGCAAGGCTGATATGGGCAACAGACGCATGAATGAAATGTTGAAGGCTATGGAGGATATTAATCAGTCTTCCAATAATATTGCCAAGATAATTAAGGTTATAGATGAAATTGCTTTCCAGACCAATATTTTGGCTCTCAATGCCGCAGTAGAGGCCGCCAGAGCCGGTCAGCACGGTAAGGGCTTTGCCGTGGTGGCAGAGGAGGTAAGAAATCTGGCTGCCAGAAGTGCCAAGGCTGCCAAGGAAACTACGGATATTATTGAGGAATCCATTAGCAAGGTTAACCTGGGAACCCAGCTGGCCAATGAAACCTCTGATGCCCTTAAGAGCATCAAGGACGGGGTTGGCGAGGTCGCTTCTTTGGTAAGTGAGATTGCAGATGCCTCCGTTAAACAGAATTCTTCCCTGCAAATGCTTAATCAGGGCGTGGTACAGGTGTCCAATGTGGTTCAGACCAATTCCGCTACAGCAGAGGAAAGCGCATCCGCTTCTGTAGAGCTTAGTGCTCAGGCAGAGCTGTTGCAGGAGGCTGTAAGACAGTTTAAGGTTTAAACAACAGTATATAATTAAATTATTATTAAAATAGGTGAAAACATGGATTTTCACCTATTTTTTTCTTATAATAAAGGTAATAATTAAGTTAAAATTCGATAACATCGATAATATGGTAACAAATCTGTGTGTTGACGGCATAATGCTTATAGAGAGGTGATTCATTATGTTGAGGAGATTAAGTAATGTAAGAAAACAAAAGGGGCAGGGTATAGTGGAGTATGCTCTGCTTTTGGCTTTTATTTTGGCTATTGCTATTGCCATGCAGGGCAGTGGAATTGATAATGCCATAGCCAATACATTTTCCAGAGTAGCTCAGGCCTTAGGGGTTGAGACAGATAAGGATAAGTGGAGTACTATGAATGCCAATGATCTTTTGGCTGACACCGCATCTGCTGAGGCAAGGTTGGCATCTGACCGGGATTTTTTGGCCAATATTGGGAAGCAGTTTATTGGTTTGACCTCATCTGAGCTACAATCAAAGTATAATATCAATTCCAATAAGATTCCACAATGGGGTGTACTGGTAGGACACTTGACGGAGAAAAGGGATGACCAAGGAAATTTAATATCCACCAACCATGATACTAATGAAACCAGTGCTAAAACCGGAGATTTCTATGCTTGGGGAACAGGGAGTTCAGATTACGATAACACAAGGCGTTATCTCTATTCCGATTTTGCCCTTACTCATGCTCAAGATGATTTTAATAATAATGGCAGGACTACCGGTAACGGTATAAAAATAATGGGTTTTACTTTTGATAGCAATAATCAGGTAGAGAGTGTTCATTTAATCGTAAATCCACAAAGTGCAAATCATGATGGAAATGATATTGAAGTAACGGTTACTAAAAATAGTTACCAATAATGTTATTTCACAAAAAGCAAAAGAGGTTAGCCAATAGGCTAACCTCAATTTTTTATATAACTAAAATTGGTTTGATGAATAATTTTTTTTAATTTATAATTAAGTATAAAGTACTAGGTGACGATAGAACAGTAACAGGAATGTATTAAATGAGAGACATAATGTACTTAGAGAGGTGATTCATTATGTTGATGAATTTGCGTGATGTAAGAAAACAAAAGGGGCAGGGTATAGTGGAGTATGCTCTGCTTTTGGCATTTATTTTGGGTATTGCCATAGCGGTGCAGGGCAGTGGCCTAGATAATGCCATTGCCAATACCTTTGCAAGAGTAGCTCATGCCCTTGGGGTTGAAACGGAGCAGGAGAGATGGGCATCAATGAGTGAAGCGGACTTAAGAGCTATTGATAACAGCGAGCGTTTGGCTGCGGATAAGGATTATTTGAATAGCATAAGAAATAATCTTCTTGGAAAGACTAAATCTGAAATACAGACAATGCTTGGGACTACGAAAAATGATGAAATTTTGTTAGGCACATTTAAATTTACAGACGATACTAATAGTTTTTATACCACAAGGGGTAGTTCTGGTGACGGAGAAACTCATGACTTGAGTATTTTCGGTTTTTCAACGCGGGAGGAAGGATCATCCCAAAGATATTTATTCTCTGATTATGCTTTGGATAACGCAGGAAACACACAAACTAAGTATCTTGGTGTAAAGGCAAAGAATTTAAAATATACTAATGGAGTATTAACGGATGTTGAGATTGTGGTGAATCCAAATTCTTCTCCTAATGGTAGAGAAGCTGGGCTTACAACGAAAAAATGATTCTAAAATATAATTACAAAATAAAAGAGGTTAACCAATCGGCTAACCTCAATTTTTATGCCCCGTAGGGGCCTTTTTACTTTTCAGCTACAGTTTTTACAATTTCAAGGGCCCAGCGGGCAGAGTCATACAAATCCTTGATTTCGATGTACTCTTCCTTGGTATGGGCTTTTTCCATGCCAACAGCAAGAACTGCGGTTGGTACACCATAGGTGTTGAAGTGGTTGGCATCGGAGCCACCGCCGGATTCCTCCAGATTTACAGGCAGACCAAGCTTTTCAGCTGCTTTTACTGCTGTCTGAATAGCCGGGGAGTCCTTTTCGTGGCAATATGGGCCGTAGTCAGGACTTACCTCAGCGGTAATCTTGCAGCGGGTCTTTTCAGCACCATTTACGAAGTGGTCGCAGATATCCTTGGTAATCTTGTCCAGCTTTGCCTTATCACGGCTGCGGCTTTCGTAGAATACGTCACAGAATTCTGCCACAACATTGGTAGCGGAACCGCCGGAGATTTTGCCAAGGTTGCAGGTGGTTTCCTCATCAATGCGGCCCTGTGGAGCATCACTGATAAGAAGACCGGCAGCACAGATGGCATTGATACCGGCATCTGGGTCTACACCTGCGTGACTTGCCTTGCCCTCAATGTGAATCTTTATCTGATTTTTGCCAGGTGCCATAAAGGTTATGCAGCCAGGATGGTTGTGGGTGTCCAGAGTGAACCCGAAGTCAGAGTGGAGCAGGCTCTGGTCCAGATTCTGGGAACCATGTACGCCATTTTCCTCGGCTACGGTGAATACAACCTGAATAGGACCGTGAGGAATATTGTTTTCCTTCAGCTGGCGGAGAGTTTCCAGAATGGCAACCACACCGGCCTTGTCATCGCCACCAAGGATAGTGGTGCCGTCGGAGGTGATGATTCCGTCCTTAATAACCGGCTTAACGCCTTCACAAGGCTCAACGCAGTCCATGTGGGCAGTGAGCATTACAGTAGGGGCGTCCTTGGTGCCAGGGAAATCAGCCACCAGATTACCGGTATTGCCACCCAGCTTTTCACCGGCATTATCTTCCTTTACGGTGCCGCCCAGTGCTTCCAGACGCTTTGTCAGCAGGTCGGCAACCTCACGTTCATCATGGGTAGAACAACGAATCTGTACTAATTCCAGAAACTCGTCCAATACACGTTGTTCATTAATCATAGGATATACCCTCTTCCTTACATAAAATAAAATAGAACGAGGTAAGGAGAAAGCCCTACCTCGTTGAAAGCTAAACCAGTTAGATTATATTATAAGAAAAGCATCAGTGCAATAGCAGCAGCCAGACAAGGCAGTGCGTTACGCTTGGATACTTCCATAGGGTTTACCTTTGCCAGACCAGCGCAGATAATGGCAGCACCAGCCACTGGGGACATGGAACGGCCCATTGCACCGGCAATCTGTGCCAGGGAACCGAGGTTCATAATGCTGAGGCCGAACTGCTCTGCATTAGGAGTAACTGCACCATTGAATGCAAAGGCAGCGGCATCGCCGGAACCGGAGATAACAGCAATAAAGAAAGGACCAAAGGTGCCGGCAGCAGCGGCTGCAGACTGGGAGCCTTCCATAATCTCGGTCAGTGCGTTGGTCAGACCAACAGCAGCCATACCAGTGGTGAACACGCTGGCGCAGACGATAAGACCGATTACATCGCCATAGGCATCGCCCATGCCCTTGAAGAAGTTCTTGCAAACCTGCTGTGCGTTGGACCAGGTAACCAAAAGACCGAGAACAACACCCAGAATCATGGAGAGAGCAACGCTCATCTCAGGCAGAACAGCAACCTGCTTGGAGCTGAGAATCAAAAGAACAAGCGGAATCAATGGTACGATAGCCTTTAAAGGATTTACCTTGAAGGAACCAATATTCTGAGCTTCACCATCTTCAAGAGAAGCCATATACTCCTTGCTACGTTCTTCGTTTGCGCCTTCCTTCATAATAACGGCATAGGCAGTCATTACAGCAACGCAGGCGAAGGATGCAATAACGGAAGCAGGGGTCTCGTTGATGATAACGGTCATCATATCAGTGCCAGCCAGGTCAGCCACAAATGGGTTGTGGGCATTACCAGGGCTGATAGCACTACCCCAGGTGCCAGCCAATACAGTGGCAGCAGCCATAGCTGGGTGAACACCAGCAGCAATCAGGGTAGGAATCAGGATACTACCAACAGCTGCAGAGCAACCTGCTGCAGAAGGGATAGCCAAGCTGATCCACCAGGTCAGGAAGAAGGAAAGAGGAACCAGAATGATACGGCCCTTTTTCAATACTCCGGAAATGGAATGTACCAGATGCTGGTCGCATTCGGTCAGCTTCATAACATAAGAGAAACCCATTACGGTACAGATAGTTGGTACAAGGGAGTTATTAGTCATGGCCTTCATGAAAGCCTTCATAATATCCTCTGGCATGTTACCAATCAAGCACATGATAACACCGGCCAGGAAGAGTACCAGGCGCGCTTCAACCTTTTTAATGATAAGCGCAAAAGTTAAAATAACAATAATAATACCAGCGAGAAACATTTTTCAACCTCCTAAACTCACTGTAAATTAATAATCCAGGGCTAATTATAGCTTAACTTTTTATAATTTTCAAACTGACTGAATAATACAAAGTTGTCCTTCTGGGAAACATTAAAAATGAAAATGTCCGTATAGAGAGGATTTTTCATAAAAAAATCATGAAATCCATTTATTATTATTGAAAATTTTAGTTATTGTAATTATAGAAAAATATTATGGGAAAATTTGTACAATTGCGTTATAATATAATCCGTATGCTAAAATTCATCATACATTTTATGATAAATATATAGAGAAACCGAGGGATTATAATTTTGTACGCATCCAATGAATATGCTGATATTGAGCAAAAGATATTGAAGGGAGAGAGGCTGACCAGAGAGGACGGAATCCGTCTTTTTAATTGCCACGATATTGCATGGCTGGGCAATATGGCAGATATGGTCCGTAAAAAGAAGTGTGGCGATATTGTATATTATAATGTAAATTGTCATGTGAATTTGACTAATATTTGTACCTCTCACTGCAAATTCTGTGCCTTTGGCAAGGATAAGGACAGCCAGGGGGCCTATGCCTTTAGTGTGGAGCAGGCCCTGAATGTGGTACGGGATGCCAAGAAGGACCCTAATCTGGCAGGACTTCATGTGGTAAGCGGTCTGCACCCTGACTGGAGCTTTGAGGATTATCTGGAGCGTCTGCAGGCCTTGCATGACGAATTTCCGGAGCTGTATCTGAAGGGCTTTACAGGGGTGGAAATAACCCATTTTGCCAAGATTTCCGGCCTCAGTATTGAAGAGGTGCTTAAAAAATTAAAGGCTGCAGGCCTTCAGGCCATTGCCGGTGGCGGAGCGGAGATTTTATCTGATCGGGTCAGAACTGAGCTCTGTCCGAAAAAGGCTACGGCAGATGAGTGGATTGAGGTGGCCAAAACTGCCCACAGGCTGGGTATCAAATCCAATGCCAGCATGCTTTATGGACATATTGAGACCATTGAGGAGCGGGTGGACCATTTAATTAAGCTCCGCAATTTGCAGGATGAAACCGGTGGGCTCCAGACCTTTATCTGCTTCCCGTTCCTGCCAAAGAATACGGAGCTGGGAGAGAGCGTCAAGCAGACCACCATGTGGGATGACCTCAGAACCATGGCCATTTCCCGTCTGATGCTGGACAATATTACAAATATAAAGGCATATTGGGTTATGCTGACGGTGCCTGTGGCCCAGATTGCTTTGGGCTTTGGTGCCAATGACATAGATGGTACCATTCATAAGGAAACTATTCTCCATGATGCGGGAGCCACCAGTCCAACGGCTCTTAGTGAGGACCGTATTATTAAGATTATTAGGGATGCAGGCCGCATTCCGGCAGCCTGTGACTGCAACTTCAATATTTTGCGCCGCTTTGACTGATTTCAGTGCAGTGTCGAAGGAGATTTATCATAATGACTGAAGAAATAAGAATAGCCAGAGCCAAGGCTGAAGCCGGGGAACGTCTCAGTCTTCAGGATGCCCTGGCCCTGTATGAGGACAATGACCTGCTCTTTTTGGCCTCCTGCGCCAGAAGGCTGAAGGAAAAGAAAAGCGGAAAAAACGTATATTATAATGTAAACAGACATATAAATCTGACAAATATCTGTACCTCTGGCTGTCCTTTGTGTGCCTTTCAGTGCGAGGAAGGAGACAAGCGGGGCTATGTGATGGAAGCTGAGGATATTGCCAAGGTTCTTGAGGATGCCAAGCAGGTGAAAAATCTTGGTGAAATTCATATTGTCAGTGCCTTGCACCCTACCAAGGATTTTGAGTATTATCTAAATGTGGTACGTCAGGTGAAAGCGGCACTGCCGGATGTGGATATCAAGGCCTTTACCCCTGTTGAGGTGGTGCATTTCAGCCAGATGACCGGTAAGCCTGTGAAGGAGATTCTGCAGATTCTTCAGGAGGCGGGCTTGTCCTCCTTGCCAGGAGGCGGTGCAGAAATTCTCAATGACCGTGTCCGCAAGGAAATCTGTCCGAAAAAGGCAACTACTGCCCAGTGGATTGAAACCATCAAGGCTGCCCATGAGCTGGGAATTCGGACTAACTGCTCCATTATGTATGGTCATATTGAGACCATTGAGGAGCGTTTGCAACATCTTTTTACATTGCGGGATATTCAGGACGAAACCGGCGGTTTTCAGGCCTTTATTGCCTTTCCGTTCCATCCGGCCAACACTCAGCTTAGCCATTTGAAGCGGGTTGGTTCCTGGGAGGATATGAAGATGATAGCTCTGTCCCGGCTGATTTTGGACAATATTGACCATGTGAAGGCCTTCTGGATTATGCTGACCACGCCGTTGGCTCAGCTGGCCCTGGGCTTTGGTGCAGATGATTTGGACGGTACCATTGGCGAGGAAAAGATTATCCACGAGGCCGGGGCCAAGACCGGCACCGGCACCACCAGAGAACGCCTCAGAAAGCTCATTACTGAGGCGGGGATGATTCCGGTGGAACGGGATACCTTCTATAATCCAATAAAGGAGGCGGAGTAAATGCGAATGGAAGCCAAGGAAGCCATTGAGCTGCTGACTCATGGTGACCCTATAGAATTGGGCCGTCAGGCTGATGCAGAGCGCCGCAAGCGGTTTGATGATACCGTCACCTTTATTGTGGACCGAAATATTAATTATACCAATGTGTGCAAAAATGAGTGCCGTTTTTGTGCCTTTTTCCGTCGCAAGGACCATAAGGATGCTTATCTGCTGACCAATGAGGAAATTCTGGCCAAGGTGCAGGAGACCGTGGATGCGGGTGGTACCCAGCTGATGATTCAGGGTGGGCTGTATCCTGATTTGGGCCTGAAATATTACGAGGATATGCTGCGGGCCATTAAGAGCCGGTTTGATATTACCATCCATTCCTTTACAGCCACGGAAATCCAGCACTTTGCCTATCAGGAGGGCATTTCCATTTTGGAGTGCCTTAAACGTCTGCAGGCTGCCGGTCTGGACAGTCTTCCGGGTGGTGGGGCAGAAATACTGGTGGATGAGGTTCGTCAACGGGTGAGCCCAAAGAAAATTATGACTGATGACTGGCTCCATGTTATGGAATGTGCCCATTCCATAGGAATGGAATCCACTGCAACCATGGTTATTGGTTTAGGTGAAACCATGGCCCAGCGGGTGGAGCATTTTGAGAGAATCCGTCAGCTTCAGGACAAGACGGGGGGCTTTAGGGCCTTTATATCCTGGACCTTCCAGCCTCATAATACGGAAATGGGGGGCGAGAAGGTGTCCGGCTGGGATTATATGCGAAATCTGGCCATGAGCCGCCTCTATATGGATAATATCAAGCATATTCAGGGCTCCTGGGTGACCCAGGGGGAACGCATTGGCCAGCTGACTCTGGGCTTTGGTGCCGATGATCTGGGCAGCATTATGCTGGAGGAAAATGTTGTAAGAGCGGCCGGAACGGCGTATGATATGTCCATAAACAAGATGGTGGATATGATACGGGGAGCTGGCCGCAAGCCGGCCCAGCGCAATACCAAGTACGAGATTTTACGGAGGTTCTGATATATGGCTGAAAATATGATTCCCAAGGCTGATTATGCCGTAGTTGGCGGGTCCGGGACCCTGTCCAGCGATTTTCCCGCCAATGTTAAGGACGAAGATGTAAAGATTGTGGCGGAGAACCTTCATTTTGATACCCCTTATGGGGAAAGTCCTGCTTTTCGCCACTTTACTGTGGGAAATAAGCACGTTTTGACCGTGAGAATGCACGGCTGGCGCAGTGGTGTTACCAGAGCTGACGCTTCCCGCCAGGTGTTCTGGGTTTTCCGTGAAGCCGGCGTAAAGCGGATTATTTCCGAGGGTGGCGTTGGTACCGTCAATAAGCTGCTGGATATTCGGGACTTTATGGTGCCTGATGATTATCTGGATATGTCCATGCGCAAGGATGTAATGCTGGATGGCCGCTACCTTCTGGTAATGCGGGATGCCTTGTGTCCTGAGCTGCGTCAGGCCCTTATTGATGCTACCAAAAAGCGGTTTACGGGGCGTATCTTTACCAGAGGCACCTATGCAGTGACAGATGGCCGTCATTTTGAAAGCCCCGCCGAGGTGGCTATGCTCAACGGCCATGCGGATATTGTGGGACAGAGCATGTGTCCTGAGGTTTATCTGGCCCGTGAAATCGGGGCCTGCTATGCGGGCCTGTACTTTACCGTTAATTACGGTGAGGGCATAAAGAAGTGGTCCCATCAGGATATGACTGATATTTTCTATGACGATGCACCGATGATTGGTGAGATTATTTTGGAAACCATCAGAAATGTGGATGCAGAGGACAGGCATTGTGAGTGTCTGAACCTTCGCAAGGAAACCCTGCTAAAGGATGTCTACAATCAGGAATCCTCCAAGGGTTGATTAATTGAATCGAAATGGCAGGTGATAATATGGCCCTTATGAAATTAAAGACAAAGCTGTTGGCTTTGGTTCTGGCCTGTGGATTTGTATTTTTGCCCAATGTCTCTGAGGCATCAAAGATAGATGATGTCAAGCAGACAACGGTTATTCTGGAAAAGGATGACGGCAAGACTTTTGATCCCAATGAAAAATATGTCAGCGCCAATAAGCCCATTGCCGAAGGGGGCGACCCTTGGATGGATGTCAGTGTCATTGATAAGAAGCATGAGGTGCCCAGCTTTACGGCCAAGGACAACTTTTATTCCTATAACAATGATTACTGGATAAAGCAAATGGGAGAATACGGCATCAGCTCCAGCTATGACGTGTTTAACGAGGTCAACAGCAAGGTGGATTACAATATTGCCAACCTGCTGGAAGCACCTATTCAGTTTAGCCACGATGCCTCTATTTGCCAGAAGGTCTACAGAATGGTTAAGGACTGGAATAAGCGTGATAAAATTGGTCTCAAGCCATTGATGGATGATGTTCATGCCATAGAGGCCATTCAGACCCTGGAGGATATGGACAATTATATTATTGGCAACGAGGTGCCCAACAGTGCATTCTGCGAGCCGGATTTGCAGCCGGACCTGAATGATACCAAGCACTATGCCATGAATATAATTCCTATGGGGCTGACACTGGGGGATGCGGCAGAATACAGCAATTTAACAGTCTTTGGCAAGCGGGTCAAGGGAGCCAATGATGTGGCTGCCAAAAAGATGATGATGCTGGCCAAGTACGATGAGGATACGGCCAAGAAAAAAATTGAGGCCATGTACCGCCTGGAATATGCATTGGCAGACAGTATGTATACCAGGGAGGATTCTTCCAAGGCAGATTTTCTCCAGCGGACCAATAATCCGGTTACTTTGGATGAGCTTCGGGAAATGGCGGGCCGCTATCCAATTATGGCCTACTTAAATAAATACGGTCTTGATCAGGCTGAGCGCTTCAATGTACCAAATCCCGCCTATATCAGGGCCTTGGCTGCCTATTATAATGAGGAGCATCTTCAGGACATGAAGGATACCCTTATTGTGTACCGCATGCTGGAAAACATGGAGGTGCTTAACTCCGCCGCCAATGATATTGCCATGGAGTACAGTCTGGCAGTTCGTGGGTACAGGGGCAGTGTGCCGGACTGGGTTCTTGGTGTGGAATACGTTAAAAATGTCCTGCCAGGACCGTTGTCCAATCTGTACGCTGAAGCCTATTGCTCCAAGGAAGAAAAGAAGGATATCGAGGGAATTATCGCTGATGTGACCTCATATTATAAGGCCATGCTGGAAAATGAAACCTTCTTGTCTCCTGAGGCCCGTCAAAAGGCCATTACAAAGCTGGACAATCTTAAGGTACGGGCGGTAATGCCGGACAAGCCAAAGAAATGGAAGGATATTAAGCTCAATAAGTGCAAAAATCTCATTGATGTGCGCAATGCCCTCTTGAAGTGGGAGATTGGCGAGTATCTGAAGAAGATGAACGGGGAAGTGGAAATTGACTGGACCCCATGCTATGTAGTCAATGCCATGTACAATATTGCGGATAATTCCATCAATATTCCGGCGGGTATTCTCAATGGTGTATTCTACTACAGTGGTTATTCCTATGAGGAAAAGCTGGGTGGCATCGGCATGATAATTGCCCATGAGATATCTCACGGCTTTGATACCACCGGCTCCCAGTTTGACGAAAACGGTAACTTAAATGAATGGTGGAGCCCGGAGGACAAAGAGGCCTTTAAGGCCAGAACCCAAAAGGTTATAGATTATCTTAACAGCATTACCATATATGATGGTCTGCACTGCAATGGAGAAATCAACAAGGGTGAAACCATTGCCGATCTTGGTGGTATGCAGTGTATGCTGTCCATTGCCAAGAACAAGCCGGACTTTAATTACAAGATGTTCTTCAACCAGTATGGCAAGCTGTGGCAGAGTGTCTACACCAAGGAATTTGCGGAGCTGACGGTCAATACGGACCCACATCCACTGCCATATCTCCGGGTGAATGTAATTCTCCAGCAGTTCGATAAGTTCAATGAAACCTATGATATTAAGCCGGGGGATAAGATGTATCTGGCACCGGAGAACCGGATTCTCGTATGGTAACAGTCTCCTGTTCTTAATAAAGTAAATTAAAAACTCTGCTGTTTCCAGTAGCTACTGGTGACAGCAGAGTTATTTTTTTATACTTTTATTTTAATTCTTTTTGGTCAGTCTTCCTCGATACTTGGCAGGAAAACAAAGAGAATAGAGCTTAACAAAAGCAGATATGGATAGAGAAGATATGGCAAAACATGGAAAGCAGACAGCTCCCAGCCCAGACTGGCTGCAATGGACAATGCCACCAGCATTTGGGCTCCATAAGGCAGAATGCCCTGGAAAATGCAGGAGAAGGTATCCAGCAGTGATGCCGATTCCTTCGGGGAAATTTTAAAGCTCTCGGAAATCTGCTTGGCTATAGGGTTGGTCATAACGATGGCCACAGTGTTGTTGGCAGTGGCGATATCCATGAAGCCAACCAGCATGCCGATACCCAGCATACCGCCCTTCTTGGTGCTGAACACCTTATGAACGGTGGAGAGCAGGGCATTAAAGCCGCCGTTGTAGGCAATAAGCCCGCCAATGCAGGATACCAGAATGGCCACCATGGAGGTTTCAAACATTCCTGCGGTGCCCTTGCCGATATTGGCCAGATAGTCCAAAGGAGTAACCTCTCCCATGCCCAGCATGAGGATGGAGCCGCTGATAATGCCAACCAGCAAAACACCAAATACATTAAAGCCCATTATGCCGCCAATAAGCACCAGCAGATATGGAATTATCTGAATAAGGTTATAATCCTGAATATTGAGGTTTCCAGCAGGCTGCTCCAGAGTCAGGAAATATAAAGCACCCACAGTAAGGATTGCAGCAGGAACGGCGATTTTAAAGTTGGCCTTGAATTTATCCTGCATCTGACAGCCCTGGCCGTTGCAGGCCGCGATGGTGGTGTCAGAGATAAAGGAAAGGTTGTCGCCAAACATGGCTCCTCCCATTACAGTACCCACGCACAATGGCATTGGATAGCCGGTGCAGCCACCAATGGCAATGGCAATAGGGGTGATGAGGGTTATGGTTCCCACAGAGGTACCCATGGCCAAGGATACAAAGGCACTGATGAGAAACAGCACCGGTATGGCATAGTCAGCAGGAATGAGGGAAAGCAGGAAATACGCCACACTTTCAGCACTGCTGCGGCCCAGTACTCCTACAAATACGCCAGCCATCAGGAATATGAGAATCATGGTGATAATATTGGGATCAGCCATGCTGTTGGCCATGATTTTAAGCTTTTCATTCATATTGATGCCTTTAGCCTGAAGGCACGCCACCAGCAGGGCAATCATAAATACAACCACAACTGATACGTTGTAAAAGCCCATGGGAACCTGCAATACATACTCCAGGGTAATGCCCAGGCCCAGATAAAGGAGCACAAAAACTGCAATAGGAAGCAGGGCTCCGAAACTCTTTTTATTTTCCACTTTATTTCCTCCTAAAGAAAAGTCCTTGAATATTATAACGCAATTGTTCAAATTTTTCTCCTAAAAGGAGAAAATTATTCCAATTATCGTTTCCCTAGCGGACTAGCTTCGCGTCGCAAAGAGGCATTTTGCCGAGTTATAACGTAGGAGAGTGAAAAAATCTATTATTGTTGAAAGTACTTTAGAACAAAAGCCCTTTTTTTGTTTTTTAGGCAGGAAAAACAGGGGTAAAAGGCGAAATATGTATATCGTATGATGAGTATGTTTTTGGGTGTTTAACAGGTAATGAAAATGAGTAATTCACATGGATTAATGGATAATTTAGTGAATAATAACATGGAAATGTCTTTTGACTGCGAGACCAATCTACGGGAACAGCTGGCAGTTGTTGATTCCATGTCCAAATTTTATATTTACATATATTCCTTTGATCTGGTGACAGAAATGTACAAGGAAATATATGTGGATGAGGCCCATGTCCATACTATTATGGGTTCCGCCGGCAATATAAGCATTTCCGTCAAGGATATGAGCCGGATGCTGGTAAAGCCGGAATATATTTCTGGTATGTTGGAATTTACGGAAATCAGCACCATGGGAGCCCGTCTGCAGGATAAGAAGTACATTACCTATCAATATGAAGGAATTAATACTGGCTGGCTGGAGGCCATTCTTTTTCCGGGAACAGTGGATGAAAATGGTGTCCTTACCAAGGTTATTTTTGCAGTTCGCGATATTAACTATGAGAAAAACAAGGAATCCCAGCTGCTATATAACTCTTATGTGGATGACCTTACTCAGCTGTATAACCGCAAAATGTACAATGAAAATATGATAGAATACGACAATGGCAAGCTGCATAACAATCTGGTTTTTCTCTCGGTGGATGTAAATGGACTGAAGATTGTCAATGATACACTGGGTCATGATGCCGGTGATGAGCTTATTACCGGTGTGGCGGATTGCCTCAGAAAGAGCTTTTCACAGTATGGACGGGTGTACAGACTCGGTGGCGATGAGTTTGCGGCAGTTATTTACATATCCCCGGCCAATCTTCCAAGGCTTATTGGGCAGTTTAACGGCTATGTGGAAAGCTGGCACGGCAAATTGGTGGAAAGTCTGTCCATATCCATGGGATACGTTACCATGACCGAGTGTGGGGATAAGAATATTTATGAAATTGCCAAGATTGCCGATGAGCGGATGTATCGGGACAAGGAGCAGTATTATGCCCTTAAGGGTGTGGACCGCACCGGCAGACAGAGTGCCCATAACGCCCTCAGCTGTATGTATGAAAAGGTCTTGAAGCTAAATTTAAGCACCAACAGCTACCAGATTATACATATTGACGAGAACGAATTTAAACAATTTAATGATACAAGATATACTTTTTCCGTAGAAATAAAACGCTATGCTACTGCGGAGTACATTCATCCAAAGGACCAGCAAAAATATTTGGATGCATTGAACATAGATTTTCTAAAGGAACATTTTAAGCAGGGGAACTGCTATCATTCTGTGTCGTACCGCAGGATAGTAAGCGGGGAGTTTGTTCCTGTAGTAGCAGAGCTGGTACGGGCTGATGATTATACTGATGATAATCAGACAGTATTTTTATTTATTAAGATAAAACGTTAAAAAAGAAAATATGTGTATAAAAATATTAAATTTTTAATACAAGTATACTGTTGACAAGTACAAAAAAGAATGGTATATTAAACCATGTTAACTACATTAATCCGAAGAAGTCATCAGAATGCCATGCAGACTGGTGATGGAGGGTACTCTGGAGAATCCCATTAAATTGGGTGCCGAAGGTGCAAGGTTTACATTTTATGTGTAAGCTGAATCTCTCAGGCAAAAAGACAGTGATAATGAGTGACATGCCAGTAATGTTCTAGAAGTTATATGGTGTTGTTTATTTATTTGCTTGTCTTGTAGAGTATCTTCTTCGGAGGATACTCTTTTTATATTTGGAGGATATGATTATGGACTACTTATTAGAACTCGTACAAATGGTCAACACCTACTTATCAGATTACATTCTCTGTATTCTTTTAATTGGCTTGGGCCTGTATTATACTATCAGAACCCGCTTCGTTCAGGTTCGCTGCCTTGGTGAGGGCTTCAGACGTTTCTTTGGCAATTTCTCCCTTCATGGTGAGGATGGAAAGGGTGGCATGAGCTCCTTCCAGGCATTGGCAACTGCTGTAGCTGCCCAGGTTGGTACTGGTAACGTAGTTGGTGCCTCTGGTGCAATTCTCACTGGTGGTCCTGGTGCTATTTTCTGGATGTGGATTATTGCCTTCTTTGGCATGGCAACCAACTATGCAGAGGCTGTACTGGCCCAGGAGACCCGTGTTGTTAAGGAAGACGGCACAGTTCTTGGTGGACCGGTTTACTACATCCGCAGAGCTTTCCCAGGTGCCTTTGGTAAGTTCCTGGCAGGCTTCTTTGCTGTAGCCATTACCCTTGCCCTTGGCTTCATGGGCTGCATGGTTCAGTCCAATTCCATTGGTGAGACCAGTGAGGCTGCCTTTGGTATTCCTGCATGGGGTATTGGTGTTGTCATTGCTCTGTTGGCCGGCTTCGTATTCCTCGGTGGTACCAAGCGTATTGCCAGAATTACTGAAAAGCTGGTTCCTATTATGGCTGTTTTCTATCTTATCGGTGGTGCAGTTATCCTTCTGGCAAATTATGACCGTGTTCCTGAAGCAGTTTCCCTTATTTTCTTCTATGCCTTCAATCCTGATGCAATCATCGGCGGTAGCTGGGGTATGGCAATTAAGACCGCTATCAGCCAGGGCGTAAAGCGCGGCCTGTTCTCCAACGAGGCTGGTATGGGTTCCACTCCACATGCTCATGCATTGGCAAATGTTAAAAAGCCACATGATCAGGGCGTTGTAGCCATGGTCGGTGTTTTCATTGATACCTTCGTTGTTCTTACCATGACCGCTCTGGTAGTTGTTACCACCCTTTATACCGGTGACGGCGTATTGGCCGGCGGTGCAGCAGAGGGTGTATCCAAGACCAACATGGCTCAGCTGGCCTTCGGCAGCCTCTTTGGCAGCAGCCTTGGTAGTGCATTTATTGCTGTCAGCCTGTTGTTCTTCGCATTTTCCACTATCCTCAGCTGGAACCTCTTTGCAAAGATTAATGTGGAATACCTCATGGGCAAGTCCGCAGTAAAGGTATTCTCCCTCGTGGCTATCGTATTCGTATTCATGGGCTCCTGCCTCTCCAACAATCTGGTATGGGAGCTGACTGACATGTTCAATAATCTGATGGTTATTCCAAACTCCCTGGCCCTGTTTGCTCTCAGCAGTGTTGTAGTAGGTCACACTGAAGGTGCAAAATACTCAGATGATGAAGAGGAAGACAGACAGTACGTTGTACAGACTGAAAACTGATTAGTAAAATAATAATTTAGATTTTAAAAGGGTTGTATTCGTAAATGAATACAACCCTTTTTGTATGCGTGATATTTTATTTGTTGCAAAATCTATAGCCGGCACCCCAGATGGTTTCAATATAGATAGGGGCAGAGGGGGTGGGCTCGATTTTTTCACGGAGGCGGTTGATGTGGACCATGACGGTGGCGGTGTCGCCCATGGCGTCAAGGCCCCATATCTGGTCAAAGAGCTTGTCCTTGCTAAAGACAATGCCCGGGTTTTCTGCCAGAAACAGCAGCAGCTCAAACTCCTTGTTGGTCAGGGTGATTTCCTGGCCCTTGTGATATACCATGTGGGTATCAGGCTGTATTTCCAGGTCACCCTTTTGAATGGTACGGATTTTTGGTGCGGTATCCGATGACAGCTTGGTCAGACGCTGGTAGCGGGCCAGATGAGCCTTGACTCTGGCCACCAGCTCGCTTGGGCTGAAGGGCTTTATTACATAATCATCAGCCCCCAGCCCCAATGCACGGATTTTATCTATATCCTCATGACGGGCTGATACCATCAGAATAGGCAGCTCCTTTTCCTTGCGGAGCTCCCGGCAAATCTGAAAGCCGTCCTGTCCCGGCAGCATCACGTCCAAAATCAGCAGATCGAAATCCTCGGCCAGGGCACGCTTTAGACCAGCCGCACCATCTGCTTCGATATCTACATGATAATCGCTGGCTTCCAGATAATCCCGTTCCAGTTCAGCGATACTTGGGTCATCTTCTATAATTAAAATCTTTTTCATGTAAGTCACTCCTTGGTTTAATTACACGTCAGCCACAGCAAGGGGGAGCAATATCACTATTGTTAATCCGCCGCCCCTGGTTTCTTCGGCCCAGATTTGGCCCTTCATTCCCAGAATGATTTTCTTGGTAATGGCCAGTCCCAGGCCACTTCCCTTAGCTACATTGCTGCGGGCATGGTCGGTGCGGTAGAAGCTGTCAAAGAGCTTTGGCAGATCCTGTGCAGCAACTCCGGGACCGTTATCTGTAAAGGCAATACGGAGATTTTGTCCATCCTGCCTTAAAGATATATTTACATCTACAGATTCATTAAGGCAATATTTGCGGCTATTGCTGAGAAGATTATCCACCACCCGCTGGAACTGATTTCGGTCAATGGAGACCATCCCATGATTGTCCTCAGGCAGGTCTATATCCATGGAAAGATTTATATTTTTCTCCTTTAAAAGCGGCTTTTGCTCGTTGTAAAAATCGGTAAAATAATCCTTTAGGGGAACATTATTGAGATTAAAAGGAATGCGGCCCAAATCCAGCTTGGAAAAGAGGAACAGGCTATCCACCAGCTTTTCCATGGTGGTGGCCCCTTGAAGTATCATTTCCACATAGTGACGCTGTTTTTCCGGGGTTTTGGCAATACCCTCAAGAATACCGCTGGCATAGCCCTTCATGGCGGTCAATGGAGTGGACAAGTCGTGGGAAATGCCGGCAATTAGCTCCTTGCGGTTTTCCTCGTACTTTTCCTGCTGTTCCCGGGCAGCCTTAAGTTCCAGACGCATGGCTTCAAAATCGCGGCAGGCATCGCCGAATTCGTCCTGGGTCTGGATATCAATAGGGGTATCCAGATTGCCCTGGCGGATTTCCGCTGAGGCTTTTCTGAGAGCAGTGAGAGGCTCCAAAATCTGTCTTGAAAGCAATCTGGAAAAATACAATCCCAGCAGTATAATTGTTATAATAGCCACTATAATAATTACGGTAATAATGTCACTCCAATACAGGCGTGGGTTTGGCACTGGGGGAGCATCCCGCGTAATAATCGGTGCCTTGCCGTAGGAATAAATTTGTATCCGTTGATCAGATGACTGATGCTTAAATAAAAATATATCATCATCCCAGAGCATAACGGAGCTTCCCTGACTGCGGGAGGATACCTTTTGTTCAATATCCTGAGGATCTGCCCCCGGGGATACGTAGACTATAGTGCCATCCTTTGTCAAAACACTTTGGATTCCCAGCTGTTCAAGGGCGTGCAAATCATTTTCCACGCTGCTGTCAAAGGGCATATTTGGTCCGGCGCCCTGATTCTCCTGATTCTCCTGATTGCCTTGATTCCCCTGATTCATACCCCTGTGCATACCACGACCGTGGTGCCTTCCCATACCCATACCCTGACCAGCCATTGGTCCGCTACCATGCTCCAGCTTTACCTTTATGGAGCTTATGGCAAACTGTATGGAAGGAGCCGGTCCTTTTTCAGGCCACATGGAGTTTATCTTTTCCTGGTTGGAGCCGTTTATCAGCTGCATGCCCAGCATCAGGCTGCTGCCAATAATTACCAGTACGCAAAAGGGGATAAACACCATCATAAAATTGGTTATAAGTAAACGCTTTCGCACTGAAATATCACGTAATCGCATGGAAACACCTTCTTTATATTTCAATAGTATATTATTTCAATACTAGTATACGCCTTAATTCTAACAAAAATCTAAACAAGTAAAAATCCGTATTTATGAAAATGTTAAAGTTCAGTTTATATTTTGTTTAGATTTGGGATTTATACTTCAAGTGTACCCGATGGGGATACAGAAAAACAAAAACGTGAAAAATTCTAAGGAGGAATTTACTATGGATAGCAAGATTATTTCTAAAGGCACCATGAAGAAGGCAGGTGCAGCATTGGCAGTGTGTGTACTGGCAGTAGGAGGTTTCGGCTGGTATGGTCATCAGCAGGAAATCAACCGGTTCCATAATATAGCCCAGGCCAACAGCAAAATCGTGGAATCGAGATTAGCTGCAAATAACGTGGAAGTAGTAGATGAATCGCAGGTTAAGGCGGCAGCAGCTGCGGCTATGGGAGTAGATGAGTCCAGTGTTTCCTGGAGAGAAATTCTGCTCTGTGATGGTCCTGGTGGTCACTTTATGGCCCGTGGCGGACATTTCGGCGGTCATTGGGGTCCTAATAATGGCAGAGGCTGTGGCCCTCATCATGATATAAATGACCATGGTCCATATTGGGATCATGACAAGGACAACAATGACAATAATGATGATAGCTATAGAGGGCCTAATGGCTACCATCGTGGTCCTCATCACGGTGGACCCCATCACTATGCCGGACAGGGCGGTGCTATGAATGGCCAGCAGGGTGGTCCGCAATTTGGTCCTGGAAGGGGTCCCGGCATGGGTTATGGCAGAGGTCCTGGCATGGGGCCTGGAATGGGCATGATGCAAAATTTCCCAGGAGCTCCACAGCCACCAGCTAACGATCAGGCAGCAGAGCAGGCTCAGCCTCAGCAGGTTCAATTCCCGGCATCTCCTCAGCAGGATCAGGATGCCAATGCCCAGCCTACTCCTCCAAAGATGGAGTTTCACCCAGTGTATAATGTAATATGCAGTGTTAATAAGGTAGATTACATGGTTCATGTTGATGCAGTAACCGGTACAGTACTTCATTGCCGGGCCTTTGGCAGCAGATAATTTAATATCATAATCCTTTAAGCGACTGAAACAGCAGTTTTCAGCCGCTTTTATTTTTATTTAAAACATACATTTGTTTTTCTTTTGCTTTTATGTTTAAATATTAATTAAGGATTTTATTTGAATTTTGGAGGTTTCAGCTTTGTCAGGACAGGAAACTGAAAAACAACGGGAAAAACTGAATGAAAAGCAGCTTGAGGTGGTTAATGAGCTGGACAGCAATATTTTGCTGATAGCCTCGGCCGGTACGGGAAAAACCAATACCTTGGCCTATAGAATAGCTCACATAATAGAAGAAAATAGGGCAGAGGGGCATGAAATAGCCTGCCTTACCTTTACCAACAAGGCCTGCAGCGAAATGAAAAATCGGGTTATGGAGGTAGTGGGAGAGGCCGCCAATGATGTCACCATAAAAACCTTCCACGGCTTTTGTTATGAGATAATCCGTCAGGAGGTAAAGCGGCAGGATATCGGTATTGCGGCGGATTCCATTATCTACGATGAGGATGACTGTCTGGAAATAATCCGCAATACCCCTGAATTAACTGCTATGGCCGCCCAGACTGGCTGGGCCGCTGCCATACAGAAGGTAATCGGTTTGGTGAAAGAATACCGCGGCGAATATGACTATTTTACCGATGATGCCAGTGGGGATTATCAGCGGGTTATAGATAAATTGTTGGTGGAAAAGGGGCAGCGGTTCTCTGATGCCGCCCGGGTTAACTGGAAGGCCTGCTCGGCCCTTATTATGGAGTTCCAGAACAAAGGCGGTCAGCTGGTGCATGCCTATGACAATGCCCTTAGAATGGCCCATGCCATGGATTTTTGTGATTTAATCAATATTGCCTTTGACTTATTGAAAAATCCTGAAGTAAGGGAGCGGTGGAGCAGCTTCTATAGGTTCTGGTGCATTGATGAGGTGCAGGACACCAGCCGCCTTGAATACAGTGTGCTGGAAGCACTTTTCGGCCAGAATAATATCATCATGTGCGGCGATTTCTTCCAGACCATTTATGAGTGGCGGGGCTCCCAGCCTGATCTGATCTTTGACAAATTCTTTGCTGATTATCAGCCACGTCTCATTGTGTTCAATAAAAATTACCGCTCCACCAGAATTCTGCTGGACAGCTCCTATGAGTACCTGAAAAAGCGGTTTCCGGACAAGGTCAGTAACTTTTTTCCTGATGATGCCCTGGCCATGAGCGATAGTCCGGGGGATAAGATTGTTCACGCTTCCTTTAGGGATTCCTACATTGAGGCGGACTGGATTTATAATACCCTGCAGAAGCTGAAGCCGGACAATTTGTCCAGAGTATGCATTTTAACCCGATCAAATGTATATAATAAAAAGCTGTCCAACTGCTTCAGTAAAATTATGGAAACCCGGATGCAAAATCAGATGCTGCAAAAAGGCGTATTTGATGATTTTCCTCTGGAATTTATGCTGGTGGATGAGTTTCATTTCTTCCGTCGGCAGGAAATCAAGGACGTGCTGGCGGTATTTAATATGCTGATTAACGAATGGGATGACACCAGTATCTGTCGGGTTGCCAAGGAATATGCCAAGGGTATTGGTGCCAGAACTATTGACAAGCTCCAATCAGAGGAAGCTTTGGCTCTTGGTATCCGTCCCAGCGATATGGTCCATCCGTCTACCATTAAATACGATGAACCCTTTGAAATGCTGCGGCGGGAGCTGGAGCAGGGCAATGTAGTGGTATTTGATGTGGAATCCACGGGCCTTGATACTTCCAAGGATGAAATTGTCCAGATAGCCGCCATCAGAATTGATAAGACTGGTGCTGTACTGGATAAAATGAATCTCTTTTTGAAGGCCACTAAGTCTGTGGGACAGTCGGTGCATACTCACCATATTACCGATGAGCAGCTGCAAAGGGAAGGTGTGGACCCTAAGGCTGGCCTGCAGGCCTTTCTTGATTTTGCCAAGGACAGTGTAATTGTGGGACACAATGTGGGCTATGACTTGACCATTTTGGCCAGCCAGCTTAAACGCTTGAAGATGGAAGGGCTCCAATGTCAGGCCCATTATGATACATTGGATATTTTCCGCCGCTTTTATCCAAAGCTGGAAAACCATAAGCTGTCTACTGTTGGTGATTTTGTTAAGGTCAGCCATAAATCTACCCATGACGCCTTTGATGATATTTCTGCCACAGGAGAGATCCTTATTTATGCGGTGAACAACAATATCGTTGAGGGCATTGACGAACGCCGCCGTTTCTTTGCCAAATATTCCAAGGTCTTTGCTCCCTTTGCGGAAAAGATTAATGAGTATAAGCGGGATATGTACGATATGCGGCCTCAGGATTTGATGAATAAGATTATTCGGGAAACTGGTATTTTGACACGCTATCAGCAGGAGGATACCAGAAATAGCAGTGGAGGACGGTCCAACAGCAAGGTGGAGAATCTCAGACAGCTCTATCGTTTTATGCGGGAACGTGACGACAAGGCACTGTCCTGTCTGGATGGCGTGAAGAATCTCTTGAATCTGACATCCCTTTCCAATACGGAGTTTGATTTAATGCTGGCTTCCCACCCGAAAATTCCTATTATTACGGTCCATCAGGCCAAGGGGCTGGAATTTGACCAGGTGTTCTTCGCCGGCCTGCAGGAGGGCGTTTTCCCAAGCAAATTCTCCATTGATGCCAACTATTTTGATGAGGAGGCCCGCCTCTTCTACGTGGGTATCACCAGAGCCAAGAAGCAGCTGTACCTCACCTCAGCCCTGGAGCGGAATAAAAACACTATTCCAAGCCGGTTTATCAATTCCATACCACGGGAGAATATAGAGGAAGTACGTTAACTAAAAAAATAGATAATTAAAAAATTATCCCCGCAGGAAAATCTGCGGGGAATTTTTCTTATTAACTATTGTAAAAGCTTATCTTCGCCTAATTTATCCAGAAGAAGATTGACCTCCACTACGGACATTTTATTTTCCAAGGCATACCAAATCACGCTGTCCCAGCTGTTTCGGACATATAGCTGTTCCACTCCCGCATAATATAAAAGATGCTGGGTTTCATCGGGAGAAAGCTCCATGGCCAGGGCAAGGGATAAAATCCGGTTGCGGGAGCTTTTCTTGCGCCCGGCGAAAATATGATAGGCATATACCTTGTCCAAGCCTGATTTCTCAATAACCTCAGCCTTATTTAAGCCCTTTTCCGTTAGCAGCCATTCCAAATGCTCTGACAGGGTTTGATTTTTTAGTTCGGTTTTATTTTCAGATAAAAAGCTTTCTACACTGCGAGCGTCACTAAGTTCATGCTCCAGCCAATCAGTATTTTTATTTTTCATAGTTCCTCCAGTCAAATGGATGTTATATAATAACCATGACGGTATGATAATACATTTTAGCATAGAAAGCAAGGTGAAAGCATGGGTACTGAACAAAATAAGGATGCTGTACAGCTGGCGGAGGAATATATTTCCAGTAAGTATGAGAAGGTGCGCCTGCTTCACCGGACAGATAAAGCCGAGGTATGGCTGGCAGCAGATAGCTATGGGAATTTTGTAGTCATTAAGAAAATAAGGCTGGCCAATTTGCCATATTTAACCTTAAAAAATATGGAAAAATCCATATGGCCAGAGATTATTTATTGTGCTGAGGATGATCAATCCACTGTTGTAGTGGAAGAATTTATTAATGGAGACTCCTTTGATGAGCTGTTGGCAAACAAACAATATCTGACAGAATACACTGCCCGGGAGCTGTTGTTACAGCTCTGTGATGGGCTTGCATTGCTTCACAAGCAAGGTATTATTCATCGGGATATAAAGCCGTCCAATATTATTGTGCAAAATATTGGTGGGCAGGAATTTTTGCGTCTAATCGATTTTGATGCAGCCCGTACAGTAAAGGAAGAACAGAAGGAAGATACCCGTTTGTTGGGCACCAAGGGATATGCACCGCCAGAGCAGTACGGATATGGTCAGACGGACCAGCGCAGTGATATCTACTCTTTGGGAATTACCTTTCAGGAAATGCTGGGAGAGAATTATCATGGTTGGTTAGCACCCATATTGAATAAATGCGTGGCAGTGGATGTAAAACAACGCTACCAATCCGTTAATGACCTGAAAAATGCCTTGATTTACCATAATCAGCATAAGGTCCTTAAATTTTTTGGTGCTATACTTGCGGTATTACTTGTCGTGGGTGGATTATGGACGTATCGACAGCATGTACATCAGGAGAGGGTCATTCCACCGGCGGTGGAGGAAATAATCCAAGAAGGGAAAGAGCAGCTTAAAGCACCTATTCTGGATGAGAAAAAGGATAAAATACCTGCGGCCCAGCAGGGTACCAAAGCCGAGAACCAGCAACCGGAGCATAAAATCACGGATGATACCACCAAGGCTCCTATAGCCAATACAAACCAGAACGTAGAAGAGAAAACGGGGAATGCTGTTTATGCCAAGTATTATATGAATGGTGAGCGATTGGGTGAATGGACAGATAACTTTGACATTCCAATAAATAATTGGGGAACAACATATGATTTTCCGCCTGATCTATGGAAAAACTGGTCAGAAAACTATCCTGCTGGTTGGAAAGTACGGGTTACTGTGGAAAATAAAAGTAATAAAACTTGGGAAGATCCCTATCTCAGCGTTTGGACCAGTGATGGCGTTGGGGGAGAATCAAGGGATTATTTCGGTAAAACCCTTTCACCGGGAGAGAGTGATGTGTTTGTTGTACCATTAAGTGATTTCAAATTACCTGTTTTATATAAGGAAAGGCGAAGGCAGGAAATGCATTTTTCTATTCATGCTTCTGGTAATCAAGTACTATTTGGTGAAAAAACGGAAATACTCTTTCTTTTAAAGAATAAATAATAAAAATTGTCCCAGCGGGTA